>NZ_JALPRK010000015.1 GCF_023195895.1 Paenibacillus mellifer
GCAGCGGCGGGCGGCGCAACCCCGGGCGAGGGGTTGACACCGCCCGGGAAAGACCCGGCCGCGCTGGCGGATGCGCGCGCGGGCCAAACCCCGGCGCAGCCGCCGGGCAGCGCCGATGAAGCCGCTGCCGTCGCCGCTGCTCGCAACAGCAGCGTCGGCGGCACACCGGCATCGGGCACGGCTGCGCACGAGACGCTGAAGGGCCTTCTCCTGCAGGTGATGGCCTCAGACGATCTGCCCGCGCCGCTCCAAGAGGCGGCGCGCCAGCTCGTCCAGCAGTTGACCGGACAGCAGCTGCTGCTCAATACGGACCGGACGGCGCCGTTCGCGCAGGTCACGATGTTCCTGCCCTTTATCGGTCCGGACGGTCGACAAACCGCCGCAGTACACATCGAGTCGCGGCGCGGACGCAAAGGCGAGCTGGATCCGGACAATTGCCGGCTGTGGTTCGATTTGCAGATGAAGGCGCTGGGTCAGATCATGGTGGACGTGCAGGTCGCCGACAAGAAAGTACTGCTCAAAATTTACAGTGAGAAGGAAGCGACCGGCGCTTTTCTCGAATCTCGTCAAGAAGAAGTGGGCCTGGCGTTAGAGAATGCGGGGTATCGGTTATTGTCGCTAAAGGCCGAACCTTTGATTCAACCAACGGGTGCGGAAGGCGCCGAGGCGGATTTCAGTCTGCCTATGTCTTATGCGCCTAGCGTATACAAAGGGGTGGATTACCGCGTATGAAGGAGAACCCGCATGCCTCCGACCTGGCTTTCAAAAAAGCGGTCGCTCTTAAATACGATCCAGGCCAGGGAGAAGCTCCGGTGGTCGTCGCCAAAGGCAAAGGACTAGTTGCGGATCAGATTTTGGACGCGGCCTTAGAACACGGGATTCCGATTCAAGAGGATGCCGCCTTGGTCGAGGTGTTGTCCAAGCTGGATCTGGACCAGCAGATTCCTACCGAATTGTACGACCTGGTAGCTGAAATTCTAACCTTTATTTATAGATCCGATAAAATGGCGGAAAGAGGGTTGTTCCTTGAGTAACCACGGTGTAAATGGGCGAAGAACGGACGATCGGAAGGATCGCGGCCGCAAAGCGGAACAAGCCGCTTGTGAGCACCTGTTATCGCAGGGGTATACCGTAGTGGAGCGAAATTGGCGTTGCCGTACTGGGGAAATTGATATCATCGCTCGTCAAGGGATTACGCTTGTCATCGTAGAAGTACGGAGCCGCAGCCAACAGGCTGCGGCTTTTGGCACGCCGGCTGAATCAATTACGGCTCGTAAAATCAAACAGGTTCGGGATACGGCCGCCGTTTATCTTCATCGTACAGGGTTATCTGACGCCAATATTCGCTTTGACGTGGTGGCCGTCACGTTTGGGAGAGACGAGGAGCTTGCGCTGGAGCATATTCAGGCTGCTTTCTAAGTCCCGTTGTCTCAATAGGTCATAGACTCATCCTGCAATCTCTTGCCGGCGATCCAACTGGCGATACTGGATGGCTTCCGCCACATGTTCGGCCCGGATACTCGTCTCCCCGTCCAAATCGGCGATGGTTCGGGATAACTTGATGATCCGGTCATAGGCCCGCATGCTGAGCCCCAGCGTTTCGAAGGAAACCTGCAGCAGCTTGGCGGCATCGGGGTTCAACGGGGCAAATCGGCGCAGCAGGCTGCCGTACAATTCGCTGTTCCGGCTGATTCGGCTCCCGTGATAGCGATCCTGTTGGATGCGCTCGGCCGCCATCACCTGGTCTCGCATCGCCGCAGAGCCCAGGGGCTGGGGATCCTCCTGCCAACGCTGAGGACGGGGGACTTCCACCTGCATATCGATCCGGTCCAACAACGGGCCGGATATTTTTTCGCGGTATTGGACGATACGCCAGGGGGTACAGGTGCACTGCGGCAACGGAGGTTCTGCGCCAAGATAGCCGCACGGGCAAGGATTTAAAGACCCTGCCAGCAGAAAATGAGCCGGGAAAGTGAACGACGCCCGGGAACGACTGATCGTGACGATGCGATCCTCCAGCGGTTGGCGCAGCACCTCCAGCACACCTCTGGAGAACTCTGGTAATTCGTCAAGGAACAGGACCCCATGGTGGGCGAGGCTGACTTCGCCTGGCTTTGGAATTCCGCCTCCTCCAATGAGGCCTCCGGCGGAGATCGTATGGTGCGGCGAACGGAAGGGGCGGCTCAGGATCAGCCCTTGCCCTGAGTCGTTGAGCTTGCCGGCGGAGCTATAAATTTTCGTGACTTCCAGCGATTCTTCCGACGTCAAGGGCGGCAGGATGGAAGGAAGCCTTTGTACCAGCATCGTTTTACCTGTGCCCGGCGGTCCGATTAGCACGATATTGTGAAATCCGGCGGCAGCAATCGTCAGTGCACGTTTGATATGCCTTTGGCCCAGAACATCGCTGTAATCGAGCAATGGGGGCATATCGGCCGTCGAACCCTGGGCTGTAGGTTTCTGCTCGAGGTGGTTTAATGTTTCAAGGACGAGCGGAGCTTGCCCCTCCTGCCCTTGGGTAGAACGCAGAGGGGGAAGAACGTTTGCTGTCTGGTGGATATCATCGGTTGCGGGAGGAGCCAGCTCGGAAAGATGGCCAAGGCTATAGACACGGATGCCTCCTAGCAGCAGGGCTTCTCCGGCATTATCCTGCGGGAGCAGAACTGCGCTAAAGCCGTCGCGCCGCGCCCGATCAACCATGGACAAGACACCGGGAACTGGCCGCAACGTCCCGTCGAGCGACAGCTCGCCGATGATGAGCAGTCGTTCCTCTGGCGGTAGTCTCACCTGATCACTTGCTGCCAGTAACGCAAGGGCAATGGCCAAATCGAAAGCGGAGCCCTCCTTGCGGAGATCGGCAGGCGCCAAATTGATCGTGACACGTTGTAGCGGAAAGCGATACCCGCAATTTTTGATCGCCGCCCGGACCCGGTCGACCGCTTCGCGGACCGCAGAGTCCGGCAAACCCACGATGCTAGTCTGAGGGATCCCACTGGATAAGTCGACTTCAACCTCGATCATGACGCCATCGATACCGTATAAGCAAGCGCTGTACAATTTTCCGTACATACCAAAAAACACCTCTTCCCATGTCGGTTTGGATCCTTGCTAAAGCAAGATCGGTTTGGAAAAAGGTGCTTCCTTATTCTCCCTGATAATGAAGTTACACGTATTCTAGGACGAAGTGCAACGATTGTCAAGTTTTCCGAAACCAAAGGGAATTCAGTAGAGGTAGCTTCTTTAACTCTATTAACTGACGGTGGGAGATATGGCAAGCGTGTATCTCACAAACTACGCATTCATCAGAATTGCCGGATTTTATCGAAATTCATCTCATGACGAGATACGTGAGTGAGAAATGAAATGTCTTCCTCGATGAATCCGGTTGAATGATGTCCTTTTATTCCAACTCTTTGAAGCTTTGAAAGCGGTTAACGAAAAATCGACCTTTCTACCTCTCGGCGTCACTTATTCATCTCAAAGTGAGATGAAAACGATATAAAAAAGTTGTGTATAAATCATGAACTTTTTAAGGTAAGCGTTTCAAAATAGTGGTACAATATTCTGGGTTTCAGCTGATGTTTTTGAGAAGGGGGACCACCCTCTAAATACCGCCTGTTGATAGGAGGATTTTTACGCATGAATATCCATGAATATCAAGGAAAAGAAGTCCTGAAGCAGTACGGCGTGGCCGTTCCTGAAGGACGTGTGGCGTTTACGGTCGAGGAAGCTGTGGAAGCGGCGGTAGCGCTGGAGACCCCGGTTGTCGTGGTCAAGGCGCAAATCCATGCCGGAGGCCGCGGTAAAGCCGGCGGCGTCAAAGTGGCGAAGAATTTGGATGAGGTCAGATCCTATGCCCAGGAAATCCTCGGCAAGGTATTGGTCACCCATCAGACGGGGCCAGAGGGCAAAGAAGTAAAGCGCCTCTTGATTGAGCAAGGCTGCGATATTAAGAAGGAGTACTACGTCGGTGTCGTTGTGGACCGAGGAACGGGCCAGGTGACGATGATGGCGTCCGAGGAAGGCGGCACGGAAATCGAAGAGGTTGCGGCGGCGACGCCGGAGAAAATTTTCAAAGAGGCGATCGATCCGGCCATCGGCTTGACGCCGTTCCAGGCGCGCCGGTTGGCATACGCTATTAACATTCCAAATGAATTGGTTGGCAAAGCCTCGCAGTTTATGTTGGCTTTATATGAAGCATTTGTGGACAAAGATTGCTCCATCGCGGAGATCAATCCGCTGGTTGTCACGGGTGACGGAAATGTGATGGCACTCGACGCGAAGCTCAATTTCGATTCCAACGCACTGTTCCGCCATAAGGATATTTTGGCATTGCGCGACTTGGAGGAAGAAGATGAGAAGGAGATTGAAGCCTCGAAGTTTGATCTCAGCTACATCGCACTGGATGGCAACATCGGCTGTATGGTCAATGGGGCGGGTCTCGCGATGGCAACAATGGACATCATCAAATATTACGGCGGTGACCCGGCTAACTTCCTGGACGTTGGGGGCGGCGCTACAGCTGAGAAGGTTACGGAAGCGTTCAAAATCATTTTGTCGGACGCCAAGGTGAAGGGCATTTTTGTCAACATTTTCGGCGGTATCATGAAATGTGACGTCATTGCTTCGGGTATCGTGGAAGCGGCGAAGCAGGTTGGTTTGGATCGCCCGCTCGTCGTGCGCCTGGAGGGAACGAACGTTGATTTGGGCAAACAGATTTTGGCCGAATCGGGACTTGCGATCGTCTCTGCGGACTCGATGGCGGATGGCGCACAGAAAATCGTAGCGCTCGTATCCTAACAGTCGTATTTAGAACGCAATCACCTATCCATAAGGGGAGGCTCGAAATATGAGTATTTTGGTCGATAAGAATACGAAGGTCATCACCCAGGGGATCACCGGGAAAACCGCGTTGTTCCACGCCAAAGGGGCGCTCGACTACGGCACGCAAATGGTCGGGGGAACGTCGCCGGGCAAGGGTGGTACGAAGGTGGACATCACCTTAGAGAGCGGCGAAACCGTCAGCCTGCCGGTATTCAACACGGTTGGCGAAGCTAAGGAAGCGACTGGCGCAACCGCCAGCGTCATTTATGTACCGCCGGCTTTTGCCGCGGATTCGATCCTGGAAGCCGTGGAAGCGGAATTGGATTTGGTTATTTGTATTACGGAAGGCATTCCGGTTCTTGATATGGTGAAAGTTAAACGTTATATGGAAGGAAAAAAGACGGTCCTGATCGGTCCGAACTGTCCGGGTGTGATCACGCCTGGCGAATGTAAGATCGGTATTATGCCGGGATATATCCATTTACCGGGCCATGTCGGCGTCGTATCGCGCAGCGGCACGTTGACGTACGAAGCGGTGCATCAGTTAACGACGCGTGGCATCGGTCAATCATCGGCGGTTGGCATCGGCGGGGATCCGGTGAAGGGTTCGGAGTTCATAGATATTTTGCGCCGTTTTAATGATGACGACGACACGCATGCTGTCATCATGATCGGGGAAATTGGCGGTACGGCCGAAGAAGAAGCCGCAGAATGGATCCAGAAGAACATGACGAAACCTGTCGTTGGATTTATCGGCGGCGTGACTGCGCCTCCGGGCAAACGGATGGGTCATGCCGGCGCGATTATTTCCGGGGGGAAAGGTACGGCGAAGGAAAAAATCGCCAAGCTGGAGTCCTGCGGTATTAAAGTGGCGCCAACCCCGTCCGAAATGGGCGCAACGCTTGTGAGTGTCCTGGAGGAGCGCGGCATTCTGAATTTGTGCACGACACATTGATCTTTATTTGATATAATCATTCGCAAAGGTAAGCAACCTTCTTAAGCCGAAAGCGGCTGGGAAGGTTGCTTTTTTTATTTCCAAGGAGGGATCAGGGAGTGGAGAAGAAGTGGGTATTGGTGGGGTTGCATGAATGCCCCGGGGTGGGGCATAAAACGCTGCAGCAAATTGTTGAATACAATGAGGATTGGGAGCATGCCCTAGAATTCACAGCTGCAGATTGGATGGAGCGAGGGCTGGACTCGGAGCTGGCGCTGCGTATGGCCGCACAGCTCACCGCCGAATGGATTGATGACAGACTGGAATTGCTCCATAGCAAGGGAATCCGGGTAATGACCCGATTGGATCCGGAGTATCCTATTCTAATGAAGGAGACCGCTCGGCCGCCATGGGTTTTGTATACCCTTGGAGATACACGATTGCTTCACAGCCTCTCCGTTGCGATGGTTGGTACGCGGCTGCCAACCGCCTATGGGCGGAAGGTAGCTACAGATTTGGCAGGAGAGCTTGCCTCTCGTGGAATCACCATCGTTAGCGGGATGGCCCGAGGGATCGACGGGGTATGCCACGAAGCGGCTTTGCTGGCGGGAGGGCCTACCTTGGCCGTGTTAGGCACCGCCATCGACGTCGCTTATCCTCCGGAGCATCTTTCGCTGTATCGCCGGATCGTCGAGCAGGGGCTCATCGTTTCAGAATATCCGATTGGCACGCCGGGCCATCCCGGGATGTTCCCGCAGCGGAACCGGATCATCGCAGGGATCAGCCGCGGCACCGTGGTTGTAGAAGCCGATGCTCGCAGCGGTTCGCTGATTACGGCGGATAGGGCGCTGGATGCCAATCGAGACTTGTTTGCCGTCCCTGGTCCGGTTACCTCGCCGAAAAGCCGGGGGACGTTGTCGCTGCTCAAGCAGGGGGCAGCCAAAATCGTCACCGAAGCCAAGGATATTTGGGAGGAGTATGAGGCCATTTTACCTGTTATTAATGTATCCAAAAAGGAAGCGGTAACAGGAAACAAGTTGACAGATGAGGAGCGACGCATATACCATATGTTGGAGCAGGGCATCACGAGTTTTGATGATTTGCTCTTGCAGACCGGGTGGGATTTTGGACTTTTACATTCAGTTCTGTTATCTTTAATCATGAAAAAAACGGCGGTTCAACTCCCCGGCTCCGTGTACCAGTTAATATAGTCCATTCCTAACCAAGAGTGGCCCGAATATATGACTATATGATAGGTAGTTCACAAAGCCATCTTTTGATCACGAAGTAATATCGTTTCAACCAACCTTCTCGGTGATGAAAAGCTGACTTTTTGAACTCAATTTTATTTTTTAAATGAAGTTTCGTATTGTTTGAGAGGAGGACGAACCTGTGGCGGATTCACTCGTCATCGTGGAATCGCCTGCCAAGGCGAAAACGATTGGCAAATACTTAGGTAGCAAATACATCGTGAAAGCCTCAATGGGTCATGTTCGCGATTTGCCCAAGAGCCAAATTGGGGTTGAAGTAGAGAACGACTTCAGTCCGAAGTATATTACGATCCGTGGGAAGGGTTCCGTATTAAAAGAATTAAAGGATGCCAGCAAAAAAGTAAAAAAAATCTATCTGGCGGCTGACCCCGATCGCGAAGGCGAAGCGATTGCCTGGCATCTGGCCCACGTTCTGGACGTGGATCAAACGGAAACATGCCGCGTCGTATTTAATGAAATTACGAAGCAAGCGGTGAAAGATGCGTTCAAGACCCCACGTCAGATCAACATGGATCTTGTGAACGCGCAGCAAGCCAGACGGATTCTGGATCGGTTGGTTGGTTACAAGGTCAGCCCGCTGCTTTGGAAGAAGATCAAAAAAGGGATGTCGTTTGGCCGCGTACAATCGGTTGCGTTGAAAATCATCTTGGATCGGGAGAACGAAATTTCCGAATTTGTTCCGGAAGAGTACTGGAGCATTACAGCGAAGCTGAAAACCGGAGATTCTGCGTTCGAAGCGAAGTTTCACCAGTTCCAAGGCCAAAAGCTGGAGCTGCAAAGCGAACAGCAGGTTCAGGAAATCCTGAAATCGATGGAGAAAGCGAAGTTTAGCGTGGCCGAAGTGAAGGAGAAAGAACGCCTCCGCCATCCGGCTGCGCCGTTTACGACTAGCTCCCTGCAACAGGAGGCTGCCCGTAAGTTAAATTTCCGCGCAGCGAAGACGATGTCCGTCGCTCAGCAGCTCTATGAGGGGGTTGACCTCGGCAAAGAGGGAACCGTTGGTCTGATTACCTATATGCGTACGGACTCAACGCGAATTGCCGCCTCGGCTCAAGAGGAAGCGAAGGAATATATCCTGGGTAAATTCGGTGAGGCCTTTGCACCTGAAACGCCGCGTCAGTATTCCAAAAAAGCGGCCAGCGCACAGGATGCTCACGAAGCGATTCGTCCTACATCAGCGATGCGCGACCCGGAATCCGTTAAGGAATTTACCAGCCGGGACCAATACCGGTTGTATAAATTAATTTGGGATCGATTTATGGCCAGCCAGATGACATCTGCTGTGCTGGACACGTTGTCGGTCGATATTGCTGTAGGTGAAGCGACCTTCCGCGCGGTAGGTTCGAAGATTCGTTTCCCTGGTTTCATGAAGGTGTACGTGGAAGGCAACGACGATGGGAACGCCAATGAGGATGATAAGTTCTTGCCGCCGCTGCAAAAAGGGGAAGTGTTGGTTAAAGAATCAATTGAACCGAAACAGCATTTCACCCAACCACCGCCGCGTTACACCGAGGCACGTTTGGTCAAAACGCTGGAGGAGCTGGGGATCGGACGCCCAAGTACGTATGCGCCTACCCTGGAGACGATTCAAAAACGCGGCTACGTGGCCATCGAAGAGAAGAAATTCATGCCTACTGAGCTAGGCGAGCTCCTTATTGAGCAGACCGAACAGTTCTTCCCGGAGATCCTTGACGTTGAGTTTACCGCTCATATGGAGGAGGACCTTGACCATGTCGAGGAGGGCTCCGAGGATTGGGTGCGGGTGCTTGGCGAATTTTATGAATCGTTCGAGAAGCGGCTTCGCGTTGCTGAAGAAGAAATGAAGGAAGTCGAAATCGAAGACGAAGTTTCTGATGAAATTTGCGAAAAATGCGGGAAACCGATGGTGTATAAATTGGGACGCTTCGGGAAATTCCTGGCCTGCTCCGGATTTCCAGATTGCCGTAATACCAAACCGATCGTCAAGGATATCGGCGTCACCTGCCCGAAATGTAAAGAGGGCCATGTCGTAGAACGCCGGAGCAAAAAGGGACGTGTCTTCTATGGCTGCGACCGTTATCCGGAGTGCGATTTCGTTTCGTGGGATAAACCATCGCCGAAGCCTTGTCCGAAGTGTGGTTCCCTGCTTGTGGAGAAACGGAACAAGCAAGGCGGCAAACTGCAATGTACGGCTTGCGACTTCGTGGAAGCGATCGAGGACAACGATGACGGTACGGATGATTAAGAGATAAGTCTTGTAAGGATTTGCGGATATCGACAACTTAGAAACTCAGCAAGGATTTTGGGGGGATTAGAGAATGACGAATAAAGTAACGGTCATTGGCGCGGGACTGGCCGGCAGTGAAGCGGCTTGGCAGATCGCGAGTCGAGGAATCCCCGTGGTCTTATACGAGATGCGTCCGGTGGTCAAAACCCCGGCGCATCATACCGATAAATTTGCCGAGCTGGTCTGCAGCAACTCGTTGCGGGCCAATGGATTAACAAACGCGGTTGGTGTTCTCAAGGAAGAGATGCGGATGCTAAACTCGCTGGTGCTTGGCGCGGCGGACCGTAACGCGGTACCTGCCGGCGGGGCGCTCGCGGTTGACCGGGACGGTTTCTCCGGGGAAATTACCCGTACGCTCAGAGAGCACCCGCTGATCGAAGTGGTGAATGAGGAGCTCAAGGAGATTCCGTCAGAAGGGATCGTCGTCATTGCGACAGGTCCACTGACGTCTCCTGCTTTATCGGAGCAGATCCGGCGTTTGACCGGTGAGGACTATTTTTACTTCTACGATGCGGCTGCTCCAATTGTGGAGAAAGAATCGATCGATATGAATAAAGTGTACTTAGCTTCACGGTATGACAAAGGCGAAGCGGCTTACCTCAATTGCCCGATGACAGAAGAGGAATTCGACGCTTTCTATGACGCGTTAATCAACGCGGAAGTGGCGCAGTTGAAAGACTTCGAGAAGGAAGTGTATTTCGAAGGCTGTATGCCGATCGAAATCATGATGCGCCGAGGCAAGCAGACCGCACTGTTCGGGCCGATGAAGCCGGTTGGACTCATGAACCCGCATACGGGTAAGTTGCCGCACGCTGTCGTGCAGCTGCGCCAGGATAACGCGGCCGGCACCTTGTACAACCTGGTAGGCTTCCAGACCCACCTGAAATGGGGCGAGCAAAAACGCGTCTTCTCCATGATCCCGGGTCTCGAAAATGCCGAGTTCGTCCGCTATGGCGTGATGCACCGCAACACGTTCATCAACTCGCCGAAGCTGATGATGCCAACGTATCAGTTGAAGGCTCGGCCGACGTTGTTCTTCGCCGGTCAGATGACCGGCGTTGAAGGCTACGTCGAGTCTGCCGCGTCCGGCTTGATCGCCGGGATTAACGCCGCTCGTGCCGCCGCCGATACCGAAGGGATCGTCTTCCCTGAGGATACGACGCTCGGCAGCATGGCGCGGTACATCACTACCGCGGACTTCGAGCACTTTCAGCCGATGAACGCTAACTTCGGTTTATTCCCTAAGCTAGACACCCGCTACCGCAAGAAAGCGGAGAAAAACGAAGCGCTCGCTCATCGCGCGCTCAATAGCTTGCGAGCCTTTATGGCAGAAGAACGGTTGGGTTAAACCACCGTTTTTTTGCAATCTAGGGGGGAAACGGGTTATGCTGAAAGCAAGGATACTCATACACATAGAATTAGCCCAATAAAGCAGAACGTAAGCGATTCCCGAAGGGAAAGCGTTCCACGCACGTAGTTAAGCGCATCCCCGCCGGGGACAGCGAGAAGGAGCGCCTCAGTCGATCCCACGTTCTTCCCTTTGCGGGAGTCCAGAGGGCAGCAGGCCCTCGGGCGCCCTCCCTTACGGTAAGGGAGGGATGGGGAGGGTTGAGATTCAAGAAAGGAAGTGCTAAACCACTCATGGATCTATCTTTTCACGCCACGACGATCTGCGCCGTACGCCATAATGGCAAAGGAGCCATTGCCGGGGATGGCCAAGTCACATTTGGGCAGAACGTCGTGATGAAGCAGACGGCGAAGAAAGTCCGTCGGTTGTATCGTGGGCAAGTGGTCGCCGGTTTTGCCGGTTCGGTTGCTGACGCCATCACGTTATTCGAGAAATTCGAGGGGAAACTGGAGGAGCACCAAGGCAACTTGCAGAGAGCGGCCGTGGAACTGGCCAAGGATTGGCGGCAGGATCGCGTGCTGCGCAAGCTGGAGGCTCTGATGATCGTCATGGACAAATCCGGGATGCTGCTGATTTCCGGCGGCGGGGAAATCATCGAACCGGATGATGATGTACTGGCGATCGGGTCAGGTGGTAATTTCGCGCTGTCGGCGGCAAGGGCGCTTAAACGCCATGGCCAGGGTCTTGAAGCCAAAGATATCGCTCGGGAATCCCTTCAGATTGCATCGGAAATTTGCGTCTATACCAACAATAACATTATTGTTGAGGAGCTTTAAGATTCCGTTGAAACTATCGTGTTCAGGGGGGACGAATCATGACCGATAAAAATTTAACGCCAAGACAAATCGTGGCTGAACTGGATAAATACATTGTAGGGCAAAAACAAGCGAAGAAATCAGTAGCTGTCGCTTTGCGGAACCGGTACCGGCGTAGTCTTCTCCGGGAAGAGGTTCAAGACGAAATCGTCCCGAAGAACATTCTAATGATCGGGCCGACCGGGGTAGGGAAAACGGAAATTGCCCGCCGGCTCGCTAAACTCGTCGGCGCCCCTTTTATTAAAGTGGAGGCAACGAAGTTCACTGAAGTCGGATATGTAGGTCGCGACGTCGAGTCGATGGTGCGTGATCTGATTGAAACGGCGATCCGTACGGTGAAGCTGGAGCGTACCGAGAAAGTGAAAGACAAAGCGGAAGAGCTGGCGAATGAACGTCTGGTTCACATACTGGTTCCTTCCGAGAACAAAACCAAAGGGGTACGTAATCCTTTTGAAATGTTATTCGGAGGCGGTAACGGAAACGGCACTCCTGCCCAAGAGCAGCCAGAAGAAGACGGTACGTTGACTGAACGTCGTCGCCAAGTCCGTTTCAAATTGCTGGCGGGGCAAATGGAGAATGATATCGTAGAAGTCGAAGTAGAGGACAATGCGCCAACGATGATGGATATGTTCGCCGGTCAAGGGAACGACCAACTTGGCATGAGTATGCAGGAAATGTTCGGCAGTCTGCTGCCGAAGCGGACCAAGAAGAGAAAATTGGCGGTCAAAGAAGCGCGTAAGGTATTAACCCAGGAGGAAGCCGCTAAGCTGATCGATCAGGATGATTTGATTCAAGAAGCGGTCACGCGAGCGGAGCAAACCGGGATCATCTTTATTGACGAAATCGATAAGGTTGCCAGTCGTGGTCAGGGCTCGGGGCCGGACGTTTCCCGCGAGGGCGTACAACGCGATATTCTGCCGATCGTGGAAGGTTCAACGGTCATGACTAAATATGGTCCGATTAAAACCGACTACATTTTGTTTATCGCCGCGGGGGCTTTCCATATTGCCAAGCCATCCGATTTGATCCCCGAGCTGCAAGGACGTTTTCCAATTCGGGTTGAGCTCAGCAGTTTGACGCTGGAGGATTTTGTGTCGATCTTGACGGAGCCGGAGAACGCTCTGACCAAACAGTACATTGAGCTGCTGCGTACGGAGAATTTGGAAATTGAGTTCTCGGATGCAGCGATTCATGAAATCGCCCGTATTGCGGCTTCGGTCAATACGAATACCGAGAACATCGGGGCGCGACGGCTGCATACCATTCTTGAAAAGTTGCTGGAGGATCTGTCTTTCGAAGCTCCAGAGCTGACGCTTGAGAAAATGGTGATCACTCCGGAATACGTAAAGGAAAAACTAGGAAATATTGCCCAGGATCGAGACCTTAGTCAATTTATTTTGTAAATTTAGGCGATCCTTGTTCATTTTTCACATTACTGACAAAATTCAGGCCACTTCGCCATTATAGGCGGGTGGTCTTTTTAATTCCCAGAAAGGTGATTGATTTTAATAGAATTGGATTTTTGTTGGCTTTTGACGATTAATATGTAAAATTTACATTTTTAGACAAAAACAATGTCAAAGTATTGAAAGATAGGGCTTTTTTCTTATTGTAATAATGTCGAATCTCCTTGAAACTTAGGATATATGACATTAGATAACAGGTTTCTTGTCTAGGACGTAAGAAAGACATGAAGAAAGACAATAATTAGCAAAAAAATGTCGAAAAAAGAGGATTTATCTTTTGTTTGTAGAATCATTAATGATTAAGATCTTATGAGCCTAAGGGGGGAACTAAAGTGCAGTTGTTGAATGGGGTTGGATTTGACAGGCTTGATACCGCGATCCAGGCCGCCAATCTTCGGCAAGGGGTTATCTCCAATAATATTGCGAACGTAGACACCCCTTATTTTAAAAGATCCAGCGTGTCATTCGAAGGCATGCTGCAAGCAGAAATGAACAACGGTATGCCGGCGATCCAAGGAAAGAGAACAAACGCAAGGCATTTCGTTATAGGTCCAACGAACGAGGTTCCTGAACCAACAGTAAGTACCGATCAAAGTACGGCAATGAACAACAACCAGAATAACGTCGATATCGACAGTGAAATGACGAAACTTGCCGAAAACCAACTTAGATATAACGCATATATCGAACAAATGAACTATTTGATTAAGATGAAACGTACTGCTGTGGAAGGGAGATAATCGGTATTGAAGATTAATGATAGTTTTGGGATTAGTTCTTCCGCATTAACCGCACAACGTCTTCGTATGGATGTGATTTCCTCCAACATCGCCAATGCCGAGACGACCCGGGCCAGGATTGAAGACGGTAAAGCTGTTCCATACCGGCGCAAGACGGTTGTGATGGCACCTAAAGAAATGGATTTTGATAGTGCCTTGAATTCGGCCATGGGCAAGGATTCAAGCAGCCAAGGGGTAAAAATCACGAAAATTCAAGAAGATGCCTCGCCTTTTAAACCGGTTTACAACCCGACACACCCTGATGCAGATAGTGAAGGGTATGTCTATATGCCGAATGTCGATATTTTAAAAGAAATGGTAGATATGATTTCGGCAACCCGCTCTTATGAAGCTAACGTTACGGCGATTAACGCCAGCAAAGCGATGTTCACCAAAGCCTTGCAAATCGGAAAATAAACTAGAAATAGATTACTTAATTCGTAGTTAGGAGTGTTGCACGTTGATCGAGAGAATGAGTTTTGACTCCTTAAAGCCGGTAACAGGGATGCAAACATCCGGCAATGCGCAGAATCTCACGCCTGCGGAATCCATGAAGCAATTCAGTTCTTTTTTGAGTGATGCGCTGGACGGGGTCGCTGCACAGGAAACTAATGCACAACAGGTTAATAACCAGTTTCTATTAGGAAAAGTAAATGCCGACGAGATGATGATCGCCTCGGAGCAAGCCTTGTTAAGTTTGCAGTTGACTACGCAAGTCCGGAATAAAGTGATAGAAGCTTATCAAGAGATTATGCGTACGCAAATTTAAGGACTGAACATGCTCGGATGAGGTGACATTGTGAATGAGAGAATTACACAGTACCGGGATCGAATGCTAGGGTACTGGAACCAATTTGGCAAAAAACAGAAAACATTTATTATCGCAACGGTAACTTTTGCATTGCTCGCCATCATCCTGCTAACGATCCAATTTTCCAAAACGGAATATGACGTGGCATTTACGGGCTTGGATTCGACTGATGCGGCTGGGATTATCAATTACCTGGAATCCGGCGGGGTTCCCTACAAACTGGGACCGGATGGCTCAACGATTTCGGTACCTAGCAAAGATGCCGCGCGCGTCAAGGTAGATGTTGGCTCGCAAGGGATTGTGCAGAACGGGTCCATTGGATTGGAAGCCTTTAATGAGAGTTCTTCCCTGATTGGCATGACCGACAATGAATTTAGCGTGAAGTATAAGACCGCCATCAATGGCGAAGTTGAAAAATTGCTGAAGCGCATGCAGGGAATCAACGACGCTAAGGTGCTTCTCAACCTTCCGACGGAGAATGTGTTCGCCAGCCCGGAGGATCAGGAGAAGGCGTCGGCTTCGATCGTCCTCTCGTTTAAGCCGGGGTACCGGCCTAATCAGGAAGCCGTCGACGGATACTTTAATTTGGTAAAGACCTCGGTTCCAAATTTGCCGGTGGAGAACATCTCGCTCTCGTCGAGTGACGACACGGTATTGTTACCAAGTGGACAAGGTGGAGCAACGGGTTCCTTAACCACCGCAGTTCAGGAGAACATGGCGCTGCAGAAGAAATTCGAAAGCGATGTTCGCCAAAGCGTAAAGCAATTTCTCTCCCGTTTGACCGGTCCGGACAAAATTGAGGTGCTGGTTGCTTCTAAGCTGAATTTCGACCAGGTCAGTCAGAAGGATAATCTTGTTACTCCGGTGGATACCGAAAATATGAAAGGTATCGAGATCAGCGCTCAAAAAGTGCAGAAGAGCTATACCGGAGCAGCTAGTCCATCTAGCGGCGTTCCTGGGACCGGTGAAGAAGATGTCGTCAATTATCCTTCGGCAGAAACAAATGGGGGATCGTCTTCGGAAGAAAGCTCGTCGACGATCAACTACGAAGTTAATCGGATTACGAAGGATATTATCGCTAGTCCATACGTTATTAAGGATTTAACCATCAATGTTGCTGTTGAACCACCTGTAGGTCAAGATACTCTGGATGAGAATACCCAAGCCGCGATTGAAAATATCTTAAAAAACATCGTAGGCTCCTACTTGGCGGATTCGGGTACTACTTATACAGACGAAGATTTGCAGAGAAAAGTTTCAGTGTTGTCTCAGCCATTCCATTCGGACGCTACCCAAACCAGCGGTTTGAGTTTGTCGAGCCCGTTGGTATGGGGTGTGGGGGGCGCGGCTCTGCTTGCACTGGCAGGACTCGGAATCGTCTTGTTCCGCCGCCGCAAGCAAACGACAGAAGAGGAAGAAGAACTTGCTTTGCCTCTTACGCCGGAGTTCCCGTCCATTAATTTGGATACAGTCACGAATGAAAACCAAGTGCGCAAACAACTGGAAACGTTGGCCAAGAAGAAGCCTGACGAATTCGTTAACTTGCTTCGCACCTGGCTGGCTGATGAATAGAGGTGAACGCATTGTCAAAAACATCGACCCCGGGGTTAAGCGGGAAACAGAAGGCCGCTATATTGTTGATTACATTAGGACCCGAAGTGTCTGCGCAAATTTTCAAGCACCTGCGCGACGATGAAATCGAGCAACTTACGCTGGAGATCGCTAACGTCCGCAAAGTAGATAGCACGGAAAAAGAAATGATCATGGCTGAATTCCATCAGATCTGTCTGGCGCAGGAATATATCACCCAGGGCGGTATTAATTACGCCAAGGAAATTCTGGAGAAAGCATTGGGGCAATCGAAGGCGGTGGATATCATCAACCGCCTGACGGCAACGTTGCAGGTTCGGCCATTTGATTTCGCCCGCAAAGCGGATCCGAATCAAATTCTTAACTTTATCCAGAACGAAAACGCACAAACGATCGCTTTGGTTTTGTCCTACTTGCAATTCGATCAAGCGGCCGCGATCCTGTCTTCGCTCCCGCAGGAGAAACAAGCGGAGGTTGCCAGAAGAATCGCGGTCATGGACAGTACGTCGCCGGAGGTCATCTCTCAGGTCGAACGTGTGCTGGAGCAGAAGCTCTCCGCAACGGTAACCCAGGATTACACCAGCGCAGGCGGTATCGAGTCCATCGTACAGATCTTGAATGGGGTCGACCGGGGAACGGAAAGAACCATCCTCGATTCGCTGGAAATCCAGGATCCCGAACTGGCCGAAGAAATCAAAAAACGGATGTTCGTCTTCGAGGATATCGTCAACATCGACAATCGTTCGATCCAACGGATTATCCGCGATATCGAGAACGCCGACTTACAGTTGGCCCTCAAAGTGGCCAGCGAAGAAGTTCGCGAAGCGGTCTTCCGCAACATGTCGAAGCGGATGTCCGAGACATTCAAGGAAGAAATGGAATTCATGGGACCTGTGCGGCTGCGTGATGTGGAAGAAGCACAAACTCGCATCGTAGCCACGATCCGCAGACTGGAAGAAGCTGGTGAGATCATTATCGCCCGCGGCGGAGGAGATGACATCATTGTCTAATTTGATCAAGGTGTCTCAATACGTACCGGTCGAAATCTTAAAACAATTGAATCTAGCCAAAGTTCATACGTCTTCTGAGGACGCATCTTCAACTGAAATCGAGAAATCCACCGTTCCTAGTCCCTCTGTTGAGGATCTTGCCGCAGAGGAAACTAGACGGCAAATGCTGACCGATGCCAAGGAGTTTGCCGAACGCCAGGTCAGAGAGGGGGCGGAGCAAGCGGAACGCATGTTAGCCGAAGCCCGCGAGCAAATCGAAGCCTGGTGGCAGGAGCGTCGTGAACAGGATGAGCATATGATCGAGGCTTTGAAGGCCGAGGGCTTCAGCCAGGGTTATGAGGAAGGGAAGACACAAGCCGAAGAAACGATGCGGTTACGAATCGACGAGATGATGAACGAAGCCGGTTCGGTGCTGCAACAAGCCTATGTCGAGAAAGAACGCATCATTCAGGAAGCGGAGCCGTTTGTGGTCGAATTAAGCTGCGCAATTGCCGAGAAAATCATCGACAAGCAGCTTGAGTTGGAGCCAAATTATGCAATGGACCTGATCAAGAAGAGCCTAGCTCGCAAACGCGAGCAGGGAATCTTGACGTTGTGCGTTTCGCCTAGCGATTTTGCCTTCGTTCAGGCGGCCCGGGAAGAACTGAGCCTTGCCATCGATTCGCAGGCTGAGCTTCAGATCTTGCCGGATCCAACTGTAAAGGATCGCGGCTGCGTTATTCGCTCCTCCTTCGGTAGCGTTGACGCCAGAATCGACACCCAGTTGTCGGAGATTAAAAAAGAACTATTGCGGGTTTCTCTGCAAACAGAGGAGCGGGGTCAAGCGAATGACGATGTTGAATGCTGAACGTTATATCGATCACCTAAGGCAGCTTGATCCGATCCGAATCAATGGGAAAGTGACGCAAGTCATCGGGTTGATGGTGGAATCCGAAGGCCCGGACGCCAGTATTGGCGATCTGTGTTATATCTATCCCAGTAAGGCCGCGCAACCCCTTCAGGCCGAAGTAGTTGGGTTTCGTGATAACAAGGTGCTGCTCATGCCGCTTGGAGAGCTGCAAGCGATTGGTCCCGGGTGTGATGTCGTCGGGACGGGGAAGCCGCTGACCGTTCAGGTAGGATCCGAGTTGCTCGGCAAGGTGCTGGATGGCTTGGGCCAACCGCTGGACGGGTCATTGTTGCCTTCGCGGATGGGCCATTATTCAACCTACAATAAGCCGATGAATCCGTTGAATCGTCCGCGAGTTGCCGAACCAATTGGCATCGGGGTGCGAGCCATCGATGGTCTGTTAACGATCGGCAAAGGCCAGCGGGTCGGGATCTTCGCCGGCTCGGGGGTCGGGAAGAGTACGTTGATGGGCATGATCGCCCGTAACACTTCGGCGGACGTTAACGTGATCGCGCTTGTCGGAGAACGGGGACGTGAAGTGCTTGATTTCATTGAACGGGACCTCGGACCCGAAGGCTTGGAACGTTCTGTTGTTGTCGTAGCCACCTCCGATCAACCGGCATTGATCCGGATGAAGGGGGCATTGATTGCAACGACAATCGCTGAGTACTTCCGCGATCGTGGTCTTAACGTCATGCTGATGATGGATTCCGTCACCCGTTATGCAATGGCGCTGCGCGAGGTGGGATTAGCGGTTGGAGAACCGCCCGCCATGCGCGGATATACGCCTTCCGTCTTCGCTGCCTTACCGAAGCTGATGGAGCGTGCAGGGACTGGACCAGCTGGCTCGATTACCGCTTTCTACACCGTGCTGGTTGACGGTGATGATATGAATGAACCGATTGCCGACGCCGTCCGAGGCATTTTGGATGGGCATATCGTCCTGAATCGCGGGATCGCGAATAAAGGACATTTTCCCGCGATTGATATTCTGGCCAGCATTAGCCGGGTGATGAAGGATATCGTGACGGATGAGCAAAATGAAGCGGCCGAGAATCTGAAGCGGTTGATGGCCGTTTATAAGGATTCTGAGGATTTGATTAATATCGGTGCGTATCAACCGGGCTCTAACGTGGACATCGATGAAGCGATCGGCGCGATCCAAGAGATATGGAACTTTACGAAACAGAAGGTCAACGAGAAAGTGAAGCTCACCGAAGTTCAGGAACGGCTAATTTCCGAATTCGCAAGGAGATGAAACGTAAAGCATGAAGTTCCGTTACGTCTATCAAAAAGTAGTAGATTTGAAATCCAACGAAAAGACGCAGGCCGAGTGGATGTTGTCCGCTGCCGTTGGCGAGCTGCAGTCGGAACAACGTTCGCTGGAGCAGTTATTGGAGGAGAAAGCCAGTATCGCTGCGGTGATCGCAGTCGAAGCAGAGAATACAGCCTCCATGATCAAACTGCAGGAACTTCAACGATATATGGGCTTCATCGACAAAGCGATCGAACGAAAGTTATCCGACATTCGCGTAGCTGAACAGAAGGTAGAACACAAGAAGATGGTATTAAAGGGAAAAATGCTGGACGAGAAGGTATGGCTTAAAGCGAAAGAGAAAGCCATGGACAAATTTCAGCACGATATGCTTCTTCGGGAACAAAACGAGCTGGATGAAATGGCCACGGTCCGGTTCGCCATGAGAGCCCGATAAAGAAGGCGGGCGCCCATACGGTTGTTCGAAGGAGGGAAAGAGATGGCAAAAACAGTGCTTGATGAGGAATTGGAAGAAGAATCGGGGGGCGGATTTTCGCGTTTTCTATTCTTTATGACCCCTATTCTTTTTACAGTAGTGCTGTTAGGCGTTCTATTAACATTATTCAACATAGACTTCCGTAATACGCTGTTCGATTTAGGAAACCGGATTCCCGTTGTGAAGAACCTGGTCCCGGATCCTGAACCCCCCGAAGGCGAGATGAAGCAAGTCGAGGAGGAAGAACAGAAACAGCAGGAGAGTACTGACGCCACCGTGAAAGAGCTCAAGGATCAGCTTGCCAAGCAGCAGGCAGAACTGCAAACGGCGAATCAAGAAGCAGCTCAGCAGCAAGAGAAGGTCAAGGAACTGCAGGATCAGCTTACCAGCGTTCAACAGCAGGAGAAGGACCAACAGCAATCGGAGGAAGCGGAAGCCTACCTGAAGGAAGTTAAGAAGCTGGCCAATCTTTATGCGGAAATGAGCCCGAGCAAAGCGGCGGCGATCTTCGATAAGCTGTCTACGGAAGAGACGCTGCAAATGCTGAGTGTGATGGGGAATGAGAGTAAAGTGGCCATTTTGGAAAAGATGGATCCGCAGAAAGCAGCCGATATTTCGATAAAGCTAAAGGATGTCAATACGTCTGAGGATTTGGCAATCGCCGCATTGCAGTCCAGACTGAAGATGGAATCGGCCGCGGATGCAGCCGCTACTACAACAGGAACAGGTTTGGATGATGCGGAGCTTAGTCAGACATTCTCATCGATGGCTGCGGCAGATGCCGCTAAACTCATCCTTCAAACGTATAAGCTGAGTCCGGAAAAGGGACTTAAGATCATGAAATCGGTAAACGGAGCCACTCGATCGAAAATTTTGGCAGAAATGGCGAAGGCTGATGAGAAGACATCGGTGAAGATCTTGAATCAGCTGGTAAGCAAGTAAATGCGGACAGGAAAGTTCCCTTGAAAGGAGGTGAGAACAAGATGAATCAAACCGTAACCCAAGTAAATGGAAATAAAGCGGGATCTGTTCAGTCGTTATGGTATGGAGCGACAGGTAAAACAGAAGCAAGCCCCAATGCGGCATTGTCCTTTGATCAGAAACTTCTCTCCATGCTTCTCGGCAACGCCCAGCCGCAGGAAGGACAAACTTCTGCCCAGCTCTTGACCTTGGTTGGAGTACAGAAGGGTGCAGATGCTGTGCCTACCGATGCAACGGACAGTACGCTGGCGGCCATGATTGAAGGCTTGCTGCAGCAGTTGCCTAAACTGGACGAAGCGCTTCAAGCGGACCCTTCGTTGATGGCGGCACTGCAAGGCTGGCTGCAAAATGTGCAAACCTTATTGCAGCAGACGAACACACCTCAAATGGCGGGAACGGTGGCTGAGGAAACTAATGTGCTGCCGACGCTGGCGCAGCAACCAGAGACGATGCGTTTTGCAGTACAGGATGCATTAGTGCAATTGTTGGCAGCTGCGGGATCGAATGCGGATGCCGCTAAGTTAACAGCGAGTGCACAAGAGCAAGCCGGAGCTATGCTGGATATGCTGCAAGGGGTGCTGGATTCACTGCCCGAAACTGTCGAAACGAAGCTGAATGGCGGGAAAGGAACCGAATCGGTTGGAGGATTACACCCACGAGTCCTTATGGCAGATCAAGGCAATGGAGCTAATCCGCAAGGCAGCTTTGGCCAAAACGGCGATACGCTGAACCAAGGGAATCCACAAACAGCTCAACACAGCACTAAAACAGGGATCAACACGGCTGCGGTTCACGCCTTTAGCTCGGTGCATGAGAGCGATACGGCCGTAGACGGCTTAACAGTCGCACCTAGTGAACAAGAGGATTCCGTACCAACGGGACAAATCGTGACAGCTGGACAACTTGCGATTCGGGATAGCGGCATTATCACCACAAAACATGTAGCTAGACCAGTTCCAGTTGAGCAATTCGCTAAGGAAATGAGCGGATTCCTGGTTAGCAAGCTGGATATCGTGAATTTGAAAGGCGTGTCTGAGGCGAAAATTTCGCTTTACCCAGAGCATTTGGGACAAGTTGACGTGCGAATTACAATGCAAAACGGACAGCTAACCGCTCAATTCATGACGGAGCACGCTTTTGCCAAGGAATCGTTGGAGCAGCAAATGGCGCAACTGAGAACGGCGCTTCAGTCCCAGGGTCTTCAGGTGAACAAATTGGAAGTTACGCAAAACACGTCATTGTCGTCCCATATGTACCATGATGGTCGGCAATCCGGCAGTGGAGCGGGGCAACAGCAAAGTGAAAAACGCCGTCCATTGGTGGAGGACGATACCCTGGCCATTCACGATATAAATGAGGAATGGAATGAGTGGGTCGCCGAGGTTAGAGCCAAGGAACAGAACTACGGCAGTTCCTTTGTCGCCAGAGCCTAAATAGCAGAAAGGAGGTACCTCCGTGGCTGATACGTATTCACCTTCTGTGATGTGGCCGAATTACTCGCAGAATAATGTTCAGAAGGCAAGCACGAAAACGAACGAAATGGGCAAAGATGCTTTTTTAAAACTGATGATGGCCCAAATGCAAAATCAAGATCCCTTGTCCCCGATGGACAACACACAAATGGTCGCTCAAATGGCTCAGTTTTCCTCGGTGGAGCAGTTGACCAATATTTCCGAACAACTTTCCGCTTTAGGCCGGTCCTTAGGTAATGATTCCGGACTAATCGGGAAACAGGTCACTTGGGTCAGCTCGACGAAGACAGGGAATTATGATGTCTCAACAGGTCAATCCGAAGTCGTTGTTGAGAAGGAAAGCGGCATCGTGGATTCTATCGTTGTTCGTGACGGTATTCACTACGTCAAGGTGGGAGATAAGGAAATCAAAATCTCCGATATCGAACAAGTTGGTGATCCTGCCGAAGAAACCGATGGAGCTGGTCTAGGAGCGAACCCATCATGAACGAGCCGATCCGGGTAGGGCAGCTGTATACGGGAAGAATCGGGCCTAGCGCGCTGACGCCGAACAAGACCAATCCGACGAACACGACGGGAACCAATTTCAAGGAAATGCTGGAAGATCGACTGGTCCATTTCAGCAACCATGCGGTGAAACGGTTGGAACAACGGGGAATTGAACTGCAGCCAGAACAGCTGAATAAGATCGAATCCGCAATAGATAGTGCTGCAGCAAAGGGAGCGAAGGATTCCCTGATATTGCTGAAAGATATGGCCCTTATCGTCAACGTGAATAATCGTACCGTTGTTACCGCGATGGATGGAAGCAGCATGAAAGATAATGTATTTACTCAAATCGACAGCGCGGTTATCATCTCTTAATATGGCTGGACCGGTTACGGGAGCCAATCGGCTGCGGATCGACTGAAGCGGCCGAAGCAAGAAATTTATCACTGGGAGGAATGAGAACACATGTTAAGATCTATGTATTCTGGCGTTTCCGGGATGCGCGGTTTTCAAACCAAGCTGGACGTCATTGGCAATAATATTGCGAACGTAAATACGGTAGGCTTCAAATCTGGACGCGTGATGTTTAAAGATATCATGAGCCAGACAGTATCTGGGGTTACCGCCCCGGCTGACGGTGAATCCGGTGGCGTCAACGCCAAACAAATCGGTTTGGGGGTATCCATCGGCTCCATCGATACGTTACATACCGGCGGCAGCGCGATGACGACGAACAATCCGCTGGATTTGCGGATTGATGGTGACGGATTCTTCCTTGTGAAGCTGACGGCGGATCAAGAGGTGCCTTTCCTGACTCGTGCGGGGGACTTTCATTTGGATGCAGCAGGCCAGTTGGTCACTTCTGACGGGTTGCTAGTATGTAACAGCGACGGTGATGTGATTGAGCCGATCGATTTTGAAGCGGTAACCGCCTTTACGATCGCTTCTGATGGAACGATGATGTTGAAAAACGCCGAAGGTGGTACAGAGCCAGGAGCCATCATCGGGGTGGCTAGAGTCACTAACCCGGAAGGCTTGGAAAAGGTTGGAGGCAACCTTTACCGGGTCTCCCTGAATGCGGTGGCAGATGGGGAATTGGCTTATACGACCCCGAATAATGCGGAAGCCGGGACCGGCGCTCTCGTATCCGGTCAGTTGGAGATGTCCAACGTGGATCTAACGGGCGAATTCACTGAAATGATCGTAGCTCAGCGGGGCTTCCAAGCCAACTCGCGGATCATCACCACCTCTGACGAAGTGCTTCAGGAAGTTGTGAATCTGAAACGTTAAGCGAAGGGTAGCCGGGGAAAGGTAACCCTTTCCCTGGCTGTTCCCCCCGCTTCCTTGATCGCTTAGGAGGGAAATCATGATTTCTGTAACTCGCTTAAACGGTTCTCAGATGTGGCTGAACGCCATCATGATCGAGACTGTAGAAGAAACACCGGATACTTACGTCACCCTGATCACAGGGAAGCGTATTATCGTGCTGGAGAAGGCGGCCGAGGTCATTGCGATGATCCAAGCGTATTATCGGGAGATCGGCATCCACGCAGCAACTATTAAAGTGCAACAAACGGAGGAATGGTCATGAAAAAAATGCTGCCTTGGCTCATTACGATATTGCTTGCAATTACTTTAATCGTATTGGCCGCCTTCCTGCTGGTGAATCAAATGAACAAACCCGCACCTGGTACCGAGGTAAATGCTGCTGTAAATAGCGTAGCCGAGCCGGAGAAATTATCGGTGGATGAGATCGTGAAGGTCACTTCAACGATCGATGACATCAAAACCAATTTGTCCGAGCCGGATTACGTTGTGGTGATCGATTTTGCTTTCCAATTGGATAATGAGGTTTCCAAGGAAGCTTTCGACAAAATCAAGGACTACAAAATTAAACCCATTATCATTAAAACGTTGGCGGATACCAAGCCGGAGGAATTGACAGGTGCTTTGGGGAAAGACAATCTAAGCTCCAAATTGCTCAACCTGATCAACAAATCACTGCCAGAAGGGAAATTGATTCAAATCGATATTACCGACTTCATCATGACGACAATCTAATTAATATCGAACGAATACGGATTTTTCTAAGGGGGTGAGATGTTTGGTTGATGTGTTGTCGCAGAACGAGATCGATGCGCTGCTTGCTGCGTTATCGTCGGGCGAAATGGACGCCGAGGAACTGAAAAAGGAAGAGACGCAGAAGAAGATCCGCTCTTATGATTTTAAGAGAGCGGTGAGATTCTCCAAAGATCATATTCGGAGTTTGACCCGGATTCATGAGAACTTTGCCCGTTATCTCACCACCTATTTTTCAGCTCAGCTGCGCACGTTCGTGCAAATCAACGTAGTACAGGTTGAGCAGCTTCCTTACGACGAATTTATTCGCTCCATTCCGAAAATGACGATTCTGAACATTTTTGAAGCGGAACCGCTTGAAGGAAGAATGGTGCTAGAGGTGCATCCCAACGTCGCTTTTGCCATGCTGGACCGGCTATTGGGCGGCCTAGGAGCAGCACCTTCGAAAATCGGAGCGCTAACGGAGATCGAAACCATCATCATGGAGCGGATATTTAGCCGAGCCTTCGAAAGCTTGCAGGAAGCCTGGAAGACCATCGTGGATATTAACCCGCGAATGGAGGGGCTGGAAACCAATCCTCAATTTATGCAAATCGTATCGCCGAATGAAACGATTGCACTGATTTCGCTTAGCACAAAAATCGGGGATACGTCAGGAATGATTAACTTATGTATTCCACATGTCGTTATCGAACCGATTATGCCTAAGCTTTCGGTTCACCACTGGTTTGTCTCCCAGAAGAAGTCGCGTGCTCCTGAAGAGGTCGATGCGCTCCGTAACCGGGTGAACAAAGCCAAGCTGCCGATCATTGCGGAGCTGGGTGAATCGCAGATCACCATCCGCGAATTCCTGGGTTTGTCCGCCGGTGACGTGATCTCATTAAACAAACCCGTTCAAGAAGGACTGCAAATCCGCGTAGGGGACAGATTGAAATATATCGGAAGCCCCGGAACGATCAAAGATCGGATTGCGATCCAGATTGATGAAATTGTCAGCGAAGGAGTTGAGGAACTTGACGAGCAATGATTACTTGTCCCAGGAAGAGATAGACGCTTTGTTAAAGCAAGCCAATCAGGATACGGCTCAAGAGCCGACCATTAACGATGTACTGACGCCTTTGGAGCAGGACGCTTTGGGAGAAATCGGGAACATCACGTTTGGCAGTGCGGCTACGGCGCTATCCACTCTCTTGAACAAAAAAGTGGATATCACAACGCCAAAGGTCTCCGTCATTACGCGGGCCCAATTTGAAGCCGAGTTTCCTAAGCCGCATGTGGCCATCCATGTGGAATATGTGGACGGATTTGAAGGGATGAACTCGTTAGTCATCAAGACGAGAGATGCCCAAGTCATTGCGGACTTGATGCTTGGCGGCGAAGGAAATCCCGAAGAGGGAGAATTAAACGAAATTCATATTAGTGCGGTACAGGAAGCTATGAACCAAATGATGGGCTCGTCGGCGACGTCGATGTCCACGATTTTTAACCGGTTCGTCAATATCTCGCCGCCAGGTATCGATATCCTGAATATGTCTGACGGGCATGGACTGAACAGCTTGCCGGAAGCGGATCCGCTCATCAAGATTTCCTTCCGTTTAACGATCGGAGATTTGATCGACTCCACGATTATGCAGCTGCTCACGGTTAAGTTTGCTAAAGAGATGGTGGACAGCCTGATTAGCGGTTCGTCTTCGGAACCCAATACAGGCGCGAAGGAAACTGCTGCAGCAGCCGCGCCGCCAGCGCCGCCAGCTGAGCCTGCACCCCAGGCGCCAGTTTACCATCAGCCTCCGGCACCTTCTCAGCCGATGCAGCAACCGCCAATGCAAGAGGGATATGGTTACGGGCAACCGGCGCCTTATGGATATCCGCCTCAAGGTCAGCCTTATAGCGAACCGCATCACTATGGTACAGCACCAGGACGTAATTTGAATGTGCAGCCTGTACAGTTCGCCAATCTCGGAAATCCATCCTTTGGTCATGTGGACGAAAATAATTTAAACTTACTGATGGACATACCCCTTAAAGTCACCGTAGAATTAGGTAGGACCCAACGGCAAATCAAAGATATCCTGGAGTTATCCCAAGGCTCCATTATCGAGCTGGACAAGCTCGCCGGTGAGCCCGTGGATATTCTGGTGAATAACAAACTGATCGCTAAGGGCGAGGTTGTCGTCATTGACGAAAACTTCGGCGTACGCGTCACGGATATCGTAAGCCAGTGGGACCGCATTCAAAAATTACAATAGTAGAAGTTTAGGGAGGATTTTATATCAATGGCTAACCGAATTCTTATCGTAGACGACGCAGCATTTATGAGAATGATGATCCGGGACATCTTGACGAAAAACGGGTTTGAAGTCGTGGGTGAAGCGCAGGACGGAGCACAAGCGATCGAGAAATTTAAAGAGCTTCGCCCGGATCTGATCACAATGGATATTACGATGCCTGAAATGGACGGCATTGCCGCGTTGAAAGAGATCAAGAAGCTGGACCCGAACGCGAGAGTGATTATGTGTTCCGCGATGGGACAACAAGCGATGGTTATCGATGCGATTCAAGCCGGAGCAAAGGACTTTATCGTGAAGCCTTTCCAATCCGACCGAGTGATCGAAGCGATCAACAAGACGCTTGGAGTGTAGGGTAAGCGATGAATAATTCTCAGGAGTTTAATTCTGGGGACGTCAACCTTTGGGGGAACTTGTTTACCGTCATCGTGGTGCTTGGCCTAATCATTGCTTTAATCGTCTTACTGGTTCGTTTTCTTGGCAAAAGGAACCGGTATTTGTCCCAAAGCCGCGCGATTCGTACTTTGGGAGCCATTGGCCTCGGACCGAACAAATCCCTGCAAGTGATTGAAATCGGGGGGAGTATCTATCTTGTCGGTGTCGGTGAGGATATTTCCCTGGTGGATAAAATATCCGGGCCGGACGAGGTAGCCTTGCTGGTGAATGCCTTCGAAGAAGAAGGAGCGGAATTTGCCGGATTGTCGTCGACTTTATCCGGCTTGATCTCCCGTTTTCGCAAAGAACCACCTCGAGAGGAAGAGGGACTTGACGGAGTCGCATTCCATGAGGTGTTTCAATCGCAACTGCGGAAGATGCCGGACCGGAAACGGCAAATGGAGGAATTATTGCAGGATCCGGAAGAACAATCTACAGATCGGTCGAGGGATTCATGAAGAGAAAATTGTTGATTGTCAGCTTGATGCTGACGTTATGGAGCCTATTTGCGGTCTCCATCGCATCGGCCGAACCGGTGGACCCGATTCCGAACATCGGAATTCAAATCGGAAATTCAAGCTCGGGCGGAGCGTCAGGTACCAGCTCGTTGTCGATCATCTTACTGATCACGGTACTGAGCATAGCGCCGGCAATTCTAGTGCTAATGACAAGTTTTACCCGAATCGTCGTCGTTTTGGGGTTTGTCCGCACCTCCTTAGGAACACAGCAAATGCCCCCGAACCAGGTGCTGATTGGACTAGCTTTGTTCCTAACGTTATTTGTAATGAGCCCAACGCTCTCTACCGTCAACGAGGTAGCGGTTCAGCCTTATATCAAAGGGGAAATCACCCAATCCGAAGCTTTGGATAAAGCCGCGGTTCCGATGAAGAAGTTCATGTACTCGCATACGAGAACCAAAGACCTTCAGCTGTTTATGGGTTATACCAAAATGGAAAAGCCTAAAAGCTACGAGGACATTCCACTTTCGGTCATGGTGCCCGCTTTTGCCATCAGCGAACTTAAAACGGCGTTTCAAATGGGCTTTATGATTTTCATCCCATTTCTGATTATCGATATCGTTGTTTCCAGCGTGCTCATGGCGATGGGGATGATGATGCTACCACCCGTCATGATCTCACTGCCGTTTAAGATCTTATTGTTCGTGCTGGTGGATGGCTGGTATTTGATCGTCAAATCACTGTTAGTCAGTTTTAACACCTAGGAATAAGGGAATCGGTTCAGATTCAGGGAAGGAGAAAGCGGTTTATGAGTTCGGAATTTATTATCGGTTTGGCCGGACAAGCCGTTTACACCGTGTTGAAGGTCAGCGCGCCGATGTTGTTGATCGGTCTCGTGGTGGGGCTCTTGGTGAGTATTTTTCAAGCGACGACCCAAATTCAGGAGCAAACGCTTGCCTTCGTTCCCAAAATCGTTGCGGTTTTAGTCGCTTTACTGTTGTTTGGTCCTTGGATTTTAACAACGCTGGTGGACTTTACTTATGGAATTCTAAATAACCTATCTAGTTATATCGGTTAGGTCGTCTTATTTATGGATACTTTATTGCACGGAATTTCTACTTTTATGCTTATTTTTTGTCGAATGACAGCCTTTTTTGTAGTTTCACCGATATTTTCATCTCGAACGGTGCCGAATACATTTAAGGTTGGTTTCTCAGGAATGATTGCGGTTGTCATTCTGTTGACGATTGGTCCGAATCAAGCGTTGCCTAACGATTTGGGGTACGTGTTGTTCATTTTACGTGAGGTGCTGGTCGGTCTGCTGATGGGATATGTCGCGAATTTAATCTTTTCAGTCATTCAAATGGCCGGGTCCTTTATTGACATTCAAATCGGCTTCGGGATTGCGAATGTGATCGACCCCATGACCGGAGCAGCGGCGCCTGTTCTAGGAAACCTGAAGTACATCATTGCTACGTTGATGTTCCTTAGCATGAACGGACATCACTATTTGCTGGATGCTGTCATACGAAGTTATAACTGGATCCCCTTGTCGAATGATCTGTTCCAACAAATTTACAATGGGGATTTGCCCGAATTTCTCGTTCAAACCTTCAGCCAGGCGTTTTTGTTGGCATTCCAAATGTCCGCTCCACTTGTGGTGGCCTTATTTGTTACCGACGTAGCGTTAGGGTTTTTGGCTCGAACGGCTCCGCAATTCAATATTTTTGTCATCGGAATTCCGGTGAAGATCATTGTAGGTTTACTTGTCTTGTTGGTACTGGTACCTGGATTTATCGTTGCGTTTCAATCTTTGTTCGAGGTGTTGTTCCGTGCGCTGCATGATCTGCTCGGTGCGATCGGACAAAGGCCGAAGTAGGATGGAGGATCGCTATGTCATATCGGTATTCGCTTGATCTGCAGCTGTTCGCCGGTGAAAAGACGGAAAAAGCGACTCCGAAAAAACGTCAGGACGCCCGTAAGAAAGGTCAAGTGGCTAAAAGCCAGGAGCTGTCCGGGGCCTTACTTCTGATGGCTGGTTTTTTATGTCTGACAGCCTTCGGCGGTTATATCAAGGAACGGTTGGTCAGCCTGTTCGTCGATGTGTTCTATAACCGATTGTCGATGAACGTAACGCAAACCAACGTGATGACCATGATGGGGGATTACGCGGTACAAGTGCTATTGCTGCTGGCTCCAATTTTCTTGGTCGTTGTGGTAGTGGCTGTTGTTGCGAACTATGCACAGATCGGTTTCCTGTTTATTGGAGAGCCGCTCAAAATGAAGTTCAGTAAGCTAGATCCGATCAAAGGCTTTAAAAACATCTTTTCGATGCGATCAATGGTCGAATTTCTCAAGACGCTGTTCAAGTTGCTGATTATTGGATATCTTGTCTATTCAACGATTTGGGGATACCGTGGAAGTTTATCCGCTCTGGGGCATTTGTCGGTGGATGATACGTTTCATTTTACCGCCCAGTTGACGATGAATTTGGGGATCAAAATCGCAGCTGCCTTAATTGTACTCGCAGCCCTGGATTATTTGTATCAACGGTATGAACATGAGAAGAACCTAAAAATGTCCAAACAGGACATTAAGGATGAATACAAGAAAATGGAAGGCGATCCGATCATTAAAGGGAAAATTCGGGAACGTCAGCGGCGAATGGCACTGCAGCGGATGATGCAGGAAGTGCCGAAAGCCGACGTGATCATCACCAACCCGACGCATTTCGCGGTTGCTTTGAAGTACGATGGATCCGCAATGGATGCCCCGCAGGTCATCGCCAAAGGGCAAGACTATGTGGCGCTCCGCATTAGAGAAATCGCCAAGGAACATGGCGTAATTACAATGGAAAATAAGCCGCTGGCACGGGCGTTGTTTCAACGAACCGAAATCGGGGATACGATTCCCGCGGATTTGTTTCAAGCTGTCGCCGAAGTGTTGGCTTACGTATACCGGATCAAAGGCAGAGCCAAATCATAATGGGATCGGAGGGGAACTAACGTGAAGAAATTTAAAGACCTATTTGTTCTGGTTGGCATAATTGGCATCGTCTTGCTGATGATCGTTCCGATCCCGACTTGGCTGCTGGATATTTTGCTGATTATCAATATTTCGTTAGCACTGATTATTTTGCTTGTTTCGATGAACACCAAGGAAGCCCTGCAGTTTTCGATCTTTCCGGCAATGCTGCTGATCACGACCTTATTCCGTTTGGCGTTAAACGTGTCGACCACCAAGCTGATTCTGGGACAGGCCAAAGCCGGCCACGTGGTGGCCACCTTCGGTTCATGGGTTTCTCACGGGGAACCCGTTGTCGGTTTTGTCGTCTTCCTGATTCTCGTAGTCGTTCAGTTTATCGTTATTACCAAAGGCTCGGAACGCGTGGCCGAGGTTGCAGCGCGGTTTACGCTCGATGCGATGCCAGGGAAACAAATGAGTATCGATGCCGATTTGAACGCGGGACTCATTAACGAGCAGCAAGCGCGTGAGCGCCGCACCAAAATTGAACGGGAAGCCGATTTCTACGGCGCGATGGACGGTGCGAGTAAATTCGTAAAAGGGGATGCCATTGCGAGCATCATCATCCTCCTGATCAACCTGATCGGGGGCTTTATTATCGGGATGACGATCCACGGCATGCCGTTTGCGGAAGCCCTTTCGACCTACTCGCTTCTGACGATCGGGGACGGTTTAGTCAGTCAGATTCCGGCATTGCTGATTTCTACGGCGGCGGGTTTGATCGTAACACGTGCTTCCTCGGAAGGGAATCTGGCGGACGATATTACGGGGCAGCTGTTTACGTATCCGAAGCTGCTTTATATCGTAGCCGGGACCATTGGCCTGCTCGGGACGTTTACGCCAATCGGGATTTGGACAACTTATCCCTTTGCCGGATTAATGATTTTTGCGGCCCTCAAGATGCAGAAAAATATGGACCGCCGGCAAATTGAGCAGGAACAACAAGAGGAGGAGCAGCAAATCGAAGAGGTACGCAGCCCCGAGAGTGTTATTAATTTGCTGCAGGTAGATCCTATCGAATTCGAATTCGGATACGGACTTATACCGCTGGCGGATACCGGGCAAGGCGGCGACTTACTGGACCGAATCATCATGATTCGACGCCAATGTGCCCTTGAGTTAGGTCTGGTCGTTCCGGTCATCCGAATTCGCGACAATATTCAACTAAAACCGAATGAATATGTCATCAAAATTAAAGGGAATGTCGTAGGCGGCGGTGAATTATTACTTAATCACTATTTGGCCATGAGTCCAGGGATGGATGACGATACGATAACAGGTATCGAGACCCGCGAACCTGCGTTTGGTCTGCCAGCCCTTTGGATCGACGAAACAACCAAGGATCGGGCGGAATTGTCCGGTTATACCGTGGTTGATCCGCCATCCGTGGTGGCCACCCATTTGACGGAATTGATCAAGAAACATGCGCATGAGCTGCTTGGTCGTCAAGAGACCAAGGCCCTGGTCGACAATCTTAAGGAGAACTACGCTGTTCTTGTCGACGAGTTAATTCCGTCGGTATTGTCGATTGGTGATGTGCAGAAGGTACTGGCCAAATTGTTGAAAGAGAAGATTTCGATTCGCGACATGGTGACGATTTTCGAGACGCTGGCGGATTACGGAACTTATACGAAGGATCCAGAAGTGCTGACCGAATATGTCAGACAGGCGCTCTCTAGACAAATTACGCAGCAGTTTACCCAACCGGGTGAAACGATGCGCGTCATCACCGTAGGACCTACTCTAGAGAAGAAGATCGCCGAAAGCGTACAGCAGACGGAACAGGGTAGCTATCTGGCGCTGGATCCGGCGTCAACGCAAACGGTGTTCCAGAAGCTAACGGAGCAAATCAACCGTTTGGTGCAAACGGGCCATCAGCCAATTCTGCTCACCTCGCCGACAATCCGGATGTATTTGCGGCAGGTCATCGAGCGTAGCATGCAGGATATTCCCGTATTATCCTACAGCGAGCTGGAACCGAATGTTGAAATTCAAAGTGTCGGGGTGGTGAATTTATGAGAGTGAAACGGTATATCGTCGACACAATGCCTGACGCCATGTTGAAGATCCGCAGCGAACTAGGAGCGGATGCCGTCATCTTGAGTACGAAAGAGATGAAGATTGGCGGTTTCCTCGGCATGTTCCAGAAGAAGAAGATTGAGGTGATCGCCGCTACGGAAGGGAACGCGGCGCCTGTACCGAAGGGAAAATCGGCCGCCATGTCGGTTCCCCCGGTTAAGCCGCAGGCACCCGCCCCGGTCGCTCGGCAAGCCGTACCGGAGGCTTATCGGAAGACGTCGCAGTTGGCACAGCCAGCGGCTTCTTCTCAAGTTGCGGCAACATCCTCCACATTGACAGCAATTGGTTTACAAGAGAGGGAGGAGCCGATCATCACCCCGATTCCTCCCGTAACGAAGCCGCAAGCTGACGTACCGGAAATGCGCCAAACTCCAGTAGAGACTGCGCCGAATCCGACGTCAGCCCGGTTGGAGGCTGCAATTCAGAAGGCTGTCGCACAGGAACCCACCTCGGCTCTGCCAATACATGATTCGACGAAGGAAGAGCACTTGCTTGAAGAGGTCCGGCAAATGAAGATGTGGATCAGCCAGCTGGCCAAGAAGCAAGGCGACAGCCGCGAGATGCCAGCAAGTTTGCAAGCCTTTCAACAGCAGCTTATAAACCAGGAAGTGAGTTTGGAGCTCGCAGAGAAGTGGATCGAAGAGATCTATGAAGCCTGGCTAAGCTCTGGCAAGACCTTAAGCGATGAAGAAATAGGAGCGAAGCTTAGCGCAATTGTCAGCGACTTTTTGAATGACCGCATCGGAATGGGAATTGGCGATAACACGAGAATCGTTTACATCGCAGGACCTACAGGTGTGGGGAAAACGACTACCATTGCCAAGCTCGCTGCCGACCAAATCTTCCGCTTACACAAGAAGGTGGGGTTCATCACAGCGGACACCTACCGGATTTCGGCCATCGAGCAACTGCGAACCTACGCTTCTATCTTAAATGTTCCACTTGAGATTGTGCAGTCTCCCGGTGATGTACCCCGCGCGATGCAACGGTTGGAGCACTGCGACCTGATCCTGATGGACACCGCAGGAAGGAACTATCTGAATGAACTATTCGTGGCGGAGTTACATAGTTTGCTTGCGCCATCGGATGTCAGCGAGACGTATCTCGTCCTGAGCTTGACCTCCAAAACACAGGATATGAAACGGATCACCGAGCATTTTAGCAAATACAACTTGGATAAGGTGATTTTTACGAAACTGGATGAAACGGAAACAGTAGGCTCGATTTATAACCTGTTAAATGAGTACCCTCTGAAATTGTCATTCCTGACCAACGGTCAAAATGTACCGGATGATTTGCTGCAGGCTGACGGAGAGCTGCTGGTTCAAATTCTGCTGGGAGAATGGAAGCCATGAGCGACCAGGCCCAAGCACTCAGACAACTGGTATCGTCACACGTAGGCTCAACAGATTCAAAAGTCCGCAAAGGATCCGCCAGGATTCTAACCGTTAGCAGCGGCAAGGGAGGTGTAGGCAAATCCAACTTTACCTTAAATTTTGCCTTAGCTCTAAAGTCTTTGGGACGCAAAGTATTGCTCTTCGACGCTGATATTGGCATGGCGAATATCGACGTCTTGATGGGCGTCAGACCGAGATACAATTTGTATCACTTGTTAAAGGGAGAGAAGGATATAACGGAAATCGTGGAGCTGGGCTCGCATGCTTTACCTTTTATTGCGGGTGGCTCTGGACTAGCTGATCTCTTCTCGTTATCCGAAGGCGATCTGAATTATTTTACGTCACAGATTGAGATGATCTCAGAGGAGATGGATTTTATCCTCTTTGATACCGGAGCTGGATTGTCTAAAGAAACGCTCAAGTTCATCACCGCGGCCGATGAGTGCCTGGTTGTCACAACGCCGGAGCCGACCTCGATCACGGACGCGTATGCTTTGATAAAGGTCGTACACGGTATGGAGACGGAAGTGCCGTTTCGGTTAGTGATTAACCGGGTCTCGGGGGAGCATGAGGCCAAACAGGTCGCCGATAAAATTTCGCTGGTCGCGGGGCGTTTCCTTGATATGGATATCCCCACGCTTGGCTATCTCAGCGACGATTCGCATGTGATGCAGGCGGTCAAGAAGCAGGTTCCTTTCTCCATCGCTTTCCCCGGTTGCTCGGCAGCGCGCGACATTCAGCGCTTGGCTTTGGCTTATCTGGATGTTCCGCAAACCAAGTCGAGGGATACTTTATCGGGAATCAAAGGATTTATGCATAAATGGTTAAAGCTAACAAAATGATTCTTCGTGAAGGAACAGGGGTGGAACGTTGATGTCTTATCGAGTGATGGTGGTAGACGATTCGGCGTTTATGCGTAAGATCATTTCGGATCTTATCGAACAGGAAGAGGCTTTTCAGGTCCAGGCGACGGCCAAGAATGGACGCGAAGCGATTGAGCAAATCGTGCGGATCCAGCCGGATCTGGTGACCATGGATGTGGAAATGCCGGAAATGAACGGCTTGGATGCACTCAAGGTCATCATGAAGGAACATCCGCTGCCGGTGATCATGTTGTCCGGCATCAACGAGCAGGGCATGCGAGAGACGATCATGGCGCTGGAATCAGGCGCCTTCGACTTCATCCGCAAACCGTCGGCCACCACTAGCTCGCATGACATCGAGCAGGTGGGGCGCGAGCTGCGCGAGCAGATCCACGCCGCGATGCAGGCCAAGCAGCGACGTGACGCCTGGACGGCTGCGCAGCCAAGCGCGCCGGTGCAGCCTTCGGCGGGTAAGCCGCCGGCGCATGGCGCGGAGGCTTCCGGCCCTGGCGGCGCGGCGGCCGCGTCTCCGGCGCCGCCCGCTGGACGGGCGCTTGCCGGCGGCGGCGACTCGGCCGCGGCGCGCCAGCCGCTCGCGGGCTCGTCTCGTCCGGCGACGAGGCTGCCCGCAGCGAACCCGGCCGCGCCAAGCGTCGGCCGGGAGGCCCCGGGCCGGCGCCCGGCGAAGGCGCCGGCAGAGCGCGCGCGGCCGGCGACGCGGCCCGCGCAATCGCCGGTCGGCGGGGCGAAGACAGCCCCGCCGGCCCGGCCGGCACCGCCGCCGCTGGAGTCGGCGGCGGAAGTGGCCGCCGCCCGTGAACCCGCGGGCGGCGCTGCGGCCAGAGGGCGGCCGGAGCTCCGCCGCTCTTCGGCGGGATTCACCGATCTTGTGGCGATCGGTACATCTACCGGAGGCCCCAAGGCGCTGAAAGCGGTCTTGGAGAAAATTCCGGGCGACTTTCCGTCCCCCATCGTCATTGTGCAACATATGCCGCCGAACTTTACCAAGTCGCTCGCTCAACGACTCAACAGCTTATGTGAGCTTAACGTCGTTGAGGCAGAAGAAGGTCAGGAATTGCAGAGTGGTACGGCATACATTGCTCCGGGAGGTTTTCATTTGAACGTTGTGCCTGGTTCTGCAGGCGGTTACCGCGTCCATTTGACGAAAACCGAACCCTGCAACGGACATCGACCTTCGGTGGACGTCTTGTATGAATCGCTGCTCCCGCTGCAAGCGCTGAAACGTCATATCGTGCTGCTAACCGGGATGGGCAGCGACGGGGCGAAAGTGATGAAGCGGCTGTATGACGCTGGCGTGACTTCCACGATTGCCGAAAGCGAAGAGACGTGCGTCGTATTCGGAATGCCGCGCTCGGCGATCGAACTGAAATGCGTCAGTCATGTATTACCGCTATACGAGATTGGCCCCAAGCTTGTACAAGTTGTGAAATAACGGAATCTCTTGGAGGAGGTGCCTCACCATGGACATGAATCAGTATCTATCCATGTTTATCGATGAGTCGAACGATCATTTGCAATCATTAAACGAAAAAATGCTGGAACTGGAAAGCAACCCTGACGATATCAGCATCGTTCAGGTGATTTTCCGGTCGGCCCATACGCTGAAAGGCATGGCGGCAACAATGGGCTTCGAGGACTTGTCTTCGCTCACGCACCAGATGGAAAACGTGCTTGACCTGGTCCGGAACGAAAAGCTGAAAATGCAGGAGTTTATTTTCGACACGCTGTTCAAGAGCCTGGATGCCCTGCAGATGATGGTACAGGACATTACCCAAGGCGGCGAAGGGAAAGCGGACGTTAGCGAGATCGTTGCATCGCTTCAATCCATCGTACGCGGGGACTTCGCAAGCGGCGGGGGCTCGGCGGCAAGCAAACCGGCGGCGACAGAGACATCTGCTTCCGGTCCATCGGCCATCCAGCTGGATCAATATCAATTCTCCGTATTGGAGCAGTCCATTACGGAAGGACATAAAGTGATGTACATCGATGTGGCGATTCGGGAAGATTGCCAATTGAAAGCGGCTCGCGCCTATCTCGTATTTGACCTCCTGGAAAGATACGGGGAAATCGTGAAATCTTCGCCATCCGTTCAAGATATCGAGCAAGAAAAATTCGAACGCAGCTTCTCTCTTTACTACATAACACAAAAAGAGGCTGACGAGATCCAAAATATGATCCTTAACCTGTCGGAAATTGATACCGCTCAGGTTGCGCCGCTGGACCATGAGACCTTGGCGCAGCTTACTTCCGGGGCGAAGGAGACAGCCGCAACTGCGGAGGCTGTAGCGCCTGCCCCTGCCTCAAGTGCAGCTTCGCCGGCTAAACCGACCGCGGCTGCTGACGCTAAGAGTAACGCCCGACCTGCAGGGGGAGCGTCCGCTCCTTCCCGGACGATTCGGGTCGATATCGATCGCCTGGACGTGCTGATGAACCTGCTTAGTGAGTTGTTGATCGACCGCGCCCGTCTGGAGCAACTGGCCGACGAAGTGAAACGCGGCGATCTGACCGAAACCGTCGAGCATATGAGCCGTGTCGGCAGTGATTTGCAGAACATCGTATTGAAGCTGCGGATGGTACCGGTCGATACCGTGTTCAACCGTTTCCCGCGGATGATTCGCGATTTGGCGAAATCGCTCGACAAGAAAATCGATCTCCAAATCGTAGGTGCGGAAACCGAAATGGACCGTACGGTCATCGACGAGATTGGCGATCCCTTGGTGCATTTACTTCGGAACGCAGTGGATCACGGTGTGGAATCTACAGCTGAACGGATTGCGGCAGGCAAACCGGATACAGGAACGGTTCAGCTTCGTGCTTTCCATAGCGGCAATCACGTGTTTATTGAAATCGAGGATGACGGACACGGCATCGATCGGAATAAAGTATTGCAAAAAGCGCTTAAAAACGGCGTCGTGAAAGAAAGCGAAGCCGCTTCAATGACAGACGAGCAGGTATTCATGTTGTTGTTCGCACCGGGCTTTAGTACGGCGGAGGTCATCTCTGATATTTCTGGACGCGGTGTTGGCCTCGATGTCGTCAAATCGAAAATTGAATCCTTAAGCGGTGTCGTAGCCGTCGAATCGAAACTGGGCTCTGGCACGAAGTTTTCGGTTCAACTCCCGCTAACCTTGTCGATCATTTCGGCTATGCTCATCAAGGTTGGGACAGAGAAATATGCGATTCCTTTGTCCTCGATCGTCGAAACCGGCTTAATCCGCCGCGACCAGGTTCGAGAAGTTCATGGCTATACGATGGTGGCTTATCGCGATACACATATCCCTTTACTGTCACTCGCCAAGTTGTTTGACATTCCGGGCTTCTCCGAGAATGACGAAGAGGAAACAGAAATCGTCGTCATTCGCAAAGGAGATCGATTGGCTGCCTTAACGGTAGAGGATTTCATCGGTCAAAGTGAAATCGTCATTAAGAATCTTGGCAAGTACCTGCCGTCGGTGCAAGGGGTTGCCGGAGCTACGATTTTGGGTGACGGACAAGTAGCGCTCATCATCGATCCGAATGCTTTCATTAAATAAGGCCAGTTTTACACTCTAAGGAGGGTTTCCACATGGGAGAGGAATTGAAAGTCATCGTATTTAAATTGGGTCATGAGGAGTACGGTATCGACGTGGACAAGGTCCAAACGATTGAGCGCATGATGCCGATTACACGCGTCCCTAAAACGTATGCGTTCGTCAAAGGGGTTATTAATTTGCGCGGCGTGGTTATTCCGGTGATCGACCTGCGCGGCCGTTTCGGATTACCAGAGGCCGAATACAGCGATCAAACCCGGATCATTATCGTATCGGCTAACGAGATGGAAGTGGGATTCATCGTGGATTCCGCCAATGATGTTATCGATCTGGATTCCGATCTGATCGACTCCCCGCCGGACGTAGTTGGAGGCATTAAAGCTAAATATCTTCACGGAGTGGCCCGTATTTCCGAGGAGCGCCTGCTCGTCATGCTGAATCTGTCGGAAGTGTTAAGCCGGAAAGAAATCATTCAATTGGAAAGCTTAGAGGGCTAAACCGTGGATTTGTTCAAAGGGTTTGAAGACTTCAAAATGGACATTTTAAAGGAAGTGGGCAATATCGGGGCGGGTAACGCCGCCACCGCGCTGTCCAAACTATTGGACAAGCCGATCGATATGGCCGTTCCCAAGGTCCAAATGCTGCCATTTGAAGCGATTGCGGATCGCGTCGGCGGCGCGGAGAACCTGGTGCTGGCGGTGTTCTTCCGCGTCGAAGGGGAAGCGCCGGGCAATCTGTTCTTCATCCTGAGCCCAGAAGCCGCGAAGAAGCTGCTTCATCGCTTGGCCGGCATCACCGTGGAGAATGAAGAAACCTTCTCGGAGATGGAGTGGTCGGCGCTGTCGGAGATCGGAAATATTTTGGCCGGGTCGTATTTGTCTTCCTTGGCCGATTTCACTTCCTTGTCGATGTCGCCTACCGTTCCTGCCCTGGCTCTTGATATGGCGGGCGCGATCTTAAGTTACGGACTCCTGCAGTTTGGTGAAATGGGGGATTCCGCCCTGCTGATTGATACCACATTCATCGAAGGTCACCATGAGGTGGAAGGTCAGTTCTTCCTCATTCCTGATCCGGATTCATTCGCTAAAATCTTTGCAGCGCTTGGGGTACCGATCGATCATGATCGATGAGCAGTATATCGTTAAGGTAGGCATGGCCGAGTTGAATGTCATTACTCAGCAGGGATTGATACGAACAACCGGCCTAGGCTCCTGTGTAGGACTGACTTTGTTTGACCCGCAGCTCAAAGTTGCCGGTCTTGCACATGTGATGCTGCCTTCCTCGGATATCGCCCGGGAAGGGGCGCTGAATATCGCCAAATACGCGGACACCGCAATTCCGGCGTTGTATCAGAAGTTGCTGGAGCTTGGTGCGGCGCCTCGCCGCCTGGTCGCTAAAATGGCCGGCGGCTCACAAATGTTCACCTTTGCCACCAGCGGCGACTCGATGCGGATCGGTCCGCGAAATGTAGAATCTTGCAAACAGCAGCTGTCCGAGCTGAGTATTCCTTTGCTCTCGGAAGATACGGGAGGCAATTATGGCCGAACGATTGAATTGGACAGTACGACGGGGATCTTATATGTGCGAAGTGTACAAATGGGGATAAAGGAATTGTAGCCATGCCAGGAAAATTGAGATATTACTTGTTGTCGGGTTTTATCGGATTTCTGATCACGTTTGCCGTTTCGGCGGGGAACAATTTGTTCATGACTAGCTTTATCCGGGGTCTCATTTCGTTTGCCGTCTGGTTTCTGCTTGCGTTTACGGCAAGCTGGATGCTTGGGTTCTTGAAGGAAATGCCAGGAGATCACGTACCCGTTCAAGAGGCGGGTCCGGCAGCCGAAGAGGGCAAGGGCGGTAATCTCGATCTGTTGACGCCGGATGAAAGCGAGCAGCTGAATGATCTATTAAAGCCTGCTCCGTCTGCTTCGGAAGTGGAGCAATTTGCACCACTGAATCCGCCAAAATTAGTAAAGACACCTGACGACAAAGATCCTGAAGAGCTGGTTAAGGTCGTTCGTCACCTGACAGAAGAATAAGGAGGGTGAAGGCAATTGAACGAGCGGAAGACATCCACTCTGAATCATGCCGACCTTTGGGAAAGCTGGAAAGAGCACGGCGATTTAGAGTCTAAGAAACAACTTATCGAGAAGTATCTGTCTATTGTCGACTACGTTTCAGGACGTCTCGCTGTCGGCTTGCCCAAAAACGTATCCAAGGACGATCTCGCCAGTAACGGTGTCATGGGATTGATCGATGCGGTCGAAAAGTTTGATTACAAACGAGGACTGCAATTCGAAACCTATGCCTCTTGGCGGGTTCGGGGCGCAATTTTGGACGGCCTGCGGCAAGGGGACTGGGTTCCCCGATCCGTGAGAGAGAAAGCCAAGAAAATCGAAGAGGGATACCAGCATTTGGAACAGCAATATCTCCGCTCTGTCACTGATTCTGAGATGAGTTCCTATTTAAATATCAGCGAGAAGGAATTTCAAAGCATGCTCCAAGATGTTGCCGTCATGACGCTTTGTTCCCTGGAGGATCCGATACGCGAAGAGGAATCGGAGACTCGTCTTACTTTACTCGTTGACGAAAAAGCAAAAAACCCGGATTATAAAGTCAGGGAGTTTTATTTGCGCGATTCCCTTGCCAAAGGGATCGAGAAGTTGACCGAGAAGGAGCGCACGGTCGTCTCCCTGTTGTATTACGAGGATTTATCCTTGAGCGAAATCGCCGAGGTTATGTCTTTATCGCCCTCGCGGATTTCGCAGTTGCATTCCAAGGCGATCTTACGCCTTCGCGGCAGCTTGGAGAAGCAACGCGATCTGTTGATGCGTGAAGACTGACGGGTTATTTTTAAGCGAGTGTATGATGGAGGGAGGAACGGCTTCGTGGAGCTTCTGGATGATTTAAAACAGATCCTGAGTGTGACGCTGAATGATGATAAGACGGTGGCCTATTTGCAGTTTCTAAAGAAGGAAGACGATTTTGCCTGTTCGGCGGATGCGCTGCTTCATTTCCTGCAAAGCGAGGGCTTGAAATTCGGGATTCAAGAGGATATCGTCAAGCGTTTCGCGGCGAATCCGAAGGAATACTTTTTCAGCAAAACGCCAATTGCCATGGGACAGGAACCGATTCACGGGGAGAACGGTTTTATACGCCATGCATTTTCTTTGGACGATGATAATCAGCATCGACCTGTGGAATCCGAAGACGGCAAGGTGGATTTAAAGGATGTCACGCGGCTAAACAATATCCGAAAAGGACAATTGATTGCGGAGCTCGTGCCTCCTGTTCCGGGTCGTCCCGGCACAGCCGTGACCGGCGAGGCGATTCCTTGCCGTGAAGGCAAAGAAGCCCGGTTCAAAATTGGCAAGAACGTTGTGTTGAACCCTGAACAGGTCGCGATGTATGCCGCGATTGACGGTTTGGTGACGCGAACAGATAAAGGCAAGCTGAATGTGTTCCCGGTGTATGAAATTAACGGGGACGTGGATTACAGTATCGGTAATATTGATTTCGTAGGAACAGTCGTTGTCCGCGGGAATGTGCTGACAGGTTTTCGAATCAGCGCTGCCGGGGACATTCGCGTCGTTGGCGGGGTTGAGGGGGCTGAATTGTTCGCGGACGGGTCCATCGAGATTACCGGGGGTATTATCGGCTATAACAAAGGGCTGATCAAGGCCGGGCATAACATAAAGAGCTCGTTTATCCAGGACGGTAACGTCCAAGCGGGTGAAGATGTGATCGTCTCGCAGAGCATTATGCACTCCAATATCCGTGCCGGACGCGACGTGATCTGCAGCGGGGCTAAAGGTTTGATCGTTGGAGGGAACATTCAGGCAGGCGAGAAGGTGATCGCACGGATCATTGGCAATCCGATGTCAACAACGACCTCAATCGAAGTAGGGGCTTTGCCGGAGTTGCGGAGTGAGTTACAGGAACTTCGTCAACAGGTGAAGGATCAGCTTGCTAACTTGGACAAGACGGAGAAGGCGCTTACTTTGCTGGATCAACTTGCTTCTATGGGGAAATTGACCCCGGATAAGGTGGAGATGCGGTCGAAGCTCAATATGACCAAAAAGTCCAATATGCAGGAACTGAACCTGATGAAGGAACGTATGCTGTCGATCGAGAAGGCACTCGAGGATACCGGCAAAGCCCGGGTCGACGTCCTTAAAATGATTTATGGCGGATCCAAAATCGTCATCGGGAGATATACCAAGTACATTAAGGAGCCCATTTCGCGAATGTCCTTTTATTTTAGCGAAGGGGATATTTCCATGTCGGCTTACATCTAGTAAAGGCACTCATAGGAACGATATTCGAATTATCCATTCCCTTCGTTTATAAATGAGGTGATCCCATGAATATGAAATCCGTGGAAATGCAAATCGCGGTCCCTCGGACCAGTGAGGCGGGACGTGTTCAGCATGATCAGCAGCATCGACCTCTTCTCGACCAAAGTCTGTTATCGGCTCAAGCCTTAAAGGACAGCGAGATAGAGCGCCGGCGAAGCGCCGGCGTGGATGAGAGCGCCCATAATACGACGGTAAGGCGGGAAGGAAATGGTTCTTTCGCGCAGGAGCAGGAACATGGGGGCTCCGGAGACAAGTCGGACGAGCAGGGACAGGAGCCGCATAGAGCGGAACATCCTTATAAGGGTCGGCATATCGACCTGTCTCTATAGAAGAGATCACATCAACGCAAAAGGTGAGGATTACATTGTCATTTGGAGAGCCTTGGTTTTACATCGTATTGCTTGGGGCAGCGGCGCTTGTCTATGCCTTGCTGCTTCCGGGGCGTCAGTCTGCGTCACCCAAAGCCGATATGGCCAGAGATTTGGAGGTCACTTTGGAGCAATACATGGCGGAAATCGAAAATGAAAACCAAGAATTGATCGATATGGTTGGACAGATGAAGCAGGATTTCGTCTCGAAGCAGCTGGTGCAGCAGGAACAAATTGCTGAATTGCGCCGGCGACTGGGCGACGCAGAAGCTTCCGCAAAGCAAGCCGAAACGCGCCTGGGTCTCCTGGAAAGTGCCATGGAGAAGTCGACCGTCGCTGCTGACTTGGCGCAAGGGGGGGCGATTCACACGATTGCCCATAATCTTCCAATGATTGATGTTGCGGCTGCCGCAGCATCCGAAAGCTTGCCATTAGACCAGCCGTCCTTGAAGGAGGAAGCGGAACCCCCGCAGGAACAGGTTCGGGATCGATATCCGGAGCTGTTCGAGCTATATGGCAAAGGGAAATCGATTGATATGATCGCCAAAGCGATGGGTCTTCAACGCGGTGAGGTTCAACTGATTTTGCAGTTGGCCAAGAAGGAGGAGTCCCGATGATGAAGAACCGCCAGTTTATGCTTGGATTGGGGTGCGGACTCATCGCAGGAGCTTTGCTTCTCCAGTTGATGTTGATTGGGCAAGGCAGCAACAAAGAACTCCACTCGAGAGAGCAGATTGAACGAGCTGCCGTGCTTGCAGGCTTAAAGGTCGTAGAGGTGGACCAAGAGCTGTTGACGGAAGAGGAATGGCTGGAGCGATCCGGCCAGGCTTCGGGCACACCTGAGGACGGAGTGGGGAACAATCCTGTAACCCCGGTCGATCCAGCGAAGCCTAATGCACCGGCGGCTCCCGACACACCGGAACAGCCCGGAACTGGGGATGGACAAGCTATGCCCGGCGCGAAGTCCGGAGCAATGAACGAACCAGCAGCTTCGGATTCACCTCCGCTTACGACGGTGGAATACAAGATCGTCGGAGGCACGACGTTGGAGGGCGTAGCTGAAGGCTTGGAGCAAGCAGGGGTCATCGCGGACAAGAGCGCATTTTTAAAGACAGCCGTATCTAAGGAAATTAACTACAAGGTTCGTGCGGGAACGTATCGTTTTCAAGTCGGCGAGGACTTTGATTCGATCATCTCAAAAATCTCTCTTAAGGATACCGGGAACAAATGAATAACACATAAAAAGGCACCTAGGGTGCCTTTTTATGATGCCGTCGATTTACGTCAAACATCGGTTGCATTCCCCTGTTTAGTTATGGTATAGTAATTGACGGTGTTATAACGCACGCGGGATGATTTTGCCAAGGGTGCTCGCCTTTTCGATAAGGGAGTCTTGGTGGAAAATGAAACCTGCGGAGGAAGCATCAAAAAAACCAAACTTAGGAGGTGCGTGAAGATGGCAGTAATCTCCATGAAACAACTGCTTGAAGCAGGCGTTCACTTCGGTCACCAAACTCGTCGTTGGAACCCGAAAATGGATCGTTATATCTTCACTGAAAGAAACGGTATTTACATCATTGACCTGCAAAAGACGGTCAAGAAAGTGGAAGAAGCTTACAACTTCGTTAAGAGCGTAGCAGAAGAGAATGGTACGATTCTGTTCGTAGGCACGAAGAAACAAGCTCAAGATTCCGTGAAAGAAGAAGCTGAGCGCGCGGGTCAATTTTATATTAACCAACGCTGGCTGGGCGGCACGTTGACTAACTTCCAAACGATTCAAAAACGGATCGACCGTTTGAAGAAGCTGGAAGCTTGGGAAGAAGATGGCACGTTCTCCGTATTGCCGAAGAAAGAAGTTATCATTCTTCGCAAAGAGAAAGATCGTCTTGAGAAGTTCCTTGGCGGGATTAAGAACATGAAGGGCTTGCCTAGCGCTCTGTTCGTCATCGATCCTCGTAAAGAACGCATCGCGGTTGCTGAAGCCCGCAAATTGGGTATTCCTATCGTAGGTATCGTGGATACAAACTGCGATCCGGACGAAATCGACTATGTCATCCCAGGTAACGATGACGCGATTCGCGCGGTTAAACTGTTGACTGGTAAAATGGCAGATGCTGTGATCGAAGCTCATCAAGGCGAGCAAACGACGGCTTAATAGCAATAGCTTAGGCTAAAACGATAAATTAAATGAAAAGGGTGGTTGGTAGGTGTCAAACCTCTCACTACCCTTTTTTTAAAGTGAAGAAGACGGTATAAAATCGACCGACCCATAGGATGTTATTACATATGCGGATGGTTTTATATCTTTAGATTTGAAGGGGTTCACCCCTATATATCGATATGGAGGGAATTAAACATGGCTGTTGATGCAAAATCGGTTAAAGAACTACGTGAAAAAACCGGCGCGGGGATGCTGGATTGTAAGAAGGCGCTGGAAGAAGCAAACGGCGATATGACGAAAGCAATTGAGTTTTTGCGTGAAAAAGGACTCGCTGCCGCCGCGAATAAAGCGGGCCGTATCGCAACAGAAGGCGTAGTTGAATCTTATATCCACGCAGGGGGCCGCATTGGCGTTCTGGTTGAGATCAACAGTGAAACGGACTTCGTAGCCAAGAACGAGCAATTTAAAGAATTTGCCCGCGACGTTGCGATGCATATCGCAGCAATGAGCCCACGTTATGTGCGTCGGGAAGAAGTTCCTCAAGAGGAACTCGAGAAAGAGAAGGAAATCCTGAAAGCCCAAGCTCTGAACGAAGGCAAACCGGAAAAAATCGTCGAGAAAATGGTCGAAGGACGTATCGGCAAATACTACGAAGAGTTCTGCTTGTTGGAGCAACCTTTCGTTAAAGATCCAGACAAAACGATCGCTCAACTGCTGAATGAAAAAATCAGCACAATCGGTGAAAATATCACGATCCGTCGTTTCGCTCGTTACGAGCTTGGCGAAGGTCTGGAGAAAAAGGTGGACAACTTCGTAGAAGAAGTTATGTCCCAAGTGAACAAATAAGCAAGCCATCTCACATACATGTGAAGGAAAGTTGGAACACGCCGTGTTCCTTCTTTTTTAACCCGCGAATGAGTTCAGTGTGGAGGTATACATTTGGAACAGCCAGTGTTTAAACGTGTTGTCTTAAAGGTCAGCGGAGAGTCGTTGTCTGGTCAAAACGGTTACGGCATCGACGCCGAGACGATCGCTTCCATCGCCGAACAGGTGAAAGAAGTGGTGGAGCTCGGCGTACAGGTGGCGATCGTTTGCGGCGGCGGCAACATTTGGCGTGGGATCGCCGGCAGCGCTAAGGGCATCGACCGCGCCACTGCGGACTATATGGGGATGCTCGCTACGGTTATGAATTCCCTGGCTCTGCAGGATGCGCTCGAGCAAATTGAGGTGCCTACCCGGGTGCAAACCTCGATTGCCATGCAACAAATCGCCGAACCCTACATCCGGCGCCGGGCGATCCGCCATTTAGAGAAAGGTCGGGTTGTGATTTTTGCGGCGGGAACCGGTAATCCGTTCTTCTCCACGGACACAACGGCCGCTCTACGTGCCGCCGAGATCGAAGCGGAAGTCATCCTGATGGCGAAAAACAAGGTTGACGGCGTCTATTCCGCTGATCCGTTTGTAGATCCGAGCGCGGTGAAGTATGAATCCCTCACGTATTTGGAAGTGTTGAACAAAAACCTGGGTGTCATGGACTCGACAGCTTCCTCGCTGTGTATGGACAATGATATCCCGTTGATCGTTTTTGCCATTACTGAACAAGGGAACATTAAGCGCGTCGTTCTCGGTGAGAAAATCGGGACGATCGTCAAAGGGAGTGTAGATTAATGCCGCAAACGATTAAGAAACATGCTGAAGACCGTATGGACAAAGCGATCCAGGCCTTGAAGAGAGACCTGGCGACGCTGCGTGCCGGAAGAGCTACGCCTTCGCTGCTTGATCGCGTTCAGGTTGATTACTACGGTTCGCCAACGCCGATCAATCAACTGGCTAATATTAACACGCCGGATTCCCGAACGTTGATGATCCAGCCTTGGGACAAATCATCTTTAGCGGAAATCGAACGGGCGATTCAGAAATCGGATCTCGGATTAACCCCGGCAAACGATGGTACGATGATTCGCTTGTCGATCCCAGCCTTGACCGAAGAACGTCGGGTAGAACTCGTGAAGATGACGAAGAAATTCGGTGAAGAGGCGAAGGTTGCCATCCGCAACATCCGCCGCGACGCGAACGATGACATCAAGAAGCTGGAAAAAACCGATATTTCCGAAGATGAATCGCGCCGACATCAAGAGGATATTCAGAAAACGACGGATAAGTTTATCGCGGAAGTGGATAAGGTCCTCGCTGCGAAAGAAAAAGAGATCATGGAAGTTTAAGAGACAAAAAGCGGCCCCTCCTATTACGGTGGGGTTTTGTCTCTTTTTCATCATCGGCTGGAGGAAAAGGAATGATCAAGTTATTTCAACCCTGGCGGAAAAAGAAGAATTCTGGGGCATCCGTCAGCCTGTCCCCGGACAATATCCCGAAACATGTCGCTATCATTATGGACGGTAACGGAAGATGGGCGCGCAGGCTGGGTTTGCCGCGTATCGTCGGTCATCGATCGGGGATGAAAGCCGTCAAGCGGGCTACGATCGCGGCGGACGAACTTGGTATTTCCATATTAACCCTGTATGCTTTCTCGACGGAAAACTGGAAACGGCCGAAGGATGAAGTGGACTATCTCATGTCGCTTCCACAGGAATTTTTGGCGATTGAACTGGAAGAGTTAATCGAGAAGAACGTCCAGGTGCGTATGATGGGACATACGGATGAGCTGCCCAAGCACACGATTGCCGCGATGGAAGAAGCAATTGAGCGAACCAAACAGAACACTGGCTTGATCTTGAATTTTGCCTTAAATTACGGCAGCCGCCGCGAATTAACGGAAAGCGTAAAGGATATTGCTCGGGCGGTTCAAACAGGTGAGCTGTCGGTGGAGGAGATTACGACGGACACGATTGAATCCAGGCTGCTCTCTGCCGGCTTGCCTGAACCCGACTTGCTGATTCGCACAAGCGGAGAGCTGCGATTAAGTAATTTTATGCTCTGGCAAACGGCTTATAGTGAGTTATGGTTCACGGATATTCTCTGGCCGGATTTCGGTAAGGAGCATTTGGTTGAAGCGGTAGCCGAGTATCAGCGCCGCACGCGGCGATACGGCGGATTAACCTAGCGATGGAAGGTGTAGACTGGTGAAACAGCGGTTGGTTACGGGCATCATCGCCGGCGGCCTTTTTCTCGGAATGTGCTGGTTGGGCGGAACCCTCTATCATGTACTTATTTTGCTTATGGCTCTAATCGGATATTACGAATTTGTGCGAATGACCCGCATCCCGGCGTTCCAAGGGCCAGCTATCCTGGGTTACTTAGGCGTCATTTATCTTGGGTTTCCGTGGCGGTTGTTCGATATCGCTAGACCGCTCGGCGACTCCGCGGTGTTGTGGTTATTCATGCTGCTCTTCTTGGCCGTTACTGTGATCAGCAAAAATGAGACGTCCATCGGTCAGGTCGCTATGTTGTATATAGGTATGGTTTATGTCGGCATCGGATTTGCGGCGATTACGGAAACACGCAATACCGCTGACGGTCACGGCTTGTTCTGGACATTTCTCATGTTGGCGGCGATATGGAGCAGTGATGCGGGAGCTTATTTTGCCGGTCGGCGATTCGGCAAACATAAGCTCTGGCCTGCAATCAGCCCAAACAAAACCGTAGAAGGGGCGTTGGGCGGCGTGTTGCTGGCCGTCATCGTTGCCGTGATCTTCGCGTTCGCATCCGGCGGATTGCTTACAGTCGGACGAGCTGTACTGTTGGGGATCTCCGCTGCAGTGGTGGGTCAATTTGGCGACTTAATCCAATCGGCGTACAAACGAGTTTACGGTATCAAGGATTCGGGCAAGCTGCTGCCCGGCCATGGCGGGATTCTGGACCGGTGCGATAGTTGGATCGCGGTGTTCCCGTTCATACATATCCTGACCCTCCTCCCTTAACAAGGAGGATTTAAAATCGGCTTCCCAGCACGAGGTGGATTCGATGAGGCGGATTCGGCGTCGAATCCTCCAGTTGGTCGGTTTTTTCTGTGAATAACGGCGCTAGAGTCCGTTAGACGATTTGAATCTCCTAGGATCTCTTTGAATCACTTAAAACACGAGGTGCAACATGAAGAAAATTGCGTTGATCGGCTCGACGGGTTCCATAGGGACACAGACACTGGATGTGATAAGGGCTTATCCCGAGGAATTCCGGTTGGAAGGTTTGGCAGCCGGCAGTAACATCGAGTTGTTTGCTCGTCAAGTTCATGAGTTTCGGCCCCGCAAAGCATCTGTGGCCAACAAGGAATTAGCGGATCGGATCCGCCCGCAGCTCCCTGAGGGGATCGAGCTTTATTATGGCGATCAGGGATTGATTGAAATTGCGGCGGGGACTGACGCCGATACGGTTGTGACGGCCATTGTCGGCAGCGCAGGGTTACCCGCGACATTGGCGGCGATCGAGGAAGGTAAGCATATCGCGTTGGCGAACAAGGAAACGCTGGTAACGGCCGGACACCTGGTTACGGAACTGGCCCGGCGTAAGGGCGTTTCACTGCTTCCCGTCGACAGCGAGCACTCCGCAATTTTTCAGTGTTTGAACGGGGAACATCATGAAGAAGTAAGGCAAATTACGTTGACTGCCTCGGGCGGTTCGTTCCGAGATCTGACGCGAGAACAACTTCGTGGTGTCACGGTGGAGGATGCGTTGAAGCATCCCAACTGGGCGATGGGAGCCAAGATCACCATCGATTCTGCCACGATGGTCAACAAAGGATTGGAAGTCATCGAAGCTCATTGGCTGTTTGGGCTTCCTTTTGAGCAAATAGGGGTTCTGCTGCACCCGGAAAGTATCATCCACTCTTTCGTTGAATATCGTGACGGCAGTGTGATCGCCCAGCTTGGAACGCCGGATATGCGGGTGCCGATCCAATATGCACTCACTTATCCGCACCGCTGGCCATCGGCGGCGAAACGGTTATCGCTGGCTGAGGTTGGGAAGCTGAATTTTCGCGAGATGGACATGGATCGGTTCCCATGTTTAAGACTAGCCTTCGAATGTGGTAAAATAGGAGGTACGGCAACCAGCGTTTATAATGCCGCGAATGAAGTGGCCGTTGCCCGTTTTTTGAAGGGGGATATTCCGTTCCTGCAGATCGAGACTCTCATTGAAACGGCTTTAGCCAAACATGAGGTGCAAGCCCATCCGGATTTGGATACGATTCGTGAGGCCGATCGCTGGGCACGAGCCTTGGCTGAAACGTTATAAGTGATGTTCACTTCGTGATCAGCGGTATTCTCTTGTGCCTGATCGGAGAATATATTAATCTAAAGTAACGTTGGACGATCCGTGGCCAGAAGGGGGATGCTTACGCTTGGAATTGCTGAAAATCATATTTTTGACGGTGCTCATGTTTTTCGTCATCGTAACGGTGCATGAATGGGGACATTACTTTTTCGCGAAGCGTGCCGGCATTTTGGTACGGGAGTTTGCCATCGGGTTTGGCCCCAAACTGCTGTCTTTCAAACGGGACGAGACCCAGTTCACCTTGCGTTTGCTACCTTTCGGCGGTTACGCGCGTATGGCGGGCGAGGATCCGGAGTTGGTCCAGATCTCGGACGGACAAACTATCGCTTTGCGTTTGGAGAATGATCTGGTTCGTAAAATTTATCTAGACCGCTTAGACAGTCGTAAGAACGTGATTCGCGGCGAAGTGCAGCATATCGACCTCGAAGACGATCTGGCGGTACGTCTGGACGTGGATGGCGAAACGCTAACCTATAAGGTACATCCGCAGGCCATGATGGTGACGAAAGGAAAAGAGACGCAAATCGCCCCTAGAGACCGGCAGTACGGCAGCAAAACCGTGGGACAACGCGCCTTATCGATTTTTGCCGGTCCGCTGATGAACTTTATTTTGGCGTTCGTGTTGTTTGCCCTTCATACCCAAATGGCGGGAATTCCGCTGGACCAACCTAGCCATCTGCAAATCGGCGAAGTCATGAAAGGCATGCCGGCCGAAGAAGTTGGGCTGAAAACGGGGGATATCATCGAAACGATCAACGGAACTCCGGTGGGGACCGATGCGAATAAAATGATCGAAATGATACAGGCTTCGAAGAACCAGCCGATGACGTGGACGGTTAAACGCGGCGAAGAAACGCTGAAGGTGACCATCACCCCGAAAGCGGCAGAGAACGAAGACGGCAAAATCGGAAGTACGATTATCACCGTGTTCCCGACGCGCAGCGCGTCATTCGGGGAGACGTTCCAGGTCGCAGAGGAGAATATGGTCAACACGACCAAGGCGATTTTCCTTGGCTTCCAGCAGTTGATCAACCGCTTTAACATGGACGATTTGGGAGGTCCGGTCCGCACGTTTGAGGTTACCGGCCAAATCGCCAAGCAAGGGATCGTGCAGTTGACGTATTGGGCGGCCATTTTAAGCCTCTACCTGGGGATCTTTAACCTGTTGCCGATCCCGGCTCTGGACGGAAGCCGTCTTATCTTCCTTGGGGTTGAGGCCCTGCGCGGCAAGCCAATCGATCCGAACCGCGAAGGCATGGTCCATTTCATCGGATTTGCGATGTTGTTCCTGCTCATGATCGCGGTCACGTACAATGATATATTGCGTTTGATTCATGGCTGATCCAATTAGGGGACGGCGTTAATCAACGCGTTGGGACATTAAACTTGTGGTTTTTACGGGAGGACATAGGTTCTTATGGCAAACGAGGAGAAACAATTCGTCACGGAGATTACCCCGCAGGGAGTGGACTTTTCCCGCTGGTACATCGACGTCATCAAAAAAGCGGATCTCATGGATTACTCGCCGGTCCGCGGCTGTATCGTATTTAAGCCGGATGGCTACGAAATCTGGGAACATATCCAGGCTGAGCTGGACCGCCGTTTCAAGGAAACAGGTCATCGCAACGCTTATTTCCCGCTGTTTATTCCGGAGAGCTTCTTCCAGAAGGAGAAAGAACATGTTGAAGGCTTCAATCCGGAGCTGCCTTGGGTAACGGAAGCTGCCGGCGAGAAGCTGGAGGAGCGTCTGGCGATACGCCCGACGTCGGAGACGATGATTGGGCATATGTACGAAAAATGGATCCAATCCTACCGCGACTTGCCCGTGCTGATCAACCAGTGGGCGAACGTGGTTCGTTGGGAGAAACGGACATTACCGTTCCTTCGCACGAGCGAGTTCCTGTGGCAGGAAGGCCATACCGCGCATGAAAATGAACAGGAAGCGCGTGAAGAAACGATGCGGATGCTGGAAATTTACCGCGATTTTGTGGAAAATTATTTAGCGATCCCGGTGATTGTCGGCCAAAAAACGCCGTCCGAGAAATTCGCCGGCGCGGTAGATACCTATTCGATCGAGGCAATGATGAAGGATGGCCGTGCGGTGCAAGCGGGGACTTCCCATTACCTCGGCACTAATTTTGCCACGGCATTTGATATTCAATATTTGAACCGCGAAAACGTTCGCGAATATGTACACACGACCTCCTGGGGCGTCAGTACCCGGTTGATCGGCTCTCTGATTATGGTGCACGGGGATGATCGCGGATTAGCGCTCCCGCCAAAGGTTGCGCCGAAGCAAGTCATGATCATTCCGATCGGCCCTCCGAAAACATGGGAAGCGGTCGTTGGCAGAGCGGATGAATTGTTCGCGGAGTTGAAGAAAGCCGGTATTCGCGTCGGTATCGACGATCGCTCCGATTTCCGTCCAGGCTGGAAGTTTAACGAATACGAGATGCGCGGCGTTCCGGTTCGTCTGGAGATCGGACCTCGGGATATGGAGAACGGCGTTTGCGTACTCGTCTCCCGGATCAGCGGCGAGAAGAAGGTGATCCAGCAGGATCGCTTGGTCGAAGAAGTTCAGGCGATGCTGGAACAGGTTCATCAGGAAATGTTCGAGCGGGCCAATGCGTTCCGTGAAGAGCATTTCTACAGTGTCGATAGCTTGGATGAAATGAAGGCAAGTATTGAGGAGAAACGCGGCTTTACTTTAGCCGGATGGTGCGGTTCGGAGGCTTGCGAACGTCAAGTGAAAGAAGAGACGGGAGCGACCAGCCGGAATATCCCGTTCCATCCACAAACGGTTAAAGGCACCTGTCTCGTTTGCGGGGATCAAGCGAAGCATACCGTCGTATTTGCCAGAGCCTATTAAGATGAACTTTCGCGTATTGTCCCGCTAGAGTTCCGGGGAACTAGGGACGCAAGCGAACGGTACAACCACAAGAGGGCTTTCGGCAGTTTAGCGCCTGCAGGCTTTTCACGCCGCTGGCAAACCGCCGTAAGCCCTTTTTTCATTCATGGGAATAAGTCAGCTAGCAAGGTGAGGGGAGAGGACATGACCGAGACGCAAGACAAGAGAAACCGGCTGGAGCTGTTGATGAAGCAGGCAGACGTGCCCGCTTCGCTGATCGATCCGTATTTTCTTGACGGGCATATCGAAAAGGTGGAGGTCAGCCGCAGCAATCGAGAATGGAGAGTCACCATTCAGAAGGACACATTAGTGCCGGCTCAGGCGTACCGTACATTTTGCCTTCGTGTGAGAGAACGAATGGAGCATATCGCCATCATTTCCTTTGAATTTCATTACGGCTCCAGCGTGTCGGCCAATGACATCGTAGGCGAGTACTGGTCGCTATTCCTTGAGTGGGTGAAACGCCAAGTTCCGTCCGTAAACGGTTGGATGGCCCGAGCTGGATTTGACGTAGACGGCGACACGGTAACAGTGACACTGGGGGACTCCATGGCACTGGAATTGGCGCGTAAGAAACAAATCGATAAGGCGATCACCGCTTATTATGAAACCTATTTTGCCTTGCCGCTAAGGGTTAAGCTGCAAACCGGCGAACCTGACGTCGAAGCGTTTGAAGAGTTCCAACAACGGATTGTAGAGGAAGAACGCGAAGTCATTCAGCAGATGATGGAGAGCATCACGGTCGAAGCACCTCCGGAAGAAGTTGAAGGAGAAGTCATCAAGCTGCAGATCGGAAACGACATCAAGGAGCAGCCCGTTCCAATTCAGCAAGTTCAAGATGAAGAGAAGAAAATTACGATCCAAGGAACGATCTTTGGGCTGGACCGCAAGGAGTTGCGGAACGGCAACACGTTATTCGTGTTCTTCTTAACCGATTTCTCCGATTCCCTGCAGTTGAAATTGTTCGCTAAGAATAAAGAAGATTTGAAGGTCATGGGCCAACTCGCCAACGGCAAGTGGATCAAAGCACGGGGTAAGGTGGAAATGGACCGCTTTATGCCGGTTCCCGAGCTGGTGATGATCCCATCGGAGTTATGCGAAGTTTCTGCGCCGCCGGGTCGCAAGGATAACGCTCCAGAGAAGCGTGTCGAGTTCCATCTGCATACGTCCATGAGCACGATGGACGCCGTAACGCCGATAGGCGATTACGTGAAGATGGCCGCCAAGTGGGGGCATAAGGCGATTGCCGTCACCGATCACGGGGGCGTGCAAAGTTACCCGGACGCGGCGAAGGCAGCGAAGAAAAACGGCATCAAAATGATCTATGGCGTCGAAGCCAATGTCGTGAACGACAATGTCGCAGTTGTGCTGAACCCGCGAGGGGATGATCTGAAGACGGCGACCTACATCGTATTCGACATCGAGACCACCGGCTTGTCAGTTACGCAGAACAAAATCATAGAAATTGCAGCCGTGAAGATGCAGGAAGGCAAGGAGATCGATCGATATGCGACCTTTGTTAATCCGCATGAACGGATACCCTATCATATCCAACAGCTGACGAACATTAACGACGATATGGTGAAGGACGCACCCGACGTGGAGCCGGTATTGAAACGGTTCGTCGAATTCGCGGGGGACGCAATTCTGGTCGCGCATAACGCCCGGTTTGACTACGATTTTGTGAACGCCAAATTGAAAGAACTGGGTCTTCCGATGATGGAAAATCCGGTGCTCGATACGCTGGAGTTATCTCGTATGCTGTTCCCTTCCATGAAAAATCACCGACTGAATACGCTGGCCGCTAAATATAAAGTTTCGCTGGAGAACCATCACCGAGCGATCGATGATACTTTGGCCCTCGGTGAGATTTTGATCGGCCTGTTGGATGACGCCGCTAAGATCGAAGGGTATAAATCACTGGACCGTTTGAACGACAAAGTCGGTAAAGACTTGTCCAATTCTCGGCCGTTCCACTGCGGGATTTATGCACTGAATCCAGTCGGTAAGAAAAACCTGTTTAAGCTGATTTCGATGTCGCATACCGAATATTTCAAGCGGGTGCCTTGCATTCCTAAATCCAAACTGGTGGAGATGCGCGGTGGTCTATTGATCCTGTCCGGTTGCGAGAAGGGTGAATTTTTCGAAACGGTATTGAATAAGTCGGTTGAAGAAGCGGAAGCGGTCGCTGAATTCTACGATGTGCTCGAAATCCAGCCGCTTACGATGTACATGCACTTAGTGGAAAAAGGGTTAGTTGGCAGTACAGAAGAACTGGAAACGGCCATTCGCAAAGTTGTCGAGATTGGCATGAAGCTGGATAGACCGGTTGTCGCTACTGGAAACGTGCATTACCTGGATCCGAAGGACAAGCTGTACCGCGACATTACGATTCACGGGATCACCGGCTTCAGTCCATTAAAGGATATTCGCAAGCCGGACGCGCATTTCCGGACAACGGAAGAGATGTTGGAGGAGTTCGCTTTTCTTGGGAAAGAGAAAGCCTTCGAGGTAGTCGTGACTAACACGGCGGCGCTAGCCGACAGGTTCGAGGAACTGGAGCTGTTCCCGGACAAGCTGTTCACCCCGATTATCGAAGGGGCGGACGAAGAAATTCGCCGGACCTGTTACGATACGGCTAAATCGGTTTACGGCGAAGATTTGCCGGAAGTGATCATTAAGCGGTTGGAGAAGGAACTGGAGCCGATTATCAAATATGGGTTCTCGGCCAACTATCTGATCTCTGAACGGCTGGTGAAGAAGTCGAACCAAGACGGATATCTCGTCGGCTCTCGGGGGTCGGTCGGTTCGTCGGTTGTCGCGTTATTCCTCGGCATCTCCGAGGTTAATCCGTTGCCTGCCCACTATATTTGCTTAAACCACGAATGTAAATACAGTGAATGGTTCCTGGACGGCAGCGTGCCCAGCGGCTTTGACCTTCCCGACAAAAACTGCCCGAATTGCGGAGGTAAGCTGAAGGGCGAAGGTCAGGACATCCCGTTTGAGACGTTCCTAGGCTTTAAAGGCGATAAGGTGCCCGATATCGATCTTAACTTCTCCGGAGAATATCAGCCGGTGGCTCACAATTACACCAAAGTGCTGTTCGGGGAGAAGAATGTTTTCCGCGCGGGTACGATTGGTACAGTGGCAGAGAAAACGGCGTTTGGCTTCGCGAAGAAATACGAAGAGGAGCATAACAAGAGCTGGCGCGGAGCGGAATTGAACCGCTTGGCGGCGGGATGTACCGGCGTTAAACGCAGCACCGGACAGCATCCCGGCGGGATTGTTGTCGTTCCGGATTATATCGAAGTTGAGGACATCACTCCGGTCCAATTTCCGGCGGATGATACAGGGGCGGAATGGAAAACAACACATTTCGATTACCACGCCTTTGACGCTAACTTATTGAAGCTCGATATTCTCGGACACGATGATCCGACCATGATGCGGATGCTGCAGGATTTAACCGGAGTTGACCCGCAAACGATCCCGATGAACGATCCGAAAGTCATGAGCATGTTCAACTCAACGGAATCGCTCGGAGTCGCGTCGGAACAAATCCGCACACCGGTTGCGACCTATGGCATACCGGAAATGGGAACGAAATTCGTTCGTCAGATGCTGGTTGAATCGCAGCCTTCCTCTTTTGCGGACTTGCTGCAAATCTCCGGGCTATCACACGGAACAGGGGTATGGCTTGGGAACGCGCAGGAGCTGATCAAGAACGGAACCTGCAACATCAAAACCGTGATTGGTTGTCGGGACGATATTATGTTGTTCCTGATCTATAAAGCGGGGATGGATGCCGGACTGGCCTTTAAAATTACGGAGAGCGTTCGTAAGGGTAAAGGGCTGACGCCGGAATGGATCGAGGAAATGAAGAAATGCAAAGTGCCGCAATGGTACATCGACTCCTGCCTGAAGATCCAATACATGTTCCCGAAGGCCCACGCCGCCGCTTACGTTATCTCCGCGGTGCGGACCGCTTATTTCAAGTTGTATTATCCGATTGAATATTATGCGACATACTTCTCTGTACGCGGCGAGGATTTCGATATCGAGCTGTATTGTCAGGGGTATGAGGCGATTTACCGGAAAATTGAAGAAATCGAGCAGAAGGGCTTCCAGGCGCTGCCTAAGGAAAAGAACATGTTGCCGATTCTGGAGATGGCACTCGAAATGACGGCCCGCGGCTTCCATTTCAAGCCGATCGACCTGTATCGTTCGGACGCCACTAAGTTTATCGTCGATGGCGATTCGTTGATTCCGCCATTCTCGGCCCTCGCCGGTATCGGGGAGAACGCGGCCAAGAATATCGCCGCCGCGAAGGAGCAAGGCGAGTTTCTGTCGATCGAGGACTTCCAGCAGAAATCGAAAGCAAGCAAAACGATCGTCGAGCTTCTGAATTCGATGGGTTGCTTCCGCGGTTTGCCGGAAAGCAACCAGCTGTCCTTATTTTAATTTTACTTCGTGATCCGAAGTTTGGCTTTTTAAACATCCTATACAATCAAGGTTTAAAAAGACAGGTTTGGAGCGCCAAGAAGGTTGGATGAAGCCAGGGACTGAGTAGCGGAACGTACGTATTGGGTACGTGAGCAACGGAAGGCCCGGGTGAATTCAAGATTCGCCGCCGAATAAACTTCTGGTATCCGCTTCGTGATCCGAAGTTTGGCTTTTTAAACATCCTATACAATCAAGGTTTAAAAAGACAGGTTTGGAGCGCCAAGAAGGTTGGATGAAGCCAGGGACTGAGTAGCGGAACGTACGTATTGGGTACGTGAGCAACGGAAGGCCCGGGTGAATTCAAGATTCGCCGCCGAATAAACGCCTAGTATCCGCGTCGCGATCCGAAGATGGCTTTTTAAACATCCTTACACAGTAAAGGTGTTTTACTTGTCACTCAGTATGTACTATGTTATAATTTTTTTGGCAATCATGAAGATAGAACCGTTGTTTAAAGAGTGGGGAAACCCACTCTTTAATCTTTGGTATATAGGATTGAATTATTGGAGGTAATGTACGCTTGAGCACACCAAAGATCAAAGCGACCGTTGAACAAATGGTCACGCCTTATTTGGAGGAGAACGGCTTTGAACTGGTTGACGTGGAATACGTCAAGGAGGGGAGCAACTGGTTCCTCCGCGTATTCGTCGACAAAGACGGCGGCATCGATATCGATGACTGCGGCCGGATCAGCGAATACCTTAGCGAGAAGCTCGACGCGAATGATCCAATTCCGTCGGCTTATTTTCTAGAAGTGTCTTCGCCGGGAGCGGAACGTCCGCTGAAGAAAGCCGAGGATGTATCCAAGGCGGTCGGTAAAGACGTATTTGTTACTACATACGAACCGGTAGACGGCCTGAAAGAATTTGAAGGCCGACTTCTTTCCTTCGAGGACGGCGATATGGTCGTCGAAGTTGGGAAGAAGCGTCACGCCATTCCATATAGCAAAGTCGCCAGCGCAAGATTGGCCATTATTTTCTAGAAGTAGTTCAAAAAGTCATCTTTTGATTACGAAGCTGGTTGAGAAGCGGATTCGACATCGAATTTTGAATTCAGGCGGGCCTTCCGTTGCTCACGTACCCCAAACGTACGCTGCGCTACTCAGTCCCTAGCTTCATCCGACCTTCTCGGTGCTCCAAACCTGACTTTTTGAGTTTTACTATTAGCGTGACCTACGGGAATTATGAAAGGGGGAACTCGAGGCAAATGAGCATGGATTTTATCGAAGCCTTGAATGAATTGGAAAGGGACAAAGGGATCAGCAAGGATATTTTGTTCGAAGCGATCGAAGCGGCGCTGATTTCTAGCTACAAGCGCAACTTTAATACAGCGCAAAACGTGCGTGTGGATATGAATCGCCATACCGGCGCGATTAAAGTGTACGCCCGCAAGCTCGTAGTTGAGGAGGTCCTCGACCCGCGCACAGAAATTTCGCTGCCTGCGGCACGCGAGATTAATCCGAACTATCATCTCGACGACATTACTGAAATCGAGGTAACTCCTCGCGACTTCGGCCGAATTGCGGCGCAAACCGCCAAACAGGTCGTCACGCAGCGCATTCGCGAAGCGGAACGCGGACTTATCTATAATGCGTTCGTAGAGAAGGAAGAGGACATTGTTACCGGGATCGTGCAACGCCAGGATTTGCGTAATATTTACGTCGATCTCGGCAAGATCGAAGCCCATTTACCGCTGAATGAATTGATGCCGAACGAGAAGTTCAAGCACGGCGACCGGATTAAAGCGTACATTACCAAAGTGGAAAACACGACGAAAGGACCGCAAATCTTGCTGTCCCGTACGCATCCGGGCTTACTGAAGCGTTTGTTCGAGCTGGAGGTTCCGGAAATTTTCGATGGTGTGGTGGAGATTCGTTCTGTGGCCCGCGAAGCCGGCTTCCGTTCCAAGATTGCCGTATTCTCGCGCAACAGCGAAGTTGATCCTGTCGGCTCTTGCGTAGGTCCGAAAGGCACACGCGTGCAAACCATTGTGAATGAGCTTCGCGGAGAGAAGATTGACATTGTTCGTTATTCAGAGAGCGTCGAGGAGTATGTGGCGAACGCGCTGAGCCCATCCAAAGTGCTCGAGGTTCAGGTGTTTGAGGCGGAAAAGATGGCTCGCGTGATTGTGCCGGATTACCAGCTGTCGCTAGCGATTGGGATCAAAGGACAGAACGCTCGCCTCGCCGCTAAATTAACCGGTTGGAAAATCGACATTAAGAGCGAAACCCAAGCGGAAGAGGAATTCGGTAGAGAAAAAACCGATCTAGGCGAAATGCCTCAGGATTCCATCTCCGTGGACTAACGGGAGGTGGCATGGATGAAACAAAGAAAATTACCGCTGCGCAAATGCGTGGCATGCCAGGAAATGATGCCCAAGAAGACGCTGATCCGCATCGTGCGATCTCCGGAGGGTGAAGTATCCATCGACCTGACAGGCAAAAAGTCGGGCCGAGGCGCTTATCTTTGCGGGAAAACGGCCTGTTTCAAGCTTGCCCACAAATCGAGAGCGCTTGACCGTGCTTTGAAAGCTCCGGTCGGAGCCGAGGTTTATGAGCAGCTGGCTCGCGATTTCCTGGCTGTGGAGGATGAATTCCTCGCCGCTCAGGCGCGGGCGGAGGAAGAGGACGAAGATGAATAAGGCCCAGCCGTTGTCCGGACTAGGCCTCGCGATGCGGGCGGGTAAACTGGTGACAGGCGACGAAATCGTCCTGAAAGCGATTCGATCGGGAGAAGCTAAGCTGGTGATCGTTGCAGGGGATGCTTCAGCCAATACGCAGAAGAAATTCCGCGACAAATGCGGGACCTACAAGATCCCGCTCATGATTGGTTTCGACCGGGAAACGCTCGGGGGGAGCGTCGGCAAGCCGGAACGGGTCGTTCTGGCTCTCATCGATCAGGGTTTTGCCGAGATGATACGCAAAGCGATCTTGAAAACATCGGAGGTGGAGTATATTGAGTAAACAAGAAAAACAAGATAAGCTCAGGGTGTACGAATACGCCAAATCGCTCAACATGAGCAGTAAAGAAATTATTACGATTCTTAAGCGTCTTAATATCCCGGTCAACAATCACATGAGCGTGATGGAGAATGATACCGTCGGCCGTGTGGAACAGTTTTTCAAGGATATTAAGAGCAATGCGGCAGCGAAACGAGAAAACTCGGGACGTAACGATTCTCCTGCCAAATCGCCGGCACCGGCTTCCGCAGGAGGAAGCCAAACACCGAAAGCCTCATCCGGAGAACCTTCCGGTCATCGCGGAGATCATGGACGCCAAGTACAGAGCAGCACGAACGCACCCGTTAAAAACCAAAATCAACAGGAAAAGCAGGTAAGCATGAATAATAAACCAAAAACAAACCAAAACAATACAAACGGCAGCACAGCTGTCCAGGAAAGATCGAGCCGTCCGACCGGCGGTAATCATCAAAACTCTCGTCCGCAAGGCCAAGGCGGGGGGAACTCATCTGGCGCAAACCGGAGCCCGCAAGGTAACCGGGGACCGGGTCAAGGCGGCCAGCCTCGCAACGATGGCGGACAACGCCAAGGTCAAGGTCAAGGCGGTGGTGGAAATCGCGGACCGCAGCAGCAAAACCGCAGCTTTACGCCAAGCAATAACAATAATGGCGGCGGGAACAGCGGAGGCCAGCGCCAAGGCCAAGGTCAAGGCCAGGGGCAAGGTCAGAGAAGAGGAAATAACAATAACAACAATAATGGCGGCAGAAACCAAAGAGGTTTCGATGATAACCGAAATGGCGCCAATTTTAGAAATAACCGAGGCGGCAAGGGCGGACGCGGAAGAGGTCCACAGCAACCACCACGTGAGAAGATCGACAATACACCGAAGAAGATTATTGTTCGCGGTACGATGACGGTTGGCGAAACCGCCAAATTGCTGCATAAGGACGCTTCCGAGGTCATCAAGAAGCTGATCTTGCTGGGTGTGATGGCGACGATCAACCAAGAGCTCGACATCGATACGATCCTACTGCTCGCAGGGGACTTCGGCGTTGAAGTTGAAGTGAAAATTCCGGTTGAAGATGATCGTTTTGAAACGATGGAAGAGGTTGACGACGAAGCGGATCTGAAGGATCGTCCGCCTGTCGTAACGATCATGGGTCACGTCGACCATGGTAAAACAACTTTGCTTGACGCGATTCGTTCGACGAACGTGACCGGCGGCGAAGCCGGCGGGATCACGCAGCACATCGGGGCTTACCAAGTTGAGATCAACAACAAGAAGATCACGTTCCTGGATACTCCGGGTCACGAAGCGTTTACGGCGATGCGTGCTCGCGGAGCGCAGCTGACAGATATTACGATCATCGTGGTTGCCGCAGATGACGGTGTCATGCCGCAGACGGTTGAGGCAGTGAACCATGCGAAGGCAGCAGGATTGCCAATCATCGTAGCTGTCAACAAAATCGACAAACCTGACGCCAATCCGGATAAAGTGAAGCAAGAATTGACAGAATATGAGCTTGTACCGGAAGAATGGGGCGGCGATACGATTTTCGTCAACGTCTCTGCGAAGCAAAAGCTCGGTTTAGAAGGCTTGCTTGAAATGATTCTGCTGGTAGCGGAAGTCAACGAGTATAAAGCCAATCCGGACAAACGCGCTCGGGGTGCAGTCATTGAAGCTGAGCTCGATAAATCCCGCGGTCCGGTAGCCCGCGTGTTGGTTCAGCACGGGACGTTGAAGGTTGGCGACGCCTTCGTCGCAGGGAATTGCTTCGGCCGTGTCCGTGCGATGGTTAATGACCGCGGACGCCGTTTGAAGGAAGCAGGACCATCGACGCCGGTGGAAATTACTGGTCTGAACGAAGTGCCGCAAGCCGGTGATCCGTTTATGGTATTCGAAGACGAACGTAAGGCTCGTTCGATCGCCGATAAACGCGCAATTACGCAGCGTCAGTCCGATCTGGGCTCGAATACGCGCGTCACACTGGATGATCTGTTCCGCCATATCAAGGAAGGCGAGATTAAAGATCTGAACGTGATCATTAAAGCGGACGTACAGGGTTCGGTTGAAGCGCTCAAAGGCGCGCTTGAGAAAATCGAAGTCGAAGGGGTTCGCGTCAAGATCATTCACAGCGGGGCCGGTGCCATTACCGAATCCGATATTATTTTGGCTGCGGCTTCGAACGCGATTGTGATCGGCTTCAACGTTCGTCCGGACAACCAAACCAAAGCGACAGCGGAGCAAGAGAAGGTCGATATTCGATTACATCGCGTCATTTACAACGCAATCGAAGAGATCGAGCAAGCGATGAAAGGGATGCTTGATCCGGTTTACAAGGAAACCGTTATCGGCCACGCTGAAGTACGTAATACGTTCAAGATCAGCAAGGTCGGAACGATCGCGGGCTGTATGGTGACTTCCGGTAAAATTACCCGTTCCGCGGAAATGCGTTTGGTTCGCGACGGGATCGTGGTATACGAAGGCAAGATTGATTCTCTGAAACGTTTCAAGGACGACGCTAAGGAAGTCGCCCAAGGTTACGAGTGCGGGATTACCCTGGACAATTACAATGACCTTAAAGAAGGCGACGTCATTGAGGCGTTCATCATGGAAACGGTTGAACCGAAGTAAGGTGGGTGTCTAAAATGGCCAAAAATCGTACCGGCCGCGTAGGCGAACAGATTAAGAAAGAACTTAGCGTGCTCATCCAGAGTGAACTGAAAGATCCGCGCATCGGTTTTGTCACGGTGACCGGGGTCGATGTGACGAGCGATTTGTCGCAGGCCAAAGTTTATCTCAGTGTGTTTGGCGACGAGGAGAAGAAAAATGAATCCTTAAAAGCGATCGAGAAAGCGACCGGCTTCTTACGTACCGAAGTCGGAAAACGAATTCGGCTGCGTCACACGCCGGAGTTGATTTTTAAGATCGATGAATCCATCGCATACGGCAGCCGGATTGAGAAGATTCTCGGTGAAATCACACATGAGCACGAAGAATGATATTTCAAATGGAATTAGAAGGAGACGGCTATGCAGACGACCTATGAACGGGAGCTGAGTCAGACCAGAGATTTTTTGACTCAGCATAATCATTTCCTGATCGTTTCGCATGTTCAGCCGGACGGTGACGCAGTCAGTTCCACCCTTGTGGTGGGCTGGCTTCTGTCATGTCTGGGCAAAAAATTCGTAATGGTCAACGAAGGGCCGATCCCGAAGCGGATGCGTTACCTTTGGCGTGCGGAAGAAATTCTCGATTTGTCGGTCACGCCGCTTGACCGCAAGTTTGACCATGTGATTTGCGTGGACTGTGCTGATTTCAAACGGGTAGGCATGACGCACGAATGGTTTGCCGAAGGCGCGCAACTGCTCAATATCGATCATCATCCGACCAATGACCTCTACGGTACGGTCAATCTCGTCGTACCAAGTGCGGCAGCCACCGCTGAGATCTTATTCGACCTTCTTACTTATATGGGGCTCGATTTGGACGAGTCGGCCGCAACAGCGCTGTATACGGGACTGTTGACGGATACCGGCGGCTTCCGGTATTCCAATACATCGCCGAAGGTCATGGCGGCTGCATCCAAACTGTTGGAATACGGCGTGGATGGTCCCGGCTTATCCGAGTTGCTGCTGGAACAAATGACGTTGCCGCAGCTGCGCTTACTGACTCGGGCTTTAAACGGTCTTGAGCTCACGGAAGACGGGAAGATTGGCTGGGTATCCGTAGATGACGAAGATTTAAAAGCGACCGGTGCGGTGCACGAGGACATGGAAGGCATCGTCAATTATCCGCGAAATATTCAAGGGGTCGAAGTGGGGCTGCTGTTTAAAGTCATTAACGAACAAGCCGTTAAGGTGAGTATGCGGTCCGCTGGAACTGTTGATGTAGCAAGGGTCGCCCAACATTTTGGCGGCGGCGGACATGTCCGGGCAGCGGGGGCTCGAATTGAGGGTACCTTGGAAACGATCATCCCTAGAGTGCTGGAACAAGTGAGGCTGCAGTTATGAATGCATTCGAAGGCATTTTGCCTATCCACAAGCCGGCTGGGTTTACTTCACACGATGTGGTCGCCAAATGCCGAGGCATCCTGAAGATGAAGCGAATCGGTCATACGGGCACGCTAGACCCGGCAGTCACAGGCGTGTTGCCATTATGTCTTGGGCGCGCAACGCGAATGGTTGAATATTTGCAAGAGTTGCCGAAGGAATACGAGGCGACTTTAGTACTTGGAGTTGCTACGGATACAGAGGACATGACGGGTGAAGTCATCGAACAGGTGGAAGAGGTTCGGGTCACGGAAGAGGAAGTTCGGCAGGTATTGTCCCGTTTCATAGGAACGATCTCGCAGATTCCGCCGATGTATTCCGCGCTGAAGCAAGACGGCAAGCGATTGTATGAGCTGGCACGGGAAGGTAAAACCGTGGAGCGTAAGCCCCGCGAAGTGACGATCTATGAATTGGAGTTGCTTGCTTTCCATCCGGAAGGACCTCATCCCCGGATCTCTTTCCGGGCGTTATGCTCCAAAGGGACTTATATCCGAACACTATGCGTCGATATTGGGCGAGCGCTTGGCGTGCCTGCGGCGATGACCGAGCTGAAGCGAACGATGTCAGCCGGCATCACGGAGTCGCATTGTCTGACGCTGGATGAGGTTGCGAGGCACGTCGCGGACGGAACGCTGCAAGAGCATTTATTGCCGGTTGACAGAGCGGTGGAGCATTTGCCGGCTCACATGGTTTCATCCGATAAAGTTAAAGCGGCATTACAAGGTCAAAGGCTGTCTTCTACCGTGGTATCTCCGGCGGTCAAACGCGGTGAAACCGTGCGGCTTTACAGCCCAGAACATCAATTTTTAGGCGTTTTCCGGGTGGAAGAGGAGACGATGGCTGTGAAGGCAGTCAAAGTATTTTTACCCGAATAGAATAGGCCTCATGAAATGCGCATTCCGAGGAAAATTGCAGGTGACATGATCATGGAAACGATAAAATTATCATATCCACTAACCGAACGATTTATTGAACAAAATGCTTGCCCGCAAGTGCTGGCGATCGGTCAATTTGACGGGCTTCACCTGGGACATGCCAGCGTGATTGATTCTGCTGTAAGGCTCGCCGGCGAACTAGGCCTTCCCGCCTCCGTCATGACGTTCCATCCGCATCCGAAGGAAGTCATGAAGAAAGGCGATTATGACGGCTATTTAACGCCTCCCGAGGAGAAGGAGCGAATTTTACGTGAAATGGGCGTGGATTTCGTATATATCGTTGAATTTAACGATGCCTTCTCTCGGGTGAGCCCGCAAAATTTCGTATCCGGCATCCTGGTGCCGCTTAAGGTGCATACAGCCGTTGTTGGATTTGACTTCCGTTATGGGTACCGGGGCGAAGGAGACGCGGGAATGCTCCGCGAATTGAGCGGCAACGTCCTGGATGTAAACACGGTGCCGCCGTTCCTGATCGATGGAGAAAAAGTGAGCAGCTCGGGTATCCGTAAAGCACTGCAGGAAGGCGAGATCGAGCTTGCCAATCGCTGGTTTGGCCGGACGTACTCGTTGAAAGGGACGGTCATGCACGGTGAAAAGCGCGGGCGCCAGCTCGGTTTTCCGACAGCAAACCTTAAACTGGCGGAACACTATGTCGTACCGGCCAGCGGGGTATACGCCGTACGGGTGACCCACAACGGCACCACCTACTCCGGTGTGATGAATGTTGGGGTAAAGCCAACCTTTCATGAGGATGGGAAGATCTTTTGGCTCGAAGCTCATTTATTTGAGTTTACCGGTGAGATTTATGATGAGAGCTTGTCCGTGGAATTGGTTCATTATATCCGCGAGGAGCGTAAGTTCAGTTCGCTGGATGAATTGATCGCGCAAATCGGGCGGGATGCGGACACCGCTAAACGGTTGCTGAAAACTTCCCCATAATCAAGCTGGACATGGCATTTACTTTACCTATCGGCTATGGTATACTATGTAACGTTGTCATGAGGAAGAACATGTTTTTTCCAAGCGGCAGCAAGAACCTTGGCTTGGTTGCACGGTTTCACCGCCGGCGACGAGGCTAACGGCGATTTGAGATAAAGGAGGTGAACAGGATGGCATTGACTCAAGAACGTAAACAACAATTGATCCAAGAGCACAAAACTCATGAGTCCGATACCGGATCCCCTGAGGTGCAAATTGCTATCCTTACGGAGAATATCGTGAATTTGACGGACCACTTGCGCACGCACAAGAAGGACCATCATTCCCGTCGCGGTCTTCTGAAGATGGTTGGTCAACGTCGTAAGTTGTTGGCTTACTTGAAGAACAAAGACGTGAGACGTTACTCCGCTTTGATCGAGAAACTTGGATTGCGTCGTTAATTCGAATGTTTGATAAAAGCAGCCTAGTTGCATGGCGGACGCTGGCGAAGCGTACGTATGCGGCCGGGTTGCTTTTTACCCATTTAGGGCTTGTTACGATAAGCTTCCACGATCAGCTCCTTCAGGAGCTTTTGTTATGAGGACATCTTTCTATAGCTGGGACAGCCATTCATCTTATGAATTGCCGAAAAGCAGGAAATAATGAACTCAGTACCGAACTTGTATTGGTGATAAGGAGGGATTTCATGCAGAATCAAGTGAAAATGGATTTGGGGGGGAGACCTCTCATCCTGGAAACCGGCCGATTGGCCAAGCAAGCCAACGCGGCTGTTATGGTCCGCTACGGCGATACGGCGGTGTTATGTACGGTTACAGCGTCTTCGGAGCCCAAGGACTTGGACTTTTTCCCGTTGACGGTCAATTATGAAGAGAAACTTTATGCAGTCGGTAAAATTCCCGGCGGCTTCATTAAACGGGAAGGTCGTCCGAGTGAAAAGGCTATTTTGGCTAGCCGCTTGACCGACCGTCCGATTCGCCCGCTGTTCCCGGAAGGCTTCCGTAACGACGTGCAAATCGTGAACCTGGTCATGAGCGTGGATCAAGACTGCGAGCCAGAAATTGCGGCGATGATCGGGACTTCAGCGGCGCTTAGCATTTCCGACGTTCCGTTTAACGGGCCGATCGGCGGCGTAGCGGTTGGGCGGGTTAACGGACAATTCGTGATTAATCCAGACGTAGCGCAACAGGAAGCCAGTGACATTTACGTGGTTGTAGCCGGTACCAAAGACGCCATTATGATGGTGGAGGCGGAAGCCAACGAAGTACCTGAAGAGGTCATGCTCGAGGCAATCATGTTCGGCCATGATGAAATTAAGAATATCGTTGCCGTCATCGAAGAGCTTGTGAAAGTAGCCGGTAAAGAGAAAATGCAAGTCAAGCTCCATAAGGTAAATGAAGATGTGGACCGGGAAGTTCGCGCTTTTGCCCAGGATCGTCTGGTTGAAGCTGTGAAGATCGCCGAGAAGCATGCACGTCAGGATGCGATTGATGCTATCAACGACGAAACGGTGGCTCAGTTCGAAGAGAAATACATAGAATCGCCGGAACTGCTTGCCGATGTGAAGGAAGTCTTGCATGACATCGTCAAGGATGAAGTGCGCCGGTTGATTACCCATGATAAAGTGCGCCCTGACGGTCGTAAATTGGAAGAAATTCGTCCGATCGAATGCGATATCAATCTGCTGCCACGTACGCACGGCTCCGGTCTGTTTACGCGTGGACAAACGCAGGCGCTTAGTGTATGTACATTGGGGGCGCTGGGTGACGTTCAAATTCTTGACGGCATCGATCTGGAAGAATCCAAGCGCTTTATGCACCATTATAACTTCCCGCCGTTCAGCGTAGGTGAAGCTCGTCCACTTCGGGCTCCGGGCCGCCGCGAAATCGGTCACGGTGCTCTAGGCGAACGCGCGTTGTCGAAGGTAATTCCGCCGGAAACTGAATTCCCGTATACGATTCGTCTTGTATCGGAAGTTTTGGAATCCAACGGTTCGACGTCTCAAGCGAGCATATGCGCCAGCACGCTGGCGATGATGGATGCCGGCGTTCCGATCAAAGCTCCAGTTGCCGGGGTGGCGATGGGACTGATTAAAGACGGTGAGCATGTGTCTATCTTGACGGACATTCAAGGGATGGAAGATCATCTCGGAGATATGGACTTCAAAGTGGCTGGCACCTCGGAAGGCGTTACAGCCATTCAGATGGACATCAAGATCGACGGGATCGACCGGCAGATTTTAACGGATGCTTTGAAACAAGCCCGTGAAGGCCGGATGTTTATCCTGTCCAAAATGATGGAGCGCATCCAAAAGCCGAAGGAGCATTTGTCTCCATACGCGCCGAAGATCGTCATCATGCACATCAATCCGGACAAGATCCGCGATGTCATTGGCGCAGGTGGCAAGATCATCAACAAGATCATCGAGGAAACCGGCGTGAAAATCGATATCGAACAAGACGGCCGCGTATTTATCGCTTCTACGAACGAAGAGATGAACAGCAAAGCGCGTTCGATTATCGAAGGAATCGTCAAGGAAGTCGTGGTCGGTGAAATTTATGTAGGTACCGTCAAACGGATTGAGAAATTCGGCGCTTTCGTCGAAATTTTGCCGGGTAAAGACGGTTTGGTGCATATTTCCCAGTTGTCCACGGAACGTGTAGCTAAAGTGGAGGATGTTGTGGCGATCGGTGATACGGTAACCGTTAAGGTAACCGAGATCGACAACCAAGGACGGATCAATCTTTCCCGCAAAGCGGTGTTAACCGCAGAAACGGAAAAATCCCCTTCCAACTAAATAAATCAGTTTGACAACGCAGGTCATCCTTGCGGGAAAAGAGACAGAATGAATCAATTCTGGCTCTTTTTTAATGCTTCCGGAAAGGAAGCATATCTACGGGCTTGTCAACATATGATGGGGACAAAAACCGTTTGAGGGGATGAGCTTCAGCATGGGTCGGAACAAGTTTGCGGTCATCGCGATATGCATTGCCTTTGTCATGATACTGGGGCAGTTTGCCGGCATTCGGGCTTTTGTCGTGGAAAGCTCGGAGGGAGAGGGTGGCAGCTTCGCTTTCCGCCTAATTAACGACCTGGCAGGAGGGCCCGGCGCTATAGGCTTACAGGACCTTGAAAGCGGCGGGACGACGAAGGGTACAGATCCTCTTCTGACCCAAATCGTCGATGAAGCTGTAAAGCGGCGGATCGAGCCGGTGGACGCCGTTGTTGACCGGGTCTGGAAAGCCATTCCCGGCTATAACGGCCGTGAAGTGGATGTTGAGCGCACCTACGCTAAGGCGAAACAGCAACCGGAAGGTGCTGAAATCGAATACGTATACCGCGAGCTGAAACCGAAGGTGAACCTGGATGATTTGGGTGCCCAGCCGATTTACCGGGGGAATCCCAATAAGCCAATGGCCGCGCTGATGATTAATGTTGCCTGGGGGAATGAATATCTTACTCCTATGCTTGATACGTTGGATAAGACGAAGGTGAAAGCTACCTTCTTCCTGGATGGCAGCTGGTTAAAGAAGAATGAAGAAATGGCTGCAGAAATCAAGCGTCGTGGCCATCAAATTGAAAATCATGCCTACTCGCATCCGAATATGAGCCAGCTGGAAATAACCCGGGCACGCCTTGAAATCTCCAAGACGAAAGAGCTGTTGAAGGAGAAGTTGGGCGTGGAGAATCGCTGGTTTGCCCCGCCTTCGGGTGATTATAATATGCAAACCGTGAAGCTGGCAGCAGAGCAAGGACTTAAGACGGTCTTGTGGACCTTGGATACGGTGGATTGGAGAAACCCGCCGGCATCCCGTATTGTCAGCAAAATTTCCAGCAAGGTGGAGCCGGGCACGCTCATTCTGATGCACCCCACGGCCTCCAGCCGGGATGCGCTTGAGGGGATGATACAAGCCATCCGCAGCAAAGGATTGATGTTAGGTACGGTGGAGCAGACGTTGTCGCCCGATCGGGTCGAAGCCGAGGTTCCGCAGAGTTGAGCTTGCCGCCTTTTTTTGGTAGGATAGGGGTGCATTTATTACAATGCGCAGAAATGCTTCGCAAAACATTTAGGAGGGCCTTTCGTGAAGAAAACGCAATTAAAAAACGGCCTTCGGGTGGTTATGGAGAAAATACCGACTTGCCGTTCGGTCTCGTTTGGTATTTGGGTCAAAACCGGCTCCCGCAATGAGAGCCCCGAACGGGGCGGAATATCACATTTTATCGAACACATGCTGTTTAAAGGTACGGAGCGATACAGTGCCAAAGATATCGCAGAGCAATTTGATGCGATCGGCGGGAATGTAAACGCGTTTACGTCCAAGGAGTATACTTGTTATTATGCTAAAGTGCTTGATGAGCATTTACCGATTGCGGTCGACGTATTGTCAGACATGTTCTTCCGTTCCTTGTTCGATGCCGAAGAGCTGCGGAAAGAGAAGAACGTGATCGTCGAGGAAATCTCCATGTACGAAGACACGCCGGATGATATGGTGCATGATCTTGTATCGCAGGCGGCCTACGGGGAACATCCGCTGGCACTGCCGATATTAGGGACCGAGGAGCAGCTCCGCGCCATGGAATCCGAGCATCTTCGGGAATATATGCGCGAGCACTACACGATCGAGAACACGGTCATCAGCGTAGCCGGCAATATTGACGATCAAGTCATCGATCTGCTGGAGAAATATTTCGGCGATTTTTCGAAACGGGGGAACTCCAGTCCGTTAGTTGCGCCTGACTTCTTGGGCGGTCTCCAATTCCATCGCAAGAAAACAGAACAAAATCATATCTGCTTGTCCTTTCCGGGTTTACCGGTTGGAGAAGAGAAACAGTATGCCATGGTCCTGCTTAACAATGCGATCGGAGGTGGCATGAGCTCGCGCCTCTTCCAGGAAATTCGCGAGAAACGTGGCTTGGCGTACTCGGTGTACTCCTATCATAGCTCGCATGCGGACAGCGGCTTATTTACGGTGTACGCGGGTACTGCGCCGCGCCAGACAAAAGAAGTGCTGGACTTGACCAAGGAAATCCTGCACGACGTATCGGTCAACGGGATTACCACCAGCGAGTTGAGTAAAGGGAAGGAACAATTGAAGGGAAGTTTGATTTTGAGCCTGGAGAGCACCGGTAGCCGCATGAACCGACTCGGCAAGAACGAGCTGATGCTGGGCAAACATTATACCTTGGATGAAATGATTGCCCGGATCGAGTCGGTGACGATGGACGATGTGAATACAGTGCTGAAGGTTATGTTTAGCCAACCGTTTTCCCTGGCTATGGTAGGCTCGTCAGATCGCGTGATTTCGGGAGTAAGGAGAGATGAACTTGTCGTTTGAAGTACAAATCAATCGATTAGCAGGAAATGAAGATATTGAGCTGCCTCGCAAAATGTCGGAGCTGGCCTCCGGCTTTGACCTCTACGCAGCCGTCACGGAGGAGCTAACGCTCCAGCCGGGACAACGTGCCCTCGTGCCGACCGGGATCGCTATCGCGATGCCAGGGGGCTTAGAGGCGCAGATCCGCCCGCGCAGCGGCCTGGCTTATAAGCACGGAATCACGTGCTTGAATACGCCCGGGACGATCGACGCCGATTACCGCGGCGAAATCAAGGTGCTGCTGATCAACCTTGGGCAGGAACCGTTTGTCATTCAGCGGAATGAACGGATTGCGCAGATGGTGTTCCAGATCGTCCCTGAAGTAAACCTCGTGCAGGTAGACGAGCTGTCGGAGACCGTTCGCGGCGCCGGCGGGTTTGGACATACGGGGACGAAGTAAGGTGCGGAGCGAGCGAGTAAACCTGCGTATCTTACTCAGGTTCTAATGAAGAAGGGTAAAAAAGGTTCTTATTTTCGGTTAGGCAAGGGTTATGGCCGAAATAAAGGACTTTTTTACCCTTACTTTCATTTATCGTTCCTAAAAGTGGCGGATATGACGGGTTCAGCTTGAAATAACACCCTAACTGTCCCTTATTACACCGTGAACCATCGCTCGAGAATGACCGTCCCCCGTCGGACGGTCTTTTTTGTATTGGCCTAGACGTTACTCCCTTTTCACCACTTTGTAGGCAGCGGCATAAGATGCTCTATACTGTGTTGCTTGGAAGGAGTGCCGTCTAAGAATGCTGACCGGAATAACGATTGTATTCCTCGGTGGTGACGCCCGGCAGGTGGAGGTCATCAACAAATGTCTGGAACTAGACGCGACGGTTCGGGTTGTTGGCTTCGATCGGTTGGAGACCCCGCTGAAGGGAGTATCGCAGGAGACGTTAAGTCCAGGTTTGCTTACCGGTGCCGACGTCATCATCCTTCCGGTAATCGGTTGCGATGATCATGGTGTCATCCCGGCGCCGTTCTCTGCGGAACAACTGGTCATCAAACAGGAATGGTTCGCAGCTATTCGAAAAAGCACACTGGTTTATACCGGGATTGCCAAAAGCTTCTTGAAGCAAATGGGCAACGAGCACGGATTTCAGATCATCGAGGTGCTTGACCGAGATGATGTCGCCATTTATAACTCGATTCCGACGGCGGAGGGCGCAGTGATGATGGCGATCCAGAATACGGACATTACCATTCATGGTTCGACGTGCATCGTGCTCGGGATTGGGCGAACAGGTTTTACACTGGCTGCAACGCTGCAAGGTTTGGGAGCGAATGTAAGGGTAGGGGTACGCCGGGAAGACGACGTGGCCAGAGCGGTGCAAATGGGCTGGAAGCCTTTTGCGACAAGGGATTTGGCCGCTAACGTAGGGGATGTTGACTTGATTTTTAATACGATTCCGACTATGATAGTCACAGCGCAAATCATCTCGAAGCTGCCCCGCACGGCGGTGATTATCGACCTTGCTTCGGCGCCTGGCGGGACGGATTTCCGTTTCGCTGAGAAACGCGGAGTGAAGGCGATTTTAGCCCCTGGCATCCCCGGTATCGTCGCTCCCAAAACGGCTGGAATTATTATGGCAAACACGATTTGTCAGTCGATTTTGGATGAGTTTCAATTACGGGGGGATGAACAGTGAATTGGCAGGGAAAAACGGTAGGTTACGCCATTACGGGCTCGCATTGTACGTTTGCTGAGGTAATGCCTCAGATTCAGCGTTTTGTCGACGGAGGGGCGAAGGTTGTGCCGATCATATCCCAGTCGGTGCTTACGACCGACACCCGTTTCGGTAAATCGGAAGATTGGCGCAAACAGTTGAAAGATATTACAGGGAATGATATTATTTCTTCAATTGTCGAAGCTGAACCGCTGGGTCCAAGCAAGTTGCTCGACGTGTTGGTCATCGCTCCCTGCACGGGAACGACCACGAGCAAGTTGGCCAACGCCGTAACGGACAGTCCCGTTCTGATGGCGGCGAAAGCCCAGCTGCGAAACGGGCGCCCGCTTGTCATCGCGGTGTCGACTAATGACGGTTTAGGTTTTAATTTGGCGAACATTGCGAAATTAATCGTGGCTAAAAATGTGTATTTCGTTCCATTCGGCCAAGATAATCCGACCGGTAAACCGAATTCGCTCGTAGCGAACATGGAACTGGTACCTGAGGCTTGTTATGCTGCGCTTGAAGGCAAGCAGCTGCAACCGCTGATTATCGAACGTTTTCATGGGTAAATGGTAACCGATGCAGGTCGTTATACGCCGCGATCTTTACAAGACGGACTCAACAACAAAGGTAGGAAGAATCGGAACAATTTGCTCAAAGGCGCAGCATGGAATACCGTATACAATCGCGGAGATCATTGCGGCGAAGGGGTATGTTTTCGAAGCTCTGGGTTCGTTAATCTTACTAATCTTACGGAATGAAGTCATCGCTTTACTCCGCACTTATTAACTGGAGGAATATCCATGCGCATTTTGGTGCAAAAATTCGGTGGCACGTCTCTTTCGACGATGGAAGCAAGAGAACATGTCATCTCACACGTACGCCGGGAACTGGATAACGGTTTCCGGCTCGTCGTGGTGGTTTCGGCCATGGGCCGCAAAGGCGATCCTTACGCGACTGATACCTTGCTGGATTTGGTTGCTGAGGGGGATAGCTATTTACCGCCCCGCGAACAAGATTTATTGATGGCTTGCGGTGAAATTATTTCTGCAGCCAAGCTGTGCAGCCTGCTGGCCGAGCGCAATATCTCCTCGGTCGTGTTAACCGGTGCTCAAGCCGGCTTTCGAACGGACAGCCAGTTTGGCAACGCGAGAATTCTGGATATCGTCCCGACAAGGGTGCTGGAAGAGCTGCAGCAGAAAGACGTTGTGATCGTAACGGGATTTCAAGGGCAAAATCAGGGCGGCGATTTCACAACACTGGGTCGTGGAGGCAGCGATACTTCAGCTACGGCGCTGGGGGCTGCACTACATGCGGAGATGGTTGATATTTACACGGACGTGAATGGAATATTAACTGCGGATCCACGGATTGTCGAGGATGCGAAGCCGCTCGAATACGTTAGCTACGCGGAAATCTGCAACATGGCGCATCAGGGCGCGAAGGTCATCCATCCCCGTGCGGTGGAAATTGCGATGCAAGCGGGGATTCCCGTGCGCGTTCGCTCGACTTTCTCGCAGGGAGAAGGAACGTTGGTAGCGAATCCCGAAGGATTTAAGGATGTCCAGATCGGGATCGTGGACCGTTACGTGACTGGGATTGCTTATGTGGCGAATGTGACGCAAATCCGGGTGGAATCGGCTGGCAAAGGTCCTGACAACCTGCAATTGCAAGTGTTTAAGTCGATGGCAGAGAATGACATCAGCGTTGATTTTATTAATGTGACCCCAACAGGCGTCGTTTATACCGTATTTGACAAAGATTCGACCAAGGCCGAAACGGTACTGAAGTCGTTGGAACTCTCTCCGCAAATCTGCACTGGTTGTGCCAAGGTGTCGGTCATTGGCGGCGGGATCAACGGGGTACCTGGGATTATGGCCAAGATTGTTGAAGCGTTAACTGAACATGGAATTCAAATTCTGCAATCGGCAGATTCGAATACCACGATTTGGGTGTTGGTGCATAAGGACGATATGGTGCAAGCGCTGCGGGCGTTGCATGCCAAATTCGAACTGGGGCGTTAACCCTTCGAAATCGTTGGATCGCATAGGGAAAAGGCAGGGAATGCTGATAGGGCAGTACTAAAAAAGCGAAGCGGGAGACGGGAGGAGGAAATGGCGTGATTAATTTCGGAAGAGTGATTACAGCCATGGTAACGCCTTTTAATGATCAAGGGAAAATTGACTGGGACCAGACCGCAAGCCTGATCGACTATTTGGTGGAGGAGCAACAGTCCGACAGCCTTGTCGTAAGCGGAACAACAGGGGAGTCCCCTACGCTAACGGATGAAGAAAAGCTTGAATTATTTGCCTTTGCGGTGAAACATGTGGCCGGGCGCTGCAAAATCATCGCTGGCACGGGTAGCAATGATACTGCTCACTCCGTAAATTTAACGCGCGAGGCTGAAAAATGCGGCGTTGACGGAATCTTGTTGGTCGCCCCGTACTACAATAAGCCGAATCAAGAAGGCCTTTTCCGCCATTTTGAAGCCATCGCGGCCGTCACAAGCCTGCCGATCATTCTGTATAACGTACCTAGCCGTACGGTGGTCAGCTTAAGCGTCGAAACAACGCTGCGGCTGGCGAAGATCCCGAACATCGTGGCTACCAAGGAATGTGCGCCGCTCGATCAAATTGCCGCGATTGTATCTCAAGCGCCAGAGCATTTTAGAGTTTACTCAGGGGATGATGCTTCGGCATTGCCGGCAATGGCGGTGGGAGCCTATGGCGTCATCAGCGTGGCCAGCCATATTGCGGGCCGTTCGATTAAAGAGATGGTGGTGCAGTTCTTTAACGGACGGGTTGATGAAGCAAGCCGTCTGCATCGTGAGTTATTACCGTTATTCAAGGTATTATTCGAATGCCCGAATCCGGTAGCGGTGAAGTACGCGTTAAATGAGACCGGACATCCCGTAGGTTCTGTGCGGCTGCCGCTGGTTCCGCCGAATGAACAAGAAGCGCTGCGGATTCGCAGTTTCCTCTAACCCGTTGTTCACTTTGCTCAATAACCAGATATGTGCTGTATTTCCATAAACCGATGCCTTCATCATAGGCATCGGTTTTTTTGTCATGGTGCAAGGTAACGTTAAACGTAGGTAAAGCGTCTGACTTGTTTTTTGCCAATTTAATCATGTATAATGATTTCAAGTGACTGGGTGCGGTGAATTTTTAAATGAAATGGATCGTTCAAGAATAGAGGCTTACCTCAGCAAGCGAAGGCGGAGTTCGTTATGCTAAATCGCTGTGGGCTGGATGGAGCGTTGTGGCTTACCATAACTTAATTGAACAACCATTTTAGGATGATGACTTGGAGACACGGCCAGACCGTCTTGATCGAGGCGGTTGTTTATTCCTGCAATGAATGAGTTTTAGATATCAAATGCAGCGGTCGGAGCCATTTCCATAGGAATTTTCGATACAACGTCCAAAATAATTAGGAGGGTTAGATTCACTTGTCTAAAAAAATGAATAACGAAAAATTGACGATTTTCGCATTGGGCGGCGTCGCAGAGATTGGGAAGAACATGTATGTCGTTCAATATGCCAATGACATCGTGGTCATCGACTCCGGACTTAAGTTTCCGGAAGAGGACATGCTTGGCATCGACATCGTCATTCCCGATATCACTTACTTGACGGAGAACCGCGATAAAGTAAGAGGCATCGTGCTGACGCACGGACACGAAGACCATATCGGCGGTTTGCCTTACGTACTGAAGAACTTAAACGTTCCGGTTTACGGGACAAAACTGACTTTAGGGCTTGTCGAGAACAAGCTGAAGGAAGCGGGGCTGCTCGGCGAAACGAAACGCGTGCTGATCAACGCCGATTCCGTAATCGAGCTCGGAACAACGATGAAAGCTTCGTTCTTCCGGACAAATCATAGTATTCCGGATTCGGTTGGCGTATGCATCGAAACCCCGGAAGGCAACGTGGTTCATACCGGTGACTTCAAATTTGATCATACCCCAGTCAATGATCAATATGCGGATTTGCATCGGATGGGCGAAATCGGGAAAAATGGCGTTTTAGCACTTTTATCGGATAGCACCAATGCGGAGAGACCGGGCTTCACTCCTTCGGAGAAGAATGTGGGGATCGTGCTCAGCGATATTTTCCATAAAGCGAAGCAACGTGTGGTCGTGGCTACCTTTGCTTCTAACGTACACCGGATTCAGCAGGTGATCGATGCGGCGTACGCAACGAACCGGAAATTGACCATTATCGGACGCAGCATGGTGAACGTTGTAACGATTGCAGAAGAACTAGGTTATTTGAACGTACCGGACGGCATCATCATTGAGCCGGAGGAAGTTAACAAAATGGCTGCGGACCGCGTAGTCATTCTGTGCACGGGCAGCCAAGGGGAACCGATGTCCGCTTTGACACGGATGGCCCGCTCGACACACCGGAAGGTCGATATCCTTCCTGGGGATACGGTCATCATTGCGGCGACTCCAGTCCCGGGCAACGAGAAATATGTGGGTCGGACGATCGACGAGCTATTCCGCCTTGGCGCGGAAGTTATTTACAGCGGCTCGAACTCCGGCGTGCACGTATCGGGCCATGGCAGCCAAGAAGAATTGAAGCTGATGCTGAACCTGATGCGGCCTAAATATTTCATTCCGATCCACGGGGAATACCGCATGCTGCGGAGACACGCGCTGCTCGGCGAGTCGGTTGGCGTGGAGTCGGAAAATATTTTCCTGGTCGATATCGGGGATACTATCGAGATTCAGAACGGCGTAGCTCGTAAGGCTGGGAAAGTACCGGCCGGCAACGTATTGATCGACGGACTAGGCGTTGGCGATGTTGGTAATATCGTCTTGCGCGACCGCAAGCTGTTGTCTCAAGACGGCATCTTGGTTGTCGTCGTTACGCTCAGCAAGCAGGACGGTACGATTGTATCCGGTCCGGATATCATCTCCCGCGGCTTCGTTTATGTTCGTGAATCGGAAGGGCTTCTGGATGAAGCGAATCGGATTGTATCCAGCACGCTCGAGAAGCTGATGAGCGAGAACGTAAACGAATGGGCTTCACTGAAAACGAATGTGAAGGATGCGCTCGGCCGTTTCTTGTATGAACAAACGCGCCGTAGACCGATGATTTTGCCGATCATTATGGAAGTCTAAAAAGATATAGCACACAGTCGCCTCTTTTCCTGCCGGTAATTGGACGGTTCCTTGCAGGAGAGGAGGCTTTTTTATGTCCAAAGGGGGCTTTGTATAGATTGAAGAAGGTTGTCGGCATACTAAGGGCTGCGTAGAGCAACGAGACTTCGTCGGATATGCCGACACACGAAAGGAAGGCTTTAACCATGAATAAGGACCTGAGCCAATCGACCGTTCGCAGCGAATCCGAGCTGCCGCCAGACGAGGTGGAGAAGAAAGAAGCTACCGTACCGGAAATGATTCAGCAGTTGGGACAAACAGCGGTACCTACCCCTGGTGAATCCAATGTCTATTGCTTGACGATCATCGGTCAGATCGAAGGCCATTTGGTATTGCCGCCGCAAAATAAAACGACCAAATACGAGCATCTCATCCCTCAGCTTGTGGCGGCGGAACAAAATCCGCGAATTGAAGGACTGTTAATTATTTTGAATACCGTTGGCGGCGATGTGGAGGCAGGACTTGCAATCGCGGAAATGATCGCTTCTTTATCCAAACCAACGGTTACCGTAGTCATCGGCGGGGGACATAGTATTGGGGTTCCGATTGCGGTAGCTTCCGACTATTCGTTGATTGCCGAAAGCGCAACGATGACTATTCATCCAATTCGCATGACAGGCCTTGTTATCGGGGTACCCCAGACCTTTGAATATATCGAGAAAATGCAGGAGCGGGTCGTTCGCTTCGTCACGGCGCACTCGCATATCACAGAGGAGATGTTTAAGGAGCTGATGTTCAAAACCGGAGAGTTAAACCGGGACATCGGAACCGCAGTTGGCGGCAATGATGCCGTGAAGTATGGGCTCATCGATGGGATCGGAGGGATCGGCGAGGGATTGACCCAGTTGAATTCGTTGATCGAATCTCGGAGACAAGCGGGAGGGATCACACAATGACCCATTACACCATTCTTCCGGAAGAAGTCTATTGGGAAAATGCAGAGAATGTAGAGGCGTACGGAGAGATTGAACTGAACGGCGTACTGATGCAGGTGAGGATGGAAGCCGGAAACCGGGCGACGATCGTACGGTTGCTGCGCTGCCAACTGGAGGATTATTTGAACCCGGAGTTGGCGCCCGGGCGGCAAATCGCTTTTTTTCCAACTTTATTAAAATGAGATAACTGCATGTGACGGTATCTTCTCTAGGTCCCCCCTCGGTGATTATGGTATAATATTCATCTAGGGGGTGTTTTCGTTTGCCACGGAAACGGAAGAAGAAGAAAGCTGCCATTGGCAGCATGCTCAAATACGAAATATACGGAATCATCCTGATTACCTTATCCATTATCGCCTTGTCCGGGGAGGCTGCCGTTGGAAGAACGTTATCGAAAATGGCCGCGTTGATCCTCGGCAAATTTTATTTTGTAATCCCTGTGATCGGCATTTACATAGGACTAGCTGTCATGATTACCCGGAAATGGCCTAATCGCTGGAACGCCCGTCGCAGCGGTGTGTTATTGGCAGTCATGTCGCTGACGTTAATGAGTACGATTTCGGCCATGCAGCATAAACTGGCTCCGGCGGTACCTTTGTCCGCAGGGAACGTGTTGGGCCAGATTCATCGCGATTTGCAAGGAGCGCTGTTTCAGCCCGCGGTGAGCGATTCCGGGATGAGCCTGCTGGGGCTGGACATCAGCGGAGGTTATGTCGGCGCGCTGGAATTTGCCTTGCTTTACTCGCTGTTTGGCATGGCAGGCGCTAAGCTGATCATGATTGTACTGCTGGCCATCAGCTTTATGCTGGTCACTGGACTATCGTACGTGGATCTCTTCCGCATCTTGCGTTCCAAATTGGCTGTTTTAGGTGAAAGTCTTGGGAAGAAAATGCGCATGCTGCGTCCGGTACCGGTCCGCGGTAAGGCCAAGCGGGTGGAGAAGCCGGCCCCGGCGGTATCCTCTTACGATGATCCGGAGGAGGAGCTTTACGAGACTAACGAGGCTCCAACCGCTTCAACTCGGAAGAAGCCGGTGTTCTTCCAGCTTCTAAACTTTAAGGGAAGACCGGATGAACCGGAAGGAGAAGCGCCCGTTCACCCGGATGAACCGGGAGACGTCGAGGCAGCCGAACATGCCGCTGAAGCGGGAATCAATTGGAATGAGCTGAATTACATGGGTAAGGAGGAAGGGACGGATAGAAGTGGCTTGGATGATCATCGAAGCAGTGACACCGGCCCGATCATCCGCGATTTCTTCGACCATATTCAGCGGGAAGGTCTGCACCAGGATGAGGAGGGAGACGACGCCGAGCATGGTGCCACAGTCCTCCATGAGGATATGACCGCAGGAGGAGGGCTGGCTGATGAAGCGTATGATGCCGCCTCAGTTGGAATCCCGGATACTGCGAACTCTGGCGAGTTAGGACTCGATGACGGATCTGTTGGCCAGAGTGATGACATAGTACCTCCACCTCCGCCCAAACCGGCACCTAAACCGTATAAAATGCCTTCATTCCGGCTTCTCTCAAAACCGGCCGGAGCGGGAAAATCCGGTGACCAAGCCGATTATATGCAGACTGCCCGCAAGCTGGAAGCCACGCTCGAAAGCTTTGGCGTTCGGGCTCGGGTGCTGGAGGTTGTACGCGGACCGGCGGTAACGCGGTACGAAATTCAGCCGGATATCGGCGTGAAGGTTAGCCGCATCGTCAACTTGACGGATGATATTGCCTTGGCCCTGGCTGCCAAGGATATCCGGATGGAGGCGCCGATTCCAGGCAAATCCGCGATCGGCATCGAGGTGCCGAACAACGAGGTCTCGTTGGTCACGATGCGCGAGGTAATGGAGACGCCCACGTTCATGGACGCAGAATCCAAGCTGAGCATTGCTTTCGGACGCGATATTTCCGGACAGACGATCGTCGGTAACCTGGCGAAAATGCCTCACCTTCTGGTTGCCGGGGCGACGGGCTCAGGGAAATCAGTGTGTATTAACGGCATCATCACCAGCATCCTGTTCAAAGCGAAGCCGGATGAGGTTAAGTTTATGATGGTTGACCCTAAGATGGTCGAACTCAATGTCTATAACGGGATTCCACATCTGTTGACTCCCGTTGTCACGGATCCAAGGCGAGCTTCGTTGGCTCTTAAGAAGATCGTTGTTGAGATGGAGAAACGGTATGAGCTGTTTTCGAAATCGGGGGCGCGGAACATCGAGGGGTATAACCACATGATGGCGGAAAATCCAGATGCCATTCTGCCGTACATTGTCGTCATTGTGGACGAGTTGGCAGATTTGATGATGGTCGCGGCCAACGACGTTGAAGATGCGATTGCGCGGCTGGCCCAGATGGCCCGTGCCGCAGGCATCCACCTGATTATTGCCACGCAGCGTCCTTCGGTCGACGTCATTACCGGCGTCATCAAAGCCAACATCCCGTCACGGATCGCGTTTGGCGTATCCTCTCAGGTCGATTCGCGGACGATCCTCGACATGGCCGGGGCCGAGAAGCTGTTGGGTCGCGGGGATATGCTCTATATGCCGATGGGTGCCTCCAAGCCGATACGGGTGCAGGGCGCTTTCATGAGCGACCAGGAAGTCGAGACGATCGTCGGTTTTGTGCGTGGACAAGGGCAGGCTGAATACGACGAAAGTTTGGTTCCCGAAATAGACGACGAAGTACAGGAGACGGAAGAGGTGTTGGACGAGCTTTATGACCAAGCCGTTCAAATCGTGTTGGAAGCGAAACAGGCCTCCGTCTCGCTGTTGCAGCGTCGCATGCGCGTCGGATATACCCGGGCTGCGCGTCTGATCGATTCCATGGAAGCCCGAGGGATCGTTGGGCCGTATGAAGGCAGTAAGCCGCGGGAAGTGTTAATGTCGATCGAGCAATACAAAATGGGAAGGATCTCCTCCTGATCTCGTCTTATCAGGGGGATCCTTCCCCTTTCTTTTTTAGGAGTACTCATAACTTAGGGTGCATAGGAAGGGACGGCGCTTGTCATACTAAAGTCACCCATCCTTGTTGAACAACTTCTAAAAAGAGAGGTAGAGCTAAACGTATGAAGAAAGCAAAGATCTGGTTTGCCTTCGGTTTAGTGTTGCTATTGTTCGGAATCGGATATGGAGCGAATGTGCTCCGGCATACGCTTGACGAAGGCAAAGTCAATACTTATAAAGCGCAGCCTGCATTCAGTGAGCAGGTTATCGATTACGGGGCATTCGGCAAGGACGTGTATGAGTTGCAAGGCCGCCTCGCTTACCTTGGTTTTTACCACGGCAAGCTGGACAGTTACTTTGGTCCCAAGACCCGAGATGCCCTGAAGTGGTTCCAATCGGAGTTCGGGATGGAGGCCGACGGCCTAGCCGGTCCCAAAACGAAGTTAAAGCTTTATAACGCCACAAAAAACTGGAAGCCGGGAATGGAATATGCGAACGCCGGCGGGAATACGAAACCTCAAACCGGAACGACGAATAAATCCGGAGGAGAGAGCGGCGGAGGTGCGGCTGGTAAAGTAAAAGCGGAATCCGCGGATCTGTCCGCCTCCAATGCTATGGGGTTATCAGAGAATGACTTACGGATCATGGCTAACGCTGTTTACGGAGAATCACGTGGCGAGCCGTTTGAGGGCCAAGTGGCCGTAGCGGCGGTCATCTTAAATCGGGTGAAGTCACCGAGTTTTCCCAACACCGTATCCGGCGTCATCTTTCAGCCAGGCGCATTTACGGCGGTCGCTGACGGTCAAATCTGGCTGGAGCCTAACGAACAAGCCCGCAAAGCCGTGCAGCAGGCGCTAAACGGGTGGGATCCGAGCGGGGGATGCTTGTACTACTTTAACCCAAACACGGCAACGTCGAAATGGATCTGGTCGCGCCCGCAGGTCAAGACGATCGGAGAGCATATTTTCTGTATGTAAATAGCTGATTTTCGAAGGAGCAGCCGCTGGTCGTCAGGTTGCTTCTTTCCTTTGAATTGGTATAGAATGGAACTGACTTTCTTGTAAAGGGGTTTTGGGTTTGAACAAAACGCGATTTGAGCGCGGCACCGTAGGCCATATCCGCCTGCACGTCTTGCCGACGAACCGATTCAAAACATTTGCCATTTCCCTCTATGCGGGATCGCCGTTGCAAGAACAAACGGTAACCGCAACGGGCCTCACTCCGTTCGTGTTGCGTCGGGGTACGGAATCCTATCCGGAAACCACGCAGTTCCGCGAGCAGCTGGAACATATGTACGGGGCGGGCTTCGGCTTTGATGTATATAAACGAGGTAATTACCAAATGGTCCAATTCCGTATGGACACCATCAACGATTCTTTCGTGAAGAGCGCCGATTCACTCCTCGGCCAAAGCTTTGCTTTCCTTGGTGAAGTCGTCACCAAACCGGCTAAGGAGAACGGCGCGTTCCGCACGGCTTACGTGAATTCGGAAAGAGAGTCCGTTCGTAAGAAGCTGGAGGGGATTATCAACGATAAGATTCGTTATGCCGCCGAGCGCTGTACGGAAGAGATGTTTAAGGACGATCCGTACCGTCTTCACCCGCTTGGGGAGCGAAGCGAATTAGACGGAATTACCCCCGAGTCCTTGTACGCTTCCTACCTGAGCTGGCTGCAGCAGGCTCATCTTGATTTGTATGTGGTTGGGGATACGACGCTGGCCGAAGTGGAGGAGCTGGTTGAGAAGCATTTCAGTCTGATCCGATCGACTTCGCCGGAATATAAGCCGGAGCAGGTGAATATCCGCGGGGGCGAGGTCCGGACGATCAAGGAAGCGCTCGACGTAAATCAAGGGAAGTTAAATCTGGGGCTTCGCACCCCGATCACTTACGGGGACGATCGCTACGCATCTTTGTTGCTGTATAACGGGATTCTCGGTAGCTACCCGCATTCCAAGCTGTTTATCAATGTCCGGGAAAAAGAAAGCTTGGCCTATTACGCAGCCTCCCGTTACGACGGGCATAAGGGCATCGTTGGTATTCAATCGGGGATCGAAATCGCCAATTACGAGAAGGCGCTTCGCATTATCGAAGCCCAGTTGGCGAGTATGCGCGTCGGAGAAATCAGTGAGCTCGAGATGTCACAGACAAAGGCGATGATCCGCAACAGCTTGTTGGAGATGCAGGATTCCGCTTTTGAGATGATCGCTTATGACTTTAATCGTGTTTTGTCTGGCAAAGACCGGCCCGCGGAGGAGTTGCTTCGTCAGGTCGAACAGGTTCAGCCACAGGATGTTGTGGCGGCCGCAGAAACCGTCCAGCTCGATACGATATACTTTTTGACAGGCCAGAAGGAGGGGTAGGCGGATGGAAACGATACGTTACGACGCTTTGCAGGAAACGCTGTATCGCGAAACGATGGAGAACGGTCTGCAGGTCTACGTGCTGCCCAAACCGGGCTTCCAGAAAACCTACGCCACGTTCTCGACCAAATACGGATCGATCGATAATCATTTCAAGGTAGAAGGACAGGAGGACATTTCGGTTCCGGACGGCATTGCCCATTTTCTGGAGCATAAAATGTTCGAGGAACCAGAGGGGGATATCTTTGCCACCTTTGCTTCTCAAGGCGCTTCCGCCAATGCCTTTACCAGCTTCGACCAAACGGTTTACCTGTTCTCTGCCACGGAGAACATTCCAGCTAACCTGGAAACGTTGGTCAATTTCGTACAGCACCCTTACTTTACCGACCAGAATGTGGAGAAGGAAAAGGGCATCATCGGTCAAGAGATCGGGATGTATCGGGATAACCCGGATTGGCGGGTGTATTTCGGTCTGATTGAAGCGATGTACAAAGTACATCCTGTTCATATCGACATCGCTGGTACGGTGGAGTCAATTGGAACGATTACGAAGGAAACGCTTTATACGTGCTACAATGCCTTTTATCACCCTAGCAATATGCTGCTGTTCGTTGTGGGGGGTGTCGATCCAGAGGAAGTGTTCAAGCTGGTTCGAGACAATCAGGCGAAAAAGGATTATAAGCCGCAAGGCACAATTGATCGTTTATTTGAGACGGAGCCGCAGGAAGTATCCGAGAAGCGGCGGGAGTCCCGCTTGCCGGTATCGCAGCCGAAATGCCTGTTCGGCTATAAGGAGACGCGCCTTGGCTTGACGGGTCAAGACTTGCTGAAACGGGACCTCGCCACGAAGCTTGCTCTCGATCTGCTGTTTGGTGCCAGCACGAAGCTGTACCAGAAGCTGTATGACATGGACCTGATCTCCGATAGCTTTGGCCATGAGTACAACAGCAATCCCAATTACGCTTTCTCGGCGATCGGCGGGGACACGAAGGATCCGGACCGGATGCTGGCCGTGATCAAAGAAGAATCTGAAGCGCTGCTGGCTTCCGGATTCCGTCAGGAGGATTTCGAGCGGGCGCGTAAGAAGAAGATCGGCGGGTATTTACGCATGTTGAATTCGCCGGAGAACATCGCCCACGAGTTCACCCGATACAACTTCCGCGGCGGCGACCTGTTCGCGGTATTATCGATATACGAGTCGCTGACGCTGGAGGACATCAATACGCGCCTGCGCGAGCATATCGATTGGGAGCAGCTGTCCGTATCGATTGTGGTGAGTCCGTAAATGGCGATGGATCATGGGATAGGAAAGAACATCGCGGACATGACCGTATTAATCACCGGGGCAAGTCGGGGGATCGGCGCCGAGGTGGCGTTGCGGTTTGCTTCGGTCGGCATGAACGTGGTCATTCACTATATGAACTCGCATGAGGCGGCAAATGAAGTGGCTCGCAAATGCTTGGAGCTTGGAGCCAAGGCGTATACGGTCTCTGCCGATCTGCGCAGCAAGGAGCAAATTCTGCGGATGAAGGAAAGGCTCGAGAATTACGGGCTGTATCCCGACATCCTGGTAAATAATGCGGGTATCTCGCATTATGCGCTGCTGTCCGATGTAAGTGAAGAGGATTGGGACGACGTCATGAACGTCAATTTAAAAAGTGTGTTTCTGTGCAGCCAGATGTTTATGCCGTATATGATCAGTCAACGATTTGGACGTATCATTAACGTTTCTTCCGTCTGGGGAATATCTGGCGGTTCCTGTGAAGCGGTGTATTCGGCGGCTAAAGGCGGGGTGAACGCTTTTACCAAAGCATTGGCTAAGGAGTTGGCCCCCTCCGGCGTCACCGTGAATGCGGTGGCTCCAGGCGCGGTCAAGACCGAGATGATGGATCGTTTTGATGCGGAAGAACTTCGCCAGCTGGAGGAGGATATTCCCGCGGGGCGGCTGGGTTCACCACAGGAGATTTCGTCACTTGTTTATTTTTTGGCGTTGCCGGAATCAGGTTATATCACGGGACAGATCATTAGCCCGAATGGCGGCTGGATTACCTGATCGCCCCTTGATTTGCAGGTTTTGCTATCCGCTTGAGTCCGCGGCCCGCGTATAAAACCCACGGGATATTCGCATATTACGACTGTTGATCTTAAATCGCCAAGCGAAGGAGGATTTAATCATGTCAACAGTACTCAAAAATTTTGATACATGGAAGAAATTCCTGGGTGAACGCGTCGAGCATGCGGAAAAAGCCGGTTTCAGCGAAGAGGCGATAGCCAACCTTGCTTATGAAATCGGCGGTTTTCTGGACGACAAAGTCGATCCGCAAAACGAATCTAACCGCGCCCTCAAAGAAATTTGGGACGTCGGCAGTGAAGAAGAGCGGAAAACCATCGCCCGTTTGATGGTGAAGTTGGCAAAGAAAAACGCATAGTTTGGCACTGGAAAAGCTCCCGTTGCGGGAGCTTTTCCCCCATTTTCTCCGCCTGCTTGCCTTTCATTTTCATTTTATATATCATAAAACACATATGAACATGTAATTTCAATATTGGTAAGAAATGTTTTTGTATATTGTTTTTGCAAAATAGCAGGAATTAAGACCTATTTTGTCGAAAGATGCATGAGGATATGGAGAAGGTGTCTGGGATGGTAGAGAAACAATGGTATCTGGAATACAAAATACATAAGAATCGTCCAGGACTTTTGGGGGATATTGCTTCCATGTTGGGGATGCTGGAGATCAATATTTTAACGATCAACGGCGTTGAGGGGAAGACTCGAGGACTACTGCTGGAAACGGACGATGACGGCAAAATCGATCAGGTCAGCCAGCTGTTAAATAAGGTGGACAGCATTACGGTGACCGCTTTGCGAAATCCACGGCTTGTCGATCTGCTGGCCGTACGTCATGGTCGCTATATTGACCGAGATTCGGACGATCGCAAGACGTTTCGGTTTACCCGGGATGAGCTGGGGATACTGGTTGATTTCCTCGGCGAAGTGTTTAAGCGGGAAGGACACCAAGTGATTGGACTTCGGGGAATGCCCCGCGTTGGTAAGACGGAATCCATTATCGCTGGCAGCGTCTGCGCGATGAAGCGATGGACGTTTGTGTCGTCAACGCTCTTACGGCAAACGGTACGAAGCCAATTGTCCGAGAACGAGATGGATCCCCACAATGTATTTATCATCGACGGTATCATCAGTACGCTACGTTCCAATGAAAAGCATCATCAACTCCTGCAGGAGTTGATGTCCATGCCTTCGACCAAAGTCATAGAGCATCCGGACGTATTCGTCAAAGAGTCTGAATACAGTTATGACAATTTTGACATTATTATAGAATTGCGTAACAATCCGGAGGAGCAAATCGTTTACGATACGTTCACGACAATTTATACGGACGATCTGTAGGGTTTGCCGCATAATTAATCATAGCAGGAGGTGATGGTCGTGTCGGATTTGGGCCAGCAGTTAAGGGAAGCCCGCCTAGCCAGAGGTTTGTCGCTGGATGATGTACAGGAAATGACGAAGATACGCAAACGATATTTGGAAGCCATCGAAATGGGGGATTACAAGGTTCTGCCTGGAAGCTTCTATGTTCGGGCTTTTATTAAGACGTATGCGGAAACCGTTGGCTTAGATGCGGACGAACTGCTTGCCGAACATCGGCAAAACGTGCCTTCTTCGGCTCCGGAACCTACGATGGAACCGGTTATACAGAAACGACGCAGCAGGCAGCACAACGAGCGCAACTCGAAATGGTTGTCCACCACGTTGATGTGGTCGTTTGCCGTGTTGATTTTAATTGTGATTTATATGTATTTCTCGGTCTGGGGTAACAACAAGGATGAAGCTGAGGGGAATAAGGAGCCGGATCCTACGCCGGTGACCCAAGGGAAAACGCCAACAGATGCGAATCAAAATGGCACGAATGCGGGGAACGGAACTGGCGGTGATGCCGTTGGTGGGAACAAAGGAGCCGGAAACGGGACCGATACGGTTACGGATCCAGGGACGAATAACGGCACCAATACAGGGAATACAGGAAATACGGGCAATGAAACCCCGGGGAATGAACCCGGCAATCAAGCGGTTACCGTCGTCGCGGATGGAACAGAAGGCAGCACGACGAAATTCAAGATCCAAAATCCCGGAACGCAGCCGGTACAGGTCGTCATTACGGCGAGCGGCGAAAGCTGGGTAGAGGTACGTAAAGGTAGCAAGAGCGGAGAAAAGCTGTATTTTGGCAAAACCAAGGACAGCGAAGTGCTGACCTACGATATTGTACCGGAAGGCTTGTACATTTTGTCGGGGAATTCAGCGAAAACGGCGATAACAGTGGCTGAGCAACCAATCGAGGATGGCAAGACGACCTCTCGATTCTTCTTGAGTTTGGATGACGGTACTGGCGATGGTACGGCAGGTAATACGGGAACCGGGACCGACGGTACGGGTACCAACAACGAAACGACGACAAACGGCGAATAAGTAAAGGCGGCAAGCTAGCCAGTTGCTTGTTCTATGACCAAGAGCGCAGGTGGGACCGGTCCGGTCAAACGGCGCTTTTTGGGCTGTCATGGGATCCATCGTGATGGGGATACTCGACTTTGCGAATTTTTTTACATATAATTTAATTATGAAAAGATTGGAAATCAAGAAAGGAATGTGACTTATGGCTTCGGAAAGTTCTTTCGATATCGTTTCAAAGATGGACATGCAGGAATTGACCAACGCGATCGATCAAACGGAACGTGAAATCGCAAACCGGTTTGATTTTAAAGGGAGCAAAAGCGAGCTTAAGCTGGAGAAGGACGTGCTCGTGATCGTTTCCGACGATGATTATAAGCTGGGCGCCGTTATCGACATCCTGCAATCCAAGATGATCAAACGCGGTTTGCCGATCAAGAATTTGGATTATGGCAAGGTTGAGCCGGCCTCACTGGGCTCGGTGCGGCAGCGGATTAATTTGAAACAAGGAATCGACCAGGAGAATTCTAAGAAGATCAACGTGTTGATCCGTGATTCCAAGCTGAAGGTTAAGAGCCAGATCCAAGGCGATCAAATTCGCGTCACCGGGAAAAGCAGAGACGATCTGCAGGAGATTATGCAGATGCTGCGCAAAGCCGATTTGACGGTGGATTTGCAGTTCACCAACTTTAAATAGAGCGTAAAGTGCGAGTTCAAAATTCAGGTTTTCAGGACCGAGAAGGTTGGATGAAGCTAGGGGTTGAGTAGCGGAGCGTACGTTTTTGGTACGTGAGCAACGGAGAGCCCAGCTGAATTCAAGATTCGATGTCGAGGCCACTTCACAAGCTCTGCTTCGTCATGGAAAGATGACTTTTTGAACAACCTCGTAAAGGTCTCTTGCGGCGCCGGTTTTGAGCTGCGGAGGCCATTTTCATATTTTTGACAGCATCGGTACTGGAATATTATACTTGTAGAGGTTGTTTAATCGTTAGTCTCACGGGAATTTTGGCTTTCAACGATGGGGGAAATGGTTCATGACAGAAAAGGTAAAAATCGTGACGCTTGGCTGTGAGAAAAATCTGGTTGACTCGGAAATTATGTCAGGCCTGATTGATCAGCGCGGCTATTCTTTGGTGGATAATCGCGAGGACGCAACCGTCATTATCGTCAACACTTGCGGGTTTATCGATGCAGCCAAGGAAGAGTCGGTCAACACGATTCTGGAGCTCGCCGATCTGAAGGAAAGCGGACGGCTCAAGGCGCTGATCGTTTCCGGATGTTTAACGCAGCGATATAAGCAAGCATTAATGGATGAAATGCCGGAGATCGACGGGATCGTGGGTACGGGGGATTTTCACCATATTAACCGGATCGTCGACGAAGCGCTTAAGGGTAAGAAGCCGGCGCTGGTCGGTAACCCTGTCTTTAATTATGAGCAGGCGCTGCCGCGTAAGCTATCCACGGCCCGGTACACGACCTACGTGAAAATCGCTGAAGGCTGTGACAACAATTGTACGTTTTGCAGCATTCCGATCATGCGCGGGAAGTTTCGCAGCCGCTCGATGGAATCCGTCCTTGAGGAAGTGCGAAGCATGGCCGCCCAAGGCGTGAAGGAAATTAGCCTGATCGCGCAGGACTCGACCAATTATGGTACCGATTTGTATGGGGAGTTTAAACTGGCTGAGCTGATGGACCGGGTGACTCAGGTGGAGGGGATTGAATGGGTGCGTCTGCATTACGCTTACCCCGGCTTTTTTACGGACGAGCTGATCGAGATGATGGCGACGAATCCGAAAATTTGCAAATATGTAGATATGCCGTTGCAACACAGCGAAGATGCAATTCTGAAGCGTATGCGCCGCCCTGGACGTAACCGTGATATCCGTGAGCTAGTTGCTAAGATTCGTGCACGGATTCCGAACGTTTCGCTCCGTACTTCCTTGATCGTCGGGTTCCCGGGGGAAACCGAGGAGGATTTCGAGCGGTTATGTGAGTTTGTGCGCGAGGTGAAGTTCGATCGGCTTGGCGTTTTTACCTATTCCAAGGAAGAGGATACGCCGGCGTCGCGTTTACCGGATCAGGTTGACGAGGCTGTGAAGGAGTGGCGGGCCAACACGCTGATGGAGATTCAGCGGGAGGTTGCTAATGTGAACAGCGGCAAGTTTGTCGGTCAGGTGCTGGACGTCTTGATTGAACGTTACGACGGACGCAGCGACGTTTACGTAGGCCGCTCGCAATACGATGCACCGGAAATTGACGGCGAAGTATTCGTTTCGAATTGTCCCGTCAGGCTCGGGGAATTGACCAAGGTGCGGATTACGCATGCTTTTGATTATGACTTATCCGGGGAGGCCGTCCTGTGAATTTGCCCAACCGTATCACATTAACCCGTATATTTATGATTCCGGTGATGCTGGTCTTCTTACTGGTTGACGCCGGGTGGCTGTCTCATGAGCTTACGTTCGGGGATTATTCGCTGCCGGTCAATCAGCTGATCGCGGCGATTCTGTTTATCGTGGCAGCCAGCACGGATGGGATCGACGGCTATATCGCTCGCAAATATAATCTTGTCACCAACTTAGGTAAGCTCCTTGATCCTCTAGCCGATAAGCTGCTTGTTGGGACCGTCCTGATTGGTCTTGTAGCGATGGGCAAGTGTGACACCTGGATCGCGGTCGTCATCATCAGCCGCGAGTTCGCTGTGACCGGCCTTCGTGAAGTTGCACTCTTGGAGGGCTCCGTGATCGCAGCCAGCAAGTGGGGCAAGGCGAAGACCATTACGCAGATCATCGCCATTTCGGCGTTGCTGCTGAACAATTTTCCATTTGAGTGGATTTCGTTCCCGTTTGATGATATCGCAATGTGGTTGGCGGCTGTCATCACGTTGTATTCGGGCATCGATTATTTCGTGAAAAATAAGAGCGTGCTTTCTTTTTCCAAAGCATAAACTGATGTGGGTTGGTTGACCGGAAATGTGAAGGAGGCATGCGAAGGTGAAAGCGGAAATTATCGCGGTTGGGACGGAGCTGCTGCTCGGCCAAATTGTGAATACCAATGCGCAATATCTATCGCAAGAACTGGCAGCGTTGGGGATTGACGTGTATTTTCAAACTGTGGTTGGCGATAATATGAATCGTCTGGCGGAGGCCGTGAGGACGGCTTCGGGACGGGCGGATGTGCTGATCTTTACAGGCGGGATTGGTCCGACGCAGGATGATCTGACCAAGGAGGTGCTGGCCGAGGTGTTGGGCCGGACGCTTTATATCGATTCGGAAGCGATGGCGAACGTCGACCGATTCTTCCAAGGCCGCGGGGTTCCCATGACGGAGAACAATCGTCGCCAGGCGCTGGCTATTGAAGGGGGCACCCCTCTTCCAAATGAAACGGGATTAGCCGTGGGCAATGCGCTTTTCGTAGACGGCAAGTTTTACGTTGTGTTGCCTGGACCGCCGAAGGAAATGAAACCGATGTTCGAGCACCAGGCGAAACCTTGGATTCTGGAGCATGTGTTGACCGGCGAGATGCCGATTTATTCGCGGATGCTGAAATTCGCCGGGATTGGAGAATCGGCGCTGGAGACGAAGCTTCTTGATCTGATTGAGGCTCAAAGCGACCCGACGGTTGCACCTTATGCGAAAGAAGGCGAAGTGACCATTCGCGTTTCCACCAAGGCGGCAAGTGAATTGGACGCGGCGGTAAAGCTGGATGCGATGGAGCGGGAGATTGCCGCGCGGTTGCCGGAGTATCTGTACGCCAACGTGGATGAGCCAATCGAGAAGACCATTCTCGATTTGATGGCTTCGCGCGGACTTACGCTGAGCGCGGCCGAAAGCTGCACCGGCGGGCTGCTCATGGAGATGTTCACCGCGTTGCCCGGTAGCTCGGCCGTCTTCGCCGGCGGGATCGTTTGCTACTCCAATGAGATGAAGGAGAAGCTGCTGAACGTGCCGCATGACCTGCTGGAAGGCGACGGCGCCCCCGGTGCGGTCAGCGCCGAAACCGCCAAGGTGTTGGCGGAGCAGGTGCGCCTGACCGTGGGCACCGACATCGGCTTGTCGATCACCGGCGTGGCCGGTCCGGCCCACTCCGAGCGCAAGCCCGTGGGCTTGGTGTACATCGCGATCTCGCGCCGGGGTTCGGACACCGCCGTCTTTGAGCTGAACCTCAAGGGCAACCGCGAGACGATCCGGATGCGCGCCGCGAAGACGCTGTTGTACCGGTTGTGGCGGGCGCTGCAGGGAGGCTGACCCTTTGCAATGGTAGGGAAGTGAATAATGATCTCGGGCCGCTCTTGTCCGCCGCTTGTCTGTGGATTGGATAGAAGGATGACCAGCGGCTCCCAAATGCGGACGTAAACTCCCTCCGATTCATTATCCTCTTTCCATTTGTGCAAAGTATGAATCCCATCAGCGCTTGGAGGTTGTTGTAGATTTCCTTCAGCTTGTTCTTGCGCTTTCGGGGTCTATGACCTATAATCAAGTCACGGAAGAACCGTAGCAAACTGATTCAGTTGTGCTGCGGTTCTTTTTTGTTGTTGGAGTAACCAGGGGGAGGGGGATGGGGGCAGCACGCAAGTAGGTAAGTAAGTAGGTAAGAGCCGGGATAACGCTAGACTAGTTGTGGAGTGAGTGTGATAGGAGGGGACAACGAATTTTGTTCGAAAAATCATATATAATGGTGCGCCTGAGAACTAATTTGCCTGATATGTATGAAAAATCGAATACAATCCGCGTTTACCGCCAATTTCGACGAAATCTATATGGAAATTTCATACATATTCAGATGTAACATCAATCTTCCGCCGTGGTGAGCGCATTTCCGAAGGAAACAGCGGGTAGGGAGCTGTGAAAGTAAGACACGCGCCAAAGCCAGCGAGTCCCCGCAGGGTAGAGCGCCTAGGGAGCGCCTCCGTCGATCCCATGTTCTTCCAGCATCGATGGAATCCAACGACCGAAGGAGGCCGGCACCCTTCCAGAGAGGCAGGTCCCCAAGGAGCGCACAAAGTAAGACGTACCCGAAGGGGAAAAGCGATCCATGCGCCGAAGTTAGCAAATCCCTGCAGGGGAGAGCGTCAAAGGAGCTTCTCAGTTACTCCGACGTTTGTCCAGTTTGCGGGATCCCTAAGGGCAGCGGGCCCTTGGGGGCCCTCCCTTGCGGTAAGGGAGGGTTTGGGAGGGTTGAGAATAAATTACGAATGTATGTTCGAAAAAATGCTTGGCAAACATACCAAAACAAGGTACAATGATATACGTGAGAAGTTACAAATGGCCATGAATGATCATGAATTTATGTAATCTAAGAATCCGATGATTTATATCTAATTTAAGGATGTGAGCTGATTGTCAGATCGTAAAGCAGCGCTGGAGATGGCGCTTCGCCAAATAGAAAAGCAATTCGGTAAAGGTTCGATTATGAAGTTGGGAGAATCCACGCATATGCAGGTAGAGATCGTTCCAAGCGGATCGATCGCCCTGGATATTGCGCTGGGGACCGGAGGACTTCCGCGCGGACGGATTATCGAAGTCTACGGGCCGGAGTCTTCCGGTAAAACGACGGTAGCGCTGCACGCGATCGCTGAGGTTCAGAAGATCGGCGGACAAGCTGCCTTCATCGACGCCGAGCATGCGTTGGATCCGTCTTACGCCAGCAAGCTGGGCGTGAATATCGACGAACTCCTGTTGTCCCAGCCGGATACAGGCGAACAAGCGTTGGAGATCGCCGAGGCGCTCGTACGCAGCGGCGCGGTTGATGTTATCGTCATCGACTCCGTAGCGGCACTGGTCCCTAAAGCGGAGATCGAAGGCGAAATGGGGGACTCGCACGTAGGTTTGCAGGCCCGCCTGATGTCGCAGGCGCTGCGGAAGCTGTCGGGGGCGATCAGTAAGTCGAAGACGATCGCGATCTTCATTAACCAGTTGCGCGAGAAGGTCGGCGTGATGTTTGGTAACCCGGAGACGACGCCGGGCGGACGCGCATTGAAATTCTACTCCACGGTTCGTTTGGATGTGCGCCGTATTGAGACAATCAAGATGGGCAACGACATGGTGGGGAACCGGACGCGGATCAAAGTCGTGAAGAACAAAGTGGCTCCTCCTTTCAAACAGGCCGAGATCGATATCATGTACGGGGAAGGTATTTCCAAAGAGGGAAGTCTCATCGACATCGGGACGGAGCTGGATATCGTGGACAAGAGCGGTGCCTGGTACTCCTATTCCGGCGAACGACTTGGACAAGGCCGTGAGAACGCAAAGCAGTTCTTGAAGGAACATCCGGAGATCGCGAATACGATTGAGCAGAAGATTCGCGAATCCAGTAATTTGACTACGGCGGTAGCTCCAGCTTCGGCTAGCGAAGTGGAAGCGGAGCTTGAGGAAGAGCAAGCGCTGCTGGGAGAAGAATAAGCTCGTTTAAGCTGTAATGATCAAGCGCTCTGACCGCCGGTAATCGCCGGGGCAGGGCGCTTTTGCAGTACTGGGGTATTGAATGGATAGCTTAGGCAGAACCGGAGGGATTTGATGTGAGCACGTGGGGACAGTCGCGCGGCAAAGCCGCGGGAAGAGGAGGCGGATCTTCCTCTGGCCAATGTAGAGAAGAAGAAATCGTAGATATCTCTGACGAGTCGTTCTGGGAGCCGCGGCCTCGGGATGTCGACCGCGATTCGGACGGGGAGGGTGCAGAAGAAACCGCTGGTTTGGACGCATTCCCTGAGGACATCGAGCTGGTGATTACGTCGGTGATGATGCTGAAGCGACCGAAGCATCGTTATCGGATCTCTTTTGGCAAATATTCGTTGGAGATCCACGAGGACGTGATGATCAAATACCGCATGATGAAAGGCGCGGTATTCACAAAAGTAGAGCTAGAGGAAATCGTAGCGGCTGACGGACGCCAGCAGGGATATGCTGACGCATTGAAGTACTTGAGCTTGAAGCCAAGAACGACGTATGAAATCACGCAACGTCTAGGGGAAAAGGGTTGGGGCGAGGAGACGATTCAGGACGTTCTTGTCCGCCTCCAGTCGGAAGGGTACGTGGATGACGCCGCATACGCCCAGGAATGGGCTTCTCAACGCGTGAAGCTTCGCGGAAAGGGAAAGCTGTGGGTCAAGCATGAACTACGCCAGAAAGGCGTGTCCAAGTCGCATATCGAGGAGGCGCTCGGTGAAGTCAGTGAAGATGACGAGTTTGAAAGTGCCCTTCAGCTAGGGTTAAAGAAGTGGCAGGGAACCACGGGAGAACCGCTCGACCGCAAACGCAAAACGGGGGCTTTCCTGCAGCGCCGCGGGTTTAGCGGAGGCGTTGTGTCCAGGGTCATGCGCGAACTCGGCAACCGGGAACAAATGCATGGAATGGACGAATGGGACGAAGAATAAGAGGACGGGAGGGAACTCCTGTCATTAGCTTGACAATATCTTTTGTCAAATAATAAAATGAACATGTATCCATATCGTCAGAAGCCCTTTTTTTCCTTCCAAAATTATGGGTCAGCGATAGGATTTATGTTCTCCAATCATGAAGGCAAAGTGCCTCCGCTTGGATAGCGGTAGGGTCATGCATTGCAGCATGAACTGCTGAACTGAATGGGCAAGTCATGAATTTTTTGTATGAATGATGAACCTAGAAACGAAAAGTAACTACAATTGCAAACATCCCAAGGAATGCCTTGGAGGAAACAACGGGGAGGTGAACAGATGGAACCAGTAATCTGGATCGTTCTCGTTGCAGCCGCTTTATTCTTTGGGTTCGTGATCGGGTATTTTATTCGCAAGTCTCTTGCCGAAGCTAAAATTTCCAGTGCAGAGCACGCGGCCAGTCAAATCTTGGAGAATGCCAAGAAGGACGCGGAAGCACTGAAAAAGGAAACGGTTCTGGAAGCTAAGGACGAAGTCCATAAGCTTAGAGCCGAAGCTGATAAAGACATTCGTGAACGTCGGAATGAAATACAACGACAAGAAAGACGATTGTTGCAAAAAGAAGAGTCGCTGGATAAAAAATTAGAATCGCTTGAACGTAAAGAAGAGCAAGTGGTCAGCAAAGAGAAACGAATCGAAGAAACACAACAGCAAATCGACTTGATTTACAAGAGTCAGGTTCAGGAACTGGAGCGAATTTCCAACCTTACGATGGAAGATGCTCGTTCGATCATTTTGAACAACGTGGAGCAGGAAGTACGCCATGAAACCGCGCAGATGATTAAAGACATTGAACAGCAAGCGAAGGAAGAAGCGGACAAGAAATCCCGTGAGATCATTACGCTGGCCATTCAACGTTGCGCTGCCGATCATGTGGCGGAGACGACGGTTTCCGTTGTAACGCTGCCGAACGAAGAGATGAAAGGGCGGATCATCGGCCGCGAAGGCCGGAATATCCGAGCGCTTGAAACTTTGACCGGGATCGATCTCATTATCGACGATACGCCGGAAGCGGTGATTCTGTCGGGCTTTGACCCGATTCGCCGCGAAATTGCCCGGACCGCGCTAGAGAAGTTGGTGGCGGACGGACGGATTCATCCGGCACGAATCGAGGAAATGGTCGAGAAATCTCGTCGGGAAGTGGACGAACGCATCCGCGAATACGGCGAACAAGCTACGTTCGAAGTGGGCGTGCATGCCCTGCATCCGGATTTGATCAAGATTTTGGGACGTCTCAAGTTCCGGACAAGCTACGGACAAAACGTACTGAAGCACTCGATGGAAGTCGCTTATCTGGCCGGTTTGATGGCTGGAGAGCTAGGCGAAGACATCGCTCTTGCCAAACGGGCAGGCTTGCTGCACGATATCGGTAAAGCGCTTGATCATGAAGTGGAAGGGTCTCATGTCGAAATCGGTGTGGAACTGGCGAAGAAGTATAAAGAACATCCGGTGGTTATTAACAGCATTGCCTCTCACCACGGCGATTGCGAAGCCACCTCTGTCATTGCCATGCTGGTTGGCGCAGCCGATGCTCTGTCGGCGGCAAGACCGGGCGCGCGTCGGGAAACACTCGAAACCTACATTCGTCGGTTGGAGAAGCTCGAGGAAATTTCCGAATCGTTCGAAGGCGTCGAGAAATCGTTCGCCATTCAGGCGGGCCGCGAGGTGCGCGTGATGGTGCAACCGGATAAGATCGACGATGCGGAAGCATTCCGCTTGGCGCGTGACATTACCAAGACGATTGAAAGTGAACTGGATTATCCGGGTCATATCAAAGTTACCGTCATCCGCGAGACGCGGGCGGTTGAATACGCCAAGTAAAGGTTATGCTGAAAAGTGGCCCCTCGCGGGCCGCTTTTTCATTGCCTGGGCGTCCCCAAGCTCTTAAGGAGCTTAGGGTCAGATGCAGAGGAGGGAACCAGCATTAAAGTTCTGTTTATCGGAGACATCGTCGGAAATACGGGGCGCAGAGCACTGAAAGCAACGTTGCCCCATTTAAAATCCAAATACAATCCTCATATCATCATCGCCAACGGGGAGAACGCAGCAGCAGGGCGGGGGATTAACGTCAACATCGCCAAAGAGTTTTTCGACCAAGGCGTACACGGCTTAACGATGGGTAACCACACGTGGGACAATAAAGAGATCTTCGACTTCATCGATGACGAGCCGCGGATGGTCCGGCCGGCTAACTTTCCGCCGGGAACGCCGGGTCAGGGGTTTACCGTGATCAAAGCAGGCGGTAAGGAGCTGGCCGTAATCAATTTGATGGGCCGTACTTTCCTGCCGGCGATCGACGATCCCTTCCGGGCAGCCGATGATATCGTCGGTCAGTTGTCCAAGAAACACAAGTGTATTCTGGTGGATTTCCATGCTGAAGCGACTTCTGAGAAAATCGCCATGGGTTGGCACCTCGACGGACGCGCCTCAATCGTGGTCGGGACGCATACCCATGTGCAAAGCAACGATGACACGATCCTGCCGCAAGGAACGGCTTACTTGACCGATGCCGGCATGGTCGGCTCGCGTGAAGGCATCTTGGGCATGGAACGCACGGCGGTTCTGCGCAAGTTCACAACTCAGCTCCCCGTCCGGTTTCAAGTCTGCGAGGGGAAATGGCATTTCCACGCCGTGCTCGTCGATATCGATGAATCCACAGGGAAAGCGCAGAAAATTCAAAAAATTCGATTGCTCGAAGACGAATGGTTGATGGATTAGGAAACCGTTAAAGCGATTGCACCTGATGCGGCGAAACGCCCGGAAGTCCCTAGGATCAAGGCCTCTCGAAACTTCTCCTCCGAGAAAAAGAAGGAATATCCCGGATTCTCACGAATATCTTCTAAGTAGTGGAATCCAACGAATATTCCCAGGGAGGTACTAACCATGGAAGTATTAAAGGTTTCAGCAAAATCCAACCCCAACTCCGTTGCCGGCGCGTTGGCCGGCGTACTCAGAGAACGTGGCGCTGCTGAACTTCAGGCCATTGGGGCGGGGGCTCTAAACCAAGCCATCAAAGCCGTAGCGATCGCCCGGGGATTCGTCGCGCCAAGCGGCGTGGACTTGATTTGCATTCCAGCCTTTACCGACATCGTGATCGATGGTGAGGATCGTACCGCTATCAAACTGATCGTAGAACCGAGATAACGTTTTAATAGAGATGACGCCTGTTTACATCCGTAGACAGGCTTTTTTGTTTTTCTTGGCAAACTATGCGTAACGAAGAAGGAGGAAGGATCATGACAAGACCGATCATCGACTTTCATTGCGACGCCTTAAGCAAACTGCTGCTAGACCCCAAGTTGGATTTTTCGAAGGATCGTCGCCTGGATGTAAATTTACGTCGCTTGAAGAAGGGCGGGGTGAAGCTGCAAACGTTCGCGATTTTTCTGTCCCAGCGGCTTGGTCCCCCGAAAATGGAACATATCCTGGGACAAATCGATGTCTACCAAGAGCGTGTTCAACCTCTAGGTGTGCTTCCCGTGCAATCTGTGGAGGATCTGGATGCCCTGGAGCAAGGGGAGGCCGTTGGTGGGCTATTGTCGCTGGAGGGAGCGGACGGGCTGGAGGGCAACTTACATTATGTCCGCGTATGTTATGAGAAAGGCGTACGGCTTCTCGGACTAACCTGGAATTATGCCAACTGGGCCGCCGACGGGATCATGGAGCCGCGAAACGGCGGTTTTACGCCGGCCGGGCTGGAGTTGGTCCGATTATGCCACGAGCTTGGAATCATTTTGGATGTCTCGCATTTATCGGTTAAAGGATTTTGGGAGCTTCAACAGCTCGCAGAAGAAGCCGGTAAGCCATTTATCGCTTCACATTCAAACGCGTATGAGGTCTGCCCGCATGCCCGGAATCTTCGCGACGATCAGATCCAGGCGATCATCAAGCTAGGAGGGCGAATTGGAGTGACCTTCGTACCGTGGTTCGTCAAAGAGGGCCGGAGCGCATCAAGCAAAGATTTGCTGCCGCATATCGAGCGAATCTGCTCATTAGGGGGAGGGGCAAATCTGATGTTCGGGTCTGACTTCGACGGGATCGAAACTCATTTAACTGATTTACGCCATTCGGGACATTACGCAAATTGGCAGGAATCCTTGCTGAAATATTATCCGGAAGAGCTTGTACGCGGATGGTTGTACGACAATGCAGCCGCGTTCCTGCGCGCTTGGTTGCCCTCTCACAAGTAAGCGCTTTAATTCATCCAATTGTGAGAACGAATTGATCGAAAACTACTATATGAAAAAAGGCTAGAAAACGCTTGCTTTTTACCAGGTTGAGACATAAAATTGACATGACTCTGAAACAGAATGTTCACAAACATCGGGCTGGAATGTGACCTCTTGCACGTTAACATTCGAACTTCATTATTATTCTATTTTTTCCATTGCGATACGATTAAAGGGGTGGGCGATCTTGATTAGTCAATTGTCTTGGAAGATCGGTGGTCAGCAGGGCGAGGGCGTTGAAAGTACGGACCGGATTTTTTCGACGGCTTTGAACCGGCTGGGATATTACTTGTACGGGTATCGGCATTTCTCCTCCCGTATTAAAGGCGGTCATACGAATAACAAAATCCGGATAAGCACCAAGCCGATTCGCGCGATTTCCGACGACTTGGACATTTTAGTCGCTTTTGACCAAGAAAGTATCGATTTGAATGCGCAGGAGCTGCGCGGCGGCGGGGTTATCGTGGCGGATGCCAAGTTTAACCCGACGGTGCCGGAGGGCGTGGATGCCCGTTTGTTCCCGGTGCCGATTACCAGTATTGCCGAAGAGCTTGGTACTTCGCTGATGAAGAACATGGTTGCTTCCGGTGCGTCCTGGGCGCTGCTCGGACTTCCGCTAGAAGTGTTCAATCAAGCGGTGGAAGAGGAATTTGGCCGTAAAGGTCCAGCGATTGTTGAGAAGAATATCGAAGCGGTTAAGCGGGGTGCGGATTTCGTGCTGGAACTCGCCGGAGGACCTCTGGACGAATTCAAGCTAGAACCGGCTGACGGCAAGCAAAAGCTCTTCATGATCGGTAACGACGCGATTGGCCTTGGTGCCGTAGTCGCAGGTTGCCGGATTATGAGTGCATACCCGATTACACCGGCTTCTGAAATTATGGAATATTTGATAAAGAAATTACCGAAATTTGGCGGTACCGTCGTACAAACCGAGGATGAAATCGCTGCGATTACGATGGCGATCGGATCGAGTTATGCAGGTGTTCGTACGATGACGGCATCGGCTGGGCCCGGCTTGTCTCTGATGATGGAAGCAATCGGTTTGGCCGGGATGACCGAAACGCCGGTTGTTATCATCGATACCCAACGCGGCGGTCCGAGTACAGGTTTGCCAACAAAGCAGGAGCAAAGCGACATCAATGCGTTGATCTACGGTACACACGGGGAAATTCCGAAGATCGTAATTGCACCAAGCTCCATTGAAGAATGTTTCTACGATACCGTGGAGGCCTTCAACCTGGCTGAGAAATACCAAGTGCCTGTAATCGTGGCCACGGATTTGCAATTATCCCTTGGCAAGCAGTCTTGCGAAATGCTGGATTACAGTAAGGTTTCGATTGATCGGGGTTATCTTGTGAAGGATATTCCAGATCGTGATGATTCGAGCATGTTTAACCGTTACGCCTTCACGGAGAATGGCATTTCCCCTCGCGTATTGCCAGGTGAGAAGAACGGCATTCACCATGTGACCGGGGTTGAGCATGACGAATCCGGCCGGCCGTCGGAAAGTACGGTGAACCGGAAGAAAATGATGGATAAGCGGATGCGGAAGCTGGCCCAACTGGAAGTAACCAATCCGATTCACCTGCAAGCCCCGCATGCCGAACCGGATCTGCTGATCATCGGCATGGGCTCTACGGGCGGTACGATTGATCAAGCTCGTGTGCACTTGTCCGAGGATGGCGTGAAGACGAATCACATGACGGTACGGTTGATGCATCCATTCCCAACGGAGCAAGTGCTGCCGGAAATCGCGAAGGCGAAGAAAGTGGTCGTTCTCGAGAACAATGCGACTGGCCAATTGGCGAATTTGATTAAACAAAACGTCGGCTATCATGACAAGATCGTGAACGTGCTGAAATATAACGGCAATCCGTTCCTTCCTTCGGAAGTCTACGAAGAATGCAAGAAGGCATCCGGGAATAAAGCGCAGGAGGAGTTGGTGAAAAATGGCAACGTTTAAAGAGTTCCGTAACAACGTTAAACCTAACTGGTGTCCGGGCTGCGGCGATTTCTCCATTCAAGCCGCCATCCAACGCGCCGCGGCGAATGTGGGTCTTGAACCCGAGAACCTCGCCGTCATTTCCGGGATCGGTTGCTCCGGTCGGATTTCCGGATATATTAATGCCTTCGGTCTGCACGGAATTCATGGTCGCGCATTGCCAATCGCTCAAGGCGTGAAGTTGGCCAACCGCGACTTGACGGTAATCGCATCCGGCGGAGACGGCGACGGCTTCGCGATTGGGATGGGCCATACGGTACACGCGATTCGCCGTAACGTTAACATCACCTACATCGTGATGGATAACCAGATTTATGGATTAACCAAAGGGCAAACCTCTCCGCGCAGCGGCGAAGGTTTCAAGACGAAGAGTACGCCTGAAGGCTCGGTGGAATCAACCTTGTCGCCGCTCGAAATCGCGTTGGCGTCCGGCGCCACCTTCGTGGCTCAGTCGTTCTCCAGCGATCTGAAGCAGCTCACGTCCTTGATCGAACAAGGGATCCAACACGAAGGTTTCTCCTTGATCAACGTGTTCAGCCCATGCGTCACCTTTAACAAGGTGAATACGTACGATTGGTTCAAAGAGAATATCATCAATCTAGAGTCGATTCCGGATTATGATCCAAGCAACCGGGCGATGGCCATGGCGAAGCTGATGGAGACGAACAGTATGATTACCGGATTGATCTATCAGAACAAAGCGAAGAAGAGCTACGAGGATCTCGTACACGGCTTCAAGAAAGAACCGTTGGCTTATCAATCGCTGGCGTTGTCCGAAAGCGAGTTTGACAATCTTGTAGCAGAATTTAAATAATGCAGTTAAAGGCGTCCATTTCCGATGGACGTCTTTTCCTTTTTTTCGTCATTAGGTGTATAATGAGTAGCGATGTGAATCGTCATCGATATAGAGAATTTACGAGGAGTGTTTGTAGACATGAGTAAAACTGTACCAGTCGGCGTATCCGCGCGTCATATTCACTTGACGCAGGAGCATATTGAAATTTTGTTTGGACAAGGCTATCAATTAACTGAATTCAAGCCGTTGTCGCAACCGGGACAATTTGCCGCAAATGAACAAGTGGCTGTCATCGGATCGAAGGGCCAGTTCGACAAAGTCCGTATCTTGGGCCCGGCTCGACCGGCTTCCCAACTGGAAATTTCCCGTACGGATTCCTTCACCATCGGCGTCAAAGCACCGGTACGCGAATCCGGTAACATTGAAGGCACACCAGGCATTAAAGTCGTTGGTCCTGCTGGTGAAATTGAACTGGAGCAAGGCGTAATCGTCGCTGCACGTCATATTCACTTTCACACTTCCGATGCGGAGAAATGGGGCATCAAGGACAAGCAGCTGCTGAAAGTCCGCTTGGGCGGAGAACGCGGCTTGGTGCTTGAAAACGTCATCGCCCGCGTGTCCGACAACTTTGCACTCGATATGCACATCGATACGGACGAAGCGAATGCGGCTGGCGCTAAAACAGGCGATACGGCTGAGATCATTGACTAATCTGTAACAGCGATCGAATAAACCAAGGGCTTGACCAACGGCTTTAGATGCCGGGGTCAAGCCCTTTTTGGCATGGAGTCTCCTACGCTTCAATGGATACCGCGTGGGCGATACAGGGGATGCTCTCCCCTTGTTGGAAGGAGAGGGGAGAGAGCAACGCTCCGGTAGCCACAACGAGGATTCGTTTTAACTCACCGCGCTTGATCCGGTTCAGCAGATGGCCGTAGGTGACGACCGCCGAGCAGGCGCAGCCGCTGGCACCGGCCTGGACTTGCTGCTTCTCGTAATCATAGATCATCATTCCGCAATCCTGATAGGTGGTTTGCTTGATCGGAATGTTGTGTCGGACGAACAAATCATTGGCGATGGCATAACCCACCTTGGACAAATCTCCGGTGACGATCAAGTCGTAGTAGGAGGGTTCGATTTGCAAATCGCGAAAATGGGCTTGAATCGTATCCACGGCCGCGGGAGCCATCGCCGCGCCCATATTAAACGGGTCGGTGATCCCCATATCGATGACTTTGCCAATCGTGGCCGATGTGATCGATGGCCCGTCCCCTTCGGGAGACACCACCGCCGATCCCGAACCGGTCACCGTGAACTGGGCGGTTGGCGGCTTCTGCGAACCGTATTCCGTCGGGTAACGGAACTGCTTCTCCACACTGGCGTTATGGCTGCACGTTCCGGCGACGACGTATTTCGCGCCGCCCGAATTGACGACATAAGCAGCCATCGCCAACGTCTCCATGGAAGTCGAGCAGGCGCCGAACATGCCGATGTAAGGAATGCTGAGCGTCCGCGCCGCAAAACTGTTGCTGATAATCTGGTTCATCAGATCACCGCCGAAATAGAACTGGATTTCCTCCTTGGTCAAGCCAGCATGTCTAATAGCCAGCTGCGCGGACTCCTCCAGCAGCGTCTTTTCGGCTTTTTCCCAGCTGTCTTGGCCCATATAGAGGTCAGCATGGATAATGTCGAAATCTTCAGCTAGCGGCCCTTGCCCTTCAAACGGTCCGACAACGGTAGCCGTACTGATAATTTTAGGTTTGTTCTCAAATACCCAGCTTTGATGGCCTTTTAGCATCTTAGTGTCCTCCTCCGGCATACCCTGGGACAAAAACGGCATAAATTAACCCGATAATAAAAGCGGCTACCGTCCCAAAAACGATCACAGAGCCGGCTAATTGGAACATCCCCGCACCAACGCCAAGCACCAATCCTTCGGGACGATGTTCGATCGCCGTCGAGGCCATCGAGTTTGCAAATCCCGTCACAGGTACGGCCGTGCCGGCCCCGGCCCATTGCGCGATTTTGTCATACACGCCAAAGCTCGTGAGCAGGACGGAAAGGATCACGAGGATGGCGACCGTCGGATTTGAGGCCTCTTTCTCACTCATGCCGGCAAAATGGATAAAGGCCTGTCGGATACATTCTCCAATCAGGCAAATCAGTCCGCCGACCATAAAGGCCCGCAGGCAATTGACGCCCACCGGACGCTTCGGCTCATGAGCATTTGCCAGCCTTTGATATTGCTGCTGCGTCGGGGTCAACTGCTTGTTTTTTTTCTTGGCCATGCTCCCCATCCTCCTATTGGATTAATAACGGTTTGACTTGATCGATGACCTGCTGCAGGTTGGCCGAGCAATCCCCATAGAGCTTCTTCGCGGCTTTCTCGTCCGTCGATAGGGCAAACATCTCCAGATCGGCTTCGCACTTCTTCAATTGGGCCAACAGGACCGCCTTCTCCTGAGGTTGCGGTACGGTGATTTGATCGTCATACAAGTCAACGTAAAACTGGCCATAGGCATCGACTTGCCCCAAATTGACGTTATCCAGCGAGACGCCAAGCTTCTCCAGCTCGGTATTCAGCCACTTCCGGTTGAGTCCCAACGTCGCGAGCGGCTCGTCCATGATTTTTCCATCGATAATCACCGTTTGCGGTTCAGGCTCCGGAGCAACCTTGATCCCTAATTGCGATGGCGTGAGGGGCTGATATTCGTTCTTCAGCATCGCGTTGATTTGTCCGTCGGGCTCGATAACTGCAAATTCAACTTCCGCTACTTTGAAAATACTTTTCTTCCGCAGTTGCTCCATCAGTTCCTCATTGGTCAGCTTCTCCTTCTTCAGATTATCCTCCAAAACCTTACCGTCCTTGATCAGCACCGTGCTGCTGCTGTCGATCCAATCGCGGGCTTTCTTGCTCTTAATCTGCAGGTATTCGATCCCGATGGATACGAGAAACCAAACGGTGACGGCGATCAGCCCGAGATACCAGTCTGTGTTGATATCTAAGGAAATGTAAGCGGTGATACTCCCGATCGTAATCCCGGTGATATATTCGAAGAAGGAAAGCTGAGAGATTTGCCTTTTTCCGAGCAGCCGGGTGAGGATAAACAAAACAACGACGGCCACCAGCGTTCGGACGATGACTTCCAACCACATGGGCATGGAGAATACTCCTTTCGTAGACCATCCAAGGCGAGATAACCCAATTATGCGCGGGAGTACGTAAATTTAGTAAGACAATATGTGGAAGGGAGAAGACGTGTATGAATCCGTATTTGAAAGGTGAAATTATGTTTTGTTCAAAGTCCCATGCAAAAATAAAGGTGGTGAAATAATGACAGTAGCAGCACAAGTCAAGACGACCTTAGCTTCCTTAAAAAGTGCGCAAGCGAACCTGGAGCAATTCGCGTTAAATACGCAAAACCAACAAGCGAAAGACCTGTTTACGCAATGTGCGGAGCAAACACAACAAATCGTGACCCAAGTGGAAAGCCGCGTGTCCCAGTTGGAAAGCGAAGAACCTCAATACAAGGGATTCTAAGGTATCCATGAATAAATCAACCTGGTCCGTTCTATCGAACGGGCCTTTTTACGTTGGCGGGCGAGGAGGCCTTTATCTGGATATCGAGGCCCGGTCATGTTATAATTTAGTGTAATGCATTTTTAAGTATTATGATGATGCCCATAAGGAACGAAGATAGATCTGGTAAAGGAGTGAACGGGCAACATGGCTAAGGAAACTAAAGATTATTCCAAATATTTTGACTTCTCGGACGCCCGGGTCATTTCGGAGGATGAGAACGGGAAGAAGATCCGAATCCGTGGCCGGGATATTCAAATTTTGTCCGAGCCGAACCACCGTATGGAGAAGCAGCGCGGGAAAGAAGACGTGCAGGTTCTGTACGAGAACGCGGTTCCCGACGAACTGAAAGGGATCGGTAACGGCAAGCATTATATCGTATATACGTTTGGGTGCCAGATGAACGAACATGACACCGAAACGATTAAAGGTCTGCTGGAGCTCATGGGTTACCGTGCGACTGAAGATCGTAAGATAGCGGATATTATTTTGCTGAATACTTGCGCCATTCGGGAGAATGCCGAGGATAAGGTGTTTGGCGAATTGGGGCATCTCAAGGGCTTGAAGACGGAGAAGCCGGATCTGCTTCTGGGCGTTTGCGGTTGCATGTCGCAGGAGGAAGGCGTGGTCAAGCGCATCCTGCAGAAGCACGGGTTCGTGGATCTGATCTTTGGAACGCATAATATTCACCGTTTGCCGTATTTGATTCAGGAGGCATTGTTCAGTAAAGAGATGGTCGTCGAAGTTTGGTCCAAGGAAGGCGACATCATCGAGAACTTGCCGAAGAAACGCGAAGGCATGCGGGCGTGGGTGAACATCATGTACGGGTGCGACAAGTTCTGTACATATTGCATCGTGCCGTTTACCCGCGGCAAGGAACGCAGCCGTCGACCGGAGGACGTTATCGCCGAAGTGCAAGAACTGGCGCGTCAAGGTTATAAAGAAATTACATTGCTCGGTCAAAATGTCAATGCTTACGGCAAGGACTTTACCGACATCAACTATACATTCGCTCATCTGATGGATGATATCCGCCAAATCGATATTCCTCGCGTTCGGTTTATGACGTCGCATCCGCGCGATTTTGACGATTCGTTGATCGACGTTTTGGCCAAGGGCGGTAATTTGGTGGAGCATATCCACTTACCGGTGCAATCGGGCAGCAGCGAAGTGCTGAAGAAGATGAGCCGGAAATATTCTCGCGAGCATTATCTTGAACTCGTGCGCAAAATCAAGGCGAAAATTCCGAATGCCGTTTTGACGACGGACATCATCGTGGGATTCCCGGGCGAAACCGAGGAGCAGTTCGAAGATACGTTGTCCCTCGTACGCGAGGTTGGATTTGATTCGGCGTATACGTTCGTTTACTCACCGCGGGAAGGCACGCCGGCGGCTGTGATGGAAGACAATGTTCCAATGGAAGAGAAGAAAGCCCGGCTTGCTCGGTTGAATGATACCATAAACGAATTCAGCCGCGTCAGCAACGAGGAGCAGCGTGGACAGATTGTTGAAGTGTTGGTCGAGGGTGAGAGTAAAAACAACGCAAATGTGTTGTCCGGCCGTACCCGCAGCAACAAGCTGGTTCATTTTGAGGGCGCAACTGATTTGATCGGAACGTTGGTTCATGTCGAGATCACCGATCCGATGACTTGGTATATCAAAGGCAATCTCGTGGAGCAAACCGCTAAATTGGCGTAAATGCAGGGGAGGTTATATAAGTGGAACAACATAAAGATCAAACCGATTGCGGAATACCGAAATTCGATTCGCGGGATCTAGTGATTCGCGAGGATATTATGAGTAAGGCCAAGGAATTAGCCGAATTGATCGGCACCAGTGAGGAAGTCCAGCAGTTTCAAAAAGCGGAGAAGCTGATCCAACAGCATGAACGCATCCAAACGTTAATCAGTACGATCAAGAAGAAGCAGAAGGAGATCGTCGCATTCGAAACGTTCCAGAATCAAGCGATGGTCCAAAAAATCGAACGCGAGATCGAGGAGTTGCAGGACGAATTGGATGGGATTCCGATCGTAACGGAATTCCAGCAGAGCCAAAGCGATATCAACTATCTGCTCCAGTTAGTGGTCTCTGTGATTCGCGATACAGTAGCCAACAAAGTGAATGTCGAGTCGGGCAGCGAGCCGGCCGTCTCCTCCGGTTACGGAGAGTAAAGCGAAGCAGTCGGTGCGGAGGCAACCCCTCCGCCTTTTTGATGTAAGGTGGTTGATTGAAGCGCCGTCTCTTCGGAATATTATATAGAGAGAGAAGTAAGGATAGGGGGACAACACGTGAATTGGAGCGAAGAAGTACAACGTCGCGACGAGCAATCATTCTGGGGGCTCTTGGGGCTGCGCCTCATTTCAGCCGATAAATCCCTTGTAGAGCTCGGCTTGACGGCAGAGGCGTCCCATCTCAACTCCATGGGCATCGTGCATGGCGGCGTACTGTCGTCCATGATGGATCAAGCGATGGGCACGTTGGTGGCAACGATTAAGGGCAAACTCGGGGTGACCACCCATTTGAACGTCAACTTTCTGAGTCCGATGCGCACAGGGGAACTTGTGGTGTCGGCTTTTCCGTTGCACGAAACGCATCGGACCATGACACTCCGCTCCGAGGTTCGCAACGAAGAGGGGACCCTCGGCTGCATCTCGACGGCAACATTCCGTTTGCCGAAGTGAGCGAAAGAACTGTCGGCAACTAATAACACATGAAATCGCAATGCCGGGCTTATCGGATCGGCCGGCGTTATCCTAGACGATGTGGTGATACGTGATGAACGAAGAACAAGAGCAGGTAGTTAATGAGGTTAAAAAATATCGTACGCCGGACGGAATCCCGGCCGATATCGTCATGTTTACGTTGACGAGGCAGGAACGCAAGGCATCGACCAAATCGCTGCCGCACTTTGATCTGAAGGTCATGCTGATCCGCCGGCGGAGCTGGCCGTTTGCCGGAGCTTGGGCTTTGCCGGGTGGTTTCTCACAGGAGGACGAATCTCTGTACGAAACCGCTCGACGCGAACTGAAGGAAGAGACCGGCGTTGACGGCTCCCATCTCGAATACCTGGGTGTGTACAGCAAACCCGGCCGGGATCCTCGCGGTTGGATTATCTCGCATGCCTTCTTCGCACTGGTGGAGGAATGGGTATTGGAGAAACGGCAATCGGCGGATGATGCCCAGGAGGTGGGTCTCTTTACGGTTCACGAAGCGTTGGAGGATCTGCAGCTCGCCTTCGACCATCGCGAAATTTTGCAGGACGCCTACAAACGCATCCAGCAGCAAATGCTCCATACGACGATCGCCAAGCAGTTTCTGCCTCCGCATTTTACGCTGGGCGAATTGTATCAGGTTATCCAAACTGTCGTTCCGGACTTCGCGGAGCTCAATTTTATACGCAAAATTACATCGACACGCAGCCGTCAGGGGATACTGGAGGAAGTTCATGACGAACACGGCAAACCGATGTTATCCAATCAGTATTCGCAGCGTCCAGCCCAGTTGTACCGGTTTACCGATTTCACACCGCAGCTGTCCATCTATACGTAAACACAAGCAAGAACTACATAACTCGCGGCTGTCGGCGAATGGGATAGTACTAAGGGAGAGTGAGATCATGAAAGCTCTGATCGTCATTGATTATACGAATGATTTTGTGGATGGCAACCTTCCGGTTGGTCAGCCCGCGATGGATATCGAACCTGTGATTTGCCGGTTGACGGAATCCTATGCGGCGCAAGGGGATTATGTCGTAATGGCGGTGGACCTGCATGAGCGGGAAGATAGGTGGCATCCGGAAACGAAGCTGTTTCCGCCCCATAATTTGAGGGGGTCCGAAGGACGAGCGTTATACGGTCGACTGGCTGAGGTATATGAGAAGAATCAAGACCGAATCTATTGGATGGACAAAACAAGATATAGCGCGTTTTGCGGAACGGACCTGGAACTGAAGCTGCGCGAGCGCGGGATTACGGAAGTACATCTGATCGGCGTGTGTACCGACATTTGCGTACTGCATACGGCGGTTGACGCCTATAACAAAGGGTTTGCCATCACGGTTTACGAGGATGCGGTTGCCAGCTTCAACCCGGAAGGGCATACCTGGGCTTTGGGGCATTTCCGCAGCAGTTTGGGAGCCACCGTAACGAACACCCAGAGAGGATGAACAGGGATGCCAACCACGGGTTTAGCGCTGCATACTGATAAATATCAAATTAATATGATCTACGCACATTGGATGAATGGGACGCATTTACGGAAGACGGTGTTTGAGGCTTACTTCCGGAAGCTACCGTTTGGCAACGGGTATGCGGTGTTTGCAGGCTTGGAGCGGATCGTGGACTATATTCGGCAGCTCCAGTTTACAGAAGAAGATTTAGCGTATTTAGCGAAACAAGAAGAGAACTATAAACGAGAATTTTTGGATCTGCTGCGCGGATTCCAATTTAAGGGCACGTTGATGTCGATGAAGGAAGGCGCGCTTTGCTTCCCGAATGAGCCGTTGATTCGCGTGGAAGGGACGATCATGGAGACTCAACTGGTCGAGACAGCGCTGCTGAACTTCATGAACTTCCAAACCTTAATCGCGACAAAAGCGTCGCGGGTGAAACGGGTCGCCGAGAACGACGTCCTGCTGGAGTTTGGCACCCGACGGGCGCAGGAGGCAGATGCCGCCATTTGGGGCGCACGAGCTGCTTATGTTGCGGGTTTTGACGCAACGTCCAATTTGCTGGCTGGTGAAAATTTCGGCATTCCAACCAAAGGGACGCACGCTCATTCGTGGGTGCAGATTTTCGATTCGGAGCAGGAAGCCTTCGAGTTGTACGCGAAGGCGTTGCCGGATCAAGTTTCTCTGCTGGTCGATACGTTTGATACATTGAAAAGCGGCGTCCCGCATGCGATACATACCGGCAAAATGCTGGAAGCCGCCGGTAAGCGGCTCGGCAGCATTCGTCTGGACAGCGGCGATTTAGCCTACCTGTCCATCCAGGCTCGCAAAATGCTGGATGACGCCGGCCTGCCTTATGTCAAAATCGTCGCGTCCAATGACCTGGACGAGAATACGATTTTTAACCTGAAGGCACAAGGGGCGAAGATCGATATATGGGGCGTGGGGACTCAGTTGATTACGGCGGCGGACCAACCGGCACTGGGCGGGGTCTATAAGCTTGTAGAACGGGAGAAGGACAGACGGATGGAGCCAACGATCAAAATCTCGGGCAATCCGGAGAAAGTCACGACCCCAGGTAAGAAGGACGTGCTGCGTATCGTCAGTAAAGACAGCGGTAAGGCGATTGCGGATTACATCTGTTTTCCGCATGAGCAGCAAGCACGGACGGGCGGCAGCCTTCGGCTGTTTGACCCGGTACATCCTTACATCAAGAAGTCGGTAAAAAACTACGAAGTTGTATCCATGCTGCAACCGATCTTCGTGGATGGTCAACTCGTGTATGAGCTGCCGACACTGGACCAAATCCGTCAGTATCACCGAGAGCAGTTGGATTTGTTCTGGCCGGAATACCTGCGTAAGCTGAATCCGGAGTTTTACCGCATCAGTTTAAGCCAGGAAGCATGGGAATTAAAGCAAAAGATGATCGAGGATTATCTGGGGCATCAAGAGGAATAGCTCGCTATAAACAACCCGCTAGACAAAGAAGATCGCTACTCGCCGTTATCGGCGGAGCGATCTTCTTAGTTGTTAGGAAATTATTTCTCGGGAAAGCGCAAAAAGCGCTATAAATCGGCGGGTGGGCCGCCGGATTCGACAAGTTAACGAAGGGGCTCGTATTTCGCAAAATAATGCTCAAACAAAATATCGATTTGCCGCTCAACGGCCTCTTTGTCCGGACGGTTCTCCAAGTGTTTAATCTGCTTCGACAACACGAGAGGGAACAACACGGCCGCATTGATTTGCATCATCATGATATATAGAATTTCCGTATCGGTTTCGCCTGTAATTTCCTCCAGAGTGCCGCTGATCTTGCCGAATCCGGTCGTTTTCATAAAACTGGTGAAATCCTGCCGGGATTCGAAAGTAATCCGGCCTTTGCCCAGGACCTCATGTAGCATTCCGGGATAGAGAAGCACCGAATCCACATATTGTAGAAGAAACGCCTTTAATCGTTCTTTGGGATCAAGCGAGGTGTCGTCCAGAACGGAAAAGTTCGCTTGAAAGGAAGTCAGCAACATTTTTAAAGCTTCGTTGATTAAATTGTCTTTCGAGCCGAAGTAATAATTCACCAGGGCGAGATTCACTTTGGCGGCTGCGGTAATTTTCCGCAAGGTGACCTGATCGGCCCCTTCGGTCTTAATGAGCTCCAGAGTAGCTTGAATAATATTCTGTTTGGTTGATAGCCCCTCCGCACAATTGCTCATAATACCGCTCCTTTATGCCATCCATTCTTTCTACCCAGTATAACAAATAACATAATACGCTTTCACTCAAGGTGTCAAGGACTGGCAATGGGAACTTTAACCTGCTGATGATGAGCAACCGTGACATATGCCTTGACAAAAGCAGGGCATCCATTTAAATTTGATTTAAACATTGTTTTAAACGGTGTTTAAATCAAAGAGAAAGCTGAGTGAGAGGATGTCGAAAACTGTGGAAGGTTCGCTCGAAACCAAGGAATTTTCCATTCGATCGATTATCGCGCCGCTGATGGCCGTAATCGTCGGGATGATTATGGTGATCTTGGATAGCACGGTGGTTAATGTGGCCGTACCGAAACTGGTCGACTTCTTTGCTACCGATCTGAAGACGGTGCAATGGACGATCACCGGGTACACGCTGGCATTATCCGCTGTGATTCCGTTGGCCGGCTGGTTGACCGATAAATTTGGGGAGAAACGAATCTTTCTAATGACAATCGCGTTGTTTACGATTGGCTCGGTATTATGTGCCGTGGCGCAAACGCCGGAGCAATTAATCGTATTTCGCATCATCCAAGGGTTAGGAGGCGGGATGGTATCGCCGATTGGGTTTGCGATGGTGTTCAAGCTGGCGCCGCCCGAGAAGCGTGGCGCGGTGATGGGGGCGCTGGGCGTTCCGATGCTGCTGGCACCTGCGTTGGGGCCGGTATTGTCCGGTTGGCTGGTGGAGAATGTAAGCTGGCACTGGATTTTTCTAATCAATCTGCCGATTGGGATTCTTGCCTTTCTAATCGGGTTACGGTTCTTACCTAAATCCGAACGACGGGAAGCCCCGCAGCTCGATAAACTGGGGATGATTCTGGCTCCGATCGCTTTTGCAATGTTGACCTATGGAGTCAGCGAAGGAGGGACGAGCTGGACTTCGGCGACGACAATCACGGGTCTTAGCATCGGAGGCGTAGCGTTACTTCTCTATATCCTTGTTGAAATTAGACATAAGCAACCGCTGCTGGAGCTGCGGGTGTTCCGTTCGTCCCATTTCACCCGGGGGATCATCTTGGTCTGGTTCGCCCAAGCGGCGTTGTTTGGTTCCATGATTCTTACCCCGTTGTATCTGCAGCAGGTGAGAGGTTATAATGCGCTGGAGACCGGGATCTACTTACTGCCTCAAGCGCTAATGTCGGCTTTCTTCATGCCGATCAGCGGCCGCTTGTTTGACCGGGTGGGTGCACGGCCGCTGGCCTTTATCGGCCTTGGCGTCGTATCCACGGCGTTGTTCCTGCTGTCGCGAATCACGGCGGACACTCCGCTGGCGATGGTGCTCGTGCCGCTGGGTTTGCTGGGCGGTGGCATGGGCCTAACGATGATGCCGCTGAATACGCATATTCTTAACTCTGCGCCACGTCATTTGGTTGCCCGGGTTACACCGCTCATGACGGCCGCGCAACAGGTGATCGTCTCCTTTGCAGTGGCCGGCTTAACCGGTTATCTCACCTCGCAGATTACCAGCCATATGATGAAAGCAGCTCAAGGCGGAAATCCACTGGAAGCCTCTGCGTCCGGCTTCGGAGATACTTACTTCCTGGCCGCATGTATCGCAGCGGTTGGATTCCTGCTGACCTTGATGTTGTCCAAACCGAAGCAGCAACCCGATGCGGCCAAGGATCAAGCGGCCGAAGGGGCCCAAGCGGATCCCAGCTTGATGGCGGGACATTAAATCGAAGATGAAATGCAAAAAGCACTCTTTCCTTCCGGAAAGAGTGCTTTTCATTTACCCCAATGCACTAACTCGTAATCATCGCGCCGCCATTGACGTGAATCGTTTGCCCGGTCACGAAGCTGGAATCGTCGGAGGCTAGGAACACATAAACAGGAGCCAATTCAAACGGCTGTCCGGCCCGCTTCATCGGGGTTTCGAGGCCAAATGTGGACACGTATTCTGCGGAATAGCTGGAAGGGATCAGCGGGGTCCAGATCGGTCCCGGTGCCACGGCGTTCACGCGGATGCCCCGGTCAACGAGCGACAACGCCAGGGAGCGGGTAAAGGAGACGATCGCACCTTTGGTGGAGGAATAATCGATCAGCAGCGGCGCACCTGCGTAAGCAGTGATCGAGGCGGTACTGATGATGGTGCTTCCGGGTTTCAAATAAGGCAAGGCCGCCCGGGTCATATAGAAGTGCGGGAAAATATTGGTGGCATAGGTCTGGTACAGCTGCTCGGAGGTAATCGCTTCGATCCCCTTTGTTTGGGGATATTGAACGGCTTGATTGAGTACCAAGATATCGATTTTACCAAAATGATGCAGGGTATGGTGGATCACTGCTTGGCAGAATGCCTCTTGTCGGAGATCCCCGGGGATCAACAGGCAGCGTCGGCCCAACTCCTCAACACGCCGTTTAGTCGCTTGGGCATCCTCATGTTCATCCAGATACACGATAACCAGGTCTGCGCCTTCTTTGGCGAAGGCAATTGCCGTGGCCCGTCCGATACCGCTGTCACCGCCGGTTAGAATGGCCACCTTGTCCTTCAGTTTGCCGCTTCCGATGTAAGCGGGATTCTCCGATATGGGGGGCGGCACCATCAACGTTTGCAGCCCCGGTTGTCTCGGTTGATGCTGTGGCGGGAAGGTAATCGGCTGCTCCTCGCATACGGTTTTCGAGCTGTAGTAAGGGTATTTAGGAATCATTCTCTTAGGTCCTCCTGGTAGATCAGTTATACCGCTATCGTATTCAGTGCGTGACAGTGTGGTGTATTCGCCCAAACAAGAATGTCTATATGACTTTTGTTACATAAGTCACAACCCATCTATGATAAATTTTAAAATTAAGAAAGATATCTTTTTGTGTGATGTTTTGCACTTATTTACGTCGTGATGAACTCGCATTTGCGAAGAAGGGAGTCAAGCGCGTGGTACAATTACCGAAATTAAACGAGCTGGGATTTTTTGAAATCCGTTTGGAATCCATTGGGGGGCTGGGTGCGAACCTGGCAGGGAAGATGCTGGCCGAAGCCGGGGTTGAAGGAGCCGGACTGAATGGGGTCAGCTTTTCTTCTTATGGCTCGGAGAAAAAAGGATCGCCGGTCAAGGCGCATATCCGCTTCTGCGATTTAGATACGCCGATTCGCGATACGTCGCCGGTGGAACGCCCGCATATCGTGGGGATTTTTCAGGAGGCGCTGGCGAAGACGGTGAACGTAATCAGCGGGATTTACGAGGATAGTACGGTGCTGGTCAACTCGCGCAAAACGCCTCAGCAGTTGAAGGAGAAAATGAAGCTGATCGGCGGCACAATCGCGGTCATCGACGCCACCGGCATCGCGTTGGAAGAGAAGAATCGGGTGAATATGGCGATGCTTGGCGCGATGTTCCGGCTGTGCCCGTTTCTTGATGCGGAAACGATGAAGGACGTCATCCGTAAATCGCTGGAGAAGAAATATCCGCAAACGGTAGCTCCAGCCTTGGCGACATTTGAGCGGGGCTACAACGAGGTTGTATTTGAAACCTTCGCTTTGCCGGAAGGCGTCAGCATGCCGGCTTTCGTCCGGGCGGATACACCGGTGCTTGGATATGAAACTCAGCCGATCGGCGGGATCGTCATTAATCCGGGTAATAGCATTTTGAAGGACCTGAGCATATCCCGTTCCGGGATGATGCCACATTTTAAGGAAGAGACATGTATTCATTGCGCCCAATGCGACAACGTTTGCCCGGATAATTGCTTCGTCTGGGAGGAGCGTCCCGACAAGAAGGGCCGTCCGCAAATGTTCCTCAAAGGGATTGATTATCAATATTGCAAAGGCTGTTTAAAATGCATTCATGCCTGCCCGACCGACGCTTTATCCGGGGAGCGGGAAGAAGAGGGGTACGCTGACTCGCATCGCGTGCCGCATCTGTTCGATTTGGCGATTCGCTGATTAAGCGGGAAAGGTGGTATTTAGACAATGGCGATCGATTTGGAAAAAGAACGCCGCTCCGGCACCGTCGAGCAGCGTGTGGTTTACGAGTCGGGGAACGAAATGGCAGCCTATGCGGCCAGCCAGATCAATTATCATATTATGGGGTATTTTCCGATCTCCCCATCTACCGAGGTCGCACAATTCCTCGATTTGATGAAAGCGAACGGTCAACATGACATTAAGCTGATCCCGTCGGACGGGGAGCACAGCTCTGCGGGTATTTGCTATGGCGCTTCTACCGGCGGCGGTCGGGTCTTCAATGCGACAAGCGCCCAAGGCTACTTGTACATGCTGGAGCAGATGCCCGTCCAATCGGGGACACGGTTCCCGATGGTCATGAACCTGGTCTGCCGCTCGATCTCCGGGCCGCTGGATATTCACGGCGACCATTCGGACTTGTATTTTGCGTTGAACACCGGCTGGCCGATTCTGATGTGCCGCGATCCGCAAGCCGTTTACGATATGAACCTGATGGCGATTAAGCTGGCCGAGGATCCGGAAGTCCGGCTGCCGGTGCTTGTGGCGTCTGACGGTTACTTTACGTCCCACCAGAAACGGCGGGTACACACCTTCGCCAACCAAGAAGATGTCTTGAAATTTGTAGGCGATCGGCCGCCGGGCAATTTCCCGCATACGCTCGACCGCAACAATCCGATTACGGTTGGCCCTTACATGAATGAGCCGGACTACATTAATAACTGCTACCAGCAATCGGTCGCGATGTATAATGCGGAGCATGTCTTCGAACGGATCGCCGGTGAATATGCCGAATTGACCGGTCGCGAGTATCAAATGCTCGACCTCTATCGGATGGAGGACGCGGAAGTCGCGGTCTTCCTAATGAACTCGGCATCCGAGATCATCAAGGACGTCGTGGACGATTTGCGCCGCCAAGGCATCAAAGCCGGCTCGATCGCGCCAAACATGATTCGTCCCTTCCCGCAGAAGCAAATTGCCGAAGCATTGAAGAACGTCAAGGCGATTACAGTTGGCGACCGCGGCGATTCCTACGGCGCTTATGGCGGGAATATGGTCAATGAGATTAAAGCCGCTTTGTTTACGCATGGTAATCATACAACGCAGGTCATCAGCCGGATTTATGGCCTTGGCGGCAAGGAGTTTTATGCCGAGGACGGACATCACTTGTTCCAATTGGCCATTGACGCGGCGAAGGCGGGCCGGGTGGAAATCCCGTTCGATTACTACGGCCATACGCCGGGGGATCCGGAGAAAACACCGAAACGGGTGATGAATCCGCTGAAATTCGAAGACCTGAAGACCGGCTTGATCACGGTCACCAAGAATGAAGAAACCGGGAAGCTGGGTGTACGGATTCCGCCGCTGCGCGCATTGACGAAGAAGCCGAAGCGGATTGCACCGGGACATGGCGCTTGCCCGGGCTGCGGGATTTTCTCCGGTCTGGAGCTGTTCTTCAAGGGGATCGAAGGCGATATCGTCGCTCTGTTCCATACCGGCTGCGCGATGGTCGTGACGACCGGCTACCCATATTCGTCTCATAAGGCAACTTACATTCACAACCTGTTCCAGAACGGGGCGGCCACTTTGTCCGGCGTCGTTGAAATGTTCTGGGAGAGAAAACGCCGCGGTGAGCTTGATGAGTTAGGCCTCCAGGATGATTTTACGTTCGTGATGGTTACCGGCGACGGCGGGATGGACATTGGCATGGGGCCGGCAATCGGCGCCGCACTGCGCGGTCATAAAATGATCATTATCGAGTATGATAACGAGGGATATATGAACACCGGAGCGCAGCTGTCTTATTCGACACCGCTCGGTCATCGCACGTCCACGTCGAACATCGGCAAGGTCCAGAAGGGTAAGGCGTTCCAGCATAAAGACACACCGCAAATCATGGCCGCAACGAATATCCCTTATGTCTTTACCGGCAGTGAAGCCTATCCCCAGGATTTGGTGAAAAAAGCAGCCAAAGCCCAGTGGTACGCGCAGAACGAAGGCTTGGTTTATGGTAAAATACTGATAGCATGCCCGCTCAACTGGATCTCGCCGGACGATCAGGGCACCAATATCATTGATGCCGCCGTCAACTCTTGCTTCTTCCCATTGTACGAGGTGGAGCATGGGCAAACGACGATTACCTACAATCCGGAAGAGAAGAACAATCGCGTTCCACTGACGGATTGGCTCAAGACGATGGGGAAAACCCGCCACTTGACCAAGCCGGAGAACGCCGAAGCATTGGCGGAGTTCGAACAAGAAGTGGAGCGGCGTTGGAAGGTTCTCCAAGCCAAACACGAAAGTCCGTATTTGTAAAGAGTGAGATCAAGAAGACGTCTTATGAGCGTCTTAACGCCTCTTCGATAAGCTAACGGACACCAGGACCGTTATTTCTCGGTTTATGGGCTGTTTCCGATTCTAACGGACCGAGGTAACCTTATTTCAGTCAGAAATGGCTAAATCGTCGCCATGTGAGACCAATAAGGTCTCTGGAGTCCGTTACAGCGGGAAATAGCCGAGAAATAGACAAATAGAGTCATTTCGGTCCGTTAAGTTGCTCCATTAGCCATGATACGAATCCCGAAAGAAGCGGCATAGGGCCGCTTCTTTCGTTTCAAAACGGATGCAGGCTTCCGAAAATGAGCGAATTAAGGAGGTAATCACAGTATGGATCAACCATTTCGCGCGTTTCGCGTACACCAGGACGAATCCGGGTTCCGTTCGGGAGTTGAGCAATTAGACATCACGGCACTTCCCGATGCCGATGTGACGATCAAGGTGCATTATTCCAGTGTCAATTATAAAGATGGCTTGGCAAGTATTCCGGAGGGAAAAATCGTGAAAACCTATCCGTTTATCCCTGGCATCGACTTGGCAGGGGAGGTCACGGCCTCCCGTGATGCAAGATTCCAGCCTGGTGACCAGGTGCTCTGCACCGGCTATGGGCTGGGCGTCACGCATGAGGGCGGGTTCGCTGAGGTCGCCCGTGTGCCGGGCGACTGGTTGGTGGCGCTGCCGGAAGGGCTCACGCCCCGGGAAGCAATGGCGATCGGGACGGCCGGGTTTACGGCAGCGTTGTCGGTGCGGCGGCTGCTGGACAACGGACTTACGCCTGGACAAGGTCCCGTGCTCGTCCTAGGCGCCACCGGCGGTGTTGGCAGCATGGCCGTGGCGATCCTCAGCCGGCTCGGGTTCGCCGTAACCGCGGTTACCGGAAAGCCGGAGGCGCGGGAGAAGCTGGAGGCGTTCGGCGCCGCTGAAGTCCTTTCCCGTGAGGAAGCGGCTTCGGGAGCCAAAGGCGTGCTCGGCAAAGAGCGCTGGGCCGCAATCGTCGACCCTGTGGGGGGCGTGATGACCGCTGATCTGCTCAAGTCGGTGCGTTACGGCGGATCCGTAGCCTTATCGGGGCTGACCGGTGGTGGTGGGATCGAAACGTCCGTTTATCCGTTCATTTTGAGAGGGGTTAATTTGCTCGGCATCGATTCCGTATTATGTCCGGAGCCGCTGCGCCATCAGCTTTGGCAGATCCTCTCGGACGAGTGGAAGCCGGAGAAGGTGCTGACCGCAGGTATCACCGAGTATTCGCTAGAGCAGTTGCCAGAAGCCCTGAATACCGTTCTGGCCGGCAAAGCCGTCGGCCGCCAGGTCATTTCCTTAAACTAATCATCCATATGGTATAATTTGGGGAATGTTGAGACAACCTAACACCATCGGCTGAAGCTGGCTTACAAGCTTAGGGTAAAGGATGGGATGCCAATGAGATGGTGGAAGGTTGGATTGGGAATGGCCGTGGCGCTGTCATTGACAACAGGGTGCGGAAACCTGCAGCGGGTAGCCAAGGATGAAATGAGCAAATACAACATGCAAAGCTACCGGCAAGGAAACGAACGCCAACTAACGAGCGGAACAACGCTTAACACAGCGATGCTGCAAGCCTTGAAAGCGGAATGCGCACAGCGGGGGATTCGATTGACGCATGAGACTTATGCCGAAGGGCTGGATGGGAATATAAGTTACAGTTATTTTATCAACGGAGACGCGCGGCATTTTATTATTGTGCATGTGTTTAACAGCGAGCAGGATCGAATTCGTGAAATCTCCGAAATTTACGGAAGCGGAGACGGAAAACAGGAGATCGCCGCCTATTCGGTCGCGAGCCAAACTTCCGTCATATCTGCCAAGGGCAACACAGCCTTAGTCTATGCTTCAAGCGCACAGAAGGACAGTCAATACCGGGAAGAAATGAAGGCGGTGTTTGGCCAGCTACTGGAGCAAATGAGGGATCGTCCGGAGTAAATACTGCAAGCTTGCGACTAAAAAACCAACCGCTTTCCTTCGTTCCAGAGAACGGAGAGCAGTTGGTTTTTATTATTACTTCTTGTAGATCTCGCGCATGACATGACGCAGCTCGGGAAGAATGATTCGTTCCATCGCCAGCTTAACGGCGCCTTGTGATCCGGGCATAGAGAAGATAGCCATGTCGCCGATCGTTCCGGCAATCGCGCGGCTGAGGATGGCGGCCGAGCCGATATCTTCAGTAAAGCTGAGGTAGCGGAAAATTTCCCCGAACCCCGGCATCTCCTTATTAAGCAGGCTGCGCACGGCCTCATAGGTGGTATCCCGCGGGGCAATGCCGGTTCCGCCGCTCAGCAGGACGGCTTCAATCGTTCGGTCGGAGGCTGCCTCCCGCAGAAGTTGGCGAATGCCGTCATAATCGTCCTTTACAATGGTATAACGGGTAACGTGATACCCGTTAAGCTGAAGCAGCTCTTGGATCAGCCGGCCGCTGGTGTCGGTCTCTTCTGTTCGGGTATCCGATACGGTGATGACCAGGCATGATACCTCGTCCGGCGCTTCCATTCGGTGTTCATCGACGGATCTCATCGGTTCGCTTCCTTTCTTTGGATGTTATTTTCATTGTATCATGTTTGGCGGACTTGGGCTGTGCGGGAAATGTGGTTGCATGTCCTGTAAGGTTGGTGTAAACTCGCATTCGTATGTAATTGTGCTATAGATCTCAGGAGAAGAGGTGGGAAAAATGGTGACCCCCGTTTATATATTGTCCGGATTTTTGGGAAGCGGCAAAACGACGCTGCTCCAGCGGTTGATTCGTCATTGGATGGAGCAGGGACTTCGTCCAGCCGTGATCATGAATGAAATTGGAGAAGTGAACCTGGATGGTTTACTCGTTTCAAGCGAAGTGCCGATGGCTGAAATGCTGGGCGGATGCATCTGCTGCACCATACGCGGCGACCTTAGTGTACAGATGGCAGAGCTGATCGAAGGGGAGAAACCGGACTTGATCGTGATCGAGGCGACAGGTGCGGGGAATCCGCTGGAAATCTTCGATGCGGTAACCGAGGTGTCGCTTTATCTCAAATTGGATATTAAGCCGATGGTGACCGTCGTCGATGCCGCCCATCTGGCCGATTTACATGCGTCACAGCAAGGAAAGACATACCGGCTCATGGTAGAGCAAATCCGGTGCGGCTCTGTTCTGATCTTGAACAAAATAGACTTGCTTGAACCTGATCGTCAGCGGGAAATGTCGGAGTTCCTGCGCCGCACGAACCCTTATGCCCTGATTATACTGGCAGCGAAATGCGATGTGGATTTGTCGCTCTTGTGGAAGGCGGCGGATGGGCAGGACAATTCCATACCTACAATTCAACGCGGTGCAGCGTACATAGGGCACAACAGCGAAGCTGATCGGCAGTCGAAGCATGACCACGATGACAACGGCCATGACCACGAATGTGACCATGACCATGACCACGAGCACGACCATGACCACGAACACGACCATGACCATGACCACGAGCACGACCATGATCACCACGATCATGACCACCACGACCATGATCACGGCCACGCACACCCCCACGCGTCGCATGAACATGTCACCGTATACACGCATTATTTTGACGGGCCGGTGGACAGCGAGGATTTCGAGCGTTTTATCGCCGAATTGCCACGGGAAGTTTATCGCGGCAAAGGCGTTTTGCGGTTTACCGATACCGCCAGCCGTTTCCTGTTCCAATATGCCTACCGGGAAGCCGATTATTTGAAAATCACCCCTCAGGGGGACGTCCCCGACGTGGCTGTATTTATCGGTGAGCATTTCGACCGGAATGCGATCGCTCATCAGTTGAAAGAATTGGAACGGAAGCAAGCCGAACCCGAGTAAGGCCTGGGCTGAACTCGAAATTTCATATACAATCCGTTGAATTCGGCGAAAAAGGCGGATTGTATTCGGTTTTTCATATACAATCCGCTTTAAAAGCCCATTACCCGGGGTAAACTAGGACTGCTTTTTTCTTGAAGAGGGAGAGAATGACATGAATGAACAACAGAAAAGTACCGCGAAGTTCGTGCCGTATGTATCGGCTTCGCGTTCCCTGCCGGAGCTGACGGTCGTTGCCGTCGTGCTCGGGATCATATTGGCCGTTGTGTTCGCCGCAGCCAACGCCTACTTGGGACTCAAAATCGGCCTGACCGTCAGCGCCTCCATCCCGGCGGCGGTGATTTCGTTGGCCGTGCTGCGCGGGGTGTTCCGGCGCAAATCGATTCTGGAGAACAACATCGTTCAGACGATGACAACGGCTGGGGAAGCGGTCGCAGCGGGTGCGATCTTCACCTTGCCTGCGCTGTACATGTGGGATTTAAATCCTAGCCAGCAAATGGTCAGCTTTATCGTGCTGGTGGGGGGCTTCCTCGGTGTGGCGATGATGGTGCCGCTGCGTCGGCTCTTGATCGTGAACGAACATGAAACGTTGCCCTATCCAGAAGGCACTGCTTGCGCCGAGGTGCTTGTCTCCGGCGAGACCGGCGGCCGCAGCGCCCGGATGGTGTCGCTTGGCTTCGTTGTTGGCGGTTTAGTCAAAGCGCTGGGCGACGGATTCATGCTGTTCAAAACAGAAATCGAAACGAATGTCTTGCGCTTCAAGAACGCGGTCATCGGGATGGATACTTACCCGGCTTTGTTAGGTGTTGGCTACATCATCGGGCCGCGGATTGCTGGACAAATGCTGGCCGGTGGGATTCTAGCTTGGCTGGTGCTGATTCCGATGATCGGTTTCTTTGGGGCCGGCTCCGTGGGTGCCATCGCGCCATCGCTCACACCGATTGCGGAGCTGGATGCCTGGGGCATTTGGGGCGATTACATCCGTTACATCGGAGCAGGGGCGGTAGCTGCCGGCGGCCTGATTACCTTGGTCAAAACGCTGCCGATGCTATTCAGCTCATTGCGCGCTACGCTGAAAGGCTTGATGCAGCGCTCGTCCTCCAACGAGAAGACAACGATCGACCGTACCAACCGGGATATCCCCGGCGGATGGGTGTTTGCGATGATCGCTGTGCTGATCGTACTTCTGGCGTTTGATCCTATCACAAACGTCGGGATACTTGGCGCCATCGCTATCGCTTTATTTGGATTCCTGTTTGTAACCGTTGCGTCGCGGATCGTCGGCCTGGTCGGCAGTTCTTCCTCACCGGTGTCGGGGATGACGATCGCTACGCTGCTCATCGTTACCTTCTTGTATAAGCTGACCGGGATGTCCGGAATGACCGGCATGGTGACATCGCTCACCGTCGGCGCTATTGTCTGCGTCGCCTTGGCCGTAGCCGGGGACATTTCTCAGGACCTCAAGACCGGTTACCTGGTCGGAGGTACGCCTTGGAAACAGCAGGTCGCCATGATGATTGGGGTGCTGGTGTCCGGTCTTGTGATCGGGTTTATTTTGAACGTGCTGAATTCGACTTACGGGCTTGGCTCTGAGCAATTATCCGCGCCGAAGGCCGTACTGATGCGGTTGATCGTCGAAGGCATCATGTCGGAGAACCTGCCTTGGGATTTGATCTTTATCGGAGCGTCTGCGGCAGTCGTATTCGAATTCCTAGGCTTAAATTCGCTTACAGTTGCGGTCGGCATCTATTTGCCGGTGCATATCAGTACGCCGATTATGGTAGGTGGCCTTGTACGCTGGATCGTCGGCTTCTTCTCACGCAAGAACGAATCCCTGCACAAAAGCCGCGTGGAAACCGGCACCTTGCTAGCCTCCGGATTGATTGCCGGGGAATCGTTGATTGGCGTCGTGATTGCCATCCTAATCTGGTCCGGCGTGCAAATTCCGTCCAGTGTCGCCGTAACCACTAACACCTTACCGTTCCTGATCTTCCTAATCGTGACGTTCCTGCTGGGATTCATCTCCTTGCGCAGCAAAAATGGCATCACGGAAAACCATAAGGGGTAAACGACGATGAGAAAAAAACAACGTTCTGCTCAAGCACCTGATCCAAACTTGCTGGAAATGATTCCTCGTCTTCGGCCGCATCTGAACGTGGCAACAGGCGAAGACGGCAGGGCGGAATTGCTGCTTCCGCGTCGCAGTTGGCTGGAGAGACAGTCAGTCCGGTTTCTAAAACAACCGGCGGTGATTCACGTCCATATGGACGAGCTTGGGAGCGAAGTTGTGACCCGCTGTAATGGGACCCATACCGTAGGGGAGATCGCCGAGGCGATCCGTGCGAAGTTTGGGGAAGATGCCGAGCCGCTCATGCCGCGCTTGAGTAAGTTTATTGAGATCCTGGAAGCCAACGACTGGCTCATCTGGGAGGACGCAGTAAGCCAAGTTGCATTCAAGCGAGTGCCCTAACGTCAAAAAAACAACCGTTCCTTTAAATC
>NZ_JALPRK010000016.1 GCF_023195895.1 Paenibacillus mellifer
CCAAAAACCAGCCCCACCGCCAAGCGGTAAGGGCTGGTTTTACTTGAGCTATGCCGTTGTCTGTCTTCGCCATCCACGGGCAAAAACTCGTTACATCCCCAGCACGGGATGTGCTACATAAGGCTCTTCCAGTCGAATGATTTCCTCCTGGGTTAACCGGAGGGACACCGCGGCAACCGCATCCTCGAGATGATGCGGTTTGGTCGCACCCACTATCGGCGCGGTGACCGGGGATTTCTGCAGCACCCAGGCCAAGGCGACTTGCGCACGCGGCACCCCGCGCTGAGCCGCGACCTCAGCCACACGCTCGACCACCTTGCGGTCAGCTTCCGCCATAGGCGCGTACAGACGTTGGCCGAACAGGTCGGTTTGCGAACGCTCGCTTTGTTCATCCCAATCGCGGGTTAAGCGGCCGCGAGCCAGCGGACTCCAAGGAATGACACCGATGTTCTCCGCTTCGCACAGCGGCAGCATCTCACGTTCTTCCTCGCGGTACAGCAGGTTCAAGTAGTTTTGCATGGAGACAAATCGGGTCCATCCGTGCCGCTCAGCGGTATGAAGCGCTTTGAGAAATTGCCAGGCATACATCGAGGAAGCCCCGATATAACGGGCTTTCCCTGCCTTCAGCACATCATGGAGCGCTTCCATCGTTTCTTCGATCGGCGTAGTGGGATCCCAGCGGTGAATCTGATATAAATCGACGTAATCCGTCCCCAGCCGTTTAAGGCTATGGTCAATTTCCGCCAGGATCGCTTTGCGCGACAAACCTGCGCCGTTGGGGCCAGGGTGCATACGCCCGTGGACCTTCGTGGCGATTACGATCTCGTCGCGGTTGGCGAACTCTCGGAGTGCCTGTCCTACGATTTCTTCACTGGTCCCGTCGGAGTACACGTTGGCCGTATCAAAAAAGTTAATGCCCAGCTCAAGGGCCTTGCGGATAAACGGACGGCTTTGCTCCTCATTCAACGACCAGGGATGCGGCCCGCGGTCCGGTTGTCCGTAGCTCATGCACCCCAGACAAATACGCGATACCTCAAGTCCGGTACGTCCCAGCTTCACATATTCCATGTTCATTACTCCTTTCGAGATTCAATAGCGTGCTTATACGGTTGACCGCTCGATGAGGTGTAAGGGAATTTCCATATGAGCAGGGTTCTTCTCATGGATTTGGCAGAACAATTGCCGGCCGATCTCCTCGAGCGGAATCTCAAACGTTGTCATATTCAGCATTTTGGCGATCGGCTGGTTATCGAAACCAACGATGGCCAGCTCGTCCGGAACTTGAACGCCGTGCTCCGTGCAATATGCCAAAATACCGGCGGCAACCTGATCGCTGGTCACCAGCAGCGCGGTTGGCGGATCCTCCATGCACAAGATCCGTTCCATAATCCATTCCCCGTCTTCCAGCAGAGCGCAGTCATAAAAGGCATAATCCGGTTGGTAATCCTGATGCCGGGCAGCAAGGAAATCCCGATAAGCAGCAGTTCGTTTTAAACTGTTCGGGCTGGATTTACGAGCAAGGCAATATCCGATCTTCTGATGCCCTCTATCCCATAAATAAGTTAGCGCCCGGGTAAAACTACCGTAATGGTCGAAGTAAATAGACGAGACGTTTCGGCCCCGGCCATCCTCCAGCACTGTAATCGGGCCGTACTTCGCATACTCCTCGACAACCTCCCATTCACACGCCCGGGATCCGATGATCAATCCGTCAATCTGCTTCAGCTTCAGCATCATCAGCGCATCCAGCTCACGTTCGACCTCGTAATCGGTCTGGATAAACACCAGTTTGTAGTTGTCCTTCATTGCCTCGTCCGCGATGCCGTCCACCAGCATCCCATAGTAAGGACGGCGGATGGAAGGAACAACCACGCCGATCAGATTCGTTTTGCCCCGGCTTAAATGGACGGCGTTAATATTTCGCTCGTAATTGGCTGCCTCCATCGCTCGCTTGACGGCTTCTCTCTTCTCCGGGCTCACGTACGGGTACTCATTGATCACTCTAGACACCGTAGATACCGACACGCCTGCCAGCTTGGCGATCTCCTTTATATTTGCCATGTCATCTTGGTCTCCTCCCCCAAATTATACGCGGTTTGGCTTCATGAATACCACTTTACCGCAAACAGTGCAAATGCAAAAGAAAGGGTTGACTTGAAATGCGTTTCATCCTTTAATGTGGCATCAGGTGAAGAAGGAATTATTTGAGGTGAAGAAGTGATGTTCATTGACGAGGATACTTTAGCGGAAATGGAGCGGGGCCACGCAGACTGGCTGAAGCGCTTGGAGCAATCCGCCGATAGGTTGGGAACAATATTGCTGGAGTTGCCGGTGCCGCAGAACGCTCAGGCTTATGCTTCTCTGCATGGGTTAACCCGGTTCCATAACTCACTGCTCGCCTTCCGGCTCCTTGTAGTATCGGGGTTCAGTGACGATGCGGCTGGCGTGTTGCGCCGTATGGGGGAAGCCGCGGTGATGGTGAAATTCGTCTCTACTCTAGAGGAGAAGCAGATCTTATCCTTCATGGAGGAAGCCGCAATGGTTCCATTGGTACCAGACGAAGCCGTATCGCCGCACACTCCGGAACTGCGGACCATCGCAGAAGCTGCGGACAGATCAAAAGGGTGCGATAAGCTGAAGCCGAGCGGTCCCCTCGTAGGTTGGCACTCCTTGTTAGAGGCGGATGAACCCGAGGACTGGTTCCCCCCGATCGGCCCTGCTCCGTTTGATGCCGCCGACCTGCTCTGGAAGGGCTGCCGTCTGGCCGATATTCTCTTAGAGGTCGTACAGGAATGTGGTTTCCTAGGGATTTCCGACATGCGCGTTTAGCGGGAAATCAGCTTGTGCCACGTTTCCGCCGCTTGCGGCGATACGTTTTCCGATAATCTCGCTCCCGCAAGGATGGGCAGCCAAGACAGGATCTCGTCCTTGGAGAACCGGCTTTTCTCGCAATAGAGTTGCAGGTAGAGATCGGCGATTTCTTTGGACAACTCATAATATAGCAAATAGGATCGGCAGACGTCCGCCCGGACATCCCCTCTCGTCGAATCCACCCAGTCGATAACATACAGCCCCGTATCGGCCTGAATGAGGTTATGTACATGGAAATCGCCGTGACAAAGCCGGGTCCCTTCCGGCTGATCCTGCAATCGGCGCAGCAGATCATCTTGCTGCCGAAGAGTTAAACCAGAGGCCGCGATCTTATGCGCGAGCCGCTCCGTCATTGCCGGCCAAGAGGCAGCTTCCGCCCCGTGGATCCGAATTTGCATCTCCGCGGCCTGGCTGAGGTAATCGGCCACTTTCCCTGGCTCGCGCCGGATCCGTTCCCCCAAAGTCGGGCCGGGAACGTACTCCATCACGATCGCCTGCTGCCCGTCGATCGGCTCAAGACCGAGCACCTTCGGTACCGGCAGCCCGCAGTCGCGAGCCCATCGCTGCTTCTCGGCTTCGCGGCTAGCCTCGTCGTGCGGTAATCCCCGATGAAATAGTTTATAGATTTTCCCTTCGTGCAAATAAATTTGCGCCGTGTTGCCCTTTCCGACTTGCTGATCCAACTCCATGCTCATCCCTCCTAGATTACTTCGATTTTATCACAGTTCACCCTGGCTCCAGACGGAAGAATCCCTCATCCATACCGACACTTCGTGATATAGTAGAAAACAAGCATGTGATGTGCCTAAGATGCCGGGTTAAGGAGGTTCTCCAGAGATGAAATTCAATCAAATTACCTGCGTGGACAACGTCGGGCTCGAAGCTTGGGCTTTGGAAGAATTGCAAAAGTTTTCGAAACAACCGATCATCCGGTTTGACCAGGATCCGCAAAACAAAGACGAGGTAATGGAAAGAATCCAAGATGCGGATTGCGTACTTGTATCTTGGCGAACGAAAATCGATCGCGAAGTGATTGCAAGCTACCCCTCGATCCGCTATATCGGCATGTGCTGCAGCCTGTATGACGAGCGATCGGCCAACGTCGATATCGCTGCGGCGAGAGCGCATGGCATCGAGGTCCGGGGAGTCCGCGATTATGGTGATGAAGGGGTTGCCGAATTCGTCATGAGCGAGCTTATCCGCTTGCTCAAAGGTTTGGGCCCGCACCAATGGCTAAGCGAACCGGTCGAGCTACAGCAGCGCAAGCTGGGCATCATCGGGATGGGGGCGACCGGCCAGATCTTGGCGCATCGGGCTTCCGCTTTTGGCATGCGCGTCCAGTATTTCAGCCGGAGCCGTAAACCGGAATCCGAACAGGCAGGGTTTGAATATGCTTCACTTCGTGAGCTGCTGCAAACCTCGGAGATCATCTCCATGCACTTGCCCAGAAACACCCATCTCCTCGGGCCCGATGAATTCGCCGCTTTGGGGCACGGCAAAATTCTGGTGAACACCTCCCTCGGAGCGCCTTTTGAAGCTGCCGCTTTTCGGGAGTGGATCCGGGAGAGCGGGAACTACGCGATCTTTGATGCGGATGCTGCCGGGGAGTTCAAAACAGAGCTTCACCGCTACCCCCAAATCATCTATACTGCTAAAGTCTCAGGTTTCACCCGGGAAGCCAGAGGAAGGTTATCTCGCAAGGTATTGGATAATTTAACGAGTTATCTAAACGCAAGTCAATAAAAAAACAGCCCCGCAACCGCTCCGAAGAGCGAGATGCGAGGCTGTTGTTCTTGCAGCAGCGCATTAGGCAAGGTCTATTCCTTCGCGGCTGCTACCAGACTGACCGCATTTCGGCCATTCCGCTTCGAATCGTATAGGGCGGCGTCCGCGTCCCGAAGCAGCGATTCCAGCGTATCACCGTCAACAAGCGAAGGGGCTACGCCAAAGCTGGCCGTGATGCCGATAGAATCGGTCCCGGTTAGAAGCGGCTCGGCGCTCAAGGCCGAACGCAGCCGTTCGGCCCATTCGACCGCTTCCCCGATCGCGGCATCCGGCATGCCTACCGCGAATTCTTCCCCGCCGTAACGGGCGAACAACGCCCCCGGCGGCAGGATGCGGCGGCATACCTCGGTAACGTGCACGAGCGCCCGGTCCCCCGTCTCATGCCCGTATTTATCGTTGATCCGCTTGAAATAATCGATATCGAACAAAATGACGGCAAACGGCTTCCCGGCCGCCATCGCCTTTTCCAACATCTCTTTGCCTTGAGCGAGAAACCGTCTCCGGTTCGGGACCCCTGTCAATCCGTCCAGGAAGGCCAAATTTTGGAGCTGGTCCTGCAGCCGCTTTTGCTCCGTAATGTCGATCAACAGCAGCAGCGTCCCTAGTGCGTCGCCGCCTTTGCTGATGACGGGCGAGGATCGGATCAGACAGGTGATCGGGCCGGCGGCGGTTTTCCAGTGCAGTTCCTCCTCCATGCCGTCGACGGAATGGACGAAGGGGAACGCCTCCCCCGTCAGCTCCGGCCATGCTTCGAACAACGTTTTGCCGATCGTTCGATGACTTACCCTCGGCAGCAGCCCTGACAACGCCCGGTTATAATCAACGATACGGTGCGCGCCGTCAAGGACGATAACCCCTTCCCGCATGCTTTCGAACAGGCTTTCCTTGGCGATCGGCACGATCGTCAGCATGCGCGAGGAGACGATCGCCCAGATATACATCGCGGAAGTCAGGCACAGCACCATCGGAACGGGGTCCATTCCCCACGGCGTGGCTCCCATCAAATACAGGAAGGCGGCCAGCATCGGGATCACTTGCGAAACGATTAATGTCGCGTGCTGGATACGGTACATCTTTTTCGTATGCCTCCAGCGGCGCAGCAGCACCACCAAACCGCCGAGCAGGCAGCCGAAAGTGTAGGCACCGTGAACGATATACCATTCCCCGATATCAATGTCGACCAGCGGCACCGGTGAGGATTCCCGGATATAGATGTCTTTGTAAAAAAGATGGTGAACGTCATTCGTGGCGACCAGAAACAACGTAATCACGGGAATGATGAACATCGCCGCAACCATCTTGCGCGAAACGTTCCTGCCCAGGTAGCGGAAAACGAGCAGCAAGCTTAATACTGCGGAGGCAGGCATCCCGATATACTCCACGACGATCCACCGCTTGATCTCTTCCAGCGAGTCGCTGGATAGCTCGAAAGCGAATCCGAAAATGTAAATGGCCAAGGCGGCGTTATAGATCAGGAAGGTGCGCGCATAAGGGATGCTTGTTCGATGAGCAAAAGCGTAAATACCCAGAAAAAAATTCAGCACGCCCGAAGTAGCGACGAGCGTAATATATACGTTGATTTCCGATCCCATCTCAATCGTTCTCCATGTCCTTGAATAATCGCAAATTTTGCTAACTTTGATTGTACAGGAAGTCTCACCGGATAGAAATCTTTTTTAAGGCGATAGACCTATTTTGCCGACCATTGGATTAAAATACTTTCTCCCCATCTTGTCCGCCCCCTAATGTTAACTTCAGTATAGAAAAAGGTACCCATACAACTAAACACATTTTATAAGTGTCCAGTGTATGGGTACCAGTTTAGTAGCTCACGCTGAAGATCCCTTTTATCTCACTTATTCGGTTTAGCTCTAGTTACTCGGGTTCCGGTACTTGAATGTATTGACTGCCGTTAGACTACCCCTATTCTGCTGCCAGCAAATCTTTCAGTCGTTTGGCCAATTCATCATCGGGCAAAGGATTGCGGTGCGTGTTTTCAAGATAAATATGCTTTTCGGTTTCGGGCATCAGATACTCCTTATACCACAGGAACATATCCGGACTGTCCCCCTGGATACGCACGAATTTACGTACGGTTTCGGCATGGTCGAGCGTATTGGCGACATTGGTCAGCCAATCCGCGCGGTAAAAATGTTCCCACTGCCCCTCCTCCGCTTCCCTTAGGGCACGTTCGCTTTCGCGGTAATGCCATACCGCTTCGGAAGCTTGCACGAAGCTCAGCGGATAGTTTCCCGCGTCAAATGTCGCATAAGCCTTGCAGATGGCGGCAAGTCCCAGGCAGCCGCTCCGATGCAGTTCGATCTGCACCAGCAATTGATGGCGGAGGCGCTTGGCCTCTGCGGCCGGCAGGACTTGAAGAAGCCGTAAACACCGCTGCTTAAGTTCATCCCAGCCCGGAGCGGCTTTCACCGCCTGCTCCTGGAACCAGCGTACCTGCTCTGAAAAAGAACCGCCGCCGGCTGCCCAGATCAGACTTTCATTGCAAACCTTCTTCCCGTGCAACCAGTGCCCCATGATTTGTCTGGCCGGGTGATGGTAAAACTCCTCGCCGGCCCGGTCATCCGGGTTAGGTCCGTAAGGAATCGTGCATTCGGCATAGTCCAGGTATAAGCGCGCAATGTCCGCCTGATAGGAGGTGTACATTCGTTCCGTAAAATAGCACAGTTGATCCCCGGCATCAGCCTTGCCATCGATCCAGAGTTTCGAAACCAGATCAAGCGGCCAGAGATGCTGCAACAGATTTCCCGAATTGACCAGCAAGTATTCGTCCGCACCGGCGGATAAGGCCCGTTCCAACTCTTCCGCGATCAATTCCGCCGCGGAAGGGAACATGGTCAGATGATTGGAGGCTTGAAGATCATGGAACGTGACATGATAGTACACGCCGTTTGCTCCGCTGTCTTCCGGAGCGGGCAGCGCCGGTACGCGCAGGTTTAGGTTGCCATGACGCCGGGAGACCATTTTGCCGTAACCGTTGTCGGCCCAAACCTTTATGACCCCTTCGGGAACACAAATGTGGCCTTCCTTATACAACTCCGCGATTTCGCCGTACATCGCCATGCAGCAGATCGGCTTCTCCACATGCCGGGCAATCATGTCAAATTGCTTACGGACGACGCGCGAGATCAACTCCCCGCGTTTCGCCGGCGTATCAAAGCGGGGATCGTTCTCCCAGAAAGGCTTGTCGCCTTGCCCGCGGAAAGACAGCACCCAGACGATCTTCTCGTCCTTCTGGCGCTGGATCGCTTCCTCCCAGAGACGCTTAAACAACTCGGGGGACTCCTGATAACTAGCCTGTTTACCCGGATAGGCACGCAGGAACATCTCGGCGCCAAGCGGTTCCGCATGGTGATGGGTAATCCACAGTCCCATTTCGGCTGCCAGCTTGTGATGAATGCCGGTTCGTGGCAAATCCGTTCCCGGGATCACCATGTTGCCTCCGCAGCGAAGAAGCGCCTCAAAGACAGGAAGCCACACCTCTTCCCCGGGCGGATAGACTTCCTTCCACCCGATCAGGCATACCTCGTCGTTGACGAACCATCCCCGGTAACGTACTCTGGGCTTCGAACTGTCATAGTTTACGCAGGGAACGCTCACAACCTGGCGTCTGATCGGAGGGAGTTCCGCCCAAAACCAGAAAGGATCAACGCCAAGGATCCAACGGCTGAAGTGCAGCATGCCGTAGACAACGCCCAATTCGTCCCGGCCGACAATATGCAACACTGGATCGTCACCGCCTGTGTCGAACCGGAAGCAAAAAGCTTCGGGCCATTCCGGACATCCGTCCTCGTCGCCAGCGTATCGTATGACGACAGCATCGTCTGCCGTCAAGGCCGGAGGCAACCCAAAAACCGCTTCATGATCTCTGGCAATCATGCGCCAGGCATGTACAATCGGCGGTGTTAGCGGCAACCGCAGATCATATGGCGTCTCGCCTTTCATTTGCCATTTCGTAACTGGATTCATATCTGTTTCCTCTCCCGGCGCCCTTCAATGAATAGTCGCCATACATTTCAAAAAACCGGCCGGCGAACGCCGACCGGTTTCACTTTCGAGCTTACTTCGCTTCAGCCGCGTACTCCTCCGCCAGCTTCATTAATTTCTCATAAGCTTTGTCAGGCGTGGATTGCTTATACTGCAACTCCTCGACGATAGTTTTGTAGTCATTTTTAAAATTTCCCCAGCCTTGCGGATCGTTGATAAATTTCTGGGCGTCCGGCGTCACTTTGTTCAGGAAATCGGTCGAAATTTGATCCGCTTCGCTAAAGGTTGGAGTCAACGCCTCAAGCACTTTGTTGCTGACCGGCGTGCCGCGCGTCAAACCAAGCGTCTTGCCGGCCTCCTGATCGTTGATTAACCAATCGATGAACTTGATCGCTTCTGCCTGATGCGGGGATTGGGCGTTTACGCTCCAAAACATGCTTGGCTTCAGCCAACCGCCGGCTTCCGAGCCGTACGGCATGGAGGCAAACCCAAAAGCGCCCGGCTTCAGCGCATCGATCGAGCCGACCTGGTTGGAGAACAGATGACGCGCAATGGCATTGCCGTTAATGACGCTGTCCTGCTGCGGATCAAGCTCTTTGTCCGTTGTCGTAATATCCGCAGGTGTCAAGATGCCCTTATCTCGCAGCTCGCCCATTTTTGTCATATAATTGATCCAGGTGTCCTTGTCGATGCTGAGATTGCCGTCCGCATCATAGATATAGCCTTTGCCCATGCTGTATTGGTAGGCGGTATAGTCGACCAGGTCGGCGCTTTGGTCAACGTACACATACTTATCGTCTCCAAGCTTTGCTTTAGCCGCCTCGCCGAAGGCGTAGAAGTCATCCCAGGTCCAGCCGAAGTCCGGCGCTTCAAGACCAAGCTTCTCCACCACGGTTTTATCGTAAACCATACCAAGCGCGGCAACCCCGGTCGGAATGGCATACAATACGTCGTTCACTTTGCCGCTGTCCACGGTTTTTGGGTCAATATCGGATACGTTGAGATCCTTTAGATCGCCCAACAGGCCCCTGCCTGCATAATCATTGATATAAGCGGCATCCATCTGAATAATATCCGGCGCTTTCTTGGCTGAATATTGTACCGCAAGCTTGTCGAAATATCCATCCCAGCCGGAGAACTGGGTTTGGAAGGTCACGTTTGGATGCAGCGCCTTGTATTGATCGAGCGCCTTCAGAGTAGCATCGTGCCGGGCCTGTGAACCCCACCAGGCGATGGTCAGCGTTACCGGCGCATCCGCGCCGGCATTTCCATCGGTTGCGGAAGACTCCGGTGCGGATGCATTCCCCCCGTTATTAGGCGATGCCGAGTTGTTTCCGCCATTACCGCAAGCGGAAATCCCGACGGCCAGCACAATTAAAGCGATTACAAAACTGCTTTTTTTAACGAACCAACGCATTTCTTATTTCCCCCTTTTGTCGGACTCAGCCAACAATATTAATATGTGATAGCTAAATCGTAGCATTCACTTTCGGTAGCGTATAGAAGAGTAATGAACTCAAATCTTTCATTATTTATCAGTGGACCTGGCATTCTAGGATCTAAACTTCATCATCTCGCTGGGACTAACGCCGCAATACTTTTTAAAAAGCGTGCTGAAGTAAGGAACGTTCTGGTAACCGACCATTTCCGACACCTCGTAAATCAGATGGTTCCCTTCAAGCAATAAAGCCTTCGCCCGCTCGATCCGCACGCGGATGACATAGTTGGTAAAAGTCTCCCCGGTTACCTTTTTGAACAGCTGGTTTAAATAATTTTTAGAAATATACAACTGCGAAGCGAGTTGCTCCAAAGTGAGATCCTCGGCATAATGCTTGTGAATGTAATCGATCATGAATTGTACCGCTTTCCGGTGTTTCTCCTGAATCGGCGGAAGCTGCGCTTTGGCGATGCCGGGGCCATCATGATCCGGGCCCATCCTGCCGCCCGCTCCCGGCTCCGCCGTCTCCAACAGCTTCTGCATCGCCTCGTCGGCCGATACTTTAATCCCTTCCCAGCCGCGTTTGTTTCGTCCTAATCCTATACGGCTTTCAAGGCCGAGAAAGGTCCGCACATTGTCAATGATCAGGCGGCCCAGTCGCTCCGCGTTTTGTGAATTCTCCTCCTCGCTTTCTTCCTCCTGAGAGGGAAGCAGCAATGCGGCATGGTTGCCAAACAGCCATACGAAGACGGCATCCGGCCATTGTTCGCCGAGCACTTCAGCGACGATATTGGATACGGCAAATTTAAACAGATTCCAATCGGCCAGCGAGAGGTTTCGGGTGCGCTTGTTCCACAACACTTCCATGACAAGAATCCTATTTTTGCAGGTTGTATCCAGAAGCATGGAAGCCGGAATGTCGCCGGTAACCCCCCAGCCGTTCAGCGTCGCCAGCAGTAGTTCTTCCCTCGTTTGCTCCCTCGCTCCGCCTCCCGCCGCCGAGGACGCCTGATGATTCCCCAACCTGTTTAAATAAGTTTCTTCTAACTTCTCAATGGCGGAGAGCAGCACGTTATGAATTTGATCCAGCGTGACCGGCTTGGTCAAATAATCGTCCACTCCCAGGCGAAGCGCCGTCCTTGCATATTCGAAATCGTTATACCCGCTCAAGATGACGAAACGGCCGCCAAAATTACGGAGCTTCAACTCCTCGATCATTTGGATTCCGTTCATGACCGGCATATAAATATCGGTTAGTACGATATCCGGATTCATTTCATCGATCAACTTGAGCCCGGCTTCTCCGTCAATAGCCTCACCGGCGAATTCCGCATCCAGCTCCTCCCAGGGGATCGCTTTGCGCAAACCGTTGACCACTTGAAAATCGTCGTCAATAATGACTATCTTCCACATTTGTGATTCCTCCCTTGCATGACGATAAATCCAGTATCGGCAAACGAATCATCGCCTGCGTTCCGCCTTCCGGCGAATTCTCCAACGTAAAGCCGAAGTCGTTGCCGAACATGGCTTCTATGCGCTCGCGCACATTCCGCAGCCCATAACCTCCTTTGGCGCTGCGGTTTACCGCCCAATCTCCCCTGACCTGGCGGCCGTTATCCGCAATCCGAAGCTGCAGCCGTTCTTCCCGAACACGGGCCTCAATCAACAGCGAGGCCTGCCGTTTGCCATGAAAACCATGAATGAAGGCATTCTCGATGAAAGGCTGCAGCAGCATTTTGGGCACATACAGCGCTTTGGCTTCGTCGGAAATATCAAATCGGTATTCCAGCCTGTCCTCCCAGCGTATTTTCTGAAACGCCAAATAGCTTTCGATATGCTCTGCCTCCTCAGGAAGCGGCACCAAACTGTCGCTGTCCGTCAAAGCGCCGCGCAAAAAGCTGGCCAAATGCGACAACATCTTGCTGATCTTCGGCTGCGAAGCCTCAATGGCCATCCAGTTCACCTGATCCAGCGAATTGTATAGGAAGTGGGGATTAATCATCATCTGCAAGGCCTTGATTTCCGCCGCCCGCTGCTCCTCGTGCTGCCGTCTCAGACTGTCGTACAGTTCCTCGATGCGGTAAGTCAGCTTCTCGTATCCTTGAAACAGGTGCCCGAACTCATTCTTGTAATCCTTCGGTAGCGGAATGCGCCGGCTAAGCGAAAAGTTATTCATGGCCTTTAGCAAAAGAGCGATTGGCTTGACAAAACGTCGCGACAAAAATACGGCCAATACCAGGATCAACAGGATCGTGACAATGCCCCATGCCAGAAAAATTTGTGATTGGCGCAAACTGCCGGCCGTCAGTCGTTTCCATGAGGTGATTTCTGCCAAAGACCACTGCGAATCCGGAGACGAGGCCCAGACTAGAAATTCATCGCCCGTTCGCTTGGAGCCTGTGGTCCGGGCGTCAAGCTGCGCCTTGATTTCGGCTTCGTTCTCCAGGAAAAACTCGGCATTCTCCTTATGCGTAATCAGCTTGCCCGTATCGTCCAGCAACGCCAGATTGGAGCGGCTGTCCTCGGTGGTAATCAAAGCTTGAAATTCCGAAACCGGCACATTAAATACGATCACGGCAAACGACCGGTTAAAACGGTTATAGACTTTTCGCGCAAAGCTAATGACCGAAGTGTCTCCTTTATTGGTTTTTATGGTTCGCTGGCTAAGCCAGGCATAATCGGAATCTCGAAGATCACCGTACCACGCTTCCGTTTCCATCTGATTCAGGGGCATAAACTGAACAAAATCCTGCAGCGTGTAGGATGGCCTTAGATCGGAGTAAACCTCGATGGAATGAAGCATCGGCATACCAAACACGTAGTTGTTCAACTGGGAGCGGATCATGCTCTGGACTTTCATCTGATCGTAAGTGCTCCCGTTCAGTCTCTGCTCGTACAGGTCGCTGAAGTTCTGCGCGGCCGTATTGGAGCTCTGTTCAATATCCTCCAAGTGGGTATTCAGCTTTTTATTCAACTCAATTAATAACTTCTGCTGGTAATAGGACGTATTGTCCGCAATTTCCTTGGAGCCGTTTATATAACTAAAGCTGACGATAAGCCCTACCAAAATGACGACGATCAGAGCAAAGCCGAAAAAGAATACCACATCGATCCGCATCGTTTTAAATGGGTTAAAGCGCATTCGAAATTCCTCCCTGCGGCAACAAGGCACAGAAAAGCTGCGATTGCTCGCAGCTTTTCATTTTTAAGCTATCACATCCATTTAACCCTTTAACGCTCCGGCCGATGCCCCTTCCACAAAATGCTTCTGCGCCAGGAAGAAAATCAGCACGGACGGAACAATGGATACGAGCGACATCGCCAGTAATTGTCCCCAAGGAACGCTTCCCTGCGAGTCGATAAACAGCTTCAGCGCCAAATTGACCGTGTACTTGTCAATACTATTAATATAGAGCATCTGTCCAAAGAAATCATCCCAGTTCCAGAGGAAACAATAGATCGCCACGGTAATCAAGGCCGGCTTGACGAGCGGAAGCATAATTCTCCAGTAAATGCCAAACCAGGAGCAGCCGTCGATCTTGGCGGCTTCATCCAGCTCTTTAGGCACGGAGCGCATGAATTGCACCAGCAGGTAGATGAAGAACGGACCTCCGATGCCGCCCGCCAGCAAGTGGGGAATGTAAAACGGCAGATACGTATTGATCCAGCCCCACTCGCTGAACATGACATATTGCGGAACGATCGTAACTTGCGTGGGCAACATGAGCGTGACCAGCATGATGGCAAACCAGATCTTGCGCAGCGGGAAATCGAGCCTGGAAAAAGCGAAGGCGACCAGGCTGCAGGCCACGATCGTGGTGAACAAAACACCTCCGATCAGAACGAAGTTATTCAAATAAAAGTGCCCGAAGTTGAAGTTCGGCACCGACACCCACCCTTCGGAGAAGTTCGACCACCGGGGATTTTTCGGAAATAGATTGACCGAGCTCATCTCTTCATTGCTTTTTAAAGAGGCCCCTACCCACCAAAAGATCGGATACATCATAATCAAACTAATGACGAGGAGAGAAAGATGGGGAATGACCCGTTTGCTTAGTTTGCTCGAATTCATGATCTCTTGCCCCCTTCATTTTCATAGAACACCCAGAATCTCGAAGAGCCGAACAACACGGCGGCAAACAAACCGATCAACACCAGCAAAATCCAGGCCAACGCAGAGGCGTAACCCATATGGAACTTGGTAAATGCCTCTTCATACAGGTACATAACGTACACAAAGGTCGATTTGACCGGTCCTCCATTGGTAATGACAAACGCCTGGGTAAACATTTGGAACGTATTGATTAACGTCTGAACCGAGTTGAACAAAATGATAGGTGAAAGCATCGGCAACGTAATGGAAACAAATTGCCGGAACTTGCCGGCTCCATCCACCGAAGAAGCCTCATACAAATCCGTCGGAATTTGCTTAAGCCCTGCCAGAAAAATAATCATGGAAGAGCCGAACTGCCAAACCATCAGCAGGATCAGCGTGCCCAACGCATATTTGGGATCGGCGATCCAGGATGGACCCTTGATGCCGAACAGCCCGAGAAAGTCGTTGATAAACCCGTTGCGGCTGAAGATATTTTTCCAGAGAATGGAGACCGCGATACTTGTCCCGATCAGGGACGGAAAGTATACCATGGTACGGTAGAACGAAATTCCTTTAATTTTCCGGTTCAGCAGCATGGCGATGGCGAGCGCGAACATCAGGCGCAGCGGCACCGTAAACAACACGAAATTGATCGTAATCCGCAGCGAAGACGGAAAGACATCGTCCTGGGTGAAAATTTCCTTATAATTCTGCAGCCCTACCCAATTCGGAGCGGCAAGCAGCGAGTAGTCGGTGAAAGAGTAATAGATGGACATCACCATAGGCCCCAGGGTTAACAGGAAAAATCCGATGAGCCAGGGGGATAAAAAAAGGTAGCCGGCAATCGGCGATTCCCAGCGCTTCGCGCGCTTCTTGACGCGCGGCACGTCTTTCAAGGAACCCGCAGGCGTTGAGTTTACAGCGGTATTGTTCATAAAAGTCTGCTCCTATCTTCCTTGTGTCGGAACTTTTCCTTCATTATAAATTGCGCTTCCCGAAGCTTGAAGGAGGGGAATGAATACGTTTCTTTCACTATTTATCAATTGTGGGGACCATTTGCTCCATTGAGGGCTGACTCCTTTCAATAACAAAAAAGACCTGAGACGATTTTAACGCCTCAGGTCGCTTATTATTTTGCTACCCCCGTTTTGCCGAACTCATAATGTGAAGAAAATTCGCTGATGCAACAATGACTAAAGTCGACAGAAAAATTAAGGTTCGTTATGCGCTTACGGTTTATGTTTTGAAACTAGTTCAGAGTGATGCTAATCTAATAATATTATCGCCTGTTGTAAGGTTTACATTGACGTTAACAGTATTGAATATCCCCCAACCTTCTGTTGGTGGGTACGTCACTGTTGAACATGGCAAACCATTGTAACAAAGGTTTTGTGTTGCGTTAGATCCCGATCCATTTGCATAACCGATCGTCATCGTATATGTTTTAGCCGTCGGGACATTTACAAAGAAGTCAACGTAACTATTAGAGGACTCCATGCTGGCAACGTATTTCCCATGCCAGGAATTGTTCTCCGGTTCATTCCACACTTCGTATCCGTAAATATTATGAAGGCCCAGCGATCGAACTTCATTCACCAACGATGTTATCTTATCATACCATCCGGCCAGCCAGGGAAGTCGTACCAATTGGGATTCATGTCTGCAAGGCGCAGAGTTACTTTACTGTCCGTATTGGCGATTCTTTGAGCAACCGGCACGCCATCGCCCTCCGGTCGATGAGCTCCTGGGCCGGACATTGCTGGGTTGGAGTAAGTTTTTGCATGTAACGGAATGATAAGGGCATTGTCAGGTTGACTTACATCAATGCCGTACAATGAACCGCCTGCAGCATGTGTAACAGGGCCAATGACACTGGACAAATCGACGGTAAGATTTGTAGCTGCATAAGCAGGTGATACAGAAATCACACCATTTATGAACACCATAATGAAACTTAGCATCGCCGAAATCCTTGCTATTTTGGCTCTTTTCACATTAAAACCTCCTCAAAATAATTTTCAAAAAGATCTCGCCACTCTTCTTTCCCCGTTTACCTCCTTTCCGTATGATTTCGGCGCATAAAACTCAATGTTCACGATCGATAACCAGATACCATGGCCTTTCCGACTTCAGGCAGATATTCGCCTCTGACACATCAATCCCATCATTTGCCGTACTTATCCGCAAGTTCCTTTTGGATAAGTCTATTTTAAGTTCGATAATGGAACTTCGGTCCATCTCAATGCTCCAATCGTTCACTGTATCGTGGACTCGCATCCGTAGTCCGTCTCGGGGGCGAATCGTCCAGACACTGCCATCCACCTTGACATCACAGCCAAATCCGTATAATCCAAGAATGGGGTGTTCAATAATCACGGAAGAAGCCATTTTCAAACCCGCAAAGTAACCAAGTCCGCTTTCCCCAGAAATCTGCCAGGCTTTTTTAATTAAGGGCACTTTCCCAGGCACAATCTCCTTGCTGTCTTCCTGCCCGGTATGCAGAACCCAGCAGGAGCTCCCCAACTTTTTCGGATCTTCATCCCAATATCCGGAGTTGATTAATGACCAACCCGCCAGATAGGAGGCATATGCGGACTTGATCAGTTCATAATCTCCCATCCCTACATTTAAGGAGTAATCGTACATGGTCCACCCGCCCAACTGGGTCATGTAACTCACGTTCCAAAACGTTTCCCCGTGTGCTCGAAGATCGGTATTATAGTAGTACCACTGCGGCTGGTGGCCCCGATTTCCAAAGGACGCCAGCACTGCTTTCTCCATGGTTTGTTGGTCGTCAATGCTCTTCGCGTAAGCATAGACTGCTTCATAGGCTGTGGAGTCATAAGCCATTTCAGACCCGAAAGGATAGGCCTCCTTCTGAAAAAAAGAGGATTTTGAGGTGGAAATCTCGCGAATCCCTTCTGCTTCCTCGGACATTCCCTCCGAGGCAAGCGCATCGGCCAGATACAACGGGATTGTTAGTTCTCCCATATTTCCATACTCCGTGGAGCCAACGCCCTCCGGGAACATCCAGTAGGAGAACATGGCCTTCGTGTAACGATAGGCTTTGTCAAGGTAATACGTTGCCGGTTTTAGATATTGAATGCAATATCCCTTTTGAATTCGGTACATATTAAAATAAGTATTAATCACATGAACATAATTAAAGGCCCTCCAAACATCATCAGCCCCATAACCTTTCCATGGATCAAACATCACGAACCAAGGCACCATCCTGTGCACCCGGTATCCGGGCTGCTCTGTAAGCCGATTCTCAACGAAATCAGAGAGATAAGCTTCGAGCACTTTCAATTGGGACTCCACCGGTCTGTAAACATTTTTTTCTGAAAGGAACAATCCGCTGACCAGTCCGATCTCATCGCTCCCGCCAGCCCACCAATCATCCCTATACGGATTGCAGGTTGAATTAATCCTGCTATTCAACGTCATATCCCACATTAGCAAGCCATGATAACAAGGATCTTCGGGATTGGTTTCAAAATGGTTGTCTGCGATAAAAGCCGCATGTTTGTCTATCAACTTTTCGATGTTCTCCACGCAAAAAAACTGTAGTACCATTTGTTCGCCATCCCCATAATGGATGGTAATATCATTGACGCCCAAGCTTTGAAAACCTATGGAATAAACGCTATATCCGTTTTCTCGTTCTCCTTCATACGTGATATGCGTTCGGCCAGGAAAGGAAGGCTCAAGGGAATGAACTTCCTTTTGGGACCGCAGCAGTAGCGTTGCCCGATCATCGTCGGGAACTACCATGCCCGGCAAAACCTCGACTTCTACCAAGCCGTTCTCAAAAGCGAGCCTGCTGATATCGGCAAAGCTGTCGGCCCAGTCCAGCGTGAAGCTGTACGTAACGCTCTCTCCGGGGGTTAATTGCAGGGTTGAGCTTCCCTTGAGAATGACGGTAACAAGCCCTTCCCAGCTTTCGTTAAACGTTCCGTAACTACCAAATGGAACCCCTTTTTCCGGATCTGTCTTTATATTCTGTTTTCTTTCCAAATCGATTCCAGAGAGCCCGGTCTTCTCGCCCGCAAGCATGACCAGGCAAGGCGGGACACCATTGGACCGCGCCCAATAGATATAGGAGCCCTCACCCGCTATACAAGTATGTCGCAGTACATTCTGTTCATATTTATATTGAGAATCCCCCCTGAAAATCTGGTTGAATAGAAGCGGGATTCCAATGTAATCAAATGCAATTCCTTTATCCGAACGGTTGGCAAAGGTCATGTTCCAATGAAAGCCTTTTTCCGCTAGAACATATTCCATGCTTAGATCAAAGTGCTTAAGCCCCTCTTCATGTGAAGAATCCCCTTGATAGGCAACCTCCAATTTGTTCCCATTGAGCCGGATTGATCGAACGTCCGCCGAAGGTCCCGAGTTGCCAACCATCCATGCGCTTTCCCCGATACGGTATCTGGTGACGACATGACCGAACCACTTGGCATCCGGAACGTCCATCTCGGGAAACTCGGACGGGTCCACCAGGTATTCGGTTTGATAAATATCCTTTTTGTTTTTAAGAGAGACGAAGCCCCCGCGCTCCGCGTCAAATCTCAAGAAAAAGGTGTCATTCTCCAGGATAATATCTTTGTTTTCCGTTACCCTGTTTGAGTTCATATTTTTTCTCTCCCCTTATCAATTAAAGATTCCTGAATTCACGGTTTCCCCAATTCCTTTGAAAAAATTGCCCTGAAACAAACTTGATCAGGGCAATCCGTTATATTAAGAATGAACCTCTCGGACCCAAACCCGCATTTCGCCCAAACCTCTATTAGCCCAAGCGTAATAAGGGATAAACTTCAGGGATGCAGGCTCCGTCTCCGCATCTGTATTCCTTTTATATAAAGATTCACCCCAGTCAGTAAACTTCTCCTTTCTTCCTTCAGCCGTAACTACATAAATTCCGCCGAAAAGGGATGGGTCTTCCTGCACATGCAGTTCTGCTTCCCTAGGAAGCAGAAACTGGTATAAACCGGCCTCGTTGTCCGCTTCCTCCAGGCAGTATACTAATGGCCCGCGCTGAATGGCGACCTTTCCAGCGGTTTGACGAACAAGCGGATGACCTTTCATTCGAAGAACCGGCATGGAGAGATGCAGCTTGATTGTATCCCCTTGCTTCCACGTCCCTTCAATCATCGCGTATCCGTTGACTACAATGCCATCCAGCGGCTTATTAATGCCATTTATAGAAAGCTCGGCTTCCTCGCACCAATCCGGAATACGCAATGCCATCGTAAACGCGGTTTCTTTCTCTGTCTGTACAGTAAAACGAATATCCCCGCTCCAAGGGTAATTGGATTCCTGGCTCAAGACGACTTGATTTTCGCTCAACACCATTTTCGCTTCTCCGCTTACATACAAATGAGCGTAAACGGTATTCTGATTCACCGTGTAGATATATTGACCAAGTGATGCCAGCGTTCTGGCTACGTTCGGCGGACAGCAGGCGCATCCAAACCAGCCTTGCCGAACTGGTTTGACATGTTCATAAATGTGGTTTGCTCCACACGCATGCGGATGGACCTCAAGCGGATTGACATAGAAAAAGCTCTTTCCATCGAGAGACATTCCGCCAATCACCGTATTGTAAAGGGCTCTTTCCATGACGTCCGCATAGCGGCTGTTCGGCTCCAGTTGCAACATGCGATGAGCGAAGAACATCAGGCCGATGGAAGCGCATGTCTCCGCGTAGACTGTATCGTTCGGCAGGTCATAATCAACACTGAAAGCTTCGCCATGGCTTTGGGAACCGATTCCTCCGGTAATGTACATTTGTCTAGACACCATATTGTCCCAGAGTCTTTTGCACGATTCCAGCATCTCGGCATCCCCCGTTACAGCGGCCAAATGCGCCATCCCCGTACACATGTAGACGAAGCGAACAGCATGACCGACAGCCTTATCCTGCTCATGGATCGGTTTGTGGGCCTGACTGTAGGATTTGTCGTTGATGATCCAGGGACCGAAATGGGTCGTCTTGCCCCGTTTTTCATATTCAATATCGTAAAAATGCGGCTCCCTCCCCCTTTCTTCCAGGAAGTAACGGCTCAATTTAAGATATCTTTCATTACCGGTTGCTTCATACAGCCTCATCAGCGCCAGCTCAATTTCCTGATGGCCGTCGTATCCCCTCAATTTGCCCGGCTCGGTACCGAACACACTGTCAATATAGTCGGCAAATTTGCATACCACATCCAGAATCTTTCGTTTTCCGGTTGCTTGATAATAAGCGACTGCACCTTCTATCATATGACCGGCACAATACAGTTCATGGCATTCCGCTAGATTGGTCCAACGTTTACCTGGCTCTTTAAGCGTATAATAGGTGTTCAGATACCCGTCATCCTGCTGGGCTTTCGCAATGATTTCAATAACACCATCGGCAATCCGTTCTATTTCGGGATCTCTTTCCGTAGCCAACAGATAGCCGACCGCTTCCAACCACTTTGCCACGTCGCTATCCTGGAACACCATGCCGTAAAATTCGCCTTCCGCCTCGCCTGCCGCGATTTTAAAATTTTGAATCGCATGACTCGGTTCTGCTTCAGCAATACGGTCATTCAGAGCATCCCATTGGTAAGGAACAACAACTTGTCTTATTAGATTGATATATTCGGACCAGAACGGATCGCGAATTTGCACATCGGTTAATGGCAAGATATTGGTTTTGCATACAGTATGAGTCATCTTTCAATACCTCCAGCTAAAATAATTATCGTATTTTTATTTCTTTTTAACCTTTAACGGCGCCATGGACCAACCCTGTAACGAAATACCTCTGCAAGAACGGATAGATGAATAGCATCGGCAAAATCGAAATCATGACGACCGCCGCCTCCATCTGCCGAGGATCTACTGCATTAGTTTCCCCAAATACTTGCGTAGCTGCCCCCAGTAAATCCTGCGGTCGATTCTCAATCAGGATTCTGCGGATAACGGACTGAAGCACCCACTTCTTGGTATCTGTTATATACAGGAACACATCATACCAAGCCTGCCAATGAGCTACTCCGACCCAAAGCGCAACGGTGGCCAGGATAGGAGCCGACAATGGAAGGGATATCCGAAAGAAAATCTTCAGGTGACTCGCCCCATCTATAACCGCCGATTCCTCCAACTCCACTGGCAGCGACCGGAAATAATTGCGAATGATAAAAACGTTCACAGGACCGATCAATCCGGGAAGGATCAGCGCCCAGATCGAATTCATAAGACCCAGCCCTTTAATCAACAGGTAGCTCGGAATTAATCCGCCGCTAAACAGCATGGTAAACAAAATGAAGAAGGTAATCGGTTTATTAATAGGAAGCTTGCTTTTCGCCAAGGGATACGCTGTCAGTGCCGTAAATAGTATACTGAGAGCCGTGCCTAGCACTGTCCGGACAATCGTGTTCCAATATCCACGCCATATCGCATCATAATGAAAAATAGCAATATAACTGTCAAAATTGAAACTCTTCGGATACCAGAGCGTCCCTAGTGAATATAAATGCTCTCGCGAACTAAGAGAGATGAGTGCCTGGTTCCAAAAAGGAAACAGGGTTACAATCAAAAGAAGGGCCATCACAACATAATTAAATACTTCGAATATATAGTCGCCTAAGGAAGAGTTTCTTCTCATATATTTGACCTCCAGGGATTTACCATAAAGTACTGTAATCACTGTCTAGTTTTTTCGCCAAGCGGTTCGTAACGACAATTAGAACCAACGCGACGACGGATTTAAAAATACCGAGGGCTGTGGACAGACTATACTGAACCTGCTGGATCCCTACTCTGTACATATAAGTGTCAACAATATCCGATACTTCCATAACGGCGCTGTTATACAGGTTGAAGATCTGGTCGAAACCGGCATTAAGAATATTGGCCATAGATAAGATCAACATAATAACGACCATGAACGCGATACCCGGCAAGGTAATGTACCGGATCCGCTGCAGACGCGTAGCGCCGTCAATCGCTGCGGCCTCATGCAGGCTGTTGTCAACTCCCGCAATAGCCGCAAAATAAATAATTGCTCCCCACCCGAATTCTTTCCAAATATCCGAAATGACCAAGACGGCCCTGAAGTAACCGGGTTCTGACAAAAACATAATCGGGTCAAGTCCAATAAAGGCAAAAATAGAATTCACAGTCCCATCCAGAGAAAGAATGGACTCCAATATGCCAGCCAGCGCAATCCAGGAAATAAAGTGAGGAAGATAGGATGCGGTCTGGACAAACCTTTTGAATTTTGCCAAACGAATCTCATTTAGGAGGACGGCGAACAAAATGGGCATCGGAAACCCGAAAAACAATTTCATCAAGCTGATCAACAACGTATTTTTAAGTACCGTGTAAAAATAAGGATCCGAAAACAACTGGTTGAAATATTTCATACCGACCCATGGACTGTCTGCAATACCTTCCATTAAATGATAGTCCTTGAATGCGATGACAATACCTAACATGGGAACGTAGCAAAACAAGACAAAATAAATAATGCCGGGAATGAGCATAAAAAATAACGGAAGATAGTTCTTAAACGATTTAGTAGCCACTCGTCTCACTCTTTTCCGAAGAGGATGAGGAGGGGAGGACCCCCTCCCTCTTTATTTCTTGAATGCGGTATCATATATATTCTGGGCTTCCTGAAGGGCTTTATCGCCGCCTTGCTTTTTCCATTCCGCAACATAGTCATCAAATTCCGAAATTGGACGTTTCCCTGATATGAAGTCGATAATTGCTTTATTCGTCAATGTAGTCAGTTTTTCGCTAACCTCTTCCCATTTAGGCTTAGGGAACAGTGCGAGAATATCATATTTCCCACTTGCAGCTGCCTGGGCGTTCTGTTTATATTCTCTTTCCACGTTCGTAGGGAACGTCAGAAGCGTTTCTTTCTCCGTGTCATAGAACGGAGATTCGAGAGACGGGAAACGGATTTCCGGTACAATCCCTACCTTCTGTCTTTCATCGGGTTTATCGTAAGGAGACAGCCATGCGTATTCGCCATTTTCTTTTTTGAAGTGCGTTCCTTCTTCGCCGTAAGCTCTTTTTTCAAGCCAGCTCATGTCGGTATTGACCTGATCAAAGATTTGCAAATATTTTTTCATTTTTTCCGGATCTTTTTCCATATGTTTGCCGAACATAATTCCCACGCCGGGAATCGGGTTGAATTGCATAATTCCCGAATCTCCATTAGGTCCCTTTGGTCCTAAAGCTTGGGCCCACTCAGCCTGAGCATCGATATTTTTTAGCGGGGCATAAGCTCCGGTTTCTTCCTGACCTGCATAAATATTTTGCCAGGTCACCCCGACCTTGGAACTGACCACTTTATTGATCGCTCTATCAAAATCAAGCGTTACCCATTCCGGATCAATTAGGCCCATCTTGTACCATTTATTTAACAAGGTAAGCGCATCTTTCATCTGCGGTTCAACTTCGCCGCGAACGATTTTTCCGTCTTTTTCCGTCCACATTCCCGGATAGATTCCATAGGCACCGTAAATTGGACTAAATGCCCATGTCGGATCACTCGTAATGCCTAAATATCCTGCGTTGTATTTATCTTTAAACTTAACTAGAACTTCTTCCAACTCCGGCAAGGTTTCCGGTACTTTTGCGCCAATTCCGTCAAGCCAATCCTGGCGGTAATACATCACGCAAAATTGAGCCAAATCCGGATATGCGACCGGAATGGTATAGTTTTTGCCATCCCGCTGAAATAATGAAAATGCGGATCCCTGAAAGATGTTATCGTATTTTTGAACCCATTCCATATAATTCGGCATGTTTTCTTTAATCATATCGACAGGAATTTCAGCCAGTACGCCTTGCTTGACGTAATTATCAAACATATTTACAGTTATCGCCTGATCGTTGATCCAATCCGGTACGTCCCCACTAGAGATCTGTACGTTAAGTTTATCTATATAATCCTGTGCTCCTGTACCACGCATTTCCACGTTTATCTTCACATCAAAAGCTTTTTCGATTTCCTGAAAGAAATAAGCGTCGCTCTTAATTTGTTCATTACTGACCCATGCTTCCAACTCCATCGGTTTTGATGACTGTTCGTTTCCAGGAACACTTTCAGCTTTTTCTTTATTATTACCGGACGAGCAACCTACGATAGAGGTGAACAATAAGACAGTACAACCAAACATTGCAGCAACTTTTGAAAACTTCATTTTCAAAAACCTCCCTTTTTTTTTTCGTCATGCGCTTCCTAGTATCCTTAAAACCATCGAAAGAAACTCACACCACCTCCTCAAAAGATATCTAATTGTATTTGTAGTCATGGTGCAGACCCGCCGAATCTCGTGCGATCAAATCGCAGGGCAATTCTATGCCACGGTTTATATCTTCATTGTCGACTAAAGCAATAAGAGTACTGGCTGCCATATATCCCATTTCATACAAAGGCAACTGCACGGTAGTCAAACTGGGTTTGGTATATTGGCAAAACTCTCTATTATCAAAGCCGATTACGGAGATATCGTCGGGTACCTTCAAGCCTGAAGCCTGAATGGCATTGACTGCGCCTATAGCCATCAAATCGTTCATGGCCAAAATGGCCGTTGGGAGCTTATCGGAATCGACCAGTAATTTGCCAAGTTTATGACCAGACTCGAAACCCCAATCGCCTGTGACAACGAATTCATCACGATATAACATGTCCTGATTTTCGAGGGCAGCTTTATAGCCCGCTAGTCTTGACTCTGCTGCAAGGGAATCAGAGGGGCCGGCTATTAAAGCAATTCGATCATGTCCTAAATCGATTAAGGTCTTGGTTGCTTTGTAAAAGGCCGATTTGTCGTCGTAATTGACCGAAATCTGGTTTTCCGCATAACAACCAACGTAAAGAACAGGTTTATCTACGAGAGGTAAAACACCTGTTACATCCCGCGGATGCAGACCTACATAAATAATGCCGTCGACTTGAAAGCTTAACAAAGCAGCCAATGAGCCATCGATCGTTTTCTTGAATCGGGTAATTTCCGAAAAGTTATGCCCCATTTTTTCATTCAGCCCTAAATCGTTTAAGATAATGCGATAATTGTTTTGCTCGGAAAAAGCATTAATGCCGTTTATAATAGACGGCGTGTTGAATACTGTAATATCTTCTGCGATGACTCCAATGGTATGAGTTCGATTTACTCTAAGACTTTTAGCAATTCGGTTAGGCTTGAAGTTCGTTTCTCGAATAATCTCCAGAATTTTCTCCCGCGTCTCCGAGCTCACCTGATCATTTCGATTGTTAAGCACATTTGAAACGGTGGCCGGAGAAACTTTGGCTAAAGCGGCGATCTCTTTTATCGTATTCATACTTCCCTCTTAATTTTTTTATTTTCCATTCACTCCCCACCACTTTTGAAAGCGGTTTATTTTAGGATTTGTTTGAATTATAATACTATGGAATAGGTAAAACCACGTTGAATCACAACCTATTTTTTTATATTTCACCCTAATGGGGGATTGTTTATGGAACATATGGTGCTTAACTTTATGTCTCCGCCCATACCTTATTTCATTGGATGTGGAAGGGAACATTACGCAATCGGAGAAAAGCATATTAATCGATATCATATGGGTTGTTTTGATATCGTCGCCGTGGTGAAAGGAAAGCTTTTTATCGGCGAGGAAAGCAACAAATGGGCGGTAGGAGAAAACGAAGTATTGATACTACGGCCGGATCTCTACCATTACGGTGTAGAAGATTGTAGAGAAGAGACGTCCATACTTTGGGTTCATTTCAATACAGTTGGTGTTTGGGCAGAGCATGACAGCATGTCAGATTATATGAGGAATTTGCAATATTTAAAAAGTCAGCACAGCATTCATGGTATGCCGAGCAGCTTCATTAGCCCAATTTCCATCCCGAAATATTCACGGATGTCAGAAAAAGTTTTAGAGTATATAAAAGAACTTACCCGGCTTCAGGAAGAACCACGTACAATTGCTGCATGGGCTCAACAGACCACATTCCAGCAACTTCTGCAGTATTTGGACTGTGAACAGACCCTTCCGCAAGACCTTACCGCCATACATGTAGCAGAGATGGTTGTACAATTCATCCGTAATAACTATCATCGGACGATAACTAATTCCATATTAAAGCAAGAGTTGAATTTTCATCCTAATTATATGGCTCGTTGCATGCAAAAACATTACGGATTAACACCTCTGGAATATTTAAATCACTTCAGGATTGAAGCGTCAAAGAAAATACTGCTCAATACAGACTATCCGATAGAAAAAGTGGCCGAGGAAGTAGGGATGGAATTTTCTACCTTTTCGAACAGCTTTCGAAAAACAGAAGGCGTAACTCCCCGCGAATATCGCAGAAAATACGCCAGGTTTTAATGCCAAAGTCGTTCCATTTCTCTACCTCTTCGGACGCTTGAGATACCATTGCAACATGTTCGGATCAGGGGGCCGCCGATTAATTGACTTTAACCAGCCTAATATAATCGATGCCGAGCTGGTAGTCCGTACTGCTTGCATTTTTACCGGTTACGGTGTATCTGAATTTTTTATCGCCTGCACTACCAAAATTCACCGTAATCTGGGCTTCTTTGTAAGTGGCCGAAGATCCGTACATATCAATCGCTGAACCGTGAGTTTGGCCGTTGATGGATAACTGGGCCGTTCCTCTGGCCGATCCGCTTCGATATCCGGTGATTACTTGGTAGGCTCCCGGGGAAGGGACATTTGCTGTGAACTCCGCATAGTCGTTTGTGGAGTCGGATAGAACTTTCACCCATCCACCACCGCTGGCCCCGTCATTCCAGTTCTCCTTCGTTACCCCTGAGGAAAGCACAATCGGCAAATTTTCGGCTTCTTGCTTCACATCTACCTGATCTGCTTTTTGGTAGGCTCTGAAATAATCGATTGTGAATTCGGCAGGATACGTTGGCGAAGAATCTCCGCCCCAGGTATTGACGTAAAGAGACAAGTAGACGAACATCGGCTTGTCGACGAGATTGCTGGCGTCCAATTGCTTGACGAGTTGATTGTCCACGTAGTATTTCACATATTCCGGTGACCACTCCATCGCATAAATATGGAAATCTGCGGAGAAGTCAAATGAATACGTACCGCCATTCGTGTTGCCAATCCCCGCATTCATCGGGTTGTATAGGTTGAACCGGTACTGGTTGCGTCTAAAATTCTCGAAAACGTCGATTTCCAATTGATTTTTCGTATTTCGCGTGGATTGCGGATAGATACTTGGATCATCCGTATTCAACCAGAATGCCGAGTGCCCGGAACGGTCGGCTTGGCCTTTTGCGCGGATTTCGAAATAGCCGTACTTCTGAGAAAACTTCGAAGCATAAGGTTCATTATGATGCTTGGTATAGCTTCCTTGGTGGAAGTCGCCTTGTGCCGTTTGCAAGCTGGACACCTTCATTGGGTCTCCGCTGCTGTAATAAGTCGGTGTTCTGTCCGTAACTCTAAGTACGATGCTTCCGTCTTTGAAATCATAATCCGCGTTCCCTCGGTCAGTAGAGGTTCTGAAGCCCAGATATCTGGTAACCCATAAGCTTGTGTCCAACGTCGTTCCATTGAATTCGTCATGTTTGGTCAGCACCCACCCCGGCTTGTCAATGGGATTCGCCGGGGTATCCGCGGCAAATGCCGTTTGCTTTGTTGAAAAGGAGGCCGTACTAGCCGCAAGCAGGAGCGTCAAGGCGAACAAGATCACTTTCTTCATACGCGATACATCTCCTTTTTACCGTTTTTTTGTTATCGCTTACATTTCGTATACTAAATGGAAGTATATCAACTGAGTAGTAGAGAATCGAACACATTTCTTTCACTTTAGAATGAACAACTCGGCGCTCTGGGGATCTATTCCCTGGATGCAATCGTTGTCACGAGCAATACCTTGCAAATTTGGGGACATGCAAAAAGCCCTTAAATCTCCACCGAAGGAACTTTAAGAGCTTTGTTGCCCGTTTGATGCAGATCACCTAGTTTACGGATTTTCTTATAAAAGTGAATTCCTTCATCCACTAGTGCTAATCTTTCTTTTGAAATCTCAGCCGAATGCCCGCTATGGTGAATACGCAGAAGCATCACATTGACCATTTCATGCTGTGCCAATACCGGAGAACCCGATTGACGTAATTCGGAAAGCGACCCACTTAAAACAACAGGAGTTCGGCGCAATGCCGAACTCCTGTTGAATATACAGCCGGGAACGATCAGACTTTATTTGATAATTACATATTCCAAGTCAACCAGCTTGGCATAGGTCACAATTTGCTCCGTCGTTAAATTCAATGACACAACGGTATGGTGGCCGCCGCCGTTTTCAATCCAGGCTTTAACTCCATCCTGGAAGTTTGGCTTTACGTTCCAAAGCACGCGGGCCACCGGAAGTTTTGGAGCCGGGACCGTCGGCTCAAAGGCAGTAACCTCATTGATCAAGAGCTTATAATGCGTACCAAAGTCTGCCATGGAAACCACCACGCCGTCTCCCGCTTTGCCGTCAAATACTAAGCGCGCCGGATCTTCACGATCACCGATGCCTAGCGGAGAAACGATGATTTTCGGCTTGTTGCTTGCCAAAGTCGGATCTACCTCAAGCATATGGGATTGAAGGATGGCTTCCTGACCTCTTGCCATCTCATAGGTATAATCCTCCATGAAGCCGGTGGATTGGTTATGGCTCATCACTTTAAGCAAGCGATCGAGCGCTGCCGTCTTCCAGTCTCCTTCACCGGCAAAACCGTATCCTTGGGCCATCAAACGCTGGACGGCAAGACCAGGAAGCTGTTTCATCCCATGCAAATCTTCGAAATTCGACGTGAAGGCGTTATAATCGCCCTTATCAAGGAAACGCTTAAGAGCGATTTCATAGCTTGCTTGTACTTTTACGCTGGCCTCCCAAGCTTCCTTGCTGTAAGTGCCATAATCAAATTCATAAAGCTCTGCGTATTCCGCAAACAAAGCGTCGATCTCTTCCTCCGTAACGGCATTCACGTATTGAACGAGGTCTCCGATCCCAAAGTAGTCTACGGTCCATCCGAATTGAATTTGCGCTTCCACCTTATCCCCTTCGGTAACCGCAACATTGCGCATGTTATCGCCAAAACGGGCGACCTTGATATTGAAGCTTTCGTTATAAGCAACCGCTACGTCCATCCAGTCAGCAATTTGCCGCTGCACTTCCGGGCGTCCCCAATACCCTACAACAATTTTATTTTGCTTCTTCAAACGGGCATTGATAAATCCATATTCACGGTCGCCATGGGCTGCCTGGTTCAGGTTCATGAAGTCCATGTCAATGGTCGCCCAAGGAATGCTTTCATTGAACTGTGTTGCGAGATGAAGCAACGGCTTTTGCAGCAATTTCGTTCCGCGAATCCACATTTTTGCCGGTGAGAAGGTGTGCATCCAGGTGATGACGCCGGCAACCTCGTCGCGATAGTTGACTTCTTTCATGATGCTTGTGATCTTATCCGCACTTACAGCCAAGTCCTGCAATACCAGCGGATAGGGTAAAACACCGCTTTGATTTAACGCATCCGTCATCGTTTGCGCGTGGGCTTTGACTTCCGAGAGCGCTTCTTCCCCATATAGATGCTGCGAACCTACGACAAACCAAAACTGCTTTGTTCCTGCTGTTGACATCCTGATCATCCTCTTTTCATTATTGAATAATAGGGATTATTTCTGCCCGTAATAGGCGTTTTTTTCATGCTTCCGCAGATAATGCTTATCCAGAATACGCTGCGGCAGTTCTTCGGCAAAATGATTGAGTTCCCGGGCAAATAAATTCATTTTACAAACCTCTTCCAAAACAACGCTGTTCACAACCGCCGATTTTGCATCTTTCCCCCAGGTAAACGGCGCATGGCCATGAAGCAAGATACCGGGAATAGCCATCACGTCCAGCCCGCGCTCCTCAAAGGTTTCGATGATGACACGGCCGGTTTCCGCTTCGTAACCGCGGTCAATCTCCTCTTGAGTTAGGAAACGGGCACAGGGTACGGGACCATAGAAGGTGTCTGCATGCGTAGTCCCCATCACGGGCACATCAAGGCCCGCTTGCGCCCAAACGGTCGCCCAGGTGGAATGCGTGTGCACGATGCCGCCGATTTCCGCAAAATGTTTATACAAAACGGCGTGAGTCGCCGTATCCGATGAAGGCCTCATCTCTCCTTCGACTACATTTCCATCCAAATCGACAACCACCATATCGCCGGGCTTCATCGCTTCATAACTGACGCCGCTAGGTTTGATAACGAAAAACCCGCTTTCCCGGTCAACGGCGCTCACATTTCCCCACGTGAATTTCACGAGTCCGTGTTTAGGCAAATCCACATTCGCCTGGTATACTTCTTCCTTCAGTTGCTCCAGCATGTCAACCCCTCCAGTTCTCCTCCAGATGATCTACAGCGGCCCGCTCAATCGCCAGGCCTTTTTTGTAACGGTCGGTAAACACTTCGAAACCTTTAACGTCCACTCCATCCGGAACCATTTCCTGCGCCTGGACGTCTTTAAAAACCTTGTGGTCAAGAAAATCTTCCAGGCTTTCCTGCTGATCTATGTTTATCATGTACGAGGCCAAAATCGCCATGCCCCATGCCCCTCCTTCGCCGGCGGTGGCCATCACTGAAACCGGAACATTCAGTGCTGCCGCGACAATCTTCTGTCCGACCACAGGGGTTTTAAAAAGACCGCCATGGGCTAGAACTTTATCGATGGCTACGTCTTCTTCCTTTGTCAGAATATCCATGCCGATTTTCAAGGCACCAAAAGAGGTAAAAAGATGCGTCCGCATGAAATTGGCCAAATTGAAATGGCTCTCCGGAGAGCGGACAAACAACGGCCTACCTTTATCCAATCCGGTGATATTTTCCCCGGAGAAATAACCATAGCTAAGCAATCCTCCGCCGTCGGGATCCGCTTCCAAGGCTTTAAGCAGCAGCACACTGAAAATTTGATTCGTATCGGCTTGTTGCCCCATAGCCTCGTAAAACTCGCGGAACAACCCCAGCCAGGCGTTGATATCGCTTGAACAGTTGTTGGCGTGGACCATGCCGACCGGACTGCCGTTTGGCGTCGTCACCAAATCGATTTCCGGGTATACCTTGGAAAATTCTCGCTCCAATACAATCATGGCGAAAACGGAAGTTCCAACGGAGATATTCCCGGTACGTTTCCTCACGCTATTCGTTGCAACCATCCCTGTTCCCGCATCTCCTTCCGGAGGACAAAGCGGAATGCCAGGTTGCAAGCTTTGCGATACATCCAGAAGCTTGGCTCCGGATTCAGTCAATTGGCCTGCCTGCTCGCCTGAGATACGGACTTCGGGAAGAATATCTTTAAGCTTCCACGGGTAACCTTTGGCGGCAACGAGTTCATCAAATTGCTTGAGCATCAATTCATTATAATTGCGTATGGATTCATCAATCGGGAACATGCCCGAAGCATCTCCGATGCCAATCGTCTTGTTACCGGTCAACAGCCAGTGAATGTATCCGGATAAAGTCGTTAGATAATCGATCCGAGGGACATGTGGTTCTTCGTTTAAAATGGCTTGATAAAGATGAGCAATGCTCCACCGTTCAGGAATGTTGAACCGGAATTTATCCGTTAATGCTTTAGCCGCGGCGCCGGTTGTCGAATTACGCCAGGTCCGAAACGGAACAAGCAGCTCGCCCGTGTGGTCAAAAGCCATATACCCATGCATCATTCCGGAAAACCCGATAGAACCAGTAGTTCGAAGGGTGATTCCAAATTGCCGTTCGACTTCCTGCTTCATTTCACGATAAGCTTCTTGCATCCCTGTGATGATATCCGTCAAGTTGTACGTCCAATATCCGTCTTTCAGGAGGTTTTCCCATTCATAGCTTCCGGATGCAATCGTTTCAAAACGCCGATCAATCAGCACCGCTTTAATGCGAGTGGATCCGAATTCGATTCCCAGAGATGTTTCCCCATTGGCAATCGCTTGTTTCACGTCTATATGATTCATGATCACGTAATTCCCCTCTCCGACACAGTTTTCATATCTATATTCGAAAGAATACGCTTTCCTTACTGACAGACTTAGTATATTTTTTGTACGTACATTTGTCAATGTTAACAGTTATATATGCATACAACTATCACCACAACAACTTTGACCCTTCTCCCTGTAGCTTTTATTAGGATTTTCATTCATGCAAAATCATGCTAAAATCTGTACATACAACTATTCGGCATAAATCAATTAGTGCGCGAGAACATGAAAGAAGTGGGTTAAATGAAGCCAAAATATCAGGTGATCATTGGGGATATAAAGAGCAATATTCTCTCGGGAATTTACGGAGTGGGGGAACAAATCCCTACGGAATCGGCTTTGCAGGACAAATACCAAGTGAGCCGCCAGACGGTTCGGAAAGCCATTTTGGAATTGTCGAACGAGGGGTTCTTGAGAAGCGAAAAGGGGTCCGGCACATACGTCAGCGGCCAATACCGCTCCAAATCCGCCGGGAATTCCAATAAGAAAACGATCGGGGTCATCACCACTTATATTTCGGACTACATTTTCCCTTCGATTATCCGCGGAATTGAAGGGCGATTGAACGAAGATAACTATTCGCTGCTGTTGGCCAGTACCAATAATGATGTCGCGCAGGAAAAAAAAGCTCTGGAAATGATGTTGTCCTATGGCGTAGACGGCTTGATTATCGAACCGACGAAAAGCAATTTATACAACCCCAATATCGCTTATTACCTGTCGTTCAAGGAACAGGACGTTCCCTTCATCATGATCAATGCCTATTATGAAGAATTGGAGGTCCCTTTCTTTTGTCTTGACGACGTGCAATCGAGCTACCTTGCAACCAAAGAACTGATTTCCAAAGGGCACACCCAGATTGGAATTATTTCCAAGATGGATGATTTGCAAGGAAAGTATCGCATGAAGGGGTATATCAAGGCTCTTGGAGAAGCGAAATTAAGATTTCGCCCGGAGCAGGTGCTCTCTTACGATACGGAGACCAAGCCGGATTTATCCGCCGCTTTGAAAAAGTTCCTCCATGAAAACCGGGATGATTTGACGGCCATCGTTTGCTACAACGATGAAGTGGGGTTGGAAGTCGTTAATGGATGCAGACAGCTTGGCATATTAATCCCGGACGAATTATCGATTATTGGCCAGGACAATTCTTATATCGCCAAAAATGCGAACATCAAACTCACGACACTGACCCACCCGCAAGAGCAAATGGGACGCGATGCAGCGGACTGGATCATTAAGAAACTGCAAGGAAAGAAGGATTTACCGAACAGCACCTATTACCTACCCGTGTTAATTGAAGGCGAGACGGTAGCAAATATATGTAAGGGCCGGCATCCTGAATGATGCCGGCCCTGATTACCCCAACAACGTTTCACATTTTCCATCCTAACCAAAGGAGGCGGGGCACTCATAATGAAAACCTTTGTATACTTTGATATTGAAATCCAACTATTAATTATCTGATTTCAATCTCTCTTCCAATTCCTGTCTAATCTTGCCTTCATTTTTTTCATACTTTACATATTTCAACATAATGATGGCTCCGATTGCAAAGAAAATCGCCGGCAGCCAGGTAAAGCAAAACTTGATGGCTGCCAATGCTTGAGGCGTCTGTGTCGCATTTGCCACATAACCTGCAGAATCCAAGATTAACGAAGGAATAAAGCTTCCTAAGCCGGCACCCAACTTAATGCAGAAAGAAATGCCGACCGCAGTCAAAAATCCGCTGGCTCTGATTCCACTCTTCCACTCGCCGTAGTCGACGGTATCCGAAAGCATGGCAAAAGGCAAAGTAACCGCTATCCCCGTACCCAGTGAAGCTAATGTCCATCCGATCACAATCAACGTAATGTTGCTTCCGGCGAACCCGATGATGATTTGGCCTAAAGCCGCCAATGACAATCCGATAATTTGTGTGTATGAGACTTTATAAAACGTTTAACCAGATAGGGCAGCACGGTTATTGAAACCATTTGGACAACTACAAGACCATTTAAAATAGAAGCCAAATTTTTGTGTCCCAAATTATACTCACTATAATAGATCACGGTCGACGCTCTGGCTGTATTCCCTAACCAGTAGAAAATGAATACTAAAACTAATGTAATCCAAGGCCAATTCCCTTTAATGGCACGGAAGCTCTCGCGAATAGAAATGGATTTGGCTTTCTCGGTGATCCCGATTTCCTTGGTTCCGCTAAAGGCGAAAAGAAGAAGCAGGATAGCTGCGACTGCGAAAATCCCCACCGTCATACTAAATCCCAATTTGTCATTGCCTCCTCCGAAGAAGTCAACCATTGGAAGCGCAAACGAAGCCGTAATCAGATAACCGATCATTCCTCCATTGCTTCTCCAGGAATTCAAGCGGACTCGTTCATCGGAATCGTAGGTCAAATTGGGGAGGGCAGACGACATGGAAGCACTAATCCCCGTGTATATAATACCGGCTACAATATAAGTCACCAAGGCATAAATCGTTTTTGCACTTGTGGATAGATCCGGAACCAGAAAAGCCAGAAAAACGGAAATGCCAAAAGGAACAGAAAGCCATAACCAGTAGGGGCGGCTTTGTCCCCATCGGGTACGCGTATGGTCGATAACAATTCCCCAAATTGGGGCGTCCAGCGCATCGACAAATCGCGCTATAAGCAAAATCATGCCTGTTGCCGCTACCGAAATTCCAAATACATCCGTATAAAAATACATGATGTAACTCGTCAAGGTACAGTAGAGCAAGTTCCCTGCCGTATCAGTACTGGCGAAAGCTAATATCCGCTTCAATGATAATTTCTCTGACTTTGAATCGGTGTCTTTTATTTTTGCGGACTTCTTTAGTACATTTTCCATTTTATCTTACCTCCTGCGCCTTTTTTAAACTGATAAAGCGGCCTTCTGCATAAAGAACCTCTCTCTCGATTTCTCCAGATTGAGAAATAAAATGGGAATCCGCGTCATAAAAATGGTACTCTGTCGGGTATGGAGCATAACTACGAATTAAAAGTCCCTGATCGGTATATTCAATACAGCCGTTAATTACCTTTATCTGATTGTCTTCTTCATATAGAAAGGTCTTTTTGCCAAATCCATCAAGGTATGCCGCAAGTTCCTCTCCCATATCCCAGTCGGAGGTTTCTTCTTCTTTACTGAACAGTTTCGAGAAAATGCCTCCATCTCGATAAAAGGTGGATTGTCCGAACCGGTTTCTTGATAAATCGGGACGATTCATATTCGGCCCGGCAACGCTATAGGTCGACGCCGCCTCGCCGGTATTCAATCTCTTGTCAGTTGCTTTCGCCTCCGTATCATAGCAGTATAAAATACCTGCAGTAGCTCTGTAAGCGGCCTTCAAAAAGCGGGTATCATGCAATTTTTCGTATACTTTAAGCGTGGCGGCAGCAGTTAACCCTCCCCACAAGGAGTGAATCATATACGATAGCGCTTCCCACCAGCGATCCGGGTTTTGTGCTCTAAAATCATTGGAGAAGCCGATGTTGGCAAGCAACAATTCTCCATACTTTTGGGCGGCTTCGATATGCCCGGAACTTGCCAATGCGCCCGCTGCCGGGCCAAACCCGGCGTTATCGTAAAAATGTTCGGTTACTGCGGCCTTATAGATATCACTGTCTTTTGCGACATTTGCGGCGATGTCGGACCATAATGCATGTATTTCATGATATTTGTCAGTTAATCCTCGCTTTTTCATCTCATCTAACAAACCGTCGATATATAAGGAGAACGTCCCCAACATTCGGGCTTCTTCCTTCCCTCTAACGGTGTGATGCAAATCCGGATTTACGCGCAATCTGAATACTTCCGCCGCCCACTCTAGATAAGTGTCGGGGTTGTTGTACTTTAACACGCTTTGGTCAAACCGCGATAACAAATAGAAAACATGACCGATATATTCGAAATCCATGCATCGATAGAAATCGCCGTAAAGGAAGGCAGGCTTTAAAAAGTCGCCATTCACAAACCATTTAGGTCGAATGTAAAGGACACAACTCTCCTCTACCTTCTGCACCTCCGAAATATCGGGATCGTTACCCAACAAATTCTTCTTCAAGACAAAACTCAATTTTCCTAATGATTCTCCTTGATTGGAGACCGGAGAATATGAATACGGTGTGTTACCCTCGGGGCCGCTATAGAGTACATTGCTGATGTATCGTGCCCTGTTGGTGAAAATGTTCTGTATAGGTTTCATCACATTGATAATCACGCTATCCATTTTCCCGTTATCCAGTTCGATTAAGATTTTATGTTCCCCGGGTTCCTCAAAAATTAAAGTGGCCTGATAATCGCTCCCTGTTTGATTCATATTCGACATAATATTCAGCATCTTGCAGGTTTCATTGAGATCCTTATATTCAACGTAAGCATCGCGCAGAGAAATATCGGCAGGCAGGCTGAAAGAGAAATCATAGGGCTGCTTGGTTATGGCAAGCGGTTCGAAATGATACACCGGATGTCCATATTTCTTGCCGACTTGATAAAAATGATCTTGATCATCAAATGCCTCAAAGGCAAATCGCCAATCCTTTTGTTCCTTCGCTTTTATTGAAAATCCATCTTTGGAATAGATCCAATCGGAGTTGGCAAATCCTTCAGGATATCCGCCCGCAAAAACTAATTGATGAAATAAAATGCCGTCCAATGACGGGGAAACGTTTTCAAAGAATAGATTCTCATATTGACAATAGGTTCCTACCGATTTAGTCTCGCCGTTTAACTGGTAGATCCCCAGATGTGGCGCATGATTGCTTCTTCTCACACATGCCAATTTGGTAAAGCTTTTTGAAACAGATGGGAAAATGGCTGTTGAATGATTGGTTTGAATATTCAAATCATTAATGCGATACATGACATAAGCCAATGAGGACCAAACTCCAAAATCGGAGACATAAATATCACGATCTGTGCGATTATTCAATTCAATCGTCCAAAATAATGAATCCGCCGACTGGCTCAAATCATATTTGAAAAGAAGCTCCACCTCATCGCAAACGTATGTTACCGTTGTCAATTCTTTAGATTGGATTAATTTTGCATTCATTTTATGGCTGCTATGATTTTTTCCATTTATAGAAAGACTGAAATTACCGAACAGTTTTCCTTTATCGTCATAATGCACTTTTTCCAAATAGCTCTTATCGATAACCCAATTCATCTTGTGAGGATCATTCTTCAAGATTAATTTTGATACATTTCCATTTGGACAAAACTCTATCATAAATTTTTGGTTTTCCATCCAGCAACCTCCCCTTTTTTTTATCTAAGCAAATAAATCACTGATATTTATTGAAACGATTACTGTAATCGCTTACTATAATATAATGAAAACGATAATAGTTAAATAAACGATTACAATACCTTTTTATACATTTTCACTTTTGAGGATATTAACGAAACCGTTTTGGAGGGAGCTTTAAATGTGCGATGATTTGATCATATCTATTGCCGTTCCGCCTTTTCCTATCTTTATCGAAGGAAACTTTACCGAGTTTGACATTGGCACCTGGCATCCCGACAGAAAGAACCTGGAATATTTCGATATTATCATCGTTAAAGAAGGAGCTTTGTACTTGGGCGAAGAAGGCACGGAATATGCGGTTAGAAAAAATGAAATGTTGGTCTTATTGCCCAATAAGCATCATTATCCATTAAAACCAACGGATGAAATAACAAAATTCTATTGGATTCACTTTTACACCACCGGCAATTACGAACAAAGCAATCAGGCAAGACAGCTGGAATCCAATATTCCCATTCCTTCGCTTCACTTTCATAATAAATTTCATACCATTCATCTTTCCAAAAAAGGCAAACTCGTTGATGCCGATGACATTTACCAAAAAATACAGGATATGCTGGTTAATACAACAAAGAAAGATACCAATATAACCTTTTGGGATATTCAACAACGTTTCTTTTCACTATTAAATCTTTTGGACGGGCAAAATCATGCAAAAGATATGAGCGTAGTCATCGCAGAAAAGGTAGAACAATTTATTCGCGGAAACTTTGATAAAGAGATTACGAATGACACTTTAGTTGCTAAATTCAACCTGCATGAGAATACACTCGCCAAATACTTAAAACAGTATTACGGATATACACCGATGGAATATTTAAAAGAATACAGGTTGGAAAGAGCTAAAAATCTGTTGCTCAAAACGGATTTCCCCATACAAAAAATTGCTGAGCTTTGCGGCTATAATTGGGTTCCTTATTTTTCAAGATTATTCAAGCAAAAATACGATATATCGCCGCTTCAATATCGAAAGAATCATATAGGCAATCATTAGAATGATGACGGAAGACAGGCGTGTCCGGTGACCGCAAATGCGTATCCGAACACGCCTGTTTGTATTCATTCAATATAGATAGCCAGGTTCAGCTATATCCACATTCAGCTTATCGAGGAGCTTAGAGAGGCCGCCAAAGTGGAAAATCCGCTGCTTACGGCTTTAGGCGACTTAGTTGTTTTAGCTTCTGACTAGTCGGTACTTGGCCACATAGGCAGAAGCAAGTTCGGTAATTTTATCGTAGCTTCCCTGCTTCGCTGGTGCTGTCAGATTACTTCCGATTCCTACGGCCAGCGCACCTGCTTGGATCCATTGCCCCATATTTTCAAGATCAACGCCGCCAGTTGGCATAATGCTTACGTGAGGCATAGGACCTTTAATCGCCTTCACGAAATCTGGAGCAAAGGCACTCCCCGGAAACAACTTAAGAACGTCGACCCCGAACTTCAAAGCCTCCTTAACCTCTCCTAGCGTCAATACACCAGGCATATATGGAATGCCGTACAAGTTACAGATTTGTGCCGTCTCCTGATCAAAGGATGGACTCACCACAAATTCGGCGCCGGCAAGAATCGCGATTCGAGCTGTTACCGGATCAAGCACAGTTCCTGCTCCGATGACCGCTTTATCGCCAAGTTCTGTAACCAGTCGGCATATCGCATCCTCGGCGCGGGGAGTCGTAAAAGTGACTTCAATATTTATTAGGCCGCCTTCAATGCAGGCAGCAGACATGTTGTAAGCCTCATCCGCATCCTCCGCCCGAATGACCGCCACGACACCGCACTCGACTAGACTACCTAGAACCTTCAGCTTTTTCATCCTTCTGCTCCTCTCTTCCTTATATTTTTTCTCCTTTACCCCTACTTATTTCAAATACTTCTTCAAGGTTTGGCTTACCGCCCCCGGACCCGCCATCATTTCAAAGAACATGCCTTCAATTTTCTCGCCAAGACCAATTTCGTACAACTGAACTCCGAATATGTTCTCATCCTGGATAATGGCACGTACGCATGATGGTTTATCCCCCAGCTTCACCCCTGCCAAATATCCTTGCAGCGTATCCAACAGCGGATCCGGACTCAAAGCGAACGCTTTGCCTTCATCATCCACGCCTACTAGGTAACGGCACCAGACGGCAATCGCCAGCGGGATGGCCGTTAGGTTGATCAGATCAAGGTCTTCCCGGCGAATGTACGATTTGATCGTTTCACCAAAACGAATCCCCACTTTCTGTGAGGTATCGGTCGCGATCCGCTGCGGCGTATCGGGAATGAACGGATTCGAGAAGCGTTCCTGCAGCACTTCGTTCAGGAACTGCTTGGGATTCAGAATGCCGGGATCTACCGCGACCGGCAGTCCCTCAACGTAGCCGATCGTTTCCACGAATTTGCGCAGCGTGTCGTCCTTCATCTCGTCCGCAATCAAGTTGTAACCGAGAAGACAACCGGATACGGCGAGTGCAGTGTGGAGTGGATTCAGGCAGGTCGTGACTTTCATCGTTTCGACTTTGTTTACGGTATCTCTGTCCGTAAATATAATCCCCGCTTCTTCCAGCCGTGGACGACCGTTCGTAAACTTGTCCTCGATCACCAGGTATTCGCTGATTTCCGCATTCACGAAAGGTGCGGTATAGGTGTTCTTGGAGGTAACGATCACATCCATTTCTCCGATCCCTTGCTCCAACAGCGCAGCCTGCACCGTTTCCGACGGACGCGGCGTAATTTTATCGATCATGGATACCGGAAACGCAATTTTATGTTCATCTTCAAGGTAGTCGACGAAGCCCGTTTCGACCAAATCTCTCATTGCCCACTCTTTCGCTATCGTTAAGACGGCATGCTTCAGCTTGTCACCGTTATGGGAGCAGTTATCCATGCTAACAAAAGTCATCGGATATCTGCCTTTCAAATAACGGCGGTAAGCCAGCGAAGTGACAATGCTCATCACGTGAGACGGCTGGACGGGGCCCGATTCAATATCCTTCTCCACGATGCCGAGGTACCGGTCATCCACACCAGTCAGAGAATATCCTTTTTCCGTAATGGTGAAACTGGCCATTTGCAGGCTCGGATTCTCGAAAATGTCGGTTAGGCGGCTGTAATCCTCTTCCCGATTCTTGTCCGCCGTAATCACTTCGACAATGCTTGCGACCACTTTCTTCTGAAATTCGCCGCGGGCATTCATCAGAACCAGCAGTGTCAGATTGTCATAAGGCTTGTAGACCTTGTCGATCATCTCAAAATCAAACGACTCCGCCGCGATAATGCCGGTATCCGCTTTGCCGCTGTCCAGCAGCTTTTGATGAGCATTCGCCACAAATCCCCGGAAGATGTTTCCCGCACCGAAGTGAACCCATTCCGGCTTTGAACATGTATTCTTTGTCACTTGCGCGATATCAAACTTAGGAAGCTCCACGCCTGCAGCCGTCCAGGCCGATTCATCGGAAATACTGTCTAAAGACAAGCGAAGCATTCTGTTATTTCGCCTCCTTCGCCTTTTCCAAGCTGTCCCATACGCCCAGCAAATACATGATGCCCAGCGCCCGGTCATAAAGTCCATAACCTGGACGGCAGTTTTTCTCTTCTCCCCATAAATGACGCCCGTGATCGGGGCGCACGTAACCGGTGAAGTCGTTCTCGTGATAAGCTTTCACAACTTCCGCCACATCTACGCTGCCATCACGACCGCGGTGAGACACCTCGATAAAGTCGCCATTGTCGAATACTTTTACATTACGGATATGCGCAAAGTGAATGCGGTCATGGAACTCGCGGATCATTGCCGGCAGATCGTTCTCGGGGTTCGTTCCAAGCGAACCCGTGCAGAAGGTCAGGCCGTTGTATGGGCTGTCCACAGCGTCCAGCATGCGGCGGATTGTATCGCGGCTGCGAATGATGCGCGGCAGACTGAAGATTGGCCAGGCCGGATCGTCAGGGTGAATCGCCATTTTGATGTCCACTTCTTCGCAAACCGGAATAATGCGCTCCAGAAAGTACTTTAAGTTTTCGAATAACTTCTCTTCCGTCACGTCCACGTAGGCGGCGAACAACTCATCCAGCTTCGCCAGCCGCTCTGGTTCCCAGCCCGGCATCGTGAATTCACCGGCGCCTTTCAAAATCCGATCTACCATCTCTCGCGGATTGTTCGTAATGGCAGCCTTTTCATAAAAGAGCGCGTTCGAACCGTCGGGGAGTTCCTTGTACAGTTCCGTACGCGTCCAGTCAAAAACCGGCATGAAATTATAGCAGATCACCTTAACACCAACCTTGGATAACTTGCGGATGGTGTCGATATAGATATCGATATACTTGTCGCGGGTCGGCAAGCCGATTTTGATATCATCATGAACGTTGACGCTCTCCACGACCGCGGTGCTGAAGCCTTTGCTTGTGATCTGATCCGCCACTTCCTGAATTCGTTCCATTTCCCATACTTCCCCGGCCACTTTGTCATGCAAGGACCAGACGATTCCCATAACGCCGGGAATTTGCCGAATATGGTCAAGCGTAATGTTGTCGTTCCCTTCCCCATACCATCGCCAAGTCATATTCATTTCAAGAACCCTCCCATAATGTGATCAAATCGATCTTGTATACAAGATTTACTCGATCATAAAATACGTCCATTTAGTTGTCAATACGCCATTTTTTGATTAGAAACTTCTCTTATCAAATAACTTGATGTATACTAGTTAAAAAACAAAGCAGGAGTAAAAATGTCGATTAAAGAAGAAATTAAACATTCACTCAAAAATGAAATCCTCACTTTGAAGCTTAAACCCGGTACCATTCTAAGCGAGACTGCCCTGTCCGAACGTTTCCGGATCTCAAGGACCCCGCTGCGCGATGTGCTGAAACAGCTGAGCTTGGAATCCTATATCGATGTCTATCCCAAAAAAGGCAACCTCGTTTCCTATATTGATTTGGAGTCGGTCGAACAGATCATTTATTTGCGTAGCGTGCTCGAAAAAGAAATCATCAAAGATTTATCTTCTCGCCTCCTGCCCAAAGGCGTGCATGAACTCAAGCGGATCCTGGACAAACAGCTAGCTGTCATCCATGAGGACGAAGACAGCGAACGATTTCTAGGCCTGGATGATACCTTTCACCAATCTCTGTTTCGACTCGCCGGTCGGGAGTTCCTATGGAATTTGCTTCAGCAGTCCAACGTCCACTACGCCAGATACCGCAGACTGCATATGTTAAGAAAGGAAAAACTGGTGGAAATCCATAAAGAGCATCAGACCATTCTCGAGCTCATGATACATAAGGAAATGGATAAACTAGACGAACTTATCCATCATCATCTGAGAGAGGATATTAATTCAATGTACTTACAGGAAAATTTTTCGGAATATATTAAGGCTTAACCTGAAAATCACTGATTATTATTTGGAAAATAATTTAAAGTTGAAGAAAGAAGTAATAAGCACCGTTAACTTATTGGTGCTTATTAACCTCTTTTTGTTGGTTCAAATGTGCTACTCTCTCCAATTAATATATAAAAACCATCTTTTCCCCGCATAATAGATATATATTCCACAAAAAAGATTGTACTTTAGCTGACTCCATGTTGCTTTTTTAACGCTGTTCCCCATTTATATTCATAGAAGATTTGATTAGAAGTCTTCCAATCCCTGTTCTTAATGTTCATTGACAGTCTCATATGCTGTTTCAAGTACATTCCTCTACCACTGTTACTAGCAGAAGCGACAAAGCAGTATCGCCATGACGGTCTTAACAAAGACAAGAGCGACCAACTACTGGCTGAAATCAATCTATGGTGGGTTGAATCGCGATGACTCGGTGTGAGGGATAATGATACTTCTACCCGGCCAGCTTTACCGCATTGGGGGTAGCCCGTTCGGATGAGGGGGAGCTTCGGATAATCCGGAGTTATGATGCAGGCTCACCACCTGCTGCTTGGAACAGGCATTCATTACGCTTCCATTTCAACATGATTTCTTAGTTACTCTCATTTCACCATTTTCCTACATAAAAATATTTCCTAAGAAAGGAAAATTGGATAATGTGCCCGCCTGATCTTTTCAAACTGATGTTTCAAAACTACCCTGATGTTGTCAATGTTCCGCAACTATGGAAATGCTCGGTGGCGTCAGCACTAAATCGGCTTACAAGCTCCTGCATGAAAACAAAATTAAACATTTCAGAATCGGCAGAGCTTACAAAATCCCCAAAGCCAATATCATTTCCTACCTTCACAGCATAATGACTGATCCTTCCATTTCACACTGTGATGCTTTAGTGCATCGATCTATTTTCTGCACTATGGTATATTAACAGTGTCAATGGTAGGAGATCGGGCTGTTAACCAAGGAGGGATATTTTCAAATATGGTAGCAGGCCACCTACAAGAAAAGAAGGGTCTTTTTTATATCGGTCTGAACTACAAAGATGACGGAAAAAGAAAAAGCAAATGGATTCCTACCAAACTTTCGGTAAAAGGCAACAAGAAAAAAGCGGAGGTCATGTTGCTCGAGGCACGCAAAAATTTTGCACCTCCCTCAGAAGCCAATCTAAAAAATGACGAAGAGATGGTTGCTGAAGAAAAAACCGAGCAGACAGATGAGCGTACAGAAAGTGAAGAAGTGGAAAAGGACGACATTTTATTCGCTGACTTCATAGTGGAATGGCTTGAAATGATAAAATATCAGGTTGAGATCACCACCCACTTGGCTTATAGTTTTGCTGTTAACACCAGAATCCTCCCGTACTTCAGAGAAAAAGGAATTTATTTAAAGGAACTGCAACCCAAACACCTGCACGATTTTTATCAGTATGTCTTGAAAAAATTTGGCCTGACCACGAACACCGTACTGCACTATCATGCCAATATCCGCCAGGCGCTGCAACATGCATTTGAAATGGACATGATCCCTTCGAACCCCGCAGACAAAGTCAAGCGGCTCAAGAAGAACCTATTTATCGGAAGCCACTATACGAGTGATGAGCTGAACGATTTGTTCGAAGTTGTGAAAGGCGATCCGGTTCTGGCAGCTTTTTATGGATTGCGGCGAAGTGAAATTGTCGGGCTCAAATGGGACGCCATCAACTTTCAGCATCAGACCATTACCATCAAGCACACCGTTATCCCTGTATCTTATGAAGGCAAGCAAATCATTGTGGCGAAAGACCGGGCTAAGAACAAATCGAGTTACCGCACTTTGCCACTCGTCCCTGTCTTCCTGGAGTTGCTACTCAGGCTGCTGGAAGAGCAACAAGCGAATCGAGCTTTGTACAAGGACTCTTACAGTAACCAATATCAGGACTACATTTACATCAATAAGCTGGGAGAGCGAATTAAGCCGGGTTATATTACTCAACATTTTCCGCTCGTCCTGAAATTTACGGCGGATTCGATTTCACGATCTTCGGCATAGTTGTGCCAGCTTATTGCTTGCGAACGGTGTCAGCTTGAAGGAAATTCAGGCCTGGTTAGGGCATAGCCATTATTCCACGACCGCTAACATTTATGTCCATCTTGAATACAGCTCAAAGCTTTCTTCGGCTCAAGTGATGAGCGATACCTTGCAAATTACGAATATGCAAAAAGCTCCTGAATCTCCGCTACAGGAAACTCAAGAGCTCGTTCATTGTTAAATTGAATGCGGTCGAGAGGACTCGAACCTCCACGGGGGGTTAGCCCACACGGACCTGAACCGTGCGCGTCTGCCAATTCCGCCACGACCGCGTTTTTCGGTTGATGCATTGTTTTGCAGCAACGAAGTATATAATATCACTTATCTTCCGAAGAGTCAATAAGAAACTCAAATCAGTCTAAACGTATGAGGATGAAGCCCTCCCCTAGATCGGACCCCTTGTCGCTTGATCCGCTCGATTTCACAGGGATGGGCTTCTCCTCCTATACAAGACTATCTTAAATTAATCTGTCGAATTTGCTCCATTGGGAATTTCGGCTTCCGATCCTCTGTAAGCAATCCGTTGATTTCCTGCTGCACGTCGGTAAGCTGCGTATAGCAGAAGCCGCAAATATAATCCACCTGTTTGATCGCCTGAATCAGGCCGTCGAAGCGCTCCAGAAACTCTTCATCCGTCTGTACCTGATGCCCGTAACCCCAGCCTTTCTCCGACTCGAAAGCAATCCCGCCAAATTCGGTGATCATGATGGGTTGACCTTTGTACTCGTAGCCTTCGGCCAATGCATATTTCCATTGGTTGCAGGTCGTTTCCTTGTGGACGATCGGGTCCTTGTTCCCTGCATACCGTTTCAGGAAGCCCTCTCCCGTCTCGACATAGTCATGCAGCGTAAGAATATCCGAGATCGTGTGCTCCCATCCGTCATTGGTAATCACCGGGCGGTGCGGGTCAATCGACTTGGTTAGATAGTAGATGCTTTCCGTAAATTTCTGCTGTCTTGGATCATGCAAAATATAAGGAATTCCCCATGACTCATTAAACGGCACCCAGGTGATAATGCTCGGATGATTATATAGCTGGTGGACGATTTCCAGCCATTCCTTCGTAAAGTTCACCACCGCATCATCGTGAAATTCGAACGTTGCCGCCATTTCCGACCAGACCAGAAGCCCTTTCACGTCACACCAATACAGAAAACGGGCATCTTCGATTTTCATATGCTTGCGCACGCCGTTATAACCCATCTCCAGCATGGCGTCGATATCGGCAATCAACGCCTCCTCGCTTGGCGGCGTCAAGTGACTGTCCGGCCAATAGCCTTGATCCAGCATCAATCTCTGGTAGATCGGCACATTGTTGAGCAGGACCTTGCCATTTTCGATTGAAATCTTTCGCATGCCAAAATAGGAGAACACGCGATCCACCACGATCTCATCCCTATACAGCACAAATTCCACATCATAGAGATTCGGCTGATTTGGCGACCAGAAGCTTCTTTTCCACGGCCCGTTCGCTTCATGCACCAGGTCGACCTCCACGCTTAAACGAGGCCGATCAATCGCCAGGCTGACCGTCTTTACATGGTGATCCTTCAGGGTCACGATGGCTTCGAGTCTCAAGCTCCCCGCCGCGGTCTCCAGGCCTTGCACCCGGTAATCCAACGACACTTTGGCGCGATCCAGATCAGGGGTGATTTTTACCGAATCCAGCCTTTGCTCCGCCACGTACTCCAGCCAGACCGTCTGCCAAATGCCCGTGCTTTGGACATAGAAGCACTCGAAGTTGTTTTTCGTCCAACGCTGCTTGCCTCGGGGTTGGGTGCAGTCATTACTGTCCTCCGCTTTGAGCGTAATGACATTATCCGCCCCAAAGGTCAGGTAAGGCGTGATATCAAGTGAAAATGCCGCGTATGCCCCCTGGTGTCCGCCCGCCAGTTCCCCGTTCACCCATACCTTGGCGAGATAATCCACCGCCTGAAAGTGCAGGATCACTCGCTTTCCTGCTGCTTCCTTCGGGATCGTCACCCGCCTGCTGTACCACACCTGCGCATGGAATTCCTCCACGCCGATGCCGCTTGCCTTGGTTTCGTACGTAAAAGGTACCTTAATTTTATGCGTTCCCGCCAGATGTTCCTGCCATTTCTCGGCTTCTCCGACGTTCTGATCGTCAAATCGGAAGTCCCATTCGCCGTTTAGGTTCATCCACTCCTTCCGGACGAACTGCGGTCTTGGATAATCTTTCATATAGCCCTTGGTTGTCATGTCTTGCCTCCTGTTTACGGGTTCGTTCTTATTTCCAGTGCATGGATGGATGAAGGGCGAAGCGGATATCCGGCCTTCCAAGCCTCAAACGGGACAACGCTCCTTTGGCTGGTGATCCGATCCGGCTCAAAGACGGTGTTCACATCCTGCTCGGAATCTCCCGTAATAACATGAAGCAAGGTTCCTTCCGAAGCCTCAAGTCCGCGCAAATCAAGAGTGGCCGTCACTTCATGCAAGCTCCGGTTTACGATAAAGACCGTGATCACGCTGCCTTCTTCATTAGTGCAGGCCACCACATCCAGATCTGGCAGGGCATCCAGGTTGATCGGAGCCGACTTGTTCGATTGTACGGCGAAGGTGCCGCATTCGGCGCGCACATGCAGCAAGCGTGATATGTTCCGCCCCGCATAAAGCTTCATGACTTCATAAGTTGGGGTTCCGTAAACGGTGAGCGGGTGTCCGCTCCACCCCTGCATCTTGCCGCAATATTGATCCGCGTAATAATCGCCCACCCGGATGCATCCCCCAAGCCAACCGTTCACCAAATCGGAGAAGCTGCCGATGTGTACCAGATCGCTTGCACGCAGCATTTCGTTTAGATTGGCCGCATTGGCAACCGCTGCGCCCAGCGTATGCTCATCCGGCAATCCTTTTCTGACGTTATTGGGATAATACATCGTGTTGTATTCGGTAATTGCCAGCTTCACATGGCTGTGTTTCGGATGCGCCAAGATTTGCTCTCTTGTCTCCTCGATATTGTGTTTCGTCCATTCCGGGAAGCTGGCGATCGCCTTATAACGCTCTTCCGCCGGGGTTCTGCGGTCCATCGCAAATCGGTTGTACCCGTGATACAAATGCAAGGTCAAGTAATCGATCCGATCGCCGGCGATCTCAAGCACTGCCTTGTTCCAGGCTTGATCGGTATGTCCGCAGACTAAGATCACAATCGTAGGGTCGGCCGCCTTCATGGCTTCGATAAAGGATACCGTTCGCCGGGCGAAATCTTCGGCTGTACACGTTCCTACCTGCCAAGCCCCCCATACCTCGTTGCCGATCTCCCAATACTTCACATTGTAGGGTTCAGTGTGTCCATTGGCGGCGCGTACCGCCCCCATCGGCGTATCCGCGTCTCCATTGCAATATTCAATCCACTGTGCAGCTTCCGCTGGTGTCCCAGAACCGTCATTGACGCAAATCAGCGGTTCGACCTGCAACTCCCGGCAAAAGCGGATAAATTCATCCGTCCCGAAATATTTGCTCGTCCAGCCGCCCCACGCCTCGTTATACATGACCGGACGTTCAAGGACCGGTCCGATGCCATGCTCAAAGTGATACGCGCTGATATAGTTACCGGCCAACCTCATCATCCCGGCATTTAAATCCTTTGTCATTTCAACAACTTCCCGCTTCACGAACCCGATATGATCCTCCGGAAGCAAGGAGATATGGTCGATCCAGAGCATGCCGGTGGATACGCTGTCTTGCCATCTTGGATGCTCGGCAGGCACATAAATTCGGAATTCCGCATCGGCGCAATCCCTTTTGATCGTCAACATCACATCGTATTCCCGCCAGTTGTGACCGTTAAGCTCTATTCGCTCCAGACCTAACCGTTCTTGACTGATTCGATCTACGACTTCAACAATCACATAGGCAAGCTCGATCGAGGCCCGGACGATCAGCTTGACCGAATAGCGAATCGGCCCTTTGAGTGCAAGCTTCTGAGCAATCCCCGCAAAGGCTTCATCATCGCTGTGGATTCGGATGCGCTGGGCGCGTCCCGAGTGCTTAGGCGCTGGAGCTTCCAGCGCATACTTGGTATTGCGTCCGTTCGTGTAGGGATACCACTTCCCCGACACCTCCGCCTTCCCTTCCGCCTCGCTCTCAAAATCCATGTCTTTCAGCGGAAAAGCCAGCATCGCTTCCATATGATCCCGGATGTCTTCAACGAAATGTCCAAACAAGTAAGGGTTAATTTGGTGCTCGCTTGCTTGGCTGCCGTCGATAGTAATTGTCGCCTTATTCATCAATCGTTTACCTCCGTTCTCGCTTATCCTTTAATTGAGCCGATCATGACACCTTTGACGAAATGCCGCTGCACAAAAGGGTACATGACCAGAACTGGCAGACTGGAGACAATAATTACGGCAAATTTAATACTCTCGGACAGAAGGATTTTCTCTTCCATCCCAACGTTGCCGCCGTCAACGCCCGTAGACTGGCTAATCATCAGGATTTCCCGCAGCACCAGCTGGAGCGGGTATAAATGCTCGCTACGAATATAGATCAGCGCATTGAAGAATGCATTCCAGTGGCCAACCGCGTAGAACAAAACCATAACCGCCAAAATCGGCTTAGACAGCGGTAGGATAATGCTAACCAGCAGCCGCCAGTTAGAGCATCCGTCGATATGCGCCGCCTCCTGCAGCTCCCATGGGATGCTGGATTGGAAATACGTTCTCATGACGATCAAATTGTAAGTGGATATCGCTCCCGGAATGATCAGGGCCCACATCGTATCAACCATTCCGAGACTCTTTACGAGCAGGTAGCTGGGAATCAGCCCGCCGCTGAAAAACATCGTCAGGGTAATGATCAACATCAATCCTTTACGTCCGGGCAAATCCGGGCGTGATAACGGGTAAGCCGCCAATAACGTCATAACGATATTGATGAGCGTACCAACAACAGTGTAAAAAATGGAGTTGCGGTAGCCGGTCCAAATCTGATCGTTGTGCAAAATATTGTTGTAAGCTTCAAGGGTTACTCCCTTCGGTAACAGCCATACTTCTCCGTTCAGCACCCTCGCCGGGTCGCTGAACGATGCACTGACTACAAATAACAAAGGATAAAGCACGATGAGAATGATCACCGCAGCGATCAAATATACGATAACATCGAACCATCGTTCGTCCGATGGACCTTTTGTCACTACCTCTTTAGCCATGATTCGTCCCCTCCATTACCACAGGCTCGTCTCCGACGTTTTGCGCGCGAACCGGTTCACCAACAACAGCAAAGTTAAGTTAATCAAGGAATTAAATAACCCGATCGCGGCCGTATAGCTGTATTCGCCCTTCAAAATCCCGGTCGTGTACACAAACGTGGAAATCACATCGCTCGCCTCGAGATTCAAGTTGTTTTGCATGAGCAAAATTTTCTCAAACCCGATGTTCATGAATTGCCCGATATCCAGAATGAGAAGGATGACGATGACGGGGACGATGCCCGGAAGAGAGACGTGCCAGATTCGCCGCATCCGAGAGGCGCCGTCCATCTTGGCTGCTTCATACAGCTGCGGATTAATTCCGCTCAGCGCTGCGATATAGATAATCGATTGCCACCCCATGTTCTGCCAAATGTTTGAGCCGATAAAGATCGTCTTAAACCATCCGGCCGATTCCATGAAGCGAATCTCCGATCCACCCAAGGCTTGGATCAACATATTGATCGGGCCGTTGGTAGACAGTAGCACGGTTAAGATTCCGACGATAACGACAACCGAAATAAAGTGCGGGATATAGGTGATGTTTTGCAGCAGCTTGCTGTAGGATTTGCTTTTAATCTCGTTAATGAGAAGGGCAAGTAATATTGGAATCGGGAAAGCAAGGATCAGGGAGAACAGATTGATAGACAGCGTATTCCAGAGCAGTCTCCAAAAGTAGTACGAATCGAAGAAACGTTGGAAATTATCAAATCCCACCCAACTGCTGCCTAGGATTCCTTTGCCCGGGTTGAAATTTTTGAATGCGATCTGCAGCCCGTAGAGGGGGCCGTAATGGAACAACAAATACCATGCGATCGGCAGCAGCAGCATGAGATACAAATCGTATCTCTTAACGATCTGCTTGATGAGGCGGCTGCCCCGTTCCGATCGGAACTTGGCAGCCGCGGCAGTCTCATGGATTTCTGCGTTCTTCATGAACATCCACTCCTATTCCATAGAGGATCCGCCTTATTTCTCCATTTTGTCATAAGCTTCTTGATAGATTTGTTGCAGTTCTTCAATGTTCATCTTTTTCAGGGTTGCCTGGAATTCTCCCCACTTATCGAAAGACAACGCACCGGCAATGAATTTCGTGCTCTGCTCTTCATAGTACTTGTCGATATCGTTGCGAAGCGTGTTCACCTTTTGAGCCGTTGCTTCGTCGAACATCGGAGCAGCATAACGAATTTTTGGCATGAAAGGGTCCATCTTCTTCTGTGCTTCCTGCACCTGGGGCGGATTAATGTAAGAAGCTACATAATCACTGATCAGGTGAGGCGCCCCACCACCGGCATATGGTGTAATCTTCGGTTGCGTCTCGGCTGTGGAATATTCCGGCTTGTAAGTGGGGATTCCATCAACCAATTCGTAGTGCTCACCTTCCCGGCCGAATCTTAGCAGCGTAGAGCCTTCGTCACTGTAGAAATAGTCGATCCAGCGCATAGACACTTCCGGATATTTATTCACCGAGGTAATGGCGAACGCCCCCTGGTCGCGCGGAACCGGTGCACCCTGGCTTTGAAGTCGGTCGCCGTGCGGCCCTTCAAACGGTGCAAGGCCGGTGTATTGACCCGCAATCGGCAGGAAATTGTTGTTGGTCTGATCAAAGAACACTCCAGTATTACCTGTTCCTTGCTTTGCCAAAAATTGCGCTTCCGTATGAGAGAACAGCTCTGGATCCAGAAGTTTCTCCGTGTACAGCTTGTTCAGGAACATTAGCAGTTCTTTATTACGCTCGTTGCCCATCCAGATCTCAACCTTGTCGCCAACAATGTTTATGTTGTAGCCAAATTGTTGGTCAAGTCCGAAAGCCCCGCTCATTAGAACCACGATAGGGAGGCCTTTGCGGGCAGTCAGCGGAAGTTCATCCTGCTTTCCGTTCCCGTTCGGATCCTGATCACGGAAAGCTACAAGCACTTCATACAAATCATCAAGAGTTTGCGGTTCCTTCAGGTTCAACTTTTTCAGCCAGGCTTGATTGATCCATATCTTGTCTGTGCGGGCCGATCCCAAGGTAACAATGCCGGGTAGCGTATAAATATGGCCCTCCGGTGTAGTAATGGATGCTCGAATCTCGGGGTATTGTTCCATCAACTTATTGAAGTTCGGAGCATACTCTTCGATCATATTTTCAAGAGGAATCAGTTGTCCCCCAGAACCGTAACGAACCGCTTCTAAAGGTGAAATGCCCGATCGATACATGACGTCAGGTAACTCGTTCGAGGCGAACAGTAGATTCTTCTTCTCCTGGAAACCGTCTGTCGGCGCCTCGATGAATTCGACTTGAACATTGCTCATTTTCTCGTAATCTTGAAACACCGGCATGTCCTTAAACGGCCCATTGACCGGGGCAATCCGGGTGAACATCTTCAATTTGACCGGCTCCTGCACGATCGGGAAGCCGTCCTTGCTGACCTCGGCTACCCCTTCTCCATTAGAAGCAGCGTTATTCTTTGTGCCGGAGCCAGATCCGCACCCCCCTAGCACCAACGCAGCAATCAGCATCGTGCTGATTGTGGCTATCCCCCATTGTTTTCGCATCTTTTGCATGACCTCCTTCGTGATTGGCAAAGCGGTTGTTTTTGTAAGCGTTTACCTTGTTGTGAATTCATTATAGTCGATCCGCCCATACGCCAAATTCCACAATTTTGACCACATACTCCATTTATTTTACGGAATCTGAGGGCCTAATTTTCTGTACATAGGCTTGGGGGGTCATGCCGGTCCACTCCTTGAACACTTTAAAAAAATAGTTATAGGTGCTGAATCCCACCTGCACACTTACCTGCTTGACCGAATACCGTCCGCTTTCCAACAACTTGCAACTGGCGTCAATCCGAATCCGGTTCACATATTCCGAGAACGTCATCCCTGTCTCCTCTTTGAAAATCCGACAGAGATACGAAGGATTAAGTCCGATTGCTCCTGCCGCAAGCTCCAACGTGATGTAGCTCGGATATTTCTCCAGAATTAGAAGGATTACTTGCGATACATGACGTGAATGGTGACCGGCCGCACGCTCTCGCTTTAACCGGTCAAGTAGATCCTCGTAATAGGAATAAAGCCATTGTTCTAAACCGTCTACACTGCCGATTCGTCCCAAATCCTCACGCGCCGAAAGACCGTACGTATCCACTTTGTCACCGCCCGAATGAGGAGCCCACCACTTTCGAGTAGCCTTCTCCCCTATGGACAGTAACTCGCGAACGATTAGTTGCACCCCTTGGGCATGGACCGGCTGTTGGCGAAGACCTTTGAACGCGGAGGCAATCACTTCCCGTACGCCTCCCCGATCCAGATTTTCCATAGAGAGAAGGAGTTGCTTCTGTTCTTCAATCGTCAGGGACACTCGTTCGGTTTGTCCGCCTGCCGAAGGTAGAGACTGGCAAGCGTCAAGCGCCTGCTCGGCGGTACGGTAACTTGCCTCAAGCTTGGACAAGCTAGAGCAGACGTGGCCAACGGCGTACGTGCATTTCAAATTCATAAACAGTTCCAGGGAATGCCGAAGATGGCTCATCAGCCTTACCGTCTCGCTTGAAGCTACCTGCTCACTACGTTCCCGAAACGTAAACAAGACGGCCATACGTCCATTTTCCACGTAAGTCACGGTACGCTCCGGTTGATCCCCTAGGGTCTGTTGCATAAGATCAATGGCCTGCTGCACCAGTCGATTTGTCTGGACGTCGCTGCGGGATTCCGTCAGCAGCAAGAAAGAAGAAATTTGCATCGCTGCCACGGTGTAACATACCGTATCCTGAAACCGTCCACTCTGTCGGGCATATTCCTGCAGCTCCTTGACCGCTCCGGACTTCCCTCGCATGAGTTGCGCGAGGAGTTCGCGAAATTCTGTAAGACCTCCAAGCGTCCGTTTGTGATCTTCCTGATCCTCTTCCATTTCACGGACCGCCTTCCTCAATACGCCAATTAGCTGATCCGCGTCCAAACGATGTTTCAACAAATAATCGACCGCCCCATTCTTCAAACACTCGCGGACATAGTCGTAGTCGTCGTAGCTGCTTAGCATGATCGTTTTAACGGAAGGATAGCGCATATGGATCGTCCGGTTTAGCTCCACACCGTTCATGCCTTGCATATTGACGTCCAGAATGACGATATGGGGCCGAAGTCGATCGATCATCTGAAGTGCCGCTTCCCCCTCAAAGGCCTCGCCGCAAAGTTCGAAGCCATGGGTTCGCCATTCCGACACCGTTCGGAGATGGTGATGTACGAGAGGTTCATCGTCAACTAACAATACTTGATACATGGCCTAGCCCCCTTTTACAGATCGAGTTCCCAGGTCTTCGGTTCGCGGAAATCGAACCTCCACTTTCGTATACAACCCCTCTTCACTATAGAGTTTTATCCCGTAGGGCTCACCGAACACCCGTTGGATCCGCTCGTGCACGTTACGAACACCCATGCCGCTGAAACGAGTAGGAGCCTCTTCGTTTACAACCATCAACGCTTCCATACTCTGCTTGCTCATGCCTTTACCGTTATCCATCACTTCGATCTTCAGATCCCCGTCTTCTTCGAAAACGCGAATCAGCAATAATCCCCCATGCGCCGACGGACCGAAACCGTGCATAAGCGCATTCTCCACAATGGGTTGCAACGTAAGTTTCAAAACCTGACACTCCAACAATTCATCATCCTCTATCTGAACATGAACTGGAATCGGTTCGAGAAACTTGTATTTGGCAATGGCAACGTAACTGGATACGTAACCAAGTTCTTCACGCAGCGTAAGGAACTCCCCGGAATTCCCAAGCACACCTCGCATCAACTCGACCAATGCCCCGGATACCTCCTCGATATTAGGGACACCGTTTAACTTCGCTAGGTACTTGATCGTATTTAGTGAATTATAGAGAAAATGGGGCCTTATTTGAGCCTGCAACGCGGTGAGCTCCGCTTCCCGTTTGGCCTGCTCACTCCTTCGGATCCCTTCCATCAGACGTTTCAATTCATCTACCATGCTGATAAATACCCGGTATAAATCGCCAATCTCATCTTTGGTATTGATTTCCGTCCGCGGGAAATCAAGGTTTCCATCCTTGACCCGCATCATCATCGTTTTCAAACGACGGATATGGAGGGTAGTTCGAGAGGACATTTGTAGTGATCCAATCAGAAAAATAATAAAAACGACAACGGACACCTCCACCATAAGGTTGCGGATTTTCTCGGATTCGCTAAGCAAAGAATCGAGCGGAATCAGCGCACGTGTCGTCCAACCGGTATACTCGGACTTACGACTGACGACGATATAGCGTTTTCCGTCAATTGCTTGCTCCGTGGTTTCTCCTGTACTGGGCGGTTCTTCGATACCATAAACGGCTCCGACCAAATCGCCAGACACCGAAGACGGCGCAGAATCGGACTGATAAATCAGCTGTTTCTGCTCATCCAGAACGTATAAAATACTGTCGGCCGTGGGTTTTACACCGTAGGTTTTTCGGATGAAATCATAATTCAAATCAACGATCACGACGCCGATTGTCTCCCGGTTATAACGGAGGACACGCCCAACGGATATCGCCTCCGATGTATCCGACTCTTTGAAATACGCATGACGGTCTCCTTTCTTTAGCATAAAATCCATCATATCCGTATCCAGGAATGTACGGTCAATCCAGGGGCCTCCCGAGAAGAATACTTTCCCGTTCAGGCCAACAACGGCGATACGGGAAATATATGGTTTGTAATCGATCAATCCGGACAGAAACTCGGTGATCCGCTTTTGCTCTTGAAACCATTCGTAGCTGATTTCTTCGTTTGGGCTCAAAACCGTATCGATCACCGTATTTTTGTTGGTCACGACCACCGTATTTAAGCGGTCGATCTCCTTGAGCATGACGTTCAAGGACTCGTCAGCCTGCCGGATGCTGTCCGATACAGAGGTGATCGCGTTCCTTTTGATCGTATCGCGCATGTTGACGTAGATGATGCTAGTCACGGAGACGATGGCCAGAAGCGTCAATAGCCCAAAAGCGATAAATATCTTCCCCTGTATACCAAGTTTCGGTGAAATCCATTTGCGCAACGCAGCCAGCAGCATAACTTATCCTCCTATTAGTCCGAATCTGTTTACCGAAAGGTAAGCGCTTACGATAAACAGATCTCACCAAGCTTAATGCTCCCGTTAAGTTCTACTGTTCCGCATAGCCAACGGAGACATTTTGTAATAAATCTTGAAGGCCCGGGTAAACGTGTAGAGGTTGGGATACCCCAAAGACAAGGCGATCTCCGTGACGGAAGCCTCTGTTTCGATGACCAGCCGATGGGCCTTCTCCATTCGAATCTTTTGCAGATATTTTTGCGGAGAGATCCCGATCTGACTGGTGAACACATTGGAAAAATACGAGCGGTGTACCCCTGCAAAAGCCGCCACCTGTTGCACGGAAATGCCTTCCGTCGCATGAAGGTCCATAAACTCCATGCACTCCCGAATCCAACCCGAAGGCTCGGAGGTCTCGGCCGTTGCCATCTCAGGGGACAACTCGGCCAGCAATCGGCATATGCTCCCTTGAAGCTCCAGGGAAGCCGCCGGATTCCAGCGCTCGAGGTTTGATAATTTCTCAATCGTGCCGCCCAGCCGCTCCCGCGCCTGCAAAGTAACAATCCCTCTCCCGAACGGTCTCTCCGGCGACAGGCCTGCGAGCTTCATCAGCGACTTGACGCGGCTGCCGTCCAAGGCGAGCCAATTCATTTTCAGCGGCTGATCTGCAGCTGCCGCATGATAAAAATAAGTTCGTCCAGGAAATAGACAGAACAGGTCATTGGCGTGCAATTCCACTCGTTTCCCGTCAAATTCCAAGCATACGCTTCCTTCTAATACGAAATGGAGGCTATAACACTCAATCCGCTTGGGCCCCACTTGATAATGAGGTTTGGCTATGTTTCGCCCTGCCCGTACGGGCCACAGCTGCGCTTCCTTATCCGTATATCCGGGCGTGTAATATAGAAACTCGGCATATTCATGCTCATACTCCAACATCATTCCGCATATCCCCCTTTCTACCTGTTTTTCTTTAAAGATAACAAAATGACAAACAGAATGTAACAGAACGACATTTAAAAATTCCGATTTAATCAATATTATCATAATAGGAGGGGATTAAATTTGTCTAGTAGACCTAACATTTTACTAATTACCAGCGATCAGCAGCATTGGAACACCATCGGTGCGTTTCAACCCGAAATCTCCACGCCGAATTTGGACCGCCTGACCCGGGAAGGGACGACGTTTGGCCGGGCCTATTGCCCGAACCCAACCTGTACGCCAAGCCGGTCTTCGATGATCACCGGCATGTATCCCAGTCAGCACGGAGCCTGGACGCTCGGAACGAAGTTATTAGAGGACCGTCATACCGTAGGTGAAGATTTTATGGAAGCCGGTTATCAAACCTCATTAATCGGCAAAGCGCATTTCCAGCCTTTGAAATCCACGCCCGAATACGACTCAAAGGAGGCTTATCCGCTTCTGCAGGATTTAAACTATTGGCGGGAGAACCAGGGGCCGTTTTACGGCTTTGATCACGTTGAGCTGGCGCGCAACCATACCAACGAAGCTCACGTTGGGCAACATTATGCTCTATGGCTGGAAGAACAAGGGTGCACCAATTGGCGGGACTACTTCTTGCCCCCCACCGGCACGATGGACCCTACGCAAACCTACAAATGGCCCATTCCGGAAAAATATCATTACAATACGTGGATCGCGGAACGGACAAACGCTCGTCTGGAGGAGCATCGCAAAACGGGGGATCCGTTCTTCCTATGGGCCAGCTTCTTCGATCCTCACCCCGAATATTTGGCACCGGAGCCTTGGGATACGATGTATGATCCGGAGCAGTTGACGATCCCGTCGATCACGCCGGGTGAACATGATCGGAATCCGCCGCACTTCGGCTTGACCCAAGAGGAAAATCCGGATTTCTCTTCACTGATGGAAACGGGTTTTGGCATCCATGGCTACCGTTCCCATCATTACTACGAATACGGAGCAAAGCGGCGGCTTACGGACTACGACAGGAAGAAGCTGGTTGCGGTTTATTATGGCATGATCAGCTTAATGGACAAATATATAGGACGCATCCTGGATAAGCTGGATGCATTAGGGCTGGCGGAGAACACCCTGGTCGTATTTACGACGGATCACGGCCACTTCTTTGGCCAGCACGGGTTACAGGCGAAGGGTGGATTTCATTACGAGGATTTGATCAAGCTGCCGTTCATCGTCAGGTACCCAGGGCAGGTTCCCGCCGGACGGTATTCGGATGCGTTGCAATCCTTGGTGGATCTGGCACCGACCTTCCTCTCCTTCTGCGGCTTGCCGATTCCGCGGACGATGACCGGGGTCGACCAGAAGGACGTGTGGCTCGGCCGCCAGGATCAAGCGCGAGAACATGTCATTTGCGAGTTCCGGCATGAACCCACGACGATTCATCAAAAAACCTACGTCGATGAGCGATATAAAATCACCGTGTACTACAATCAGACATACGGAGAAATATTTGATTTGAAAGAAGATCCTGAAGAACTTTATAACTTATGGAATGAACCAAGCTGTGAACGGTTGAAGACGGAGCTTCTGCTCAAATACACTTGGGCTGAGCTTGGCAAGGAACCGATGCCGATGCCCCGAATTCATCATGCTTAGCGGAGTATAGTAACACCCTATTTTACTCAACAAAGGTTGCTCCATTATCGAGAGCAACCTTTGTTGTGTGGTAATTTACCAAGCTAGAATAGAATGATCCCCGCAGCTGCAGACAGCAAGATCACTGCAAAAGGATGAACCTTATATTTGCTAACCAGGAGAAGGCAGCCGCCGGTGATCAGCAGCGTTCCTGCCATTGACCAGCTTTGCAGCGGATAGGTGCGCCCGCTAAACCCAAAGTGAATCGCGGCGTAAATGATCAAACCCGTTACAATCGGACGTAGCCCATAAAAGGAGGAACGAATCCAATCGTTGCCTTGCAGCCTGAGAAAACAAGCAGTCAAAACGACAACGATGAGGAGGGAGGGGAGAATGATGCCGACCGTAGCCGCAATAGCCCCCGCGATCCCCCCTTCTGCATAACCGATCAGCGTGGCTGCATTCGTGGCGATGGAGCCCGGCGCCATGCCGGCCAATGCTACGATCTCCTGAAATTCACCGGGATCGACCCAGTTCCTGGCGGCCACTTCCCGTTGAATCAGCGTTAATACCGCATATCCGCCGCCAAAGGACATCAGCCCGATTTTGACAAATACCCAAAATAACTGCCAAACCATTGAACCTGTCCTCCTTTAAATGTAGTACTCGGGGAAGTGTAGCTCCCGTTCCGGTTCGCCCTGCCCCTTCTCCGTCTGTACGGTCAAACCGCATTTTTTCTTCATATAGACGATGAGAATCCCGGCAAGCGGTCCGCCCAGGATCAAATAAAGCGAGTGAATGCCAGTTAGTAACAGCAACGTGACGGTCAATATCGTAATCACCAGCGTTGCCGTATCCAGCACTGATGACTTCCACATTTTGACGGCCGCCACCATAATCAAAGCAACGACAGCCGCATGAATGCCTTTCAAAGCCGCCGCGACCTTCATGTTATCTTTAAACATCGCACTGAGTGCACTAAGGAGAAAAACGATCAGGAACGTAGGCAACGTAATCGCGATGACGGCGGCGATGGCTCCGAGCCACCCGCCTAAGCGATAGCCGATAAAAGCGGCCGAATTGACGGCAACGCCGCCGGGCGCGGATCCGGAAATCGATACCATGTCGCCCATTTCCTCCTTGCTCATCCAAGCTTTGCGATGAACGATTTCTTGTTCGATTGTGGCGATCATCGCATACCCTCCCCCAAACGTAGAGGGACCGATTTTCAAAAAAACCGTAAAGATTTGCCCAATCCGTTTCATCCGTTGTATAAAAGCAGCATTCATTTCAGTCTCACCCTCACTTCTCTCCTGATGTCCCTTTATCTACCTGTACTTGGATTATATCATGTTTATTTCATTTTGGATTAAAGTTATAATGAAGTGTGTGATAATTTAATTAAATAGGTTCATTTCACGGAGATATAACCCCGTTATCGCCCGTGTTTATTTCATAATGGAATTATGTTGATTATTCGGATGAAATTAACTGGTAATCCCCGGGGGTTAACGATATACTTTACTATATCCCGACTAAATAGCTTGGAAATGGAGAGCCGTTCTTATGATCACGCATTCCAACCCTTCGATAAAGAAACAGGTATACGATCGAATCTCTTATCTCGGGACTGTTTCGAAGGCGGATTTATTAAATCATTTTCCACTCACCAGCAGCAGTATGACGCGGTTGCTGGAAGAGATGACTACCCAAGGCTTGATTGTTGTCTCCGGGCTGGGGCACTCCACCGGAGGCCGGAAACCGATATTGTTCCAAACCAATCCAACCTACCGGTATCTGTTTGGCTTGGAAATCTCCCGGATTTACTCTGTCCTGGGTTTGTATGACATGCATCTGAACACGTTATCCTTGACCCGCTGGAAAATGGATGCTGAGATGACGCCCCACCAATTGGTTAACAACGTCACGGTAGCAGCCAAGCAGTTTCTGCACGAACATGGCCTCTCGCCTGAAGACGTATTAGGCATTGGCATTGGAGCCGTAGGCCCCTTGGATCAACGGCAAGGCCTCATTCTTGAACCGGAGTTATTCCCTTCCTCGGCCTGGAGGCACGTCCCGATCTGCACCATGCTCGAGGAGCGGCTGGGCATTCCGGCGAAGCTCGATAATGGAGCCAATACCGCGCTGATCGGTGAACATTGGGCGCTTCGCTCCGAAACCATCGAGCACGCCTTATATGTCCATTCCGGCGTAAATATCCGTTCGGCCGCCATGTCCGGAGGCCGTATTCTCCGCGGCGCCGCAGATACGGAAGGTGCGATCGGCCAAATGATTATCCAGGCGAATGGCCCAAGGCTGCGAAATAAAGGGAACTATGGAGCGCTGGAAGCTTTCGTATCCGTGCCCGCGCTCGAAGAAAGGGTACGCACCCAACTGAAAATCGGACGCAGCAGTATCCTGTCCGGCATGGCGCCGGAGCTCGTTAATTTTTCCACACTGGTTGATGCCCTGAGGAAAGACGATGCGCTGGTGAAAGAGCAATTTACGGAAACCGCCGCTTACCTGGGGATTGGACTAGCCAACCTGATTAATGCGCTCCATCCCGAATACGTGATTCTAGGCGGCCCGCTCATCAGCGCCCATCCGCTCGTCTTTGACGCAACGCTCGAGATCGCGAAGAAGAATACCTATCACTATCCCGAGTACAGTCCGGTGTTTACGCAAGGCTTGCTAACGGATGAAGCCGTGGCTACCGGTGCGGCTGTGATGATGATGCAAAGTTGGAACAGAGATTAACAGGAGGAGGCGTTGGTTGTATAACGCCTCTTTTTTGTGCGAGGACACTATACTTATATCCATTTTGATATAAAGTAGAGGAGAATTGACGGGAGTTAAACAAAGAATTACGTTTCCGATCCATTACTTTTTATTATTTTGACACAAACCAAATAGGGTGCTATCTTTGTGGTAAACAAGGACAGGAGGAGAAGGAATGTCGGGAGCCTGCGCAATCCAGGGGCAAGAGAACCTCGGCGTGATGTGGAAAACCGTATCGGAAGATTGCAATCTGGCTTGCGACTACTGTTACTACAGCACCTGCGGAGGGAAACCCGGACCCAAAATCAACCGAATCGATTCGGCCTTATTAGATAAATTTATCAAAGATTACATGCAGTACAGCCAAGGCGCCGCGACGTTTGCCTGGCAAGGTGGAGAGCCGCTGTTGGCTGGCCTTGATTTCTTCCAAGAAGTCGTTTATCGTCAGGCCTTGCATGCCCCGCCGCATACGATCATCAGCAATTCCCTGCAAACCAATGCCACGTTGGTTGACGATCGCTGGGCGGCCTTTTTCAGAACCTATCAGTTTCTGATCGGCGTCAGCCTGGACGGGCCGAAGGAAATCCATGATTCCCGGCGGGTCAATGCCGCCGGCAAGGGAAGCTTTGATCGGGCGATGGCGGGAATTGGGCATTTGCGGAAGCATCAAGTCGATTTCAACATTTTGACGGTGATCCACAAGGGGAACGTAGATCAAGCCAAGACGTTAATGGCTTTTTATCGTGAGAACGGTTTCAATTTTGTGCAGTTTATCCCCTGTATGGATTTCCGCTCCCAGCAGGTAGACCAACCCGGCGAGTATGAAATTACACCGCAAGAGTATGGCGACTTCCTGTGTGAAATTTTCGACGAGTGGTATAACGACGGTAATCCGGAGGTATCCATCCGCTTCTTTGATAATATGCTCGGCGTTTATATGAATCGGGAAGCGGAGCATTGCGTGCATCGGGCTGCGTGCCCGACAAGTCTGGTATTAGAGCAAAATGGGGAGGCTTTTCCCTGCGACTTCTTTATTCACAAGCAATGGTCTGTGGGGAATGTCGCCAGCAGTTCCATCTCAGAGATGCTGTCCCACCCTAATTTCGCGCGTTTTCACCAGATGAAACCCACCCTGCCGGATCCTTGCCGTACCTGCGAATGGCAACGCCTTTGCTATGGTGGGTGTCCCCGGAATCGCAAATGGAACCCGGAAGACCATCAGGTAGGCCCTGATTACTTCTGCCAAAGTTATAAGCAGATTTATGCCTATGCCCATGAGTGCGTGCTGGAAATGAGCCAACGGATGCGCCGGGAACTGTACTCCCTTCATTTGCAGCATGAGTATGGCGGCAAAACACCGGGGCGTAACGAGCCTTGTCCGTGTGGAAGCGGCAAGAAACATAAGGCGTGCTGTGCCGCCCTATAAGCGCTCATTTGCAGCTAGTCTAGCTTCACTTCAATCCCCTCCCGCCCCCGCTGCGATACTCACTGGGGGACATCCCGGTGGATTTCTTAAACTGCCGAGAGAAGTACAACGCATCGTTAAAGCCGACGGAGGATGCGATTTGGTCGATCGTTAACGGGCCGGCAAGCAGCTCCTTCGCTTTATCGATTCGGATCTTAGTCAGATACTGCTTCGGCGACAGCCCTGTCCGCGCTTTAAAGGCGTTAAACAAATGAGCGCGGTGATAGCCGAGGTTCCTGGACAACTCCTCGATGCCGATCTGTTGCGAATATTGCAGCTGGAACCAGCGAATCGCCTGCTCCACCTGCCGGTCGATCATTGCCGGCTCCTTCGCGGCGGAACGGGGCAAATGTTCCCGGTTCGCTACTCCAAACTGGTGGAACAACAGCGTCATCCAACCCACCGCCTCCAGACTCTCCAACTGCGGGTGATCGGTCTGGCGGAACGAGGAGCGAAGCCGAGCATAGAGCTTGCGTAGTTGCTCCGGTTCCCCGGAGCCTACCACCGGTTTGTCCGGCGTGATGCCGACGTCCTTTAACTGCCGAAGGACACTTGGACCTTTTAACGCGACCCATGCGTAATGCCACGGGTACCGGGAATCCGCTTCATAAGTGAACAAGCCGTTCGGAAAAATGACGAAGGTGTCCCCCGGCCCGCAGGAATAAATGCGCCCTCCCCAGGTATACGTTCCCTTCCCTTCAAACACCGTATGCAGCAAAAAATAGTCATGCACGGACGGCCCGATCCGATGGTTCGGATGAGGCCGGCCTTGCCCGCTGAACAAGACGGTCACGTCCCGCTCCCGGTCATCGGGGTTCATATACACTTCAAACCAATCATGTTCGGGATTCATCACGGATTACGACCCCCTGAAAAGCGTTTTGGCCTGCTTCCCTAGCGTAAGGGATGGCAGACCAAAATACAACATTCCTCCATACTTGCCTTCCATTCCTCCATACCTTTCTTACAGCTAGAGCGCTATATTGAGGAGGAAAAAGGAGGCGATCTAACATGTCCAAAATTACATTTATCGGGGCAGGAAGTACGGTTTTCGCCAAAAATGTGCTGGGCGATTGCATGCAAACTCCAGCCTTGCAGGGCTTTGAGCTGGCCTTGTTCGACATCGACCTGCAGCGGCTCAAAGATTCGGAGAACATGCTAAACCATTTGAAGCACAGCAGCGGCAGTACATGTGTCGTGAAGGCTTATACTGACCGGAAGGAAGCGCTGAAAGGCGCGAAATATGTCATCAACGCCATCCAAGTCGGCGGGTACGATCCATGCACCATTACGGATTTCGAGATTCCCAAGAAATACGGGCTGCGCCAGACGATCGCCGATACGGTGGGGATTGGCGGGGTTTTCCGCAATCTGCGGACGATTCCCGTGATGCTGGACTTTGCGGCTGATATCCGTGAAGTGTGCCCGGACGCCTTATTCCTAAATTACACGAACCCGATGGCTGTATTAACCAACGTGATGAATACGTACGGCCAAGTCCGTACCGTGGGTCTCTGCCACAGCGTTCAGGCCTGCATCCCTGGTTTGTTCGACAGCTTAGGGATGGACAAAACCGGAGTTCAAGCGAAAATCGCCGGCATCAACCATATGGCCTGGTTGCTGGAGGTAACCCGGGATGGAGTCGATCTGTACCCGGAGATTAAGCGCCGCGCGGCCGAGAAGCAGCAGCAACCGCATCATGACATGGTCCGGTTCGAAATGATGCTGAAATTCGGCTACTACATCACCGAATCGTCCGAGCATAATGCCGAATATCATCCTTATTTCATCAAGCGGAACTATCCTGAGCTGATCGACCGTTTTCAAATTCCGCTGGATGAATACCCGCGCCGCTGCATCGAGCAAATCTCCAATTGGGAGCGCATGCGCGAGGAACTTGTCGGCAATCGTGAACTGAAGCACGAGCGCTCGCACGAATACGCTTCGTATATTATGGAAGCTATTGAAACCAACGTCCCGTTCAAAATCGGCGGCAACGTGATGAATACGGGGCTGATTCCGAACCTTCCGGCCGAAGCCTGCGTGGAAGTCCCCTGCCTTGTGGATGCCAGCGGCGTAACTCCTACCTATGTAGGAAATCTGCCGCCGCAATGTGCCGCCTTAAACCGGACGAACATCAATACCCAGCTTCTGACGATTGAAGCGGCGATCACCCGCAAGAAGGAGCATATCTACCATGCCGCCATGCTGGATCCGCACACCTCCGCCGAGCTGTCCATCGACGACATCATCGCGATGTGCGATGACTTAATCGAAGCGCACGGGGATTGGCTTCCAACTTATCAGTAATAGCGATTCTCGCGTTATTTGACCGACCCGATCATCCCGGCCACAAAATGCTTCTGCATCACGAAGAAAACGATGGCCGTCGGGAGCGTCGAAATGACGATTGCCAGCATGATCAGCCCGTAGTCCGGCGAATAGCTGGAGCCCAGCGTGGAGATCAGCAAAGGCACCGTTTGCTTCTGCGGCGTTTGCAGCACGATCAGCGGCCACATGTAGTTGTTCCAGCTGCTCATAAACGTGATGATTGCCGCCGCTGCGTATGTCGTTTTCATCGTAGGCACGTAGACGCGGAAGAACATCCCCAGCTCGGATAAACCGTCGATCCGGCCCGCTTCCAGCAGCTCCTTCGGGAACATTTTAGTGCTCTGACGGAAGAAGAAGATCAGAAACGCCGTCGTCATCGTCGGCAGTACGACCGCGGCCAGCGTATCGATGCCGATCAAGGGCACCAGGTTGGTGATCCGCCCGAACATGCGATACAGCGGCACCATCAACGCCGCAAACGGCAGCATCATCGACAGCAGCAGCACGTTAAATACGACGTCCTTCGCCTTGCTGCGGTAAATCTCGAAGCCGTATCCGGCCAGCGAAGCGATCAGCAAGGCGAGCAGCGTCGTGGAGACCGAGACGGTCAACGAGTTCTTCAGCGCATTCAGCATATCGATGGAATTCAGCAGGCTGCGCAGGTTCACCATGAAATAGGAGCCTGGCAGCAGCTTGCCTCGGGTGACGTCGACCGACGGGTTCGTTGAGCTCACGATGATCCATAGAAACGGAAAAATCGAAACAAACGCCGCCACCGCAAGAAATACGTACATGGATATCCGTTTGGCCCTAAGCATCGCGATCACCTGCCACTTTAAATTGTACAATGGACAAGATGACAATCATCACCACGATGGAATATGATACCGTCGCCGCATAACCGAAATTCGCTGCGTATTTGAAGGACAAATTGTAAATGTATTGCGAGATCGTCGAGCTCGCGTTCCCCGGTCCACCCTGCGTAATGTTCATGACCTCGTCAAACAGCTGCAGCGTGCCGATCGTCGAGGTAATCGAAGTAAACAGAATGATCGGCTTCAAGAGCGGAATCGTGATCCGGAAAAACTGCTTTACCGCCGTGGCCCCGTCGATACGGGCCGCTTCGTAGATCGAGGGCTCGATATTTTGAATCCCCGACAGGTAAAAGATCATGTTATACCCCGTCCACCGCCAGGTTATTGCAATAATAATCGTCACCTTCGCCCAAAACGGATCCGTAATCCACGGGATTGGTTCGGAGATAAGGTGCAGATGCAGCAGGAGCAGGTTAACCAGTCCATCGCCCGCAAACAGGTATTTAAAAATAACCGAATAGGCGACCAGCGACGTGATACAGGGTAGGAATATCGCCGTGCGGAAGAACCCCTTCCACTTCAAAGTCCGATCGTTTAGCACGACCGACAGCACCAGCGCCAGCAGCACCATGATTGGCACCTGCACGATCAGGTAAATAAACGTATTTTTGACCGCCGTCAGGAACATGGAGTCTGTAAACAACCGCCGGTAGTTCCCGAGCCCGTTAAAGGTCAGGTTCGAACCCGTTCCGGTTTGCAGCGACAGGAGCAGAGCTTGGATCATCGGGTAAAAATAAAACAGCGTGATCATCAGCACAGCGACCACGACAAACGACCAGCCGACAAGGGAAGCTTTCCAGCGTAAGCGTAACGCAGGCCCGGATGCTCTCATCGATTTCATCTCCTTCTCTTCGTAGTTAGCAAGCCGCCTGGAACCGAAAAACCTTGAACTGGGAACAGCCCAAGGTTATCGTCGGTTCATTCCGTTATGCTTATTGCAGCTGAGATTCGGCTTGAGCCTGGGCGTCGCGGATGACGCTGTCCACGTCTTTGCCGTTCAAATAGTTCTGGATTTCAATGGCCAGAATGTCATCGATTGCGTAGGTATGCAAGCCGTAATTGACCTTGGGCACCTCTTCGGTCCATTTCGCGAAATCGGCGTAAATCTTCTGACCACCAAAGAACTCATCAGCTTTATCGTAAGCCGCTCCGCTGGATGCAGCCTTCAGCGAGCCAATCGCACCGATTTTCTCCAACAACAGGGAATATAACTCGCTATCAGAGCCAAAAGTCTCGGCCAGAAAATTTGCAGCCGCGTCCTGACCATCCATATTCATCACATACCATGAGCTGCCGCCCAGGTTGGAGGCGTTCACCGATGAAGCGCTATACGCCAGCTTCGGCGTTGGCACAACCGCCCATTTACCGGATTGGGTAGCCTCCGCTTTGACGGACGGCGTAATCCAGTTGCCGGTTGGGACCGACGCAACGTCCCCGTTATTAAACGCCGCCAAGAATTGACTCCAGTCCGAATTCAATTTCACGATATTGGCGTCGAACATCGCTTTATACGTTTCGAGCGCTTCCTTGATTACCGGATTGTCCGCCAGATTCGGCGTCTTCCCATCTTCCTTCAAATACCACGTTCCTGCCGACTGCGCCATCACGCGGATCAGCCCAATATCATTGGGATCCTGGGTCAGCATATCCTTGCCCGTGACTTCCTTGACCTTCCTACCGATCTCGATGTACTTGTTCCAATCGATATTAGTCACGTCATCTACGGTATATCCCGCTTGCTCCAGATAATCCGTCCGCACGTAAAGCGCCGTAGCCCCGGAATCGAACGGAACGCCGTATTGCTTGCCGTTATAACTCGTTGGTCCGATCTTGTACTCTGCAAAATCCTCCGGTTTGATGAGATCAGACATATCGCGGAACGAATCGGGATAAGCCTGCAAGAAATTTTGCGCCCGATAATCTTCGATCAGCACGATGTTCGGCAATCCCTTGGTCGTCCCTGAGTTGAGCCCAGTGTTCAGCTTCTGGACGATGTCGTCCTGCGCGTATTCTACGATGTTCACTTTGATGTCGGTATGCTTCGCTTCAAATCTTTCTTTGGCCAGATTCAATGCGGCGATATTAAAGTTCGGATCCCAGGCCCAAACGGTGATCTCCTGGGCGCCTTTCGAGCCGTCCCCGCCGTTCCCTGCAGTCGAACCCGTCGTGTCCCCCGTACTCCCCGAATTGCCGGAATTGCCAGCGGTTCCGGAACCCCCGGAACAAGCGGACACCACCAGCGTCAGCACTAAACTGAGCATCAACAGCATCAAGCTTTTTCTCATTTCGGTTCATCCCCCTGTTATCGTGATCGGCAGCACCTTTCCAAGAAAGCGCTTCCTTTTATCGTTTTTAGGATAGCATTGCGGCGGAACGACCCGTTAGGAATATCTTTGTGCGCTTTGGTGTTTTTATTGTCCATATCGAGTAACCTGCAAGGCGAAACTGGTCTTTTTTTTGGAAAATAGCAAAATCTTTAGACCGCATCTCCGGTTACCTCTGATTCCTCGATCAGCGGAAGCACGATGCGGATTTGCGTCCCTTCTCGCTTCACGCTGGTGATGCGAACGCCGTAGGACTCCCCGTATAACAGTTTAATCCGGTGATTCACATTTTGAATACCAATGCCTGTTAACAGCTGGCTTCGGCTTTTCGGATGATCCGGAACCCACTCGTTTGGGTCGAGTTCCATACCGTCCCCGTTGTCCGCCACTTCGCAAACAAGGGAATGCTCTGTTTTCGAGATCAAGATGTAAATGGTTCCTTCGGTTTTGACGTTAAAAGCATGGAAAAAGGCGTTTTCGATAAAGGGCTGCAAAATCAGCTTGGGCAGCTCGCACCGGATACAGTCTGGAGATACGAAATAACTCACCTTGATCCGGTCGCCATAACGGACTTGATTGATAAATACGTAGTTTCTCAGGTTCTCGAGCTCTTGCTCAATCGTGATTGTTTCGTTGGCATTGCTGATCGTATTCTGCAGCAGGGAGATCAGCGCATTAATCGTCTCGGCCGCGGTTTCCTTGCTGCCCTTCTGGACCAGCAGCTTGATCGAAGCTAAGGTATTGTATAGGAAATGCGGGTTGATCTGCCGCTGCAATGCGGCCAGCTCGGCGTTCCGCTGCTCCTTCTGCGTTTCCAGCAGCTTGTGAACATAATCATTTAGCTCGTCTAGCATGTAATTAAACGCTTTGCTCAGCTCTTTGACTTCGTAACTGCCGCTGACCGAGATGTAGTTGCGGAAATCCTTTTTTGTGATCGTCGACATCAGCCGGACGAGACGTGTCAGCGACAGCGTTAGCCGGCGGGAAATCACGAACACAAGGAGCAGCGCAGCTCCAATGATGACCAAGCAGATCAAGGCTACTTGGCGAATGTTGATGATCTGCCCGGCGGTGTATTGCCGGTCAATCAAGTTCACGAGATACAAGCGGTAGGGCGGCAGGTCATTCGCTAGAATGATCGCTTCCTTCCCAAATGCCGTCCCATTTAAGTAGTCCAACTGGTCGCGCTTCAGCGTCTCGACATCCTGAAGGAGTTCAGGCGACTTGCCGCCAATCAGCTCCGTGCGGTTGCTGGAGACGACAACACCGGTTGGGTCAAGCACGAGCACATCGTTTCCGCTACTGGTAAAGTTGGCGAAGAACCGTCGAAATTCCGTCTCTCGAATCGCGATATATAGCATACCGTAGCTGAGGCCGCCCGTACGGTCCACCAACGCTTTGGAGGCGATGATAAATCGCTCTTTACCTGCTTTGCCGTCCCGCTCGTCATATTGATACAACACCCGCCGCGGCTCCGCAGCGGTGTGACGGGTCAACGGGTCGTCGGCAAGCTCCTGAGACGTCACCGGCCAGTAACTCGAGTCGGTTGAGTAACTGCGCCCGTTCACCCCAATGATGGTGACCGCCACATCGTAAGCGCCGAGATTGGACGCAGTTTGCTCCATCTGCTCCGCCATACGATAATACACCTTCGACATCGCCACCGAGTTCGTGTCCCCGCCGGTCAAGTACGTTTTCACCGAACCGCTTTGCGAGGCAAAGGTGACGGCGTTAACGACGGAATCGTTAAACGACTCCATCCCGGTGTTGATCTGGTTCAGAACTTTCCCGTTGGTGATGCTGAACGTTTCGGCAAACAACCGCTCCGCCATGCGGATCGTAATCAGCGAGGTGAGCAGACACACCGCGACGATGCTTACCGTCATGACGACGAACAGCTTGGAGATGAGGTGGCTGCTGCGAAATTTCTCGATCCAATTCATCCGTTATCCCCTCTTGGCGAGCTGCTGCCGGCGATATTCCCGCGGCGACAACCCCGTTTGCTTTTTGAACACCTTGGTGAAATAACTGGGATCCGAGTAGCCCACTTGACCGCCGATCTCCGAAATCGGCAACACGTCGGAACGGAGAAGCTCCATCGCCTTGGCGATACGGATCCGATTTAAATATTCGCTAAATCCCTCATCGTTGTGAGTGGAGAAATAGCTCGACAAATAAGACGGATTAAAGTGAAAATGTCGGCTGAGTGAACTTAAAGAAAGCGGTTCGCCATAATGCTCATCGATGTATTCAAGCAGCAGCTTCATGTTGCCGTCGCCGGGCAGCGGGACACGGGCCGATACCCGTGCTTCCGCTTCTTTTAAGAAAGCGTGGAACGCCTGTAAAGCATCGGCTACGTTCCGCGCTTCATCAATCATTTTAAAATAGGTGAATTTCGATGCTTCCAGCTCCTTCGCTTCGCGGTGGAACTCCAGAGCCGCAATCGTCACGTGGAATACGGCGTTCCCCAGGAACGATTTGAACTCAAACGGCGTTTGCCGATAACTCCCGGCCGCTTCGGCGGCGAGCCCTCGCAATCTCTCGAATACTTCCTCCGCCTGCCCCTTCTTGATTCCCAACATCAATTCCTTCATCTCAAAGGTGGGAAGCGCGGTGGCCGGGGGCAGCTCATCGACTTGCAGGATCGTTTTTCCTGGAAAATAAAACCGGAGTCCCAGCAGCTTCAGCCACTCTTCCCGGTACGCGTTCCCCAAATCGCGCAGCCCCGCAAATTCGCTGCCGATAGCCCATGTCGTTTCCGGCATCACCGCTGCTTTGGCCAGCGCGTACCCGCACACGGCGTCGGTCACTTCAGCCCTGTGCTGACCGGGATAATTCAGCAACAGCAGCAGCTGTCCTCCCCCTTCGACATAAATGTTATGTATTCGCAACGGAAAATTCAGCTCAGACAATCGGCTCTCCAACCCTGCCGCAAGACCGGAAAGATACCCCTCCGGTTTCCCCGCAATTTCGCTGGCATCCGTACCGGTCAGTAGAAACCGATCATAAGGAAAAGCCTCTAACAACCGTTGATCCCGTCCATCCCCCTCATCCGGTTCGTATCCGTCGATCAACCTCTCAAGCAGACGATCCAGCGGCACCCCCCCGCGTTCTGTTTCCCCAATGGCAAGTCCAGGAATTTTGCGGGCGGTTCTTTGCAGCACCTGCAAGAGCTCCTCTGTCTCCAGCTTGGGCTTGAGGATATAGTCCGCCACACCGCTTTGAAACGTGGAACGTACATACTCGAATTCCCCGAAGCTGCTCAGCACGACCACCTCTACCTGCGGATAGCGGGCTTTCAGCACGCGAGTAAATTCCTCTCCATCCATCACCGGCATGACGATATCCGTAATCACGATATGAGGTGACAACGGTTCCATCAGTTCCAGCGCTTCTCTGCCGTTTGCGGCTTCGCCGACAATCCGGAACCCATGCTGCTCCCAGTCCAAATGATGTTTAATTCCCTGCCGCACCAGCAGCTCATCATCAACGATCAATATCCGGCATAGCTCACTCATGTCCATATCCCCCTTGGATCCAATCAGGTTCAACTCGCAATGTTAGCGTTTACACAAAAGAACGAAACGGCGGTCTCCCGCCGCTTCGCGTCACTGCAGATCCAGCCGGTAATTCACCGCATACTCCGCTTCATTAAATCCTTCCTGAAGATATAACGCTTTGGCCCGTTCATTTTCCGCGTTAACGCACAGGATGACCCGGCTATATCCGGTTTCCCGGCCAAACTCCAACGCCCGGCGCAGCAGCAGGCGGCCCAGTCCCTTCCCTTGGTATTCTGGGAGAAGCGCAAGGGGACCGATATTCATGATCGGCGCATCCAAGTACTCGTCGTCCGCACAACGTACAATGCCGACCGGCCGATTCTCATAAATCAAGAACTGCATACCACCGTTCAGATAATCCGATTCACCGGGATATTTCGCCACCATGTCCGGCGTAATTGGCGTTTGGCTGCCTTTCAGTTGGGCAAATCCAGCATTCCGCACGACGCACCAAGCTTCCTCGTCTTCCCCAGGGCGAAACGCACGGAAGCTATAGCCTTCCGGCAGGTTATATGGCGCGGGGGTCAGCGGCTCATTCACCAGCAGGAAGGAATACCTTTCCACCTGGAAGCCAAGCTGCGCAACGATCTCCATCAGTCCGGGATTGACCGACGGCACAAAGATAAACATCTTCGCCAAGCCCTCACCATGCTTCACGATTTCAGCAAGCAAACGGTTGTAAACGTCCATATCCCCGGTTTCACTGTGCAAAATGCGGAATCGCGCCTGCTGCCCCTTTCGCTGGTAAGTATCGGCGATAATCGAAGCCGCGCCGACCAGTTTCTCCTCCTCATTGACAGCAAGGTAAGTCGGATGCTCCTCATGAATTTGGAAGTCAGCCAAATCCTCTTCATACAAGAAGGAGTCGTCTACCTCCTGGCGATACTTGCGGCAATAGCTCTTAAAGTCCTCCATCCACTCCGGACTTAAGGACAAAATTCGAATGTTCATGTTGGATTCTCCCTTCAGATATTAATAGAAATAAATGAGGCGCTATGCTAGGATATCGTTAACTAGGATGGAGGTGGTGTGGGTGAGCCTATCTTTTATTGAGGCATTACATCTTAACGCCCTGGATGAATTGAAACGCATACCGAAAAGCGATTTGCATAGTCATGCTGGACGCGGCGGCAATATTTCCTACATTGAAGCCTGGTCCGGTGCCAAAATCGAGCCCCCCGGCCGGCCTTTCGACTCTCTCCGGGATATGCAAGCCTGGTTCGAGTCCAACATCAAAATCCATTGCCGCGGCCTCCAAGGTTATTTAAAACGGATCGAAGCTTCGTTCGCCCAGGCGCATGCCGACCGGATCGAGGTGTTGGCACTTAGTTTCGGCCTCGATGAAATCTCCGCCTTAGGCGGGATGAAGACGTTTATGGGAATCATAGATGAACTGCATAGATGTTTTGCTCCCGGCACGTCGTTTTTCCCTGAGCTGTCATTAGGCAGGGAAAGCCGGATCGAGGATATTTTAATCGAGATGGATGAGGTATTGGCTTATCGTTGGTTTGCTTCTATCGACATTTGCAATGATGAATTTGCCCAGCCGATCCGCCATTTCAAGCCGATTTACCAAATGGCCAAGGCAGCGGGGCTAAAGCTAAGAGCGCATGTCGGGGAGTTTGGCACACCGGACGATGTTCAGGAAGCTGTGGAGGAGTTGGAACTGGATGAGGTTCACCACGGCATCGCGGCGGCACGATCCGTCACCGTGATGAATTGGCTGGCTGATCATCACATCCGGTTAAATGTCTGTCCAACGAGCAACATCCTGCTGCGCTTAGCAGACAGCTACGCGAGTCATCCTCTGCGCAAACTTTACGATTACGGGGTCCTCGTTACGATAAACACGGATGATCTGTTGATCTTCAACCAAAGCGTCTCACAAGAATACCTAAACTTGTACCAATCTGGGCTAATGACTGCGGAGGAACTCGATCACATCCGGGAGACCGGGTTAGGTTATGTCGGCTCCCTACATAAACATCATTAAGATCAACACAACGGCAAGAACACCAATGGCATACATCACGCCCAACCGCAGCCAATTCCGGCCGGTTTGTTGGGTGTAACGGGGATTCTCTTCCCGGTTGCTTTGCGATTGCCCGATTCTTATCGTCGCGATCAAAGCAAACGCCAAAATCAAAAGGATGACTAGGATTAACCATGCCATACAATCACCTTCCTAAAGAAGTCGTTGTCCCTATTATAATCAGCCTGGTCCATTCGCGCACTATAGCATCTTCCATCTTCGCTCTTAATATATTGAAATCAGGAAGGCGAAGGGGGATGGAACATGGAATTAAACCAGGCTCAAGTTCAGCGCGCGTTGTTCTTAGCGGCAGTCTGCGGCCAGACCTACGCGCAATTCACGAATCCAGACGGTACGTTTGTCCTCCCGCCGCCTTATTCACTGTACGATACCCTCGAAGCCAAGTCCTTGTTCGGTCTATGGGAGCGCTTCGGATTTATATGGCAATCGCCGGACGAGATCGTGATCGCCTTTCGGGGCACCAGCTCGACGTCCAACTGGATTGCCGATGCTATCGCTACGCAGCAGAAGTTCAAGTGGGCCAAGGATGCCGGCGCCACACACCGGGGATTTACCGGTATTTATGCCTCGGCCCGACGACAGATTCACTCTGCGCTGCGTAAGCTGCCGGAGGAGAAGACGTTATATCTAACGGGCCATAGCCTTGGGGCCGCGCTGGCAACGTTGTGTGCGATGGACATCGCTGCGAATACGCAACGCGTGCCCATCCTGTTTACGTTTGGGTCGCCTCGTGTCGGAGATCCGAATTTCGTTAACTCCTTTACGCAGCACGTCCCGAACAGTTATCGAATTCACAATGAATTCGACGCCGTGACGCACATTCCGCCGACGATTTTCAAGCTGCCAAAACAAGAACAAACCTACTATTACCGTCATGTCTCCGCTTCCTGCCCTCTGTACTTCGCCGACACCTCGTTATCCTCCAATCATGTCATCGGCAGCTATTTCGCAGAGCTGGCAAAGCTAGACTCGACATACAACGATTATTTATCTTCCGTGAGCCCCTCATTTTGCCCGGATCCGGATTTGCTCAGATGAATGCGGAATACTTCTCCGGGTTGCCCGCCAAACACGATTTTCCCTCCGGCCGGCAGTTTGAAGGCAAGCTTCTGGCTAATGATTGACGAGTGCACCTCAAAGCTCTCCACCATGTATTTAGGATAACTCGTCAAAAAATGATTTGCTCATCCAGATGCTGAAGCTCCCTGATTCTCCGGGCGACGGCAATCCCGTTGATCCCGCTCATCTCCACATCCAATATGAGAATATGGAACGGCGGTTTCCCCTGTTCATAGTGGGACACTAACGATTCTCCGGAGGGGAACCCTTCAATCTCGAATTCGATATTGGCTTTAAACGATAAAGCCAGCAAACGAAACATTCCTGCCTCACCCCCATTGCATGCTTAACTTTGTTCCATTATAGCGTGAGTATATAAAAAAGCCCTCGAATTCTACACGAGAATTCAAGAGCTTTTTTCTGTTTCATGAATGCGGTCGAGAGGACTCGAACCTCCACGGGGGGTTAGCCCACACGGACCTGAACCGTGCGCGTCTGCCAATTCCGCCACGACCGCTTGGCGTCTGTAATCCGCGAAAGCCTTAACCCAATTTTCGCGGCGACAAGATATAAAATATCATGCGCCGCGAAAAGAGTCAACCCCTTTTTACTCCACCATGATGGAATGCAAATCGATACGTCCACCCTGTACGCTCACAACCAGCATGCTCGTGGCAGAAGAAGCCAACTCACCGCTCACGCGGCACAGATCATTGCCTGGGGAGAGCGTCATGCGCGCGCTCTCCGCCCCATCCTGCAGGACAGTTACGAGCGCAGCGTCCTTGCAAATCAGCTCCAGCGTCACCGTATGCCCCGCTTCGATCTCGCGAAAGGAGTAAGCCGCAAATTCGCCGTCCGTTAACTCCAAAGCGAGGTTCTGCCAGCCGCTGTCGAACCCAAACTTCTTCGTTTGGGGTTCGTCTACAATCGGTACGATTTTCATTCCCGTTTGAGCCCGATACTTATAGAGGTTCCCTTCTGCGCGGGCTCCGCTGAAAGAGATGCCTCTCCCCGGCAGTTCGTCGAAATCCGTGCCGCGAACCCGGCAGCCCGGCTTGCGAAAGACCGCCGCCGTTACCTCCGGGCGGGGGGTGCAATTCTCCACCTTGATGTTATCCATATACTGATCAAGAATTTGCTGCACGCGTTCATAGCTTGGCCGCGCACCTCCTTCGGCGTATGCGAGAAACTCATCCCAGCCATCGGGCTTGTTCACGGTATATGGCGAAGTAGCGCGCTCCATCTTCTTCCATGGCCATAAATTGTAGCCGATTCCCAGCGACAAGGCCAGCGGATACATCGCAGCAAACCATTCCAGGTCGTTCTCCCCGGTTTCACCTAACCATAAAGGCAGATCCAGCGCCTCAGAATACGCAAGGAACTCGTCGTAAGCCTCTTTACCGGGCCTGCAGGCGTACCGATGGAAATGAATCACCATGTTGGGGTCATAACGTTTATAAAAGACGGCTGTATTCGTAGCCCAATGATGCCCTTCCACGGAGAGCATATGCCGGTCGTCGATGTCTCGGATCGCTGCAATTGCTTCCTCATAAAACGTGGCTAATCGCCGGACGAGGAAGTCTTCGTGTTTACCCTCCATCAGACCTGGTCGGACCGGCTCGTTTAACAGGTCGTAGCCGCCTACGATCCAGCGGTCACGGTACCGTCGGGCGAGCTCCTTCCACAGCTCGATCCCTTTGTTCCAGCTGTCCTCGTCGGTGAACAGGCGAGGGAAATCATCAATCGAGTCGTCGATGTTGGCTCCGGTCTGCCCGCCGGGCGCACCATGCAAGTCCAAGAAAGCATAGAGACCAAACTCCTCGCACCAATCCAGACAGCGATCGATCAACGCGAAACCGTCCTCTTTCCAGCAAATGCCCGGCTCGTCCTCCATCAGAATCCGCCACCCGAATGGGATGCGTACCGAATTGTAGCCCTGTTCCGCCATCAGCCGAATATCCTCGCGAGTCACGTAGTTTTCCCGGAAACGCTTCCAAAACTGTTCGGAATAAGAACTTCCGGCCGCTTCTTGAATGACCGCTTCAATTCGCCGTGGGCGGTCGAACCGAGGGTTATGGGACAACCACATGTACCCCTCGCACAGCAACCAGTTTCCCAGTCCCCAGCCTGTGAGCAGGATTTCCTCTCCCTCGCCGTTTACGATTTTTGTTCCCTCTGCGCGGAGATAACCTTTCACCCGCGAGCGATCCGTTTTTTCGTGCATCGTTAGTCTCCTCCCGCTGCTTATCGGTAATCTTGAATAGATCGATGAATCGGAACCATTATAACATCCGATGCCTTCGAGCTATCGCCATCCCGATATTTGTGACCCGCGACCCGAAAAACGTGCACCTACTCCTTTGCTTCGGTTACTCCGGCTGCTCCCCAGAGAAGCTTGCTTTATACGTTGGGAGGGTCACTTGCTCAACCAGTTTCTCCGACTTGGCGGTCCTCTTCGAGCGGCAAGCCGTCAGTTCGATATCCTCCCCATTCTCGATATAAAAGGCTGGTCCTTCGTGATTTTCGATCGATACCTGGTTAAATCGAACCTCCCGCACATTGCCTAAATAGAAACCCCGCCGCAACATATCCTCAATCCCGGCCATCATCGCGGGGCGGCCAGGAATCGCCTCCTTCGCCATCGAAATCTCGATGTGATCGAAGGTGATTTCCGAAATGTACTGTTCCGCTAAGCCGTACAGAAACCCGGCAGAGGCATGAACCTCACGCGCAGTGATGTCGGAGAAATGAATCCGGCGAAAATGCGGAGTCTCGTCCGTGACCGGATAGGGATTTTTGTCCCACACATATTGCTCCTTACCGCGGGGTCCACAGAAATAATACAGATTCAGGATAAACGGACAAATCACATTCTCCATGACGATGTTGCTGACCCGGATGTCTTCGACGATACCGCCGCGACCGCGCCGAGACTTGAGCCGGATGCCTCGGTTCGTTTGTTGGAAGACGCAATTTGAGATCGTCACGTTCCGGATATTCCCGCTCATCTCACTCCCAATGACAACGCCGCCATGACCATGAATCATCGTACAATTTGTGATCGTAATGTTCTCGCAGGGAACTCGTTCCGCCGTCTCTTCCGTCCCAGCCTTAATAGCGATACAATCGTCCCCAACATCGATATGACAGTTGCTGATTCGCACATTCGAGCAGGATTCCGGATTAATCCCATCCGTATTGGGCGAATCCGCCGGATTCAAGATCGATACATTGTCGATCGTCACGTCGCTGCAGCGAATCGTGTTTACCGTCCAGCTAGGGGAATCGGCCATCGTTACATCCTTGATCGTCACCCTCCGGCAGCGGTCGAAGCTAATCAGCTTGGGACGCGGATACCGAAGCTCCTCCGGGCAGTTTCGGTGCTTCTCCCACCAAGGCTGCCCGTTCCCCTGCAGGCAGCCGCTTCCCGTTACGGATACATTCTCGAGATCCTCCCCGTAAATGCAGGAGGCATGAACCTCTCTTTGAACTCCTTCCCACCTGGATTTCACCACCGGATAATCGTCCGGGTTAGCGCTGAAGGATAACACCGCCCCGGGACTCAGCCTCAGCTCGACATGGCTCTGCAGGAAGATCGCCCCCGTCAAGAATGTCCCGGCAGGCACGATCACCTTGCCTCCACCGGCTTCGCTTGCGGCCGCGATTGCAGCGGCTATGGCCGCGGTTGCCGGAGTACCGCTGTCCTTCACCGCACCATAATCGGCGATATTATACATGCACATCGGCTTGATTCTCCATTCTGCTAAGGAATGTATTCATTTGAGTGCAGGCCATCACGAATGCGCCGACTCCGTGCAGATCGTTTTTCACTTTTGGGCGAGCGGCGTAATGGTCATAGTCGCCGGCAGATGTACCTATACAGATGTCCGGCACCACCAATCGGCCTTGCTCATCCCACTCCACGACCCGAATTAGACCTTCGTAACCCCGCATCGCGGCTTGCCTCGCTTCCGCTCCGGCGATGCCCTGCTGCACCGCCTGGGCCAAGGTATATACAAACAAGCAGGAGCCCGACGTTTCCAGCCAGTTATCCGACCGGTTGCCTTTATCGACGACCTGGTACCATAGCCCGCTCTCCTTGTCTTGATAACGGATTAGCGCGTCCACGAAACCGGATAATGCTCCCGCAAGTTCCTTCCTCCCCGGTTCCTCTTCCGGCAGCAAATCCAGGAATTGAGCCAGTGCCAGGCCATACCAGCCAAGGGAACGGCTCCAAAATTCCGGAGAACATCCGGTTTCATGATCAGCCCAAGGCATCCGCCGGCTCTCATCCCAGGCGTGGTACAGCAAGCCAGACTTATCGTCTCGCATGTATTTCCGCATCAGCTTCTCCTGTCGGAGCACTTCCGCTCGTAGGCCCGTTTCTCCGAACGCGTTCGCATATTTCAGCGAAAACACACCCGCCATATACAACCCGTCGAGCCACATTTGATACGGATACTTATCCTTGTGCCAATAACCGCCTTCGGACGTACGATTCAGCGTCAGCAGCAGGTTTCTCAGCTTGTTAGCCGCAATCCGGTACTTGGCCGCCCCGGTCTGTTCATATAGCGTGAACAGAAGCAATCCGGCCTGTACGGCATCCAGCTCATCGCGGGCAAAAACCAAGTTGCCCTGCTCATCCACCAGGTCATCAACATATTGTTGAATGTACCTGATGTACTTCTCCTCCCGAGCGACCTCCCACAGCTGCTCCATGCCGCATAGAAAGACGCCTTGATGGTAATGCCAACGATGCGCGGGAGGCAAGCTTCCCGCGTCGGCATAAATGTCCATCAGCGAATCGCAAGCCTTCCTCGCCCATGCAAGCGGAGTGTCCGAACCATGCATCGTCATTCCCAAGCTCCTTCCGTCTCAGAATTGGATTGCCTAGATTGAATAACGCACCCTATCCCTTCATCGACCCCAGCAATGCCCCTTTGGCAAAATGCTTCTGCAGATACGGATACACGAGCAAGATCGGCAGGGTTGCAACCACGATCACCGCCATCTTAATCGTCTGATCCGGCGGCGGCACCGTCCCATCCAGCTCGGCACTATGGTCCAGTCCGCTCGCCAGTACGACGATTTGCCGCAGGAGCACCTGGATCGGCCATTTCGCGCTGTCGTTGAGATACAAAATCGCCGACATGTACGTATTCCAGTACGTGACCGCATAGAACAAGGAGATCGTTGCGATCGCCGGCATGGACAGCGGCAGGACGATTTTGAACAGGATCCCGAAGTCGTTACAGCCATCGATCCGCGCCGATTCCTCCAAGCCCTCCGGAATATTCTGGAAGAAGTTCTTTAGAATGATCATATTAAACGCGCTGATCGAGGACGGAATAATCAGGGAGGCGAACGTGTCAATCATCCCCAGCTCCTTGACGACCAGAAACGTGGGAATCAGTCCACCGTTGAACAACATCGTGAAGACGACCAGGAAGTTGATCGTTCTTCGGCCATCGAGGTCCTTACGGGCCAGCCCATAAGCCATCAGCGCCGTCAGCAACATGCTGAACACCGTGCCAATCAGCGTCACGCCTATTGAGACGCCCATCGCCTTAAAGATCGTATTGGTCGAGAAAATGAATCGATAGGCTTCCAGGCTCCACACTTTAGGAATCAGCACGAATTTATTGGCTGCCAGCTCGGCGTTCGTCGTAAACGAACCGGCCACAACATGAACGAAAGGCAACACGGTAATCAGCGCAATGATGGCCAGCAGCGTAAAATTGATGGCAGCATAAATCCTGCCGCTGACAGATCGGTCCTCCACCATCAGTACACGCCCTCCTCCCCGATTTTCTTGGATAGCTTATTTACCAGCATCACTAGGATCAGCCCAATAACGGACTTGAAGAAGCCGATCGCCGTGCTGTAGCTGTATTGGCCTTGCCTTAGCCCCGCGGTATACACATACGTATCGATGATCTCCGCGACTTGCCGGTTCATGGAGTTGAGCAGCAGATAGACATGCTCAAAGCCCAGATCCAGCACATGCCCGATTTTCAAAATAAACAGCGTAATAATCACGCCCCGGATCGACGGTAACGTAATATGCCACACCTGGCGCATCCGACCGGCTCCATCCATCCGTGCCGCCTCATACAATCCCGGATCAATGGCCGCCATGCCGGCCAGATAAATGATCGTTCCCCAACCGGCCTCCCTCCAAATGACTTGCAGGATGTACATCGGACGAAACCAATCGGGATTCAGCAAGAAATTGATTTTCTCAAGCCCAAAGTACACCAACAGCTCGTTGATGATCCCGCCGTCCATCGTCACCATCACGTAAGTAATCGATACGATAATGACCCAGGACATAAAGTGCGGCAAGTAAACGAACGTCTGGAACAACCTCTTGAAGAAGTGGCCCCTGAGCTCGTTCAACATCAATGCCAAGATGATCGGTACCGGGAAGTAGATGAACAGGTTCAGCGCAAACAAGATCACCGTGTTTTTCAAAATGACCATAAAATCCGGCTCGGTAAACAGCCGTCTGAAATGCTCCAATCCCACCCATTCGCTGCCCGTGATTCCGTCATACGGCTTGTAGTCCTGAAAGGAAATGATCAACCCGTACATCGGGAAATATTTGAAGATGATGAAATACAACACACCGGGCAGTAACATCAGGTAAAGCCATTTATTTCTCCAAAGTCGCTTGCGGAGATGTCCGGTCTTCATGCGTCTCCCGGGCGGAATCTTCGGCGTGACGGAGGACGGAGCGGTCGCTTCTTGCATACGTATCTTCCTCTCTCCAATGAGGTCCTTCAAAAAGTTCATCTTTCCATGACGAAGGAGTTCAAGACGTAAATTCGGCGTCGAATCTTGAATTCAGCCGGGCCCTCCGTTGCTCACGTACTCTAAAGTACGCTCCGCTACTCAGGCCCTAGCTTCATCCAACCTTCTTGATCCTGAAAACCTGACTTTTTGAATTTTAATTAATGGCCGCGTTATATTCCTCGATAATCTTCGAACCGCCCCGGCTCTTCCATTGCTCGACCGCTTTCTCGAAGCCGACCTTGTCGATTTGACCGTAAATATATTGATAGGTGGCATCCGTAATCAATTGCTGCAGCTCTACGCCTTTATCCGTAAAGGTTTGCGAATCCAGCGCCGCAGTCGGATCCGGAACACCTACCTTCACGTTTTCCTTGATTAACTCTTCGGCATGGATTCGGCCCGGCAGCGTATTGTAGCTTTCGTACATGCCATTCGTTTCAGCTTCCCCGATGACGCTGTCCTTGAACGGCTTCACCTCGCGCTCGATCAATTCCTTATCGTCCGAAACCTTGGCTTTGCCTTCCACAACGGTATAATGTGTGCCTTCAATGCCCCAGTACATCAAATTAGCTACTTCAGGCGTCATCATCTTGTCAAAGAACGCAAGGATCTTCTTGAGCTCCGCTTCATCCTTGACTGCCGATTTGGGGAACAAAATGATATTGTTGTACCCCGGAATCATCCATTGAGCGAATCCGCCGTCTGGTCCGGCAACCATGCTGTGCGTATCGAGTACGGCATCCGGCACGTTCTTAATCAAATCCTTGTTCAGCGAATCGATATCCTGCATGGATCCGCCGATGTAGAGACCGGCCTTCCCGCTTGTAAACATATTGACGGCATCGGTTTTGCTTGTCGCCGCAAAGTCTTGGTTCATGAAGCCGTTATCCCGCAGCTCCTTGAAGAAATCCATCGTATCGATGTATTGCGGGAACATAAATTCCGGCTGAAGCTGACCGTCCTGCTCGCCCCAGTTGTTCGGCGTGCCGAACCAGGCGGATACCGTCTTGAATGCGCCGTAGACCAGCTCGTTCCGGTCCGCGAGGCCCGTCGTATCCTTTTGGCCATTACCGTCCGGGTCCTTCTCTGTAAACGCTTTGGCCATTTCGAACAATTCATCGACATTGGCCGGTGCAGATAACCCTAGCTTATCCGCCCAATCTTTGCGGTAAATGATTCCTTGGCGCGCCAGCGGTCTACCGATATAGAGGGAGTACAGCTTCCCCTCCACCTTCGTGTTATTAAGGATCTCCGGCTTCAATTTATTAAGGTTCGGGAATTCGCTCATGTAAGGACCAATTTCCCAAAACTGCCCGTCCTTGATCGCTTCTTTCATTTGAATAAACGTGGTCTGGTTTTTGAGGTAGGTCACTTGGGGCAGGGAGCCTGTGGCAAACGAGGTGTTCAGCTTTTCTTCATACGTGTCCGCCGGGAAAAACTGATAAGTCAGCTTCGTATCCGTCAACTTCTCCAGCTCGGTCTTGATCGTATCCGGTGGAGTTTCCGACGTATTTAACGGCAGCATAATCGTAATTTCAGTCGGTTTCTCCGCCTCTGCAGGCGCGTTCCCGCCGTTGTCCGCGGTGGACGCAGCAGGTTCTGTTGCCGCAGGGCTGCCGCTCCCTTTATTGTTAGCGCTTCCACAACCAGCCAGCACAACGCTAAGTGATAATAGTGCAGTCAGGATGAGGATGAATGATTGTTTCTTCATACCTTTGGACCTCCCATGGTTTGGATTGCTTACAATTCCACGGTACCGTCACAATGGCATAACGGAAACAATCATTTCCTCATAACGGCTACGCCAAGCGGCGAACCTGAACAAATGATTATGGGTGTGATAAGGCTTCCTCGAACTCTTGGATGACCGCTTGCCCCCCGCTTTGCTTCCATCGCTCAATCTCTTGCTGGAACCCTTCGGCGTCGATGCGTCCGAGGATGTAATGGTATGTGGCATCGCTGATGATCGTTGACAGCTCCGCGCTCTTCTCGTCATACGTCGGCGAGCTGAGCCGGACCGTTGGATCGTCAACCAAAAATGCCTCGTTGTCTTTACTGAGTTGTTCGGCGATTTGGGTCAAATGCTCTTTCTGCTCGACATCCATCAGATTAGGGTTACTGATATCCGCAATCATCAGCGAATAAAGCGGATTCACCTCGTTAACACGCAGTTGCGAGGTTTCCTCCGGCAGGATGACCTTCCCGTTCTCCGTCTTGTAGTGTCTACCTTCCAAGCCATACATCATCAGATTGGCGACATCCTTATCCATCGTCCGGTCGAAGAACCCAAGCGCGACCCTTAAATCCTGCTCCGTTGGGATCATTTTCTTCGAAAACAAATAAAGTCCGTTGAAATTAGGAATCGACCATACCTTGTAGCCGTACGGGCCTTTAATTCGGTTGACCAGGGCAAAATCAGCGTCTGGGTTCATCGCACGAGCCTCAATGGAGAGGCGTTGCACATCGGTCATGCTCCCGATCAGCACACCCGCTTCGCCGCGAATGAACCGGTCTCGCTGCACTTCTTTGCTCGTGAGTGGAAAATCCAGGTTGATCAGCTTCTCATCATACAACCTCTTCACATACTTCATCGTATTCATGTATTCGTCCGTCATAAATTCCGGAATCACTCGGTCTTCTTCGATTTTCCAATTGTTCGGGGTTCCGAAATAGGAGCTTAACGTCTTAAAAATACCGTAAACCAGATCGTTTCGGTCCACGATACCTAGTGTATCCTGCTTCCCGTTACCGTCCGGATCATCGTATGTAAATTGTCTCAGCACCTCATAGAGCTCTTCTAGTGTCTGAGGTTCCTCTAAGCCGAGACGGTCCAGCCAATCCTTGCGCAAGATGAGTCCTTGCCGCGAGGACGGACGCTCAGTGTACAACCCGTAGATTTTTCCGTCAACCGCAGCTTGATCTAAGATTTCTGGATTCAGTTGACTCAGGTTCGGGAACTCCGCTAAATAAGGTCCGATTTCCCAAAAAACATCCAAGCGAATGGCGTTCTTGACCAGATGATAATCGGAAAATTTCACAAAGCTGACCTTAGCTAAGGAGTTGGTCGTCAGCCCAGTCATCATTTTGTCGGTATATACGCCCTCCGGAACCCACCGGAGATCCAACCGTACATCGGTTTTCTCCTCGATCTCCGCAACAATCTCCTTGGATGGCGGCTGTGGAAAGTGAAGCGGCGCCAAAATCGATAAAAAAGGCCGATCCTCGCTAGTCGCCTTAAGCTTCGTTTCCCGGTTTATACAATCGCTCAGCAAGGAAACGGCGATCAGGAGAAGTATAAACACGGATAGGCCGCGGATCCCCTTTTTTGTACTAAGCATTCGTCAAAGCCCCCCAAATCGAAGAATAATACAAAATGATTATTGCCTCACGAGATGATTATTGCTATTATTTGACAGACGATTTACACTTGAGCATAACGACTTCTCATCAATAAGGTCAGGTGCTGATTTTGGTGAAACCTTTAAGCTTCTTAAGCAAACTGATGATTTTTACGATCGCCGTGAGTACACTGCCCGTGCTGTTTATCGGTTCCTTTTCGTATTTAACCTCAACCCGGGAGATCCAAAAAAATGTAAACCAAAGCAAAATGGAGTTGATCTCTCAAATCAACTCCAATGTAGAGCGTAAATTAACGACTGTCAACCAAACCTTAAATCAAGTGGTCAACTCGACCGTGCTGAAAAGGGCTCTTCAAAACCCGTTAACTGAAAGCGATTTCAAACTTTATAACGATCTGCGAAATGAAATCCGGAACATGCAATCCTTCGATACGAAACTGGAGGATGTTGTATTGATTAACCTGCAACAGGACTGGATGGTGAAGAATTCGGGCTTGTACCGCATGAGTGAGTACAAGGACCGCGAAGGGCTCGAACGGCTGATGAATACCCCAGACGATACATCCTGGATTATAACCCCGTCCTCCTGGTTTTACAGCGAGGAGAACGCCGATTCCGCACCTTGCAGCTACAGCATCAGCCTAATCAAGAAGCTGCCCGTCTCTAATTTGCATAAATACGGATTGGCATTAGCGAACATCCCGGCCTGCAGCCTGCAGGATGTCGTGGCGACCGACAGCGAACTGCCGGACAGTGTGATCGTCGTTAACGAACGCCAGCAAATTCTGATGCACCCGGATCCGTCGCTTATCGGCAGGCCGTTGGAGGAATCCGGATGGGGAGATACGTCCCTCATCGTGGACGAAGCGCAGCCTGCTGGGCAATTTCAGACGTTCATCGGCAAGCAGGAATATTCCGTCACCTATTTGCGTTCGCAGCTGAACGGATGGGTATATCTCTCCGTGACCTCCATTGGCAGCCTTACCCGGGAGGCGGGGAAGATTGGGCTTTATACGTTCTATGTATGCCTGTTGATGCTGATGCTGTCGATTGGCTTGGCCTGGTTTGGTTCACGCCGAATGTACTCGCCGATTGAGCGTCTTCTGAATCTGATCGGCCGGCGCAAAACCGATGTCCGCCGAAGTCATGCCAACGAATTTGAGTTAATCGGCGAAGAATATCACCGCCTGTTTCAGTCCAAATCCCAGCTCGAAACAGAGGTACACCAACACATTAGACAAGTGCGCACCTTATCCTTGATCGAAGCGTATCAAGGTCATTACACCAAACGCCAATTGCTCGAGAAACTCGAGCAATACGGCTACAACGAGCAAGTCGAGACCTGGAGGTCGATGGCGGTGTTCACTTTAGCCCTCGACTTCACGGACGAATCGGCTTACGACAAGAAGGACCTCAACCTGCTGCTGTTCGCTGCGCAGAATATCATCGAAGAGCTGCTTGATCCCCAGAGCCGATTCGCTCCGGTCATTATGGACCAGACCATCGTTACGTTGATCGGAAGCCCAGACGGAGAGCCCGCTTGGTTTCACCAAACCGTGTATGCCTGGACCGAGAATCTGCAGCATGAAATCCATCAGTGCCTGAAGCTGCAAGCCAGCATTGGCTTAAGCTTGCCTTTCCAATCCATCCATAAGCTGTCCATCGCTTACCGCGAGGGGATCGAGGCGTTGAAATACCGGATCAAGCTAGGAACCGGGGTCATTATTCAGTACGAAAACATCAACTCCGGGAAGCATGTGCTGAATGTAAATTACCCGACGCACAAAGAAAATGACTTGCTGGATACGATCAAGCTGGCGGAGGTGGAGAAGGCCAAGGAACTTACCGGGCGGCTGTTCAATTCCTTGTTCAGCCAGGAGCTCTCGCCGCAAGAATATCAGATTCCGCTAACCCGTTTGCTGAACAATCTGCTGGTGATGATGCAGGAAGCGGGAATCGCGTTGCATCAAATCCAGCCTACGGGCGGCTCATTGTTTGAAGAAATGCTGGGACTTCATACCAAAGCGGAAATCGAAGATTGGTTCTGGACGGCGGTCATCCACCCGATGATCCGCATCTTCAACAACCGGCAAGATGCCCAGTACCAGAACATCTCGGAGAAAATCATCGATTTAATCCAACACGAATACGACACGGATCTGACCTTAGAAGCCTGTGCTGCCCGCCTTCATTACAATGCGAACTATATCAGCAGCATTTTCCGGAAAGAAACGGGGTACGCGTTCAGCGAATACCTCACGATGTACCGGTTCAAGATGGCTAAACGGTGGCTGTGCGAAACGGAAATGCCCGTCAAGGAAATCGCCGCCAAGCTCCGGTACAACAACTCGCAGAATTTCATCCGCTCCTTCCGCAAAGTGGAGGGAATGACACCGGGGCAATACCGGGAGTCCGCCGCGACTAATCCTGCTTAGGCGGCGTTTTACATGATTATCCCGTATGCTCAGGTGATAGATTTTCTGCCCCCTCCCCCTGCTCCCTGAGCAAAGGGGATCATCGTGCAAAGCAGCGGACAAGAGGGGGATCCTAACGGATTGGTATAAATATTCAACGAGATCTCCTGCGTACAAGAACAAAAAAAGCTCTTGATCCACCGTTAGGCGAATCAAGAGCTTTCCTCTGATAAATCAATGCGGTCGAGAGGACTCGAACCTCCACGGGGGGTTAGCCCACACGGACCTGAACCGTGCGCGTCTGCCAATTCCGCCACGACCGCAAAATGAGTATCGTGCAAAATCACCTTTTGCAGCGACAAGATAGATCTTATCACGCTCGACATAGAGAAGTCAATGTATAACTTTCAAGATATGCCCTTGATTAAAAACGTGAGCCTGGGGTATGATAAGAACATAAGTTCGCATAAAGAGGTGTTGATCTATGGCAGTTCCCGGTATCAAGGAAGAGGAATTATCACTCATTAAGAGCGCGTTGCTGCTTGGATTTCTGCAAAAGGTGTTTCAACGTGATGCTCGAATTCTCGAACAAAGCGGGCTGCTGAAGAGCCCCGAAGCTTATGTCGACCTCATCCGCGGCGGCGAACGCCGCGTGGCGCTGGTTCTATCGGAGATTCACGGTAAATTCCGCGAGCGGAACATCGAAATCGAACGGATCCATCAGGATGAGAACGGAATTCAAGCCGAATACCGCTGCCGTGGGTATCACGGGAAGATGCGGATTTTGTGGGCCGGCCTGCAGCGGGAGGTGTCCTCCCGGATGCGCGCTTATTTAATTGGCAACGCCCCAGCGCCCAACTCGCCTCGGGACCGTTCAGACAAAAGAAACCTTAAGGAGGCGCATCCGCTTCCTTAAAGTTCTCTTCTCCAAAGAAGTCTATTGAACAGGCGGGACGGTCAAAGCTTCCTGCACCCGGGTGACGCCTTGGGATAATGCATTCCCGGCCAAAGCAGCCGAAGCGACGGCTACCGTCTCGAGAATCTCCGCATCGGTCGCCCCCTTGGACTTCGCCTCCTCGGCATGGTAGAACGTACAAATTTCGTTGTTCGTCGAAAGTGCGATCCCAAGGGCGATCAACTGCTTGGTCTTGGCATCCAGCGTACCATTCGAGAGGCTTTCGCCGGTAAACGCATGGTACGCTTCGGTTACCTTCGGCATGGCTTCGCCGAATCGGTTAATTTCGTCCTTATAAGCTCGTATTTTCTCGCTCACCTGCGACATGCGAAACATCCTTTCCTAGCTATTGTACTCGCACTAATACGATGTCCCGCCCGGTCAAAAATATGCTTAATCCACCGGTGAAATCCGAGGCTCCTTCGCAGGCTGGTAAATGTAATTACGATCCAGCTTAACTACGTTGCGGTTCGGTTTACGGATCAACACATGCGTGTCATCCCAGGCCACTACAATCCCCCGCACGTCGTTCTCCGGAATCCCGTCGCGTACGACGCGAACCTTTTCCCCAGACAGCCGGTATTGGTCCAATGTTTCGTCTGAAATCATACGTATACGTCCACCTCCTGGAATTCATTATACAGTAGTTGGGGGTTAGATCCATCATGAGCCTTCTTCATGCAAAAAAAGCCCCGCCGGCAAACCAGCGGGACTTCGTGATGACGATTGGATGCTTAAAGCAACCGGTGCGGTACCGGATATAGATCAGGCCGCATACGTAAACCGTACAGTTCCCTCTTATCGAGAAGCATGTTCTCGGCTGTCATTCGTTTCGAACCAGAAATCAAGCACTTTCGCCGACATGACTCTTTGTTCCAAATACCCTACCTGTTGCGGACTGAACTCTTCCTTCCAGGGCACATCAAGCTCTTGGCACAGCCCGGCTATCGTCAACAATTGCGACCATGCTACATAGCGTTTGTACCAGAAAAACTGAGGATGTTCAAGCATATAGGGATAAAGGTCATCAAACTCGGTATGTTTGCAATCCAGGGCACGTTCAAAAGTAACCTTCGCTTCGGACAATTTCGAAAGAAAAAACTCCGCGTCTACTGCCAATTCTTTCCCCATTCTTTAAGCCTCCTCTCCCTAGTAATCCTCATTATAGCGAAAAAAAGGGGGCCTGCAAAGGATTAACCGTAATTTGGTTGGTTTTTCTTCGCCTATTTGTCCTAGTCGACAAACGTAATCCGGCCGCCCTCCAGAGAGGCGATGCGCGCCAGCGTTTCGAGCCGGATGCCCTGCTCGCGAATCGCTTGAGCGCCGGGCTGGAAGCACTTCTCGATGACGATTCCCGCTCCCACCAGTTCAGCGCCGGATCGGGCGATGATTCGAATCAATCCACGGGCAGCGTCGCCGTTGGCGATAATGTCGTCGATAAACAGCACTCGATCGTTCTCCCCCAGGAAATCGCGCGACACCAGAATGTCCGTGACGATGCCTTTCGTAAACGAGGGCACCCGCTCGCACAGCATGTCCGGCTCGGCAAGCAGCGTTTTCTTCCGCCGCGCGAACACGAGCGGCACACCCAGCTCATAGGCAGTGGCAAACGCCACGGCAATCCCCGACGATTCAACGGTAATGACACGGGTAACCCCTTGATCGCCAAACCGCTTGGCGAATTCCTTGCCCATCTGCATCGTCAGCTGCGGATCGACCTGATGGTTAAGCAGCCCGTCAAGCTTCAGCACTTGATCCGAGACGATAACCCCTTGCTCTACGATTTTTTGTTTTAATAACTCCATACGATTTCCTCCAAGGATCAAGATCATTATTTCCGTTCTGTCCAAGACGGATGGGACGACAAAAAGGTGGCTTTCGAGCACCGTCGTACGAGGCCAGACGCCGAACTCAAACCAATGAAACGCAGCGTTATCGTGTCCGAAAACACGACGGTAACGCGAGATAACGCATCCTAACGGAACGTAATGCCCTTATTTTCCTATTTCCCGAGCATTTCCCGTTGTAACGGAACCCAAAGACCTTATCGGGCTAATATGATGGTAAATTCACGGAAAATCCCCGAAATAAGGGCTCCTCGTTCCGTTAGAATCTGAAAATCCTCGCAATTGGGCTAATAACGTCTCTGAGTTCCGTTAGACTACAGAATCCGCTCCCACGCCCCCACTTCGTGATCGAAAGACGACTTTTTGGACGACCGGTTCAATAAATGACCAAAAAGGGGGCTTTCGAGCACCGAGAAGGTTGGATGAAGTTAGGGACTGAGTAGCGGAGCGTAGGCAGACCTACGTGAGCCACGGAAGGCCCGGCTGAATTCAAGATTCGACGTCGGCTAAGCTCCATAGAATCCTCATCGTGATCGAAAGACGACTTTTTGGACGACCGGTTCAATAAATGTCCAAAAAGGGGGCTTTCGAGCACCGAGAAGGTTGGATGAAGTTAGGGACTGAGTAGCGGAGCGTAGGCAGACCTACGTGAGCCACGGAAGGCCCGGCTGAATTCAAGATTCGACGTCGGCTAAGCTCCATAGAATCCTCATCGTGATCGAAAGACGACTTTTTGGACGACCTTATTAGGTTTAAGTCATGTCCCGTTCTTGGACAACATACCCTGTACTATATATAGCACAAGAACCGGGGGGAAAACCATGAAAAATGCCGTAAAAGTTCTGCAGATCGCTTTCACCTATATCGGCACTGTCGTGGGCGCCGGGTTTGCGACGGGACAGGAAATCCTCCAGTTTTTCACCCGGTACGGCAAATGGGGCGTCTTGACCATCCTGTTGTCGACCGTGCTGTTCGTTTGGCTCGGAACCAAAATGATGCTGCTCGCTCGCGACATCAAAGCCGCTTCCTATGAGGATCTGAACCGCCGTCTCTTCGGCGAAAAGATCGGACAGGCGCTAAGTTTGTTCACTTTGATCGTGCTAATCGGCGTCAACAGTGTAATGCTCGCGGGAGCAGGCTCCGTCTTTATGGAGCATTTAGGGCTTCATTATCAGACAGGCCTATGGATCACCCTGATTTTCACCTATCTACTGTTGGGACGGGGGATCAACGGGGTACTCCAGCTGAACTCTATCGTTGTGCCGATGATGCTGATCCTATCGCTCGCGATTATTACGAATACCGCCGGTACGCCGGGAGCAACCCGGTTTTTGACGATGGATACCGATGCTGCGATGATCGCCGCCTGGGCGGCGCCGCTGATGTATTCCGCCTTTAACTTGTCGATGGCCCAAGCGGTGCTCGTGCCCATCGGCAGTCACACCGAAAGTCGTCGTGTCATTGTTCTGGGCGGCGTTCTAGGCGGGTTGGGTGTCGGCTTTATGTTAATGGCCGGACATTTTGCCTTGTCGGCCTATATGCCGGGAATCGTACAGTACGAAATCCCGATGGGCAGCATTGCACAACAGCTTGGAACAACTATCCAGTTGGTCTATGTCCTGCTTATTTTCATGGAAATCTTCAGCACCTTCGTCGCCGATGTTTATGGTGTGACCCTCCAACTGCAGCAGCGGATCAAGATCCCCCCCATACTGATTTCGGTCACGATCCTGTTTATCTGTTATATCACCAGCCAGTTCGGCTTCAGCTCCCTGCTGTCGGTGTTGTATCCCGTGTTTGGGTTGTTCAGTTTATTATGGGCGTTGATGCTGGGCTTATATCGGCAAAAAGAAACCCCCGGAAGTTAAACCCCGGAGGTCCTCAGGCAGCTCTTGGCTCCCCGATTACGCGTATAGTCTACATCCGCACGATGTTCGCTGCCGGAAGCAACGTTTGAACTCGACGAACGACATGTTCATGGCAGGTCATCATCATAATTTGCTGGCGATCGGCAACCTTCCGCAGTACCGACAAAGCCCCTTCCAGGCGGCCTTCGTCGAAGTTGACGAACAAATCGTCCAGCAGCAGCGGCAGCGGAGCTTGCCCCGACACGGCTTCGGATAAAGCCAACCTCATCGCCAAGTACAGCTGCTCCGCTGTCCCCCGGCTGAGGAGCGTACTCTCGAGCGGTCCGAGCTCCGCATGCTCGGCCATCAACTCCTGAGTCCCCATTTTCATGACGATACGACGGTAAGTGCCGCCCGTCATTTCCGCGAAATATCCCGAAGCCGCCTGCAGCACCGCAGGCTGCCGTTCTTCCTCATACACCCGGCGCGTGCGGCCGATCAGTTCATGGCAAACGGCCATAACCGCATACTGGTCAAGTCGGTCACTTAACGCCGCCCGCTGCTCCTCCAGTTGCTGCACAAGATCGTCCCGCCGACAGCGGGATGCTAAATTCTCCTGCTCCTGCAGCAAGCGTCCTCGCTTCTCCTGCAGTTGCCCGAGCAATGCTTCCGCCTGCTGCAAATCCTGTTCTGACTTCTCCAGCCTCAGCCGCAGCTCCGACTCCTCCGTCGTATGCAAGAGCTGCTCCAGCTCGTCCCGCTTCGCTTCATCAAGTCCGGCGAATATCATCAGCTCCAATTGACGAAGATCGCGTTCCAAAGCATCTCGCCGTTCCCTCGCCGCATCCAGTCGAAACAGTTCCTCGCCGTCTGCAGCACCGGCTTCGGCGAGCAGTATCTGCTCCGATTCAAGCACCTGCCGCAGGCGATCGTCCAAGCGCTGCCCCTCTTCTTCCAGCGGTTGCAGCTTGGCGGATAGCTGGTCCAGTCGGCTTTTCTCTTCGATCGCACCGTCCAGCCGGGCCAATGCCGCGCGCAGAACCGCAGCAGCTTGATCGTACTTCCCTTCACTACCATAGGCCAAGCATTCCTGCTCAAACTGCCCGTTCTCCGCACGGAGCGCGGCCATCTTCGCCGTCAGTCCATCGATCCGGGCTAACCAATCCCGCCCTTGCTCCGCCAAGCGGAACACGTCTGAAGCCGCTTCCGGGGACAGATCGGCGGACAAGCTCCGCTCGGCCAACCACGCTTCCCACTCCCCGGCCAGCTCGTCAAAAGCGGCTTCGCGACAGGACAACTCGCGCCCCGTGGCCGCGAGCTCGTCCCGGACGGCGGATGCCTGACTAAGGGCGGCGTCCGCCTCTCCCTCAAGCGCGGCGTGGCGCTGATCCCACAGCAGCCACGCCTCCATCAGCCGGCGCAGCTGCCGCTCCTCTTCGTCCCAGTCCATAGGACCGGACGAAGGGGCGGCCCCGCTGCGCGACCGGGAAGCGGCCGCGGCGCTTTGCGGATGGCGGACGAGCTGGGACAGAAGCGCGCCAAGGCGCGCTCCTGGGCCGGCGCCGTCCCCGGCGCTGAACGCGGCCGAGCCGCGGCGCTGCCGCCGCTCGCTGGCGGACGGCGCGCCGCGGAAGGCGGCCAGCGCCAGGGCGGCGTCCAGGCCGAGCAGCACGGCTGCCGCTGCTACGGCGCCCCACGGCGCATCCGCCGTGAGCCACAGGATGGCGGGCAGCGCCACCGTCAGCGCGCCGCTCCCGGCGAGCAGCTTGCGGTACAGCGCCTGCATCTGCGCCGCGGCCAGTGCCCTGGCGTCAGCCGCCCGCTGCTCGGATGCCTGCCGGCCCGCGCCTTCCCGCCAGCGGTCCAGCTCGCCGCGCAGCTCGCTCCAGAGCGCGCGGATTTCGCTGGGCTGCTGCGGGACGAGCATCGCGAACTGCCGCCGTCCCTCCGCGGCGCTGGCCTCAACCCGCGCGACCGCCGCCGCGCCGGTCTTCTCCGTGGTTGCCGCAGCCCGCTCCAACTTGGAACGCTCGCTCCGCAGCAGCTCCATCTCCTTGTCGTACGCGGCAAACCGCGCCGCAAACCGGCGAACGCTCTCCCGTTCGCCAACCGTCCCGGCAAAAGCGCGCAGCTCCGCCGCGCCCCATGCCGGGTTGATGCTGCGCAGGCACTCGGCCAGCCGCCCCTCAAGCTGGAGAGCTTCCGCTGCCAGCTCCGCGAGCTCGCCCTGCCGGGCCTCGTAGCCCGGCAGGCGGCCGGCCAGCTGCCGCAGCGCCGGCTCCTGCGCCAGCATCGCCGCGTCCGGGCGATGCCGCGCCAGCTCCGCCTGCAGCGCCTCGCGCCGCCGGACCCACTCGCCGCGCTCGAGCTGCAGGCGCTCGCGCTCCGCCTGCAGCGCTCGCCAGCGCGCTGCCCCCTGCGCGGGGAAGCGGGCGACCGGCGGCAGCGCGGCCAGCTCCGCGCGGATCGCTTCGCGCTGCAGCCAGTCGGCCCGGCTGGCCGCAGCTTTCTGCAGGCGAGCCGTTTCCCGGCTCTGCGCCGCGCGGGCCGCCTCGGCTTCCGCCAGCTGCCCCGCCAGCCGCTCCAGCTCCTCCAGCGCGTCGTTGTACCGCGGCAGCAGCGCTTTGGCTGCCTCGGCCTCGCGCTCCAGCCGCTCTACCGCCTGAAGGAGCTGGGCGATTTCCTGCGTCCGCCCGCGTGGTCGATACAGCTTGTCCATGTCCTGGACTAATCGTTTCTCCCCGCGCAGCACCGCAGCTCCGCCACCGATACCGGCGTGAAACAGGTAGCGGCTCAGCTCCTCCGACTGCAAAGCTCCCACTTCCTGCAGCTCGGTCAACGACACGGCGAACAGCTGCTTGAACATTGCTTTGGACATGCCGCCGAGCAGCTCTCGCTGCATCTCCTCCTGCGTCGCTTCCCGCACTTCACCGTTCTCGCTGCTGCGCGTAATCCGCAGCCGATCCCCGCGCGTACCAGGTAAATTCCGCCCCTCCGGCGGCTGTGCGTAGCGCTCGATCAGCCAGCGCGCCCCATCGTCGCCAAGGACCGTCAGCGCTCCTCCGTGCGCTCCGCCCCGCAGCGGCTCATATCGCTCGGCAGCCAGCGCCCGAGAAGGAATGCCGAACAACATTGCACGGACGAAGCCAAGCAACGTGCTTTTTCCCGCCTCGTTGGGACCATACAGCACCGTAACCTGGCCCGGCAGCTCCACGTCCAGCCCGTTTAGGCGGCCAAAGCCGCTGATCTGCATACGTTCCAGCTTCATGAAGCGCCTCTCCCTTCCCTTAGCAACGGCGTATCCTCGTTCAGCAGGGCCGCCGCCAACTCCTCGGCCCGGCGCAGCAGATTTTGCTTGGCTTTCGAGTCCAGTTCCTGCAACAAACGCCGCAGCTGGCGGTTATCCGAGAGCGGAGCCAACGCAGCACGAACCAGCTCCTCCACAACTTCGGGCTCCGCCGTCGTCTGCTCGCCTAAACGAAACAACTCGCCAAGGAAGCTGTCTTCCGCCAGCAGACTCTCGCGGTCCAACTCCATACCCGTTTCCAGCTTGAACCCGGCCAGCCATACGATCCCTTCTCCTAGCCTCAGGTTCTCCGCACCTGTATCCGTATCCAAACTAGCCGTCTCAAGCTTCAAGCTTTCCTTGCGCCGCAGCTCCTGCAACAGCTCGGCCGCTTCCGACCCAGACTGAAGCACCCCATGCAGCGGCCCCCGCCCAGTAAACGTAAGCCGTACCACTGTTATGCGGCCGGGCTCAGCTTCTCTCAGTTCATCCAGCTGCTCCTCCACGCTCGCTTTCCACGCTTCCTCAGTGGTCAACCCGTTGATCGCAAGCCGGCTCTCCTGCCATAACACCTGATCGAGTCTATGAAACGATAACTCGGCTTCCCCGTTCTCCGCCACCTCGACAAGATAGCATCCCTTCGGACCGGTCTCCTTCAAGCTCCGCCCCTGAATGTTGCCGGGGTACACCACCCAAGGCGACTCGCAAAGAATCTGCCGCTTATGGATATGGCCCAGCGCCCAATAATCGTACCCCGAAGCCTCTAGATCGCGGAGCGAGCACGGCGCGTAAGCGTCATGCCCCTCTTGACCGTCTACGTTGCCATGCAGCAACCCGATATGATAAAGTGCTGATCCCGGCTCGCGCCGATACTGCAAAGCCAGATTGTCGTGCACCGCCGGGGTCGGATAAGAAGAGCCCGTCAGCACCGCTACCGGTTCCCCATCGTGCCGCCTGACCGCGGTGACGCTTTCCGCGCGAGGACCAAACTCGTAGACATGCCCGGGCAACGCCAATCGTAGTCGTCGGCCAGATAAAGGATCATGGTTCCCCCGAATCAAATAAACCGGAATGCCATGCTCCCCCAGCTTGTCCCAGCCTTCGCGCAAACGCAGCTGCGCACGCAGCGAGGAGTCCGAAGCATCGTAAATATCCCCGCTGATTACGATAAAATCAACGGCTTCCTCGATCGCAAGTCGGATCAACCGGTCAAACGCGGCGAAAGTCGACTCCCGCAATAACCTGCGCAGCCGATCCGGCACGCCGGACATCCCCGAAAAGGGGGTATCCAGATGCAAATCGGCCGCGTGAAGAAAACGAAAAGCTTTCATTCGTGCAACAACTCTTTCCTTATTTGAATTGCAGATACAGCTTCTTCAGCTCGTGTACCACCCGGTTCAACGAATACTGGGCTTTGGCCTTCTCCGATCCGCTGCGGGCCAGCTGGTAGCGGTAATCCGGATCCAGGATGACCTTCTCCAGCGCTATAGCCAAAGACTTCGCGTCTTCAGGCGGCACCAGGAGGCCGTTCACGCCGTCCTCGATTTGCTCGGCGATCCCGCCGATCTCCGTCCCGACGAGCGCTAGGCTGCAAAGCGCCGCTTCGGCGAACACCGAACCGAAGGCTTCCGCCCGCGACGGCAGTACAAAGATATCAAAGAATGGCATGAATTCTTCTGGATGCAGCGTGTACCCGTAAAAAATCGTCTCGTCGTATATGCCCAAACGCTGCGCCAGTTGCTCCAGCTCCTGGCGAATCGGTCCGTCGCCGATGATATGCAGCACATAGTTGTGTCCGCGCTTCTTCAACTCCGCGCAAGCCTGCAGCAACGTATCCAGCCCTTTGGCTGGCACGAGGCGGCAGACGGTGACCAACTGGGCGACTTCATTATCATGGGGGATCGGCTTAAACCGCTTCTCATCAAACCCGTTCGGAATAATCCCGATGGCCGCGGCATCGTCCACATAAGGCGTCAAGTAATCGGCAAAAGATTGCGAGACGGTATAAAGCCGGTCGGCGCGATGCTCCAGCTCGCGGTACAGCGAAGTAAGGAACCGGTGCTCAGGCCCGTTCTCCCGGATGCGGCCGTTTAATATGAGTTCTTTTTCATAACTAGAGTGGATGCTTTGGATGACCGGGGTTTGCGGGAACACTTCTTTCATCGCCAGCCCCGCGATCGGATGATGGGCATGGATCACATCGTAAGGCTGCTTCAACCGTAGCTTCGTCCACCACAAGTAGTCGCGGTAAGTTTGAACGTATTTTTGCACGATCGGGCTTTCCCCGTACTGCTGCCAATCAAAGGTATGAAAAATTACGGGATCGCTCCCCTTCGAACGAATCCGTTTCGGTAGAGAAAATAATTCCATCTCCCAATGAGGAGGATTAAACCGGTCTTGCAGGTACGGAATCATCGACGATACGCCCCCGGGCTGTTCCGGCGGAAAAAATAAAGCCTGCAGCAGTTTCATTGAGGTTCTCCTTTGCATGTCTTTTACGATTTTGCGATAAAAACCCGCTTCTTTTTCCATTATGCCATAGGCAAGAAGGAACATCCATTCCCCTTTTGAGAATAAAAAGCGATATGTTAAACTGCTGAGGTACAGTTGAACAGGCCTCCGATGGCCTTTTTCTTATTCGGAAGGAGCAGCAATCATGACCATTCCATCCCTGCCAGCCGCTTATCAGGAAGCGGTGACGGCCATGCTCGGCCCGGCCGAAGCGGAGGCATTTCTCGCAAGCTATGCCGCCCCTCGCGCCTATGGACTGAGACTGAATACGCTGAAAATAAACCCAGCTTCTACGGCAGCAAGCAAACTTGCGGAGTTATTTGATTTTCGCCCGGTGCCTTGGTGCGGGACGGGCTATTACTACGAGGAATCAACACGCCCGGGTAAACATCCCTACCACGCCGCCGGACTCTATTATATTCAAGAGCCGTCAGCAATGTCCGCCGTGGAGCTGCTGGACCCTCAGCCCGGTCAAACCGTGCTGGATCTGGCCGCTGCCCCTGGGGGAAAGACAACCCAAATCGCCGCTAAAATGGCCGGGCAAGGCTTGCTGATCAGTAACGAGATCCATCCACAGCGCGCGCGCATTTTGGCCGAAAACGTGGAGCGCCTCGGCATTCGGAACGCCGTCGTAACACAGGCAGCGCCGCCGGCGCTGTCAGCCCGTTTTCCGCTCGCCTTCGATCGTATTATGCTGGACGCTCCTTGCTCGGGTGAAGGCATGTTCCGCAAGGACCCCGAGGCGATTCGCGAGTGGTCGCAGGAGTCGGTGGAGCTCTGCGCCGCCCGACAATGGGACATCCTGCAGGATGCCGTGGCGATGCTGAAGCCCGGCGGCCGGCTCGCCTACTCCACCTGCACATTTAACCGCCGAGAGAACGAGGATACCATAGCCCGCCTGCTGACGGAGTATTCGTTCCTTCGGCTGATTGTTGAGAAGCGAATCTGGCCGCACCGCGAGCAAGGCGAAGGCCATTACGTCGCCCTGATTGAGCGGGATCATGTGGAAATGAGCGGCACAATGGATCCCAACAGTGCCGGACGCCAACGCGAACGCGAACGCGGACGCGCCGGTCGTGTGGGCCGCTCCGGCCCAGCGGAGCGAAATGCCGTCGCAGCCCTGGACAGCTTCCGCGCTTGGGCGGCGGACGAGCTCCCGTCCCTCACGCTTCCCGCCGGAGGCACCCCGCTCCTGTTCGGCGAGGCGCTGTACCTGCTGTCGGCCAGCGACGGCTTGGCGCTGACGGCGGAACACCTGACCGGCCTGAAGGTCCCACGCGCCGGGCTGCACCTCGGCGACGTCCGCAAAGGCCGGTTTGAACCGGCCCACGCGCTGGCCATGGCGCTTGGCGCAGCCGAAGCCGCCCCGCGTCTGTGGACGCTGGGCGAGGATTCGCCCCTCGCCGCCGCCTACCTGCGCGGCGAGACGCTGGAGGTGCCCGCCTCCTTGCGCGGCTGGCACCTCGTGACCCTCGCCTGCGGCGATGGCCAATACCCGCTGGGCTGGGGCAAGGCCAGCAGCGGGCAGTTGAAGAATCACTTGCCCAAAGGCCTTCGGCATTAATCTATCCGCCCAATCTAGCTAATTTGGACGTTAGTCCAGTCCGCGCCCTCCCAGGCGACATACAATACACTATCTCGTGATCAACGGGAAACCTATCCTGACGCAAGGGAGGAATAACAATGGGTGAAATCTACGGAGGAGGCTTCACTTCGACGGGAGCTATTTTGGTGCTGTTCATCTTGCTCGTTATCGTTTCCCGTACTCTTCTGGTGTAATGTTATGACATGCCTGTAATAAGCGGCTGGGATCCTGCTTGGATTCCTCCGCTATTTTTTTATCTTCCCTTGACAAGGCGATCCGGCACATGGAATAATACGATCATCTAATTAAATAAATATCGAATTAGTGAGGGATAATGATGCAGCTAGACCGGTTGGTCAATTTTCATAAAGCGATTGGCGATGTCACCCGCATCCGTATAATCGCTTTGCTTCAGAACGGCCCCCTCCATGGACAAGCGCTGGCAGGGAAGCTTGGGGTCACGCCGCCAACGATCACGCATCACATGACCAAGCTGCGAGAAGCAGATTTGGTTTATGAGCGCCGGGATAAGAATACAATCTATTTTTACTTGAACGAAAAAAGCCTCACCCTTCAGGCTCAAGCGATCCTAAACATCGGCAAGGCGCTCCCGGCAACCGAGGACAAACACGAAGAAGCGGCGCGTAAAGCCGCCGTGCTGGATAACTTCTTCAACAAGGATGGCACTTTGAAGCATTTGCCTGCCCAACGCAAGAAGAAGCTGATCGTGCTTGAACGTCTCGTCAAAGGGTTGGAACCGCACCGCAAGTACAAAGAGAAAGAAATTAACGAATACATCCTGAATTACCACGAGGATTACGCCACGATTCGCCGTGAGTTTATCATGAATCATTTTATGTACCGCGAAAATGACATCTACGAGCTAAACCCGCCGGAGCTTTGGGGTAAGAGCTCATCCTAATCGCAAGCGGATTGTGCCTGTCAAGCAATGAGGTATCGCTTATCGCCTCGTTGCCTTTTTTTGTCCATAAAATTAGATGATTATTTAATTAGATAGACATAACACTACTGTTGTCTTCTCTGAAAAGGAGTGATTTCTTCCCATGAGTTCCTTACGAATCCTGCGCCAGGAACCCTCTTACCGCCGTCTTTTTGCAGCCGGACTGGTCAACGGCATCGGCGACCGGTTCAGCCAAGTGGCCATCCTAGGCTTGCTTTTATCGCTGACCGGTTCGGGTTTGGCCGTCGGTATCACCTTTGCGGTCCGCCTGTTTCCGTACCTCGTCTTCGGACCGCTGGGCGGACTGCTCGCCGACCGTTTCTCCAAGAAAACGATCATGATCTTCACCGATGTCATCCGTATGTTTTTTGCGCTAACTCCGCTTCTGGTACGCACTCCTGGGGATGTCTGGATCATCTATGTCAGCGCGTTTGCCCTATCAGCAGGTGAAGCCATCTATGCCCCGGCCCGCATGTCGCTGATTCCTCGGCTCGTCCGCCGGGACAATCTGCTGGCGGTGAACAGTCTGGAGCAGGCTATGGTCGGCTTCGTGCTCATCGGAGGATCTGTCACGGGCGGTATCCTTGCCGCCGCGGTGGGCGGGCAGGTGTCCTTCGCACTCAACGCCTTGTCTTTCCTGATCTCCGGCCTGCTGCTCTTCCGCCTTGATCTCGCTGGGCGACCTGAGGCCGCAGAGCCAGATACCGACAAGTCGAAGCCGACACTCGCGCCCCGTCAAACCGCTGGACTCCGGCGGTTGGTCACCCAATCCTACTTTTTGCGGATCATGTTGATCGTGTTTGCCATTTGGCCCATCGGGGATGGAATCTTTAATGTACTGATCAGCGTATACGCCGCGGAAGTGTTCCATACGGGAGATATCGGCATCGGATTACTGTATGGAGCGCTAGGTGCCGGGATGCTGATCGGATCCGGTTTCACCGGCAAAATGGCCCGCTATATGCGGACGGCCGCTGTCCTGACCGTGTTGATCGAAGGGGGGTTCCAAGTGATGATCAGCCAATCGCCTTCGTTTCTCCTGCTCCTCCTACTGTTAGCCTTATCGGCAGCCATTACCAGCGTGGGCAACGCCTGTAACGAAACGGTTCTGATGCAGCTGGTTCCAACCGAATGGCAAGGACGGTTCTTTGGCGGCTTGGCTACCTTGCAAAATACCTTGATGGGCATCGCCATGCTCTCCGCCGGGTTCATGCTGGAAGTGGTGACGCCTAGGGCTTTAGGGCTCACTGGGGGAGTATTCCTCGCTTTGCTCGGTCTTAGTGTCAGCCTTGCCTGGCTGCTGCACCGTCCGAGAACTTTTGAGCGGCGCTCCTTATCCGATAGCGAGAAGACCACACTCTCCCCCTGATGTTACATCTCCGCACGAAAAAAAAGCCGACCCCTTCAAGGTTCGGCTTTTTCCTTATCGCAACTGTTCTTCTAATACATACTTTACCAACGCTTGTTTCACGCCTTCCTCGTTGTTCGAGGCGGTCACCGCATTAGCCGCCGCTTTCACATCCAGCGGGGAATTGTCCATGGCTACGCCTAAACCGGCATAGGTGAGCATCGTTAAGTCGTTATAAAAATTGCCGATCGCCATAACGTTTTCGGCCGGGATTCCGCGCTTTTCAGCCAGCTTCTGCAGAGCCGCCCCTTTAGAGGCCTCTTTATGCATTAAGTCGATGAAAAAATCGCCGCTGCGCAGCATATTAAACTCCTGCGTCCACTGGCTCCAGTCGGCGTACACGCGATCCAGTTGGTCCATTTCGCCGGCGGCAGTAAACTTCACGATCGGCTTGCTGAAATCAGCCCAGCCTGGCATATCCTCCGGCTCCATCAGGAATTGGTGATACATGTCCAGCGCTTCCTTCGTGAGCCCGGCCGCATTTTCCACATACAGCGCAAAGGTGGTATTCACATCAAAATGAACGTTGTTCTTGCGGCAATACTCCATATACGGCTCTAGCCCGTGCGGATTCAATGCGAATTCGTGAACGATCTCCTCGGTCCGCACATCCACCGTAGCTGCCCCGTTATGGCAAATCACGTAGCCCTCCAGACCCAGCTCGCGCATATAGGGGATCGAGCTCCGTGGCGCTCGGCCGGTGCACAACACGAATTCCGTGCCTTGCTCCGCGATGGCTCGAATCGTCTCGATTGTCCCCGGGGTCAACACGTGGTCATCGGTGAGCAGCGTGCCGTCTACATCTAATGCGATCAGTTTGTATTTCATGTATGGTCTCCTTTCTTGACTCAACCCTCCCCATCCCTCCCTTACTGTAAGGGAGGGGGCCCGAGGGCCTGCTGCCCTCTGGTCTCCCGCAAAGGGGAGGAACGTGGGAGTGCAAGAGGTGCTCCTGCACGCTCTCCCCTGTGGGGATTCGCTTAAGTTGGCGCGTGGAACGCTTTTCCCCCTTCGGGTACGTCTTACTTTAGGCGCTCCCGTTTAACCTGGTAAACCGTGCTGCTCATCCCTACTTCTGTCGGCTCACCTGGGCAGGCAAACGTGCGATAAGCCGCTTGTCGCCCTACGGGCACGCTCTACTTCGGGCGCGCCTGCATGGCGGTGACTGCAACGTTCGGCCTAGATCCTTCAACTTCGTGCAGTTAAGACGCTCTCCCTGCGGGAAACGCTCGCTGTTGTGCAAACCGCTGGTTAGTTGGGGCTACAACGTGCTTCTTGGCTTCATTCCAGCAAACCTGGCGCTCTCCCTTCGGGAATCGCTCACTTGTAGTGCGAACCGCTGGTTAGTTGGGGCTACAACGTGCTTCTTGGCTTCATACCAGCAAACTCGGCGCTCTCCCTTCGGGAATCGCTCACTGTAGAGCGAACCGCTGGTTAGCTTTTTGAAGCACCAGTGCCTTTATACGTACGCAACAACTCCAGCTCGGAATCGGTCAACTCGCGGAAGGCGCCAAGCGGCAAGGTCTCGTCGAGGACGAGCGGCCCCATCGACAGGCGCTTCAGGTACGTGACCCGGGAGCCGACGGACTCGAACATCCGCTTGACCTGATGGAATTTCCCCTCGGAGATGGTCAGTTGGATGCGAGAGATATGGGCTCCATCCGCTTCCTTGCTATGTTCCAGCACCTTTAGCTCGGCGGGCAAGGTGACGTAGCCGTCGTCGAGCTCTACGCCCTCACGGAAGCGAGCGGCTTCCACTTCACCCACATGCCCGAGGACGATGGCCTCGTACGTTTTGGGGACATGCTTCCGCGGAGACAGCAAGTCGTGAGCCAACTGGCCGTCGTTGGTCAGCAGCAGCAGGCCCTCTGTGTCTTTGTCCAGCCGGCCGACGGGGAACGGCGAGAACACTTGAAAATCCGTCGGTAACAAATCGAGTACAGTCTTCTCCCGTCGATCCTCCGTTGCTGAGATGACGCCGGGCGGTTTATGCAGCATCAAATAAACAAACTCGCGATAAAAAATCCGTTCTCCGTCCAGCTCCACGACATCCGTCCCGGGATCGCACTGGATGCCGCTGTCTTTGACGACCACTCCATTGATTGCGACTCGGCCTTGTTTGACGTACTTTTTGATTTCTGATCGGGTTCCGTAGCCGAGATGGCCCAGAATTTTATCCAGCCGTTGTGATTTTTTGCCGGTACTCATCTTACGTCCACCTCCAGCCAGCGGGATATTCGTTCTTCAGCATTCCATCTTGCCATTTGCCCCACCCCAGCGAATAGCCGTCGACCGTGACAAGCACATATCCTTTTAGGCCGGCGTTCTCCGAGCATCGAATCCTCGCCGCTTCCACCTGCAGCGTTTCTCCCTTCAGATATCGGATTGCCTCGCCGTCTGCGGCGGACAAATCCAGCACCCTCGCCGCTTCGGATGGAGACAGGGCTGTCGCCAAGGGCTGCCCGGGTGTAAGACGTCCATTTTTCACGCTCCCCACGTACCAGCCAGGCCGGACAACCTTCAAGCCGTCAAGACGGTCCTTGGTCAGCGGTGAAAGGTAGACGTTGCCTCCAAACAGCAGCGGCTCCCCAGGTAACTCCGCCTCACTGAGGTGCTCCCGGGAAAAAGCTCGCCAGCTCTCCAGCAGCTCCCGCTCGTCTACGCCTTTGGCATCATGCCCCGTTCCCGGGCGACCCCGATGGCCTTGCCGGGAATCCCGTTTGCCGCGGGGTCCCCCCTCCCAGTCCGAGGTGACGTTACCATACGCTGCGGCTTCCTCCTGGGGTTGTCCCTCCCCTTGCCGCTCCAAGACGGCGAGAAAATGTCCCTCGCCCTCCATCTTGTGCGGCCAAAGTCGGCCGCACATGGCAGTTTGCGCAACAATTTCCGACGGATAATCCCGGCCTTCCCCTCGCTCCGCCAGCCACTCTAACCACTCCGGCCGCCCAGGGGAGATGCAGTCATTAGGACGCAGCGGCACAACCCGAAACTCCGGATGCTCCAGCAGGAAATTCGCAATCGTTGCCTCGTTTTCTTCCGGCGCGAATGTACAGGTGGAGTATACCATTCTTCCCCCCGGCGCCAACAAAGCCGCAGCCGATCGCAAGATATCCCGCTGCATGCCGGCATATTTTCGGATCCACTCCGGTTCCCACAGCCGGGCCATATCCTCATCTTTCCGGAACATCCCTTCGCCTGAGCAGGGTGCGTCGATCAGAATTTTATCAAAAAAATTCGGGAACGCACGTGCGATCCGCTCCGGTGACTCCCCGAGCACGACCGCGTTGCGTACGCCGTACAACTCGATATTCTTGGCCAAGGCTTTGGTCCGCTCCGCGTTAATATCGTTGGTAACCAACATGCCATTCCCTCGCAGCTTTGCCGCGATTTGGGTTGACTTTCCGCCCGGTGCCGCGCAGAGATCAAGCACATGCTCTCCGGGAGTCACCTCCAGCAGTTCCACTGGCGCCATAGCGCTTGGCTCTTGAATGTAATACAGCCCGGCATGATAATACGGATGTTTACCCGGCTTCGTCTGCTCATCGATGTAATACCCTGTCTCGCACCAGGGAATCGGCCGCAATTCAAACGGCACCGCCTCCCTGAAAGCCTCCGAATCAATTTTTAGCGTGTTGACACGGATTCCCGCAAATCGCGGATTATCATAAGAGGCATAAAAAGCAGCATATTCTTCTTCACCCAGCAGCTCCTTCATGCGTTCCAAAAATCCCTTTGGTGGTTGTACCGCCATGCCTGTCCCATCCATTCCTTGTATTCGTCATTATCGCTTCCTACCGCAAAACGCCCGTCTCCCCTACACCGGGGGACGGGCTGAGATCAGCCTTGCTGCTGTGTTCTCCTTAAAGCAAGCTTCTGCTGCCGTTCCTCATGCTTCTCACCGCGCTGCGGCGTGCGCCGTTGCGGGATATTCGGGGCGATGTTCTCCGACGCCACTTCCGTCATGCGGATCAGTTCCGGGTCCATCAAACGGATCGTTAGATCGTAAAAGACATAATCCCGGTTCCCCTCGTTCGCCAGCTCCTGGATGTACGCTTCCGCCTCCCGCCGCAGCTTCCCAAGATCGATGCCAAGCGACTGCTCCGGATACGGAGTCAGCTGCTCTAAGGCAGAGGTCAGCATTTTCCGCCCGCCAGACAAGTTACCGCGCCGGGCATGGAACAAGCCAACAGCAATCTGTAGCAGCCCCTTGTACAGCGGATCATGTCCCCTAGCCAACCACAGCTCCTCGAGTACCTCATGGCATTCGAAGTAATCACGGTCTCGATTGAAGTATACAAGGTACGCCACAAACAGCGGCTCATAGCTCATCCCCGGGCTCCTCCACTTTTTTGTGCTGTTTGATGAGGCCTTTCACTTCGCCCATCAACTGCTTCAGACCCTCGAAGTCCTTCGTTTCCCACAATCGGTTAAAACGCTCCTGGGCCTCAATCGCTTCGGAAACTAGATGGTAAAAATACAGCTGGTGAATCGCAGCAAGCGTTGAGGATACGATGTTGGAGTCATCCTCGAAGCTCTTCTGTGCAACCAAAATTTCCTGGCGGATGCTGGACATTTCGTTATCTAACACGAATGCGGCTTCGGCGGCTTTCTTGAGCCGGCCTCGCATCTCCTCCGGCAGGCTTTCCCGGTACTTATAGTTCAGAGAATGCTCGATCGTCGCCCAGAAATTCATCGCCAGCGTGCGGATCTGAATTTCGGCCAGCACTTCCTTTTGTCCCAGCGCGGTTTGAACCGGGTATTCCACAATCATATGAAAGCTGCGATACCCGCTTTCTTTATAGTTGGTTATATAGTCTTTTTCGTAAAGAACCTTAAGGTCCTTGCGCATGCGAATGTATTCCGCCACCCGGCGGATATCCTCCACGAACTGACACATGATCCGGATGCCGGCGATATCTTCGATCCCGGTCTCCAGATCCTCCAGAGCAACGTTATACCGTTTCGCCTTGTCCAGAATGCTGGATATTTTCTTGACACGTCCGGTCACGAATTCGATTGGCGCATACTCTTCGCGTTTCTTCAGTTCAGAGCGCATCGTCTTGAATTTGACCTTTAGCTCCTCTACGGCTTGTTCATATGGAAGCAAAAATGTTCCCCAATCTCTACTGTCCATCCTTATGCCTCCTGTCTTCTGTCCCCCCGGCTTCACTTCAGCCGGCCCGCTTATCGGTGGTCCGCTCCAACCGCCTCGGTTATATGGCGATAGCCATCCCGCCGCAGCAGCTCCCGCAGTCCACGGTGAAGCTTGCGGTTGATCTCCGGGCCTTCGTAAATCAGCGCGGTATAGATTTCAACCAGGCTGGCGCCGGCCTTGATTTTGTCGTAGGCATCTTCCGCCGAGAAAATTCCGCCCGAGCCGATGATCGGCAATCGACCGCCCGTTTGCCGATAGACACGAGAGATGATCTCCGTCGATCGCACGCCAAGCGGTTTACCGCTTAAGCCCCCGGTTTCCTTGGCGTTCTTGTGCTTAATCCCATCTCGGGACAACGTCGTATTTGTGGCAATTAGACCCGAAACTCCACTGTTTTGGATCGTATCGACCATGTATTCCAATTCGTCAAAGCTGACGTCTGGCGCAATTTTGACCAGCACTGCCTTCGATTTACCGTGCCGCTCCGCCTCCTCTGCCATCCGATGGATCACAGCGGTCAATAGCGCAGCCAACTCATCACCATGCTGCAATTTACGCAGGTCCGGCGTATTTGGTGAACTGATGTTTACGACGAAAAAATCAGCGTGTTCGTATAATGCCGAGATGCATTTCTCATAATCGCGGAAAGCTTCTTCATTTGGCGTTGATTTATTTTTCCCAATATTAACAGCGACCGGAATCGAACGAGCTTTTAGCGCTTGCAGGCGCTCCGCCATCGCCTCCGCCCCGCGGTTATTGAACCCCATTCGGTTGATCAGCGCTTCCTCGGGAGGCAGTCGGAATAACCGGGGCCGGTCGTTACCAGGCTGCCCTAACGGCGTCACTGTGCCAACTTCCATAAATCCGAATCCGATGGCGGAGAAACCAGGCACCGCATCGGCATTTTTATCAAGTCCGGCGGCTAACCCCACCGGGGAAGGAAAATGAATTCCGAATAAGTTCGTCGCCAGCTCCGGCGCCTCCGGCACGCCGTACATCCCGCGCAACATCGATGTCATTCCGGGAATAGCAGCGGCAGTATGTAATCCATTGATCACAAGATGATGGGCATTCTCCGGATCCATCCGGAAAAACACCGGTTTTCCCAATGCACGATACAACACGTTTTTCAGTTCACTCCGATCCGACGCTTTGCATGATTTTGCTATTATCAGTTTAGCCGTTTCCGTTGGAAAAGAAAAGTTAAACGGTACGTGAACAACACAACAAGGTGATGGAATTTTATGATGAAAGCCGTTACAATAAGGGGGAATGCACCTCTATTATCGTTTCAGACTAGGTTAGAGAGGGGAAATATCCATGTCAACCAAACGCAAACCGCCTACACTCCAGCAAAAAAAGGACGAAGTCAACAAGAAAGCGCTCATCTGGTCGATTTCCATCGTAGCCGCGCTCGTCCTCGTGACTGCCGTCCTTTTGATCGTAACCTAAACTAGTCCAACCAATGGTATGTGCGGTGGGGATTGGTCTGATCCTGTCTATCGCCCAAGGCGAAACGCTCCGCCGGGACGTTTTTCAGCTTCGGGATAATCCCCTTTCCGATCCTCACCTTCGTTCCTTTCGGGACGAGATCGAACAGCTCCTCCACATCCTTCTTCCCCATCCGGATGCATCCCAGAGACTCATCCTTCCCGATACTGTCTGGCTCATTTGTTCCGTGAATCGCGTAATTCGTATCCGACAGCTGCATGCCGCGGCTGCCAAATTCCCCGTTATCCCTTCCATTCGGATTCATCACTTTCTCGGAAATTACAAATGTGCCCTCCGGTGTTTTGTCACCGCCCAAGCCAACCGGATAACTTCGAACGATCACATTCCCACTAACCACAGCCAGTACATGCGCTTGTGTATCGACGATAATCTCATACGGCTCGGCAAAATACGGCCGCTGCCCCGGAGCCATTCCATCCGCAAGCACTGCTTTCGCGTTCTCTTTTCCCGTCGCGGAGGCATCGTTCCTATTCAACTGTGCCAGCAGCGGGCCGAACCCCTGCACCATCGTCGGATCGGTCCCGGCAATCCAGTTATCGGGATACGGCCCGGCCAGATCCTGCAGGCTGGATGGCCATGCTCCCTTGGCCTGCTTGTAGTGGGTCATCGCCGAGGCCAGCACGCCTAGGGATTCCTGCTGCGGAATCCACTGCTTCGCGTGCTGCTTCAGCTCCGCCGGATCCGGCGGCGTACATTCGCAGGCCGCCGGATCATAAGCTTGGAGCGTCGTCCGTCCGTCAGCCGGACTTTTCTCCAAGCCGAACACGACGGGCAGGTCGTCCGACCAGACCAGCCAGTCGCCGGCCCGCTCCATGCCAAGTGCCGCCGCATGGAGCGGGCTAAAATCGGTTTGCCGCTGCAGCGCGAGCAAACCGCCCACGGCTTCCGCCTGCGTCCCGACGGGATCGCCGGCGTAGCCGATGGCGGTGAACGCCGGCCCCGAGAAGGCCGGCGCCACCGGCGGCGCACCGCCGCCCGCCTCATCCTCGGCGAGCGGCGGCGCTTTATCCGGCGCCTCTCCGAGCTCGGCGCCGGCGGGCGCGGGCGCCATGGCCTGCCGATCCCCCGGCGCATGGGCCGATGGAATCCACACCAGCAGCGCGATCAACAGCGCAAGGCTGAGCTTGCGCAGGAACCGGCTTCGCTTCTCCCGCCGGTGCGTCTCCTTCATCAGCCCTTCCTTATATCCGGACAGCACCTCTTCCGGAAGCGGGATTTTGCTGGATTCGAATGCTTCGTACACATTGCCCGCCTGGATATAGCAATAGTGGGCTTTTCCCGCTTGCCCGTTCGCTTCATATTCCTTGCCCAGTAGATACCAGGCCATTTTATTATTCGGGTGGTTTTCTACGTATTTTTTGAGATAAGCCGAGTTCCCCATCAGTTCCTCCATGCCAGGTAGTCGAGTCGAGAATTCACCAATATTTACTTATATCGGCAAAGAGATCAGGGATTCTAACCCAATATTCGCCAATTACGCAATTTTGCGACTTAATACCTAGCAAGCAAAGGGATAATCGAGTAAAGAGAGAGGACAGGGTAGCACGAGTCAACGAGTCGAGCTGTCGCCCTCTCCCCATGCCATCCCTGTCCTCTTTAGATGAATCAATTTTAATCGCGGCTTGCCAGCTTCGCCAACAGGCGAACAAGTTCCAGGTACAACCAGACCAGTGTAACCATCAAGCCAAAAGCGCCGTACCATTCCATATATTTCGGAGCGCCCCGCTCGGCACCACTTTCAATAAAATCAAAGTCCAACACCAGGTTCAGCGCCGCGATGATCACGATCACCAATGAAATGCCGATACCGATCCAGTCGTTACTGTGCAGATACGGGATGTTAATCCCGAAGAAACCAAGGATAAAGCTGGCCAGATACACCAGCGCGACCCCCGCAGTTGCCGCAAACACGCCTAGCTTAAAATTCTCCGTTGCTTTAATTAAACGTGTCTTGTAAGCCAAGAGCAAAGCCAGAAAGACAGCCATCGTCAATAAAGCAGCCTGCAGGATAATCCCGTTGTACAGCGTCTCATAGGTCGCGGAGATCGCTCCGAGGAACATCCCTTCCGCTATCGCGTAAAGAGGAACCAGATAGGGCGACGTCCGGGGCACAAAGCTGACGATCAGGGCCAAGATCATACCGATAATCGCACCGGCTACCGCCATACCGCCCACGCTGTAACCGTCAAAATAAAGCATCCACGTGCTGAACGCACTGCCCAGCAGGATAATCAGCGTGATAAACGCTTTATTGACCGTGCCTTCAATTGTCATTTGCTGCATACCAGAGTATGCGTCCGGCCGGTCAAAGGATGAATCGCGAAGAGTAGGATTACCGCTTCTACCGATCAAGGAATAACCACCTCGTTTGATGAATTTTTATTCATTCCTATGATCATATCACATTCTACTCCGCGGTAGAATAAAAAAAAGAACGCCCCCCGCCGAAATCGGCGTAGGGCGCTCCGTGAACCAGTAATTCCAAGGTTTAACCTTCTTTATTAAACGGTTCATCCGCAATTTTGATGGAGTCTGTCGGGCAGCCGTCGCAAGCGTCCTGGAGATCGTCGTACAAATCTTCCGGAATCTCTGTATTTCCGCGATTGCCGTCTTCACCGTAAATCACTTCGGCCAAACCCTCATCGTCGTAATCGTAGATATCCGGTGCTGTCGCGCCGCAAGCGCCACAAGCGATGCAAGTGTCTTTCTCAACCCAAGTATATTTCGCCATCTCTTATCTGCCTCCTGAATAAACGGTACGAGTCCGGTGCTTTTATATCACCATGACCAATATAATATAAATAGTTAGCAATTTCAATGCGTTTTCCGTATTATTCCAATTCAAAAAGGTGATCATTCCTTGACGGAACGAGGGCCGCCCGCGTCATCGTCACGCTCCTCGCGAAGGAAATCCGTTTGCAGTGAAGTCCCGCGAATCCGATGATTACGGATCAATGCAGACGGATCGTCGGTCAGCATGCCGGCGGTCAGCACCGCGTTCTCACCGAACTTGTCTCTTAGCATGTCCATCGTACGCGTTAGCGACTCCTTTTTAGGCTGTCGTTCATAATCAAACAGATCCAACTGAAGCGCGGACTCCTCTTTGGGAACCAGATTTTGCAAGGTTATCCCCAGCAGCCGGACCGGCTTATCTTCACTCCAATGGCGCCGGTACAACTCGCAGGCTTCCCGGTAAATCTCCTCCGCCTGCTCGGTTACCGTCTCCAGGCTCTGCGATCGGGTGATCGTCTTCATGTCCGGGGTACGGATCGTAATTTGGATCGTTTGCGCCATCAGATTTTGGCGACGTAACCGTCGCGCGACCTGGTCAGCGACGTTCAACAGCACTCGCTGCACATCCTCCATCCGGCTAATATCCCGCGGAAGCGTTGTCGTATGGCCGATCGACTTGTTTTTCTCACGTTCATCGTTAACCGGGGAATCATCGATCCCGTTCGCCGCCCGCTTCATCCATGATCCGGCCACTCCAAAACGCTCGGTCAGCTTTCGTTCCTCAGCGGCGGCGAGCTGGCCAATCGTATAGATGCGCAACGATTTTAACTTATCGGCGGTTTTCCGACCGATACCAAACAAATCGCTGCACGGTTTATCCCAGAGCAAATTCGGTACATCACGTATCCGCAGAACCGTTATGCCGTTTGGCTTTTTCATATCCGAAGCCATTTTGGCGAGCAGCTTATTCGGGGCAACGCCAATCGAGCAGGGAAGGCCCAGCTCCTGACGAATCCGCTGCTGGATTTCGTTTGCGATATCAAGCGGGGTGCCGAATTGCTTCGAGCCGGTGATGTCCAGATAACATTCGTCAATGGAGACGGCCTGAAGCAACGGCGTGTATTCATATGCAATATCCATAAACGCCCTGGAATACTTGCGATATAAGTGGAAGTCCGGCTGGATGACGATGAGCTCGGGACATTTCTTCAACCCTTGGCTAACGGTCATCCCTGTCGATACTCCCATTTTGCGCGCGGTATAGGAGCAGGTAACAATCACGCCCTTGCGCAGCTCCACACTTCCAGCTACCGCCGTTGATCGGTTCCGATATTTGTCAGGCTCTTCCGCCTCATGAACCGAGCAATAAAACGCGTTCATATCGACATGCAAAATGACTCTTCCCCGGGTAGGGTAAAAATCAGCGGTATCTTTCACTTTCTTCCCCTCGTTTATCATACGTTACTCCTAAGTTCAGCATACCCGTCCCCAGAAAGACGGTCAATATCAGCCTACCAATTTCGTAAAAAAGCGTGTTACATTTAAAATGTAAGTGTTATAATTATTAATTAAAAACCAAACACACGGTGAGAGCTAACCACCCTCATACATTGCCAAAGGGGGATACTTCAATCATGTCAAAGCCAATATCCATCTTCGACACCACCTTGCGCGACGGCACTCAAGGCGAGGGCATCAGTCTGTCGGCGGACGACAAGCTGAAGATCGCCAGAAAGCTGGACCATCTAGGGGTCCATTATATTGAAGGTGGAATTCCGGGCAGTAACGGAAAAGACATTGAATTTTTCAAGCGGGTCAAGGAACTGCACCTGCAGGCCAAGATCACCGCTTTTGGCAGCACGCGTCGAAAGGACAGCCTGGCCGAGCACGACGCCAACCTTCATCGAATGGTGGAAGCCGGCGTTCAGGCGGCGACCTTGGTCGGGAAATCATGGGATTTCCATGTCCACACCGCCCTTCAGACGACTCTGGAAGAGAACCTCGCCATGATCTACGATTCCATCGCTTATTTGAAGCGGAAGGGGCTTGAGGTTGTATTTGACGCGGAGCATTTCTTTGATGGGTATAAGAACAACCCTGAATATGCCCTCTCCGTTATGCGCAAAGCGGAAGAAGCCGGCGCCGACTGGCTGGTAATGTGTGATACGAACGGCGGCACGATGCCACATGAGGTCTACGATATCGTCAGCACGTTGTCCGGCGCGATCCCAGGCTCTAAACTGGGCATTCATACGCATAACGATTGCGAGCTGGCGGTTGCCAACTCAATGAGCGCCGTTCGTGCCGGAGCTACGCAAATCCAGGGTACGATAAACGGATACGGCGAGCGCTGCGGCAATGCCAACCTTTGCTCGATCATACCGAATCTACAACTGAAGCTTGGCTACGAAGTGCTCGAAGCGGACCGGTTGAAGCAACTCACCAACACCGCCCGCTACATCAGTGAAATTGCCAACGTGCATATGCCGGTCAATCAGCCATATGTTGGTAACGCCGCGTTCGCTCACAAAGGCGGCATTCATGTCTCTGCCATCCTTCGTGATTCGCGGACGTACGAACACATCGCTCCCGAACTCGTGGGCAACCGTCAGCGTGTGCTCGTGTCTGAATTAGCGGGACAAAGCAATATCCTCTCCAAAGCCCAGGAGATGGGGATCGACTTCGATCCAGAAAATGAGGACACCAAGCAGGTCATCGCCAAAATCAAAGATTTGGAGCATCAGGGATATCAATTCGAAGGCGCAGACGCTTCCCTCGAATTGTTGTTGCGCCAGGCTAACGGAGATTTGAAGGAGCTCTTCATCTTCGAATCGTTTAAGATGCTGGTAGAGAAAACGGCCGACCGGCCGGTCGTATCCGAAGCCTTCGTCAAACTAAAAATTGACGGGGTAAGCATCTATACCGCGGCCGAAGGCAACGGTCCGGTCAACGCGTTGGACAACGCGCTCCGCAAAGCGCTGATCACGTATTATCCCGGCTTGAAAGACATGCACTTGTCCGATTATAAGGTGCGCGTACTCGATGACAAAGACGCCACTGCTTCAAAAGTGCGCGTGCTGATCGAGTCTCAGGATTTCCATAATTCCTGGAACACTGTCGGCGTCTCGAGCAACGTAATCGAAGCCAGCTGGGAAGCGCTCGTTGACAGTATTCGATATGCTCTCCTGGGGCAAACCAAACGAGAGGGATATGAAGAAATTCCTTCCGCCGGTTGGGGATTAGTTAACCACTGATACCAACAAACGCCGCAATAATATGAAGGCCCGAACCACCGCTACTGCTTGGTGATTCGGGCCTTCTTGCGTTAAATCAAATTTTTGATTTTGGCTTCCAGTTCTTCCGGCGGAATGACCCCAACGATTACCTCGCGGATGACACCTTGTTCGTCGATCAATACGTTGGTCGGGAAAGCAATACCGTTAAACATCCGGTAAACCTCTTCCTTTTCATCCAACAGTACCGGGAAAGTGTAGCCATATTCCTTGACGAAAGCCTTCGCCTCATCCAGCTTATCGTATAACGTGACATTGACAGCATAAATATCCAGGGAGTCTTTATATTTCTCAGCCAATGCCTTTAACTCAGGCGCTTCTTCCTTGCACGGATCACACCAGGAAGCCCAGAAGTTCAGCAGCAGCACCTTGTCCCGCTTGCCTCCAACCTCGTATGTTTTCCCGTCTAGTCCCGGTAAAGAAAAGGCCGGCGCAGCCGTTCCCGGCTTCGGTGCTCCCTCCGCCGCCATAGCACTGAGAGAAGGCTCTTTCTCGCTTTCCTTGGAGCCGCCAGTGAGATTCGAAAACCAGCTGTCCTGTCCTCCTCGGTCTAATAAGGCGATCGCCAGCAACACCAACAGCGCCGCTAATATCCATCGATTACGATTCATCGTGTGTGTCCGTCCTTTTATGCCCTCAATTGTTTTTAAGATTACGGTTACCGTAAATATTGTACCCTTTTTTAATGATTTGTTACAATGAATCGAGAAAAAGGTACACCTCTGAAACTTCATTCATAGACGGGAGCTCGCAAAATGAATCAGTTCTGGATATTACCACCGAAGGTTCGGGACGAATTGCTAAGCGACGGTTTACAGCGGCACCCTGAGGAAGCTTGTGGTCTTCTGTTTGGAACGTTTGACGGTCAAATCGGATTCATCCAACGTTACCTTCCCGTCGTCAATCACTCTATGGCTCCGCTGCATTCTTTCGAGCTCGATCCCGCCGTCTGGGTCCGAAGCAATTTCGACACTCAGTTGATCGGAATTTATCATACCCACCCTAACTCACCACCGTTGCCCTCCCCGGAGGATTTGTGTCAGCTACCCAACTTCGCGGCCCAAATTCGCCTCTACCTGATTGGGGGCAGATCTCCCTCCGCACAAGACAAGCCGTCCAGCGGACCGGACGGCTTCAGGATTCAGGCTTATGCGATCGATTCAAATGACGGGGATTATACTCTGCTGACCGTACACCTTCAGGATAGTAAAGAAGGATAATACGTCCAAGCTCATCGAGGTTACGTTTTACTTAAAAAAGTATACAGATCACCTAAAGTTAAAACATTCTGTTCTCTTAACCGGTCGATTAATGCGATCCAAAGACGAGCGGTCATCTTAGAGTCCTCTAATGCGTGATGACGTTGAGTAACCGGGATCCCATATACAGCCAGCCATTCGTCCAGCCCTCCCGAGATGCGGCGCTCCGGCTCCAGCTTGCGGGCAATCATCATTGTATCCAGCACCCGGTGCCCGAGATGAGCTTTAGTTGTTTTCCATAGCGCCACGTCCAGGAAGGCTTTATCATGCGCACTTCCGTGCGCAACGAGCACCCGGTCATCAACAAAAGCCATGAATTCACGCAGCGCCTCTAACAGCGTGGGGGCGGACTGGGCCATCTCTGGCGTAATTCCGGTTAACTCGATAATCCGTTCGGGAATTTGGCAAGCTGGTTTGGCGAGGGAATAATACACTTCCTCGCTGACGCGTTCCCCTTCCACCTTAACCGCTCCAAAGGACAAAATTTCATCACCATAATGGTAATGAAATCCTGTCGTCTCCAAATCGAAGACCGCCGTTTTCAATTCGCTCAGCGGAACGTGAAGCGTCTCGGGACGACGCTGCCCTTTGGTCAAAGAACGAACGAATGCGATTTGCTGCGCGCTGGGTGCGCCAAGCATCGAGGCGATCCTTGGCGACACTCCGCCGCCCTTGAAAGCATCCCAAAAACCACCGTTTCCCTTCATCGGTTCTTTCATAACCATTTCCTTTCCGCATACCGGTGCTGCCTTTGGAGTGTGCGGTACATGACCTTGACCATGCTGAGTGATTCCCGCAGCTCGCGCCGGAGCTCTTTCTGTTTTAACATTACTTGAGGCAAATAGTGGCTGCCCGATAGCAAGCCGTCTTCGGTTTCTGGAGGGACAAGCGATCTAAGCTTCACCGCCGTCTCAAACGCCCGACTACAGGATTCCAGCCAGCGGGTCGGAACCGCCTCAAGCTGAACCAGCTGGGATATTCGTTCCCAAGTCGCCGAAGCTTCGACTCCGTACTGCAGAGCCAGATAACGCACGGCATTCACGATCGGAATGTACAATCCGTATTTGACGTCAAAATCACCGGCATGTTCGCCGCTCTGTTCGGTGATCACTTGACCGAGAATATTTAACGCCGCTTTGTGACGGACGGTATTCCGCAGGATCGCCGTTACGACATCACGATCACTTCCTTGATCCGCTTCCATGATCTTCTTCATCATTTTACGCAAACCGACAGTCAGCGCCGCATCACCGTAGACATGGCGGAGATCCGCCGCAATCATCAAATACCGAACCTGTTCCCAAGCCAGAATATCCCGCCATTCCAGCAGTTGCTTCTCCCACGAAGCGAGATTGCCACGCCATAATGGATTGGACAACATGACGCTGCCAGGACACGGCGGATACCCAACCTGTTCAAGAATCAAGGAAAGCTTGCGGCCAAAATGTTCAAAGTAGGTCTCCTGTTGTTCGGGATCGCCATCTCCGTATATCAATCCATTATCCTGGTCGCTCCATAATGTCGGTTCCGCTCGACCGGCGCTTCCAAAAGCAATAAAGGCATAATGAGAAGGAGGAGGGCCGAAGCCCTCCCGAATCATTTCTTCTTCGCAGCATCGGCAAGCTTGGGTCATGACAGCATCATGCAGGTCCGAAACTTCCCGATTCCATGCTTGAATCGGCATCGATGTCAGCTCACCGTATAAGCGGTTCTGCTCATCGACTCGAGCCGCCTTCAACATCGCGGGAGTCGCAGCGGACCGGATCGCGTTTAAGCTTGCGTTGTTCATGGCCGTGTCATGACTCATGGCCCCAACTTCCTTTCTTCTCCCAGGCGTATGGCGCCAGGATCCATATCTTCACTTACTCGGCAGGAATGCCGGACGAAGTATTCTTGTTCAGCAAGTTCATTTGTTCAGGATAACCGTAAGTACCATGCTCGCTGATATCCAGACCCATTGTTTCTTCTTCCTCTGTGACGCGAAGCCCCGTCGTCCACTTCATGATCCCTAAGACTAAGAAAGACAGAACAAGCACGAAAGCGAAAGTCCCGATCACCCCAAGCAGCTGTACTCCCAATTGCCCGAAGCCGCCGCCATAGAACAAGCCGGCTTTACCTACGCCCGTCTTCTCAGCCAGTTCCGGTGTTGCGAACAAACCGGTGGAAATCGCGCCCCATACCCCGGCGATCCCGTGTACGGAGAAAGCATAAATCGGATCATCCAACCCAGCGCGTTCAAACCATCTTGCCGTAAAGAATGTCAAGATCCCGGCAACCGCACCGATGATAACGGAAGCCCAAGCGTCAACGAAAGCACAAGAACCAGTAATCGCTACGAGAGCAGCCAATACGCCATTCAGCATACTTGGAATATCCGATTTGCCCATTACAGCCCAAGAGATGAGCAGTGCCGCAACAGCCCCGGCAGCAGCGGCCAGATTGGTTGTCATCAGGACGTAACCAAAGAATCCATCGTTCAAAGGAGTTAATGCGCTGCCCGGGTTAAAACCGAACCAGCCGATCCACAGGATAATGACGCCGAGTACCGTCAACACTTGGTTATGGCCAGGAATGTTGTTGGGCTTCCCGTCTTTATTGTATTTACCAAGACGTGGTTTAAGCAGAATGGTTGCCGCAAGAGCCGCTGTAGCACCGGTTAAGTGAACGACCGTCGAACCGGCGTAGTCTTGCATTCCCAAATTGCCGAGCCAGCCGCCGCCCCATACCCAGTGAGCAACGATCGGATAAATGATAACGATAAAGATCGTACCGAAGATGATATAGACGCTAAGCTTGGCACGTTCCGCCATCCCGCCGCAAGCGATCGCCAGCGATACGGCAGCAAACGCCATTTGGAACAGGAACATCAGATTTAACGGTACGCCGATTTCGGCGAATACGCTAAAGGAACCGATATCCCCTTCACCGCCGAACAGGAACCCGGTCGTACCCAGGAAGCTGTTACCGTCGCCAAAGGCGAAACCAAAACCGATCAGCCACCAAGCAAGAACGGAGATCCCTAGAGTAAGGACCGTTTTGCCGGCTACGTGCCCGGCGTTCTTCATCCGGACGGTACCTGCTTCCAGCAAAGCGAAGCCAGCTTGCATAAAGAACACCAGCATCGCTGCGACGAATACGAAAAGCGAATTCAGGCCCAACTCCAGAACCGGAGCGGTAACCTCTCCCTCCGCTGCAAATGCCGATACTGGAAAAGCAAATGATGCGAGAAAAATGAGTCCACCATAAAGCCACTTCTTCTTCATCTTTAACACTCCCCTAATGTTAAGTTTCCTTACACAAAATGAATTGTTAAAGTGATTATAAGACGAAAGAAGTAGGAATGACAATAGTTTTTTGAAAAAAAATAGATTTATTGCAAATCATATAACATAATATGTTAGGTATTGAACACATCGTCCTATAGTTACTGACAAAAATAAAGCATAACGTTTGACTGTATGCTTGTTGTTAAGTATCATGAAAATAAATAAGATAACTATAGAAGCAATCTTTTGGATATCGCGGAAGAGGTGATGGAATTGGAGTAAATAAACTGTACCGGATCGGAGAATTGGCGAAAGCCGCCGACGTCAGCGAGCGGACGATTGATTATTACACAAAGCTCGGGCTGATCTCCCCGGAGAAGCGTACCCAGACCAACTATCGTTTATACAGTGCTGAAACCTTAACCAGGCTTGAACGTATTAATCAAATGAAACAGGAGAAATATACGTTGGAAGAGATTCGCGAGAAGCTGGATCAATGGAATCGGGTGACTCATGAGGTACAAGTGACCGAGAAGCTGAGTTCGCTGGAGCTCCATATGCAGCAGCTGGAACGTGAGGTCAAGGAGCTGGAACCGCTCATTTCCAGCTTACAGCCGAATCAGGCCAAACGCGCATTCGCGAATTTGTTGCCGCAAAGCTTAGCGTGTATGGAAGCGATCCGGCTGTTAATGAACCACGGGCCTTTTTCTTAACCTATATTTCTAATCAACCTCTGTTTGCATCCTTGACAACTAAATCATATGGAGGAATGATTCATGTATTCAGACGTGATGCTCATCCCGATTCTGATCGCTTTCGGGTTGTCCCTGTGGGCGCAGTTTCGGGTCAAAGGCACTTTTAACAAATGGGCGAAGGTATCAAACCTATATGGTTTGACCGGCCACGATGCCGCAAGACGCATGCTTGACGCCAACGGCCTCTATGATGTCCCGATCGAGCCGGTACGCGGAGCCCTGACCGACCACTACGATCCGATTCACCGTGTGGTCCGGTTGTCAGAGCCGGTATACTACGAGAGTTCCATTTCCGCAGTCGCCGTCGCTTGTCACGAAGTCGGACACGCAATTCAGCACAAGCAGAAATACCCGATGCTCGTGTTGCGTCATCGGATGTTCCCGCTGGTGAATTTTGCATCCGGGGTTGCCCCTTTCCTGCTGTTAGCCGGTTTTCTCTTCGGTGCGCTGAACTTGATTGGGCTCGGAATTATCTTCTTCTCCGCCGCCGTCTTGTTCCAGATCGTCACTCTGCCGGTCGAATTTAACGCCAGCAGCCGAGCTCGTAAGGTGATGCTTGAACAGGGATTTATCTCGCCCAACGAATCACGCGGGGTCGGCAAAGTGTTAAACGCCGCGGCTCTAACTTATGTGGCTGCCGCTTTGATCTCCATTTTGGAGTTGCTTCGCTACATTCTGATTTTCACGAGCAACCGCGAATAAATCGTACAACATAATAAAGGCTGCACGATTTCCGAGCCCTTCCGGCTAGGAATCGTGCAGCCTTTTTGTTATCCTTTCATCCAGCAAACGTTTACATAACTGTTCATTTCACTGACTGGGCGGCGTATCAACCTGAAGTCCAAAGTATTCCAGCAGGAACATCCGGAACGATTGCGCCACAAGCGGCAGCTTCTCGTCGGCGCGATGGATTAATCCGATCGTACGCGTCACCTTCGGCTCAGATATCCTCACTCGAATCGGCTGGAGCGTAAAGCTTTGAAACAGTGCCATCTCCGGCAGCAGGCTGACGCCCATACCGGCCGCAACCAATCCTCGTATCGTATCGGTTTCTTCGCCTTCGAAAGCGATTTTCGGCGTAAACCCGGCCTCCAGGCAGGCATGCCAAACAATCGGTCGCAGTGAATACCCTTTGCTGAACAATATAAACTTCTCATCCTTGAGTTGACTTAGCTTGATGCTTTGCTCACCGGCCAAAGGATGCCCCGGCGGCAGAATGCCCACCAAATCTTCGGTCAAGACCACATTACCTGTAACTTGATCATGATTCTCCGGAAACGGAGAGATAAACGCCAAATCAATTTCCCCGGATACGACATCGCGAATTAATGTAGGATAAGTGCCTTGTCTAAAACGAAACTTCACATTCGGGTACAGCTTGCGGAATTCCGCCACGACGCTAGGAATCATATGAATGCCCAGACTGTTCGGGAACCCTAACCGGATTTCCCCCTGCTCCGGATCGAGAAATTCGTGCACCTCGCTCACGGCCCGGTCGAGATCCTTAAGAATCATCTCCACTCGGCTGCAGAACAGCTGCCCAACAGCGGTGAGATGGAGATTCCTGCCCTTCTGCATAAACAAATTAACGCCAAGCTCCTGCTCGAGCTGGTGAATTTGCCGGCTTACCGCCGACTGAGCGACATGCAGCTCCTCGGCAGCCTGAGTCACGTGCTCTTTTTTCGCCACTTTCACAAAATATTGCAGTTGTCTTAATTCCACGAATCTGATCGCTCCATTTCGCATGTGCTCCGAACCATTCTAAATTTAATGTACCATTTACACTCCTTAGGTTCAACGCCGTTTTAACAATCGGATAATCAACCCATAGATAAAGAACCCTCCGACGAGTCCGCCGAGATGAGCCGCCAGATTGATCTTTGGAACCAATACCGAATAGATTACCCCGATAATTAATAGGCTGTACAGCGTTTTTCGCGAGCTCTCATCCATCAGATGACGCTGCAGTAGGGCAATATAGAGAAAAGCACCATACACGCCGTAGACAGCGCCTGACGCCCCAACGGAGATATGAATATCCGTACCGACCGGGTGGAGTCCCATGCTGATCAGGTTCCCAACCAAGCCGCTGCCCAAGTAGAGAAGGGCGTAACGCCACCAACCCAGCAAACGCTCCAGCGGCGGCGCAAATACCAGGATCGCAAAGGAGTTCGAAAACAGGTGGTCGAACCCCCGGTGCAGGAACATGGAAGTAAACAACCGCCAGCCCTGGCCGGCCAACTCGGGAATATTGGTCAGCGCACCATACTTAAGCAGCGCATTAGGATTCGTGGAACCCCCGTTCATTGCAAGTACGATAAACATGATGATATTGGCAGCCAAAAGCAAGCAGGTCACGGGATAATACCGCAGGTAACTTCTCCAGCTTTCGTATCTTAAGAAGATCATCGGAATCCTCCTTACCTATGTTTTTCCTAATGTTGGACATTTTCTTTTCAAAACGATTATAATTAAATTTGATTGAATAAATCCATCTGTCTAGGAGGAAATGAACATGGCCCAAGAACGCGCAAATGTAGCTACTTTTAAAGGCAATCCGATCACGCTGATCGGCCCGGAACTCAACGTCGGCGACACGGCTCCGGATTTCCGCTTGAATAAAAACCTGCTTGAAGAAGCCACGCTGCAGGACTACGCCGGCAAAATCAAGCTGATCAGTGTGGTTCCTTCGCTCGATACGGGCGTCTGCGACGCGCAAACGCGCCGATTTAATCAGGAAGCCGCCGGCCTTGGCGAAGACGTGGTTATTCTGACCGTCAGCGCCGATCTTCCATTTGCCCAAGCCCGCTGGTGCGGTGCCGCCGGCGTTGATCGGGTAGTCACCTTGTCCGATTACAAAGACAACTCCTTCGGCAAAGCCTATGGCGTGCTGATCAAAGAGTTCGCGCTCGACATGCGTGCCGTGTTTGTACTGGATAAAGACAACAAAATTCAATACGTGGAAGTATTGAAGGAAATGACCGAGCATCCGGATTACGAAAAACCGGTGGCTGCCGTTAAAGCGCTGCTCTCTTAATACCGGAACCTAAACGAAAAGCGAGTAGGAGAGGTTTCTCCCTGCTCGCTTTTTTTTTGCGTTGTTTAACGAATTTTACAAGTTCGAGGACACTTTATGGGCTGCCAGCTTCTTGTCCAACACCGAGAAGAGCTGGAGGATGTTACGATAATTCGCGCCCAGGTCTCCCATCGATCCACGCGTCGCGGAATAAATATCAACCGCGCTGCGCACCGGACCAGTGGATACGATGGAGACGGTGATATCCATCACGCGCCCAAGGCTGGTCCGTTTCTCCAACGTAATCTCACCAACGGACTGCACCTCATGCAGGACTTTATAGCCGGGGATTTTTTTCAAGGTCGAGGAGACTTCCTCCCAGCATTTCTCTTTGGACAATGAATAATACCTGGTTTTGAGTTCGGGCACCTTCGCACGGTCGCTGGTTCCTTCCTGGCTGCGGAAAATGCCGGTAAGCGTTCTCTTGAATGACAACTGTTCTTCCTCCTTCACGTTCCTGGCCCCCATGTTACATAGGGATACTTTTTCTTAATTATTAGTTTAACATTCTTAGATGACAAACAAAAGCGAGCATGAGCATTTCGGCGCAAACAAAAAAAGCACCTTGTCCCTTTTCTTCATGAAAAGAGGACAAGGTGCCGCTCACATACTACATCATAGACCCGCCTATGCCGTCCGATTACATTATCTCGAACCTGCACCCGCAGGTGGGTGACCGCAGCGACGTTTTTGAAGTCCCCACATCCAATGGATAGGGCCTTTCAGCCATGGCGCAATTTAGGTCTCCCGAGATAACCGTCATTGGTTCAAAATAACTGAAACCGAAACGTACATCGCAGGACGTAAACCCATTATACGGCTTCGTTAAGCAAATGTAAACTCACTGGGCAAGGAAGATGATGGGAAGGTCAGGTCGAAAAATCAATCCTTTTCCTTCTCCTCACTCGTTGGCAGATCCAAGGCCAAATCCTCGTCGTCTTGCGCGGAACTGCTGACATTCGACGTATCATCGGACTGGCGCATCCGCTCCACCTTCTCCTGAATCTTGTTGTAAGCAATATAGAAGTTGTAGAACGCAACGAAAGCGGTCAAGCTGCCGAAGCCGAAGAAAATCAGCCAGCCAAAGCGCAAGGTCAGAAATCCTAGGACACCGGCGCAAATCAGCGTGGACAAGGTCCGGAACGGCCGAAGAATCGTGAACAGGATCGCGTTCTTGATTAATTGAATTGCGCCCAGATGGTAATGGGATACCAGTGAGAAGAAGTTAAACAACGACAGGAACAAGATCAGCAGGAAGAACAACATCACCATGCCGATCATCTGCAGATTGTTCATCTGGTTCATGTAGACTTCATAATCCACGTACATAACCGCAAACAAGAGCGTATAGAAAATGCCGCCGATCATGCTTTGCTTGTAGTTTTCTTTATACCCTTTGAAATACACCTTAATAATACTCAAGTCGCTTTCGCCCATCACCCATTTCCGAGTCACGGAAAATAAAGCGGAGGTTGCTGGAAACAGTGTAAACGGTGCCAAAATGCCCATAACCCAAATCGTTAAGGTCTCCGGTTGAGGAGTCGGCGACTGCAGCACCAGTAACAGCTTCATTGCAAGTACGATCATAAACGGTGATGAGCACAGCAGCCATAACAGGTTGCTGCCGGCAATCCGCATAATCCATTCGGTGATTCTATAAAATCCGCCCATAAAACCTTTGTATTCCAAGTAAAGATCTCCTCTCAAGCATTGTATAGTGCAATAACTCTGCCTATATTAACTATACATGATTCGTCCAACTCGTTCCAGCGCCTAATTTGCTTCGCCATAGGTAAGTGTCTAATCTTAGAGGGCTTCTGTGCCATAGTATATACCGTAACTTCAAAACATCACCATCATCATCAAAGGAGGTTATCACATGTCCGGTGTTGGATATGGCGGAGGTTTCTGGACCTCTACGGGTACAATTCTGGTATTGTTCATTCTGCTCGTTATCGTGAGCCGTACGATCCTTCTGTAATGAAGAACAAAAACGAAGAAGACGGAGATCTCTCCGTCT
>NZ_JALPRK010000017.1 GCF_023195895.1 Paenibacillus mellifer
GTCTTCGCATCTCGGCGGCGGGCGGCGGCATTCGCCAATTTATCAGGCGGGCGGGTAGTCGTCCATGATGCACGTGTCCCCTCAGCATATATTTATTAAGACCCAGGAACGCAAGATAGAATTCCACGAAGATAGGATGAAGAATCTTGGAGAACGTGAAGGAAAACCGCTACGGCGAGGCTTATCAAGCCGGATACGAAGAAGGGATTCGGTATGGCGGGTGCCAGGCCGTACTCGAACGAATTCCGCCGGTTTCCCGGCCGAAAGTGGATCTGCGGGTGCTCTACGTGCCCCAGGGGTTCGACGCGATCGACGCGGGGGTTCAAGCGGCGCTCACAGAGCTTGCACGCGAGTGCGTCGTCGCCTCTCCGGAAATGATGCTGCAGGAGACGCTGCGCGTTCATCCCGATCTGGTGCTGGTGATGAATTCGCTGCATGTCTTTCCGCCTGACCATGTCTCGCAATTAGCACAGATCAGGAGTATGGGTATACGTACCGCGGTTTGGTTCGTCGATGACCCTTACTTTACCGACGATTCGATCTCGCTGGCTTTAAGCTACGACGTGGTGTTTACGCACGAAATCGAATGCGTGCCGCTCTATCGGTCCCTCGGAATTCGAAGCGTTCACCATCTTCCGCTGGCTGCCAATCCGCGTCAATTCCGGCCCCTTCCGGCCAAACCGGAATATCGCTATGACGTGTGTTTTATCGGCAATGCTTTTTGGAACCGAGTTGGCTTATTCGACCGCTTAAGTTCGTTCTTGCAGGACAAACGGGTGCTGATCGCCGGGTTTCATTGGGACCGACTGCCCCGTTACGAACTGTTGTCGCGATTTATCCGCCCGGGTTGGATTCCTGTTGAGGAGACGGTTCGTTATTACAACGCCTCCAAAATCGTACTCAACATCCACCGCCCTACACAAGCGGGCCAAGATAACCGGAACGGGCGGGATACCCCGGGGGGATCGATTAATCCGCGTACCTATGAAATCGCCGGCTGCGGTGCTTTCCAGATTACGGACATCCGCAGCGATTTGGTCTCTTATTACCAACCGGGTTATGACATCGAGACGTTCCGGGATGAAGTGGAGCTCGAGGCGAAGATCCGTTATTACCTTGAACACGAGGAGGAACGGCGGCTGATCGGCTGGCGCTCTCTCTGGACGACGACGACCGCCCATACCTATTCGGATCGGGTCAGTCGTCTGCTGGACGCAATTGCTGAAAGCTGGTTCAAGAACCAACCCTAAAAGGAGTGACATTATGTTTATTGAGGAAGCGGCTGGACAGATGACTTCAATCGTATTGGACCCAGCTGAGAGCGGAAGAAAGAACGGGCTCCGCGACGGATACGCCGAGGGGTACCTAAGAGGGAGAGCCAGCTATATTGTGAGTCAACCGCGGCCGGCTTTTCCGGTCCGCAAAGTGAAAGTGTTATACGTCAGCTCGGGGAAAGGGTTTCCGTATTCTCCGCTCGACGAGGCGGTATCTTCCACGCTTCGCACGTTAACAACAGAGTTGATCGCCGCTGTGCCGGGCGACCCGATTTCGGATTTGGCAGCGCAGCATAAACCGGATCTGCTGCTCGCTCTCGACGGGCTGGAGCTCCCTGTGGAGCAATTGAACGCCGTGCGGGCGATGGGGATTCCGACCGCCGTTTGGTTTACGGATGATCCTTATTACACGGACCTGACGATTCCGTTGAGCGCTCACTACGACTATGTATTTACGCTCGAACGAAACTGCGTCGAACCCTATCGCGCTGCCGGCTGCAGCCAGGTTCATTATCTGCCGTTTGCAGCGTTTCCCGAACACTACCGGCCAACCTTAATTCCTTCCCCGCACCGTCGTAATTTAAGTTTTATTGGCTCGGCTTACTGGAATCGGGTGATCTATCTTCAACCCGTCCTTCCTGCGCTCATGGAGCAAGGCTTATTGATTAACGGCATCTGGTGGGATCGCCTGCCCGAGTTCCCGGCTTATGCGGACCGCATCGAGCTGGGCAAGTGGATGGGGCCGGTAGAGACCTCCGAAGTATACAGCGGGTCCAAAATCGTCTTGAACCTGCATCGTTCCCCGTCCGAGGAGTATGTCAATAACAACAAGGCAGGTATTCCGGCGGCATCGCCGAATCCGCGGACATTTGAAATCTCGGCCTGCGCCACGCTCCAATTGGTTGATGCGCGCGACGATTTAACTTCGTTTTACCGTCCGGGTGTGGAGATCGAAACCTTCTCCTCGCCGGAGGAATTGGTCGACAAAGTGCGTTATTACCTGACCCACGAGGAAGAACGGCGGGAAATCGCTCTGCGCGCACTGGATCGAACCTTGCGGGATCACACCTACGCCAATCGGTTGGATCAACTGATGTCTGTGATTTTCGGGTGATTCCTGCAGCTGATACCCGTGTTCCGGAACGCTCGGAAATCGCGCAAGGAAAGGAGGGGCAATCGTGCCGGAGAAGAAGAAGCTGCTGCTGTTTTCGCATGTGTGCAATTCCAGAAACGTAACCGGTGCCGAGAAATTGTTGTTGTTCAATGCGAGGAAGCTATCGGCTTATTACGACTGTACGATTGTAGTTCCCCGGCAGGGCAGTTTGTCCGTTTTGGCCAAACGTTACGGCATTCGGACCCTCTTGTGCGAAAACGGGCTGCTTTACAGCATGTGTGCCCCGCACGGCAACCTGGCCGGGGAGTTCCACTCAATTGCCTGGAGCGAACAGGTGCGGCGAACGGTCGAGCTGCTGAATAAGGAGCGGCCGGATGCCGTGCTTGTGAATACCAGCGTCAACGTTTCGTCGGCGATCGCCGCCAAACAGCTGGGCATTCCCGTTGTTTGGCAGATCACGGAAGTCATTGCATCAAACGAATTCACCGCGGAGGCAGTGAATTTGATCGACAGATACAGCGATCTGATCATCGGGATCTCCGATTCTGTGCTGCTCCCCTTCTTGGGAACGCAAGCGGCTGACAAAACGGCGCTGCTATACCCTTCGTGGAATCCCGAGGATATTCACCCCGACATCTGGCCGGCACAGCGCTGGCACAAGAGAGCCGCGTGGAAAGTCAAATCGACGGAAGTTCTAGTGGGTTATATCTCTTCTTACTTGATTCCGGAGAAAGGGGCCGATCATTTCATCGCCGCGGCGTTAAGTGTGGCAGGCCAATATCCGGAGGTCAAGTTCGTCATCATTGGCGCGGAGATTCAGTCGGAGTATTACCGGGACTTAAAACGGGCGGTCCAGGGGTCGGCGTATCCGCATCGATTTAGATTCGTGAGCTTTGAAGACCATGTGGAATCCGCCTTTAACGCGATGGATATCGTCGTCGTCCCGGGAATTCTGCCAGAAGGGTTCGGGTTAACCGCGCTGGAGGCGATGGTCTTCGGCAAACCGGTTGTCGCTTATGCTTCGGGCGGTTTACGCGAGATTCTGGAGGCGGTGGGCAGCGGGGCTTACCTGGTACCGACACGGGACAGCGTCAGCCTCGCGGATAAATGCGCGGAGATGCTGTCTTCCATGGAATTGACTCGTAGTGTGGGAGAGAGAAATCGGGCTCAAGTGGAAGCGGTATTCGGCCCGGCAGCCTATGATTCGCGGCTTCTAGGGTTGGTTCAGCGCATCCAAGGGCTTTCGGGTGTTGTGGTTCCCCTGCCCGAACCGGCGGAGCCGTCCCCGGACGCAGTGGATTTCCATTTTCCGGACTCAGAGGTGTTGCCGCTCGAACCCGAACCAACTGCAACTTCGGTATCTGTCAAGAGAGCCGGACGCCGGAGAAGGATGAAGCTGAAGCGAGCCAAACGATTGCGTAGGAGAAGATCCGGTGTAGGAAGAAGCTTGTCCGCTCGGCGCGGCGGGAAAGGGCGCGTTCGCAAATTGGTCCGTCACCGCCGCAAGTCTGGCCGGAGAACAGCAAGAGCCCGTACGAAACGCGTGCGCGGGCGCCATAAGTTGGCAAGGAGATGAGACCGTGAAGATCATGACCATATTGGGAACCCGGCCGGAGATCATCCGGCTTAGCCGGATCATCCCGCTGCTGGACCGGTGGGCCGACAACCATGTGCTGGTGCACACGGGGCAGAATTTTACGGCCAGTCTCAGTGATGTGTTTTTCCAAGAGCTTGGATTGAGACAACCGGACTATATCTTTCAAGATCATCAAACGACGCTGGGCAGCCAGCTGTCGGCCATGTTTGCCCAGCTGGAGCGAATATTGGATATCGAACGCCCGGATCGCGTACTGCTGCTGGGAGATACGAACAGCGCACTATGCGCTGTGCTGGCCGAGCGGCTGGGGTACCCGGCGATCCATATGGAAGCGGGTAACCGCTGCTTTGACCTGGAGGTTCCCGAGGAGAAGAATCGGAAAGCCATCGATGCGGTGTCGACCATCAATATGCCCTATACCCCGCAGAGCAAAGCTCATCTGCTCGCTGAGGGCGTTCCAAGTAACCGCATCGTACTGACCGGTAATCCGATTTATGAGGTGATGAAGTATTACGAGCCGCAGATTGAAGCGAGCGATATCTTGCAGCGATTGGGTCTACAAGATAGAGAGTATTATCTCGTAACAGCCCATCGCGCCGAGAACGTCGATCGGCCGGCTTCCCTGCACGCGATTATGGAGGGATTGAACCAGGTAGCGGCCGCCTCCTCCAAGCGGTTGATTTGCAGCATTCATCCCCGCACGAGATCGCGGATTGAACGTGATCTGAAGCTGGGAATGCATCCATTGGTCGAGTTTTATGAGCCGTTTGGATTTTTCGATTTCGTGAAGCTGGAGAAACATGCGTTATGCGCGTTGACGGACAGCGGTACGGTTCAAGAGGAATGCTGCATCATGCAGGTGCCTACGGTAACGATTCGCCGAACCACGGAGCGGCCGGAAACGGTGGATTGTGGCAGTAACGTCGTTTCTGGCGTGGACGCCCGCAGAATCGCTGAAGCGGCGGAGATGATGGCGGGGATGGAGCGTTCTTGGCCTTGTCCCGAAGGCTATCTGGAGGAGAAGGTTTCGCAAAAAGTGGTCAAATTCGTGCTTGGAGGGAAATTGAATGTTTAAAGATCAAGTGATTCTGGTCACCGGGGGGACGGGTTCCTGGGGATATGAGCTGATCCGTCAGCTCCTCCCTCAGGCGCCGAAGGAGATCATTGTGTATTCCCGGGGAGAAGCGGCCCAGGTCGCCATGAGCCGAGCTTTTGGCGACGAGCGTCTTACGTTTCGAATTGGGGATATCCGTGACAAGGAAGCGCTGACGGCGGCTTGCCGGAACGTGGACATCGTTTATCATCTGGCTGCTTTGAAGCATGTGCCTATTTGCGAGGAGCAACCGGGCGAAGCGCTGAAAACGAATGTAGTCGGCACGCAAAACGTCATCGAAGCCGCCATTGAGAACAAAGTCAAGAAAGTCCTCTATATCTCTACCGATAAAGCCTCCAATCCGTCTAACTTCTACGGGATGACCAAAGCCATCGGCGAAAAGCTGGTCGTATATGCCAATCTTCTCCAGGAAGAAACCCGGTTTGTGTGCATTCGGGGCGGTAATGTACTGGGCACGAACGGCAGTGTGATCCATCTGTTCAAGCAGCAAATCCGTGAGAAGAAAGAGGTCCGAATCACCGATATGGAAATGACCCGGTTCTTCCTGACGATGCCGGAAGCGATCCAGCTTCTGTTTAAAGCATCTCGGGAAAGCGTGGGGGGCGAAATCTTCGTCATGCTGATGCCGACCTGCAGGATCGTGGAGCTGGCGAAGGTGCTGATCGAAGATTCCGGCGTATCGGACGTATCGATTACGGAGTCAGGGATTCGGCCCGGGGAACGCATTCACGAGCTGCTGCTTAGCGAATACGAAAGCCGTTCGACCGTTGTTTATGACAAGGAGTACCTGGTCATCTTGCCTGCGCTGGAAATCGCGGGTTTGAAGGAGCGGTACGGACACTTGCCGCTCGTCTCCTTCGGCGAGTTGAGCTCGGAGCATGAGTTGATGAGCATGGAAGAGATCCACAGCATGCTGGATAAAGGAGGATTTCTTTCATGAAAATGCTGATCCTCGGGGGCCACGGTATGGCGGGTCATGTCCTGGTACGGCATTTCCGAGAGCAGGGGGGACATCAGGTGTTTTATACCTCTCGCGATCCCGGGGACCCGGACTCGCTGATCTTGGATGCCGGTGATATCGTTGCTGTTGATCAGGCGGTTCAACTGGTTCGTCCCGAAGTCATTATTAATGCGGTTGGGGTGCTGAACCAGTTTGCCGATCAAGACAAAATCATGGCCTACCATATCAATGGCTTTCTCCCCCATCGATTGCGGCATTTGGCGGATAGAACAGGCGCGCGCTTGATTCACATCAGTACGGACTGCGTCTTTCGCGGCGACCGCGGCGCATATCGGGAGGATGATCAACCGGATGGCGTAACGACGTATGCCCTGACCAAAGCGCTCGGAGAGGTGCGAGACGAAGGTCACCTGACGATCAGAACCTCGATTATTGGACCGGAAATCCGCCGTCAGGGCATCGGATTATTCCAGTGGTTTATGAGCCAGGAGGGCAAGGTATCCGGTTATCGCCGGGTTAAATGGAACGGCGTGACCACGGTGCAGTTGGCCAAGACGATCGAAGGGCTGCTGGATCGTCCAGTATCCGGTTTGGTTCATTTGGCTCATCCGGAAGTGGTCAGCAAATTTGAGATGCTTCATCTATTTCAAGAGATCTGGGGGAAAACCAACATTCAGATCGAACCGGACGATGGTCCCGCCCTCGATCGGACGCTGGTGAACACCCGTCCGGACGCGGCGGTCCCCCTTCCTTCATTCCAGCAGATGTTGGAGGAAATGGCCGAATGGATGAGACGGCATGGGTGACGGGGCGGGGGTTCTGGTCACGGGGGCCGGCGGGTTTACCGGCCGCCACGCCAGCCGCCGCCTTGCCGCCAAGGGATATAAGGTCTTTGCCTTAGTGAGAAGTGAAGCCGGACTTCCTGTCATCGAAGGTGTCGAGTACCTCATTTGCGATTTGACAGACAAAGCGGGAGTCAAACGCATCATAGATCAGACTCAGCCGCAGTTCGTACTGCACCTGGGCGGCAAGAACTCGGTCCCGGATTCCTGGAGCGAACCGCTTCTTTATATTGAAAGCAACTTGATGACAACCCTGCACCTGCTGGATGCCCTGCAGGCTTTCGGTTTGCGGGATACCCGCGTTCTTGTCGCCGGCTCACGACTCAAATTCGGACTGGAGAGGCCGCTCCACCCAACGCACCCTTATGGATTAAGCAAATCGCTGCAAGAGGCTGCGGCGCTGGTCTGGGGGAAGCTGTACCGTCTTGACGTTATGATAGCCGAACCGGGCAACTTAATCGGAGCCGGGCCATCCACGGGCATCTGCTCTCTGCTTGCCCGGCATATCGTCCGTTTAGAGCGAGGGGAGTCTCCTCCCCCCTTCTTCTTGTCGTCCGGGGAGGCCCGGCGCGATTTCCTCGATGTGCGCGACGCGGTGGACGCCTACGAAATTTTGCTGCGTAAAGGTGAAGTTGGTGAGGTATATCCGGTTTGTTCGGGGCGGGAGAAGAGCTTGGCTGAACTGGCGGAGGATTTCGCGAAGCTGACGGAAGTCTCGGATTTGAATATACAGATCGGCTCCCCTTCAGGAGGCGAACTTCTTGTTAGCTCCGAGCCGCTCCTTCCCGAAGCGCTTGGGGCTCTGGGCTGGCGCGCAAGCCTGGCTTGGGAACAATCTCTGCTGGAGGTACTGGACTATTATCGCAAGGAGGGAAGCGCTTCGTCATGAATCCACGTGTAAGCATTATTATTCCGTTCTACAACTGTCCGTATATTGAGCAGGCGGTGCAAAGCGCGCTGAATCAAACGTATCCGCATACGGAGATTATCGTCGTCGATGACGGTTCGACCCTTCACGCCGAGCGGCTCGCTCCGTATCGCGGACATATTTATTATCTGGGCAAAGCCAATGGAGGGACCGCCTCCGCCCTTAACCACGGAATCCGTCATGCCTCCGGAGAGTATATCGCTTGGCTTAGCTCGGACGATATGTTCTCAATGGAGAAGGTTGCGGTTCAATTGAATTTCATGCGGGAGCAAGGCGCGGAGATTTCCCATACCAACTTCCATTATATCGACGAATATGGACGAATCACCCAATACAATGCAGGCATGCAGCCTTTGGGGATGCGGGAGCTGGCGAACACGTTGTACAGCGGTAATCCGGTTAACGGCTGTACCGTAATGATTCGTCGCAGTTTGATTGAACGCGTGGGTCTGTTTGATGAGGCCCTGCCGTACACCCACGATTACGATTTGTGGCATCGGGTGCTGCTGTCCCGAGCCGCCTTTCCTTATTTAAACGTGCCGTTAGTGTCTTACCGTCGCCATTCGGGGATGGGAACGTTGCGCCATCAGGCGGCGATCACGGCGGAGATTGCTTTCCTTCAGAACCGCTATCGTGATGCACTGACTCATCTCATCGCTACTTCTTAAGCCATTGAAGTGGACTTTGATCGGAAGAGAGACAAAATAAGCGGTTATCTTGATCAAGTTGTCTATACCAAAACGGTACTCTGATCATAACCTGAACTAGATTAAAAGAAGGTGGTGATTAAGAGATGGGTGTCTTTCTTGATGCCAGAAGCTCCGTAAACTCCAACCAGCCCGGTTTTCCTGGGATTCCGCTTACAGATACTCCCGCATTGTTCGGGGTTATCGGCCTGCAGACGCAGAATGTTCCGAATCCAATCGTCATTCTGTCAGGATCTGTTGGAGTTCTGGGAGACGTCGGCGATACGTTTACGATCGAAATCGTCCGCGGTTTGACGTTTGCTCCAGCCAATGTCATTTTTACCCTCGATGGCGTCGTCAATAGTGCCACGTCGACGGAGGTCACGTCCTTCGTAGCTGCCGATTTGCTGGCTCCTGCCGCTCCTGAAACGATATATACGTCCTATATTTCCGGAGCTACAACAGCAATCCGTAATGGTCCGGAATCATTTGCAGGCATTGCCCAACAGGGTTAGGTTATGCCCAGAAGACCTGCCTCGGGTTGTCCCGGGCAGGTTTTCTGCTAAATGCGTGATGAAGACCTCCTATAGTAAAGGATTTGAAGGGATGAAGCGGTTAAAAATTTTGTTTGTGACGAAGGACTTCAGTCACTATCTGGAACGGAATTATCACTACATGCAATTGGAATTACGAAAACATGCCGATGTGGCTTTAGATCATAAGGGCGGAGAGGTGCAAGCAATTCTTCGGCGGGCCCCCTTTCAGCCCGATTTCGTTCTGTTTAACGACATATTTCATGCCTCACATTGTCCTCCGGTTCATGGGCTTGCCCAGTTGAAGGTGCCCTGGGGTATGGTCATGCACGATCTTCATGCTAGGCCAGAACAACGCCGGGAGTTTATGCGGCGATTCCCGTCAGCAAACCTCTTTGTGATGTATCGGCAAGCGTTCCGGGAACGGTACCCCGAATTCAAGGGTCGTTTGTTTTGGCTCCCTCATTTTGTAGAGCCAACCGTGTTTAGAGATTACCAGCGCCGGAAGAACATCAATATCCTGCTCATGGGAGCAACTAACCCTAAGGTGTACCCGCTTCGCCATAAGATGAAAACGGCTTTGTCTCGACATCCCAGCTTCGTATCCCATAATCACCCCGGGTATACGAATTTCGGATCCGAACCCCAAGCGCTTGTGGCGCACGGCTTTGCGCTTGAAGTGAACCGAGCCAAAATCTTCTTATCCTGTGATTCGATATACCACTATCCGCTGCGCAAATACTTCGAAGTGCCTGCGTGTAATACGCTGCTGCTTGCTTCCGAAAATGCCGATTTGCGAGGACTCGGGTTCAAGCACGACGTCCATTATGTCGCTGCGACCGAGCGGGATTTCCTGGCCAAAATTCATTTCTATCTGCACCCGAAGAACGAATCATTACGGGTTAAGATCAGCCGGCAAGGTTATGAGTTTGTCCGAGAGAAACATACAACCTCGGTTCGTACCCTGCAGCTTCTTGAAATGATAGGTTCGATCTTGGCCTAGCTCCTTGAGAGGAATAACTCGAGGAATGTCCTTTGCTCATACAATTCAATGCGAAAGGGGAGATGAATTTTGACACGTATCATCGCCATCGTCGGTATGGGGTATGTCGGTTTGCCGTTAGCCGAGACGTATCTGGACCAGGGCTTTCGCGTGATCGGCCTCGACAAGGACGAGAATAAATTGGGGCTCTTACGAGCGGGACGAAGTTACATCGCAGACGTTCCGGAAGCAAAAATCAAACGTTATGTCGAAACACAGCAACTGACAGTAACCTCGGACTTCGGCGGGATATCGAGCGCGGAGGCAATTATTATTTGTGTTCCGACCCCATTGACGGACCAACATAAACCGGATATGACCTATCTGATTGATGCCGCTGATAAGATAGGGGAACATCTTCAACCCGGACAATTGGTTGCACTGGAAAGCTCTACTTACCCCGGGACCACCCGGGAAGTCATCTTACCGCTCCTGCAAAAAAATGGACTTACCCCAGGAATTGATTTCTTCGTCGGCTTCTCTCCGGAACGTGTTAATCCTGGAAGCCGCCGCTACTCGCTGCGGGATATTCCCAAGATCGTCAGCGGAATTACGGACGCCTGCACCGACCGGACGGAGGAACTGTATCTCGCAGCTTTCCAAACTGTTGTGCGGGTCTCCTCAACCGAGACGGCAGAAATGGCTAAATTGCTGGAAAACACGTTTCGTTTCGTCAATATATCTTTCATCAATGAATTTGCATTACTATGCGATAACCTGGGCATCAACGTTTGGGAAGTGATAGAGGCAGCTTCGTCCAAACCGTTTGGCTTCAAAGCATTTTACCCTGGCCCTGGCGTTGGCGGGCATTGCATTCCGGTTGATCCGATCTATCTGCAGTGGAAAGCTCAGCAGGTTGGGGCGGCCAGCTCGTTTATTGAGATCAGCTCGGAAATCAACCGCGGAATGCCGGCCTACATCGTTTCCCGGCTGCAAGAAGAGCTGAACTCTACATCCCTTGCCGGCAAGAAAATTCTGGTACTTGGCATTACGTTTAAAGAAGATGTTGCCGATATCCGCGAATCGAGCGTGATCGAAATTCTGCAGCTGCTGAGGGACGCAGGGGCGAAGGTTGATTATCATGATCCGCTAATTCCGGAAGCGGAGGTCGGCGGAGCCAAGATGCGTTCGGTGGAATTAACGAAGGAGCGACTGGCCTCTTCGGATGGTGTGATCTTGGCGGTTCATCACCACGGATTACCGTTGCAGGACATCGTCCATCACGCCCCCCTAGTCTTTGATACGCGAAATGCTACGGCTGGCTTACATGGCAACGCGCGAATTGTTACGCTGGGGGGCGGGAAATCGGGACCCGCAAAGCGTTAGGCCGGTTCCAACAACGGGAAGATTGAGATGAATATAGTCCGAAAGGAAGGTAAAGAGATGTTTAAAGACAAGACCATTCTAGTTACCGGGGGAACCGGATCCTGGGGGAAAATGTTGACAAGGAGGCTGCTGCAGGAGGGGCCACGGGAAATCCGCATCTTCTCGAGAAACGAATACGCACAGGTCTTGATGCAGCGGGAATTTGGCGGGCACTCCTCCTTGCGGTATCTGATCGGCGATGTTCGCGATTACGCAGCGGTGGATGCGGCCTGTAAAGGAGTCGATTATGTCTTTCATCTCGCCGCGCTTAAGCATGTGCCGGTCTGCGAATATCAGCCGGAAGAAGCGCTCAAGACCAATGTGCTCGGAACGGAAAATATTATTCGCGCGAGTATTGCGCATAAGGTCATTAAAGTGATCGACGTCTCCACCGACAAAGCGGTCGACCCGACCAACACGTACGGAATGACCAAAGCGATCGGGGAAAAATTAATGATTCGCGCGAACGATTTAAGCGAACATACCCGGTTTACTTGTATTCGCGGGGGGAACGTGCTTGGAACGAACGGCAGCGTTGTTCCGTTATTCATCAATCAGCTGCGGGAGGGCAAAGCTTTAACCCTTACGGTTCGGGAGATGACCCGTTTTTTCCTGACTTTGTCTCAGGCGATCGATCTGCTCCTCAAGGCGGCCACGACGGCCATCGGGGGCGAAACGTTCGTGATGAAAATGAAGGCCTGCCGCATCGTCGATATCGCCGAGGTGCTGGCGGAGCATTATCTCGGGCACAGCGTTCCTGCTCAGGAAATCGGGATCCGGCCCGGGGAGAAGCTGCATGAGGTGTTGGTTTCCCGGTACGAGGCACCTTACACCCTGAAATATAGCGATCAATATTACGTCATCCTTCCTCCAGGCTCTAAGGAACTTGTCGCTCATTATGCTCATCTTCCCCGCGACCTGTTCTCCGAATACCATTCCAATGCGTCTTTGCTCGATAAAGCAGAGGTTGCCGAACTGTTGCGGGAGGGAGGGTTCCTGAACTGATCACCCTCAGCTTATGTATGATCGTCAAAAACGAAGAGGCCCATCTCCCCAGATGTCTTAGGTCCGTCGCTGATTTGGTGGATGAAATCGTCATTGTTGATACGGGATCGACCGATCGCACCAAGGAGGTGGCGGGGGAATATGGGGCGAGAATCTTTGATTTTGCCTGGCGGGATGACTTTGCCGCCGCGCGGAATTACGCCTTTTCTCAAGCAACCTGTGATTACATTCTCTGGATGGACGCCGACGACGTCTTTGCCGAACCGAATCGCGTCAAACTTCAGCGGTTGAAGCAAGAATTAACGACTGATATCGACGCGGTCTTGATGAATTATGTGCTCCGTGAGCAGGAGCAGACCGGAGAGCCGCTAGCTTTGACTCGGCGGAATCGGTTGGTCAAACGAAGCCGAAACTATCGCTGGATCGGCATTGTACACGAATATCTGAATGTCACGGATGGGAAACAGCTATTCATGGATATCGCCGTGACCCATCGCGGAACAGGAAACCATTCCGGCCGGAATTTGAAGATCATCGAACATTATTTGGCTTCCGGCGGCGTGCTGGAGGGACGCTTGCGTTTTCATTTGGCATGTGAACTAGCCGATGCGGGACGATATGAGGAGGCGGTGCCGCATTTTGCGGAGTTCCTCCTCGACCCGAAGGCGAATCGGGATGATCTGGTCCTGACCTGCGCCCGTTTAAGCGATTGTTATGGTCATTTGGGCCGGGATCGGGAGAAGCTGGAGATGCTGCTGCAAACGTTCCAATTTGAAATTCCACAGCCGGAAATCTGTTGTGCTATTGGTAAATGTATGGAGGACCGTCAGGAATGGACCCTGGCTGTTTATTGGTACGTCCAGGCCCTGCAGAACGCGAATCATGGGGGCAGTTGGACGGCTATCGTACATGCGGCGTCCCGGACCTGGCTCCCGCATAGTCGGCTGTGCTTGTGTTATGCCCGGATTGGCCATTTAAGAAAGGCCTATGAGCATAATCAGGAAGCGCTTCGGTATTTGCCAGACGACCCTGGGCTTCTCGAGAACGCCAAAAAACTGAAGCAGGCTTTAGAAGCGGCGCCTCCCCAATAGTATATGTATTTTTACAAAAAAAATTGCCGTGCAAAGAACCTCCAGCGACCTGGAGGTTCTTCTGACGTTCTCTTCAGTTTACCCCTAAACGTTTGAGCATTTGGCGGAACGAGTCGGCGTATTGCTGCGGCGACAACCACTGATGGATAAGCTGTTGTCCTAAGTTGCGGATCTTCTCCCGCTGCGCATGATGGTCCATGAGCTCCAGCGCGCCGGCAACCGCTTGGCCGACCTGCGGGTAAGCGAAGAATTTCCCCGTTTCATTATGTTTAATAAAGAGTCGGACGCCGTCGGAATCGGTGCTTAGGACAGGGCAACGGCAAGCCAGCGCCTCGGCGACGGCATAGCCGAATCCTTCCAGGGTCGAAGTGGAGATTAGCAACCCCCCGGAATCACCGACCCGCGATAAATAATAAGGCATTTCCCGGTTTGGCGTATTCGGGTACAGCTTTAAGCTGGATTGAAGTCCAAGCCGGCCGACATACTGCCAAAACGCATTTTTGGTATCCTCGGTGGGCAACTGATAATCGAGAAACATCCATATTTCCATCTGTGGGCGCTGTCGATGCAGCACGGCGGCAATTTCTAAGAACAACTCCCAATTTTTATTGGGCTCCAGCCGTCCGACCCAAGCGATGATCGGTACGGGATATTTCGATTGGGCCTTGTAATGGAAGTGCTGCGTATCCAGGGGATTTGGGAACACGAACTTGGGCAGCGCTGGGTAATAGATGGAGGCGAGCTCTTGCAGGTGAGGAGTTGGCGGCATCAGCGAAGCTTGGCAATGACGGAGAATTTCCTGAGTTCCTTCTCGAAGCGACTGCTCGGCTTGTTCCCGTGTGCCCAGACCCTGAATCTCAAAAATAATCGGCTTGTGAAAACCGAGGCGGCGCAGTCTACCCGGCATCCAGAAATCTGAGGTTGCTACTACTGCATCATACTGCGGAAGACGTTGCTTAAGTTCGACATCTCCCGGCCCCACCATGACGGGGATGTTGGCTAATTGAGTATTCACGAGCCCCGATCCGGAGCGTAAATATAGAATATGACCCTCGATGTCCCGACTTTTCAGCGCATCGCAGCGCAACCGGTTTAAGGTCTCCACCCCTCCGCTCGGAACATAGAACGTAAACAGTACTTTCATGGGCTAGCACCCCTTGAAGTTAATGAGCGTCTTAGGATTAGTTTACGCGTCGTCCGAATCGGACGTGTGGGTAAATTCCCCCCATCAGCCGCCGAGGGGCAGGCGGTTGGTGGGTCGCTCGGTTATGTTTACCTGTATGACGACAATGGGATTTAGCGCATGATAAGTCCTGTTTCATACAATAATTATTACGGATGGAGGATGACTACATGCGAGGAGCGAAAGTCGTTAACTTATCGTTGTCCGCAGCGTTGCTTGCCGGGGTTGCTTTGGTGGCAGGTTGTGGTGACGGGAACGACAATAATAATGTGCGTACGCAAAGCTTGCGGGGCAATAATCGCAACTATGACGTCAATTCCCTAAACCAGGGTAATCGCCTGTTCTCCCGCAGCGCCGGCAACGGGCAGGATCAGCGGATCCGTTCCCTGCGATACAGTCCCGCGCTGAGCAATAAAGTCGCACAGCTTCGTGACGTTCAAACGGCACATGTCGTTGTTACCGACCGTGATGCTTACGTCGGCGTCACGTTCCACGGAAATCAAATGACAGGCCGCACTACCGCATATGGAATGCAGCGTCCAAACGGTATCGGTCTTGGGACAACCAATGTCGGTGGACCTTATGGCGGGGACTACGGGACCCGTGGTGCAATGGATAACGGATTGGCACGAGGTACTGGCCGTACCGGCACCGGAGGCAGTCTCTTTGATTTTGGACGAGGCGGTTTGTTTGGGGCGGGGAATGACAACCGCAGCGACAACAGCTCCATGCTAGGTAACGGAACGAACGGTTCCCGCAGCGGCAACGGCTCTATGCTGGGTACTGGAACAACCGGCAACCGCTTCGGTTCGATGTACCCCGGGGGCAATATGGGAATGTCTAGCGTAAACCGCGGTACGGGAACTTCGGCTTATGGAACCGGTACGAATGGCGGGACGATGAACAACACCAACACCCCTACCGGCTTTACCACAGGAAATGGAGCCTTGGGGGCGGGTACCGATAACGTATCCCAGGATGTAAAGAACCGGATTACGGCCGCCATTAAGCAATCGGCACCGCACATCCGCAATGTCTATGTGTCCGGCGATTCCGACTTCGTCTCCCGCATCGGAGATTACGGGACACAGTCCCGAGGCGGAGGAACACTGAACAATTTCATCAGCGATTTCGAAACGATGATCAATCGCGTGTTTCCCGGACGCACGGGAACTATGACCGGTCCAAACGGCTATGCGCCGACGGGTCCTAATGCCGGTATGGGCAACGGCACAAGCAATATGGGGACAACCGGTACTGGCGCACGAGGGACGAATGCCGGCTTCACCGGCGGAACGACCCGCTAATAGCGGCTCACACGAATCACAAAAAGCGCGAGAAGCGGGAGGTTCATTATCCCGGCTGCTCGCGCTTTTTCTTTTGAATGGAGGTGTCACCTTATTCGTTCTCGCGGAAAGAACGTCCTTTGACCCAAACCTGTTGCAGCTCCAAATCTCGATCGACCAACAACAAGTCCGCATGCTTACCGGTTTCTACCGAGCCGGTCAGATGATCGATGCGAATGAGCTTCGCCGGATTGCCGCTGGCGGCTTCCGACGCACGCTCCACCGATAATCCGACCTCGCGTACGAGATGGCGGAAGCCTCGAATCATCGTTAGGGTGCTGCCGGCCAGTGTTCCTTCGCTGTCTCGCAACGTGCAGACATTGTCTTTGACGACAACCGGCAAATCGCCCAGCATGTAATCGCCGTTGCCGAGTCCTGCTGCCGACATCGCGTCAGTGATGAGGATAAGGTTTGTACCGGTCTTCACGCTGGCCAACAGCTGGATCGCCGCATGATGGACATGGATGCCGTCGGCGATAATTTCCGCACTGATTCCCGGCGTGCTCAGGATCGCACCCGCGGTGCCCGGTTTGCGATGATGCAGCGGCGTCATGGCGTTAAACATATGCACGGAGTGATTTAAGCCCACCTCGTAAGCGGACATGATTTCTTCATAGGTGGCATCGGTATGGCCTGCGGCTGCGACAATTCCTTGCTTCCGCAAATAGCGAATCAACTCATGTGCCCCTTCTCGTTCGGGCGCAAACGTCACCTGCTTGATTAATCCCGGATATTGCCGATCCCAAGCCTCCACCCATTCCCAGTTCGGGGGGACGATGTGTTCGGGATTTTGTGCCCCCCGCCATTTCGGGCTGATGAACGGCCCTTCCAGGTGGACGCCAACCAATTGGGCATAAGGCATCTCTCCGACCATATAATGATGGACTTCCGCCAGCACGTTGTCGATCATCGCCTTAGGGAGGGTCATCGTGGTTGCCAGCATCGAGGTAGTCCCTTGGCTGCAATGCAGTTTGGTGATGGCGTCCAGACCTTGCTTGCTTGGTTTCGAGAAATCCTCCAGCATTCCGCCATGCACATGCACATCGATAAAGCCGGGCAGCACGTAACGGCCTCCTGCATCGATGGTCTCGGCCTCGGCGGTGTGAGACTTCGGTAATCCGTCGGTCGTGCCGACGTAAGTGATTACGCCATCTTCAACCGCAACAGCGCCGTCATGGAACGTCCCGCGGGGGGTAATAACTTCGGCATGAACGAGGTTGAAAGTTCGACTGTTACCGCTCATTACAGATATCTCCCTGCGGCTTGGTCGACGACTACCACGACGTTGGAGTGGGTTTGCAGCAGCGATGCCGGACATTTTGTCGTGATCGGACCTTTTAACGCTTTGGCGATAACCTTCGCCTTGTCTTCGCCTTTGGCCATCAACAGGATTTGTTTGGCCTGAAGGATCGAGCCGATCCCCATCGTCAGCGCATGCGTTGGCACCTCATCGATGGATGGGAAGAAGCGGGCGTTCGCTAGGCGTGTGCGTTCTTCCAGCTTCACGACATGCGGCGGTCCTGTTAGCTCTTCGGCTGGTTCATTGAAGCCGATATGCCCGTTATGACCGAGCCCCAGCAATTGCAAATCGATTTGGCCGGCTTCGTCCAGCAGATTCGCATAATCCTTGGCCGCTTGCTCGGGGTTCGCCGCGGCGCCGGATGGCACATGCGTATTTTCGGACAAAATATCGATATGGTTAAACAGCTTCTCGTCCATGAAGCGGCGATAGCTCTCTGGATGATCGACCGGCAATCCGATATATTCATCCAAATTATAGCTGCTGGCTTGTTTGAAGCTCACGCTGCCTTCCTTATAAAGCTCAATCAGTTTCTCGTACACCCCAACCGGCGTACTGCCCGTAGCCAGGCCCAAGATCGCCCGCGGATTGGATTGCAGGAGACTGGCGATGATACCTGCCCCGGTTTCATTGAACTGCTGTTCGCTGTTTGTTTTGATGATATTCAGCATTAGTGTTGACCTCCTTGGATTTTACGGTAAATTTGAACATTCTGGTACGAGCTTTCCAGCTTCGGAATGAAGTCCTGAAACTCGAGACTGACCATGCCTGTAAACAAAATATCGATGACGTGCAGCTGCGCGATCCGCGAGGCCATGTCCCCCCGGCGCATGCCTTCCTCTAATGAAGAAGAGAATAAAGAGATATCCGCCAGCGAAGCAAGGGAGTTGCTGCTGTACTGCGTAAGCGACAACGTGGTCGCTCCGCTGTCCTTGGCGCAGCGCAGGGCGTCGATCGTCTCGGGCGTTTCCCCCGAATAGGAGATCGCCAATGCGACATCACCTTCGCCCAGCGAAGAAGCCGAGGTAATCTGCATATGTGAATCGGCGAAGGCGGTGCAGTTCTTGCCGATACGAACCAGCTTCTGATAGAAGTCCTGGGCAACGATGGAGGAGGTTGCGACGCCATACAGGTCGATGCGCTTGGCGCGGCATAACGCCTCGACGGCCCGGGACAGCTGATTCATGTCCAACAATCGGGTGGTGTCTGTAATGGAGGCGACGTGGTTGGCTTCCATCGCTTCGACGATCTTCAGCAAGTCGTTGCCGGCGATGATGTCCTGATAGTGGTTCTCCGCGGGCTTATGGGCCAGTTCGGAGGCCAGCTTCATTTTAAAATCGGGGAATCCTTTAAAGTGAAAGGTTTTGCAGAACCTTGTCACCGTCGACGGACTGATCCCACATGCGTTAGCTAACTCCGTGATACCCTGGTGAACAACAGAGGCAGGCGCCTCCAAGATGTACTCGCCGAGCTTGCGCTCCTGCGGCGGTAACGTCTCCAGATGGCTGGATACGGCATGGAGTATGGGTGTCATAAGTGGGATCTCCCTTCGAAAGTAATGCTTATAAATTCATGCATTAAGAAAATTATTTTTATTAAATCTGTGTAAACGGTGAAAATAATTTTGATTTTCGATATCATCATAAGGGATTTCCAGAGCTTTTTCAAGTAGGGTAACCCGCCTTTTGGTGACAGATTCCTTGTATTTTCGAGGGTTGCATACTAAACTGAAAATAGCGTTATTTTTCGGAGAGAGGAATGGTTTGGTTGACCTTTGATCTCGACAATTACATAGATCGGATCGATTTAGTATGGTCCAATTCGTTTCGCAAAATGAAAAGCGAATTAATGCATCACCATGAGCTTGGCCTGACCGGCCCGCAATTTCATATGCTAACGCTGATTAATCGAAAAAAAACGTGCAATGTCAGTTACTTGGCCGACAAGCTTGAGGTGAAGCCCAGCGCGATCACGGTGATGATCGATCGCTTGGTCCAAAACGGGTACGTGGAGCGGCGGCACGACGAGCAGGACCGGAGGGCGGTGTTACTTTCGGTGAGCGAGCGTGGAGCTGAGGTTCTCGGGGAAGCCCGGAAGAAGTCGCGAGAAGTGTTGAAATCGCATTTATCCGTACTCAGCCAGCAGGAGCTGGAAATGATGATCACGATCTTGGAGAAGCTCTCGAAGAGTTACAAAACGTAAGATTGGCGTGTAGTGAAGGACCGACCACGGGGATGAATTCCCCGTGGTTCTTTGTTTATTTCTTGTGCCTACTTTTGCGAAGCCGATAGCGCGCCTGAGGCTTGCCGGGTTATGATAGAAGTAGGAATGTAAGCGTTACTTCACCAACTGAAACGGGGGAAATCGATGGAGAAATATATCTTGGCCTTGGATCAAGGCACGACGAGTTCGCGGGCGATCTTGTTCAATCGGCAGGGGGACATCGTCCACTCCGCGCAGCGCGAGTTTCCGCAGTATTTTCCCGAACCCGGCTGGGTAGAGCAAAATCCAAATGAAATCTGGGGATCTATTCTATCGGTCATCGCCTCCTGCCTGTCGGAATCCGGCATCAAGCCGAGACAAATCGCCGGTATTGGGATTACGAACCAGCGGGAAACCACAGTCGTTTGGGAGAAAGAGAGCGGCCATCCGATTTATCCGGCAATCGTCTGGCAATCCCGGCAGACCGCTTTGATCTGCGAGGAGCTTCGCGAAGCGGGTCATGACGCCCTGTTCCGGGCCAAAACCGGCCTGCTGCTGGACCCGTATTTCTCCGGGACCAAGGTCAAGTGGATCCTTGATCATATCGAAGGCTTGCGTGAGCGGGCCGCAAACGGAGAATTACTGTTCGGCACCATCGATACGTGGCTGATCTGGAAGCTTTCCGGCGGGCACCTGCATGTAACGGACTACTCTAACGCCTCGCGGACGCTGATGTACAACATCCACGAGTTGGCTTGGGATGACGAGCTGCTCGAGATTTTGGACATTCCGAAAGCGATGCTGCCCGAAGTCAAGTCCTCCTCCGAGATGTACGGCACGACCATTCCGTATCATTTCTTCGGGGAGGAGGTGCCGATCGCGGGAGCGGCGGGGGACCAGCAAGCCGCGTTGTTCGGGCAGGCTTGCTTCCAACCGGGGATGGTCAAGACGACCTACGGAACCGGCTGCTTCATGCTCATGAATACCGGCTCCACCCCTGTCGTGTCCGAGCATGGGTTGATCACCTCGTTGGCTTGGGGAGTAAACGGAAAAGTGGAATATGCGCTGGAGGGCAGCATTTTCGTGTCCGGCTCGGCCATCCAGTGGCTGCGCGACGGGCTGCGTCTCTTCCGGGATGCGAAGGACAGTGAGGTATACGCCTCGCGCGTCGCCTCGACAGAAGGCGTCTATGTGGTTCCCGCCTTCGTTGGCCTCGGCAGCCCTTACTGGGACAGCGATGTACGCGGGGCCGTATTTGGTCTGACGCGGGGCACGAAGAAGGAGCACTTCATTCGGGCGACGCTGGAGGCGCTCGCTTACCAGACCAAAGATGTCCTTCGCGCGATGGAGCAGGACTCCGGGTATGCCGTGCGGTCCATGCAAGTAGATGGCGGCGCTGTTTCAAACGGCTTCTTGATGCAATTCCAGAGCGACATCCTCGGGGTTCCCGTTGAACGTCCGGCGATCGGCGAGACGACGGCATTGGGAGCGGCCTTTTTGGCGGGGCTGGCAGTAGGCTACTGGAGTCATCTAGATGATATTTCGCAGTGCAAACGGCTGGAGCGCCGGTTTATCCCGGCCATGTCACAACCTACACGCGAAGCGCTCTACCAAGGATGGCTGAAAGCGGTTCATGCCGCGATGGCCTTTAAATAACGGAGCGCCCAATTCTTTACGGTACCGCACCATTGCCCCTGTTCTTTCATAAGATGTGTTGACTGTATCCCTGAACCTTGTTAAAACCACAAAACCCGAGCAAGGAGGGGTGACGCATTTTGAAGAGCAGCGATCGTAACAGCAAATTTCTGTTAACTCATCGTGAACGGGAGGTCTTCGAACTTCTCGTGCAGGATAAAACGACGCGCGACATTGCCGGGCAACTATTCATCAGTGAGAAAACCGTCCGTAACCACATTTCCAACGTCATGCAAAAGTTGAATGTCAAAGGTCGCGCGCAGGCGGTTGTCGAGCTGATCAAGCTTGGGGAGCTGAAAATCTGACGGTAGCCTACGCGTGCGTAGAAAGCCGCAAACCTTCTTTTTCACCCCGTAAGGGGGGGAGAGGAGGTTTTTTTGTGAGGAGGTGCGAATAACATCTTCATCGGAATTACTTCTGAAGGCGGTGAAGGAATGATGACGTTTTCCCCCCACAAATCGGCGGTACAAGCGATAATCGAGCGGATCGATGCCGAATATCACCGGGTGTTGACCCTCGAGGAGCTGGCGTCACATGTGTCCTACAGCAAATTTCATGCGGAACGATTGTTTCAGCGTCGCACCGGCTTAAGCATTTCCCAATACCTCTCCTTGGTCCGGATCGAAAAAAGTAAGGAACTATTGATGTACTCCCGGGAATCCGTCGGCGATATCAGCGCAAGGGTCGGCTATGCCAGCGTCAGCACCTTTTCCCGGACGTTTAAGGAATATGTCGGGATTCAGCCAAACGTGTTCCGCAAAATGTACCGGGACCTGGAAGGTGCCATCGTCCCGCAAATGAGCTCAAGACCCGACGCGCCCGGGGGAATCGGCGGAGGTTCCGCCATTTCTGGCGTGGTGACGGCCGACAGGCCCGTGAAAGGACTGATTCTCATCGGTTTGTTTGCAGAACCCGCGCCGAAGGGGGCTCCGCTAAGTTGCACGCTCCTGCGGGAAGCATGCCCGTTCACGTTAACCGGAGTAGCCGACGGACAATATTATGCATTTGCGCTTGCGCTGGAGTTCCCATGGATATCCTCGTCGTATTTCTCCAATTCTCACGGATTACGCGGCCGGGCCCACTTGCCGGTGTCCGTTCGCCAGGGATCGGAGCATGGGCTGGTTCGGATCCATCTTAGGCCGCCGCTGGTGACCGATCCGCCCATCGCCGTCTCTCCGCTTTATCTGCTGCAGAATTTCTGGAGCAAGCGTTGGCAAATGAGCAATCCAGGATAAAAAAACCGGGTATCGTTCCCTTACAATGGAGAAAAAAGGAGGGGCAGGACATGTCGTCAGAGGTTATTGTCAAAGAAATCGCCATCGAGGCGGATTTGGAGCTGGTATGGAAAGCATGGCTGGAAGAACGGCGAATCACGCAGTGGTTCGCACCGATGGCGAACGTCGACCCTCGCATCGGCGGGAAGTTCGAATTGTTCTTCGATCCGTCGAACCCGGAGCGCATGGGGACGAAAGGCTGTACAATTCGCGAGTTGGAGGAACAGCGGCTGCTTGTTTTTGAGTGGAAAGGCCCGGATGATTTTGCCGAATGGATGAACCAAGAAGGGGAGCTGACTGTAGTCCGCGTTGAATTTACTTCAGCGGTACAGGGAACGACAAACCTTAAGTTGACCCACTCCGGTTGGGGCTCCTCGCCGGTCTGGTCGGAAGCCAAGGAATGGCATGTAGCCGCCTGGAACCAGGTGCTCGGCAGTTTGAAGAGCGAGATCGAGTCTGGGGAAGGCGTGCTCTGCTGCCAATAGACCCGTACAAACCAAAACCTCCGACCCCCTTAGTAGGGTGCCGGAGGTTTTTACTATTCAATGACTTACAGCGACTTCAAATAATGAACAATCGTGAGCAGCCCTTTGTCGAAGTTCTCCAGGTTGAAGTGCTCGTTAGGCGCGTGCAGGTTCTCGTCTGGCAGCCCGAAGCCCATCATTACAGCCGGAGCGGAGAGGACGCGGGACAAGGTCTCGACGATCGGAATCGAACCGCCATCCTTAGTGAACAGCGCCCGGGTGCCGTAAACGGATTCGTAGGCGTCGGCCGCTTTTTGCAGCATCGGATCTTCCGGGTTGCACGTAAAAGCCCTTGCCTTTTCGGTTGCTCTAACCTTCAGGGTCGCCCCCGGCTGCAGGTGCTTGTTCAAATGACGCTCAATGCGGTCGATTGTGGCTTGCGGGTCCTGGTCGTCGACGAGGCGGCAAGTGATCTTAGCGTGGGCCTCCTTCGGTAAGACCGTCTTAGTCCCTTCACCTTGGAATCCGCCGTAGACCCCGTTGAGTTCCAGCGTTGGCCGGGCCCCCGTCCGCTCGACGAAGGAGTAGCCCGTCTCGCCGTAAAGCTCGGTCAAGCCGAGATCACGCTTCAGCTTCTCTTCATCAAATTGTTGTTTGACGAACTCCTCACGCTCCAACGCGGACAATTCATGAACACCTTCGTAGAAGCCCTCGACCGTTACCCGGCCCTGCTCGTCATGCAGAGAAGCGAGCAGCGATACGAGTGCATGCAATGCGTTAGGCACACCGCCGCCAAACGTACCTGAGTGCAGATCTGTGTTGGCGGTGAAGACCGATACCTCCATCGCGCATAAGCCGCGAAGACCGATGCAGATGGCCGGTTTGCCCGGTGCCATCAACGCGGTATCGGAGATCAGGATAACGTCGGCGGCCAGCTTCTCCTGATTTGTTTCCAGGAAGGAGGGCAGGTTTGGACTCGTGACTTCTTCTTCTCCTTCGATACAGAACTTGATGTTGATCGGAAGCTCTTTCTCCTGCTTCAAAATGGCCTCAATCGCCTTGATATGCATAAACACTTGACCTTTATCGTCTGTCGCCCCGCGAGCGTAAAGCTTGCCGTTCCGGATGGACGGCTCGAAAGGCGGGGTTTCCCACAGATTCAGCGGGTCCACCGGCTGGACGTCGTAATGGCCGTAGACCAAAACGGTTGGCTCGCCCGGGGCATGTAAATGCTCCCCATAAACGACGGGGTGCCCTGCAGTTGGATGGACCGCCACCGCTTCCATACCCGCTTGGCGCAGCGATTCGGCGATCCATTCTGCGGCCTTCAGCACATCGCCTTTGTGTTCGGACAAAGCAGAGATACTGGGAATCCGAAGCAGGTCGCCAAGTTCTTTCAAATGTTGTTCGCGGTTCGTAGAAAAGTAAGCTTGATAATCCATCGTCAAATCGTTCCTCTCGAACTAGTTTTTCCCGTATATTCTACACCTTTTTTGCCGAGAACACGAATGACGGGGTTCACGTTGATCGCCAAGGTTTCTGGAGCTACCTTAAATTCTTCTTAAAAACAGCCAAGCTTTTTTTAGGAATATTTAAGGTAAGGCTGGACAATTTCTGGTAAAGTCAAGAAAGTACACTGAAATCAATAATGAATGGTGCAGAAGAAGGGAGTCGCAAAGACATATGGAAGAAAAGGACAAAAAAGAGCTGGAGGTAACCGGGGGCGAAACCGGAGCCGCTGAGGAGGAAACCCGGACATCGAATGGACAAACCGAACCGGCGGACGCCGTAGCGGACGAGCCGAAGGAAGCTGAATACGATCCGGCGGACGACGCGGATTTTATCGCCGAAACCGACACGAATTCTACACCGGTGATGGTCTCCCAGGATGAGGAGTCTGAAGCCGCGGCGGTCCAAACCTCCTCCAAATCCGGCAGCAAGGTATGGCCGATCGTATCATTGATCCTGGCCGCCTTACTGATCGTTGTATTGATAAAACCCCCGTTTGCCACCAACAAAGCGGAGGCCGTGGCTACGGTCAACGGCGTGGAAATTACGAAGGATCGACTGTTTGATGAATTAGCGGCCAGCGGCGGGGAACAAGCGCTGACGAACCTCATTAACCAGGAGCTCGTGAACCAAGAGGCGACCAAGAAAAACATCACGGTAACGGACGCCGATATCGACGCCGAAATCGAAAGCTACAAAACCCAGTTCGGCTCAGAGGATGCCTTGAATCAGGCCTTGGTGCAATACGGCATGACCCTGGATGACTTGCGCAAGCAGGTTGTGATGGAACTCAAGTTGACCAAGCTGCTGGAGCCGCAAATCAAGGTAACTGACGAGCAAATCAAGGAAACGTTCGAATCCTACAAGGATTCCTTTAATACGCCGGAACAAGTTCGCACCTCCGTTATTTTGGTAGCTACCGAGCAGGAAGCGAAGGATATCGTGAAGCAGTTAAATGAAGGCGCGGACTTCGCGGAACTGGCTAAGAGCAAATCACTGGATCCAGCAACGAAGGAGCAAGGCGGCGATACGGATTTCTTTGCTCGCGGAGAGAAGGAAGAAGCGGTGGAAACCGCGGCCTTCAAGCTGGCGAAGGGCGAGATCAGCGAGCCTGTGAAGACAACCGAAGGCTACCAAGTCATCAAAGTAACCGACAAGAAGGAAGCTCACACGGCTACGTTGGAAGAGAAGAAGGAAGAGATCCGCAAAGGCCTCGTCTCCCAACAGGTCTCCAGCATGTCGGGAACGTGGTTGGAGGATGTGCGGGGCAAAGCGAAGATCACCAATACATTAACGGATGCGTCCGCGGCCGAGTAAGAAAAGCCCTGAAGCAGCCGTTTGGAACCGTCGGAGCAGAAGCTTCGGCGGTTTTTTTATGTTGTGGAGATCGTGGCATAGTGTCTTTGTGTTTCGTGGAGTCAGGCGGTACAATGGGGATAATAGCAGGGGTTCAAGACGTACCTGATCGGCATGGATGGTTTGGAGGCAGAGGTAAATGACGGAATGGTATGAGCAAAGTTTCGGAGAAGACTATCTGCTGGTGTATAAGCACCGCGACGCGCAGGGCGCCAAACATGAGGTGCATCGGATGATCAGTTGGTTGAAACTGGCTCCCGGAGCGAAGGTGCTGGATTTATGCTGCGGCATGGGACGCCATTCGCTGGCGTTAACAGAAGCCGGCTACAGGGTGACCGGTGTGGATCTGTCGGAGGTGCTGCTCCGCGAGGCGAAACGCCTCGACTCCCGAGGCCAGGTGACTTGGCGCCAGGCTGATATGCGCCGACTGCCGCTGGAACACGGAGAGTTTGACGCCGTGGTGAACTTGTTTACTTCGTTCGGATATTTTAGGGAGGATGTGGAGCAAATCAAGGTGCTGCAAGAAGCAAGGCGCGTGCTGAAGCCGGGCGGTCGCTTTCTCCTCGATTTCCTGAATCCCGCTTATACGGCGGTCCATCTTGTTCCGCAATCGGAACGAGAGGATGAGGGACAGCGGATCGTGGAACGGCGGCGGATCGAAGACGGGTATGTCATGAAGGATATCGCCGTTACAGCCCCTGGCGGGGAACCCAGGCATTACCTCGAACGGATCAAGTTATACGGGTTGGATGATTTTCGGCGCATGTTGAAGGAGGCCGGGTTGGAATTACAGAACGTTCATGGGAATTATAACGAAGAAACATATGATCCGGACACGTCACGACGCATGATCCTAGTGGGGGTGCGGCCATGACGCTGCTTCCGGATATTCAGCTTTGGGAGCGGGAGCTCTTAGCCCGTGTACCCATATCCATGGCCCCTCCCCTTCGCCGGGTGAACAGTTACGTTTTGCGAGGAGAAGAGGGAATTACGATCATCGATCCAGGGCCGCGGACGGACGAGACGATTGGGGAGTGGCAGGCAGCCTGGAAGGAGCTTGGGATTTCATCTCGCGACATCACCCAGATCGTCCTGACTCATCATCATCCCGACCATTACGGTTTGGCGGGATATTTGCAGGAAATCACCGGGGCAATGGTACATATGTCCCCGCGGGCCTATGAGGAGACTCGGCTGATGTGGGGTACAGACAGCCGAATGCACGAGGCATTGCCCGAATTGTTCCGGCGACATGGGATGCCAGAATCGTGGTGCGGTCAATTGCCTGGGCATTTACATAGCTTTGTTGCTCAGGTGACTCCGGCTCCTGAGGTGACGTTCCTCCGTGAGGGAGAACCGATTTGGATGGGTGGACGAGCCTGGTTGCCGATTGAAACGGCCGGACATGCCCCGGGGCATCTGTCGTTTTACGATGCCGTGCAGAAGATGATGGTTTGCGGGGATGCGGTGCTGCCGCAAATCTCCCCCAATATCAGCTTCCTGCCTGGCAGCGACCCGCAGCCGCTGAGATCGTTCCTGGATTCGCTCGTGAAGCTTAACGGCTACGAGGTGGCGACCGCTTATCCGGGACACCGCAACCCGTTCGATTATTTCGCGGAGCGAATCCGATTGTTGCTTGAGCACCATGAAGAGCGGCTTCTGCGTATTGAAGGCTTGCTGCGGGAGCGGCCGCAGACGGCTTTCGACGTTTGCGCCGCCTTGTTTGGCACGGAGCTCGGCATTCACCAAATGCGCTTTGCGATGTCAGAGACGCTGGCACACCTGGTGGAGCTGGTTCGGCAAGGGAGGGCTGAAGAGCAATCGCCGGGAGATGGCGGAGGCGAGGTCATCCGGTTTGCACCGGTTAAGTGAATGTTGAATAACAAAGAAGGACGGCATCTTTTGCCGCCCTCTTTATTTTGCCTGCATCGCACTTAACGTTCGGAGTCCAGTGACTCTTCGCCGCGTTCCTTCTCCCGTTCCGCTTGTTTGCGGTGGGCGATCCGGCTGCTGGCCGAGGCCGCGACCGCACCGACAATATCGTCCAGGAACGTGTTGCACGGTCCCAGAGATTTATCGTTCAGCTTCTCCAGAATGCCCGGCTTCAGCTTGTCGACATAACCGTAGTTGGTAAAGCCAATGCTGCCGTAAACGTTAACGATCGAGAAGGCCAAAATTTCGTCAACCCCATACAATCCTTCGTCGTTGGCGATCATGTCCTGAAGCTCGGGGATTAACATCCCCTGCTCCGCTAAAATATCCAGCTGGATACCGGTCAGTACCGCATTTTGCACCTCGCGTTTCGTCAGCACCTGCTCCACGTTATGTATACATTCTTCCATCGTCAGGTTTGGGTAGTATTTTTGCTGTAAAAACAGAACGAGTTCAGCGATTTGCTCCGTGGTGACACCGCGTTTATGCAACCATGCCTTGGTGGCGTCGGCGACCTTCTTACTGTTCAGGCTGTAAGGCGTTTTGGCTTTTGGATGTTCCATCCCCATACACTCTACTCCTTGTGATTGAATTGGATGACAAGATATGAAGCAGTTTGTCCAGTTCCCGGAAAAATATAGTTATTTTTCGGGACAGGGCTCGTATATATAGTAATACAAACCTTAGCCAAATGAAAAACTCAGGGAGGCTCGAGCAAAAATGAAATGGAATAGCCGAATACGAAATACGGCTGCCGCCGGGGTAATTACGCTTCCGCTGCTGCTGTCGGGTTGCGGGTTGTTTGGAGGAAGCTCCGCCCAAATTGATCCTCCGCCCACGGATATGGAAACCCGGATGTTGGAAGGACTTGACGCTGTAGAACAGACAAGCTTTTCCCAAGAGGAAACCCTTTCTACGGTTTATTTGGTGAACGAGCATGGCAAGCTGGCTCCGGTAGCCTTGCATCTGCCCGAAGGGGAAGCCTCGTTGAAGTTGAACCGGATGCTGGAGCTGCTGGTGAAGGACGGCAAGTATGCAGGCCTGCTCCCGGCTGGATTTAACGGGATCCTGCCAGCGGGCAGCGAGGTCAAGGCGGTTACCGTCAAAAAGGACGAGAAGCTGGCCATCGTCGAGTTCAATAAAGCGTTCGTCGGCTACGAAGCCGCAGATGAGCGCAAAATCCTTGAGGCGTTGACCTGGACCCTGACGGGAACGCCGGACGTGGAGAAGGTTCAGCTGTGGGTGGAAGGGGAGAAGCTAAACGAGATGCCGGTCAACGGTACGCCACTGGATCGGCCGCTCAACCGCAATTTCGGGATCAATCTCGAATTAAAAGCGGAATCCGGCTTGTCTCAACTTAGCCCGGTCATCGTGTATTTCTCGGCGGCGACACCAGATGGCGTACAATATTTCGTGCCGGTGACCCGATTTGTACCCGCCGGTGGCGATCAGGTGAAGTCAGCCTTAGGCGAATTGCTCAAGGGGCCGCAACAAGGCGATGGCCTGGAGCGGGTCGTCACCGATAACACCAAGCTGGACAGCGTTGAGGTCTCGAAAGACGGCGTCGTTACCGTCGCGCTCACGGACGACATGTTTGAAGCAGGCGAGAAGCTGCCCGCACAAATGCTGCAATCACTGGTGCTTACAGTTACGGAGAATAAGGACGACAGCAAGGTGCGCATTTGGCTGAACGGGCAGAAAGAGGTCGTTGGTATGGACAACCAAACCTACAGCGAACCGGTGATGCGGCCGGAGACGATTAACGAAATTCCACTGTAACCCGCGATTTTCCGCGGTGAGCAGAGCTGCCATAAAGCGGAACCCTGCATGATGCAGGGTTCTTTTTTTTCGCCGAATGGAAAGATGCTTTTATGACCACACTTTGGTAGAATAGGGAAAGCATATAGACAGCAAGAAACCGTAGGAGGCAGTGATGATGAGAAGCAACGGACGTCAGGCGGACGATCGCCGGCCGATGAATTTAACCGTTAATATTAATAAATACGCAGAGGGTTCCGTTTACATCGAGGTCGGCGATACGAAGGTGATGTGTACCGCAACCGTCGAGGAGAAGGTCCCGATGTTTATGAAAGGCCAAGGGAAAGGCTGGGTGACGGCCGAATATTCGATGCTGCCCCGTGCAACCCAAACGCGTAACCAGCGGGAATCCGCCCGCGGCAAGTTGAGCGGTCGGACAATGGAAATCCAACGCCTGATCGGACGCTCGCTGCGTTCGGTCGTTGATTTACAAGCGCTGGGCGAACGTTCGGTTACAATCGACTGCGACGTACTGCAGGCAGACGGCGGAACGCGGACAACGTCGATTACCGGGGCGTTCGTAGCGATGGCGTTGGCGATGCACAAGATTGCTCAGAAGCATGCGTTGCCGAAGTTTCCGATCACCGATTTTCTTGCATCCGTCAGCGTAGGTATCGTCGGAGAAGATACGCTGCTGGACCTCAATTATGAAGAGGATTCCAAAGCCAAGGTGGACATGAACGTCGTCATGACCGGGCGGGGTCAATTCGTTGAAGTACAAGGAACCGGTGAGGAGAATCCGTTCTCCCGTTCGGAATTGGATGGCTTACTGGCGATAGCTGAGAAAGGGATTCGGGAGATGATCGAGCAGCAGCGTGAAGCGCTCGGACCCATTGCACTGCAGATCAGCAGCAGGCAGCCCGGATCGGCGGTGTAAGCATGATCGAAGGACCGGTGGTTATCGTTGCGACCCGCAATGCCGGGAAAGTGAAGGAATTTGCCCATGCATTGGCGCCGCTTGGTAAAGAGGTCCAGAGCTTGGCCGACTATCCGGAGGCCCCGGAAGTTGTGGAAGATGGGACAACGTTCGCAGAGAACGCCCGCAAGAAAGCCAAAACGGTCGGTGATGCACTCGGCCGGACTGTGCTGGCCGATGATTCCGGGCTCTGCGTGGACCAGTTGGATGGCGCGCCGGGCGTCTACTCGGCACGGTATGCCGGAGAAGGCGCCAGTGACGAGGACAATAACGAGAAGCTGCTTGCCGAGCTGGAGAAGAAGCGCCTCGGTGAGGATACGGAACAGCCGCTGCTGAGTACAGCGCGTTTTGTCTGCCACTTGGCCTTATACGATCCGGCTCAAGGGCAGTTTATCGAGGCTTCCGGCGAGGCCGAAGGCTGGATTACTTCCGATCCAGCGGGCGGCGGCGGGTTCGGTTATGACCCGCTGTTTTATCTGCCGGCCTATGACAAGACGTACGCCGAGCTGACGCTGGAGGAGAAGCAGGCGGTCAGCCATCGCGGCGCGGCGCTGCGGGCATTGGCAGAGAAGCTGAGCAGGACGGAAGCCGGGAAGTAGGTTAGGATTTTCCAGTTCATTCAGCACAGAAAAAGCAAGCCAGAGTCCCCACCGGGATCCGGCTTGCTTTTTTGCGCTTGAGATTAGCGTATTATCACGTTGTAGGTGCTCAGCCAGAAGTTCACCTGCGACAAATAAGCGAACAATTGCGGGCCGCTCATCAACTGGCCGAACCACGGCAAATTGGACGACGATTCCTTGGATGCGGCAATTGCGCGGATTTTGTCCGCATCGATCAACGGCAGGATCGGTGAGGTCGGATCGTCGAGAATCTTCAACATCTGATCCCGCACGGCAGTCAGGTAATTCGGATTATGCGTTTTGGGGTAAGGGCTTTTTTTGCGATACAATACGTCTTCGGGCAGGATGCCTTCGAGCGCTTTGCGCAGAATCCCTTTCTCCCGGTTCCCCGTCGTTTTGATCTCCCATGGAATGTTCCAAACGTATTGCACCAGACGATGGTCGCAATAAGGAACGCGAACCTCCAGTCCTGCGGCCATACTCATGCGGTCCTTACGGTCGAGCAATGTGGGCATGAACCGCGTGATATTCAGGTACGACATGATCCGCATCCGGGCCCGTTCCCCCGTCTCCCCTTCCAACTTCGGCGTCTCCCCTACCGCTTCGCTGTAGCGATCCCCAATGTATTGCTCCGGTTTAATCCATTCGCGGATTTCCGGTGACAGCAAATCGGCGCGCAGTCCCGTCGCCACCGACCATGGGAACGTTCCCGAATTCAGCAGCTCTTCGCGGTGAAACCAGGGGTATCCGCCGAAAACTTCGTCCGCGGCTTCGCCAGAGATGGCGACCGTCGCCCCTTTTTTGATTTCCCGGCAAAATAACAACAGCGAAGCGTCAACGTCGGCCATCCCGGGCAGGTCACGGGCGATCGTCGAATCGGGCAAAGCCGAGACCAACTCGGGGGTATCGAATTGGATTGCGTGATGCTCGGTCTGTAATTCCTCCACCATACGCTTAATCCATGGACCATCCGCGCCGGGCTGATAGCTGTGGGCCTGAAAATGTTTGTCGTTGTCGACGTAATCGATCGAATACGTATGCACTTGCCCTTGGCCGGTCCGCTTGTAGTAATCAACGGCCAGCGCGGTCAGCGCACTGGAGTCCAGACCTCCGGACAGCAAGGTGCACACCGGCACATCGGAGATGAGCTGGCGATCCATCGTATCCTGCAGCAGTTTGCGAATCGTGGCTGCAGTCTCTTCTGCATTGTCCGTATGCGGCTCGGCTTCGAGCTTCCAGTAAGCGTATTTGCGCAACCCGCTGCGGCTGAAGATCATCACGTGGCCCGGACGCAGCTCCTTCAAATCCTTATATACGCCATGGCCGGGCGTCCGAGCCGGACCGATGACGAAAATTTCGGCAAGACCTTCGGGTCCAACAACGGGTTCCACCTTCGGATGGCGTAAAATCGCCTTCGGCTCGGAACCGAAGATCAAGGTGCCGTCAATCTCACTGTAGAAAAGCGGTTTTACCCCGAGGCGGTCCCGGGCAAAAAAGACATGCTCGCGAACGCTGTCCCAAATCGCAAAGGCAAAAATCCCGTTTAGCCGGTACACGCAATCCGGCCCCCACTCGATATACGATTGCAGTAGCACCTCCGTATCGCAGTTGGTACGAAACTTACGGCCTCTCCGCTGCAGCTCTGCTTTCAGTTCCGGAGCGTTATAAATCTCCCCATTATATACAATCGTAAACACCGCATCTTCTTCATGAATAATCATCGGCTGAGCCCCATTCTCGGGGTCCATGACGCTAAGGCGCCGATGTCCGAAAGCACACGGGCCGGAAATCCAAGTTCCCTGGGCATCGGGTCCTCGTTTGTCCAGACAGGACGTCATGGATAACACCAGATCCGATTCTTTGGTCAAATCCCGGTTCCATTCGATAAAGCCGGTTATTCCGCACATTTTTGCTATCTCCTCTCCGCATTGCTTTACAGTCCCCGCTTGCCGACCGGGTGAAAAGTATTAACAAATTATGCCGAACGAGGGCATAAAATGTCTGTCCATTATGGAAAACTATGGCTTGAGGGCAGCAAGCGCGAGGTAAATACAAGCTATAGAAAGGAGGAGTTGACTTGGAAAAGAGGACATTTTACGTGTCTGTTCAAGGGCGCTCGCTGCTGGAGGATCCTGGAGCTGCGGCGTACGAATGGGAGGTTCAAGCAACCCGCCAGGAGGCGGATACTCTAAGCCATATGCTCGAGCAGTTGGGGGAGAAGGAGGAAAGCGGCTTTCTAGCTTTCACGTACCCTTGGCCGGATACGCCGGAGGGTGATGTGAACCGCAGTTACGATAGCCATTTGAATGCGCTGTACCGTGAAATTTACCGGCTGGGAACGGTGAAGACTCGGGCGCAAATGGAACGTTCCGGTTTCGCGGCTCAGCTGTAGTTTCTTTGGATTCCACCTGAAGGGAGCATCACCTGTGACGTATTATATCAAGGACGCTGAGTTTCGGCGGATGGACGAGCATCAAGACCGGCCCTGCGCGGTGATTCAGGTGCATCCTGGGGCGGTGGGCGACCCCAATCTATTTGTTTACGTGGCTCGTGCCCAGACAGGGAACGGGTATGAAATCATCCGAATGATCCGCAGCGACGCAGACTTGGAGATCGACTGGTACGACAATAGCCTGCATCAGGCGTTCGCTGAATTGCCGGAAGACCAGTTCGGGGACCGGGGATGGCCAGAGCCGGAAGCTCAACGTAAGGAGTTCCTGCAGAACCTGCTCGCCAATGAGCAGATTGCCACCCGACTGGAGCAACTGCTTACTTAAGATCACGCCAACTTTTTGCCAAAAGCGCTTTGAAAAAACAAAAAGGATGCGCTATAATTATTAACGCATCCTTTTTTCATACTTGTGTCCCAGTAGCTCAGCTGGATAGAGCAACGGCCTTCTAAGCCGTCGGTCGGGGGTTCGAATCCCTCCTGGGACGTAACGACAAACACTCTCCAAATGGAGAGTGTTTTTGTGTTCCCAGGCTGGGATGAGAACCCCATCAGGGGTTCGTCGGAGCGGACCCGACCTAACTGTATTTTCTACATCTATTTTCGCTTTTCTTGGGCAAAATGGATGAATTAGAGGTAAATCCTACAGTTAATTTAGCTCAAAATGGTGTCTGAACGTGAAATTATCAAAATTAACGGTAGAATTTCCACTTAATTGCGTGCCCCGTATGGAAAGCAGAAAATTAACGTTCGGTTTTCCAGTTAATTCTTTCCCGCCTCTAAAAATCAAAAAAAACCTTTAGCAACAAAGGGTTTGGAGGTTAAAAGATTATGGAGCGGGTGAAGGGAATCGAACCCTCGCCTCAAGCTTGGGAAGCTGGCGTTCTACCATTGAACTACACCCGCAATAGCTAAGCAAGAAATATTATAACGCGAACCAAGAAGAGAATCAAGCCCCGCCAAGATTTACCGGTTGGGGTTTGATTCTTATTATTTGACTATGATTTTTCGGGCGGCCGCCATCCCTCTCAGCTCGATGTTTAGGTTCTCCTTCTTCTCGTCGTTAAGTTCAAGGTGTAGTCCGTAATGATGGTACGGAGGGTCCGGCTCGCCTTGCCAGCGAATTTCCCCAGGATAGGTATGTAGCTCCTCGGTCAAACGCACATGCAGAAGTATGCGTATGGCGTGAGAGGCCGCATGCAAATCCAGCTCGGTACGAATCTGGCAACCTGATTTGTTGATATCAATCAGGTCGATTTGCGCAGGCTTGCAGGACAACGCCTGCCCATTGATGGATAGGATTTCAAGCGAGGCTTCAATCGGCGGTTGTAAGGTGTAACGGAAAGGTTCAGTTCTTTTTGTCGTTGTCATAAATAAGATTATAGCGAAATTTGTCGAAATGAAAACATGTATTTTCGATTCATTTGAAGGAGCAAATTTTTTTTACATTTTTACATAACCTTACAATCTACGAGAATTGATTTAACAATAGTATACGACAATCAAATCGTAGTTACATATGCCAATATAAAAGGGTGAAATGAATGAAGACGAGTAAGGTATTGGGGATGATTTTGGCCTCCGTGGTCGTAGCGACGACGGCGATGGCACCAAGTGCAGCAGCCGAAGCCGGCCACAAGACGGCCGCGGCCAAAACTAGCGTAAGTCAGTTGAAGGTAGTGAACCAAAGCGTTGTTATCGACGGTGCCCAAGTGTCGTTGAAAACCGTTTCGGTTAACAGAGTAGTCTTGTATTCGCTTCGCGATTTGGCCCGTGGACTTGGGGCAAGCATTAAGCAATCCGGTGCCGAATTGACCGTAACCGACAGCCAGGGAATGCACGCGGTCACTTTAAAGGCCGGCTCCAAAGGGTATCAGGTTGATGGAGTTAACGCTCAGTTTACAGTTGCCCCGCAATCTGTACAAGGTTCGCTTTACGTAGAACCAACCGCAGTGATTGATGCACTGGGAGGCGAAGTGCTTCCGGGTACGAGCGAGCTTCGCAGCACGGGACGTTTGAGCGGCCAGTTCTCCTCTCCATGGTTCAACGCAGCCGGTAATGTCATTGTCAGCCAAGACGATGCGGAAACTGCGCAGCTCTTTAAATTGGGGAGCAACGGGCAATCTGAACTCTTTTCCGATAATGGGAATCTCATCGGGGCTACCTTGTCGCCTGACCTTAGCACAGCGGCCTTTACGGATGAAAATGGCGCTTTGTTCTTGATCAATACAGGGAACGGTATCGTGAAGAAGCTTGGCTCCGACACCACGGTGAAGACGGATCTAACCTGGTCGGCAGACGGCAAGAAAATCTATTTCATCCAAGGCGACAAACAGGAGAAGATCGCATACATAAGCCTGGATACCGCTCAAGTGACGGAAGTGCTGGCGGATAAAGTGGAGAACAAAGCCGAGGTACAAGTGTCTCCGGACGAGAAGAAGTTGGTGTATTTCGTTAACGTGACCGGCAAAGCCGAAACGGATAAAGAAGGCACGGAGGAATCGCTGACCATCGATTACTCTAAAGCAGGGACGCAAGTATACTCCCTGGAGCTGGGCAAGAAAGACGCTAAACCGGTGCAGTTGACGAAAGAGCTGGACAACAAATTGTATCTTTCCCTGCTGTCTGACGGCAGCGCGGCTTATATCAGTGCTGATCCGGATGGGGCGACAGACGGTAGTGTGCTGAAGCTCATTTCGGCAGACGGTACTAAAATTAGTAATTTGGTGGCCGATGTAGACGTCGTATCGAGCCGCGCAGTTAATGGGAAGCTGGTCATTCTTGCTGAAGATGCCAACGGCAGCCATCTGTTTGAAGTGGCTCCAACCGGCGCGAAAACGGAGATGTACAGCACCAAGGCGTCCGTTTCCGAATGGGCCTTGGCGAAGAATGGAACGATCGTACTTATCGAAGACGGCAAGGTAATCTTGGTTCAAAGCGGCAAATCGACAGAACTGACAAAATAATCGGATTCGGAAGGGGTTTATTCGAATGAACTGGTTGAAAAAATTATCATTGGTCGCGGTAGCCTCGGCAGTCCTGCTGTCGACAACGATTTCGGGCTCTGCTTGGGCGAAGGATGACCTTAAGGGCAAAATTACGGTTAACGGCTCGACAGCGTTGCTTCCTCTGACTTTGCAAGCCGCCAAGGAGTTTCAAAAGCTGCATCCGAAAGTGAAGATCGCTGCTTCCGGTAAAGGCTCCGTAACTGGACCTCAGGCGGTTAAGAAGGGGATCGCGCAAATCGGCGCTTGCGACTGGGATGCCAGCACGGACGTTCCTGGATTTAAGGCGTTCGACGGGCAAGTAGCCAATAAAGTTGCGGTGATTCCATTCGCTACCATCGTCAACAAGAGCGTGAGCGTCGACAACCTGACGACCGAGCAATTGAAGGGGATTTTCGCTGGTAAAATCACCAACTGGAAAGAGGTTGGCGGCGACGACGAAGACATCGTGGTGATTACGCGCTCGTTCGGCTCGGGTACACGCGTCAACTACCAAGCGAAAGCGCTTGGCGGCGGGGATATCGTGAAGAAGGAAAAGAACTACAAGGAAGTTGGCTCCAGCGGCGACATGAAAACAGCCGTAGCCACGACGCCGAATGCGATCGGCTACATCGATTTAACTTATATCAGCGGGAAAGACATCAAAGCCGTGAAGCACAACGGAGTTGAAGCCTCGGTTGAGAATGTCATCAATGGCAAATATAAAATTTGGTCGTACGGCTATTACATGACGAAGGGTCAACCAACCGGCGCGACAAAAGCCTTTATCGAATACGTTCAAAGTAAGAAGTTCCAAGAAGGTTCCCTGAAAAAATTGAAATTCATTCCGATTTCGGCAATGAAATAAACGGAAGCTTGCATTAACCCGGCCAGCCCAATCACCTACGGGGCTGGTCTTACGCATGGGAGGAACCAGGGTGAATTTACCTGCTCAACATACCGTTTCGCACGCCGGAGCGGCATCCAAACCCCAACGTGACCCGCATGGCCTGACCGCCGGGAATAAACGGGCACGGTTGATGGACCGGTTATTCAAGAACTATTTTCTGTTCAGTATTTTAGCCTTATGCCTTGTACTTGCGATGGTTGTTTTCTTCATCGGCAGGACCGCGATTCTGACCTTCGGGGAGGTTTCGTTGGCTGAATTTTTCTTCTCCCTCAATTGGACGCCGGAGGAGGATCAGTTCGGCGCCGCATTGTTTATCATCAACACGCTGTCCTTAACCGCCTTGACTATGGTCATCGCGGTTCCGATTTCCGTAGGTATGGCGATCCTGATGGCGGAGATATCTCCCAATTGGCTCAAAAAAATCATTCGTCCGCTGCTGGACTTGCTGGTCGGCATCCCTTCGATTGTATACGGGTATCTCGGGTTGACGGTGCTGCTTCCCTTCCTCCGCGAATTGAGCGGCGAAGGGCTGGGCGATGGGCTTCTGGCCGCCGCATTGGTCCTGACAATTATGATTCTGCCAACGATTAGCCGTATCAGCGACGATGCGATCTCGGCCGTACCAAAGAAGTATCGCGACGCTTCCTACGCTTTGGGCTCGACTCGGTTGCAGACGATCTTTAAAGCCGTGCTGCCAGCGGCCGGACGAGGGATCGTTGCCGCTATCATTTTAGGGATGACCCGCGCCATCGGCGAGACGATGGCTGTAGTGATGGTCATCGGGAATACGCCGCAGCTGGCAAAGTCGCTGTTTGCACCCGCATCGGTGTTGACGAGCAACATCGTCATGCAAATCTCCAACGTGGAATTCGAGTCTACTTGGAATTATAGCTTGCATATGATGGCGTTTTTGCTGCTGCTCATTTCCTTCGCCTTGATATTGCTCATCCGCTACGTCGGAAGAAAGAGAGAGGTGTAGCGAATGAACGGATTTCAAAGATCACGGAAGTTTAGCCGTTCTTTGCTGTGGGACCGCGCTGCCACCGGTGTCTTTTACGGATTGGGAGTACTGATCTTGCTGTTGATTGCTTGGCTGTTGTTTACGATCCTGAGCAAAGGGCTGCCGCAAATTTCCTGGGGTTTCCTGATCAAGCTGCCGGAAGAGATCGATGCCGGCGGTGGTATCGGTCCGATGCTGTTCAATTCCTTTTATGTCCTCTTCCTTTCGCTATTCATATCGATTCCGATTGGCGTTGGCGCGGGCATTTACATGGCGGAATATGCGCCCAATAATCGGTTTACAGAGGTGCTGCGTATTTGCGTGGAATCGTTGTCCTCCGTGCCTTCGATTGTCTTCGGCATGCTGGGCTTGGCGATATTCGCGGAATATTTCGGGATCGGCCTCACGATTCTTGGCGGGGCGGTTAGCCTGGCATTCCTCAATCTACCCATGCTGGCCCGGGTGACAGAAGAGGCCGTTCGTGCCGTGCCAAACGATCTTAGAAATGCGGCTTACGCACTGGGAACCACCCATTTTCAGGCGATCCGCACGGTCGTCATCCCCGTGGCGATGCAGGCGATCGTTACCGGCATTTGTCTCGTAGCGGGCCGTGCTTTCGGGGAATCGGCCGTGATCATTTTGACGGCGGGGCTCAGCACTTCGGGCGAAATGTGGGATTTCAATCTCTTCTCCCCCGGAGAGACCTTGGCGGTTCATCTCTGGTACGTCCAATCGGAGGCGATCGTAGAGGATGCCCGGGAGATCGCTGACAAATCAGCCGCGGTACTGGTGTTCGTCGTGCTGTTGATCAACTTGGTATTCCGTGTGCCGCTATGGTTCAATAACCGTAAGCTAAAAAGATGATGCCAGATGCAGGATAGAAAACTTGAAAAGCCGCGGGAGCGTTTTGCTCCTGCGGCTTTATTTTGGCGGTATACAGGTTAGTTCTTAAGCACCGTGGTTTGCTGCCGGACGAGTCAACAGATCCCGAATATCCGACTCGATTTCCGCGGGCTCGGTGCGGGCACCGTACCGCTTGACGATCGCTCCCTCCCGGTCCACAAGGAACTTCACGAAGTTCCATTCGATATCACCGGTATCGTAAGGATCTGGCGTATGCTCACGCAGGTATCGGTATAACGGGTGAGTTTGCTCACCGTTTACGTCAATTTTGGCGAAGAGCGGGAAGGTGACCTGGTAATTTGTTTCGCAAAAAGCTTTGATCTCCGCTTCGGTCCCGGGCTCTTGCTCGGCGAATTGGTTACAAGGAAATCCAAGGACGGAGAAGCCTTGGTCCTTGTATTCACTGTACACGTGTTGCAGTCCAGCATAATGCGGTGTCAATCCGCAAGCGCTGGCGGTGTTGACGATCAGCAGCACTTGGCCGCGGTAAGAAGCAAGCATTGTTGTTTCTCCTGTGATGGTACGGACTTTGATTTCGTAGATGCCCTTTGTCTCTGGATTCATAACCTCACCTCTCGTAAGAATGGATAACGTTTACATCTATTCTACTCCAATAGTTTCCGATACTTCAAATTTGAATCGCTTTAAGAATAGCTGTCATAGACCTTCCATTAAGAAATTTTCTATTGTCTATCCTGTGAAAATGCTGTAAAGTAACTTATCAAACAAACATTTTTCTTGTTTGTGTCAGTTAACTTAACATTTCAATTGACCATAGTTCGATTAATCGTCACTTTTAGTGAAAATACGGCAACAAAATGTGATTTATCATATATCGCACTGATCATCATCTTCGCGCACATTTCGACTTTAATTAGTTGCAGTGAGGGAGTGCAAATATACATTCGTCCACTCTAAAGGGACAGTTTGACGGCGTTCGCCGCCCCGTTAATCAGAGTAGGAAGGTAGATGTATAGCTTGTCACTTTAGCAAATCACAGCGAGATAGAGCGTTTGCACAATTGTCTATTGTTGGCGGACAATGTCGAGACTGCGAGATTCTATTTTTACAGGAAAAGAGGCTGTTACATGATTCAACCCATTTTGCAGATTGAGGATTTGCACACCCACTTTTTTACCGATCGAGGCGAAATCCCTGCGGTGGATGGCGTGAACCTGTATGTCAATCCCGGAGAAGTACTCGGCGTCGTTGGAGAATCGGGCTGCGGTAAGAGCGTGACCTCCTTATCGATCCTGAAGCTAATCCCACAGCCTCCCGGTAAGATCACCAGCGGGTCGATTATGTTTAAAGGCCAGGATATCGTCCCTATGAAGGAGCGGGAGATGCGATCGATTCGCGGCAACTCCATCTCGATGATTTTTCAGGAGCCGATGACGTCGTTGAATCCCTTGTTTACGGTTGGTCAGCAGATCGGGGAAACCGTTCGATTGCACAGAGGGCTCAGTAAAAAAGAAGCGCGTGAGCATACGATCGACATGCTGAAAAAGGTGGGTATCCCCAGACCGGAAGCGATCATCGATGAGTATCCTCACCAGCTGTCCGGCGGGATGAGGCAGAGGGTCATGATCGCGATGTCGATCTCCTGTAATCCGGAGCTGCTCATTGCCGACGAACCAACAACGGCGCTCGACGTGACTATCCAGGCGCAGATCCTGGATCTGATTCGGCGCCTGAACGAAGAGAATGGTACTGCCGTGATGATGATTACCCACGATCTTGGGGTCGTTGCTGAGATGTGCCACCGGGTCGCCGTCATGTACGCCGGTAAAGTCGTAGAGGAAGGCAGTGTCCATGATATTTTTAAAAATCCACTGCACCCCTACACCCAAGGGCTGATCAAGTCCGTGCCGCGCATGGACGAAGAACGCAAGCGCCTGTTCTCCATACCGGGTAACGTACCGATCTTAAACACGGAGATGAAGGGCTGCCGATTCGCCGAACGCTGTCCGCATGCGATGCCGATTTGTCTGGAACAACTGCCGGAACTCAAGGAATACGAAGCGGCGCATAGCTGCCGGTGTTGGCTCCATGAAACGCCACAGGAGGAAGTCGTATGAGTGAACCATTACTTCAAGTAGAACATCTGAAAAAATACTACCCCATCGGCAGCGGATGGTTTGGCCAGTCGCAGCAATTCGTCAAAGCGGTAGACGACATTTCGTTTACCGTGCAAAAGGGTGAAACATTTGGTCTGGTGGGAGAAAGCGGCTGCGGCAAATCAACAACCGGTCGTTCCTTGCTCCGGTTAATCGAACCGACAGGCGGGAAAGTGTTGTTCGAAGGGGAAGATATCACGGCATTGTCTCCGGAAGCGCTGCGTAAGAAACGCAAAGATATGCAGATCGTATTCCAGGATCCATTCTCATCGCTGGATCCCCGGCACACCGTACAGCGTATCCTCGAAGAGCCGTTGATTGTGCACGGTGTGGGGAGTGCCAAGGAGCGGAAAGCTATGATCGACCGGTTGATTGATGTCGTGGGTCTGACGCAAAGTCATTTGCAGCGATATCCGCATCAATTCTCCGGCGGACAGCGGCAGCGGATTGGCATCGCTCGGGCATTGTCTTTGCAGCCGAAGCTGATTGTCGCTGACGAACCGGTCTCGGCGCTTGACGTGTCGATCCAGTCGCAGGTGGTGAACCTGCTTCAGGATCTGCAGGAGGAATTCGGCTTGACGTACATCTTTATCGCCCACGACCTGAGTGTCGTGAAGCATATTTGCGACCGGGTCGCGGTGATGTATCTCGGCCGAATCGTTGAAATCGCCGATAAGCACAAGTTGTATTCGGCGCCTCAACATCCATACACGCAGGCGTTGCTCTCCGCCGTTCCGGAGCCTGATCCGGACAAGAAGTCGGAGCGGATCATCCTGCAGGGTGAAGTGCCTAGCCCGGCCAATGCGCCTGTCGGCTGCGCGTTTCACACCCGGTGTCCAATGGCGATGGAAGTCTGCCGGACGCACCGCCCTGAGCTGGCCGAGACGGATAACGGCCATCTGACGGCCTGCCACCTGTTCACGGACGCGAAGGCGGCAGAAAGCGCGGGTTTAGCGTAACTACTACTTTGGTTTATAGCTGGGAACTAAGCCCGGCTTCTTATAAACAAGAAATTATATTTCGTTATTTCAGAAGGGAGCCACAATATGAAAGCAAAGAGATGGAGTAGTGTCGTTTTAGTCATGATGCTTAGCGCAGCCGTTGCCTTAACGGGTTGCGGAGGAAACAATGCCGGTGGCAGCAACACTGGCGGAACAAACACGGGGACGAATTCGGAAGCGAACGCTCCGGCTAATTCTGCCCAAGACACCTTGATTGTTGGTCGCGGCGGGGATTCTGCTTCCCTGGATCCGGCGATTGTTACAGACGGCGAATCGCTGAAAATCGCGCACCAAGTATTCGACTCCCTGCTGGAGTATAAAGAAGGAACAACAGAGGTTCAAGGCTCGCTGGCTGAGAGCTGGACGGTGTCCGACGATGGTTTGAAATACACGTTCAAGCTGCGTCAAGGCGTGAAGTTCCATGACGGTACTGATTTTAACGCTGACGCGGTGGTATTCAACTTCAACCGTTGGACAGATCCAAGCAGCGAATTCAAATTCGAAGGCGACTCCTTCGATTATTATGATTCCATGTTTGGTCCGGACGGCAAACGCGTCATCAAAGAAGTGAAAGCCGTTGACCCAAGCACGGTAGAAATGACGTTAAACCAACCGCAAGCTCCGTTCTTGCAAAACCTGGCTATGACCTCTTTCGGGATTGCCAGCCCGACAGCGATCCAGGAGAAGAAGGAGAACTTCAAGAACGAACCGGTCGGCACAGGCCCATTCGTATTCAAAGAGTGGAAACGTAACGATTCGATCACGTTGGAAAAGAACGCAAGCTACTGGAAAGAAGGGCTTCCAAAGCTGAACAAAGTCATCGTTCGTTCGATTCCGGACAACTCTGCGCGCTTTAACGCCTTGCAAAGCGGAGAAATCGATTTGATGGAAGATTTGAGCCCGGACGATCTGGCGACGCTGGAAGCCAACCCGGATCTGCAAAAGATCGAACGTCCTTCCAACAACGTTGGTTATGTCGGCTTCAACACGAAGAAGGAACCGTTTAATAACGTGAAAGTAAGACAAGCGCTGAACTATGCGGTCGACAAGCAAGCGATCATCGACGCTTTCTTCGCCGGTCAAGCCGAACCAGCCAAGAACCCGATGCCGCCATCCCTGTGGGGCTACAATGACAGCATTGCTGATTACGAATTCGATCCGGAAAAAGCAAAATCGTTGCTGGCGGAAGCAGGTTATCCGAATGGCCTGCCAGGGGAATATGTCTTCTACGCCATGCCAGTATCCCGTCCTTACATGCCAGACGGCAAGAAAGTTGCCGAAGTCATTCAACAGAACTTCGAAGTCGTTGGCGTGAAGGTTGTCATCGAGTCTCCGGAATGGGCCACTTATCTGGACGATGCGCAAGCAGGCGAGAAAGACGATCTGTACATGCTCGGCTGGACCGGCGATAACGGTGACCCTGACAACTTCCTGTACACGTTGCTGGACAAAGACGCGATTCCGTCCAACAACTACAGCTACTATGCAAATGACGAGCTGCATGAATTGCTGGTTGCTGCGCAAAAAGAAACCGAGCAATCGAAACGCGAAGAATTGTATAAACAAGCTCAAGAAATTATCAAAGCCGACGCACCATGGATTCCGCTCGTGCATACGACACCGCTCCTGGCAGCGAAAGCAAATCTGAAAGGTTATGTTCCGGCGCCAACAGGTACGGAGTACTACAGCAATATCTATTTCGAATAACAGGCGGTATCTTAACGCCTCTGGCAGGTGAACCTCATCTTGAAAGCTTATGTTTTGAAACGAATACTCATCATGGTTCCTGTCCTGATCGGCATGACGATTATCGTATTTTCCATTATTCATGCGATTCCCGGTGATCCCGCGGAAACGATTCTGGGGCAGAAAGCGACCGAGCAGTCCAAAGAGGCGCTTCGCGAGCAGTTGGGCCTGAATAATCCGTGGTATCAGCAGTATTTCGCGTACATGGGGGATTTGCTGAAAGGTGACCTGGGGCAATCGATTCGCACGAGAGTGCCGATTACCCAGGAGATCACTCCGTATCTGGCGGCAACAGCGGAATTAACCGTGGCAGCCATGGCGTTTGCGATTTTCTTCGGTGTGAACGCCGGCATTATCAGTGCCTGGAAGCAGAACTCTTGGTTCGATTACATCTGTATGCTGATCGCGCTCATTGGGGTATCGATGCCGATCTTCTGGCTGGGGCTGATGGAACAGTGGATCTTCTCACTCAAGCTCCATTGGCTGCCTTCGATCGGGCGCATGAATCAACGGGATCCTGTGGAAGCTGTCACCAATCTCTATCTGATCGACAGTCTCATCGCGGGGCGCTGGGATCAGTTATGGACGGTATGCAAGCATTTGATTTTGCCAAGCGTGGCGCTGGGTACGATTCCGATGGCGGTCATTGCCCGGATGACGCGATCCAGCATGCTCGAAGTCATGAACTCGGATTTCGTTCGAACGGCCAAAGCCAAAGGCTTGTCGCAATTCATCGTCGTGTATAAGCATGCGTTGAAAAATGCCTTTATTCCCGTGCTGACGGTCATCGGCCTGCAAACAGGCGCGCTGCTTGGCGGCGCGGTTCTGACCGAAACAATCTTCGCCTGGCCGGGCGTAGGGCGGTACATCTACGAGGCAATCAGCTCGCGTGATTATCCGGTCATTCAATCCGGTATCCTGATTATTGCTTTTCTGTTCGTCGTTATTAATCTGATTGTGGATTTACTGTACGCAGCGGTGGATCCGCGCATCCGTTACCGATAAAGGAGGGAAACCATGGCACAAGCAACTACGGCAACATCAAACGGAAGTACCTCTGTCTCCGTCGAGAAGGTTTCCGGACCTTGGCGCGATGCGTGGAGAACCTTCCGCAAGAATAAAATTGCGATGGTCGGCCTAGTCATGATCGGATTCTTCATTCTGATCGCGCTGCTGGCCCCGGTCATCGCTCCTTATGAATACGATACGCAGGCACTGCGCGATCGTTTGAAAGCCCCGTCCTCGTCTCATTGGTTCGGGACGGACGATCTCGGCCGCGACCTGTTTACCCGCGTACTGTACGGGGCTCGCATTTCCTTATGGGTCGGGACCTTTTCCGTAGTGGGATCGATTATCCTGGGGACATTGTTGGGGATTCTGGCGGGGTTTTATGGAAAGTGGATCGATATGGTGATTTCGCGCCTGTTCGATATCCTTCTGGCGTTCCCGAGCATTCTGTTGGCGATTGCGATCGTGGCCATTCTTGGCCCGTCTCTGCAGAACGCGCTTCTCGCCATCGCGATCGTTAACATTCCGACCTATGGACGGTTGGTCCGGGCGAAGGTGCTGAGCTTGAAGAACGAAGAGTACATTACCGCAGCTCGTGCGATCGGGATGAAGAACAGCGCCATTTTGCTGCGGCATATCCTGCCCAACAGCTTGACGCCGATTATCGTGCAGGGCACCTTAGGTATCGCCACCGCGATCATCGAAGCGGCCGCGCTGGGCTTCCTCGGTCTAGGTGCGCAGCCTCCAACGCCGGAATGGGGCAAGATGCTGTCCGACTCGCGGCAGTTTATCGCCACCGCCCCATGGACCGTTATTTTCCCGGGGGTTTCGATCATGTTGACCGTGCTTGCCTTCAACTTGATGGGCGACGGTTTGCGCGACGCGCTGGATCCGCGGATGAAAAGTTAAAATTAACCTAATTGAACTGTCGGGAGGTATATCCCGGCAGTTTTTTTGGTGTGCTGTGCCTAATATACGGCTCTAAGTTTTGCAGGTATAATTTAGGCGTAAGATAAAGAGAGTAGTAAGGATGAGGAGGCGGCGGGATGGCCAGAAAAGCTAGAAAAGTGACGATCGTCGGATCCGGTCTGGTCGGCACGGCTTGCGCCTATTCCATGATCAACCAATCGGTCTGTGACGAGATCATGATGATCGACCGGACGTACGATCGCGCGGTGGCGCATGCGCTGGATTTGTCACATTGCATGGATTTTACGCAGGCTCGTACGAAGGTTTCGGCTGGCCGGCTAGAGGATTGCCGCGATATGGACGTGGTTGTACTGACGGCGGGAGCCAATCCTAAGGCAGGTCAAACGAGGCTGGACGTCTTGGAAGAGGCGGAGAAAATCACGAGGGATATCGTCAGCCGCATTGTGGGTGGAGGGTTTGACGGCGTGTTTGTCGTAGCCGCAAATCCGGTCGATATCGTAACGTACATCGTGCGCGAGGTGTCGGGGTTTCCGCGGAATCGTGTAATCGGTACCGGCACCTCGATCGATTCGGCCCGGTTGAAAACGCTGCTGTCCGAGGTATTTTCGATCGACCCGCGCAGTGTTAACGGGTACGCCATGGGCGAACACGGCGAATCGCAGTTTGTGGCCTGGTCGCATGTTACGATCGGGGGAAAGCCGCTGTTGCACATTCTGGAGCAGCACAAGGAGCGATTTCACCACGTCAACTTGGATGAAATCGCGCAGAAGACCAAAGACGCAGGCTGGGAGATTTTTACGCGCAAGGGCAATACCCAGTTCGGGATCGGCAATGCGCTCGCCTACATCGTCAGATCTATTTTGAATGACGAGCATAAAATCATCGCGGTCTCCGCTGTGTTGGAGGGAGAATACGGGCAGACGGGCGTCTGCACCGGCGTGCCTGCCATCATCGGGGACGGGGGGATCGAGGAGGTGCTGGAGCTGAATTTGACCTGGGAGGAACAGCGCAAATTCACGCATTCCTGCGATATCCTGAAGACGGCGATCGCCAGTCTTCACATTTAACGCAAGGCTGCCGGCGGTTAAGCGGCCCAAGAGCATCGGTCCAAATGGACCGGTGCTCTTTTTATCGTTGATCCGTTTCGGGAAGGAGCGTCAATTCATCCTCCAGAAGGTTCTGCAGGCATACCGCCTCATTATATAGTAGAAAAAAACGCAGGAGGCTCGGGAATGATGGGGGACTTCGTGATATCTAACTTGGCGGAGCTGGGAGACGAGGAGGCCAGGCAGGCGGCCGATATCTTTGTGGAGGGATTTTACGACTCGCTGCGCATTTTCTCTGCGGATTCCGGTAAGCTGGCGAAGGCGCTGATGCATGCGATGGTCAGGGAACAGTTTTTCGTTGCGCTGGAAGAGGGAAAAGTGCTGGGAATCTTCGCTTATTCAGCGGGACGGAAACGCCCTTTTCGGTTTCACCGGGCGATGCTCCGGCGCGAGCTTGGCTGGCTTAGGGGGACCTTGTTCTATAACTTAGTTCGGAAAGAGTTGGAAAAACCATTGGATTTAGCGGATCGCCAGTGCTATTTTGAGGCGGTCGCAACGGCGAAGGAAGCGCGGGGGCGGGGGGGGGGCCAGCCGGTTGAACGACGAGCTCGTAACCCGTTTGGGATATGAGGATTATTTTCTGGAGGTCGTCGACACCAATACCGCTGCAATCCGGTTGTACGAGAAACTGGGGTTCGTCGAATTTCGGCGAAAGCCGCAGCGCTGTTTTCGGAAGCAGGCTGGATTCAACGCCCGGATCTATATGAGATGGATGCAAAGCAGGGGATGACCTGAATGGATGGAGATGGGAAAAAAGGTCTGTACAGGAACATACATTCGATTTATGATGTGAGAAGAAGATGTAAGGGAGAGTGGTTGTATGCCTTATTGCAAGGTTAGCCAAGCGGAATTGTACTATGAAGAAATCGGTTCGGGCTACCCCATCGTGCTAATTCACGGGTTTACGCCCGATCACCGGCTGATGAGCGGCTGTATGGAACCGGTGTTCCAGGAACGGCCGGGGTGGCGGCGAATCTACCTTGATTTGCCGGGAATGGGCCGTTCTCGCAGTTATGCGGATATCGAGAGTACGGACGGGATGCTGGAAGCAGTATTGGAGTTGATCGACAAGCTGGTTCCGGAATCGCGGTTTGCGGTTGCCGGCGAGTCGTACGGCGGGTACTTGACGAGGGGAATCATAGCGCGTAATCCTGAACGAGTCGAGGGGGCTGCGTTCATTTGTCCGATGATCGTGGCGGAGAACGACCAACGAGATCTGCCGATACATAAAGTCGTGCATGAGGATCCTGCGCTGAAGGTCGAACTGCAACCCGAGGAGTACGAGGATTTTCGCGCGATGGGAGCTGTTTTGACTCAACACACCTGGACGCGTTATGCAAACGAGATCGTACCCGGGTGCCGTCTGGCGGATGCGGCTTTTTTGGACAAGATCCGGGCGCGGTACGGGTTTTCTTTTCCGGTCGACCTAGAAGAGTTTGGCGCTCCTTCGTTATTCCTGCTCGGCAGGCAGGATGCGGCGGTCGGTTACGCGGATGCGCTCCGTCTATTGGAACAGTATCCTCGCGGCACGTTTGCCGTCATGGATCGAGCGGGGCACAACTTACAAATTGAACAAGAAGGCGCGTTTAATGCGTTGATGAACGAGTGGCTGGACCGGATTGAGGAAGATAGAGATAAGGAATAATGGATGTATTGCGACTGGTTAGCCTTACGCAGGGACTAGATTGGCGAACGGTTAAGGTTCTTGAAGGAGTTGTTCCGGAATGTACGAGTTGAAGACCAAAGAAAACGACAATAGCGTCATCGAATTCATCGAACAGGTGGCCGATGCCAAGAAGAAGGAGGATGCCTATCGGTTACTCGACGTCTTTACGGAAACGACCGGATGTCCGGCCCGTATGTGGGGCACCAGCATCATCGGATTCGGCTCCTATCATTACAAATACGCCTCCGGCCATGAAGGCGATGCGCCGCTGGTTGGCTTCTCGCCTCGGAAGGCGAAGATCAGTCTTTATCTCGCGCTGGACGATCCGGGTTGGGATGCCCTGCTCGAATCGTTCGGGAAGCACACACGAGGGAAGGGATGCGTCTATATCAATAAAGTCAGCGACATTGATGTGGACGTGCTGCGTACGTTGATCCGGCAGTCGGTTGAGCTGCTCCATAGGCTATATCCGAACGATGGCGAATAGCCGGTTACTTCCGCTTAGCCCTTCTGCGAAACGGTGTGTGTATCGAGATAGTGGTGGACGCGGGGCGAGTAGGGTAGCCAAGAAGTTTTGTTCGAATTGTATGCGAAAAATCGAATAGAATTTGCTTGGTTGCGGCACTTTGGGTGGATTATATCTGAAATTTCATACCTATTTGGCCTGACGGAGGTCGGAAGTCCGAAATCTATATGAAATATCGAATAGAATTCGCGTTATTAGCCGTACAAGCCTCAATATATATGAAATTTCGTATACATTTCGCCCTGTATGACGAAATCGCTGGTTGCCTCAACGTTTCTGGAGAGTCGTCCCAGTCGGGGGACTCTCGCAGCGCACGAGGCTCCGCTTGACCACCCTGCTGGCGCGGGCGGTCTCGCTCCGACGCCCCCCCCCCCCATCGGGGGTTCTCGCCCTCCATGGGAACGCAAAAAAGCACTCTCCATTAGGAGAGTGCTTTTTGTTACGTCCCAGGAGGGATTCGAACCCCCGACCGACGGCTTAGAAGGCCGTTGCTCTATCCAGCTGAGCTACTGGGACACCTTAAATATGAAAAACACAAGCAAAAAATATTATATCATAGGAAGTGTTCGGGATCAATAACCCATATGATAAAATTGGCAAGAGCGTTACAAATGAATAATCTAAGCGTCAGGGTTAGGCACCCAAACCGGGGGTTTTTGTCTTCGCCGGGGACTATGCTATAATCTCAATTAATTGCTATTCGGAGGAAAGGAGGTGCCCTTATTAGCAGTTCACGACCCGATGAGAAAGACAACATCGTCTTGTTTCCAAAAACACTGGATTACTATCAGATCGAATTAACCCGCATGCTGGAGACGGAAAGATACGGGGAGGCCGTAGAACTTCTGCAATTCCTGCTTCAATGCCAAGGTGAGGATCCTCGCCATTATGAGGAATGGCAGGCTTTGCTTGACTGGCTGATCGGCGCATTTCCCGCGCTGAAGAACGGCATGTCGGACTCACAAGGTCTCGAGGAAGAGGATGAAACCGAAGAAATGCTGGCACGCCGGCTCGCGGAGGCCAAATTGGCTGAAGATGCGGGTTATGCGGACAAATTATTACATACCGTAAGGGATAAACCGCTGTCTGAGCAGACGTTCTTAGCTCTCGAACAGCTCGCCTATCTGGATCGGCCAGAAGTCGACGATGCACTGATCGGATGGATTACCCGGGAAGAGCTTCACCCGCTGCTCCAATACCGGGTGCTGCAAACGCTGCGGCGCCGCGGAACGACGGGAACGCTGGTGTTTACACGCGGAGGGGAACGGGTGGAAGTGGAGATTGAAGCCGTCCCGCTAAAGCCCGATGACTTCCCCCCAGCTGTACAGTCCGTATTGGACCGGGTAGGAGATCAGACGCAGGTTCACGATCCGACTCTTTTTTATTTTGCCCAAGAGTTATGGTCGCAGTTCGTGATGGTTTTATACGGAACGGTGGATTATCGCTCGCTCCTTAGCGAGGAAGATACGGTGATCGATATTTGGGCTGCGGCTTTACATCAGATGGTGGCGGATAGCTTGTCCGGCAGTCAAACCGATGAGGAGATTCGCGCGATGTACGGGATTACCGACGGGCTGCGGCTTCGTTATGAGCAGATCTGCCGGTCGCTTGGCAAATTCGTCGCTTCGGGTCGGCTTCGCGGAATATAGCGGATGGAACCTTAAAAGGATCAATCTATGAAGCTTGCAAAATGCGTTCGTCTCACCCAATACCTGGCTGAGGATCCGCTCTTGTAAAAAGATGTTTTGTTGTTTATAATATAATGGTTATTCTGATCGTGCTCATAGAGACAGCTATACTGGAACCCTAATGCAAGATGCCTCGAAATAGCTGCTTTATTCGCGATTCGGTTTCAGTATTTAAAGTATATGTGAAATTTGGAGGGGAAGGCATAAAATGAAAGCAACTTGGGAAAAAATAGAGAAGAACCTCGGCGTTCTCGAGGTTGAAGTGGAGGCGGACCGTGTAGCCGCCGCACTGGATAAAGCTTTTCAAAAAGTAGCAAAGAGAGCAAACGTACCTGGTTTCCGTAAAGGTAAAGTGCCTCGGCCGATTTTTGAAGCGCGTTTTGGCGTGGAAAGCTTGTATCAAGATGCCATCGACATCTTGCTGCCTGAAGTGTACAGCGAAGCTGTCGACCAAACGGATATTTTCCCTGTGGATCGTCCAGAAGTTGACGTTGAGCAATTTGCTAAAGGACAACCTTTCAAGTTCAAAGCAAAAATCACCGTTAAACCTGAAGTGAAGCTTGGCGAATACAAAGGCGTTGAAGTTCCTGCTGTTACCGTTGAAGTAAGCGAAGAGGAACTGAACAGTGAACTGGAGCGTCTGCAACAACGTCATGCAGAACTTGTTGTGGTTGATGAAGAACCTGCCCAAAACGGGGATACGGTTGTTATCGACTTTGACGGTTCCGTAGACGGTGTGCCTTTCGAAGGCGGTCAAGCAGAACGTTATTCCCTGGAGCTTGGAAGCAACACGTTTATTCCTGGGTTCGAGGAGCAAGTGGTTGGACTGGCTACCGGCGACTTCAAGGACGTAACGGTAACTTTCCCGGACACGTACCATGCGGAAGAACTGGCTGGCAAAGAAGCCGTGTTCAAAGTGAAAGTGCATGAAATCAAACGCAAACAACTGCCTGAATTGGACGACGAGTTCGCGAAAGACGTTAGCGAATTCGATACGCTTGCCGAGTTCAAGGAAGATCTGAAGAAACAACTGAGCTCCCGCAAAGAACAAGAAGCCAAGGCAACCCGTGAAGGTGCGCTCGTTGACAAAATCGGTGAAAATGCGGAAGTGGAAATTCCGGAAGCCATGATCAATGGCGAAGTGGATAACATGGTCCGTGACTTTGATAACCGTCTTCGCTCGCAAGGCATGAACCTGGATATGTTCCTGGGCTTCTCCGGCCAAACGGTAGACGACCTCAGAGGACAAATGCAGGGAGACGCGGAGAAACGCGTTCGCAACAACCTGGTGCTTGAGGCCATCGCGAAAGCTGAGAAGATTGAAGTCACTCAAGACGAAATCAACAAAGAACTGAACGATATGGCGGAAGCGTACAAGCGTACGCCGGAAGAAATCCGCAACATTTTGGCGGCAAACGGTTCTTTGGGCAGCTTGAACGAGGAAGTTCTGATCCGCAAGACGATTGAGTTCCTGCTGGAGAACAGCAAGGAAGTTCCGGCCGAGCAAGCGGAAGCAAAGACCAAAGAAGCTAAACCGGCTGCAAAGAAAACGACGAAAAAATCGACGAAAGCTGAATCAAAAGCTGACGCCGACAAAACAGAAGCCGAAGAAGCCCAAGACGAGGAGTAATACACTCCTTCCTTGAACCCGCTTCTTTGAATACATCATGATAAAAGTTAGGGCACGTATGATAAAATGCGTGCCTTAATTTTTCATCTCCGAACGATACATTTATTTCCATTACGCACGGGACAAGCCTTAGGTTATATAATGTGTAAAAACAAACATAAACTGTACGGGGCGAAAAATGACATGGGGCTTCGAACATGATAGAATGTTTTACGTAAGCGTAAGGGAAATTGAAAAGGAAAAGAGGTTGGTCGCATGAGTCTGGTACCTATGGTCGTAGAACAAACGAATCGAGGAGAACGGTCGTACGACATCTATTCAAGACTCCTTAAAGATCGCATTATTTTTCTCAGCAACGCTATTGATGATGAAGTTGCCAATCTCGTGATTGCCCAACTTTTGTTTCTGGCGGCCGAAGATCCTGAGAAAGATATTCACCTGTACATCAATTCTCCGGGTGGTTCTGTTACCGCGGGGATGGGTATATATGATACAATGCAGTTTATCAAACCCGATGTGTCCACGATCTGCGTGGGTATGGCGGCCAGTATGGGATCGCTGCTGCTGACAGCAGGGGCCCCGGGTAAACGTTTCGCGCTTCCAAACAGCGAAGTGATGATTCATCAGCCGCTCGGCGGCGTTCGCGGTCAGGCTACGGATATCAAGATCCATGCCGACTGGATCATCAAGACGAGACAAAAGCTGAACCAGATCTATGTAGATCGAACGGGTCAACCCCTTGAAAAAATCGAGCGCGATACGGACCGCGACTTCTTCATGAGCGCGGATGAAGCCAAGGACTACGGGATTATCGACCAGGTTATCTCCAAGCCCACTAATCTATAAAGGGGTGTTTACATGTTTAAGTTTAACGATGAAAAAGGACAACTGAAGTGTTCGTTCTGTGGTAAATCGCAAGAACAGGTACGCAAGCTTGTTGCCGGACCCGGCGTTTATATATGCGACGAATGTATTGAGCTGTGCACGGAAATCGTGGAAGAAGAGCTTGGCCACGAGGAAGAGCTGGATCTCAAGGAAATTCCGAAACCGAAGGAAATCCGCGATATTCTAGACCAGTACGTCATCGGCCAAGAGCAAGCGAAGAAATCGCTGTCCGTTGCGGTATACAACCACTACAAACGGGTGAACACGCAAAGCAAAATTGAGGATGTCGAGCTGCAGAAGAGTAATATTTTGCTGCTGGGTCCTACGGGTTCGGGGAAAACCCTGCTTGCCCAAACGATGGCTAAAATCCTGAACGTACCGTTTGCGATCGCCGATGCGACTTCCTTGACCGAAGCCGGTTATGTCGGTGAAGACGTCGAGAATATTCTGCTGAAGCTGATTCAAGCTGCGGATTATGACGTGGAAAAAGCGGAACGCGGCATCATTTACATCGATGAAATCGATAAAGTGGCGCGCAAGTCGGAGAATCCTTCGATTACCCGCGACGTCTCCGGCGAAGGTGTTCAGCAGGCGCTGCTGAAAATTCTCGAAGGCACGGTCGCTTCCGTTCCTCCGCAAGGCGGACGTAAACATCCGCATCAGGAGTTTATCCAAATCGATACGACGAACATTTTGTTCATTTGCGGCGGTGCGTTTGACGGTCTGGAGCAAATGATCAAACGCCGGATCGGTAAGAAAGTGATTGGCTTTAATGCGGTCAGCGACGGGCAAAAGGAACTCAAACCGGGCGAATACCTGTCGATGGTATTGCCGGAAGACCTGCTGAAATTCGGGTTGATCCCAGAATTCGTAGGCCGTTTGCCGGTCATCTCGACCCTCGAGCCGCTGGATGAGAAGACGCTGGTGCGTATTTTGTCCGAACCGAAGAATGCTTTGGTGAAGCAATACCAGAAGCTGCTCGAGCTGGACAATGTCAACCTGCAGTTTGAACCGAAGGCGCTGGAAGCGATCGCTCGCGAAGCGATTAAGCGGAATACCGGGGCGCGCGGTCTTCGTGCGATCATTGAGGGCATAATGCTTGACGTGATGTATGAAGTACCGTCCCGCGACGATATTTCCGACTGCGTCATCACCGAGAAGGTCGTTCAGGAGAAAACCGTTCCTGAATTGGCCGCTAAGCCAAACAAGAAACAAGAAGAAAGCGCGTAAGCGGGAGAACTGCTTTATCGCGGTAAAATAAAGGTCAAGGTTCTCCACCTTTGCGGATGTCGTGCCCCAAGAATAGGCGCAAGACCCGCGGGGGTGGAGCTTTGATCGTTATGGGAGAGACCAGACATGACATTCTTGAGACAAGATACGCGGCCGGTCAAAGTGGGGAACCTGACGATCGGCGGCAGCAACGAAGTGATCATTCAAAGCATGTGTACGACGAAAACGGCGGACGTCGAAGCGACAGTCGCCGAAATCCTCCGGTTGGAGGAAGCGGGTTGCCAGTTAGTACGCGTGACGGTGAACAATGAGGAAGCGGCTGCGGCGATCAAGGAAATCAAGAAACGGATTCATATCCCATTGGTCGCGGACATTCACTTCAACTACAAGCTGGCGCTGCTGGCGATCGAAAACGGTATCGATAAGGTCCGGATTAATCCGGGTAATATCGGACGCCGGGAGAAGGTCGAAGCCGTTGTTAAAGCTTGTAAAGAGCGTGGCATCCCCATTCGGATCGGGGTCAACGCCGGATCACTCGAGAACCATTTACTTGAGAAATACGGGTATCCGACACCGGAAGCGATGGTGGAAAGTGCTTTGTTCCACATCGGCATTCTGGAGGAGCTTGACTTCCATGACATCATCGTTTCACTGAAAGCGTCGGATGTTCCGATGGCGATCGCAGCTTACACCAAAGCAGCTGAGGTGATTCCTTACCCGCTGCATCTGGGGATTACGGAAGCCGGAACTTTGTTCTCCGGTACGGTTAAGAGTGCAGCCGGTATCGGTGCTCTCTTGTCGATGGGGATCGGCTCAACCGTTCGTATCTCGCTGAGTGCGGATCCGGTTGAGGAAGTGAAAGTAGCGCGCGAGCTGTTGAAGACGTTTGGCTTGATCACCAATGCGGCGACGCTCGTCTCTTGCCCAACCTGCGGCCGATTGGATATCGACCTGTTCTCCATCGCCAATGAGGTGGAGGCTTATATTTCGAACCTGAAGGTGCCGATCAAGGTATCTGTTCTTGGCTGCGCCGTCAATGGCCCGGGGGAAGCGCGCGAAGCGGACATCGGCATTGCCGGTGCACGCGGCGAAGGACTGCTATTCCGTTACGGAGAAATGATTCGCAAAGTGCCGGAAGACGAGCTGCTGAACGAATTGAAGAAAGAAATCGATCATATCGTGGAGGTGTACGAAGCGACCGGCGAAATTCCGGGACGCAAGGAACACCGTGCCCACGCGAAAGCATAGTGAGATTTTAACCAAAGCCGCAACCTGCCTTTCCGAGCAGGTTGCGGCTTTTTTGGCTTTTCTCTTTAAAGTACGGGTTATTATCTATTCCGAATTTAGTTGATCAAATAACCTGGCGGCAAGAGCGATCAGAAGCCCAAACGTTTCTCGGAGTTGCCGTACAGCCGTACTTTAAAACTCCTTGTTTTACCTTGGAGCGAAAAGGCTATACTACCAAGTATCAGTCAATGAGTAGTCTAAGTGTGGGAGGCGTAACGCATATGGATTTGAATGTTATCCTGATGGCGGTCCAAATGTTCTTTGCCGTGGTCATCGGGCTTTATTTCTGGAATCAGCTGCGCAGTCAAAAAGGAAACCGGATGGCGGTAGACCGGGAATCACGCAAGGAAATGGAGAAACTGCGCAAGCTACGGGCCGTTTCGCTCACCAAGCCGCTTGCGGAACGGACCCGTCCCGCCTCGATGAACGACATCGTGGGGCAGAAGGACGGATTGCGTGCGCTTAAAGCGGCACTGTGCAGCGCCAACCCGCAGCATGTCATCATTTACGGGCCGCCGGGCGTAGGCAAAACGGCAGCGGCACGTGTCGTCATGGAGGAGGCCAAGAAAAATCCGGTCTCTCCCTTTAAAACCGATGCCAAGTTTATGGAGATTGATGCTACCATCGCCCGTTTTGACGAGCGGGGGATCGCTGACCCGTTGATCGGTTCAGTGCATGATCCGATTTATCAAGGGGCGGGAGCTATGGGGGTTGCCGGCATTCCGCAGCCCAAACCCGGTGCGGTTACGAAAGCTCATGGCGGCATATTGTTTATTGATGAGATCGGCGAATTGCATTCCATTCAAATGAATAAACTGTTGAAGGTCTTGGAGGACCGCAAGGTTTTTCTGGAGAGTGCGTATTATAACTCAGAGGATGCAAATACGCCAGCGTATATCCACGATATTTTTCAAAACGGTCTGCCTGCGGATTTCCGTCTGGTTGGAGCGACAACCCGCTCGCCGCAGGAGATTCCAGCCGCCTTGCGTTCGCGGTGCATGGAAATCTATTTCCGACCGTTGCTGCCGGAGGAAATAGCCCAAATTGCTGACGATGCCGTGAAGCGGATCGGGTTCCAGCCTTGTCCGGAAGCGGTGGAGGTCATCAAGAAATACGCGACCAACGGCCGCGAAGCTGTGAATATGGTGCAATTGGCCGCCGGTCTTGCCCTTACCGAGAAGCGCGACCATCTGTTAGCGTCGGATCTAGAATGGGTGGCGACAAGCAGCCAGCTTGCGCCGCGTCCGGACCGCAAAATCCCGGCACAGCCTGCGGTTGGCGTTGTCAACGGCCTAGCCGTATATGGCGCGAACATGGGCACATTGCTGGAGATCGAAGCGACAGCTGTTCCAGCTGAAAAGGGCAAAGGCACCTACAATATGACCGGTGTTGTGGACGAAGAGGAAATTGGCGGAGGCAGCCGTACGTTACGCCGCAAGAGTATGGCGAAAGGTTCGGTGGAGAACGTTCTGACCGTTCTGCAGCGGATCGGCTTGAATCCATCGAACTATCACCTTCATATCAATTTCCCGGGCGGGACCCCGATCGACGGTCCGTCCGCCGGGTTAGCGATCGCCACCGCTATCGCGTCGGCGATCAAACAAGTACCGGTGAACCATCAGATTGCGATGACCGGCGAGTTAGGGATCCATGGCAAAGTGAAGCCGGTTGGCGGCGTTGTGGCCAAAGTGGAGGCAGCTTTTCAGGCAGGCGCGACAACAGTATTGATTCCAAAGGACAACTGGCAGACGTTGTTTGAAGGTTTGGAAGGGCTGCAGGTCATAGCCGTCGAGACTTTAGGAGATGTGTTCCGCCATGTTTTTGGTCCCGAAGCGGAGAAGAACCTGGAACTGCCGGTTGGCGGCGATCTGTTTGCCCCGGTAGCTGCTCCAGCGCCTTTCCTGCATGCGGAGTCCCCTTCGCAAGGCGGGGCGATGTAATCGGGCAAGATAGGAATTCGAAAACGTCCAGCTCGTTTGCTTTCCGGGGGGCGGCTGCCTGAAGCAGCCGCTCCTCGTTGGTGTTTTTATGTAACATTTGCTAAAATAGCAATGATATCAACAGAGAACGTTTGGAGGTGCATAAGCGATGGGACCCCATAAATCCAAAGGCCGGCGTTTCCCGCTGCTACCGCTGCGCGGTCTGCTCGTCTATCCAAGCATGGTGCTGCACTTGGACGTAGGACGGGAGAAATCCGTGAAGGCGCTGGAGAAAGCAATGGTCGAAGATAATCTGATTCTCCTCTGTTCTCAATCGGAAGTGAACATAGAAGAACCGACCCAGGAAGATATCTTTCGCATCGGCACCGTCGCAAAGGTGCGCCAGATGCTGAAATTGCCGAACGGCACGATTCGGGTGCTGGTGGAAGGCATGGAACGCGCGGAAATTATCGAATATTTGGATAATGACGAATATTATGAGGTTATGGCCAAGGAACGCCCGGAGGAAGAAACGGTCGATCCCGAAGTGGACGCGCTCATGCGTACGGTGTTAACCCAATTCGAACATTATATCAATTTATCCAAGAAGGTCACGCCAGAGACGCTGGCTGCGGTATCGGACATTGAAGAAGCCGGACGCTTGGCAGACGTCATTACCAGCCATTTGTCGTTGAAAATCAAAGATAAGCAGGAAATCCTCGAAACGATCGATGTCCGTAAGCGGATGGAGAAGCTGCTCGACATCTTGAATAACGAGCGCGAAGTGCTTGAGCTGGAACGCAAAATCAACCAACGCGTTAAGAAACAGATGGAGAAGACGCAGAAGGAATATTATTTGCGCGAGCAAATGAAAGCGATCCAGAAGGAGCTCGGCGAGAAGGAAGGCCGGGCCGGAGAAGCGGAAGAGCTGCGGACCCAACTCGAGGAGAAGGGGCTGCCGGAGAACGTCCGGGAGAAGGTCGAGAAGGAAATCGATCGCCTGGAGAAAATGCCGGCCAGCTCGGCGGAAGGCGGTGTCATCCGCAACTACGTGGATTGGCTACTTAGCTTGCCGTGGAGTAATAAGACCGAGGATGATCTGGATCTCGCCAAAGCGGAGCAGGTGCTGAACGAAGATCATTATGGCCTGGATAAACCGAAAGAACGGGTCCTGGAATATTTGGCTGTGCAGAAGCTGGTCAAAAAGCTGAAGGGACCGATTCTTTGCCTGGTAGGACCACCGGGGGTCGGGAAAACGTCGCTGGCTCGTTCGATCGCCCGTTCACTGGGCCGTGAATTCGTTCGGATTTCGCTAGGCGGCGTGCGGGACGAGGCGGAGATCCGTGGACACCGCCGCACTTACGTCGGTGCTATGCCGGGACGGATTATTCAGGGCATGAAAACAGCGGGCACGCTGAATCCGGTTTTTCTGTTAGACGAAATCGACAAGATGGCCTCCGATTTCCGCGGCGATCCCTCATCGGCGTTGCTCGAGGTATTGGATCCGGAGCAAAATAACACCTTCTCCGATCATTTTATCGAAGTTCCGTTTGATCTTTCGAACGTGATGTTTATTACGACCGCCAACGCGGTGCATAACATTCCGCGTCCGCTGCTCGATCGGATGGAAACGCTGTTTATACCCGGATATACGGAGCTGGAGAAACTCCAGATCGCAAACCGATATTTACTGCCGAAACAAAAACGCGAGCATGGGCTGGAAACGGAGCAGCTGGAGGTCGGCGAAGACGTGCTGCTGAAAGTGATCCGCGAATATACTCGCGAATCCGGCGTCCGTAATTTGGAGCAACAGGTGGCTGCACTGTGCCGCAAGGCTGCGAAGCAGATCGTTTCCGAAGACAAGGAGCAAATCGTCATCACCCCGGACACCCTGAAGGATCACCTCGGTGTGGCGAAATTTCGCTACGGCATGGCTGAGCTGGAGGATCAAATCGGTACCGTGACCGGTCTGGCTTGGACGGAAGTCGGCGGAGAAACACTGGTGATCGAGGTGACGGTCGTACCAGGTGCCGGGAAGCTCACATTAACCGGTAAACTGGGTGATGTCATGAAGGAATCCGCGCAGGCGGCCTTCAGTTATACTCGTTCCAAAGCGGCGGAGCTCGGGATTCCGCTTGATTTTCACGAGAAAAACGATATTCACATTCATATCCCCGAAGGGGCCATTCCGAAAGACGGTCCCTCGGCAGGAATTACAATCGCAACTGCGTTAATCTCGGCATTGACTAACCGCCACGTCTCCAAGGACGTCGCCATGACTGGCGAAATCACATTGCGCGGACGCGTGCTGCCGATCGGTGGATTGAAAGAGAAATCGCTCGCCGCGCATCGCGCGGGCTACCGCAAGGTCCTGATGCCGAAGGACAACGAGCGCGATCTGCGCGATATTCCGGACAGCGTGAAGGATGATCTGGAATTCGTGCCGGTGTCCCATATGGACCAAGTACTCGAGCATGCCCTCGTGGAACATCCCGAAGTGCACTAGCATGAAAGGCGCGGCGCAAGCTTCTACCGCCGCTTAAGAGAGGAATTGAATGATGAAAGTAACCAAGGCTGAATTTATTATCAGCGCCGTCGGCCCCAACCAATATCCTGAAGACGCCTTGCCAGAGATTGCTCTGGCAGGGCGTTCCAATGTGGGCAAATCGTCGCTGATCAACCGAATGATAAACCGTAAGAATCTGGCGCGTACGAGCTCGACACCCGGTAAAACCCAGCATCTCAACTATTACCGGATCAACGATCGGGTTTATTTTGTGGACGTGCCCGGCTATGGGTATGCCAAAGTATCCAAGACACAACGTGAGGTCTGGGGGAAAATGATCGAGAAATATTTGCAGGAGCGGGAGACGCTTAAGCTGGTTCTGCAGATTATCGATCTTCGGCATCCGCCGACCAAAGACGACGAGCTGATGTACGATTGGCTGAAGGCATTCGATCTTCCCGTTTGCGTCGTTGCCACCAAAGCGGACAAGATTCCAAAATCGCGATGGCAGAAGCATTTGAAGATCGTCAAGGAAGGACTGGTCCTGCGGGCAGGCGATCCGCTGATTCTCTTTTCCGCAGAAGAGGGGATTGGGAAGGATGAGTTATGGGCGCAGATCGCACATTATGCTGAGCTTTCGGAGGAGACAGAGTTGGTGAGCCCAGAGGCTGCCGAGGCCGAAAATGGAAAAAGTTAAGAATTCGTTGGATGCGGAAGGGATTTGAAGCAGTTTCAGCAGGAAAGTGAGCATGCAGCGGGATTGTTCAGGTTAAAAACGGCTTAATGCCGTTTTTTCTGGAAAATGGCAAGAATTCACGTTTTGGCGGCTGAGCGTACGGCTGGAATCGTAGTGTATAATTATGATAAAGCGATTTAGAATTGAGGAGATTTGTATGGCTCAGCGGTTAGCCACAGAGTATGTCAATGCCAGTATGCGTTTAACGGAAGTCCAGATGTCGCAGTTTGTTCACAAAGTATACGATCCTCACGTTCGCCAACGAGTCAAGGTGTTGGATAACGGCGGGCAGGAGGTCATGCTGGAGGATGACGGCGGAGAAGAAGTGCATCTGCCATTTGAACGTGTTGACGGATATTATGTCTGCGAAATGTCTTTCCGCTTGGAAAAACCCCATTTAACGAACGTAATGAGACTGTTGTTCGCGGCGTTTAAAGGCTCCGGCATGGTCACCCGAATTTATAACGGATTCATGATGATGTATTATTATCAGGAAGGCCGGGTTCGCAAAATCGTCGAGTATTCCCGAGATTCCTATAAGCTGGTGTTTGAATTCAAGGATGCGACGATGGAGCTGCAGCAGGTGTACCGGAATAACGATGTCGAGCTGGAAATCGCTCGGATCCGCAAGGACGTGAATGCTCTGCTTGACCAACGATTTATTGCAAGTGAAGCGGATGTGGATCATATCGACGATCAATTGCGCCACTGCTCGCGGAGATTGTTCGTTCTCGAGGCTTAATAAATTGATGCTGATCCTCCTCTTAACGGCTGTCACCAGGGAGAGGGCGGCAACATAATGTACTAGTGATAACTACCCTGATATCAGGGTAGTTTTTTAATCGAAATCTCGCGGGTCGATGCGGGATTTCCGCCTGAAAAAATAGGTTGCATTTGTCCTCAAGAGATGTTATTTTTAATCTCGTTGAAAAGAATATAGGAACCAGGATTCACTCAGGACATGGAGATGTTGCGAGAGATTTTTCCCTCGGGAAGTGAATGACGTAGGTCCTAGCGGATGAAATTTTTTCAAACATTTTGTTCCTAGGAAGGGGGATCCGGAGGATGGAATATTCAACTTTCGGAAGACACGTTGCCGTTGATGCTTGGGGAGTCGACTTTGAGGTGCTGAACAACGCAGGGTTGTTGGAAGCTCATTTGGTGGAAGCGGCGGAAGCTTGCGGAGCCACCGTGTTGTCCATCCAATCCAGACAGTTCGAGCCGCAGGGTACCACTGTTCTTGTGATGTTGTCGGAAAGCCATCTCTCGATTCACACGTATCCTGAGAGAGGGTTTGCTGCCATTGATTGCTACACCTGCGGGGAATGGGTTGATCCGCAGCTGGCGATTGATTACCTGATGTCCGTTTTGAATCCGGATAAAACCTACGCAAAGAAGCTGATTCGCGGAATGGGCGAACTGGAAATCGCCGAACCGGGCTCGAATCAGGCTGAATTCGTATAACCCTTAATAGATAATCGGAAATTTGGATAAAATAGGATAACCATGGAGCTTCCATGGTTATTTGTTTTGACGGTATGAAATTCATAAATAATTCATAAAAAACTCATAGAAATCGCCGGGGAGTTTGGGGCTACTGTGATATAATTAACATAGTTTGTTTTCAGTAAATGCTAACGACATCTATTTCAAGGCAGGTGAACTTGCAATGCACATCGTCGTAGTTGGGTTAAACTATCGGACGGCGCCTGTGGAAGTCAGGGAACGCTTTTCTTTTGCGGACAAGGATATGCCGCAAGCGCTGCAGGAGCTCTTACGCACCAAGAGTGTATTGGAAGGCGTGATTATCGCCACCTGCAATCGTACAGAAATCTACGTTGTAGTCGATCGTCTGCACATGTGCGGGGCGTTTATTCGCAGTTTCATGGAACGCTGGTTCGGCGTTCCTCGCGAAGAATTTACCCGCCATTTATATATGTATGAAGATGAACAAGCGATTCGCCATTTATTCCGTGTCGCTTGTGGTTTGGATTCGATGGTGCTGGGGGAAACGCAAATCCTCGGCCAGGTCAAGAATGCGTTTCTGGTGTCGCAAAGTGAGAAAGGAACCGGAACTTGGTTTAACATGCTGTTTAAACAAGCAGTAACGCTGGGCAAACGGGCTCATTCCGAGACGGCGATCGGCGAAAGTGCCGTTTCGATCAGCTACGCAGCCGTCGAGTTGGGCAAACGGATATTCGGCAGCTTTGAGGGGAAACGCGTGTTGATCCTTGGTGCCGGTAAAATGAGCGAGCTGACGGCCAAACATCTGAGCGGTGCCGGTGCAGAAGAGGTGCTGGTGGCCAATCGGACTTATGCTCGTGCTCAGGAGCTTGCCGCGAAATGCGAAGGCGTGCCTTGCACGATGCAGGAAGCGATGATGCGACTCGAAGAGGTCGATATTCTAATCAGCTCAACCGGAGCGGAAGGATATGTCATCACTTCGGCACAGGTTGCCCGGAGTATGAAAGGGCGACAAGATCGCCCGTTGTTTATGATTGATATCGCCGTACCGCGCGATATTGAGCCGGCCATCGGCGAGCTGGATCAGGTATTCCTGTATGATATCGACGATCTGGAAGGGATCGTGGAGAGCAATATGGAGATGCGCCGTGCGGAAGCGGTCAAGATCGAAGTAATGATCGAGGAAGAAATGGCTGCCTTTGCAACCTGGCTGCAAACGCTAGGTGTGAAGCCGGTTATCCGAGCGCTGCAGGAGAAGGCTTCCGATATTCATGAAAGCACGCTGGACAGTCTGTTCAACAAGCTGCCGGAGCTGGATGAAAGGCAACGCAAAGTGATCCGGCGCCTGACCAAGAGCATCCTGAACCAAATGATGCATGATCCGATCAATCGGATCAAGGAACTGGCTGGGGAAACTCAAGGCACGGAAGCCTTGGAGCTGTTTACCCAAATCTTTGCGCTCGAGGAACGTTTGGATGCACCAAATGAAGCGCCGTCCGGCAAGGAGACCTCGGCTTCTTTGGAAACGCGAGAGATTCTGCCGCCCCGGGAGTCCGATGACGTAACGGATCTCCAAGATGTGGTTTCCGGCCGGATCCCTTTTGAGCCGGAGCCTTCGCTGCCGCTGGCGAAGGTATCCGTATAAACTTGATAGGCTAAACTGCGAGAACGCCCTGAGCCCTCTGCCGTATGCACCCGAATCGCAAGGCTGATTCGACGCTGATGCGGATGGCAAAGGGCTTTTTTTGAAGGGATGAAACATGGAAAAATGCGGCAGGGTAGGGTATGCTATTAACGAGTTGAAGAGAAGTGTCGGGAGTGATACGCCTTGCCTTATTATGTACCCGTCCTGTTAAATTTGGCGGACCGTCGCTGTGTTGTGATCGGAGGCGGGCCGGTTGCCGAGCGAAAGGTGACAATGCTGGCGGATGCGGGAGCAGAAACGGTTGTAGTAAGTCCTGACGTCACAGATGGTCTGCTGCGGCTCCTCCATGAGCATCATCGAGTCGTTTGGATCCAACGCGAGTATCAACGTGGGGATTTGGCCGGTGCGTTCTTGGCCTACGCCGCGACGAATCGGCCAGAAGTGAACGCCGCGGTTGCTGCCGAGGCCGAGGCGGAGGGGGTTCCGATGAACGACGCCGGAGATGGCGCGCGAGGAAGTATGATAACTCCCGGCGTTCTGCGGCGCGGCGGGCTGGTGGTGGCCGTTTCTACCTCAGGGGCGGGACCGACGGCGGCGCGGGAGCTGATTCGGGAGATTGACGAACAATTTGGAGAGAATTACGAGAAGTATATTGACTTTTTAAGCTCCGCGCGGGCTTTCATTAAAGAGCGGATCAGCGATCCCGGCAGGCGAAAACGTCTATTTCGGAGATTAGCCGAGACCGATATTATGTCCTCGATCCGAGGAGGGAGCTTCCAACCGTGGAATGAAGCGGCGATGATAACCTGGATCGAGGAACAGACGGAGGAATAAGCATGACAAAACGAACGATTGTGGTGGGGACGAGACAAAGCCAACTGGCACTAACACAGACGGGACATGTCATCGATGATTTGAAGGCGTTGTGCCGGGAGCATCACCTGCAATTTGATTTTGAAATCCGTAAGATTGTGACCAAGGGCGATCGGATCCTGGATGTGACCTTATCCAAAGTTGGTGGCAAAGGATTATTTGTAAAGGAAATCGAACAGGCGATGTTGGATAAGGAAATTGACCTGGCGGTACATAGTATGAAGGATATGCCGTCCGTGTTGCCGGACGGACTGATCAACGGTGCGGTACCGCGGAGGGTAGACCCGCGGGATGCGCTGATATCGAGAAACAACCTAAGTCTTGACGAACTGCCGCAAGGCGCCAAGGTAGGGACCAGCAGCTTACGCCGCGCCAGCCAATTGAAGGCTTATCGTCCGGATCTCGTGCTCGAGCCGATCCGCGGGAATATCGATTCCCGTTTGCGCAAGTTGGAGGAGGAGGGCTTCGATGCGATAATTTTGGCGGCGGCCGGGTTGCTTCGGATGGGCTGGGAGCATCGAATTACGGCCTATCTCCCGGCGGAGGTTTGTCTTCCAGCGGTTGGTCAAGGGGCGCTTGGGATCGAATGCCGCGAAGACGATGCTGAGGTTCGCCATCTCTTATCCTTATACAACGATTCGGAAACAGCGGTAACGGTGGCCGCAGAACGTCGTTTCCTCGGCGTGCTGAATGGAGGCTGCCAGGTGCCGATTGGGGCCTACGCGACGTTACTGCCGGATGAAGGAGCCTCCGATTCAAGCGGCCGCCAGCGTCTACAATTGACAGGGATGGTCGGCTCAGCGGATGGAGCGAAGATTTTGAAGGAGAGCGCGGAAGGGGTGGATCCAACTGAACTAGGCGAGCAGGTTGCCGGTCGGTTGATCTCCCTGGGAGCAGCGGCATTATTACAAGAAACCGGGGAGTGATGGAGAATGGCCGGTAAAGTTTATCTGGTTGGCGCGGGACCCGGAGATGCAAGATTGATTACACTGAAAGGGCTCGATTGCCTGGAAAAAGGCGATGTCATCGTATATGATCGTCTGGCCAATCCGAGTCTGTTGAAAAGAACGAAACCCGGGGCGGAAAAAATCTACGTTGGCAAACGAACCGATCGTCACACGATGAAGCAAGAGCATATCAATCAGCTGCTGGTCGATTTGGCGCTTGAGGGCAAAACGGTAGTTCGCCTGAAAGGCGGGGACCCGACGATCTTCGGACGCGTTGGTGAGGAGGCTGAACTGCTCCGCAGGCATGGCATCCCGTATGAAATCGTGCCGGGGATCACCGCTGCGATCTCAGTACCTGCCTACGCCGGTATTCCGGTAACCCACCGGGATATGGCTTCGTCCGTGTCGATCATTACGGGGCATGAGAGCCCGGATAAACTCGACTTGTCGATCAATTGGGAAAAAGTGACCAACGCGACCGGCACGCTGGTGTTTATGATGGGCGTAGCGAATATCGGTCATATCAGCAAACAGCTGATCCATTATGGACGCCCGCCCGAAACGCCGGTCGCCCTTATCCGTTGGGGGACAAGGGCGGAGCAGGAGACGCTGATCGGCACGCTTGCCGATATTGAGCAGAAAGTTCGCGAAGCTGACTTCAAACCGCCGGCCGTTACGGTCGTTGGCGAGGTTGTGGCTCAGCGCGAGCAGCTCAAGTGGGCGGAATCGTTGCCGTTGTTCGGCAAGCGCATTCTCGTCACCCGCTCGCGTTCGCAGGCGAGCGAACTGGTGCGCGGCATCGAGGAGCTTGGCGGAGAGCCATACGAGTTCCCCGTTATCGACATCGTGATGCCGGAAGGCCGCGAGTTGACTCATACCGACGATGCACTGGCACAGCTGGAACAATACGATTGGGTATTCTTTACGAGCGTGAACGGCGTCGAGTATTTCTTCTCGCACCTGGAGAGACTGGGGAAAGACGTACGGGGCCTGCACAAAGCGAGAATCGCGGCCGTAGGGCCGGCGACGCAAGCGGCGCTGCGCCAGCACGGTATCGCAGCGGAAGGCTTGCCGGGCAAGTTCCAGGCCGAGGGCCTGATGGAAACCTTCGGCAGTGAACTGCAGTCGGGGCAGCACGTATTGCTGCCGCGCGGCGATCTCGCCCGTGCCTGGCTGCCCGCTGCCCTAAGTGAGCAGGGCTTAACCGTCACCGAAGCGGTCATGTACCAAACGGTGCCTGCCGGGGAAACGGACGACGAGCTGTTGAAGATGCTTGAAAAAGGACGGATCCATGCCGTTACCTTTACCAGTTCATCAACGGTGACGAACCTGCTGGCTGCACTTAGCGCCATGGGCGTGGCTGATCCAGCCGCGGCGCTGCGGGACGTGGACATCGCCTGCATCGGACCGGTTACGGCCAAAACGGCGGAGGACGCCGGTCTGAACGTGACGATTCTTGCAGAAGAAGCAACCATCGACAGCCTGATTCAATCGCTGTGCGCCTGGAAAGAACGGAGCACTCCGGCGGAGTGAATGGATTTAACAGCACGGGGGTGCCCCGTGTTACATACTAGGAGGGTACAAACCATGAATTTTCCTATCGTAAGACATCGCCGTCTGCGTCAGTCGGCCGCCATTCGCGGGATGGTACGTGAAACGGTTCTGACGGTGGACGACTTTATTCAACCGATCTTCGTGGCTTATGGGAGCGGCGTTAAGAATGAAATCTCGTCGATGCCCGGGGTTTTTCATTTTTCGCTCGACACGCTGGAGGAAGAGGTAAAGGAGATCGTTGATCTGGGTATTCCAGCGGTGCTGTTGTTTGGGATTCCGGAAACGAAAGACAGCGTGGGCACCTCGGCTTACGCGGAGGACGGTATCGTTCAGGAAGCGACACGAATCATTAAGTCACGGTATCCGGATTTACTGGTTGTTGCCGATACCTGTTTGTGCGAATTCACCGACCACGGGCATTGCGGCATGGTACATACGTTTGAACGTGACGGGCATGTATGCGGGGACGTGATGAACGACGAGTCGCTGGAGCTGTTGGTGAAAACCGCCGTCTCCCAAGCACGTGCGGGCGCCGACATCATCGCCCCGTCCAACATGATGGACGGATTTGTGCAAGCCATCCGTTCCGGGCTCGACGAAGCCGACTTCAGCCATGTGCCGATTATGTCGTATTCCGTCAAATACGCTTCCGCCTTTTACGGGCCGTTCCGTGAAGCGGCCGACTCGGCGCCGCAGTTCGGCGACCGGAAGACGTACCAGATGGACCCGGCCAACGTCCGCGAGGCATTGCGGGAAGCGGAATCCGATGTGATGGAAGGCGCGGATATGCTGATGGTCAAGCCGGCGCTGGCCTTTATGGATATTTTGCGCTTGCTGCGCGATCAGTTTGATTTGCCGCTGGTTGCCTATAACGTGAGCGGTGAATATTCGATGGTTAAAGCAGCTGCTCAGCAAGGCTGGATCAACGAGCGAGCGATCGTCACCGAAATGCTGCTTGGCATGAAGCGGGCAGGCGCGGATATCATCATTACGTATTTTGCCAAAGATATGGCACGCTGGCTGCGCGAGAAGCAATAAGCTTCGCCGAGTATCGGCTTTACTGAAGAGCTTAGGAGGGGTATCGATGAGCATGGACACAATAGGCCGGCGGGGCGACGAACGATCGCGGTTGGCCTTTGAAGAAGCGAAGAAGGTCTTGCCCGGCGGTGTCAACAGCCCGGTGAGGGCGTTTAAATCCGTTGGCTTGACGCCAATGTATATCGAACATGGGAGCGGTTCTCGGATCTACGACATCGATGGCAACAGCTTTATCGATTATGTGGGTTCCTGGGGCCCGCTGATTATGGGTCATGCTCATCCGGAGGTGGTTCAAGCCCTGCAGGAGACGGCCGCCAAAGGGACAAGCTTTGGAGCGCCTACACTGCTGGAGACGCAAATGGCCCAACTGGTTGCGAAGCGTGTGCCTTCGATTGATGTCGTGCGCATGGTCAACTCAGGGACTGAAGCCACCATGAGCGCGATTCGTCTGGCGCGGGGGTATACCGGCCGCAGTAAAATCATGAAATTCGAGGGCTCTTACCACGGTCATGCCGACAGTCTGCTGATCAAAGCGGGCTCCGGTGTTGCCACGTTGGGATTGCCGGACAGCCCGGGTGTACCGGAGGGCGTCGCCGCCAATACGATTGCGGTGCCATATAACGACCTGGCCTCTGTAGAGCTGGCGTTTGAACGTTTCGGCGAGGAGATTGCCGGCGTGATCGTCGAGCCGGTGGCCGGGAACATGGGTGTCGTACCGCCGTTGCCGGGATTCCTTGAAGGTTTGCGCCGGATCACCGAGCAATACGGCAGCTTGCTGATTTTCGACGAAGTCATGACAGGCTTCCGTGTTGGTCTGAACTGTGCGCAAGGACGCTTTGGCATCACGCCGGACCTGACCTGCCTCGGCAAAGTCATCGGGGGGGGATTGCCTGTCGGAGCGTATGGCGGAAAACGTGAAATTATGGAGCAAATCGCGCCAAGCGGGCCGATTTATCAAGCCGGGACGCTAAGCGGAAACCCGCTGGCGATGGTTGCGGGTTATACGACGTTGTCGTTGCTCACTCCGGAAGTATACGATCGCCTGGAACGCCTGTCGGCGAAGCTGGAAGAGGGCTTCACACGCAACGCCAAGGAACGGGGGATTCCGTGCACGATAAATCGCGTTGGCTCGATGGTTTGCCCGTTCTTTACGGAGGAGAGAGTTATCAATTACGATACGGCCAAAACGAGCGACCTCGACCTGTTCCGCCGTTATTTCGCGGCACTGCTTGAGCAAGGCATCAACGTAGCACCTTCGCAGTTCGAAGGCATGTTCGTCTCGGGCGTGCATACCGATGAAGATATCGAACTGACGATCGAAGCGCATCGGTTGGCGTTGCAAAAGCTGTGAGCCGTAAACTATCGTGGACCCGGCGCGGGGAATGGCTTGAACTGATGCCTGGCAAACTGCCTTTGCGCGAAGGGCAGAACCGTCTGGATGCAGCGGCGGCTTGGCTGGAGGAGGAGCTGCTGGCTCCTCCTAAGCTGCTGCGTAAGCTGCGGGCCGAAGATGGTATCAAGCTCGCCGGAGATCGTTTGAGGTTGCTGGCATTTCCGCCTAGAGCTTCACAATATGCTCCGCTTGAGGCGGAGCTTCCGCTTTTATATGAGGACGATTTTTGCCTTGTCGTGCACAAGCCGGCAGGGCTTAAGGTCCATCCGGACGGCGGCGAAACTTCTAGCCAGCCGCTGGTTTCGCCAGACACGCTCGCCAACCGCGTTGCCGGGTGGTATGCCGCCCTTGGTGAGCCTGTCGCCGCTGCACATATTCACCGGCTTGATGAAGATACGTCAGGACCGGTGTTGTTTGCCAAAAATGAATATGCCCATTTGAAGCTGGATGAAGCGATGAGCCGCAAAGCGATCGACCGGACCTACATTGCGTTCGTACAAGGGATCGTTAGCCCTGAGCTTAAAGTGATCGATCAGCCGATCGGCCGGGACCGGCATCATAACCAGCGGCGCCGGGTTTCTCCCGGCGGCAAACCGGCTGTAACGCATGTAGAGCGGTTGGAGGTTTATCCGAACCATGGCATAAGTCTTGTTCGGCTCACCTTGGAAACCGGTCGGACCCATCAAATTCGCGTCCATCTGAGCGCGGCGGGTCACCCGCTTGTGGGTGACGCGCTGTATGGCGGTAGTACGAAGTGGCTGTCTCATCAGGCGCTGCATGGGGAACGTTTGTCGTTCCCGCACCCGTTCTCAGGAGATGCGGTGGAGCTTGACGATCCGTGGCCCCCGGCGTTGATTCATCTCCGCGATCGCTTTAGAGGTTAATCTAGCGCGTGGGTAAAAAGCTGGCATGCACTCCTATTTTAAGCATATAGATTAAACGAGGATGATTTGGATCATGATTCATCGATTTTAAATCACGTTTGGATATGCTGAAGGGAGGTAACATGTTGGCTGATCAATCCTATGGTCTCAGGTTTGATATTTACGAGCGCATACATCTTTCTGAAGATGTGATCGGCATTGAAGAGTTAGAGGAGATCGAGCTCTATCCGAAAATCCAGGTAATTCCCGGGGAAGAGTATGCCGCGCTGCGCGGCCATTTGCTGTTGTCGGGGTTATACCGGGGAGAAGGAGAGACACGGGAGCTTGCGCACTATATTCCCGTCGAAATCACGATCCCGCTAAGTCGGGTTAATCGGTTGGAGGATATCACGGTCGAAATTGAGAATTTCGACGTTGACCTGCTCAGTTCGCGCAGCTTGAATATTACAGGCGTATTGTCGCTTCAAGGTGTAGAGACTTCCTCTTTGTTGGCCGAGCAAGATGCCTGGAAGGATCGGGAGTTTACAACGGCCCATGTCGTATCCGCCATCCGAGGCGACGAGCCGGAAGCGAACTTGGATACGGACACGGCGGAGTTGGCGGCTTTCGAAACGGAAGAGGAATCAGGACCAGATCCTATCCGTCCAGAGCCATTGCTTACCGATGAGGTGCGCCAGGAGCCGGTATTCTCTTGGAATTCGTTAGCGCGCGAGGATGCAAATGTAGAGCAAGAGCCGGGAGCAGAACTGGATTTGGAACTGGCGCAAGAAGATTCAGAGGTTCCGCATGTCCCTCAATTTGCTTCGTGGCAGGCGTTTCCGGATGATATGCTGAATGCCCAGAAACGAAATGCGGACGAGCCGCAGGAGGTCCCAGTCTGGACCGAAGACGTATCGGCATTCCAGGAGTCCAACCCTTGGACGGACAAGGAATCCGTTGCGTACTTTGGTGCTTCTGCGGAAGCCTTTGCGGAGCATGCGGAGGAATCGGACGCCAACATATGGTTTAAGGATGAGGTTCGCCCATCGGAGGAATTCCAGGCGACCGATCGTGCCAGTGAGTCCGTAGAAGTTGAAGCGGCGGAGTCTGGGGCTGCGTTCGAATTAGGTGAAGAGGACGCTGGAACACCAAACGAGGCCCTTGCTGAGGCCGCGGGTGAGCCTGAAGCGGCCGTTGAGGCGGACCATCAGCCAGAAGAGAAGAAAGAAATGAAGATCGCTCTGGGGGCTAAAAAAGGGGACGAAAGCGGAAGAGAAAGCTTTGGGTTAACGAAGTTAATCTCTTCCTCCTCGCGGGTAATCCAGGAAGCGCTGGAGGACGCCTCGGAGCTGCCGATTGCTGGCAGTGATCAGGGAGAAGGCGAAGAACTGCGGTGGAAGAACCTGTTTATCAGTAACGAAGATCAAACTCCTTTCCGCACAGTACGGCTGGTCATCGTGCAGCGCGAGGAAACGCTGGACGATATCGCTCAGCGCTACCACTTAAGTTCGCGGGAGCTGCAGTTGTATAACCGACTCGCTGAGCACCAGGTCAATGAGGGACAAATCTTGTACATTCCATAAAGTTTAGACTGCGAAAAAAGGCGGATGATTGACTCCCGTTCCTTTCCAAGTTATGATAATATAGATTCAAGCAATTAGATCTATGGCAAAGACTTGGAACGGGAAGAGTAGGCAGCATACCCTTCAGAGAGCGGAACCCACGGCTGAGAGATTCCGCAGGACATGTAGCTCGCCGAAGTCGCCCGGGAGTTGTCCGTTTGAGGCAGTTTTTACGATGGTTAGAACGGACCGGTAGCAGCCGTTATCTGCATGAGTGTCGCATGTCATGTGCCGGTTGCCGGAAGGCTCGGATACCGATGTGCGAAACAAAGGTGGTACCGCGAAAGTAAAGCCTTTCGTCCTTTGAGACGAAAGGCTTTTTTTGTTTTTCTTAGACACCAAGAATAAAGGCGCAAAGCCGACGACAGACGACTATCTTGGGATCGCCAAGGCTATGCTTATTTGTAACGGAGGTTGAATAGGATGACAGAAAATCAAGGTCAACAAGCCTCGTCGGCGGAAATGCCGACGACATACGATCCGAAATCGGCGGAACAGAAATGGTACCGTTATTGGCTGGAGAGCGGGTTCTTTAAAGCGGGACAACGGCCGGATGCCAAACCGTATACGATTGTGATACCGCCGCCAAACGTAACAGGAATGCTGCATATCGGGCATGCGCTCGATTTTACACTGCAGGATATTCTGACACGGACGAAGCGGATGCAAGGTTACGATGCCTTGTGGCTGCCAGGCTCCGACCATGCGGGAATTGCGACTCAAACGAAGGTAGAGCAGAAGCTGCGCGAGCAAGGCATAACGCGGTATGACTTGGGACGTGAGAAGTTTCTGGAGAAGGTGTGGGAATGGAAGGACCAATATGCTGCTACCATTCATGAGCAATGGGCCAAAATGGGTTTCGCTCTCGATTATTCGCGAGAGCGTTTTACGTTGGACGAGGGGCTTTCTCAAGCGGTTCGCGAGGTTTTCGTTAAGCTCTATGAGAAGGGTCTGATTTACCGCGGGAAATATATCATCAACTGGGATCCGGCCGCACGCACGGCCCTATCCGACATCGAGGTTGAATACAAAGAAGTCAACGGGCACCTTTACCATCTTCAGTATCCGCTAAGCGATGGGAGCGGTCATATCACGGTAGCAACGACTCGTCCTGAAACGATGCTGGGCGATACCGCCGTCGCTGTCCATCCGGAGGATGAACGTTACCGCCATCTGGTCGGCAAAACGCTACGCTTGCCGATCGTGGACCGTGAAATTCCGATTATCGCGGATGAGTATGTTGAGAAAGAGTTCGGCAGCGGTGCTGTGAAGATCACTCCCGCACATGACCCGAACGACTTTGAAGTAGGTTTGCGTCATAATCTGCCGCAGATCAACGTTATGGATGAGACCGGCACGATGAACGGCGAAGCCGGTAAATATCAAGGTTTGGACCGCAGCGAATGCCGTAAGCAAATCGTGAAGGATTTGCAGGAAATGGGCGTCTTGATCAAAATCGAAGATCACCTGCATCAAGTTGGCCATAGCGAGCGGACAGGAGCGGTTGTTGAGCCGTATTTGTCTACCCAGTGGTTCGTCAAAATGAAGCCGCTCGCTGAAGCGGCGATCGAAGCGCAACAATCGGGGAAAGGCGTTAATTTCGTGCCGGACCGTTTCGAAAAAACCTATTTGCACTGGATCGAAAACGTACGTGATTGGTGCATCTCTCGCCAGCTCTGGTGGGGTCATCGCATTCCGGCTTGGTATTGTGAAGCTACTGGAGAGATGGTCGTCGCCCGCAGCGAGGAAGAAGCGCGCGCCAAGCTGGGGCGTGAAGATCTGAAGCAGGATGATGACGTGCTTGACACCTGGTTTAGCTCGGCTCTCTGGCCGTTTTCTACGTTGGGTTGGCCAGACGAGAACAACGAAGAGTTCAAACGTTATTTCCCAACGGACGTACTCGTGACCGGTTACGATATCATCTATTTCTGGGTAGCCCGGATGATTTTCCAGTCGCTGGAGTTTACCGGCGAAATGCCATTTAAAGACGTGCTGATGCACGGCCTTGTCCGCGACAGCGAAGGACGCAAAATGTCCAAGTCGCTTGGGAATGGCGTAGACCCGCTTGAGGTCATCGAGAAATACGGCACCGATGCGATGCGCTACATGCTGTCCACCAGCAATACGCCGGGGCAGGATTTACGTTTCCGTTGGGAGCGTGTTGAGCAGGCGCGTAACTTCGCCAATAAAATCTGGAACGCTTCCCGCTTCGCCTTGATGAATCTGGAAGGCGTATCCTACGAGGATATCGATATCAGCAGCGATCTGTCGACGTCCGACCGCTGGATTTTGCACCGGATGAACGAGACGGCCAAGGAAATTACCCGCCTGATCGACGCTTACGAATTCGGGGAAACCGGTCGGCTGCTGTACAACTTCATTTGGGACGATCTGTGCGACTGGTATATCGAATTCGCCAAGTTGTCCCTGTACGGAGAAGATGCTGCGGCTAAGAAGAAAACCCAATCGGTACTTGCCTACGTGCTTGATCGTACGCTGCGTATGATCCATCCGTTTATGCCGTTTATTTCCGAGGAAATATGGCAGCATTTGCCGCATCATGGCGAAACGATTATGCTAGCGGCCTGGCCGGAATATGACGCTTCGTTAGAGGCGCCGGACGCCGTTCAGGAAATGAATCTGCTGATCGACGTAATTCGCTCGGTGCGGAATATCCGCGCGGAAGTGAATGTGCCGATGAGCAAAAAGATTGAGCTGGTGATCAAGCCGGGCAGCGCCGACGTGTTGGAAGTGCTGACCCGCAACGAACATTACGTTCGCCGGTTCTGCAATACGTCCGAGTATGAGGCAGCGCTGACCGCGGCCGTACCGGATAAGGCGATGACCGCTGTCGTGACCGGGGCTGAGTTGTTCCTGCCGCTGTCGGGGCTCATTGACATCAGTCAGGAAATCGAACGGTTGACGAAGGAACTCGACAACCTGAACAAAGAAGTGGAACGCGTCGAGAAGAAGCTGGCGAACAAAGGTTTCGTGGCGAAAGCGCCGGCGAAGGTGATCGAGGAAGAACGCGCCAAGATGGCCGATTATTCCGAGAAGCGCGACAAGGTACTGGCCCGAATCGCGGAGCTGAAGGGTTAAGTGAACTTGAGCGAGTGAGTAACGGAGCGACCGGGTGAATTCAAGATTCGACGTCGAGTCCGCTTCGTTGGTTCTGCTTCGAGATCCGAAGATGACTTTTTGAACTACCATTTCAATAAGGTTCAAGAAGTCAGGTTTGGAGCACCGAGAAGGTTGAACGAAGCTAGGGAGTGAGTAGCGGAGCGTAGATGGATCTACGTGAGCAACGGAGCGACCGGGTGAATTCAAGATTCGACGTCGAGTCCGCTTCGTTGGTTCTGCTTCGTGATCCGAAGATGACTTTTTGACTACCATTAATTGATGAAGGTGACTGATATGGGGGATCGTACAGAGGAAGAAATACGACCGCTGCCGCTGAACAGCTATGCTGAAGCGGTCGATTGGATCAACGGGTTGCTGCCGTTTGGCATTCGGCCCGGCTTGGAACGAATCGAGCTCATGATGGAACGATTGGGGCATCCCGAGCGGAGGCTGAAGTTCATTCATGTGGCGGGGACGAACGGTAAAGGCTCCTCCTGCGCTTTTTTAACTCGGACATTGCGGGAATGTGGCTATCATGTGGGGACGTATACGTCCCCATACATCACGAAGTTCACCAACCGCTTCCAGTATGATGAAGAGGACATTTCTGAAACGGCGCTGCTGGAGCTGGCAAATCGCGTTGTTCCGTTGGTAGAAAAAATCGCTGGCACCGATCTGGGCTCTCCGACGATGTTTGAAGTGAGCACGGCGATCGCCATTTTGTATTTTGCGGAGATGTGTTATCCCGATGTAATAGTATGGGAGACGGGGCTTGGGGGAAGGATGGATGTTACGAATATCGTGACTCCGATCGTCTCTCTGATTACGAATATCGGTTATGATCATATGGACGTTCTTGGGGACACGATTGAACAAATCGCCGCTGAGAAGGCCGGCATTATCAAGGCGGGTGTGCCTGTAGTCAGCTGTGTCGAGCAGCCCGAGGCGATCTCCGTACTGAAGGAAACGGCCGCGGCCAAACATGCCACCCTATATCTGATGGGCGAGCAGTTCCGATACGAGCGGCTTAGCGTTGATGCCAAGGAGCAGGAGTTGCATTTCAAAGGTCCATTCCGGGATTTGGACTTTACGATCCGCATGCTTGGGGAGCACCAATGCAAGAACGCCGCCGGTGTGATGATGGTATTGGAAGTGCTGCGGCAATACATGGCTTTTATGCTCGAGGATGAGCAAGTGCAGGACGGTTTCCGCACTACCTCTTGGGCAGGACGGCTGGAGGTGGTTCGAGAAGAACCGCGTCTGGTACTGGATGGAGCGCATAATCCGGAAGGAGCCGCTTCGCTAGTGCAAAGCCTGCCGGAAGCGTTCAGTTACCGAAAACTGCATTTGATGATGGGGATGCTGGCCAATAAGCATCATCATGGCTACTTGAAGCATATATTACCAATAGTGGATACGCTTATTCTGACCGAGCCCGATTTTCGCCGAAAAATGGACGCCGAGGCGTTATACGAACTCGTGGCCGAACTACAGGGGACGGAAGCGAAGGCGGATTTGGATATCATCGTGGAACGTGACTGGAGAAAAGCCCTTTCACTTTTGGAGTCACGGACGGAACGGGAAGATCTTGGGGTGGTAACCGGCACGTTGTATCTGATCTCGGATGTGCGGGCGGCCCTTTTGCATCAAACCGATTCTGAAAAAGGCTGGTGACCATTTTGTTGAATACGACCGAACAACATGTACACTTTATCGGTATCGGCGGGTATGGCATGAGTGCCATCGCTCGTGTGATGCTGGAAATGGGTTATACCGTCACGGGATCGGACGTTGCCTCCCAAGAATTGACGGAGAAGCTCGCTGCGAAGGGAGCGAAGATTTACATCGGCCATACCGCCGAACACGTGCATGGGGCGGATCTGGTCGTTTACTCGACCGCGCTGCCGAAGGATAACGTGGAGCGGTTGGAAGCTCAGGAGCAAGGGATCCCGGTACTGCACCGTTCCCAGATGCTGGCCCGGCTGTTAAATGAACGGACCGGTGTTGCCGTTGCCGGGGCTCATGGAAAAACAACGACCTCGTCGATGATCGCGCTCGTGATGGAGCATTGCGGGACGGACCCGACCTACATTATCGGTGGGGAAATAATGGACATGGGCACCAATGCGAAAGCCGGGCAAGGCAAATGCGTGGTCGCAGAGGCTGACGAAAGTGACGGCTCCTTCCTGCAGTACCACCCTTCGCTTGGCGTGGTGACCAACATCGAGGCGGATCACCTGGAGAACTACGGCGGGGATTTCGGCAAGCTGAAGGAAGCCTACGTACAATTCTTGAATCAGATCAAGCCGGATGGAAAAGCGGTGGTTTGCGGGGACGACGGGAACGTCCGAGAACTGCTGCCTCAGGTTCAAAGCAAGGTCATTACTTACGGCATTGAATCGAAATGCGACTATACGGCTCACGAGATTGATCTTGGGGACCGCTGCGTCACCTTCAAAATGAATCAAGGCGATCTGGAACTCGGTACAGTGGAGTTGTCTGTGCCTGGTCGGCATAATGTTTACAATGCAATGGCTACCGTTATCGTCTGCTTGGAAGCGGGTATTCCGTTTAACGAAATCGCAGTGGCTTTACGCCACTTTCATGGAGCAAAACGCCGCTTCCAGGTGCTTGGAGAACAAAACGGCATCCTGATCATCGATGACTACGCTCATCATCCGACGGAGATCCAAGCGACGATCGCAGCGGCCAAAGCGACTGGGAAGCGGATCATCGCCGTATTCCAGCCGCAGCGTTATACGCGGACTTTCTTCCTGCTGGATGCGTTCAGCCGGGCGTTTGGGGAAGCGGATGAAGTGATCATTACCGATATTTACTCGCCGGCAGGGGAAAAGGCGATTGAGGGCGTTCATTCCTCAAAGCTGGTCGAGTTGATCAAGGAGAACAGTAATGCCGGAGCCCGATATCTGCCGACGAAGCAGGATGTGCTTGTGGATTTGCAAAACCGGTTGGAGCCTGGCGATCTTGTGCTAACCATGGGCGCGGGCGACATATATAAAGTCGGATATGAGCTGGTGAAGAAATTAGCGGATTAACCTATCGGAAGGTCCCTTCTCAAATGATTTGAGGAAGGGGCCTTTTTTGTTGGCTTTTTAGAATGCGTTAACACTTCACGAATATTCGGCTGTTAGACTTTGGACTAGATCATGAGGTAGGTGAAAAAATGAGGGATTATCCAATCATCGCTTCGATAACCGCCGAGGAACAACTCAACGAAGTGTTGGCCAGCGAGGTCGAACGGGTTAATTTAATGGCAGGGCATATCGGGAATTTGGAAGGCTTTATCGAGCGGCTTCATGAGGCCGGTAAACAGGTGTATGTGCACATCGAAATGATCGCCGGACTGGGGAGAGATGCGCACACGATTGCTTATTTAAGTGATAAATTTCATGCTGATGGGATTGTCACTACGAAAACCAATGCGGTTGCGGCCGCCAAACAAGCCGGTCTGAAGAGCATTCAACGCTTCTTCGCCATCGATACTGCCGCGATCAATACCGCGATACGGATGATTAACAGTACCCAACCGGACGAAGTCGAATTGATGCCGGGATTGATGCCGCGTGTAATCCGAGAGCTGAAGACGATGATCAAGCAACCCCTAATCGTTGGCGGGTTGATCAGGCACGAGCATGAAATCGCAGAAGCTTTAGCTTGTGGCGCCGATTACATTTCCAGCGGCGACCCGCAAATTTGGCGACTTTACACAAAAATGACATCACCATAACTCTCCAATGATTATCGGCTTCTATACTTCACTTAACAGATTACTGTAATCATGGGTTGAGATGAGGAGAAAACCCTTGTTCGGTAATGTGGATTCGGCAAGGCCGCCAAACGGTCTTTGTTTCGTGTCCCATTGCATTGAACAAGGGTTATTTTTGTTGGAAGGGAGCAGCTTGAGAAGGAATGCATCCGAGAGGTTTGGTAAAGTATGCGAATTATTTGTTTGACCTGGATGGCACGATTTACTTGGGAGACGAGGTTGTACCCGGTGCTTCTATGGTGATTCAAGCTCTGCGTGAACGAGGGAAGAAGCTTTTATTTGCGACGAATTCGACGCTGTATACGAGGGAAGAGATCCAAGCCAAGCTGACCCGGTTGGATATTGACTGCAAGACGGCGGAGATCATTACGGCCGCCACCGCATCGTCGATGTATTTTCGGGATTATGCAACCGGCGCTAAGGTGCTGCTGTTTGGCGGAGAGGCCATGCGGGAAGAACTGGAGCGAAACGCCATCGAAATGACGTATCAAGCAGACCGGGCTTCGCATGTGCTTGTTGGTTTGGATAAGACATTTGATTTTGAAAAACTGACGTTAGGCATGAAAGCCCTAAGGAATGGGGCGAGGCTTATTGCTGCGAATCCGGATCCCTTTTGTCCAACTGAGGACGGGCCGGTACCGGATACGTGGTCCATCGTCAAAGCCATTGAAACGGCTAGCGGATTATCCGTCGATGCGATCGTAGGAAAACCTTCGAAATATTATGCGGATTATGCGTTGAAACAGCTGGGCTGCAGGCCCGAAGCCTGTCTAATGGTCGGCGATCGTCTGGATACGGATATTGTGCTTGGCATCAGGTTTGGGATGCGTAGCGCGTTAGTATTGACTGGGGCGGACAATCGGGAAGCGATAAGGCGGACGGGAATCGTTCCCGATTACGTGTTGCCATCCATTAGAACTATTGTCGAGGAGAACGAGTTGGATTATGCAGAGAAACTTGGGGTGTAACCTTCAATTGTGCAGCATGAAGGAGCCAATATAAGTAGATTAATGAGGAGGAAAGAACATGAAGAAATTAAGCTTTTTGCTTATAGCCTTCGTGCTGATACTCTCAGCATGCGGGGGGGGGACAAGCAATAACGGTGGGAGCGGTGTCAACCGGGCGGCGTCAACGCAAAATACCTCAGAGGCAAGCGGCGGCACGGAAAACCCACCGGCGGAGGAGCCGGTTGAGCTTAGCTTTTATTTTCCGGTAGCAGTCGGCGGGCCGATTACGAGCTTTATCGATAAACTGGCCGCTGATTTTCATACCGAAAATCCCTCGATCACAATAAAACCGGTCTATGCGGGCAGCTATCAGGATACGATGACGAAGGTGGTTACGGCCGTGCAGGGCGGTAACTCGCCGGACCTTGCGGTGCTTTTGTCCACAGAACTATATAGCTTGCTGGAAATCAACGCGCTGGAGGAATTAACCACTCGTTTTGAGCCCGTATACTTTGACGGGTTTTATGAAGCGTTCATGAGCAACACCAAAGCGGGGGATCAAGTTTGGAGCGTGCCGTTCCAACGAAGCACCATCGTTCTTTATTATAACAAAGATAAGTTTAAAGCCGCGAACCTGGATCCGGAGCAAGCGCCGGCCAATTGGGATGAACTCAGAGATTACGCCCAGAAACTGACGGTAAAAGACGGTAGCGGTAAAGTGACCCAGTGGGGTCTGGAAATTCCGAGCACGGGATATCAATATTGGATGCTTCAGGCGCTTGCCCTTCAGACAGGGACCAATATCGTCTCGAACGACGGGAAAGAAGTATATTTGAATAAGCCGGAAGTGAAAGAAGCCTTGCAATTTTACGTGGACCTGGGTCGGAAGGACAAAGTAATGCCCGAAGGCGTGCTCGAGTGGGCGACAGTTCCTTCTGACTTCATTAGCGGGAAGACCGCGATGATGTTCCATACGACCGGCAATCTTTCGAAGGTGAAGGCCGATGCGAGCTTTGATTTCGGCGTAGCGTACCTACCAGCCAACAAAACTTACGGTTCACCGACAGGCGGCGGTAATTTGTACGTGTTCAAGGATATTCCTGAAGAACGCAAACAGGCGGCGTTGAAGTTTATCGAATTCCTGACTCAGCCTGAGCGCGTAGCACAATGGTCTATCGATACAGGATACGTAGGAACGACACCGGCTGCCTACGAAACGGAGCTGCTGAAAAAATATGTGGCTGATTTCCCTCAAGCGGCTGTAGCGCGCGACCAAATGGAATATGCCTCCAGCGAATTGTCCACCTATCAGAACGGGCAAATTACAAAGCTCTTCAATGATAATATCCAGGCCGCGTTGCTCGGGAATATGACAGTGGAAGAGGCACTCGACCAATCGCAGCAGCAGGCGGATGAAATTTTGCAAAAATATCGCAAATAGAGATTTAGGAAGCGAAGTGAGACTATTTTGACGAAGCAAATGCTGAAGGACAACTTACTGGCTTACGCGCTGCTGTTTCCTTCGCTTGCGTTTCTTGCCATATTCACGTTTTATCCGATCATCAAAGTGCTGGATTGGAGTTTTTATGAATCCGTCATGTCCGTCAAACGGTTCGTTGGTGTGGATCTTTATCAGCAGGTATTTCAAGATGAAGTGTTTCTAAAGGTACTGCGCAATAATTTACTGCTGGCCGCCGTAACCGTACCTATCAGCATTTTGCTCGCAATGTACATGGCGGTCTGGGTGAATGACAAAATGCGGGGCACCAGCCTGATCCGGGCGGCGTTCTTTTATCCCACCCTCCTTCCCATGATTGCTATCGCGAATATCTGGCTGTTCATTTATACCCCGGATTATGGGCTGCTGGATAAGTTCCTGGGGTGTTTTGGCCTCGAGGGGCAAAGCTGGCTAGGCGATCCGAAGTGGGTTCTGATCTCCATGATGGTGATGCTCATCTGGAAGGAAGCGGGTTATTTCATGATTTTTTACCTAGCAGGGCTTCAGGCTCTGCCGAAGGAGGTGTATGAGGCGGCAGCTCTGGACGGAGCTAAACCGTTCCAGAGATTTAGGAAGCTGACCTTTCCTCTGGTAATGCCGACGACCTTGTTTGTCTTAATCATTGCTACGACTAATTCATTTAAGCTGGTCGACCACCTATACATTATGACTAAGGGTGGACCCAATAACGCTAGCAACCTGCTGCTATATCATATCTATGAGACGGCTTTTAGCTTCTGGGATATGGGCAATGCGTCTGTGCTCACCGTAATTTTGCTTGTCATTTTGCTGGCGTTTTCCATCATTTATTACGGCGTTTTGGACAAGCGGATTCATTACTAAAGGGGGAGTCGGGGATGCATCGCATCATTAACAGGATAGGGATCATATGCCTTGGCTTGCTATTTATGATCCCCTTGCTTTGGACCGCGGTCACTTCCGTCACACCAGCGGAAAACATGCTCACTCGGATTAACCCGTTTGCGGTACAGAATCCGACCTTTGCCAATTACCTTGAGGCGTGGAGCACCATCCCGTTTCCGGTCTATTACCGGAATACGCTGCTGATCGTAGGAGGGATATTGGGAGTGCAGCTATTGACCGCTACGATGGCGGCTTATGCCTTCGCGAGGTTACGGTTCCTCGGACAAAGTGCCATGTTCATCTTATTTCTTGTACAAGTTATGATACCGCCGGATATTTTGATTTTTCCCAACTATTCGATTATGAAAGAGCTTCATCTTATCGACACGAAATGGGCGATCATGATTCCGTACTGGGCTTCCTCGTTTGGCGTTTTCCTGCTGAGGCAGTCATATAAGCAAATTCCTTACGAGCTGGATGAGTCCTCTAGGGTGGACGGGTGCAGGTGGTGGCAAACGCTGTGGCATATTTATTTGCCTTCTACGATTCCTACATACGTTGCATTTGCGTTAATCTCGATCAGTACACATTGGAGCAATTTTATGTGGCCGCTCATCGTTACAGATTCCGTGGCTAATCGACCGCTTACTGTCGGTATCGCGATATTCGCCCAATCCTTTGAGACTGGGGCGCAGTGGGGAGTCGTTACGGCCGCGACCCTCCTGGTGATATCGCCATTGTTGATTGCCTTTTTCTTCTTCCAGAAACAGTTCGTCGAGAGTTTTATGCACGCTGGCATCAAGTGAAAACTAAATAGATGGACCAGGAACAAGGGTAGGAGACGCGGAGAAAACCCTTTATCCAACGGAGGAGCGCGATTTACGCATTCTGATCTGTTGCGATAAAGGGTTTTTGCGTTGTCATATGTCCAAACGATGAGGAGGAGATAGAAAATGAGGAGAAATGCAAAGTTTATGAGCTTGTTTTTGCTTGTGGTGTTGTTGGGTAATGTCGTTCAGGTTTTAGGGATTTCTACAGCAGCAGCCGCAGGCGCAGAGTCGGTGGAAGGAGGGGAAGCCTTACCAGCACCTGTCATCGATGAAGAACTTGATGATTCTACTGAGCTAGAACTAGACCTTGACTTGGATGTGCCCGATTTGTTGGAAGCTTTGACAGGTCCCGTGACCGTAACAGGAAGCGTTTATTTTCTAGATGGAGCGTACGAACCGCTTCCGATGGACCGCGTTCAGCTCGTTTCTTCGGATGAAAACGTGCTAAAGGTGACCGGGGATCAGCTGTACCCCATGAAGCCGGGGAAGGTCACGCTTACCGCAATTTATGGAAATGCAGAATGGACAAGGGAAATCACCGTCACGCCTTCCGCAGTTGAGGCTGAGGCGACCCTTACGTCGCTTTCGCATGATCCGGGATATGTGCTGGCGAACACGGGGGAAGGAATCTCCCTAAAGGACCTGGAATTCGAAGCGGTGATGAGTGATTCTTCCACAGCGACGTTAACGGGTTCGGATTTGACCTGGTCCACAGAAGATAGTGAGGTGGTAGTGGATGGAGGCGAATTGATGGCGTTGTCCCAAGGTGTTCACTTCGTCATCGGATAGAAGGATGACGTTACCGTAACGATCCTGATTGTAGTAAAGGGGGGAGATGACGCAGAGTACGTCATTTATGAAAATGATTTTGATGCTGAAGCGGAGGGGACGTTACCGACCGGTTGGAGTCGCATTGAGGGAACTTCAGCCGATAAAGCTGCTGTTAAATCCGGCGCTTTGGAGATTGATGCGAGCACATCTCCAGATAACCCTTCCAGGCTACTGCTTCCAGAGTACTTAAATTTGTTCGGTGATTACAAGATTGAAGCGGATGTAACTCATCTGTCCGCCAATGAAGCAACCCGATGGCATTCGATCATGTACCGTATCCAAAACAATAATTACCCGTATTATCAAATGGCGGTAAGACAAAATGCCACGGCACCTAACGGCGTTGAATTCGCAGAGCGCACAAGCGCCAACGCATGGAATGTGATGAATAAAAGTGCTTTTAGCGAACCGATCGACGCCGGCCAAATGTACCACTATACCATTCAGACTCAAGGGAACCGGGTGCGGGAGTTTATCAATGATGAATTGCTGATCGACACGGATAATGGAGGCTCTTATTTGAAAGGCGGCATTGGTCTGCAGGCGAACGGCAGTAAAATGAAGGTAGACAACCTAAGAATCGCGTTACAGCTCAAGGAGCTTCCACCTCGTCCGGAGGATCACTTCGTTCAGGTGAGAGAGGTGGATACCGAAATCGCCATGGCACCTTCTATCATCACAGAGTTTAGTAGTAAGCATCAGTTGGAGAATATGGATCATGGCCAGTTGCCAGCTACGGTCATCATGCATGTGGATGCTCGGTTAAGGGTGAAAACCTCGGATCGAAGAACAAGCATGATAAGTCTTGAGGATGCGCTGGATGCCATAGGCAACCGAATGATGCCCGCCTTTTACGTCAATGATCGGCAAACCGTCGATGCGCTGGTTCCTTATCTGAAAAGCATGGAGCTGGAGGATGCTTTTGTCGTGTCCGACCAGGCTGACCTTGTGGCTCGAGCAAGAGAGGGATATCCGATGCTTCGGGGCATCATGGACTTCAGCAAGGAGCGAGTTGGTACGACCGGAGATCTTATGAAGATACGCAAAAAGACAACTTTAGCCCAATCCAAAATTGCTATCTTGTCGCAGGCAGAAGCTACAATTGAGCACGTATCCTATCTGCAGCAACGGACGATTGTCGTTTGGGTGAAGGAAGATACAACAAAACATCGCAACGAGCAATACGTGAGTCTACATCAGATGATAACATCCGGTGCAAATGGCATCGTTACTACTTCGCCAAGTGAGGCCTTCCGGGCGCTCAAGGTTTACTCCCATACGAGGACGCTTATCCGTAAACCATTGATTATTGGGCATCGGGGGATGCCGTCCGTCGCGCCGGAGAACACGATTATCAGCAACGAATTGGCATTGGACACTGGTGCGGATTTTATCGAAAATGATATCTTCTTATCCAAGGACGGGTATCTGGTTATCATTCACGATAGCACGGTAGACTCGTCGACGAATGGATCAGGGCGTGTCGAGGAGTTTACACTGGAGCAATTGCGCCAGCTCCAGGTGAATCAAGTGCCGGGGACGTATTACCCCGAGGCGCGAATCGCGACTCTTGAGGAACAGATCGATTTGGCAAGAAAGAGAAGAGCGATGATCTACGCGGAGATTAAAACGGACAATCCTGCGGCGGTGGACGCTTTTGTGAAACTGGTGAAGAAGAAGAGAGCGGAGGACTTGATCAACGTAATGTCCTTTAATACCAGTCAGCTAGACAGGCTTGCCGAACAATTACCGGACATGCCGCTTGGGCTTCTGACGTCGGGATATGCCAACGAAAACAATGTAAACAGAGGTCTTCGCGATGCATTAAGGACCGTGCAAACCTACAACAGTACGTTAAATATTAGTTACGGCGGCCTGGGCGAGAAGTTTATGGAGGCGGCGCATCATCGTGGTCTTCTAATCTCGCCATGGACTTATAACAATTTATCCGATTATAAAGGTGTTTTCTTGCAAGGTGCATATGGAATTACAACCGATTATGCGTATTGGTCCAAGGATTGGGTATACTCCGTTCAACCAGAAAAAGCGGAGTATGTGCTTGAGGTTGGGAACAGCATGGAGGTTTCGGCTAACGTGGAGAGCTACAATCGGGCTCGAACCGCGGTGAAACCAAGCATCGTGTTGCTGGAAGACGACGGAATCGTATCTGTGGAAGGAAACCGTATAACGGGAAATAAGGCCGGCCGAACCTATGCGCTTCTTAGATATACGTCGGTAATTGATGAGGAGAACCAGTATGACGTATACACGGAACCGGTCCTCCTTGTAGTTAAGAAAGGGCGCGGTAAGTAAAGGCATGACATTGCTGCGAAAGTAAGAGGAATTTGCATATCGTTCCTTTAACATTCATATGGATAGGGTAGAAGAATGGACAAGGAGCGTGCAGACCGTGAACAAAGCCAAAATGACATTCCGGTTTGATGGGGAAGGTCGGGAAATCCGGCCGGAGCTGCCGCGGGAGATTGCGAAGATGCCGAAGCGGGAGGCGGCGCCTCGTTATCGAGCGGTCGAGACGGTGGACGAATGGGGAGATCCTTTTACGGACCATACGGGAATGGGGTTGACCGTGTTTCCGGGCGGACGGGATCGCCATCTGAATCCAGACACGAGAGAGGTCGACCAAGTCGAACGTGAAATGGAATATACGAAGGACTATACCACTCCCGCGGCCGATGATTGGGAGGAACTCTACGGAAAGGACCCCTGGCAGACCCAATGGCAGGAGGAGCAAGCTCCACCGTCCTATTCTCGTCCCCAACAGACCTCGTGGTGGAAGGTCGCGGGCTCTTTGACCGGTGCGATCGTTACGGGCGCTTTGTTTGGGTTTGTCGTATTATCCTTATTTAATCAGGATATCAAGTTCCCGATTCCGGGAATAGGTGTGCCAGAGCAGACCGATATGGGGGAGGAGGCGAGTTTGCCGGCCATGGGAGACATGGAAGAGTCGGTGACGACACTGGAAGAGAATATCCCGCTTATCAGTGTTGCGATACCGGAACAAACGTATTATTTCCTGCAATATGGGGTGTTCAGCACCGCACAAGGGGTGCAGCTCGCGCAGGAGGAGCTGCAGACTTCGGGTATCGCCGCAGCGAGGGATACCGTCGACGAGAAACGGGTGTACGCCGGGGTTTCGACAGACCGTGAACAATCGAAATTGCTCAGCGGCCAACTGAAGGCGGCCGGTGTGAATCTTATTCTACACGAAATTTCGTTCCCGGCGGCGGCCAATCTCGAATTTGCCGGGGAACGCGAGGCTTTGGCAGGCTTCATGACCCAAAGCGCAGAGCTGGTTCGCCTGCTTAGCACCACGTCTGCGGCTCTGCTGACCGAGGCGGATCCACAGCCGCAGCGACATACGGAGCTGGAGCAGTTAGGCGCGAAGCATCAAGCCTGGACGGAAAGCGCCTCGGCCATCCGCGGCAAATGGTCAGTAGCCGGAGCACACTTGGCCGGTGAAATGGAGAAAGCGATTAATGGCGCAGTAGAGGCCATGGGCGAATACCAAAAAAGCGGTGCAAAAACCTTGCTCTGGGAAGTGCAAAATGAGATGATGCGCTTCATCATGGCCGAGCAATCTCTAGTAGACGCGGGAGTCTAGACAGATGCCGTTGACGTAAGACAAGACAGGGGGCTGGAAAAAGTTTCCCCTGTCTTTTTTGTGTTTGCGCCTGGGGCTAAAATAATCTTATAATAGATTAGTGTCAAAAAATGGCGGGGATGACAGCATTCACTGTCGAATGTTCACCCATTTTTTGCTAACTTAGGTTTGTAACCAATCAGGACATCAAATCGTCTTTTCAAAGGAGAGCTCCGCATTGGATACCGCGTATTTACGCCGAATCATACTTGCTTCCACTTCACCCCGTAGGCGTGAATTAATCGCGTCACTGGCGATTCCATTTGAGGTGGTACCCAGCCATACGGACGAATCTTATGAGGAGACGTTGTCGCCGGAGCAAATCGTGAAGGAGCTTGCCGGACGTAAAGCGGATGCCGTCTACCGTGGGCTCGACCCAGCGGGAGACCGAAATGCAGTAATCGTCGGCAGTGATACGATTGTGGTCCGGGACGGAGACGTCTTAGGCAAGCCGCGGGACGTGCAAGAGGCCGCGGACATGCTGCGTAGCCTGCAGGGACGAGACCATGTGGTGTATACCGGCGTGGCTTGCGTGGACGCCTTGACCGGCACACGCCTTGTCGACTACCGAGCGACGACTGTAACGATGAAGGCCTTGTCCGAAGCGCAAATCCAGGCTTATGCCCGAAGCGGGGAAGGATTGGATAAGGCGGGGGCGTATGCCATCCAGGGACTAGGCGCGACCATCGTTACCGGGATTAAAGGCTGTTATTTTAATGTCGTTGGCTTACCTTTATCGCTGCTTGTCGACATGCTGGAGGATTTTAATATTCAGGTGCTGTAAATAGCAGTTAGACTTGTCGCGATGATAGGTCATCAGGAAGTGATAAAGCATATCCTTCCGAACTTAGGACGGGCAAACGGCATCGCCGGGGATTGCTCGAAACCATTCGGAAGCGGGGGATAACGATGGAACAAGCTCCCTATATGCTGCGTGATCTTCCTTCTGAGGAGCGGCCAAGGGAACGAATGATCAAATACGGCGCAGGTGCGCTCAGCCACGCCGAATTGCTGGCCATCCTGCTGCGCACGGGAACACTCCAGGAGTCGGCGGTTCATGTGGCACAGCGGCTGTTGTCCGGCGTAGGCGGACTCCGCGGGCTGGTGGATGTCAGCCTGGACGAAATGACCAAGCTGAAAGGCATCGGACCGGCTAAAGCGATCCAGTTGAAGGCGGGGATCGAAATGGGACAGCGATTAGCCAAAACGAGGCTGCCGGAGCAAGGCACGATTCGCAGCCCGGAGGATGCGGCCGAATTTCTGATGGAGCAAATGCGCTATTTACAGAAAGAGCATTTTGTTTGTCTTTTTTTGAATACGAAAAATCATATCATTGCTCAGGAGACGCTTTCCATCGGAAGCCTAAACGCTTCGATCGTGCATCCGCGAGAGGTATTCCGCGCGGCGATCAAATGCAGCAGCGCTTCCGTCGTGTGCGCCCACAATCATCCCAGCGGCGATCCCAGCCCGAGTCCGGAGGATATCCGGATGACGCGAAGGCTTTGCGAAGCAGGGGAGATCGTAGGGATCGACGTACTCGATCACATCGTCATCGGGGATGGGAAGTTCGTCAGTTTGAAGGAGCGGGGCTTGATATAAGCGTAGACAGATCTACGTGAGCAACGGAAGACCCGGCTGAATTCAAGATTCGCCGCCGCATTCGCTTCAGTGAGGGGCTTCGTGATCGGAAGATGACTTTTTGAACAACCTCTAATATAATGGGTTAGATACAGAAGGAAAGGAAGAAGCAGCATGTTGGGTGGATTTACAAAAGACTTGGGTATTGACTTAGGGACGGCAAATACGCTGGTATATACGAAAGGCAAGGGCATTATCGTCCGGGAACCTTCCGTAGTAGCGATTCATACTGACACGAAGAATATCGTGGCCGTCGGCGAATCCGCCAAGAAGATGATCGGCAGAACCCCTGGCAACATTCGGGCGATCCGTCCAATGAAGGACGGCGTGATCGCCGATTTCGATACAACGGCAACAATGATTAAATATTTTATCAGCCAAGCGCAAAAACAGCGTTCGTTGTTTCAACGCCACCCGAACGTAATGGTTTGTGTTCCGTCGGGGATCACGGCCGTTGAGCAGCGGGCGGTAGAAGACGCGACGAAGCAAGCCGGCGCGCGCGAGGCTTATACGATCGAAGAGCCTTTTGCTGCGGCGATTGGCGCGGATTTGCCGGTTTGGGAACCAACCGGCAGTATGGTCGTGGATATCGGCGGCGGGACGACGGAGGTCGCAGTAATCTCCCTTGGCGGGATCGTCACCAGCAAATCCGTCCGCGTCGCGGGCGACGAAATGGATGAGGCGATTATCCAGTACATCAAACGCCAATATAACCTGATGATCGGCGAGAGAACCTCTGAGCAGCTCAAAATGGATATCGGTTCCGCGCTTGCGTTGGAGAAGGTCGAAACGATGGAAATCCGCGGACGCGATCTTGTGTCGGGGTTGCCGAAGACGATCACGATCACCTCTGACGAAATCTCCGACGCGCTTAGCGATACGGTAGGCGCTATCGTTGACGCGGTGAAGGTCACCTTAGAGAAATGCCCGCCGGAGTTGGCTGCTGACATTATGGACCGAGGAATCGTGTTGACTGGCGGCGGCGCGTTGCTGCGCAACCTGGATAAACTGCTGGCCAGCGAAACCGGCATGCCGGTGATCGTGGCGGAGAATCCATTGGACTGCGTGGCAATCGGTACAGGCCGCGCCTTGGATAATATTCATTTGTTCAAATCAAAAAGTAGTTCAGCCCTTCGTTCCAAACGATAATGTTCGCGCGGGAGAAGGCACCCCTGATATTAAAGCGGCGCCGTCCTGAATTGGACGGCCTATGCCGTTTTTCCAAGAAAAATGTATGGTTGGAGGGTGCGGAAACTGTTTAAGCTGCTTGGCAACAAAAGATTATTTATTTTGTTGATGGGACTTATTTTATTTATTGCGGTGATGGGGTTTACGCTAGGGCCAAGAACGAACTTGTCCTGGCCGGAGAAATTTGTGAAGGACACGGTTGGCTTCGTGCAATACGTGTTTTACAAGCCCGCTAGCTACGTAGCGGGCTTGTTTGAAGATATTTCGAATCTCCACGCGCTGCAGGAGGAGAACGACCAGCTCAAGATCGCACTGGCGCATTATACTCGCGACAAAGCGACCTATAACTGGATCGAGCAGGAAAACAAGCGGTTGAAGGATGAACTCGACTTTACGGAGCAACAGAAGCGTATGTACGACTATACGTGGAAGATCGCTCAAGTTGTCAGCGTTAACGACGACCCCGTCAATCGCACGATCGTCGTTAACCTCGGGGCGCGGGAAGGCGTCAAGGAGGGGATGGCCGTCTCTTCCGAGAAAGGTCTGGTTGGTGTAATTAGCCATGTCAGCAACTTTACTTCCACCGTCCGGCTCGCTACGGCGATGGATGCCAAGGACCCGAATTCTAATGGGATTGCTGTTACGGCGCAAGGGAAAGAGAACGACGTCTTTGGCATGATCGAGACTTTTGATCGCGAACAGGGGATGTTCCTGATGACACGGATTGAAGATGCCACTCCGCTGAAGGAGGGAGATTTAATCGTCTCATCGGGGATCGGCGGCGTGTTCCCTCGGGGGATGGTTGTGGGTACCGTGAAGGACATCCAGGTTGGTGAATACGGCTTAACCTATACCGCTACGGTAGAACCTGCTGCAAACTTCACGGACTGGAAGGAACTGTTTATCGTGTTTACACCGGAAGGTGAAGGCGAGTGAACAAGAGAAAACTGATTCTGTTCCTGTTGATGTTCCTGTTGTTCATTCTGGAGGGGACGCTGGTTCCCTGGCTGGTTCCATCGGCTTGGCAATCGCGGATAGCTCCACACCTGGTTTATATGGTTATTCTTTATTTCTCTGTCTATGAGAACCGGCATACGGGACTCATCCTGGGGCTAGTATTTGGGATGCTGCACGATATCGTTTTTTACGGCGCGCTGATTGGGGCTTATTCCTTCGCTATGGGGCTGTCCGGTTATTTGCTGGGGCTCTTGTCTCGCAACCAAAAGGCGCCCCTGCCGCTGATGATGATCATTGTCCTGCTCGGCAGCCTGCTACTGGACTCGATCCTGTTTGGCACGTATTCGCTGTTTGAACTGATCCACCAGCCGTTCACGTGGGCGCTGAAAAATCATATTATCCCGAACGTGTTCGTCCAGTTCGTATTTGCCCTGGCGATTTACGTCCCGCTGCGGCGTCAGCTCGAAATCATCACCCGTAGACGCTCTCCTGAGGAGAACGCCTGACTTCCCGCTTATTTTGCTTGCCGTAAGCAGGAACTTTTCGGCTTCGGCGCGAATTGATTAGGGGGGAGGGACAGGCTAATGACAGTGAAATCCAACCACGTGACGATTAAAGGCATAAAAGATGGCCTGGTTTTCCTTCTGGACGACAAATGCGATTTTTCAAGTCTTCTGGAGGAATTGAAGTATAAATTGGAATTTAGCCATCAACATATTTTGACCGGGCCGATCATCCATGTCGATGTGAAGCTGGGGATGCGACTCGTCACCGACGATCAGAAAGAATTGATTCTTGATATATTGAAGCAAAAAGGCAATCTGCTTGTACGCTCCTTCGAAATGCCGGAGATCGTTCGAGCCGATGGTCCGCAGGCTTTGACTACGATTGCGGGCATCGTCCGCTCAGGGCAGGTGCTGCACCATGAGGGTAACTTGCTGTTTATCGGGGACGTTAATCCGGGAGGGACGATCCGCTGTACCGGCGACATTCTAATTCTTGGCGCCCTGCGCGGAATGGCCCATGCGGGACTCGAGGGCAATGAGAATTCGATCATTGCAGCCTCGTACCTGTCTCCGACACAGCTTCGGATTGCGGAGACGATCAGCCGGCCTCCAGATGAGTGGGAGAATCGGGAGACGAGCATGGAGTTCGCTTTTCTTCGAGAAGGGAAGATGCAGATCGACAAGATCATTAGTATGACCCGGGTAAGACCGGACCTTAACGTGTTTAAAGGGGTGTGAATCATGGGACAAGCTATCGTAATAACATCCGGCAAGGGCGGGGTCGGTAAAACGACCACTTCTGCCAATATCGGAACGGCGCTTGCGCTGCTGGGGAAAAAAGTCTGCTTGGTCGATACGGACATCGGTTTGCGAAATCTGGATGTGGTCATGGGACTGGAGAATCGGATCATCTATGATTTGATCGACGTTGCAGAAGGTCGCTGCCGGTTAAATCAAGCGCTGGTCAAGGACAAGCGGTTCGACGAGCTTTATATGCTTCCGGCGGCGCAAACGAAAGACAAAAATGCGATTTCACCGGAACAGGTCAAGGATATTATTTTGGAGTTGAAGAAGGAATTCGAGTTCGTTATTATCGACTGCCCGGCCGGGATTGAGCAAGGCTTCAAGAACGCCATTGCCGGTGCGGACCAAGCCATCGTCGTTACGACGCCGGAGCATGCCGCGGTGCGAGATGCGGATCGGATTATCGGCCTGCTGGAGAACTCGCATATCGATTCGCCGAAGTTGGTCGTGAACCGGATTAAGATCAATATGATGAAATCCGGGGACATGCTGGATATCGAAGGGATTTTGCAAGTGCTGAACATCGACTTGATCGGGATTGTACCGGACGACGAACTGGTCATCAAAGCCGCGAACAACGGCGAACCTACGGTGATGAATCCGGAATCTTCGGCGGCGATCGCTTACCGCAACATTGCGCGGCGGATTTTGGGCGACACCGTGCCGCTCATGCTGCTGGATCAGAAGAAGGGCGTATTTACGCGCTTCAAGAAGTTTTTTGGAATGGGTGGATAATCGTTGTTCTTTAAAATTAGAAAAGTGGACTGGCTCATGGTGGGGATACTCGCTTTGTTCATGCTTTTCAGTACCCTCCTGGTGCGCAGTGCCATTGCTCCTTATGAAACGGAGTTCCAGGGTTACGATGTAAAGACGATTATTTTTTACTTGCTGGGATTTGTTGTCGTGTTCGGCATGGCTTTGGTCGATTATCGTACGCTGCTTCGCTACAGCTGGTTTGTTTACGGAGCGGGCTGCATGCTGCTGGTGATGGTCTACCTGTTTGCACCGGAAATCAACGGGGCGCGCAGCTGGTTCCGGATCGGAGGCTTGCAGTTTCAGCCAGCCGAGCTGGTGAAGGTTATTCTGATCCTAACTTCGGGGTATCTATTAGGCAAAAAAATGGGGCAACCGCTTCAATTCCGGCGCGACATCATTCCGATCACGCTGGTGACGCTGCTGCCGTTTGTCTTGGTGCTGATTCAGCCGGACTTGGGGAATGCCATCATTTATCTGGTCGTGCTGGTAGGAATGCTTTGGATCGGCAATGCCAGATACAGTCATGTTTTGATCGCATTGACGGCCGCCGTGGCGGCATTGATCTTGTTCGTCACGTTGTTTAACGCCTACAACACGCAGATTCAGGACTATTTGGAGAAGCATCAGAAGCTCCACTGGTACCAACGGATCAATACGTTCATTAACCCGGATCAAGCGTCGAGTGATGACAGACACCAATCGAACTACGCCAAGATCGCCATCGGCTCCGGGGGACTACTCGGCGACGGTTACATGAAAGGCGACTTGAAGAACAAGAAGTTCGTTCCGTATCCGTATTCGGACTCGATCTTTGTTGTCGTTGGCGAGGAGTTTGGGTTCATCGGGGCTTCGGTGCTGCTGTTGCTCTACTTCTTATTCATCTACAGGATGATCTTAATCGCCCTGCATTGTATCGATAAACGGGGAGCTTACATCATCGTTGGAATCGTGGCGATGTTCCTGTTTCAGATTTTCGAGAATGTGGGGATGATGATCGGCCTGATGCCGATCACCGGCATTACGTTGCCGTTTATCAGCTACGGGGGAACCTCGCTCTTAATCAATATGTTATGTATCGGACTGGTGTTCAGCATTAAGCTGCATCAAGAGAAATATAAGGTGGAATAGACAAACCGGTGCCAAGGGGCATCGGTTTTTTTGCGTAGACGGTGGGTGTAGCGGGCTATCCGGGTGTTCATATTCCTTCATAGCGGTTCATAAGTATAAGTACAGGCCAAGGACAAACTGTGCATTGGACCGGAGGGATGAGAGCATGGACGTGAAATCAAATGTCAAGAAACGGAGAGCGGAGCGGATTCGCCAACTGACGCTGGAAGATGCCACAGGTCCGTTGCCGCCGGAACGGGGGTGGGAAACGGCACCCGGACAGGCTGCGGTCCCGCGGCGGGAACATGCTCAGCCAAAGGCGAAGGTAGAGAGTACGGATATCGCCGGTTCCGATCCCGATCCCGAACTGTTATGGAAACGAGGGCAAGGCCGCTGGCAGGATCCCTACGGGAGCGCCTACGGAAGTCGGAACGAGGAACCTATCGTTCCCGGGCCGGGGAAACGGTCTACATTTTGGTCTGCAATGTTCGTCCGATTGGTAATCAGCGCGCTTCTGTTTGCGGCAATCTGGGGCATGAACCGATACGAGCCGTCCTGGTCGACGCCGGTCCGAACGTTTATTGCCAAGTCGCTTACGGTGGAGATGGATTTTCAAGCGGTCGAAGCCTGGTATACGCGATATTTCGGCGGAGCACCGTCGTTTATTCCAATATTTAAAACCAATGAGGACAGCGGACTGCGAGTTGGAGCGGCGGCTGGATTCTCGTCACCGATCACTGGCCATTTGGCCAGCCCATTTGCCCTTAGCTTAAAGGGGATCGAAATTATCCCTGACACCGGCAGTTCGCAGGTGAAAACGATTGAGACCGGTCGGGTGCTCCGCGTTGCCCGGGATGCCGTTACCGGTCAGACGGTGACGGTGCAGCATGCCGGCGGTTACCTCTCTGTGTACGGACATTTGGAGCAGATCTCCGTCGAGAAAGGGGACTGGCTGGAAGGGGGCGATGTTCTGGGCAGTCTTCCTCCGCGAACGCAATCCCCATTACCAACGCTTTATTTTGCAATCCAAAAAGATGACCGGTATATCGATCCGGCGGATGTGATTCCGTTTGATTAAATGGCGAGGCATCGCGTTTTCTTTTCATCCTTTGTTCGTCATCATTATGCTTACGTCGGTGCTAACAGGTCATTTTCTAGAGTTGCTTGCATTATTCGCGATCGTGTTCGTTCATGAGATGGGCCACGTGTTCGCGGCCCGCATGTATGGGATTAAAGTATTGACCGTTCAAATGCTTCCGTTTGGGGGCGTGGCGGTTATGGAGGATGCAGGCGATATGACGGCCGGACGGGAGATTGCCATCGCCTTGGCGGGACCGCTCCAGAACGTCCTGCTGATCGGCGCCTCCCTGTTGCTGCATGTTGCCGGTATGTGGGACGGGCCCTTTTTGGACTATTTTATCCAAAGTAATCTGCTTATTGCCCTATTTAACCTGTTACCCATCTTGCCGTTGGACGGCGGGAAAGTCTCGCAGGCATTGTGCAGCTTGACGATGCCTTATTATGCCACATTGATTTGGTCCTACCGCATCAGCCTGCTGTTCAGCGCCTTGCTGCTGGTGTATTCCTTCTTGCCGTTGCTGCTAGGACTCGGGGGAATGCAGTTGAATCTTCTGCTGATCGGCTTTTTTCTGCTATATTCCAATCTGACGGATTATCGAAACATTCCTTATCGTTTCTTGCGTTTTCTGGTAAACCGGGATCGCAGCTTCGCAAGACATCTGTTGACCGGGTCTTTGGCTCAGCCAATCGTTGCCGATAAGACGAAACCTTTGGATCATATTTTGCGTCTATTTAAAAGAGAAAAATACCATTTTATTTATGTGATGAACCACCAAGGGAACATCGTAGCGGTCGTGCCGGAACAGCGAGTGATTTCCTCTTTCTTACAGGGGGGTTCCGGGGCTTGAAGCACGAAAGTCGTGATATAATGAAACAGGCATGTTACTTGATAAGGCGAGTTCATGATCCATGGATGACGAACGTATGAAGGGTGAAATCATGAAAAGGATGATGGTTCACTGCGGACCCGGCTCTACCGAGATCGCGCTTCTGGAAAACGGCAAACTGGTGGAGTATGCGGCAGAGCGTTCTCAGCATAGAGGACTGGTTGGCAGTTTCATTAAAGGCAAGGTGGTTAATGTCATTCCGGGCATGCAGGCCGCTTTTGTAGATATCGGTCAGAAAAAGAATGCGTTTCTTTATATCGACGACGTGCTGCATCCCCATTTGGAGAAGCAGCCGAAGCAGAAGCCGTCGATTGCGCTGCTGCTGAAGCCAGGCCAAGAGCTGGTTGTTCAGGTTGTAAAGGAAGCGATCGGCAATAAAGGGGCGCGGGTAACAACTCATTATTCCTTGCCGGGACGCTGGATTGTTTATATGCCGACGTCCGGTTATGTTGCCGTTTCTAAAAAAATCGGGCGCGAAGAGGAGAGATACCGTCTTAAGATGCTCGGTGAGGAGCTGCGTGAGGAAGAGGAAGGGCTGATCTTGCGAACGGTTGCCGATGAAGAAGACGGTGAAGCGATCGGAGATGACCTCGCTCAGCTACGCAAGCAGTGGGCCGCCATCCTGGAGAAGGCGAAGCACGCTGCGGCGCCGGTCGTGTTGCACCAGGATTTAAGTATGATCCAACGTCTAATGCGGGACGTGTACAGCCCGGAAACGGACGAGCTGATCATGGATTGTCCGGAGCAGGCGGAGGAGGCGCTTGCCTTCCTGCAGGCGATGCTGCCGGGGGAGACACCGCGCGTCATCGTGCATGAAGGTGCAACGCCATTATTTGATCATTATGAGGTGAAGCCGCAGTTGGAGAAGGATTTTCAGCGGAAAATCTGGCTGCCTGGGGGCGGTTATCTGGTATGGGATACGACAGAGGCATTGACCGTTATCGACGTCAATACCGGTAAATTTACAGGGGGCGACAGCCTGGAAGACACGGTATTCCGTACGAATCTGGAAGCCGCTCAGGAAATGGCTCGGCTGATTCGGCTGCGGGACACCGGCGGAATTATCATTGTCGATTTTATCGATATGGACAGCGACGAGCATCGCTCAGACGTTTGTGAGCGACTGGAGCAAGCGATGTCCGGCGACCGGACGCAGCATCATATCTTGGGCTGGACGAAGCTTGGTTTGCTGGAAATGACGCGGAAAAGAATGAGAGAAGAGAATACGGTAATCAGTTGATTTTTTGCGAGGCCCATGATAGTATATTAGGGTATGTGTCATAAGTCAGCTTGTGCACATGCTGCAACCGCTCCGATCGGGTTACAAGTCCGCTGGACCTTGGGGTCTATCGGCACCTGAATCAGGCGAGTCTGAGACATGAGGAGGTGCAAGCAAATGTACGCAATTATCGAAACTGGCGGTAAACAATACCGTGTTCAAGAAGGCGATGTACTTTACATCGAGAAATTGAACGCTGAAGACGGTGCAAGCGTAACGTTCGACCGTGTGTTGGCAGTATCCAAAGGCGAAGGTTTGGTAACGGGAGCTCCATTGGTTTCCGGTGCTAGTGTAACGGCGAAAGTCGAGAAACACGGCAAAGGCCAAAAAGTGATCGTTTACAAATACAAGCCGAAGAAGAACTACCACAAGAAGCAAGGTCATCGTCAACCTTACACGAAAGTAACCATCGAGAAAATCCAAGCGTAAGAAGGTGCGATAATTTGATTATCGTCTCCATATTGCGCCGTAACGATAACGGCATCGCAGGCTTTGAGGTGGAAGGCCATGCCGGCTACGCCAAGGCTGGGGAGGACATCGTTTGCGCGGGCGTTTCGGCCGTGACCGTTGGTACGGTCAATTCGATCGAAGCGTTGACGGGCATCGTAATGGACTCCAGGATGAAGAACGGCTTTCTTAGCGCGAATCTTCCTAATGCGGCCCAGACGGAAGCCGGAGAACAAGCGCAATTGCTGCTTGCCTCGCTTGTCGTTATGCTGAAGAGTATCGAAGAATCATACGGGAAGTATATTCAGATACAGGACGTCATTATTTGAAGAAGGAGGTAGACTACAATGTTGAAATTGGATCTCCAGTTATTCGCTTCCAAGAAGGGCGTAGGCTCCACGAAGAACGGACGCGACAGCATCGCGAAACGCCTTGGCGTGAAACGTGCTGACGGTCAAGTCGTAACGGGCGGAAGCATTCTCGTTCGTCAACGCGGAACGAAGATTCACCCAGGTACGAACGTAGGCATCGGTTCGGACGATACGCTGTTTGCTAAAGTTGACGGCGTTGTGAAATTCGAACGTTGGGGTCGCGATCGCAAAAAAGTGAGCGTCTACCCTGTGGAAACCGCTCCTGTAGCGGCTACAGTCGAAGCTTAAGAGCTTATAAGCAAGAGCCCTGGCACGTTGGTGTCAGGGCTTATCTTTTTTTACATACATAACGAGAGCGAACTTGATTTAGGTGTGTTATACTGGGTAGTGATGCCAGGGTGGGAATTTGGTTCCACCCAATTTGTTAGAGGAACGGGGAAAATATGAAACATCGGTTCATGGTGAGGGCAATGTTCGTGCTGCTTGCGGCCGTTAGCCTGACACTTGCTTATTTCCTGAAATCGCCGATCGGACAAGTTCTCTTGTGCGGGGCTCTTTTCGTGTTGTTTTGGGTGTATGTTCGGCATCTACGGAAGACGGCCGAAACCGAGCGGAAGCATTTGTTGGAGTCGATCCAAAGAACCGCCTCCGCTACCTTAGGTCATCATCGTCATGATTGGATGAACGATCTGCAGATTTTGTACGGATATATCCAGCTTCGGAAAATTGATAAACTGGCCGATTGCGTGGAAAGAATAAAAGGACGAATGGCCGTGGAGAGCAAAATCGCAAGGCTCGGGATTCCGGCTCTGGTCTTCTATTTACAATCATTCCGCGAGGTGAACGGTTCGGTTCAACTCGAGATTGACATTGAGGACGAGCTGCAATTGGACGGCTTGCTTACTGTCGAGGAATCGGAAGAACTGACGGAAGCCATCGTGGAAACGGTCCGTGTATTTCAGTTTAACGGGCGTTCTTCGTGGGGCGAGACGTTGCAACTGAAAATGTCGATGTACCGCGAAGACCGCGATGTGGTGGTTCGATTTGATCAGACCGGTTCGACAGCGAATCCAGAGGCGCTTGCTCGCCATATCGATGAAGGGATTTCGGGGATGCGAGTACGGACTGACCGGGGTGATGCGGCGAACGGTTCGCTGCGGCTTCGGGTGCTTTGCGGAAAAATAAACGAGGTGAACGCATGTTTGTAGATAAAGCGAAAATTTATGTCAAAGGGGGCGACGGCGGCGATGGGCTCGTGGCCTTTCGCCGGGAGAAATACGTACCCGAGGGCGGTCCAGCCGGTGGCGATGGTGGTAAAGGGGGCGACGTGATCTTTCGCGTTGACGAGGGCCTCAGAACGTTGATGGATTTTCGCTATCAGCGGCATTTTAAGGCGCAGCGCGGGGAGAAAGGGCGGAACAAAAGTCAGCACGGGGCGAATGCGGAGAATATGCTTGTTCGGGTTCCCCCGGGAACGGTCGTGATCGATGATGACACCCAAGAAGTACTCGCCGATTTAACACGCCATGGACAACAGGTCGTTGTCGCTCGCGGCGGACGCGGCGGACGCGGCAATATCCGGTTCGCCACGCCAAGCAATCCAGCGCCTGAACTCGCAGAGCATGGGGAGGAAGGCGAGGAGCGCTGGGTCGTACTGGAGCTGAAGGTGATGGCCGACGTCGGGTTGGTTGGATTCCCAAGCGTGGGGAAATCAACGCTCTTGTCGGTCGTATCCGCAGCCAAGCCGAAGATCGGTGCGTACCATTTTACAACGATTACTCCGAATCTCGGGGTCGTAGAAGTGGGTGACGGGCGCAGCTTCGTGATGGCGGATTTGCCTGGTTTGATTGAAGGCGCCCATGAAGGCGTTGGACTTGGGCATGAGTTCTTGCGCCACGTAGAGCGAACGCGGTTAATTGTCCATGTCGTTGATATGGCCGGTTCGGAAGGCCGCGACCCGTTTGACGATTGGCAGAAGATCAATGATGAGTTGCGTCAATACAACGCGGATTTGGAGAAACGTCCACAGATCGTGGCCGCAAATAAGATGGATATGCCTGAAGCGGCGGAGCATCTGGAGAGATTCCGCGAGGAAGTCGCGAAGGTACGTGGGGATCTGGAAATCATGCCGATTTCTTCGCTGACCCGTCAGGGGATCCAAGAGCTGCTGTACCGCGTGTCGGATCTGCTCGATCAAATTCCAGAAGCACCGGCGATCGAGGAAGTCACTGAGCTTGCGGAGCGTAAAATCTTTAAATTGGATAAAACGGAAGACGAGAGCTTTACCATTCGTCGTGAGAACGAGACGTTTGTTGTGGAAAGCGTGAAAATCGAGCGAATGATGAAGCGGATGCAGCTGAATTCCCATGACGCGATTCTGAAACTGGCCCGCACGCTGCGGCATATGGGTGTTGATGAAGAGCTGCGCAAACGAGGCGCTAAGGACGGTACGCTGGTACGTATCGGCGACTTTGAGTTTGAATTCGTCGAAGGCAGCAGCTACTATTATTGATGAAGAAGAGCACCTTTTGGGTGCTTTTTTTATATAAGACGGGATAAAAAGCATTGCCACCGTACTGTATATCCGTTATAATGTCCACTATACGAAAACAAGAGTCTCTAAGGAGAGGACGTTTGTGAAAGAGCATTACTATTTGGTACGTGAAGATATTTTACCTGAAGCAGTGGTCAAGACGTTGCAGGTGAAGCAGCTGCTGGCCTCCGGCGACGCGAAGACGGTGCATGAAGCCGTTGCTCAGGTGGGGTTGAGCCGCAGTGCTTTCTACAAATACAAGGATGGCATTCATCAATTAAATCAAATTGAACGGGAAAGCATCGTGACGATTTCGTTTGACCTGGAGCATCGGTCGGGAATTTTGTCGAAGGTGCTTGCGTCGATCGCTGGATCCGGCGGTAACGTTCTGACGATAAACCAAAGTATTCCGCTCCAAGGGAAAGCCAATGTCGTGATCTCCGTGGAAACTTCGCGCTTAACCGAGGAGCTGGATGTAATGCTGAATACGCTGCAAGGCATTCCGGGAGTAAGAAGAACACAGATCGTTGGGCAAGGATAAGAGAAGAAGCCATGCGGGAATACCGCAATTGGATAACGGGAGGGGACGGCTGTGAAGCCTGTGAAAATAGGACTGCTCGGACTCGGCACGGTGGGGACTGGCGTTGTCCGAATCTTGGAAGGACATCAGGAGGATCTCAGCAGTCAGGTCGGCTCGCCGATTGTCATCGAGAAGATCGCCGTGAAGACATTAGATAAATCACGCAGCATCGACGTGGACCCGCGTAAGCTGACAGAGGACCCCTGGTCGGTGATTCGCGACCCGGAGATCGACGTCATCGTGGAAGTGATGGGCGGCGTTGATCAGACCAAAGCTTATATATTAGAGGCGCTGGAACGCGGCAAACATATCGTAACCGCCAACAAGGACTTGATGGCCCTGTATGGCTCGGAGATTCTGGCCAAGGCGATGGAGCATCAATGCGACGTATTTTACGAAGCCAGTGTGGCCGGCGGCATCCCCATCATCCGGACGTTGATTGAAGGGTTCTCCTCCGATCGGATCATGAAAATCATGGGGATCGTCAATGGAACGACAAATTATATTCTGAGCAAAATGAGCCAGGAAGGCGCCTCCTACGAGGATGTGCTGAAGGAAGCGCAGCAGCTCGGTTATGCGGAGTCGGACCCGACCTCCGATGTGGAGGGATTGGATGCGGCCCGTAAGATGACGATTCTTGGGACGCTGGGCTTTCGCACGAACGTGGAATTGAATGATGTGCATGTCCGGGGGATTTCATCAGTGTCGAGGGAAGATATTTTATATGCTAAGCGCCTCGGTTACGAGATGAAGCTGCTTGGCATCGCCGAACGGCAAGATGACGAATTCAGCATTACGGTGCAGCCGACCATGGTCAAAAAAACGCATCCAATCGCGGCCGTAAACGGCGTTTACAACGCGGTGTACGTTCACGGGGAAGCCGTTGGCGAAACGATGTTCTATGGAGCAGGCGCCGGGGAGATGCCTACCGCCACCTCTGTGGTCGCGGACCTGGTTGCTGTCGTTAAGAACCTCAAGCTTGGCGTCAACGGTTTGAAGGCGATCGTCCCGTATAAGCCGAAGAAGCTGAAAACGGACGAACAAATCGCCTACAAGAACTTCCTGTTGCTTCACGTCGACGACAAAGCTGGCGTATTGGCGCAAATCACTCAAGTGTTCGCCGAATACGAGGTCAGCCTGGAATCGGTCGTGCAATCGCCGAACACGAATTTGGACGGCGCTGAGATCATGATTGTGACGCACAACGCTAGCAAGGCTAGTATGAATAAGGTTCTGGCCCATTTCGAATCGCTGGACGTCATCCATCGGATCAAAAGCGTGTACCGCGTAGAGGGATAATCACATTAATCAGATAAAGGAGTTCTTATTGGATGAGATATCTTGGATTGCTGGAAACGTACAAGGAATATTTGCCGGTGAACGACAAGACGCCGAAGTTAACACTGCAGGAAGGCAATACCCCGCTGGTTCGCGCCGAGAACCTCTCGAAGGAGCTGGGACTTGACCTATACTTCAAATATGAAGGGTTGAACCCGACTGGCTCGTTTAAGGATCGTGGTATGGTCATGGCCGTTGCCAAAGCAGTCGAGGAAGGCAGCCGGACAATCATGTGCGCGTCTACGGGAAATACATCAGCCGCTGCTGCGGCTTACGCCGCCCGTGCAGGGATCGATTGTATCGTATTGATTCCCAATAACAACATTGCTCTCGGCAAGCTGGCTCAGGCGATGATCTACGGCGCGAAAGTGATCGCGATCGAAGGAAACTTCGACCGGGCGCTCGAGATTGTGCGCGACATTACCGCCAAGCATCCGATCACGTTGGTGAACTCGGTGAACCCTTACCGCATCGAAGGCCAGAAAACGGCGGCATTCGAAGTGTGCGACCAACTAGGGAAGGCGCCTGACGTATTGGCGATTCCCGTCGGCAACGCCGGTAACATCTCGGCTTACTGGAAAGGCTTCAAGGAATATCATGAGCGTGGCAAATCGACTTCCTTGCCGCGGATGGTCGGTTTCGAAGCCGAAGGTGCGATGGCGATTGTCAAAGGCGAACCGATCCTGGAACCGGAAACCATTGCGACCGCCATCCGGATCGGTAACCCGGCAAGCTGGAAGACGGCTGTTGCTGCAGCGGAAGAATCCGGCGGGCAGATCAATTATGTAACGGATGATGAAATTCTCGACGCGTATCGGACCATTGCCGCCAAGGAAGGCATCTTTGCCGAGCCGGCTTCGGCTGCTTCTATCGCCGGCGTTTATAAATTGCATCGGGAAGGTTATTTCAAAGGCGGAGAGACAGTGGTCTGCGTATTGACGGGGCATGGCCTGAAGGACCCGAATATCGCCATCAAGAGCATCGGCGGCGAACCGCTGGTCGTGCAGGACACGGAAGAAGCGGTGTTGGATGCAATCGCCAAGCTGCAAGGAGCCCGGGCATGATTCGCCAAGAAGGCGTCCGGGTGAAGGTGCCGGCGAGTACGGCAAATTTAGGTCCTGGCTTCGATACGCTGGGGATGGCGCTGAATCTCTATTCCTGGATCGAAATGAAACCGGTCGATTCCACGGTTTTCCGCCTGCATGGGGGAAACCTGGAGGGGCTGCCGACCGATAAAAGCAATTTGGTGTATCAAGTCGCGCAATCAGTGTTCGCGGAAGCCGGCGTGACTTTACCGGAACTGGAAATCTCGATGAAATCGGATATTCCGCTGACTCGGGGGCTTGGCAGCAGCGCTTCGGCGATCGTCGGGGCGCTGTTTGCCGCCAATTTGCTGATCGGAGAACCCTTGAGCCAAGCGAAGCTGTTCGACATGGCGACGGCGCTGGAGAAGCATCCGGACAATGTGGGTGCTTCCCTTTTCGGCGGGATCATCACTGCCGTCTGGGACGGAACTCACGCGGATGTGCTGCGCATCGAGCCGCCGGCGGATTTAGAGGTGCTAGTGGCCATCCCTGATTTTCAGTTGTCCACCTCCAAGGCTCGCGAGGCGCTGCCTAAGCAAATCAGTCTGCAGGATGCGGTATACAACGTCAGCCGTACGTCCTTGCTGACCGCGGCGCTGACCGCCGGCCGATTGGACCTGATCCCGGCCGCTATGCGCGATCGGCTGCATCAGCCTTACCGGGCTTCGCTTGTGCCGGGCATGGCGCGGATTCTTGAGGAGGCGACGGCCCACGGGGCGTTAGGCGCTGCCTTGAGCGGGGCTGGCCCAACACTGCTCTGTTTAACGGATCGCCGCCAGGGTGCGGACGATCAGCTTGAAGCGTTCCTGCTTGAAGTGCTTGGCGAGCAGGGCATCACCGCGCAGACAATGCGGCTGAAACCTTGCACAATGGGGACCGTGGCGCTTACTATGGAGAGTGAAGGTTCATTTTTGGATTATATCCAGGCTTAAAGGGCGGATAAACCGGCTGCATTCAATCGATTTGGAGCACCGAGACCGTTGGATGAAGTTAGGGAGTGAGTAGTGGAGATGAAACGAATAGCATTGCTGCCGGAAGGCTCGGTGTCCCATGAAGCAGCGCTGCACCTGTTCGGCGATGAGCCGGTGGAACTGCTCCATTTCAAGCAGATTTCCGATGTATTCTTGGCTACTGTCAGCGGTCACAGTGATTACAGCGTCATCCCCATGGAGAACACGATCGAAGGCTCTGTCAGCCTCCATATGGACTGGCTTGTCCATGAGGTGGATATTCCGATGCAGATCGAATGGGTATATCCTTCCATCCAGAATTTGATCGGTAAACGGGAGGAGTTTCAATCGGGAGAACAACCTGGCGATATTGATTACTCCAAAGTGACGAAGGTGTTGTCTCACCCCGTTGCGATGGCTCAGTGCCTGCAATTTATCCGTTCACGGATGCCAAGAGCGGAATTGGAGCATGCGGGCAGCACTTCGGAAGCCGTGGAATTGGTGAAGAAGAATCCGGGACAAGGTTGGATGGCGATCGGGACGGCACTCGGGGCCAAACGGTACGGTTTGGATGTCCTGGCCCGCCAAGTGACGGACCACGATAACAACTATACCCGGTTTGTTCTAATCGGCCCTCGGCCGCTGGAACCGGCAATCCCGGCAGCCCAGAACAAAACAAGCCTGCTTGTGACGCTGCCGGAGGATTTTCCAGGTGCCTTGCATCAGGTATTGTCCGCGTTCGCATGGCGTAAACTGAATTTATCGCGGATTGAGTCGCGCCCTACCAAGAAACGGCTTGGAAATTACTACTTTATTATGGATGTGCTTGAATCTCTTGATGCGGTGCTGCTTAAATCCGCAATTGGAGAAATCGAGGCATTGGGTTGTCAGGTACGCGTATTGGGGAGTTATCCCAGCTTATCGTTTGGAGAACAAAAAGCGGAGGTGCCAAAATAATGGCAGAGCAATGGATTTACTTAGATGGACAATTCGTAACTAAAGATCAAGCAAAGGTTTCCGTATACGACCATGGATTTTTATACGGGGACGGCATTTTCGAAGGCATCCGCATTTATAACGGAAATATTTTTAAATGCAAGGAGCATCTGGACCGTCTTTACGATTCAGCAAAATCCATCATGTTGGAGATTCCGCTGACGTATCAAGAAATGGAGGATGCGCTGGTCGAGACGCTTCGCCGCAATGAGCTGCGTAACGGTTACATCCGTCTGGTTGTTTCCCGTGGCGCCGGTAACTTAGGGTTAGATCCGAACCGCTGTCCGAAAGCATCGGTCGTCATCATTGTTGAGCAACTCGCCATCTACTCGGAGGAAGCTTACAAGACCGGGTTGAAAACCGTGTCGGTATCGACGCGCCGCAACATTCCCGATGCTTTGAATCCGAAAATCAAATCGCTGAATTATTTGAACAATATTTTGGTGAAAATCCAGTCGAACCTGTCCGGCGCAGGCGAAGCAATCATGCTGAACGCGCAAGGGTACGTCACGGAGGGCTCGGGCGATAATATTTTCATCATCAAGAACGGAATGATCACCACCCCTCCTTGTTATTTGGGCGCTTTGGACGGGATTACCCGACAGGCGATCATCGAAATCTGCCGCAAGAGAGGCTACAGCATCCAAGAACAGCCGTTTACGCTTCACGATGTGTATGTCGCTGACGAGGTGTTCCTGACAGGGACAGCTGCCGAGGTTATCGCCGTGCGTGAAGTCGACGGCCGCATCATCGGTGAGGGACATGCCGGTCCAATCACGCTGAAGCTGCTGGAGGAATTCCGTGCGATCGTAGATCAGGACGGATTGAAGGTTTGGTAAGAACGCGCGCGAGCTGGCATAAATCCTATTTTCCTTGACCTAAGAGGGAGATAGGATTTTTTCTTTTCCTGGATGTCAAAAACCGGGCGTCTGCATAGGATGTAATAAATGGGCCCCGGGCGATCATCACGTACCGGAGAAGAAACCTAGGAGGTCTTTATCGCGTGAAAATCCATATTGTGAAAAAAGGCGATACTTTGTTTGAGCTCTCAAAAAAGTATAACGTGCCTCTGGAGAAACTGAACGAAGCTAACCCGCAGTTCGCCAATCCGGATCAGTTGAACGTCGGCGACAAAGTGAAGATTCCGGCCGTGGCTGTGCCGATCGGCGGTGAACCGGGCAATATCTACAAGCACATCGTGAAGCAAGGGGACACGTTGTGGAAGTTGTCCAAAGCCTGGGGATTGCCTTTGCAGACCCTAATTGCAGCAAATCCTCAGCTTGGCGATCCGAACCAGTTGAAGGTAGGGGATACTGTAAATATACCTACGGGGACGGGAGCGCCCGGCGGTGGGGCCGCCAACCCGCCAGGACCTAACATGAGTTTGTCGCCGGCACAAACCGGTAAGAAGAACACAGCCCCTATTGCCGGTGCGGGGACGAAAGCTCCAACAGGTGTCAAACCGGAAATGACGGCGCCGAAGCCGCCGAAAATGGAAGTTCCCAAGGTAGAGCCTATTCAAACGGAAAAGCCGAAACCGAAGGAAGAACCGGCGAAGGTAGAACCAGCGAAGGTAGAACCCATCAATGTGGAGCCGCCGAAGCAGCAACCGGTGCATGTCGAACCACCTAAAACAGTACCTATGGAGATCAAAATTGAAGTGGAGCAAATTCAATACGAGTCCACGAAACTCCAGCCGATCCAATATCAGCCGCAAAAGCAGGAACCGGTTAAAGTTGAACCCTATAAATATCAACCGATGAATACCGCACCTAACAACTATGGACCAACGAACGTCAGTCCCTATGGTTATGAGCCGATGAAAGGCGAACCAACGGGAGTCAGTCCCTATGGTTATGAGCCGATGAAAGGCGAATCAACGGGAGTCAGTCCCTATGGCTATGAGCCAATGAAGGGCGAACCAACAGGAGTCAGCCCCTATGGTTATGAGCCGATGAACGGCGAACCAACTGGAGTCAGTCCTTATGGCTATGAGCCAATGAAAGGCGAACCAACTGGAGTCAGTCCTTATGGCTATGAGCCAATGAAAGGCGAACATGCAGGAGTCAGTCCGTATGGTTATGAGCCGATGAAAGGCGAACATGCAGGAGTCAGTCCGTATGGTTATGAGCCGATGAAAGGTGAACCAACGGGAGTTAGCCCTTATGGTTATGAGCCGATGAAAGGCGAACCTACAGGAGTCAGTCCTTATGCTTATGGGCCGAATGCGCAACCTAGCTTGTACGCACATTCCTCGTATCCGAGTTATGGTATGCCACAGTTCTATCCAACACAACAATCTCCGACTGTACTTCCTGCTATGGGTTACGCCCCATCGCCATGCGGGTGCTCGGGAGCTACCCCGTATCCGTATACGGACCAGGAAGCTTATCCTCCATTTTATCAATATCCGGTGGCAGCCGAACCTGTATCCGCTTTTTACGACAACACTCCAATGCCACAGCAACCATCAGCACTCTCCCCGACGGAAGGGGAGTACCCGGGGATTTCAAATGTGAATGCACCTTTCTCACAAATGCCCGACTTGGGAGGAGTAAGCCCATACGCTAGTCAAGCGCTAAACGCGGGGTATCAGCCTTACGGGAACTTGCCGCAAGCCGTATCCCCTGAATCGTATGGCAACACCTTCTATCCTCAGACGATGGATTGGGGACATCAAGCGGGACATATGCCTTGTTTTGGTCCGCCCGTTCCAGGTTATCCTACTTCAGTATTGCCAGCCGCTTATTCCGTTCCTCCGATGCCTGGGTATCCGATGGCTTATCCTGGGGAGAACAATCTGGCTCCGATCGCCAACGAATCATTAAAAGGGGAAGTTGGCGGGATCGAAAATATGAAGGGGCACCTTGGCCGGGAGATCCAGGCTTCAGCATCCAACGATGAATCGGAGGGTAGCGGGCAAAAAAAAACAGAAACCAAATCTAGAACGCAAGCTTCCCCCAAGAAAAACGTGAAAATTTCAGGCCGTCTTGACTCACAATCAACTACAAGTAAACAGAGTAAAACCGGCGCAGGGACGGCTACTTCAAAACCTCGGCAGCGTGCCAACAAAACGAATGGACGACGGAATCCATGGATTAACGATTAAGATAAATCGGAGCGGGGGGAGATAGATCCCCCTGCTTTGTATTTTGTCAGAGTTGTTTACATTTCCTCTAGGAAGGGACTTGAGCCTGCAAGCGGAATGTGATATATTAAATGTCCCCCGAAAACTACTAGAAAATTGGTTTGAGGGAGGAGCAATAGAGAGAAACGAGCTGCCAATCACTTGGAACAAAATGCTTAATAAAAAGTGCTTGATATTCTGTTCTCGATATGTTATATTATTTAAGTCGCCGCTGAAACGCAGCGGTGAATGAAAGAACGAAGTTGATCTTTGAAAACTGAACAACGAGTGAGTAATAACTGAGATTTTAAATCTCGTCAGTTTGT
>NZ_JALPRK010000018.1 GCF_023195895.1 Paenibacillus mellifer
ACGTCTTATCGGCGACAACTTTTATAGTATATCAGGTTATTCGCTCGAAAGCAAGAACTTTTTTTCAGTATCAAGTTCGATCTTCTTCGCAAATCCCTCATCGCTGCGAGCGACTTTTATAATATACCAAACCTCAAGAGCAAACACAAATGCAATACTTGGAAATCATCATATGGTCCGAGAATCTACTATATATAAAAAGAAGCCCGCAGTCCCCGAAGGGAATACAGGCTAGAGAGGCCTTTGTTGAATACTTATCCTTGGCTGCCAAGGAAGATGTAACGAAGAATAATGAGGACGAACAATACCCACATCAACCAGTGGATGCTGTATTTCTTTTTGCCAAGCAGATTGGCTGCGCAAGCCAGTACCACATAAAACACGATCCCGAACGAAATCCCGTTCGCAATATTATAAGTGAAAGGCATCATCGTTACGGTCAAGAAAGCCGGAATCGCGACGACCATATCGGTAAAGTCGATTTCCTTGATCGATTGAACCATCAGAACCCCAACGATAATCAGTGCGGCCGCCGTAGCGGAGCCTGGAATCAAAGCCGCGATCGGAGCTAGGAACAGTGCAGCCAAGAAGCAAACCCCCGTCGTAACGGCGGTAAGGCCGGTACGCCCGCCTTCAGCTACCCCCGCTGCGCTTTCGACGTAAGCCGTCGTTGTCGAAGTCCCCAGCAAAGCACCGCCGGTAACGGCTGCCGCGTCAACCAGCATGGCTTTACCGACGCGTTTTTTGCCTTCTTCCGGATTCTTCATGATTCCTGCACGGGAAGCCGTGCCTACCAAAGTACCGAAGGTATCAAACAATTCCACGAAAGTAAATGTCGCAATGGCGGAAATAATACCGGTATGCAGAATGCCGTCCCAGTCAAACCGTGCAAAGTTGATTTGCGTGAAGTCCGGAACCCAAGGCGTTTGCGGATCGGACAAGGTACCGAAATCCACCACGCCCATCAGCAAAGCGACGACCGTAGTTCCCAGGATCCCCAGCAAAATCGCGCCGCGGACCTGCAGCACCATCAAAATCCCGATCAGCAATAAGCCGAGCAAAGCGAGCTGTACGTCAGTATTTTCCAAGCTGCCCAAATGGATGACCGTTTCGAAGGAAAGCACGTCGGTGAACGTGTGAGCCGCAATATCGTTGCCGGCTTCTACGCCGATCGTCATCAGACCGCTGTTTTTCAGGCCGATGATCGTGATGAACAAGCCGATCCCGACCGTAATCGCATGTTTCAGCGAATCCGGAACCGCATCCAGCAGCATTTGGCGAACCTTGGTTAAGGTCAACAGAATGAAGATCAAACCGGAAATGAATACGGCGGTCAAGCCCATTTCCCAAGTAAACGGATGATCCGTTGTGGCCGACGAAAGAATAACGGAAGCAAAATATGCATTAAGACCCATGCCCGGCGCAAGCGCTACAGGAAAGTTGATGAACAAGCCCATGGCAATCGTGAAAATCCCGGCGGAAAGAGCCGTCGCCAAGAAAACCGAATACCACCCCATGTCGATCTGACCAAAAGCCGTTAGCGTGTTAGGGTTGACCGTAAGAATGTAGGCCATCGCCATAAACGTGGTCAGACCCGCCATAATTTCCGTACGTACCGTCGAACCGTTCTGTTTCAGTTTAAAAAACCGATCCATGATAAAATTACTCCCCCTTAAGAATATGACAATCAAGGTTCAAAAAGCCGGCGTGTTCAGCACCAGTTTGTTGAATTCCCTTCGGAAAACGACAAAAAGCCCGAGGTGACATCCCTCGGGTTACCGTACGTCCAGAAGAAACGCAATCGTTCTGAAAGCCTACGGGCTTCAGAGACGCAAGCCGGCAATCTAGTTTGGGTGTTCCCAAAACCTTGCCTAACCTGCCCCAATAATACGCTTCTTCTTTTCGTAGCCAGATCATTTACGGTGACCTCGTAGAGACTTCCGGGCCTATCCCCGGAATTATACGAAAAGGACTATGTTGTTTTGTCGATCTCCTGACAAGCCTTATCACGAAGGCTGATCACATCATTTATTCTAGGCTGAGGCCTTCAAATTGTCAACAGAAAAAACGAATATTCGATAAAGATCGAGCTTGTATTGTTCGCCATTTCGATATTCCGTAAAATCTTCCGTGATTTCCTACTAAACATTTACTTTCTCGGGCAGGATCCCCATTTCTCTCATCCAGATTAAAAAAGACTGCTTGTCTCTTAATAGAGCAAGCAGTCTTGATGATCTACCTATTCCCATTCAATCGTCGCCGGCGGCTTCGACGTAATGTCGTATACGACTCGGTTGACGTTATCGACCTCGTTTACGATACGCACAGAGATTTTCTCCAGCACGTCCCAAGGGATACGAGCCCAGTCAGCGGTCATGCCGTCGATCGACGTTACTGCGCGGATACCGACGGTGTAGGAGTAGGTTCGAGCATCACCCATAACCCCTACGCTGCGCATGTTCGGCAGCGCCGTAAAGTACTGCCAAATCTCGCGATCCAGTCCCGCTTTGGCGATTTCATCGCGCAGGATGTAATCGGAATCCCGAACAATCTGCAATTTCTCTTCGGTCACTTCGCCCAGAACGCGAATGGCGAGTCCCGGCCCCGGGAACGGTTGTCTCCACACGATTTCTCGAGGGAGTCCCAACTCTTCGCCAACCTTACGCACTTCGTCCTTGAACAGCGTATTCAACGGCTCGATCAGCTTAAACTTCATGTCTTCCGGTAACCCGCCCACATTGTGGTGGGATTTAATTGTTTGGGCCGTCGCGGTGCCACTCTCAACAATATCCGTATACAACGTCCCTTGAGCCAGGAATTTGAAGTCATCGAATTTAGCCGATTCTTCGTCAAAGACGTAAATGAATTCGTTACCGATGATTTTCCGCTTCCGCTCCGGATCATCAACACCGGCCAGCTTCGAAAGGAATCGCTCACGAGCGTCGATTTTAATAACCTTCATGTCGAACTTGCCGACGAAGGTCTCCATGACACTCTCCGCCTCGCCCTTGCGCAGCAGACCGTGGTCGATGAACATGCAAGTCAGCTGGTCTCCGATCGCTTTATGAATCAGCATGGCTACAACAGAGGAATCAACCCCGCCGCTCAGGGCGCACAGCACTTTACCGTCTCCAACTCGGTCGCGAATATCGCGCACGGCATCCTCGATAAACGTCTCCATGCTCCAATTGCCTTCACATCCGCAGATCTCATAAAGGAAGTTACGGATCATCTCGTTACCGTGCACAGAATGCCGAACCTCCGGGTGGAATTGAACGCCGTACATGCTGCGGTCCGGGTTGGCAAACCCGGCGATTGGTGCATGCTCCGTTGAAGCATCAACCACGAAGCCGTCCGGAAGCTGGGTCACGTGATCCCCGTGGCTCATCCATACCGTCTGCTTCGCATCAAGCCCTCGGGTCAAAGCCGAATGTTCGGCAAAATCAACGTCCGCTTTGCCGTATTCGCGTTTCTCTGCGCGTTCGACCTTGCCGCCAAGCTGGTGGGCCATTAACTGCATGCCATAACAGATGCCAAAGATCGGCACCCCAATGTCGTACACGGCAGGGTCGATGTGTGGCGCATCCTCCGCATAAACACTAGACGGTCCGCCCGAAAACACGATTCCTTTCGGTGCGATTTCCCGCAGGCGTTCCACCGGCGTGTTAAATGGCATCAGTTCGCTATACACACCCAAATCGCGAATCCTTCTTGCAATTAACTGATTGTATTGTCCTCCGAAATCAAGGACCACAATCATTTCATTTGGCTTATTCATGACCGAGCCTCCCTCAAATTATGACACCTATTATACGAAACGACAAAAGAGGTCGTCAAGGAAGCCCGAGCGCCAATTTCAACGGCGACGAAAGGCCAAAATCCGGCATAGTTCCAGGAACTTCACGCTTTCCTTCCGTTCCAGCCGCAAGCCCCCGTAATAGATCATCTCCCAATTCTTCACGAACTGCTCAGCCGACTCTGCTTGCGAAGCATCCTCGAGGAAGGCGGATTGGATGTATTCCCGAGCTGTCATAGAGGCAGGTTTTGGGCCGTAGACGAATGCCAGCTCGCGCCATACCCGATCCGCCGAAGCCAGCAGTTCGCGTCGTCCGGGGAAGGCGCTTCGCAACCGCAACCGCCCAAAGGCTAGCGGGAGCAAGTGTCTGCGTTGCTTCACTTCCCTCACCATCAGCAAGACGAATCCGGCACCCAGCGCCAGGACGGTCCAATCGAACAGGCGCAGCTGTGGATTCATCCCGACAAACGTTTTGGCCACCAGATCGCTAAGCCGCGGCTGCAGGAGCTTGGCCACCTCGGTTACTTTGGCTAACAGCGGAAAGGCGGCTTCAGCATCTGCGCCACCCACACCTTGGTCTGCCAAGGTATTGACGCTTAATGCCATGGATGCGCCAAACCCCGGCGTCGGATCAAAGGCAACCCAACCGGTCTCTGGAAAATACACCTCCACCCACGAATGCGCGTCGGCATAGGTCACGGTGTAACGATGCAGTTCAGCGGAACCGGTACCGCTAGCGTTAGAAACGGACGTAAGGTTGGCTTCCGTTTCAACACCAGTCGTTGCGGCTGAAGGCGCAGGGTCGCCCGGAGAGAAGCCCTTGACCCAACGGGCCGGGACCCCGCCGCTGCGAAGCAGGATGACCATCGCCGTCGAGAAATGATCGCAATAGCCAATCCGGTCGACAAACAGAAAGCGGTCAACGAAATCGGCCCCTTCCGGCGGCTGGTGGGAATCCAGGCTATAAGCGTAACGATGCTTCAAGTAGCTCTCGACGGCGGCAGCCGCATCGTAGCGACTGCTTTCTCCGGCGACAAGCTGCTCGCCAAGCTTCCGCACCCGCTCCGGCAGAGCTTCCGGCAGCTGCAGAAAGCGATTCCGGACCTCTACGGGGTCCGGCCCCTCCTCTTGTCTCAGCTCGACTGCGGTCCCCAACGGCACCGAAGACGTCAGCTCATAGCCGTAAATCTGCTCCGCCGAGGCGGCATAATCGACGATGAAGGCATCCGCCCAGGAGTCAAACCGGGGCTCCAGCTGTACCGGCTGATTCCGGTCTCCGGCGATGATCCGTTCTGCCTGAACCGGAAGCCCGCCCGACAGCAGGGCGACCCGTCCCGTCAACGGCGCTTCGAACGTCACCGTTTGCCGGATCAGCTCTCGGCCGTCGTCGACGCCGGCCGCGGCGGCACCGGCCGTATCGCCCGCGAGGTCGTCGGAGCGCTCCGTTCCGGCGATCGTGGGCGAGCCCTCACCGGCTGGCTGAATCCAGCCCCGGCCGGTATACACGCTTTTGCTTTCGCCGCGCCAGTACGTATTGTACGGCGACAACGCCGTGAAATACGGATCATGGCGAAGGCGCAGCGGTGCGCCCAGCTTGGAGTCGTCGCGACCGTAGCCGGATACGCTGACCGCCGAGGCCCCGCCCGGCTGGCCCGTTAGCTCGGCTCCGCTCCAGTCCGACAAGCTTCGGGCAACCTGCTCCCAAGAGATCGCCCGCACCGGCTGCAGCGGCAGCAACGAGCTCAGCAGCGCCGCTCCGGCCACGCAAACGAGCACGACGCCCCCGCCGGCCACGCCCCCGGTTCCCCGGCTCGCCCCGGACTCGCCGCGATGGAACGCCGCCGCTTGCAGTGCCAGACCCAGCGCCGCCGAACGAATGACGCCCAGATACAATTCCAGGCCGACGGCGGCTTCCAGCACCAGCAAATAAATCACCGTAGCTGATAAGAACAACAATATACTTTGACGCGAAAGCGCCAGCATCTGCACGGATACGACCAGAAGCGTCCAGCCGATCAAGAGCAGCAGTGCCCTAGTCTCCATGCTGATCGCGTAAAGCCTTCCCGAATCCAGGAACTCCTCCAGGTCGGCGGCGATCGTTTGCGCGTAACCGCCAAACCAGTTTACCCCTTCCCCCCGCCCGAAGAGATAGAGCATGGCGCCAGCGATCAGCAGCGGCGGCAGCGGCGCAAACAGGCCGGACGGCAGCCGCAGGCAGCCGAACAGCAGCAAAGCCCCTGTGAGGATGAAAAACAGCGGAATCAACTCCGTTTGCCTGTCCGGCATCATCGCATGCAAAGGATATAACCATTCTCCAAACAATCCGAACAGCAGCAGCGTGATCACGATCCGCAGGCCGGCCGAAGGCGCCGGATGCCCGCCTCGCCGGGACGGTACACTCGCAGCCAATTGGCCACTAGGCATGAACACCACATGGTTATGCGCTGACATGCTCACTCGCCTCCTTCCGCCGAGACTTCTTCCGATACAACGTGAGATCCGCCACCATGACGCCCCGCTCCCGCAGCCGGGCAGCTAGCTGCATCGGTTGCCCCAATCCGCTTAGCCCACCTGCGCACCAAACTTCTGCCGTCACTCCAAGCTCGGCCAAATGTAGGAGATCACCTGCCAATTCGGGAGTGAGCGTCCCGGTGATCACCGTAAGGCTCTGCCCTTGAGAGAGCACTTCAGACCAATCCCGCCGAAGCAATTCTTCCGCGGATAAGCCGTTTCCCAAGCGAAGGCCGGCGAGCTGCTCCAGCCCGTTCATCATACCTTCCCGGCCCGTGACTCGGCAGGCTCCGGCCAACGCTCCGTGGCTAAACCTGAGCTCGCCGGCGTCGGAATCACCGGCCTCACGCCGTAGCCACGTTGCCGCAGCCGAGACTGCGAGCTCAAAACTCGACGAAGCGGCGTATTCCCCTTGCCGTGTGCTCAGCAATAAATACCGTGGCATCACGCCTTGTTCCTCAGGAATGCGGGAGAGCAGCTCCCCTTTTTTCGCGGAGTATTTCCAATGAATTCGCCGCAGCGGATCCCCCGGCGCATAGGGCCTTAAGCGGCCGGAAGTTGGAGAGGACGCGATTAGCTGAGGCCGCCAAGCCCCGCCTCCCTCCTGCTCGCCTCGTTCCTCTGCTTCGGGCGGATTTGCCGCCAGCGGCAAGGGATGAATGACCATCACCTCGGTTGCAACGGCATGGCGGCTGCGTTTAAACCAACCAAACGAATCGCCCCAAAACAACTGTACAGTCATGTCCTTGTATACCCCCCGAGGTAAACCTTGGATCGTATAAGTTGCCCGATAATCCCGGCGGAATCCGGTGAACAGCAAACTACCGCCCCGGACTCCCGGGCGGTTCGTTCCTTGTCCTGCAGCGGCTCCAGCCAACTCATCCTCAACCTGCAGCCAGATGGGGGGCAGCCCTCCTTCGCAGCGGAGCTTCAAATTGACGGTGACCGGCTCACCGGCAACCGGGAACTCCGGCTGCCAAGTACGCTCGACCTTAAAGCGTTTGGGACCCAGCGCTTGTACCAGCACGCCCTGCAAAATGATAAAACCAACCAGCACCAGCAAAAACAAGGCCGAGACCCCGCCTCGCCAAGTGTACCATCCCCCAAAAGCTCCGGCGAACACGATCGCTACCGGCCATGCCCATCCCGCGTTCTTCATGACGAAGCCCCCGAAGCCCGCGCGAAAATCGGCACATCCACCTTGGCCAGAACATCAGCCAGCGCCTGCTCTCCTCCGATTCCGGCGAGCTTCGCTTCGGTACGGAGCACGATCCGATGTGTCAATACAGCAGGCGCGACGGCCTTCACATCGTCCGGCGTGACGAACGTACGCCCCTTGAAGTACGCCATCGCCTGCGCTGCACCCATCCAGGCAAGCGTTGCACGCGGACTTAAACCCAACGCAATTTGTGGATGACGCCGGGAAACGTCCGCAGCTCCAACCATATATCGTTTAATCACATCGTCCACCAAAACGCCGCGCACCATCCGCTGCATCACGGCCATTTCCTCCGGCAGCAGCACCGGCTTCATTTCCGCAGGATTGGGCGGATCCTGCATCCGACCTAGCATATCCACCTCCTGCTCCGGATTCGGATAACCCAAAGTCAGTCGCATCAAAAACCGATCCAACTGCGCTTCCGGCAGTCGGTAAGTTCCCTCATATTCGAGCGGATTTTGCGTAGCCAACAGCAAAAATGACTTCGGCAAAGCCCGCGTCACTCCGTCAATCGTCACTTTCCGTTCTTCCATCGCTTCCAATAACGCCGACTGCGTGCGCGGCGCCGCCCGATTGATCTCATCGGCCAGCACGACATTTGCAAACACCGGGCCGGACCGAAACTCAAACTGACCGCTTTGCGCATGGTACACCGTTACTCCGGTCACATCGGAAGGCAGCAGATCTGACGTAAACTGGATGCGGCCAAACGAACCGCCGATGCAGGCTGCCAGCGTGCGAACCAACATCGTTTTGCCCACTCCGGGCACATCCTCCAGCAGAATATGACCGCCGCTCAGCATCGCCACTACCGCGAGCTCGATCTCTTTCCTTTTCCCTACAATCACCCGATCCACCTTATGAACCAGCCGCTCCAACAGCGCCTGCGCTTGATCGTGATTCATCGTGACTTCCCCTCCATTTCTAACCCATGGCATAATCTATCAACCAGTTTCTCCAGAAACTAGCGAAAATAGACATGGAAGAGAGAAAGACAACGTTCTGCTGTTGCTATTGGGCCGTAACCCGTCGTTCAGTGGCGGTCGAGACCGCTTCGACGATCGGATGGTTCAACGCCTCTAGCAGCGGACGCAGTGGAATCCATAACGCTTGCGCCTTGCGCTCAAATTTCACTTCCCATTCGACGTCTGACCCGTCCTTGCGTTTGGCGGTCAGCACTCCGCGCTGCGTATCGGCAATGACAGAGGAGTCCCCCCATTCGATAAAGGCGCTTTGCGTCGCTTCGCTCCAATAGACATCGGCGCCGAGACGCTCCATTACCGTGCGGACCGGCGCGAGATATTGGCCGTCTTGCATCACGTATTCCCCGGCGGCCAAGCGCATTTGCACATTGCCTGCCTCCACCGTCAACGGTATTTCCGGTTCAAACAGAGCGGCATTCGGAACGACATTAGACGCGACCCATTCGGCTGACGGTATAGGACGGTTTTTCTTGCCGATCCCTGGATCCAGCGTGAATTGAACGGGCTTCTGCTCCGCGGACAATGTAGAAAACGCATAACCTAGCTTTTTATAGTAATGGATAATTTCCGGCAACGCCTTGACGGTTTCTTCATGCCCCCCTCCATCATGCATCAATACGATGACCTGGTCCTGGGGCTTCTCTTTCTTGACGTGGCTAACGATTTCGTTCGCCGGAACGCCTTTGCGTTTAGAATCACCGCTGTCCACATTCCAGTCGAAGACCTTATATCCACCCTGCTCCAGGAGGTTGAAATACGTCTTGTCAAAATGCCCATACGTCCCGCCAGGCGCGCGCACCAGCGGCGTACGAGTTCCCGTGATTTCTCGCAGCACCTCTTCCGTTGCCTTGACCTGCTTCCAGAAATGTCCGAAGCTGTCGTACAACGCGTCATAATCGTGATTGTACGTATGATTCCCAAGCGCATGGCCGCCGTCCACGATGCGCCGGATGACCTCCGGGTAACGTTTGGCCTGCTGACCAAGCACGAAGAAGGTGGCGGTGACCTCTTCTTGTTGCAAAATCTCGAGTACCTGATCCGTATGCGGGCTTGGTCCATCATCAAAGGTTAGGTACACGGTCTTGCCCGGCGCTTTCTTTTTCGTTACCTGAGACGCCTCAAGCTTCTTCTTCGGTTTAGCCGACGCCAAAGCCCCCGCCGTAGCGGCCGCGCCGTTGGTTGAATTATTTACGGTTTGCACCTTCTGGGGTGCAGCTAGATTCACTTTATGGGTCGCGGATCCCACCGCGGCTTGTTCCTTCATGGGATGGGCTTTCACCTCGGGCATCCCTTGCGGCTGGAAACCCAGCGGAGCGCCGACCGCAGCGATCAACACCAATGTAAGCAGCATCATACGAACGAGCATAAGTCCGAACTTTCTTTTTTGTTTCATCGACCTTCTACCTCCGCAGCTAGGATCAAATTCTTTTCTATGAATCCATTGGCTATCTGGTAGATTGTATGAAGGTAGAAACGTAAATAGACTTCGGGATTCGCTTGCATTGGCATAAAAAAATCACCCCCTCGTCATTTAGACAAGAAGGCGATTCCAGCGCGCACCTTCGAAACTATCGATTACTTAACTGTATCGGCCTCCCGAAGCGCCTCCAGCACTTGCTCGGCGTGCCCTTTCACTTTGACGCCGCGCCATTCTCGGAGCAGCTTGCCCTCCTCGTCGATGAGGAACGTGGAACGGACGATGCCTTCGAATTCGCGGCCGTACATTTTTTTCAGCTGCCATACGCCAAACTTCCGGCACACCTCGTGGGACTCGTCCGAGAGAAGCGGAAAATTCAGCCCCTGCTTCATGGCGAACCTCTCGTGGGATTTCACCGAATCCCCGCTGATGCCAAGCACCTCGGCCCCGTATTCGCCGTACGCCTGGGCGAGGTCGCGGAAATCGCAAGCCTCCTGAGTGCAGGCCGGGGTCGAATCTTTGGGATAGAAATAAAGAACGACCTTGCGGCCGCGAAATTGCGATAGCGAAATTTCCTCCCCGCTGTCCGCGGGTAACCGAAAGTCCGGAACGGGCTTGCCGATTTGCACTTGCTGCGGTTGTTCCGACATGTGAACTCCTCCTCGGGCCTCTCCAACCCTGAAATTGATTGTATTTACAAAAAAAATTATAATGTAAAGATATGTAGTATATCTATAATAGAAACCGAATTTATCGTACGATCTGAAAGGAACGAACCCAATGACGAAACGCACAAAACGGGCGATTCTCTGGTCGGTGATCGGAGTGGTGGTCGTCCTAGCCGCCTTAGCGGCATACTATTTTACCGCCATCTATAACCAAGTGGACAATTTTCAAAAAGAAGGAGAGCAGTCTCCTTTCTATAACGTGCAGCCAACCGAGACGAAAGTACCGGAGCCGCCCAAATGGGAAGGCACGGAACGCGTGAACATCCTGTTGATGGGCGTGGATGCGCGCGGTTTGAAGAAAGGGGAAATCCCCCGCTCGGATACCATGCTGGTCGCTTCCCTGGACCCCGTGAGCAAGAAGGGTTACCTCTTCTCGATCCTCCGCGACACGTACACGGAAATTCCGGAGCACGGCTCCGACCGGATCAACACGGCGATCACCCATGGTCCGAATACGGCGATGCAGGCGGTCTCCGACCTGCTGGGCATCCCGATCCAATATTATGTGTATACCGACTTCCAAGGATTCATCGAGCTGGTGGATGCGGTCGGCGGGGTTGATTTTTACGTGGAAAAAGATATGCACTACACCAGCAATGCGGATAACCATGAATACGACATCGATTTGAAAAAAGGACAGCAGCACCTCGACGGCAAAACCGCGCTGCAATACGTCCGCTTCCGGCACGACGCCTTGTCCGACTATACCCGGACCGAGCGGCAGCGCAACTTCCTGAAGGCCGTGGCGGATAAGCTGAAATCGACGACCTCGATCATGAAGCTGCCTTCGATTCTGGAGAAGATCAATCCTTACATCGACACGAACCTGTCGGTTCAGGATATGTGGAAGCTGGCCACCGTCGGGTATGACGCGCAAATGTCCGCCAGCGAGCAAATTCCGCCGATGGACCTGCTGGTCGAGAAAAGCGTTGGCGGTTCGTCCGTGCTGGGCGTTCGCAGCGAAGAAGAATTGAAGCAATACGTGCAGGACGTATTTACTAAAGTCACAGAAACCGAGACCGGCGACGGGGCTGAAAGCGGCAGTGAGCCCGGCGGAACGGGGAGCAACGATAGCAGCAATGCCGGTAACGGTGACGGCAGCAGCGGCTCTAGCCGGACGGGAGCGAACGCCGGCAGCGACGCGAATCTGGAGGCGGCCAGCCCTTGAGGCTGGTGCCTCTAAAGGCGCGCTAATCGCACCACCAATTGCAAGTCAACCAGAAAGGAAGTATAGAAATATGAACCGATCGCAATCGGAACGATTGTACGAAGAAGCGTTGCAACATATCGTAGGTGGCGTCAACAGCCCCTCCCGCTCGTTCAAGGCGGTTGGCGGCGGGGCGCCTGTTTTTATGAAAAAAGCCGAGGGCGCGTATTTTTGGGACGTAGACGGAAACAAATACGTCGATTATTTGGCGGCTTACGGGCCGATCATTACCGGACATGCCCATCCGCACGTCACGAAAGCGATCCAGGAAGCCGCGGCGAACGGCACGTTGTACGGGACGCCAACGGAGCTAGAAATCCGTTTGGCCGTCATGCTGAAGGAAGCGATCCCTTCGATGGACAAGGTGCGCTTTGTCAACTCCGGCACAGAAGCGGTCATGACCACGATCCGCGTTGCGCGCGCCTATACGAAGCGGAACAAGATCATCAAATTTGCCGGGTGCTACCACGGCCATTCCGATCTTGTGCTCGTGGCCGCCGGCTCCGGCCCGTCCACGCTGGGCATTCCCGACAGCGCCGGCATTCCGACCAGCATCGCGCACGAGGTGATCACCGTGCCGTTTAACGATGCGACGGCGCTGAAAGAAGCGCTCGACAAGTGGGGCGACGACGTCGCCGCGGTCATGGTCGAGCCAATCGTTGGGAACTTCGGCATGGTGATGCCGAAGCCCGGGTTCTTGGAAGAGCTCTGCCGGCTCGCGCGGCAGTACGGCGCCCTCGTCATCTACGACGAGGTCATTACGGCCTTCCGCTTCCACTATGGCTCGGCGCAAACGTACGCCGGCCTCTCGAATCACGAAGCGATCCAGCCGGACCTGACCGCTCTCGGCAAAATCATCGGCGGCGGTCTGCCGATCGGCGCGTACGGCGGCAGCAAGGAGATCATGGAGCAGGTGGCGCCGCTCGGTCCGGCCTATCAGGCCGGGACGATGGCGGGCAACCCTGCTTCCATCTCCGCCGGCATCGCCTGCCTCGAGGTGCTGCAGGGCGCCGGCGTCTACGACGAGATGGACCGCCTCGCCGTGAAATTGACCGACGGCCTGGCCGAGTCGGCCCGCCGCCATGGAGTGCCACTGACGATCAACCGGATCCGCGGCTCGTTCTCCACGCACTTCTGCGACCACCCGGTCACGAATTACGACGAGGCGCAAGACACGGACGGCGAAGCGTTCGCCGCCTTCTTCCGCGCAATGCTTAGTCGCGGCGTCAACCTCGCTCCGTCGAAATACGAAGCCTGGTTCTTGACGACAGCGCACACGGAAGCCGACATCGACTTCACCTTGGAAGCCGCCGAGGCTTCGTTCAAGGAAATTGCCCGATAAAATAATAGAGTCTGCCTGGTTCGTTCGGTTACGATCAGGCAGACTTTTTTTCGGTTAAGCGCTACCCCGGCTCCGTCCCATTTACGATTTTCCGCGAACGTTCTATACTACAAGAAGCTTATAAACCAAAGGATGTCGTGACCATGCTGCAAACGTTGAACCGACAACTGAACAAATTGATGCCTTTGATCACGCCTGCCAGCATCTTGATCGGCGTCCTTAGCGGGAGCCATTTGGCCGCATATACCTCCTGGTCTCCGTGGCTGTTTGCCTTCATGACCTTTGCCGGGAGCATCAGCCTCAGCTTCAAGGATTTCCTGAACGTGCTGAAAAAACCTCTTCCCCTGGTGCTCTGCCTGTTCATCCTCCACCTCGCCATGCCGCTGGTTGCGATGGGGATGGGGCATCTGGCATTCCCGGGGGAGTTCTATACGATTACCGGCTTCATTCTCGCCGCGGCGATTCCAACCGGGGTCAGCAGCTTTGTCTGGGTTGGCATTTACAAGGGCAACATCGCCTTAACCCTATCGATCATCCTGATCGATACGTTGCTGGCGCCGTTCGTCGTTCCCGGCATTCTGGCGCTGCTGGTCGGTGCAAGCGTGCAGCTCGACGCCGCTGCGATGATGACCAGCCTGTTCTGGATGATCGTCGTCCCGTCGCTGGTTGGCATGCTGCTAAACCAGTGGAGCAAAGGCAAGGTCATCGCCTCCTGGGGCCCTTGGCTGAACCCGTTCTCGAAGCTAGCGATGGCTTCTGTCGTGGCGATCAACGGTGCCGTTGTGGCTAATTACCTGACCGACTTCAGCCCGCGGCTGCTGGGTCTGGCCGCGATCATCGTTACGCTTGCGGCGATCGGCTACGCGCTTGGCTTCGGCCTGTCCCGGTTGATCGGCCTGAACGAAGCCGACAAAGTGGCGCTCGTCTTCAACGGCGGCATGCGCAACATCAGCGCTGGCGCGGTGTTGGCCGTCACCTACTTCCCTGCTCCGGTGGCTGTGCCGGTCGTGCTGGGCATGGTGTTCCAGCAGATGATGGCCTCCCTTGTGGGCCTGGTGCTGGGACGGCAAGCCCGCGCGCGCCAGCAGAAGGACAAAACGGCGGCAGCCGCGTGAACCATCGGGATCGGCGCACGATCTATCTGAACTCGTCATTCATCACTCGTCATTCATCACTCGTCATTCATTACTCGGCAACGTCCCCTCACCTTGGCCCCGTCCTCGGCACCGTCCCCCGCACTCGACACTCATCTCCCGCCGCCCAAGAGCCGCACTTTTCGCCTTCACCCTTTCTAACGGAACCAGATGACCTTATTCGTTCATTTCCCGGCCATTTCCCCGTCTAACGGAACCAGATGACGCTATTGGACCTAAACGAGTGTTGAATCAGGCCAAAAAGGGGAAATAACGTCTCTCCGTTCCGTTAGAATTCAAACTGGGCCGATTCTCCCAAAATAAGGTCTCTGAGTTCCGTTAGCGGCACTGGCGCTGGCATTAGCACGGCATCGGCGACGGCGACGGCATTGGCACGGCATTGGCCACGGCATCATCACGGCATCATCACGGCATCATCACGGCATCTGCGACGGCATCGGCGGCTGGCATTGGCACGGTATCGGTGACGGCACCCGAGTAACAGATCTACACTCCACATCCTCCCCGCCCCCTTCACCTTCATTGTTACTCCGACCTGCGCCCCCGTCACACTAGCACCAAACCGGCCCAACACATTGGCACCATACTAGCACACAGTTCCCACACTGCCGTCGCTACCCGACCTTCACCGCTCGCCACCTGACGCATCCAACGCAAAAAGAGCCTCCCCCGTCCAAATCGGACCGCAGGGGAGGCTCATTAGCTATTTATGCTTATTGCGGTTGAATTTTATCAAAGAAATTCTCCTGCACGTATTTGGCTGCGACATCCAGCTGTTTCTTGGAGTCGGTGCCCTTCTTCGAGAACGATTCCTGCACGACGTTCGACATCGTGGCGTAGTAGTCTTGCGTGCCGAACTGCGCCTCCGGCTTGCCTTCCAGCAGGCTGAAGAGCTGCGGATCGTATTTGTACACGTTGTCGTATTTATCGTAAATCGTTTTCACTTTGCCGGCGTATTCAGAATCATCGCTGAAATATTCCAGCGGCGTCGGCACGTAGTATTTGCCTTCAGCCTTGCGGGCATTAATCGTGTCCTCAACCGATTTCAAGGCATCATCGGTGAAGTAGTCAAACGTGATATAGCGGAACGCCATTTCCTGTTCGTCTTTCGTGGCATTCGGGTTGATGACGAGGTAATTGCCGCCCAGAACGCCATAATGTTTGCCGCCCTTCTCTGCAGCAGGCATCGGGTAAGCAATGACGTCCTCCGGCTTCATGCCGCCTTCGTTCAGCGCCGCCTGAATGACGTCAAACGCCCCGGCGATCACCATGGCCGTCCGGCCTTGTTGGAAGGAACTGACGGCATCGCCCCAGCCCAGCGCCCAGTCTTGCGGGATCGCATTGGCTTCCCATCTCAGCTTCTTGTAGAAATCCAGCGCCTTCACCCCGGCCTCGGAGTTAAAGACGGCGGTCACTTTGCCGTTTTCGTTCGTTTCGATGTCGCCGCCGGCTTCAAACAGGAAGTTGGTCCAGTTCCAGCCTGCTTCATTGCCTTTGCCCATCGGCGCGATCCCCGAAATGCCTTTCTTCGGATCCGCGACGCCTTTGGCGACATTGTACATGTCGTCCCAAGTCCAGTCGAACGCTGGAGCAGCGATGCCCTTATCGTCCAGCAGCTTCTTGTTGACTACGGTCGAAGTGACGTAACCGTTTTGGGTGATCCCGTACACCTTGCCGTCAACGATAAATTGGTTCTGCAGCACCGGGTTGATTTCGTCCTTGTACTCCCAGTTGTTCCACAGCTCCGTGATGTCGGCGACCCAGCCGCGCTCCACCAGGAATTGGGCTTCCGTGGCCCACGTATTGTAGAAGGTCGGCGCTTCGTTCGAAGCCATCTTCACGCCGATTTCGTTAACGCTGTACTGCCAGTCGTCTTTAACGATCGTCACGTTCGGGTACTTGGCCTGGAAGCGAGCGATTTTATCGTCCTCCTGCTGGCGGAGCGTCGTTTCATCCGGCAGCGGATAGTGGATTTTGATCGTAACCTTGCGCTGCGTGATGTCATCGGCTTCTCCCGCAGCCGGTTCGGCATTGCCTCCCCCATTGTTGCCCGTGGCCGCCGCATTCCCGCCGCCGTTACCGCCGTTATTTTGGGCTTCCTTGTTGTTCCCTCCGCCACAGGCCGCGAGCAGCGAGCCGAGCAGCATCAGGCACATCAACACCGCTGAAAACTTGCGCATTGAAACTCCCCTTTTCTAAAAGTTAGGTTATCTTGCATGTTCATCATAAAAGAGAACGATTTCGCAATCGATGTGTGATCTTATGACTTTCATGTGCAGGCCTACGATCGTTACAATGGAGGTTCAAAAAGTCAGGTTTTCAGGACCGAGAAGGTTGGATGAAGCTAGGGCCTGAGTAGCGGAGCGTAGGCAGACCTACGTGAGCAACGGAAGGCCCGGTTGAATTCAAGATTCGACGTCGAATCTGCTTCATGATCGGCTTCGTCATGGAAAGATTACTTTTTGAACTACCTATCCTTTGACCGCGGACAAGTTGACGCTGCGCATGATAAACTTCTGAAACCCGAGGAATACGAAAATCGGCGGAATCATGACCATGAACAAAATGCTGAACTTGAGGCTGCTGTCCATATTCCGCGCGTTGATCACATATTTATAGATCGCCGTCGCCAGCGTGTACTTGTCTTCCGTGTGCATGACCAGGGATGGCCAAAACCAGTCGTTCCACGCCGTGGAGAAAATAAAGATCGCCAGCGTAGCGAAGATCGGCACCGACAACGGAACCGCGATCCGCAAGTAACTGGTCCACTCCGAAGCCCCGTCGATCCGGGCCGCCTCGAAAATTTCCGGATGAATGCCGTCGAAGAAATTTTTCATCAGCAGAAAATAATACGCATTCGCCCCGGCGGGCAGCCAGAAGGCCCAATAGGAGTTCAACAGCCCCAACTCCTTCAGGTTTACGAAGTTCGGGATCATGTAGCTCGAGGCCGGAATAAACAACGTCAGCAGAATGAAGAAGTAAATCGCCCGGCTGTACGGCACGCGGATGCGCGAAATGCTGAACGAGGCGAGGCCCAGGACCAGGATGGTCATCAGCAGGTTGCCGCCGAAGATCAGCAGGGTATTTTTCAAAAACATCGGTAAATTGATATAATCCCAGGCTTTCGGGAAATTGTCCCAATGCCACTCCTGCGGGAAGAACCGCGGCGGGAATGAGTTTACCTCTTGATTGCTCTTGAGCCCGTTGAACATCGTCATCGCGATCGGATACAACATCGTAATAGCCATGACCGCGATGCACAGAACCATGAATCCGTAAACGACCTTATTAAGCGGCTTCTGCAGATCGGAGGGCGACAGGATGCCTCTTTCTTTCATATCAGTACTCCTCCTTGTTCAGCTTGTATTGCAGCACGCCAAGCACGCTCAGCACGAGGAACATCAGGACGCCAAGCGCGGTCCCCGCCCCATAGTCGAGCTGGGTAAACGCATATTTGACGGTCAAGAGCGCGTAGGTCAATGTCGCCTTGTTCGGCCCTCCGTCCAGCAAAGCCAATTGGGATTGGTACGCCTGGGAAGTGCCGATCAGTTGCAAAATCAACATCAGCACGATCAGGTTCCGCATCGACGGCAGCGTGATGTACTTGATCCGGGCCCAGACGCCGGCTCCATCGATTTCCGCCGCTTCATACCAGTCCCGCGGAATGCTCAGCACCCCGGCCAAATAAATCAACATCGCCGAACCGAACTGCTGCCATGTCTCCATAAAGACGATCGAGACCATCGACCACCTCCCGTCGGAGACGAACGATACCGGATCGGCGCCAAACCATCCGAGCAGTGCGTTGATCGGCCCAACCGGGTCGTACATCCAGCGCCACATCCCGTACAGGACGACGCCCGGCACGACGAACGGCAGGTAGGCCGCGATGCGCGCAAAACCCTGGAACCAGCGCAGCTCGGAAATGGCGATCGATGCGGCAATCGGCACCCAAAAGCCGATCACCAAGCAAAGGAGCATATAATACAAGGTGTTGCGAACCGACAGAAGCACGTCGGGGTTGTTGAACACCTTCACGTAATTGTCCAGTCCAACAAACGTGTTGCCTTTGACGAAATCGATATTATAGAAGCTGTAAACCATCCCTTTGATAATCGGGACCCATAAGAACACGATAAATATGGCGATCGCCGGAACCAGAAACAAATAACCCCACATGTACTTTTTCCAGTTTGATCCCCGCCGCGGCGACCGCATAGCGTTCGCCCTAGCCGTGTCCTGCTGCATGTTCCCCGGTGAAATCACGGGTTCCCCCATCTTTCTCCCTCTTTTCTACGTAGTGTCTCTATCCATTGTAAAAAAGAGGATCCCAGGCGAACATGTCTAAAACTATGTGAACTATAGTCGTTCTTACTTCATCGTTATTTCTTCAGCTCCGTGGGGCTGACGCCAAAGTACTTCTTGAATATCTTGCTAAAATGCTCGGGCGACTCGTAACCCACCCGTTCGGCGATCTCGTAGCGACGGAGGTCCGTATTCAGGATCAGCGCTTTGCTCTCCTCCATCCGCAGCTTGATCACGTATTCCCAGAGGTTATAGCCGGTATTTTTTTTGAATAGGTAACTCAAGTAATTGGGGCTGACATGGTTGCTGCGGGCCACCTCATGGATCGTTAAACCTTTTTGCCGGTAATTCTCCTCGATATATTTCTTGGCGCTTTCCACGATCCGATTGCTCTGTGTCGTTAACTCCTCGGTGGAAGGGTCCTGGGCATAGTTATGCCAGTTGAAGTCGCCGTAATAGAACACATGGTAGTCCCCGTGTCCCCCACCCCACAGCATCGCTTTGTCCGCCTGCCGGCTCAGTACATCCAAGAACCCCGCGCCCTTGAGAATTTGGCTGATCCCCACCGTGCACAGCAAGCCGAGATACTTGTGAATATGATGGTGCAGGCTGCGGCCGAGCATTTCGAGCTGGTTGATTTTGTTGAGATTCGGTTCGGCATACTCCGCTTCGTTCCACTGCAGGATGAGGGCCATCTCCAGGCTTTCCGTATAGAAAGACGCCGCCCGCCACTCCTGATGCAGCAGCTCGTTCACGATATTCAGCGCCGCATAGCGGAACAAGCGGGTATCCTCTTCCTGGTCTGGAGACGGCTCCTTCTCGGCCGGGATGGCCAGCTTGATCTTGATCACGGAAAAATACGGCCCGGCAAGCCCCAACTGCTCGGCTTCAATAAACCGCTGCTCTTCATCCCCTTCGGCGGGATTGTGCAGAAGACGGCTTAGACGTTCGCCGGAATCGGGGAGCGGCTCCACCATCCGGAACTGTTCTGCTCCTCTCGACAGCCACTCCTCGGCCTGCGGCACTGGCTTATCCATTTTCAGCAAGGCGTTGCGAACGGAGTCGAGGAACTGCTCGCTGTTTAGCGGCTTGATCAAATAATCCTTGGCCCCGAGTCGGATCGCCATTTGTGCGTATTGGAACGTCTCGTGCGCGGAGATGATGATTGTCTGCACCCAGGGCTTAATCAGCTTCGCCTGCTGCATCAGCTCGATCCCGTTCATTTCCCCCATTTGGATGTCGGTGACCAGCAAATCGATATCCTCCATCCGCACGTAATCCAGCGCCTCATGCCCGTTATACGCGGTATAGATCTGGCCGATATCCAGTCCCGAGGCGGTTAAAAGACCGGATAACCCTTTGCAAATCAACGGTTCATCGTCGACGACTAATATGTTATACATGTGCTTGTTCCCCCTGTTCGTCATTCGTTACGGTCGACCGCGATGGGCAAAGTAATCGTAACGGCAGTGCCGCCTTCAGGTCGGCCCGCATATTTCAAGCCGTACTCCTGCCCGAAATGCAGCCGGAGCCGCTGATGGATGTTGCGAATCCCATACCCGAAGGACGGGCTTGGCGTTTCATCGTTGAGCAACCTGTCAATGGCCTCAAAATCCACCGGCTTATACCCGTTGTCGGTGATCGTAATGCGAACCATCCCCTGCGCCTTGTCCGCTTCGGCGCGAATCGCAATTTCACCGTCTTCCCCCATATGCTTAACGCCATGAAAGATCGCATTCTCGATGAGCGGTTGCAGCGTGATTTTCGGAATGATGATCGTGTTCAGTTCGGCCGGAACGTCCCAGGTTACCCGGAAGCCGTACTCATAACGGTGTTCCTGCAGTTTGATGTAGGCGGAGGCATGCTCCATCTCTTCCTCCAGCGTGATCAGCTCCCGCCCGCGGCTAAGGCTGATCTTCATTAGCTTGGACAGCTCCTTGATCATTTCCGCGGAGGCATTGTTTCCCTCCATGGCGCTTTTCCAATAGATGCTCTCCAGCGTGTTGTACAGCAGATGCGGGTTGATTTGCTGATACAGGATTTGCAGTTGGGCTTCTTTCTGCTTGATGTCCATCTGGTATTTATAATGAATGAGCCCGTTAAGCCGGCGCGCCATCTCGTAAATCGTGGAGATCAACACGCTGACCTCGTCATTGCGATCACGGTGCGGCGTCTCCGGCACCACATTCCCCGGTTCGTAGCGGCGGACAAAATAAACGAGCTTCTGGATCGGGGTCATGAGCGACCGCCAGAAATACAAAATCAGCACCAGACCCACCGCAAAATAAGCGATAGAGATGAGCTGGATTATCCGCTTGATTTCATTTTGTTGCTGCAGCAGCGCCTTGACGGGCACTTTATAAACAAGCTTCTGCTGTAGGACGTAATTATAGTTAATGACATAAATAAAATCATCGGTGATGACGTCCTTCACTCCAATCAGGGAATCCCCTAGATCGGCCTCCGGCGGCAGATTCAGGATCGCCCCGGCCGGCGTCTCCGCTGGCGTCGAAGTCAGGATGCGGTTGCTCCAATCGGTAAAATATAGCTCCCCTTCCGGGATCGAGACCGTTTGCAACGATTCGCCGATGCGGCCATCGACGTTGGAGACGACAAGCACGCCAATCGTGCCATTCTTATAAATGCTGTTGATCGCCCGGACATACGCAAGCGTTTTTTGGTTTTGCTGCCCTTGCGTAGGCGGTGACAAATGATCGATCAAGCGTAAGTAACCGTTCCCCTTTTTCGCGACGGCTTCCTCAAACCACTCCGGCTTCTCCTGTTCAAGAAAGAAATAGACCCCCGCCTTCCGCGCGTCCGGATAATACGGGGCAAAAAAATACGCGTTGGACGGATCATACACGTAAAGGGAATAATACAGCGGCTCGCGCTGGTCGGTTTCCTGGGAGTAGTTGAACAGCAGGGTCTCCAGCTTTTCATAAGTTTTGACCCGTTCCAGGACCGTCTCCGTGCCTTCCCCGCTAGGGTTTAGCTGCTGGAGCAGCGGATGCTGGAATACCGTGGAAGACACCTTGTTGATCGCTTCGATATCCCGGGTGATCAGCCGGAAGTTCTGTTTGTTGAGCTCGATATAGGCGTTGGTGACATTCCGCTTCAAGATCTGATCGGCTTTGTAGTTGCCGTAGGCATTCAATATAAACAAGGGAATCACCATCACGACGAACAGAAGAATCATCTGCTGTTTGACGTTCATGTTGGCGAATGGGTTTCTAAGTCGGTTGCCTGGTTTCAATGGCTTTGCACCTCCGGCAATTCAAATATAGCAATAATCAAAACCGGCAAGGATGCGCGATCCTACGAAGATCGTGGCGGTTTCACCGATTCTCGCTCGCGTAGGGCTAGGTCAATGCCTTACCTCTTAGTGTAGGGGATTTTTGGAATCTTGCCAGTTAAAAAAATGAAGGTCCCCCGGTCAACGTCCGGGGGACCTTCTTCAGTTTGACGCAAGCCATCATTTTGCCGATTGCACCAGCTCATGCAGCCCGCTGACAACAAGATCAGCCGCTGCCAAAATGTGCGGACTGCCGATGCCGACGACGCGGCAACCGGCAGCTTTGCCCGCCTCAACGCCCGCCTCCGCGTCCTCAAACACGACGCAATCGGACGGCGATAACGCCAGCGCCGCGCTGGCGGCGAGGAACACCTCGGGGTCCGGCTTCGCCTTGGACACCTTGGTGCCGTCGATCACCGCGTCGAACAACTCCGCGATGCCGAGCTGGGCCAAGATGAACGCGGCGTTCTTGCTCGCCGAACCGAGGGCAATCCTCACGCCGCGCTCGCGCAGCTGCAGCAAGTACTCCTTCACCCCCGGTAAAATTTGCGCTGGCTCCAGCTTGGAAATAAACTCGACGTATTCCCGATTCTTATCTGCGGCCATCTGCTCGCGTTCTTCTTCCGTGGCATCCACGCCGCCTACCTCCAGCAAAATACGCAGCGACTCCATGCGGCTGACCCCTTTGAGCTGCTCGTTATGAGCTTCGGTAAATTCGAAGCCCAGCCGGTGCGCCAGCGACCTCCAAGCGAGATAGTGGTATTTGGCCGTATCGACGATCACGCCGTCGAGGTCGAAGATCGCGCCTTTCATCGTTTCCAGCATGTTTGAATTCTCCTTTGATGAATGTATTCGATTTATCGAATACAATTCGCTACTAACGACAATATTGGCGAATTCTATTCGATATTTCATACAGATTCTCGGCTTCCATCACCCTAAGGCCCAATTAAGTATGAAATTTCATATACATTCTACCGAAATCATCGGAAACAGCGATTTCTATTCGATTTTTCGTATATAACTCGCCTGAGCTAGCGTACATAGGGGACGCAAACGTCATGCCCTGGCGCGACCGACAGCTCCAGATCCCCCACGACAAGCCGCATCGGTTCCGGATTTCCGGCCTGAGCGAAAATTGCGACCTCTTCCCGGCTGACGCGAATCCGGTAGGAACCGCCGCGAAGGCGGACCGGGAACTCCATCGCTTGCCAGGCGGAAGGCAAAGCGGGCCGGAGCACTGCTTTATTGCCATCGTATCGCAAGCCGGCAAATCCCAGTATTGCCGCCATCCATGCCCCTCCATTCGCCGCAGGATGCGTGCCGCCGATATAGAGGTCTCCGACGTATTGCTTGGATTCCCCGGTGAGGTCGATCGTCGCCGTTCGCATGAAGTAAGGGTAACCCCAATCCGGCGATCCTGTATCCGCCGCCACCATCGCATAAATGCAGGCACTGAGGCTGGATCCATGCTCGGTACGCGGCTCGTAATAAGCCCAGTTCGCCTGTTTGACGGACCGGTCATAATCGCCTTTAAACAGGTGCAGCATCAGAACTACGTCGGCCTGCTTTAGAATTTGCGTCGTTGTCGCCGGGCCGTTCCCTCCTCCGAGATACTCGTGCGGATGAAGCATCCGAGCTTTCAGGTCAGGGAGCGAAACATCCTCTAGCGCGTAATAGCGATCGAACTGCTCGATCAAGCCAGACTCCGCGTCCGGCTGCGGAACATACAGCCGATCATGCATGTCGCGGATCTGATCCGGGCTGACGGTGCTCTCCGCCAACAGTGCCTCGTACCGACGGAGATCGCGGTCTCGCAGAATTTCCATGGCATCCATGGCAACGCGCAGGCACGCCTTGACCATCCGGTTGGTAAACGCGTTGTTGTTCACCCGCTCGTGATATTCGTCCGGCCCGGTGACATCCAGAATTTCGTACCGCCGCTTCCTAGGATTGAAGTACCCATACGAATAAAAGAACTTGGCACACTCCCACGCCACCTCGGCCCCGCCGTCCAGCAGCAGACTCACATCACCGGTGAACGCGTAATACTGCCAGATCCCGTAAGCCACATCCGCGCTGATATGCACCTGCTTATCGCGAAAGTAAGTACGCATCGGACGACCGGTAAACACGTCGTTAACATTAAACAACGTGCAAGCATCGTCGCCCGTCTCCTGGCTTTCCCAGGCATAGAACGCCCCGTCATAGCCATATTCCGCAGCTTTGCGTTTCGCGCCGTCTAGTGTATGAACCCGGTACATCATCAGATTCCGGGCCACCTCAGGCTCCGTGTGCAGAAAAAAAGACAACATAAACATCTCCGTATCCCAGAACACCGCGCCTTTATAGACCTGACCGGATAGGCCCCGGGCAGGAATGGACACGCGTTCCGAACGGTCCGGCGCGATGATGTGCAGCTGGTACATGCTGTAACGCAGCGCCAGCTGGGCTTCTTCGTCGCCTTCAATCGTCATGTCGGAGGCGTCCCACTTGCGCTCCCAGCGATCAGCGTGTTCACGCAGCAGCCGGTCGTAACCAAGCTGACGCGCTACTGCAGCGGACTTCACCGCCGCCGTCCGAACATCGCCAACAGGCGCCCCGTCCTGCCCCGAGAATATGGCAACGTATTTGACAAGCTCGACCGGTTCGCCGGCCCGGGAGTTGATGTGGAACCTGCGACAGATCGAGGTTTCCTCGCGTACAAGCTCCCCCCTCCCCTCACCAACAATGTCCGCCGCTTCTGCCACTGTTAATGGCAAGCCAAGCTCCTGCGTCCACGCGGTCAGCGATACGGCCTCACCGGTCGCGTCCGACTCGCTCTCCATCCGTTCCAGATGCGGGCCATTGATATCCCAGACGTCCCCGTCAATCCCGGTGACGATCGTCAGTTCGCCATCTCGGCTGCTCTCTATGGAGAGGCGGCATACGATCAGCTCCGAGCGGGCCGCGCTGCAGAAGCGCTCCGACGTCATCGTAACCTCCGCGCCGTCCGCCATGCGGAATACCGACCGCCGTTGGTGTAAGGCGCGACGCAGATCCAGCGACTGCTCGTGAGCCACCAGCTCCGGGCCTCCGCCGCCTCCACCAGCCCCGACGCGGGGTCCGGCTTCCAGCACGCTAAGCGGCGTCCCTTCCCAGTAAACTGTCGTCGCCAGTCCGTTCGGGGCGTTCACAGGCTCACGCCATTGTTCCCCAACCTTGTCGTACAGACCGGCGACGATGGTGGCGGTTAGCTCGCTTTTGCCAAACTCCTCCAACGTCCCCCGATAACCCAGAACTCCATTCCCGACCATAAACTTGTTGCCGTGGTGTGCGATTTGTTCCGGGTCGAACCCGCTTTCCCTGACGATCCAGCTCATTGGACGACCGCCTTTCGCAGCGGCACCCGAATACCCGCTTCGCCGATGGTGACCAGGTTCCCGTACACCGAGATTTCCACCTCGCCGCCGGACATCCCGCGAATGGTAGCCTCGCTCTGATCCACTTCCACGAGCAGCTTCACACCTTGGTACGTGACCATGAACCGGTAGCTCTTCCAACGTTCAGGGATACTCGGATTCAATATAAGTCGTTCTCCATCCGATCGCATTCCCCCAAATCCGTATACGATGTTCATCCAGGCCGCGGCGATCGAAGTTGTATGCAAGCCTTCCCGCGTATTCCGGTTATAGTTGTCGAGATCCAGACGGGTTGCAAACTCGAAGAACTTATAAGCCTCCTCCGCGCGCCCAATTTCCGCGGCTAAAATCGAGTGGATCGACGGCGACAGTGAAGATTCGTGGATGCAGCGCGGTTCGTAGTAATCATAGTTGGCGCGTTTCTCCTCCAGCGAATATTCACTGCTGTACAGGAACATGAACATCAACACGTCCGGCTGCTTGATCATGTCATACCGATATAGCCGGTCATACGACCAATGCGAATAAAGCGGGAATTCCGTCACCGGAATGGCGTGAATATCCAGGTGCGGAAGATCGAAAAATCCGTCATGCTCTTCGAAAATCCCCGACCGCTCATCCTTTGGAATTTTCATATGCTGCGCTTTATTTCGCCAATCCTTCTGCTCCTCCTCTGTTAAGCCAAGCCGCTCCACCATCTCGCCATAAGCTTCGGACGCTTCATCGCGCATCGTTCCCAGCACCTCAAGCGTGTATTCGAACAGCTTTTTGGCCATCAGGTTGAGGTAACAGTTGTTGTTAACCATCAGTTGAAACTCATCGGGCCCCATTACGCCGAAATAACCGTATTTCCCTGACTGCTGCCCCCATTGCCCCCGAGTCGCGTAAAAACGGCTGATCTGGACCAGCATTTCCGCGCCTTTTTCATAGAGAAACACCTTATCGCCCGTAATATTCACATAATGACGCAGCCCGTAGGCTACGGCCGTACCGACATGCAGTTGTAGATTAGAGTGTTGCCACAGGTCGCAGCTCTCTGTCCCATCAATCGTGGCAATCGGGTAAAACGCCCCTTCGCAATCCAACTCCTTGGCCCGCTTTAATGCTTCTGGGAGCGATTGATAACGGAATTCGAGCAGGCTGCGCGCTGCCTTCGGATTGTTAAAAATATAGAACGGCAAGCAATACGATTCCGTATCCCAGAAAGCCAGCCCCCGATACGCTTCGCCGGTCAGCCCCTTTGCGCCGATGTTAAAGCCTGGGTTATCCCCATGGTAAGTCTGGTACAGCTGAAAAATGCAAAAGCGGATCCCCTGCTGATTCTCCGGATCGCCGTCGATAGCTATGTCCGATTCCGCCCACACTTGGGCCCAGTACGCGCGCTGGTCTGCCGCTGCCGCATCGTATCCCGCCTTCGTATGTTGCTCCGCCAATTCAATCCCCCGCTGCCAGAGGTCTTCGTTTCGGGTCGCGGGGTCTTTCTCCGCCACATTGATGACCAGTTTGTCTAGCCTGCTGCGCTTCTCCTGTTGCAACTCCAAGGTCAGATCCCGGCCGATGAAGTTATCCTCCTGTACCAGCCCAATGTTCACGGCGTTCTGTGCTTCCACACGGAACCCGGAGAACAGCCGATTGCCCGTGTTCACCGTTTCCCCCAGAATCCCCGCGATACCGGTCCCATCAGCCGTAGTTGCCTCACCCTGCTTCCGCTGTTTCCAGTAACAACGCTGCTGATCCTCATGCATCACCGCCAGATTCAATCCGGTCCGCACCTGGACCGTACCAGAGAAGTTCAACGGCATAAATGTGATCCGTTGTGCTCCGAGATACGACACCTTCATGCTAATGAGACGCTCAAATGTGAGCTGCACGTCTTTCCCGCTGGCCGTATGCCATACGAACTCCCGGGTGTAAATCCCGGTACGGAAATCCAACTCCCGCCGAAATCCACTGAATTGGCTCTTAGCCAAATCCAGCGTCTCGCCGTCCAGCGTGATCCGCGTATGCAACCAATCCACCGCATTTACCATGAACCGCAGCGATTGGATGATGCCTTTGTAATGAGCCGTCACCGGACTTTCTTCGTACAGTCCATTGAAGTAACTGCCCAGCAGCGTATCCCCGCCATACCCCTCTTCAACGTAACCTCTGACCCCCATATATTCATTCCCCAGCGAAAAAATCGACTCGCTTACCCGGTTGCGCCCTGCATCAAAACCTTCCTCCACGACCTTCCAGGGGTCGACCTGCAAATATTTATCCGCGATTTTCGGCATGCTCCGCCCTCTCCTTCTATGTTTATCCATGGCGATAAGTCCGCTCATCATTCAGATTAGCGGAACGTCTGCCGCTTCCAAAGGTCCAGGACTAAGGAGCTTATGTGCGATATTACGGAGTTCGATCAGACGGGATAATCAAGCAAAAGAAAAGAGCGGTAAAGCACCTAGTGCTCTACCGCCCTCCCTAACGACAATATTAGATTTCGTTGATAAAGACCGTCTTCATTTTTCCGCTGTATTGTACATCGAGCCCAAGCCCCTGTACGAGCAAAGCCAGCGGCACATAAGTTTTGTTCTCCTTGCCAACCTTTTGAAGGAAGGCCGGAGTTGCAGTGGCGGCCGGCGCGCCGTCCACCTCGATTTGCTTGGAACCCACCGGAATGACAACCGTCCGGCTACCATAGGTGATTGTGGCGGTGGAACTACGGGTATCCCATTTGCTTATCGCTCCAACCGCATCGGTGATGTCCTTGATCGCCACGAACGTTTGCCCATTCTTCAGGATCGGCGGATATGGCGTGTTCAGCTCATTCCCTTTGACCACAACGGATATCGGCGCACCCCCGGTTTTAGCGGTTGTAGTGCGGAAGCTTCCCCAAACCGTTTCGGCGAAGATCTTGGCGATCACTTCATATCCGGCTTGATTCGGATGGATATCGGTATCGGAAAAAATATGCGTCAGCGATATTTCGCGTCCCGTAAAAGCTGCTGCCACATGAGCTGCCTTCACCAGCTTTGCTTGGTTCGCATGATCGGCAACAATGCCATCCACGATCGCAGTAAACTTGCCAGCCAGTTGCTGTAGTTCATCGTAAATAGATTCGCCAGCCAGCTTTGGCACCGGCTGATATTGGTCGGCAATCAAAATTTGCGCCGAAGGATTAAGCTCCGTCAGGATCCGGACAACCTCGCGGAGGTTGTTGCCATATGCCTTCAATACCTCTTCACTTTGAGCACGGAGCTGCTCCAGCGAGATGTTTTTCACATCCGGCAGCAGTCGAAGCAAGTCGTTCCCGCCGATCGTGATCGTGATCAAATCGGCTTTCTGAAGGTTGGCCTTCGCTTGCGTGATACCGGAAGCAAATGAAGCCATCCGCGGATCCGGCACATTCGCTTGAATATCGGTAGCAGTAACCGGCGAACCTGCTTGAATCGCCGTTATGTAGTTCTTCAAGCCTTCGCTGGTCAACCCGAGGATGCCGTAGTTGACCGCCGATGTCCGACCATGGAACAGTCCTTGTTCTTTCAGGCGATCAACGAAGCCGTAAGGAACGCTCGTTTCCGTCATCCCCGGCTCATACCCGGCGGTAATGGAATCGCCAAGCGACACGATAAGGTAGTCGTCGGCTTGAACCGCCTCAGCGGCTTTAACAGGTGCGGCAGCGGTGCCGCTGAATAGAATAAGGATAAGAGCAAGCGCTCCCGCCAATCCGGAAGCCAGGTTTAAACGAACATTCTTCAAGCCTTTCAACTCCTTTGAATAGTAGTAAGAAGCCGTTATTCCGGCTTCTTCTCTACGCGTCCCGTTCTCTTTAAATAGTCATCATAACGGCCATCGATTTCCTTGGCCATTTTCCGGTAATTCAACGTCTCTTCCACGATTGGATCCAACGTCGTTTGAATGCGGATCTCGTATTTCGGTGACAACTTCCTGCGCTCTTCCTCGCGGCGTTCTTCCTCGCTGCCGTATCCCCCTTCGGTCAGCATCTCGCTGAGCTCGCGTTCCAAATCCTTGCTATCGCTCATCCTGGACACTCCTTCCGGTATTCTGAGATCAAGCGTACCTGCTGAGAAAACTGGCTTTACAGCCCTGTCGCATCCGCGGCCCGGACCACGCCAAGCAGTTCTTCATGGATTTTGCCATTGCTAGCAATCAAATGGCGTACGCCGATGTGATAAGGGTTGCCTGTGGTATCGGTCACTATTCCTCCCGATTCCTTCACAATCAGTGCACCCGCGGCAACGTCCCAGGCGTTTAACCCCACCTCGTAATAGCCGCTCAGACGGCCAGCAGCCACATAAGCCAGATGCAGGGCCGCCGATCCGGCGGCACGCAGGCTGCGTACTTCGCCGGACAACGCATTCAGGCCACGCATATTCACCGGCAATGCAAACTCACGATCCGGATTAAAACCAACGGCAACAATACTGCCGGATAACGCAGCATCGGAGGACACCTTCGACGGTTGTCCGTGGATATACGCGCCTTTGCCTTTCTCCGCCACGAACATCTCATCCCGCATCGGGTCATAAATAACGCCGATGATCACTTCACCTTTATATGCCAGCGCAATCGATACGCAAAAAAACGGAAACCCATGCACAAAATTGGTTGTTCCGTCCACCGGGTCGACGATCCACAAATACTCCGATTCGCTAGCCTGTTTCAGCGCTGCAGCTGATGCCGCCGCTCCCGGTGCCACCCCTTCCTCGCCAAGGATCGCATGATCGGGAAAATGCGTTAAAATCAGCTTGCGGATCATGGCCTCCGCACCTTTATCCACGTCCGTCACCAAGTCCTGCGGGGATTGCTTCGTATTTAAGTCATGGTAGCCCCCAAGCCGGCTCTTGATCCATTCCCCCGCCTTTGCGGCGCAATTGATCGCTACGGCCATCGGGCTTTTACTACCTACCACATATGGAACTTTCGGATTCGATTCCAATCGATTCACTCTACTTTCATCGTAAACTGATAATCTACTCCTTAAAAACTATACGTCTATGATATTGCAAAGTTGCGTCCTTTCGCCTGTCCTGACGCAGAATAAAGTGAAAGCCGCACTTCCCTATATGCAAAAAGTCCGTGTCCAAAAGCGGGGTTTCGCCCCGCTGGAAACGAACTTTCAGCTGACTGACCGCATGCGGTCTTTACATTATGCGCCTACGATATTGTACCCGCCGTCCACGAAAATAACCTCACCGGTAATCCCGCGGGACAGATGGCTGATCAGGAACATCGCCGTATCGCCGACTTCTGCCGTTTCTGTCGTTCTGCGCAGCGGTGCTTTCTCTTCAACCTGCTTCAGGATCGAGTTGAAGTCGCTGATGCCCTTGGCAGCCAAGGTACGGATCGGCCCGGCAGATACCGCATTGACGCGAATATTCTTTGGTCCCAAATCGTTTGCCAAATAACGTACCGAAGCTTCCAGCCCGGCTTTGGCCACACCCATGACGTTATAGTTGCGCATTACGCGTTCCGATCCCATGTACGTCATCGTCATAATGCTGCCGCCTTCCGTCATAAGCGGAGCCAGTCGCTTCGATACAGCCACTAACGAATAAACGCTGATGTCGTTGGCCAACGCAAAACCTTCGCGAGACGTATCCGCAAATTCACCCGCCAAATCCTCGCCTTTCGCAAACGCAATGCTGTGCACGAGACCGTGCAGGACGCCAAATTCGCCGCGCAGCGTATCGGCCAGCTTGTCAATCTCCTCATCCACCGTCACGTCGCACGGCAGGATCAGCGAACCTGGAATCGTCTCGGCCAGCTTACGTACCCGGCCTTCTACGCGTTCGCTCTCATATGTAAAAGCCAAACGGGCGCCTTGCTCCGCCAAACTTTGCGCGATCGCCCAAGCGATACTGCGATCATTGGCAACCCCCATCACGATCACATTTTTCCCCGCTAATAAATCACCCATGAATATCCTCCTCTTAAATGCACCTTCATTTTGTACAACTTACCTTATTTCCCTTCATTTTTCAAGAGAGACGGGAGACAAGCGTGCTTGTCCGGTGATTACGGTTGGATGTGCACGCTGGCTCCGTCCAAAATCTCAACGCCATCCTCTTGATATCGTGCCAGGTCCTCCATCAACGCGAATAACGCCCCGTCTTTCAGCTTTGCCTCCAGCATCACGTCGACCCGATCGGTGATCGGAGCGATGCTGCGCAGAAATTCCAGCAGCGGCAGGACGATGACATGATCCGCATGTCCACGTGGATCGCTGGCGCTTTTGGGGCTGGACGCGTGGATTTTCGGCGGAAGCGGATCGTCCGACGGCGAGTCGGCCTGTGCGTACGGGGTTTGCCACGTCGCCAGGATGCGCCGCCACAGCTCGGCCGGACTTTCGCCTTCATTGTTCACCCATTGATGGTGAATGTCGAGCACCATTGGAATGCCTAATGCTTCGCATAGCTCCAGGGTCTCGGTCGCATTAAATGTCTTATCGTCGTTTTCGAACGTTAACCGCTGCTTGATGCGCTCCGGAAGAGCCGTTACGTTCTCGCGGAAACGGGCTCCCGCAGAGGGCTTGTCCCCGTAGGCGCCGCCGACATGGATATTGTTCTTCGCCCGGCCGTCCAAACCCATGGCGTCAAACATGGCGACATGATGATTCAGGTCGCGGATGGAAGACTTCAATACTTCAGGCCGCGGCGTACTTAGTACCGTAAAATGGTCCGGGTGAAACGACACCCGAAGGCCATGCTCCTTGACATATTTCCCCACGGCGGTAAATGGCTCTCGCAGCGCTTCGAAAGGATTCCAGTCTGAAAGCGACTCGTGGGTCGCAAGCGGAATCAGCTTCGAAGAGAAGCGATAGACCTGAATATCGTTGCCGACGTTATGTCGAAGCAGGCGAAGCGTGTTATGCAGATTGTCCCCGGCAATCGTCTCTAGTTTACGGATCGCCGCCTCACGGTCGGCAATTCCGTTAAACGTCTTCAGCGTCATTGTCTTCGACGGCGACGCGTTATCGATCACGGTGGACATCGCTACATAACCAAATCTCACGATCATTTTCGGTCCGGATCTCCGAAGAACATTTCATACGCCAGAGCGGTCTGCACCGCGGTCTCCTCTTCCGTCAGCGGACGGACCAGCTCCAGCTCAACCGAGGTAACTTCCTCTCCATTGAAGTTAATTTCGGCAACACAGGCGGTGATCTTCACAATGGCCACCGCTTTATTATCAGGCGAATAAGCGATCACCTTTTGACCTGTCGGAAATACGCGCAGCCCTTCTTTGAGCATTTTGCCGCGTCCGTATTCCAGAAGTTCATAAAGCTCTTGCTCTTTCTTGAATTTACAGACCGAGTTGAATTCAGTTTGAAATCCCATCGTCATCCCTTCCTTTCCTAAGCCGGTCGTTCGGGCGGCAATGATCTCCGCCGTCTAAACGCCACTTTCGAATTCCAGTGCCTGCCGGGCTGCATAACGCTCCAGCGCCAGTTCGATCAGGCGATCCAGCAGCACCTCATAGGCCACCCCAGTTTCGCGCCACAGAAGTGGATACATGCTGAAGGGGGTGAAGCCCGGCATCGTATTCACTTCGTTAATCCAAATCTTGTGATCCGACTTCCGCACAAAGAAATCGGCCCGGCACAACCCGCTGCCAGCGATGGCTTTAAACGCTCTGACCGCCAGCTCCCGAATTCGCTCAGCAAGTTCAGTATCGATGGACGCAGGAATCAGCATCTGCGATTTCCCGTCCAGGTATTTGGCCTGGTAATCATAGTATTCTCCGGAAGAGACGATTTCTCCCGGCACGGAGGCTAGCGGTTCGTCGTTGCCGAGAACCCCAACTTCCACTTCACGGGCGTCCACGAACTCCTCGACGATTACCTTGACGTCGTAGCGGAACGCCTGCGCCACGGATGCCAGCAATTCCTCACGTGTTCTCGCCTTAGAGATGCCGACACTAGAACCTAAGTTCGCCGGTTTGACAAAACACGGATAACCAAGCTTCTCTTCAATTCCTTGTACCAGCGCATGACTCGACCGTTCCCATTCGGTAGCGGTGAAGTAGCAGTAAGCGCATTGTTCGAGACCTGCTTCAGCAAACAGCTTCTTCATGATCACTTTATCCATCCCGGCCGCAGAAGCCAGTACCCCCGCTCCGACGTAAGGCAAGTCGGCCATTTCGAACAGCCCCTGGATGGTACCGTCTTCGCCGTTTGTTCCATGCAGAAGTGGGAATACAACGTCAATGTTGGATTGGCCCGACGAAAGCTTGCTGAACAACAGCCCCATCGCAGCTGATGTATCTCCTGCGCTCTCCCCAAGCTTCAATTCCTCCAGGGCCGCAAACGGCGCGTTCAATCTGTCGCCGACTTTCCACTTGCCCTGCTTGTCGATATAAAAAGGAAGCAGTTCGTATTTGTCGTAATTAAACGCCTTAGATACGGCAAAAGCCGTCTGCAGCGAAACTTCATGTTCTCCCGATTTGCCCCCGTAGATAAGACCTACAGTGATTCTGTCCTGTCCCATAGCTAACCTCTTTCCTAAATAGGTAGTTCAAAAAATTATCTTTGGATCACGAGGTATTTCAAGAAGATCGAACGACATCGAATCTTGAATTCAGCCTACTTTAAAACCGGTCCGCGATATGAAAAAAACGATACACCGTATTGTCGGTCCAGGCGTAGGAATCCCGGTAGTCCCAATAGCGGTGTTTGCTTGGCGTCGTATGGGCGTTGACCAGCGGCATTCCGCCGGCGTCAAACGCAGTTACGATGGTGCTATGCTGAAACGTGCCGTTTCCGTCCCAGTCGTAGGCGATAACGTCCCCGAGTTGGAGTTGTTCCGGACGTTCGATCAGCTCGGCGCGAAGCCCGTTTCGGCTCTGACCGAGATGGCGTTCCAGCGCATTGGCGACAGACCAGCTGTAGCTCCACAACTCCCGCCCGCCGACATGGCCTTTGTACCACCAGCCCGATTCTCTTTTTCCAGTATAATTTATTGGGGCCCCGCCTGCAAAGAGACATTGGGAGATATAGTTCGTGCAGTCGACCTCGAAGGCGGCAAACTCCGGATTAAAGCTGTCCCACCACCGGTCGGCGTATAACACCGCTTCCTCACGCCGGTAAGCGATGCTTCGAGCACCGCCGCCCCCAAGGACGTCGCGATTCAAAAATGGCCTCGGCACAGCCCCTTTATGGCCTGTCGCTTCGCCCTCATCATGAGGAGGGAGCACCAACGCCGGGTGTCGTTCAGGAACCGGCTGCTCCACCTTAATGACGATCCAGCCGGAGCCGTCGCGAGCCAGTGTCAGACGCTGCTTCTCGATCCGTTCCTCCTGGTGGCGGGCGCCTCCCTTTTCGTAATATATTTTTCGCGACAGCTGCAGATCGACCTCGATCTCACCCTCGCGTTTTTCAATTTCGCGTACCAGCTTGGCCCGAGTCTCGCAGCGCAGCGGCGCAGCCCCCCGGACGCGATACCAACTCTCCAGCTTGCGCTTCCGCTCGCCCCGTTGCAGCAAATACTCCACATCGGTTACGACCGTGCCCCCGCTAGGCGTGCGATAATCCACTTCATCCTGGTTCTGTTCGTTTACGTAAACCGATAACGTCTTTTTCCATTCATCCGCCATTCGTCCACGCCTCCTTTTTTCACTATTAGTCATTATATGAGCGCCTCGGAGGGAGTATGTTTTACACCTGTCCCGCAAGGGTCTGAAAACCCATTCATCCGCACCGGAACAGCCCAAACAAGCTTAAACTTGGGAACAAAAAGTTCTTTACTCACCACGTGAGGGAAGGTATACTTAAATCAAAGAAAATTTGAAATTATGTTTCATCAGGTGAAACTTATTCAAGGAGGTTCATTCATGTCCGCGAACGATTTTTTCTCCTCTGCCCGTACGCTGGAAGTCGACGGCAAGAGCTACCGTTACTTCGACCTGCAGGCTCTCGAGCAACAAGGGCTCGGCAGCATTTCCAAGTTGCCGTTCTCGATTAAAGTGCTGCTTGAGGCCGCTGTACGTCAATACGATGGCAGAGCCATTACCCAAGAGCATGTGAAGCAAATCGCAGGTTGGAGCGAGGGCCGCGATGAGAATAAGGAAATTCCGTTTATCCCCGCTCGTATCGTATTGCAGGATTTCACCGGCGTGCCGGTTGTCGTTGACCTCGCCGCCATGCGCGATACCGTGAAGAAAGCCGGCGGAGATCCGAAACAGATCAACCCGCTCGTGCCTGTTGATCTTGTTATCGACCACTCCGTTATGGTTGACGCGTTTGGTTCCCCAGACGCGCTCGAATACAACATGAAGGTCGAGTTCGAACGCAACGAGGAACGCTACCGCTTCCTGCGTTGGGCGCAAACGGCTTTCAACAATTTCCGCGCCGTACCTCCGGCCACCGGGATCGTGCACCAGGTGAACCTGGAGTACCTGGCTTCTGTGGCGGCTACCAAGACGGTGAACGGCGAAACGGTCGTCTACCCCGATTCCCTCGTTGGTACTGACTCCCATACGACGATGATCAACGGCCTTGGCGTCGTAGGTTGGGGGGTTGGCGGGATTGAAGCCGAAGCCGGAATGCTGGGACAACCGCTTTATTTTGTCGCCCCGGAAGTCATTGGGTTTAAGCTGACCGGCAGTCTCGCCGAAGGCGCAACCGCGACCGACCTGGCGCTGACCGTAACGCAAATGCTCCGCAAGAAAGGCGTCGTTGGCAAATTCGTAGAATTCTACGGCCCGGGTCTGGCGAACATCGGCCTCGCCGATCGCGCGACCGTGGCAAACATGGCCCCGGAATACGGCGCAACGATCGGTTACTTCCCGGTAGATACCGAAACGCTCGCTTACCTGCGCAGCACCGGTCGCTCTGAAGAGCAAATCGCCCTTGTTGAAGCGTATTACAAAGCGCAAGGGATGTTCCGCACGAACGATACGCCAGATCCGGAATTCTCCGATTTGATCGAGCTGGATCTTAGTTCCGTTGTACCAAGCTTAGCTGGCCCTAAACGTCCACAGGACCGCATCGAGCTTACTGCGATGAAGGAAAGCTTCAACACCATCATCCGGACGCCGGTTGAAAAAGGCGGTTACGGTCTCAGCGAAGAGAAGATCGAACAATCCGTACCGGTAAAGCATCCGGATGGCTCGAACAGTGAGTTGAAAGCCGGAGCGGTTGTCATCGCGGCGATCACAAGCTGTACGAACACCTCGAACCCAAGCGTTATGGTCGGCGCCGGCTTGCTGGCGAAGAAAGCCGTAGAACGCGGCCTGACCAAGCCGGGTTACGTGAAGAGCAGCTTGACCCCGGGTTCCCTCGTGGTCACCGAGTATCTGCAAAAAGCTGGCCTGATCGAGCCGTTGGAAGCGCTCGGCTTCCACGTTGCCGGTTACGGCTGCGCAACCTGTATCGGGAACTCCGGTCCACTGCCGGACGAAGTCAGCACAGCGATCGCCGATAACGATCTGACTGTCGCGGCGGTTCTCTCAGGCAACCGGAACTTCGAAGGTCGCGTCCATGCTCAGGTGAAAGCCAACTATCTGGCTTCCCCTCCGCTTGTTGTCGCTTACGCGTTGGCCGGTACGGTCAACATCGATCTGCAAAACGATCCGATCGGCTACGATCTCGATAACCAGCCGGTTTACCTGAAGGACATCTGGCCTTCTTCCGCGGAAATCAAAGAAGCCATCGGCCAATCGGTGAGCCCGGAGATGTTCCGCAGCAAATACGAGCACGTCTTTACGCAAAACGAACGCTGGAACTCCATTCCGGTTCCGCAAGGCGAGCTGTATGAGTGGGATGAGAAGTCGACTTACATCCAGAACCCGCCATTCTTCGAAAAGATCGGCGAGGGGCTGTCCGATATCGCCGACATCCGCGGTGCTCGCGTACTGGCCCTGCTTGGCGATTCGGTCACAACCGACCATATCTCCCCTGCGGGTAATATTTCGCCAAACAGCCCTGGGGGCCAATATTTGACCGATCATGGCGTCGAACGGAAGGACTTCAACTCCTACGGTTCCCGCCGCGGTAACCACGAGGTCATGATGCGCGGCACATTCGCCAACATCCGCATCCGCAACCAAGTGGCACCGGGCACTGAAGGCGGCGTCACCAAATATCTGCCGACGGACGAAGTGATGTCCATCTACGACGCTTCGATGAAATATCAAGCAGGCGGTCAGAACCTCGTCGTCATCGCCGGCAAGGAATACGGCACCGGCAGCTCGCGCGACTGGGCGGCGAAAGGCACGTATCTGCTGGGCGTTAAAGCAGTTATCGCCGAGAGCTTCGAACGGATCCACCGCAGCAACCTGGTTGGCATGGGCGTTCTGCCGCTGCAATTCCAGGAAGGTGTGAGCTGGAAAACGCTGGCCATCGACGGTACCGAAACGTTCGATATCGACGGACTCAGCAATGACGTGAAGCCGGGTCAAGAATTGACCGTAACGGCAACTCGCGCGGACGGGACTACGTTCCAATTCCCGGTGATCGCCCGTCTCGACAGCATGGTTGACGTCGATTACTACCACAACGGCGGGATCCTGCAAACGGTATTGCGTCAAATGATTGCATCAAACTGATCATCCAACCTTTTCTATATAAAAGAGTTCCCTTCAACCTACGAAGGGAACTCTTTTCGTTTGCAGACATAGTAACTCGATTCCGACACCATAGCAAAGCCAGTCTTGCGGTATAATTCCAATGCGCTGCGGTTATCTGCGGCCACGCTCAAGCGAATCCTCGAACGCCCCTGTGCCAGAAGCAACCGCACGGTTTGGGCCAACATCTCTCTACCATATCCGCGCCCCTGATGGGACGGCAGCACGCAAAAATCGTGGATCACCGCCGTTTCGTTCCCCAGAAGATTGACGCGAATCAAACCGATCCGCTCTTCCCCGCAGCAGCCGATATAATTGTGGCGGCTGGGCTCCCGAGTATGGCCCAAATACTGAAGGGTCCACTCCTCGGTATCGCCAAACGCCTGTGACAGGCAACGTACCATAAAGCCAAAATCCTCAAGCGCCTCCGGACGGAGCGTCGTAGCGAAAGCATCGGACGCCAAACCTTCCGTCAAAGCGGCGAGTTCCATAGCGAACTGCGTGCTGTCATATTGGGCGCCCATATGCTCCACACAGCGCAAGCCGGGTTCGGAATCGACGGGAACCTTAAACCGGTAGGTTTGGATCCCCTGCTCGTCCATCTCCGTGGACGCAATTTTCACGAGCCGCCGGAATACACCTTGGCGGCGCCATTCCGGGTGAACCATGGCGATGAGATTCGCCTCCGCCCCATCCGCGGTATACCAACCTAAATATCCGCGCAGACTTCCTTCCACCTGGTAGAGATAGGCGTGATCGCCGCTTTCTTTGCTCAAGTTATCCAGACCGATGTTCAATTTTGACCCGTCCGCTTGACGGCAAATTTGCTCCAGCCTGCGAATCGGTTCCAGCGATTCCGGCGAAACTTCCGATAGCTTTACAACGAATTGGGATGACATCGATTCAACTCCCCCTATACGAGAAATAAGAGTCTTTACACCACATTAACCATCTGTTATATTATAAGTATAACAGTTAGAACAAGAGAAGGAGATGCCACATTGTGATTATACAGCTGGATTTACAATCGGACGTCCCGATTTATACGCAGCTGGTCCATCAGATAATCGAAGGGATTGCCAGCGGGCGGCTTCAATTGGGTGAACCCCTGCCATCGGTACGAAGTCTAGCGTCTGACATCGGTGTGAACCTGCATACGGTGAACAAAGCCTACACGTTGCTGAAACAGGAAGGATATATCCAGGTCCACCGCCAAAAGGGCGTCGTCATTGATCCGCTCGGCATGCCTCCGGTCACTCCCGAATTCCGTGAGAAACAACGGCGCGAGCTGCGTCCGATCGTAGCGGAGGCTATCTGCCGCGGGATAGAGAAGGACGAGTTGCTCTCCCTAGTGGAACAAATCCACCAAGAAATTACTCGAGAGGAGTAGTACCCTATGATGCTTCTATCTACGTTGTTATTGTTGCTTATGTTTCTCCCCCTGTTAGCTTCCCTGGCCTTCATGCCTTATTTGACCCGGGAAACAGTGAGCTTCGGCGTATCGGTCAGCGCGGAGCAATATTGGAGTGAACCGATCCGTCGGTTGCGTCAGCAATATGCCGTCGTGAGCGGGGGGATTTATTCCCTGCTGCTGTTTGCGTGCCTGCTTAGTGTATGGAACAAGGACGGAAACGCCCAAGGCGTCTGGTTTAGCGTTTATGTCGGATTAACGATCGTCGTCTCTACGGCCCTCTACCTTATTTATTATTATCGTATGAAAAAGATCCGTCCAACCTTGCCCGTCGCTTCGTCGGCTCCCACTCTACTGGCGGTGGACACCGGCTTTCGCCGGCAAAAGCTGGCGCTTTCCAACAAGTGGTTCTTGGTCCACGCGGTGTTTATTGCCGCCAGTGTAGCCTTGGTATTAAGCCAATACGCTACGATACCAGATCCCGTCGCGATGAAATTTGACTTCTCTGGAGAAGTGGTGCGCAGCGCCGCCAAATCTTACCGTATCGTGTTGTTTCCCAACGTGATGCAGGTGATTATGACCGTACTATTCGGGTTTGTCAACTGGTCGATTCAGCACAGCAAGCAGCAGCTCCAAGCCGCCGACCCGGAACGTTCAATCCGCCAAAACGCTGCGTTCCGCCGCAGATGGTCTATTTTTACACTGGCGTCCTCGCTGGCGTTAATCCTGATGTTCTCGTTCATGCAAGTGAACATGATTCGTCCGATGGATAAGAACGTTATCACGGCAGTTAGCATGGCGGTTCCCGTGTTCATCGTACTGTTTGCGCTGGTGTTATCCTTCACCACAGGACAAGGCGGAAGCCGGATCGGCCGCGGTGCCCCAGCAGCGACCGGCTCAAGCACGGCACCGGTTCCGGATGATCGCTACTGGAAGCTAGGTTCTATTTACTTCAATCCGCAAGACCCATCCTTATTTGTCGAGAAGCGAAGCGGCATCGGCTGGACGATGAATTTCGCCAATCCGCTATCCTGGATCACCTTGCTTGGTATTTTGGCTGTCATCAGTTGGTCTGCCTGGCTCGCAAAATAGAAGTTAATCAAGGAGGAAATGACAATGACGAAACGATCCCAATTGTTCAAAAATGCAGCCGCCGCAACGCTGGCGCTCAGCCTGGCCCTCCCGTCCGCTTCTGCCTTCGCGGCGAAGCAAAGCGGCACGGCACTCGCCCCGGTACGGGAAGCCGCCGAAGGTTTTGGCGCACAAGTCCACTGGGAGTCCGGTAGCGATACGATCCTTGTCACGAAAGACAGCCATAAGCTGGTGCTAACCATCGGTTCTGCGGAGGCCCTCTTAGACGGGAACCACGTTATTCTTGATGAGCCAGTACGCATTGCCGAGGGCCGCGCGCTAGTCGACGCCGATTTCCTTGCCGAGGCGTTTGAAGGAAAGAACACGAATCAGCCAGAAGTCGGGGCTAAAGATCACGCCGACTTGTTCTTGAATGCGCTGCTTGCCGGCGACGGAGTCGAAGCGGCGAAATACGTCAGCCCTTCTTCGTCCTATGCCCTTCCGGCCGTCATGTTGAACCAACTATGGGCTAACTACGAAATGGTATTTGGCAAAGCGGCGGGGGCCCCGTCCAAAAGCGAAACGGCCAACACGATTCATCGCAACGTAACGTACGCCTTCCAAACGGCAGCGATTCCGGTCAACCTGACGCTACGGCTTAACTCCGCCGGGGAGATCGACGATATGTACATCGTCGCCGCGACCAGCTCGGCATACCAAAAACCCGCCTACGACGACGCTGCCGCTTACACCGAGCGGGAAGTAACCGTTGGCGAAGGGGCCATGGCCCTTCCGGGCACATTGACGCTGCCAGCCGCGGGCAAGGGGCCTTTCCCGGCGGTGGTGCTCGTGCACGGCTCCGGTACGAACGACCGGAACGAGGCGATTGGCAGCTCTAAGCCCTTCCGCGACCTCGCGGTTGGCTTGGCTGCGCAAGGCATCGCCGTTCTGCGGTATGACAAGGTCTCGTACGAACATACGTTTAAAGTCGCAGCGGATCCGAAGTTCACGCTTAAAAAGGAGACTGTCGACGATGCTCTGAAGGCGGTCGCTTTATTGAAGCAAACGCCGGAAATCGATGCTTCACGCATCTTCGTCGCCGGTCACAGTCAGGGCGGCTACGCCATGCCGCTGATTACCGAAGGCGATGCTAGTGGCGACATCGCCGGAACGATTTTGCTGTCCGGACCAAGCGGTAAATTCGCCGACGTGTTGGCCGAGCAGCAAGCCGAACTCGTCGGCCGGGTGAAACAGCTTGGCCAAGATACGGCGCCTTACGAGCAACAAGCTGCTGTGTACACGTCGATCGCCGCGATGGTTAACGACCCGCAGTACAGCGTCGACCATATGCCGGAGCAGTTCCCGGCCCAGCCTGCTTATTGGTGGTTTGATCAGAAGAACTACGTGCCGGCCGAACTCGCCAAGCAGCAATCCGGTCCGATGCTGATCCTGCAAGGCGAGAACGACTGGCAGGTGACGATGAAGCAGTTCGAAGGCTGGAAAACAGCGCTGCAGGGCCGCAAAGACGTCACCTTCAAATCGTATCCGCAGGTCAATCATCTGCTGGCCAAGGTGGACGCTCTCTCCATCGGCGCCGAATACACCCAGCCGTCCAACGTGTCCAAGGAGATCGTCGACGATATCTCCGCTTGGGTTCGGGGGATCAAGTAAGCCGCGCTGCGCTTACTGCCCCATCGAAGCCAACAAAAGGGTTCGGCCCAAAAGGTAGTAGATCAGTTCGCGGAAATGTTGCATTTTGTGCAGGATTTGGGTGTGAAACGGGCCTGTGGAGGTGAAATGTTGCATTTCCTGCATCATTTCCACCCCCAAACTGTCCTGCGGGGCCGAAATGTTGCATTTTGTGCAGCATTTTGGGGAGTATGCGAAGGAATCGGCTGAAATTGTTGCACAAACTGCAACATTCTTGCCGGTATCCCATGTTAGGCCAGCAAAGAAAATAATCGGCTCGGTATAAAACCTGGCCGATTATTTTTTCAATCAAGGGTACTTCTTAATCCCTTGACGCGGGCTACATCATCAAGCCCATCTCCCGGGCCGCCTCCACCAGGATCGGCCCGTACTCCTCCAGCCGCTGCAACGTCAAGCGGCTGACCGGCCCCGACACAGACAGGGCAGCGGCGAGCTTCCCCGTCCGGTCGAAGATCGGCGCGGAGACGGCGGACGCCCCCGGCTCCCGCTCCTCGTAGCTGGTGGCATATCCGTGTCCACGGATCTCCTCCAGCTGCGCCACATAGGCCGCCCGGTCCACCGCCGGCGGCCAATCCGGGCTGTCCAGCACCGCCTGGAGCACCTCGTCGCCCGAGTAGGCGACGAGAACCTTGCTGGACGCGCCCACGTACAGCGGCAGTCGCGCACCGACCGGCGCGACCCGGCGGATCGCCTGGTTGCTCTGCACCGCCTGGATCCGCAGCCGCTCGATCCCGTCGCGCAAATACAGGCTAACCGTCTCCCCGAGCCGGTCACGAAGCCGCTCCATCTGCGGCAGCAGCAGCACAGCCGGATCGTCGCTATGGGACATATGCGTCGACAGCTCCCAGACCTTAAGACCAAGGCGGTATTTCTCCGTCGCCGGATCACGAACGACAAAACCTCGCTCCTCCAACGTGGTCAATAAGCGGTGCACTGTGCTTTTATGCAGGCCGATTTCGGCGGCAATTTCCGTCAATCCCAAGTCACTTGCTTTGGTGAAACAACCCAATATATCTAAAGCCCGCTCGACCGCGCGTACCGTCAGCTTTCGGTCTTCCATCCGGCATCTACTCTCCTTATGTTTCACTATATGAAACTCGGTTACATAAATTATATGAGAGAAGCGAATTTCCGTCAATGAAACACCTTCCATTGACATTAATAAGGGATCGACTTACGATTAAATTCAGGAGAATCGTGTTATTTCGACATTTTCTCCAGTTCACCTTCCAATAAAAGCGTTTTCTTAATGGTAAACAGTCCTGATTTACATCATATAATCTAGTAACTGGGAGGGGAGCACATGAGTCAAACTGGCCCAAATGACCTTCCCTTGCCTTCTTCGGCTTACGTTACCGGCGATGTTCCCGTGGCTGCCGCCCGGCGCATCAGCATAAAGAATATCCTCGTAGCCCTCTTGTTGTCCGTGCTGTTTTTCCTGATTTTTTGCTTCGTCTCGCTGCACGGCTACATCGCCTGGGTGTTGTCCAACCCAACGGTGGCACCGCTTTATTCTAATCCGAAGTTGTCCATCAACCTCGAATACGAGAACATCGCTTTTCCCGCGGCCGACGGGAGCCGAATCATGCAAGGGTGGTATATTCCTGCGGAAGATTCCGTCAAAACCATCGTATTTAGCCATGGGTATGGGGCCAATCGTGAGGAATCCTGGATTCCGATGTATGATCTGGCTAATTTCGCCCATCGACTGAACTTTAATGTCCTGATGTTTGATTACGGCTTTGCCGCGCAAAACAGTAAAGAGGTCGCCACCGGCGGTAAAAAGGAAGCCCAGCAACTGCTCGGAGCGATCCAGGTTGCCAAGCAACGGGGCGGCCAGGAAATCATCGTGTGGGGTTTCTCCATGGGAGCCGGGACCGCCTTACAAGCCGCTTTGAAAAGTCCGGACATCGACGGCATGATCCTCGACAGTACGTTCTTGCTTGAGCCGGATACGATGTACCATAACATCCGTCAGCATATCGGGCTACCCCGACATCCGTCGCTGGAGATCATCGGTATGCTGCTGCCGGTGCTGAACGGAACCAGCCTGCGACAAATTCCATACGCCCAGGTTAAATCGGAGGATTATCCTTTTCCAACTCTGTTCATTCACGGTACTAAGGATGAAAAAGCGCCCTACCCTATCGCGGAGAAACTTGCGGCGAACCAAACCAATCCCGATTCCGGCGTTTGGATCGTGGACGGCGCCCATCATGAATTAATTTTCCGGGAGCATCCGAAGGAGTATTTACGCAAAGTGTCGCTGTTCCTCGGCAAAATCAAGCTGGCATCCCAAAATACCAACGTACAAACCGGGTCCGTATCTGAATAGCATAAGCCAACCCTCCTCGCCAATAAGTTAGTAGTAATGTACTTCTTATTCTTGAGGAGGTAGGCCGAATGTTGTTCGTTTACGGGCCTTTTTTGCCTGTGCGTATTTTGGAGGAAATCCGTTTCTGGAAGCAGCAGGAAGCGGAGCATACGGAGGTGATCCAAGCCATTGTTCCCGGCCTGGAGGCCAATTACGTTCAGCTGCTTGAGGAATGGAAACCGATCTTTGCGGCGACGGAGGCCGCTGCCGACAAGCTGCTGCAATACGCTTTGACAACCCCCTCAGCGACCTCGAGTCCGGAGGTGATTCGTCAGACGGAACGGCTTCTCCAGGCGTCATTCAAGCAATCCCGAGAGTTTATCCGCAACCTCGAAGTCATGCTGCAGCACAGCGCTGCCGTTAAATCGGTGCCGCTGGCCCCAGTCGTACTGCTGCATATCATTCGTGAATCGGCGTATTTCCTCGAGGTCCTCGAGCGGTTGAACCGGCCAGGGGAAATTGCCGGTAACATGGCCGGGGCGACACCCTCCCCTTATCCTTATCCCCCTGCTGCGCCCCTCCCAGCATCGCTAAACAGAGAGGACACCTCCGATACCACCGTGGAGAACCTGGAAGGCGAAGCCGTGCAGGAAGAGGCAACGCTTCGTCAAGAACCGGCTGCTACGGACAACGCTGTGGAAGCCGAAGCACGTGTGCCGGAGCGTCCTGTCCCTATCGGCGGTCATACGCTTCCCCCTTTGCCCTACCCATATAACGCATTGGAGCCACACATCGACGAGCAGACGATGCGGATCCACCACGACAAGCACCATAAGACGTACGTCGATAATTTGAACAAAGCGGAGCTGAAGCTGCGGGATGCCCGCAAATCCGGCAATTTCGATTTAGTGAAACATTGGGAGCGAGAACTGGCCTTTAACGGCGCGGGGCATTATCTTCATACGATTTTCTGGGATGTCATGAATCCAAAGGGCGGAGGCAAACCAGAAGGTGAACTGCTAGAGCAGATCAAACGCGACTTCGGCAGCTACGACGCTTTCCATAAACAGTTCTCCGAAGCGGCCGCAAAGGTGGAAGGCGGCGGTTGGGCCATTCTCGTGTGGAGCCCACGCGCCCACCGGCTGGAGATCCTCACGGCGGAGAAACACCAGAATCTATCGCAATGGGACGTTGTCCCGCTGCTACCGCTTGACGTATGGGAGCACGCCTATTATCTGAAGCATCAGAACGTGCGCGCCGACTACATCAAAGCTTGGTGGAACGTTGTCTATTGGCCGGCCGTCGCCAAGCGGTTCGAGGACGCAAGAAAATTAAAATGGCAGCCGTTTTAACGGCTGCCATTTTGTTCACACTATTCACTTTCATTTACTCAATTTGAAGAGGATAAGAGTTAATAACAAAATAATAATAGTGTTATTTAATTGTTGGATAAGAAGTTTGCCCCCCAGACACAGAAATATCCGTCGATACATTTGATGGAGTGAATGACCAGGAAACTGCCCAAGGCAAACCTACAGTAATTGAATTTCCATTCGCATTATTGGTCGAGTCAGGCCCCCAATCCAAAATATTGTCCGAAGAGGGGTATTTTAAGCTATGATCTATGTCTATTGTTTCAAGAGACGTAACCGTACTATAAGAAGTTAATTCTACATTATTTCTCAGATAAAGATAATCATACTTGGGATCCTGATCTTCGATTGTGTTTCTTTTCAAAATGTAGTCAGCATTTAATGTAGCCCGTAGTATCGAGTTTCCATTTGCATCATCTCTATATAACGAACTATTGAGATTGTAACCACTAGTAATAATTGTATCTGTGCCATAGCTAAGTATAGATGCGATATCTTCAGCACTATCTTTTCCATATTGTGAAATCTCTTGAAGTACGACAACCTCATAAAGCGCCTTTTTCTTCCCCTCATATGTGTACGACTGAATATTACTAAAAAATTTAGGTTCACCATCTACATATCCGATTAAATTCCAATACTCTTCCTTATCATTAATTACTTCATTCATCTCTTCTTTTGATTCTTTCTCTCTTGCTTGATCTGTTATTCTACTTGGAGTAAATTTTGAGATTTTATTAGAATCCATATTCTCACCAAAAACAAAGACTTCCCGACCATTACTTATGATATTTTGTAGAATATTCATATTGCTTTCTGCTTTTTCCCATGAAATAACTATAGCGTCAAAATTATCTTGCGGAATCTCTTCATTGTAGCTTATTTCATAGTTATTATTAAAGTTATTCATTGCATTATGTTCCGAAACTTTATATTGTACTCTTTTTTCTACTTCATGTATCTGGTCTGTGATAACGATTATCTTTTCCTTGATATTCGTAATATTTGAACCAGCGTATGCACTTGAACTTGAGGTAACAAAAAATAATGCTAAGGAAAATGATACTATAGCTTTTTAGTTTCATTGACTAGGCCTCCTATAATATAATAGGTTCCGGCCAGATCACTTATTGTTATTATATACCAATTATGTTTTCACTATCGATATATTGTTTTTTTAGTCCCTTCCTCCCATTCTTAACCATATCGCTAAATAGGATAATGATACGCAAACCCATCTCAAAACTAAAAAACCTTCAGTTAACGAGGCATAATCCTCGAAACCAAAGGTCTTTTATAAAAACTAATTTTTGATGAGCGACAAAAACTCCGCCCGTGCAGCCGCATCCTTGCGGAAGCTTCCGCGTACGGCCGAGGTTACGGTCTTGCTGCCCGGCTTCTTGACGCCGCGGGCGCACATGCACAGATGCTCGCCTTCGACGACGACCATCACACCTTTCGGCTGCAACACCTCGTCCATGATGTCAGCAATCTGCGAGGTAATCCGCTCCTGCACTTGCAATCGGCGGGTCACCGCTTCAACCAGACGAGCCAGCTTGCTGAGCCCGGCGATCCGGCCGCTCGGAATATAGCCAATATGGGCTTTGCCGAAGAAAGGCGCCATATGATGCTCGCATTGACTATAGTAGACGATGTCTTTGACTATGACGAGTTCCTCGTGATTCTCCTCAAAGGTCACGCCCAGTACTTCACGGGGATCCACTTCATATCCGGCAAAGATCTCCTCATACATCCGGGTCACCCGGGCCGGGGTTTCCAGTAGTCCTTCACGTTCCACGTCTTCCCCGATCAATTTCAGGATTTCCCGAACATGATGTTCAATTTGCTCCCGATTGTCGCCTACTTGCTTATTTACGTAATCTTTCAATCCAGCCATCTTCAGCGCCTCCTCCCTTCACATGAAATATGTGAAACGTTTCTTTTATTTTTTCTTCTTTGTCGGACGGCCCGGTACCGGCGCTTGTCCGCCTTGATTTTTCATCATCTGCTGTGCGCGTTGCATCTGCTTGCTGTTCAGGTTGTACCCCATTTGCTTCGCCATCTTTTGCAGCATCTCCGGATCGCTCTGCATCTTCGTAAGTTGTCTGCGGAGGTAAAAGACCCCGATCGCGAAGCCGCCGACCAGCCCGACGATTAAAGTAATGATTGGAATAACGATATCCATGTTTCAGCCACCCCTGGAATATAATCGTGCAGCCCCTGCTGTAAAGGCCGGCGCACTCCAAATATCATAGCATTCAGCCTGTCGCGATTCAAGGATTCAGGCCAAAACCGCCTCGATAAACAACGTGGTTTCCGTCGCTAGGTCAACCTCGTTCACGTCCAGCTCGTCGCCGGTGCCCCGCACGATCCGAATGACGGGTCGGCCCGGCAATCCCCGGTGTTGTCTTACAACCACCCCGGTCTCTTTCGTTCCGAGACGGACCGAAGTCCCGTTCGGATAAACAGAGATGATGCGCGTAAATTCTACAAGCACCTCGTGATCCAGCTCTTGCTCCGAGCAGGCCATCATGTGCTCACAGGCCTCATGCGGCAACAACACCCGTCCGTCCTTACTTCCGCCGCTGATCAAATTGTCATACATGTTAGCGACTGCAACGATCCGCGGGAACAGATGGATTTCCTCTCCCGCGAGTCCTCGCGGTATACCGTTGCCATCCGGACGCTCATGATGCTGCAGCGCCGTGTGGGCGATCAACAGATTGAATTCACGTTTGTGGCGCAGCAACTCGTATCCCCGCCACGTATGATGATTTTTGGGATCCTCCGGATTGGCCCCCTCTGGAAGCTCCAGCGATTTACCGATATCGTGCAGCAACGCGCCGATGGCCAAATCCTTGAGCTGCGAATATCCCAACCCCAAGTTAAGCCCGATCATCGAAGCGATCAGGCTGACGTTAACCGCATGAAGGTAAGAGGCATTGTCCACCGTCCGGATGTCGGTGAGCTGCAGCAACACTTCCTTATTATTCAACACGTCGGTCAGCAGAGAATCGACGCTGGCGTTGATCTTGCGCGTGCTCCAATCCTTCCCGGAGCGGATCGCCTGCAAGGTTTCGGACATCTCCCGGAACACCGCCTGCTTGGTTGACTCGCTGAGCACATCCTCGATTTCGATATTCTCGTAATCCGGATCCTTAATATATAACATGGTCACGCCAATCCGCTTCAGCGTGTTGATCATGAACACCGTAAGCTGGACCCCTGCCGATAAAAGTACGGTCCCGTTAGCGGAATACACGGTTTTGCCCAAAAATTGCCCCGGTTCGATATCCTCGATACTGATGAAACGCATGATTGTTATCCTCCCTGCCGGATATCAGTCCCCGATAGAAGCCTGCAGCTTCTGCTCGGCGGCCCGAAGCCGAACCCGTACTTCTTCTTCCTGCTCGGCGTCAAGCGCCCGGCCGATCGCTTCTTCGGCCTCCATGCCCCCGATTTGGCTTAATGCCCAAGCTGCGGTTCCCCTTAACTCCGGTCGTGGATCATGAAGCAGTATATCTATTAATTTCGGCACGGAAGCTGAATCTTTGAAGTTACCTAGCGCAATAACCGCATTACGTTGGATTGGTTTCTTGCCTCTCCAGGCTGCGGCGCTGTCACCGAAACGTTCTTTGAATTCGCGATTACTTAAGTCTAGCAGCGGCAGCAGCAGCGGCTTCACCTTCTCAGGGTCCGGCGCCAGCTCCGGCCGATGGTTCCAGGACTTGCCTTTGTTCTTCGGGCAGACGACCTGGCATGTATCACAGCCGTACAGACGGTTACCGATTTTGACCATAAATTCTTCATCCACAAACCCTTTGGTTTGCGTCAAAAAAGAAATGCACCGCTGCGCGTTCAGCTCACCGGGGCCAACTAACGCTCCCGTCGGGCACGCGTCGATGCATTTGGTGCAGTCGCCGCAGTCCTCCGTTACCGGCGAGTCCGGAGGAAACGGCACGTTCGTGATCAGCTCGCCGAGGTAAATCCACGATCCCCACTTCGGAGATATGATCGCGCAGTTTTTGCCCTTGAAGCCGATCCCCGCCCGCTCCGCCACCGCCCGATCCACCAATGCGCCGGTGTCGACCATGCTTTCGATTCGCGCTTCGGGCACGCGCTCGCGGATGAAGCCCTCGAGCTTCTCCATCGCTTCGCGGAGCACCTGATGATAGTCCCGCCCCCAGGCGGAACGTGCCAAAATGCCCCGCCGCTCGCCAGGCGCCGACTTTGGAGGATCCTCCATCTTCGACGGATACGCCACCGCGATCGAGATCAACGAAGCCGGCTGCGCAAGCGACAATTCCGGGTGCACCCGCTTCTCGAGATCCGGCTCCTCGAAGCCGGATTCATAACCTTTGTCGCGCCGGTCCTGTAGAATCGCCTTTAGCGACACAAACGGATCTGCGCTGGCAAATCCGATATCGTCGATGCCGAGCTCCGCGGCCGCTTCCTGGATCTCCCGCTTCAGCCCAGCCCAGCGGCTTTCCCCAGCCGGTAAGCGGGCAAAGCCAGCTTCCGTCATTGGCATCTGTTCCCCCTCCTTGCTGCTCATGTTGCTGTGCTTTATTTTTATGAAGATAAACGTTTAATCGCTTCCCGAGCCAACAGGTCGCAATGATTGTTCAGCTCGTTGTCGCTATGCCCCTTCACTTTCACGTACTCCACCTTATGGATGCCCATGAGCCGCCAAAGCTCTTCCCAAAGGTCGCGATTCTCGACGGGCTGGTTTTTGCTGTTCTTCCATCCGTTCTTCAACCACCCGCGGATCCAATTCTGCTGAAAACAGTTGACCACGTAGGCGGAGTCGCTGTAGACCTTCACCTGGCAGGGCTCCTTCAGATGGCTAAGCGCCGAAATGACCGCCTGAATCTCCATGCGGTTGTTCGTCGTCATTTTCTCGCCGCCGGACAGGTCCTTCCGATGCTCGTTAAACAGCAGCACTGCGCCCCATCCCCCTGGGCCCGGATTCCCGGAACAAGCCCCGTCCGTATAAATCATAACTTCCTTCACGATTCATCCTCCCAAGCATACGGCTTATAAATCACGGATTTTGGCGATCGGCCAAAAGACAAATTCAGCGCGGCCAACGATCCATTTCTCCTTCACGCTGCCGAAATAACGGCTGTCTTTACTCCGTCCGGCATGACGGTTATCGCCCATCACAAAATAATCCCCCGCGCCGAGCTGAACCTCAGACATGTCACCGTCCTCAATCGCCGAGTCGGTGTACGGTTCGTTCTGGGACTCCCCATTTACAATCAGTTGACCGTCCCGTACCTCGACCGTATCACCGGGTACCGCCACGACTCGCTTAACCAGAAACGGTTTCCGGTCGGCATCGACACTGGGATCCTTCAACACGACGACTTCGCCGCGTTTTGGATGGCCAAACCGGTACACAATCTTGTCCACAAACAGCCGCTCCTGCTCCTCCAAGGTGGGTTGCATCGACTGCCCCTTCACCATCGATAAATTAAACACAAATACGTTTAACAGCATCATGATCACGAAGGCGATAACGACTGTCTTCAACATTTCCCATAACTCCGCAGCCCACCGACTCTGCGGTTTGCCGGCGGATCCCTCGAGGTCCGCTTGTGCCTTGCTATCCGAATCCATGACCGGTTCCATCCTGCACCTCATCAAATTTAAACAATCTATATAATAGAAAAGCATATCCTTCACCCATTTGCAATGGATGGAAGATATGCTTCAACATTTCCCAATTTTGATTTGGGAAGTTTTAATCAATTGGATCCCGTCAATGTCCGGGCTGCCGCGATGCCAAGCTTCTGGAATGCCTCCAAAAACTTGCTGGCTCCGTAGCCCATCGCTTCATACAACGGCATGATCGCTTTATTATGTTCGTCTCCGGCGACCATAATCCGACGGACATTCCGCTGCTGGAACCGTTGTTCCATCGCGGATACAAGGCTGCGGCCAACGCCGCGTCGGCGGTACTCAGGGTGTACGGCCATGCGATAAATGCATCCCGTATTCTGATCGATCGTGCCGATCAGCACTCCTTTGATCTCTTCCTCGACTTCCGCAACCATAATCAGTTCGGAATCCCAAGAAAGTTGTCTGGCAAACGCGCACTTGGTATCTTCGTAGCAATCTTCCGATAAGGCCACCTGCAATAGCTCCATCACTTGATTTACATCACTCAACTGAAAGGAACGAATACGCATGCTATGATCTCCCTTTTCTTCACGCAAGATAGGCCGATGTAAAAAGAACCCCCCTGTTTTACATCAACCGAATATTTGATTCCAGACAAAAAACGAGAAAAAAACTCTTTCCTTGTCCATTAAACCATAGATATCCCCCAAATACATCAATTTTCTTCTGAAAGCGCTTTATATTAAGCGTTTACAATTATGAACTTTCGCAAAACGTCCTTAAACGTCTCACAGTTATGCATATATTTTTATGCGTTACCAATAATAGGATTGTTATGCGGATGTTAAGAGAGTGAATGTTCCTGCTTACTTTTACACCCGAATGACGAAGCTTGATCCAAATTAAACGGGAGGTAAGATCGACCATGGCACATGAATTGCCTGCGTTGCCTTATCCGGCAAACGCGTTGGAACCTCATATTGATGAACAAACCATGAATATCCACCATGACCGGCACCATAATACCTATGTAACCAACCTGAACGCAGCCCTGGAAAGTGCGCCAGACCTTCAGAGCAAAAGCGTCGAGGAGCTCATCTCCAACCTGGATGCCGTTCCGGAAAATATCCGTATGGCCGTCCGCAACAACGGCGGCGGCCATGCCAACCATAGCTTGTTCTGGAAGGTCATCGGCCCCGGCGGCGGCGGAGCGCCAACCGGTGCAGTCGCAAGTGCGATCGACAGCGATCTGGGCGGCTTCGATAAGTTCAAAGAGGATTTCACCAAAGCGGCGACAACCCGGTTTGGCAGCGGCTGGGCCTGGCTTGTTGTTGGCAAAGACGGCAAGCTAGCCGTCACCAGCACGCCAAACCAGGACAACCCGCTCTCCGAAGGCTTGACGCCGATTCTCGGCCTCGACGTGTGGGAGCACGCGTATTACTTGAAATACCAAAACAAACGGCCGGATTACATCGCGGCGTTCTGGAACGTAATTAACTGGGACGAAGTGAACCGTCTTTACGAAGCTTCGAAGAAATAACGCCGAGTTCATTACTTACTAAGGAGGGTACATCTATGGCAAAGCAAAAGCGTAAATTGACGAATGACCCGGAGGAGCTCCTCGCCGCCAAACACGCTGAGGACGCGCATAAGCAGCAATTCACGAACTTCGCCCACAGCGTAACCGGCAGCGGGGCAACCCCCGACCTCGGTAAAGTCGAGGGCGAGGAGCACCGCGAGCCAGATACGCAAAACCATATGAAATCCGTGGAGAACCGGATGATGTAATTGGCATCTGCGCCGGGGCTCCAGGTACGGCAAAAAGGGAAGGCGTGGTAGACGCCTTCCCTTTTTGCTGTTGCGGGCGGATAGCGGGAATTAAGACCGCTATTGGGGTACATTACGTCCCAAATGGACTTTGATGCTGAACACAAGAACACCCTGACAAGTTGCTGTCCTTGGTTCCTTTATCGCTCCACCCAAACTTCTACAACTGCACTTCGCACCATTCCAGCACCGTGCTTCACACCTGCCAGCCGCCGACGGACTGCCCCTTACCTCTAATTAGTCACTCGCCCTTGTTACTCATTGAACCGGCTTCTGCTGTCGACTGAATAACGACAATAAGTACCGCTATCCGAGTCCGGGGATGCGCTTCATTGCAAATAGCGGTAAATGATGGCTCTATTGGGCCGAATTACAGCTCCAAGTGGCGCCGAGGCCCGAAATAAGGTTACAATTTACCGCTATTTGGCCAAGTCATGTCCCAAATGAGCTCCTGTGCTGAATATAAGAACACTTTATAATGCTAAGTGACCCAAAACTGGGATTTTGGGCCAAATAAGGTGATGTTATAACGTTATATTGCAACTGCACAAGCAAGCCACACAACCTCTAATTAGTCACTCGCCCTTATTACAAGTTGCTGTCTAGATCCATTTATCGCTTCCTGCCGACTTTACTCCTTTACGAGCCAAAATATCCGTTCAGAATGCGCAGGAACACATTTGGGAACGCCAGGTTGTCCATGTCCTCCCGAGTGATCCACCTGTACTCGGAGGTTGTGTCTTCGCCGCCCGCCGCGTCATACGCCGCGGCGGTCTCGGCCACAGCCGCGGGGCTGACGCCCCCGCCGGCCGGCGCCTGCATTGGAATCTCCGCGTCAAAGCGAAAGACGCGGAGATTCCAATGAATGTGGCTGAACGTGTGCTCCGCGTTCAGCAGCGCCCCGCCCGGCCGGGCGGGCACCCCGGCGGCGGCCAACGCCGTCGCCAGCCGGTCCATCGCCGGGCCGTCGGGCAAACCGGCGCCTTCGCCCGGCACGGCGTCGGCGGGGATATGGGGCAGCTCCCACATCCGTGCGAGCAGCCCCGTGTCCGGCCGCCGGCGCACGAGCACGCGGCCGGCCAATGCCCCGCCGCCTTCGACGAGGGCGGTGAGCCGGTACTCCGGCCGCGGCGGCTTCGCCTTGCTCTTGATCGGCAGGCGCTCTTCCGCGCCTTCGAGCCGGCCGGCACAGCGGGCCATCACCGGGCAAGTCAGGCATTGCGGCGACTTAGGCGTGCAGACGAGCGCGCCCAACTCCATCAAAGCCTGATTGAAATCGGAGGCCCGCCCTTCCGGGATCAGTTCCGCGGCCAGTTCCTCCATAAGGGTACGCGTCCCAACCTTTGCTACATCTTCCTCGATCAGGAAGTAGCGCGACAGCACCCGCATGACGTTCCCGTCCACCGCCGGCTCCGGGCGGTTAAACGCAATGCTCAGGATGGCCCCCGTTGTATACGGGCCAACCCCCTTCAAGGCGGACACCTCCGCCTTGGTGTTCGGCACGGTCCCGCCGTGCCGCTCCATGACCTGCTTAGCCGCCGCTTGCAAATTGCGGGCCCGCGAATAATAGCCAAGCCCTTCCCAGCATTTCAGCACGTCTTCCTCCGGCGCTGCCGCCAAATCGGCAATCGTCGGGAATCGCTCAATAAACCGATGAAAATACGGGATAACCGTATCCACACGCGTCTGCTGCAACATGATCTCCGATATCCAAATATTATAAGGATCGCGGTGCCTGCGCCAAGGCAGGTCCCGCTTCGACCGCTCGTACCAACCGAGCAGCTCCGTACTGAAAAATATCCGTGTCTCCCTGTTTCCCCGCATACTGCTCTCCTTCTATTCCACGCGTTCCACCACGGCAAAGGCCGAAGCCAACTGCCGCTCATGCGTAATGCTAAGATGTATGGCATATCCGCCGCCCTCAACACGTCCGGCTCCAGGCAGCGCCAACCGTTCCCAAGCTTCCGGCGTCAAAACCACCGATGGTTTCCCGTTCACATCGGGCAAAATCTCCATGTCGGTAAAGCTGAGCACATGACCGATGCCGCAGCCAAACGCCTTGCTGACCGCTTCCTTGGCCGCGAACCGCCCCGCCAGAAATTCCGCCGGACGAGCCGATTGACCCGGCAACTCCAGCTCCGCAGCGGTCAATATCCGCCGCCGAAACCGCTCGCCGATCGCCTTGTTCAACAAGCGCTCCATACGCTGAATTTCGACGATGTCATGTCCGATTCCGAAAATCAAAAGGCAGCCCTTCTTCCTTCTTACTTCTATCGTAGCATCTCGTCCGGGGACAAGCCCGTAAACGACCGCTCCCCCCATTGTATCAGGGAACCCGCAGCGGCGCGAGTCTTGCCAAGGGCCGATCCTATCCCTTTCTACCCAACCGCAAGAATGATCAAGAAGTGCATTCAGCATTCAGTTATACTATAGCCATAGACCGGTCTGGAGGCAGTTATGAACCAAATCCGCATCATTCAACAAAGCATCGAATATATCGAAGCACGGCTGGGCGAGGAGCTTACGTTAGCCGAGGTGGCCAAGGCGATGTTTTATTCCGAATACCATTTCCATCGCACGTTCCTCTATTTTGTCGGGGATACGATGACCTCTTACGTCCGGAAGCGCAGATTATCCCAAGCTGCCGAGCTCCTGACCCATTCTGACTTGAAGGTGCTCGAGATTGCGCTGCATTGCGGCTTCAGCTCCCATGAGGCTTTTACCCGGGCCTTCCGGAAAATGTACGGGATCTTGCCGACGGAATGCCGCCGCCGCGGTTGTCCGCCTTACGTTGTTCCCAGAGCCAACCCGCTTCGAGACTTCGTTGCCCAAATTTCTTACGATTGGGGAGATTATGTCATGCAATACCGTATCGAGCAAGTTCCGTCCATGCGTATCCTGGGATTTTCCCTGCAAACGTCCACCGTCGAAGGAGAGAATCACAAAGACATCCCGGTTTTCTGGCAAAAATACATGCGTGAGCAATGGGGCTCTCGCGTGCCTGGCAAGCTTCACCCTAACGTCGAGCTGGGCGTCTGCACCACCGTAGACGAAGACGGTACGTTCCGTTATATCATCGGCTTTGAAGTCGATGATACGGCTAAGGTTCAAGAAGGCCTAACCGAGTTTCGGATCCCGCCGGCCACCTATGCCATCTTCACCACTCCGCCAGCCGGCGAAGCTGACTTCACCTCATCTATCCAGCAAACCTGGGACGAGATCTTCACCAACTGGTTCCCGTCGTCCGGCTATGAGCAAGTGGCCGCACCCGACTTCGAATGGTACGACGAACGCTGCTGGCCGAAGGAAAACAAACAGATCGACATTTACATCCCGGTCCAGCCGTCCGGGGCGAAGGCCTAAACTGGCGGACCCAACAATCCCAACACCAAAGGCCCGCGTAAATAAACCAACCCGGTTCCTCCATATGGAGAACCGGGTTGTTGTTTTAAAATATTGATGATTACTCGTAACGCAGCGATTCGATCGGGTGCAGCTTCGACGCTTTGTTCGCCGGATACAACCCGAAGAAAATGCCCACCGCAGCCGAAAATCCGAAGGCCAGCAAAATTGCCCAAATCGAGACGACAAACGGCCAACCTGAAATCAAAGCAAACACCCAGGCCGCCAATAAACCCAGCAGCGCGCCAAGCGTCCCGCCAAAGAACGAGAGAATCACCGCTTCAATCATGAACTGTAGCATAATGGTCCCCGGCGTTGCGCCGATCGCTTTGCGGATCCCGATTTCCCGAGTCCGCTCCGTCACGGAGACCAGCATGATATTCATGACCCCGATTCCCCCGACCAGCAGGGAAATCCCGGCGATGGAGCCGATAATCGTCTGCAGAATGGAGAACGTGCTTTTGATCATCTGCTCGGCATCCTTCGCCGATTCCGAGACATAAGCGTCCTTGCTCACGTTCTTCCGATCCGCCAACCAGGATTTGATCGTCTCCACCGTCTCGTCCATTCTCTCCGGCGTAGTGGGCAGGACCTCGATCATACCCAATCGATCACTTGGCCCTTCCCCGTCCGTAGGCATGGCGGTAATAGGTGCGTAAGCGGTATAACGCTCTCCGCCCATCCCGCTCATGAGGCTCTCCTGTACCTTATATACCCCAACAATCCGGAACAGCCCCCCGGATAACTGGATTTTCCGGCCGATTGCCCCTTGTGCAGACCCAAACACTTTATCTGCATATTTAGCCTCGACCACAATGGTCTTTTGACGCGCCCGTTCCTCCTGAGAGTTAAAGAAGCGTCCAGCCACCATATCGATCTTTTGCAGCTTCGGCGATTCCGAGGTCGTCCCGGTCACGCTGAATTGCAAATCATCCTTCTTAAATTTGCTCGTCATGCCGTAGGTCGACGAAGCAGATACGTAACGCACTCCCGGAAGCTTACGGATTTCAGCCAATTCCCGCTGCCGGAAATAGGCGTTGTCATCGGGCTCTCCGTTGTTATAGTTCGGATAAATCAAGAAATATCCATCTTCATAGTTCGACATTTCGGACATAATCGAGCTTTGGCCGGCTTGCCCGATGGACACGACCGTAACCACTGCAGCGACACCAAAGACGATGCCGATCATCGTCAAGAAGGAACGCAGCTTATTCATTCGGAGATTGTCCAGGGCAACGAGGATACTCTCCCAAATGCTCATAGGCTAACACTTCCTTTACGCTTGTCGCTTAAGATCCGGCCGTCCCCAAACGTAATAATCCGGTCGGCATGCTCGGCGATATCCGGCTCGTGGGTCACGAGCACGATCGTCGTGCCATCGGCATGAATTTCTTTGAACAACTCCATGATTTCATAGGATGATTTCGTATCCAGGTTCCCGGTTGGCTCGTCGGCCAATAGAATCGGTGCGTTCATCGTCAGCGCCCGGGCGATCGCCACCCGCTGCTTCTGCCCGCCGGAAAGCTCATTCGGACGATGCTTAACCCGTTCGGCTAGTCCAACCCTGCCCAACAGCTCGAGCGCCCGTTCGTTCCGCTTCTCCCGGGAGATGCCGGCATACATCATCGGCAGTGTGACGTTCTGCAGGACGGTTTGCCTTCCCAGCAGATTAAAGCTCTGGAACACAAAACCGATCTTGCGGTTTCGCACCCGGGACAGCTCCTCCTCGCTCAGGGACTGCACCGGATCTCCATCCAGCTCATAACTGCCGGCGGTCGGGATGTCCAGGCAGCCGATAATGTTCATCAGCGTCGACTTGCCGGAGCCCGACGAGCCCATGATGGCTACGAACTCGCCTTTTTCGATATGCAAGTCAAGCGGCATCAGAGCCTGCACCTCGAGAGGGCCGTTTTTGTAGACTTTAGTAATGCCTTCTAGCGTAATCATCGAACCTTCACCTTAGCGCCATCCTGCAGTTTGTCGCCGCCTTCCACTACGACGAGATCCCCCGCGGCCGCTCCCGTGACCAGCTCGATTTGGTCTTCGCCTTCCTTGCCCGTGGTAACAAGCGATTTAACGGCAACCCCGTCCTGGACCTTAAAGACGTAAGCCTGCTCACCGTCGTATTGAACCGCGTCGATCGGTGCGAGCAACCGCTCCTTGTCGGGGATCTCCATTTCCACCGTCACGTTATAACCCGGCCGAAGCTCCGGAGATACCTGATCCAGGGTAACCTTCATCTCTACGGATGTATCCTTGGATGTCGGATCGGACAGCCCCGCCGTTGGAGCGAGATAGGAGATGGTGCCATCATAACTGTCGGCGAAGGCCTCGCCGGTAACGACGGTCTTCATCCCTTGCGCCGCCTTCCCTGCATCCAGCTCGTTCAGGTATGCCGTAACCTTCAGACTGCTCACATCGGCGATCTTCGCGATTTCCCCGCCTTCGGCAAGCATCTGTCCCGCGTTTACCGTTAGTGAGGTAACCACACCGTCCGCCGGAGCCAGCACCTGCTGGTTAGCGAGCTGCTTCTCCAGGGATTCGATCGTCAGTTGACTGGAGCGAATACGTAAGTCATAGGCGGTGAGGTCCAGCTCCTTCGGCTCCTGGTCAGGGTTATCGGTAAACGCCTGCTTGAAGCTTTCAAAATGTTGCTTCTTGGCCGCCAGCCGCTCCGCTTCGGTCAATTGCAGATTAATTTGCTCCTTCTCTAGCTGCTCCTTGACCTGCTCCATACTTAGCGTTAATAGAACCTGTCCTTTTTTAACCGTATCGCCTTGCTTGACCTTCAACGCTCCTACTACGCCGCTTGCCGGCGCATATACTGCCATTGTCTGACCCGGCTCCAGCTTGCCGTTCGTAAAAATCTGCTCGACGATCTTCCCCATCGTTACTTCTGCGGTCTTCACCTCGGCCGCCCGATTGAGCCCCACCATATTGGTGATCACCAACACGATGACGGCCAATCCGACGACGGCACCCCAAAACCATTTCTTCTTGAACAAGTCCATCACCTATCCTATTTATGTATAATAGCGGACTTAACTCAGCAGCAGAGAGCCCAGCGAAATCACGAGCCAAGCTGCAATAATCCAGGTGGCCACCGTTTTGCGCGGCCGATTCATGATTACCGAGGAGCCGATGATATACAGCACAAGGCTCCAAATGGAGAACGGATTGATCAAGGATAATAATTGATACATTTGACTGGACTTATCTGTGACAAACGCCCCCAAGCTAAGTGAAACGTCCGTTTGCGATTGAACGTCCATCGTCATGATCATGATCCCCGTGATCAAGCTGCCCACGATGCCCGGCAGAGCTGCAAATGCGGCGATGGATACAAACTGCATGTATTTGCCTTCCCCACGAACCACCAGATTCAACAGCATCAGCAGCAATCCCGTTACAAACAACATGATCACCGGCACGATCGCGCCCATGACGTATGCCGTCGTTTTGGCCGTGGCCATAAATGTTTGCTGCATCCCCGCGTCGATTTGCTGGTTCTGGAACTGCCGTTGAAACTCCTTCTCCAGCGTCGGCATCTGCATGTAGATCACCACGATGGAAACCACCAGCAGCACCGCAAGCGCGAACAACCAAGCCGTCTTGCTCTCCCGCACCCGCTTAAACGTTTCCTCCGGTGCCGTAAAAATCGTCAATACGTTCTTCAATGAAACCCCTCCTCAAATCTCCCAACTTAACTCCATCCTATACCTCTTCCAAATAAAGACTATAACATGGATCATGTTATATATACGGACAAAGTCGCAAAGAGATTCACAGGCGGTTCCATCCGCAAGTCCGCGCAAGCCTCGTTCGTGATGTCTCCCTGCATTATAGCGTTTTCTCACGCCGCCGCCACAGGCCTCGGTCCGGGATTTGTCCTGGACTTAAGTCCAAGCCTAAACGGCAAAAAACGCGAGTCTCCAGGCAATAACCCAGGCTCGCGTTGTAGTGAAACCGATGTGTGGTATTCAGAGATCAGATACCCGGAATTGGGCTGCGCTTATGCTCCGTCTTCCGATAGAACGACTCCAGCCGCTCTTGAACTGCTGGATCAACCGGCTTACCTTCAAGATAATCACTGTTATCGTCGTAACTGATCCCCAGCTCCTTCTCGTCCGTTTGCCCCTCCCACAGACCGGCGGTTGGCGCCTTATCAATCACGCTTTGCGGCACGCCGAGGCGAGCGGCAAGCTGGCGAACTTGGCGTTTGTTGAGCGAGCTCAGCGGCGTAACGTCGACGGCTCCGTCACCCCATTTGGTATAGAAGCCGGTGATCGCTTCGGAAGCATGGTCAGTGCCAACGACAAGCAGATTCAGCTCAAAGGCCAGCGCATACTGCATGACCATCCGCGTCCGCGCTTTGACATTCCCTTTGCCTTGATGGCTTAGGTGACGGGACTTTCCGATATTTTTCAGACTGTGCTCGACTTCAAGCGCGATTTCGTCTACGGCTTCCTCAATGTTCGTCTCCGCCGTTTGTTCTAGCCCAAACGCCTTGGCCACCTCGTAGCTGTGATCGATGTCCTCCTGCTTCCCGTAAGGCTGGAACACGCCCAGCGTCATATACGGCTGCCCGGTTTCCTCCGTTAGCTCGTCCGTCGCCCGTTTGCATAAGCCAGCGGCCACCGCGCTATCGATCCCGCCGCTGATGGCGATTAAGAGACCTGTCGTGCGCGCTCCCTTGACCTGTTCCTTCAAGAAGTCGACGCGTCGGCGAATTTCCTCATCCACGTCAATAACCGGTTTAACGCCCAACCGTTTGATGATTTCCTGCTGCAAATTCATCCAAATCCCTCCGCATCCAAAATATTACACCTTATGTAAGTAGTATACCCTAAATCTAAAAACGCCCCGGACCATCCGGATAGGCCCGGATGACGGGGCGAACACGGCCGGCTAATTGGCCGCCGCTGCGATCGGCCTACCGGCAGAACCGGTCGAACGCGTTAGTCAAATCGGCCGCGATTTCCTCAGCCGAACGGTCTTCAATTTGGTGACGCTCGATGAAATGCACGAGCTCTCCGTCCTTCATCAAAGCGATCGAAGGCGAAGAAGGCGGATACGGCGCGAAATACTCGCGGGCCTTCGCCGTCGCTTCTTTATCTTGTCCAGCGAACACGGTGAACAAGTGGTCCGGTGTCAGATCGTGTTGCAGCGCCTTCGCAACGCCTGGACGGCATTGTCCCGCCGCACAGCCGCAAACGGAATTGACGACGACGAGCGCCGTCCCCTTCGCGCTTGGCAACTTCTCTTCAACTTCCTCCGGCAAGCGCAGCTCTTGAACGCCCAACACGGTCAATTCGTCTCTCATCGGTTGCACCATGTCTCGCATATATTGGTCAAATGACATCGACATTACCCATCACTCCTTAAGCATAATAAAATGGCCATTACCCAAGCGCCGCACCTCGCGCCGCCCTTAGCCAGATTAATTTTATTATACATTCATAAGGAAGGAAAGCAACTCCGCTCCCCATCATTCCCCTGCGAAATGAGGCTTAGGAGAGCGGGAAAAGGACGGTAAACGTGGTCCCTTGGCCCTCCGCCGAATCAACGCTGATTTTGCCGCCGTGGCGTTCAACGATGCTAAGGCATAAAGCCAGCCCAAGCCCTGTCCCCTTCGCTTTCGTGGTGAAGAAAGGCTCGAACAACTTCTCCCGCTGCCCGGGAGGAATCCCCGGTCCCGTATCACTGACAAGCAACAGTGCTCCTTGTTCGGCTACCCGGGTCTCGAGCGTCAGCTGTCCCTTCTCTTCCATCGCTTCCATCGCGTTGCGCGACAGGTTCAAGATCAGCTGTTTGATCTCCTTGGCGTTCAGCAGCAATGGCGGCAAGGCATCGTCCAATTTGACCTCGATCGTTTGCCCGCGAAGGTTCCCGTCCGCCCAGAGCAGCGGCGTCAATTCCTTAATGATGTCGTGGAGATGGCATTTCTCGCTTTCAACCGGACGATTCTGTGCCAGGGATAGAAAGTCGTTGATGATGCCGTTAGCTCGGTCCAGCTCCTCCATGACGATTCGATAGTAGTGGTCCAGCGTCGGCGGGCTCTTCTCCCGCATAAGCTGCAGGAAGCCCCGGACCACCGCCATAGGATTGCGGATCTCGTGAGTAATGCCGGCGGCCATTTGGCCAACCAGGCCCAGCCGCTCCACATGGTTCAGCTCCATTCGAAGCGTTTCCAATTCGGTGATATCCTGAACAATAGCTACCGCACCGATGACTTCCTTGGAGTGACTTTTTTGAATCGGCGAAGTACTGGTAAAATAAATGTGATCGTTCGCTTTGATCAGGTCGGTCATCTTGATTTGGCCTTCAAGCGATTGTTCGACCCTGGAGGCGATCGACTCGATTGGGACACCGCTGAGCACATCGTTCAGCTTGCGCAGCAACAAATCCTCGCGCCGCAGCTCCTCCGACTCCTCGCGGTACGTCCGGTATAATTGGAGAAACGTGTCGTTTATCGATATAATAGAGCCTTGTTGATCCAGCAAGACGATGCCAAGCGGAGCGGCGTCCATCATCTGCTGAAGCTTCTCCGCTTCGCGGAAGTACTCACGCGACAGCTGCAACACTTGGCCTCGCAGCTTCTCCTTCTCCAGCGTGCTCTCGATCATGTAGACAAACAAGCTGCCGGCCAGCATCGTCACGAGTATGTTGATAAACCCGTTCGACAACGCGCTGAGGTCGGAATGAAATGACATATTGTTTTCCAAAAATGGAGACAAGCCGATCATCATCTCTCCACCCATGAAGAAAAGGGAAAGGATGGCCACTTTTCCTTGGCGGCTGGTTCTTTTAAAATAACGGGAAGTGAGCAGGACGAGGGGATACAAGAGCAGCCCCGTTTCCATGATAAACCCAACAAGGGTGTAATTTACTGCAAATAAAGGATAGAGTATGATTTGCATCAGAGCCAAGGCGACCCCATCCCGAAACCTGCCATACAGCATCAGGGCAAACAGGGGTAAAATTCCATAATTTAAAGGGATAACGTCCCATAACCGCGAGGCAAAGATGTCGCAAAGCAGCGTGCTGGTGAAGCAGGTATACGTTAAGCCTATGGCGAAGGGACGCTCCTCGGCTTTACGTTTATTGTGCTGCCAGTAGCAATTTCTTTTCTCAAACGTCAACGGAAACAGAAAAGCCGGTAAACTGGCGATCAGCACTTGAAGCATGATCTCTTTCACAACATCCACGTTCTCCCTCCTCAGGCGGAAGAATACAAGAATACAACTCTAGTTTCGATTAAATCATAGCCGACAAAGTTTTACAATAATGCATAGTTTAGAAAATAGTAAGAAAGTACAAATCGAGAGGATACGGACATGAAAAAAGCAGACGTAATCGTCATTGGCGGCGGCCCCTCCGGGCTGATGGCTGCCATTGCGGCGAGCAAGCAAGGTGCCAAAGTTCTTCTTATCGACAAAGGGGACAAGCTGGGGCGCAAATTGGGCATCTCTGGCGGCGGAAGATGTAATGTCACCAACGCGAAGGAGCTTGATGAGCTGATCAAGTATATTCCTGGAAATGGACGTTTCCTGTACAGCGCTTTAACCACTTTCAGCAATCAGGACATTATGGCGTTCTTTGAGAGTTTAGGGATCAAGTTGAAAGAAGAGGACAACGGGCGTATGTTCCCTGTCTCCGATAAAGCCAAAACCGTGGTAGATGCGCTGATCAACAAGGTGCGCTCCCAAGGTGTCCAAATCAGAGTAAACAGCCCCGTAGAGGAAGTGCTCTATGAGAATGGGCGAACCGTCGGCGTCAGGCTGAAAACAGGGGAAGTGTTAGAAAGCACGGCGGTGATTGTCGCTGTTGGGGGGAAATCCGTACCCCAAACCGGTTCGACGGGTGACGGATATGCCTGGGCGGAAAGCGCCGGACATACGATAACGGAGCTTTTTCCAACAGAAGTTCCGTTGACCTCGAACGAGCCCTTCATTCAAAGCAAGGAACTGCAAGGGCTCTCCTTGAGAGACGTTTCTCTTTCCGTATGGAATCCCAAGGGAAAAAGGCTCATCGAGCATCAAGGCGACATGTTGTTCACGCACTTCGGGATATCAGGACCGATTGCTTTACGTTGCAGTCAGTTCGTCGTCAAAGCTTTGAAGCAATTTGGTGTGGGCAATGTTGAAGTGTCCGTCGATTTTGCTCCCGAGAAAAGCATGGACGAGGTCTATAAAGAGACTCTGAAGCTTGCGGAACAAGAACCCAAAAAATCAATTAAAAACGTATTAAAAGCTTATTTGCCTGAGAAAGTCATCCCGATCCTTCTTCAGATGGCAGAGTTAGATCCTCACATGACGTACGACCACATTCCGAAGCAAAGGTGGCTGCAATTCGCCCAGTTCATGAAACGTTTCCCCATTCGGGTGTACGGTACATTATCCATTGAGGAAGCTTTCGTCACGGGCGGCGGGGTGAATTTAAAGGAAATCGACCCCAAAACAATGCAATCGAAGCTGATGCAAAGACTTTTCTTCTGCGGCGAAATTCTGGATATCCACGGTTATACGGGAGGGTACAACATTACAGCCGCCTTCTCAACGGGTTATACCGCAGGCAGCAGCGCAGCGCAAAGCATCGACGGATAAATGAGGAACGGTAAACGGGACGCCGCAGAGCTAAAGGCCTGCTTCGTCCCGTTGTTCATCTCCGTCCTCCGGCGGTGTGGATCAGTTTGAATGATCCGCATGATCCTGATCATCCATCTCGCATCGGTCCGCCTCCAACCGATCATGTTCCCTTCGCTCGATCCAGCTGCCGATGCGCACAAAGACAAAGGCGATCACTACAGTGAATAACACAATGCCGTAGAAGCCGGCGCCAATCCCGATCCCCACACCGCCGGCAAATAGGATCATCGCCGCGGATGTCAGTCCCTTCACCTCGAATCCGGCCTTCATGATGAGGCCCGCTCCGAGAAACCCCAGTCCGCTGACGATTTGCGCCGTAAGCCGCATCGGGTCCATCATCGTTCGGTCGTGCAAATGGCCGTATTGAACGACGCTCTCGATCGAGATAATCGTAATGAGCGCCGACGCGAGTGTGACGAACGTATACGTCTTCACACCCGCCGGCTTGTTCTTGTGCGTGCGGTCGAAGCCGATCACGAGTCCGAGCAATGCGCTGATGAGCACCCGGAAATAGATTTCATACATGTAAAAGAAAGCCATCATCTGCATCCCCGCTTCACGCATCCTCCCCCCTCCAATCGATACGCCTTCCGGTTTGCCCGTCAGCATACACCGCTGTCAACTAGGGTTCTCTGACTCCGTCACCTCACCCTTCACCGTCATTCCCTTTCTCGGACAGCTTCGCATCCAACCTTTCAGCCAGTTCGATCAGCTCCAACGGAGTTCCAATTGTACACTGCGGGATCTCCGAATCGTCTGCCGGCGTCTTCGGATAACGCGGCGTCCAGCTTAGGAACACGCTCGTGATTCCGAGCGCATTTGCTCCCTTGGCGTCGCGGCTTAAGTTGTTGCCGACCATGATGATTCGGGGAAGATCAGACTCATCCAGCTCCATCGCGCCCATCGCTGCCTTGAACATCCGCGGACTCGGCTTCGTTGCACGGATGTTCTCGGAGTAGATGAGCGTCTCGAAATATTCATACAGCCCGTTTCGGGTCAGCAGGTTCTTGAACGATTGCGCAGCGCCGTCGGCCACAATCGCCAGCCGGAATCCTCGCTCCGCCAGCGTCTTCACCATCACGTCCGCGCCGGGAATGACCCGGCCGTCAAGCACGATGCCCTCCTCGTCCCTTGTCTCCGTGCTTTCATCAATAATCGTATCTCCGCAATCCAGGAAGATAATCAACTTTCTTGGATTTGGATTGGCTGGGGCATGTTCAATCATGGCGTACACCTCTTAAGTTTAATTGTTCCGCATAGTGGCAGGCCACGGAATGGCCGTCCGCGATTTCCCGGAGTTCCGGCGATTGCAGCTCGCATTTCTCGGTGCGGTAGGCACAGCGCGGATGGAAATGGCAGCCGCTCGGCGGATGGGCCGGATTCGGCACCTCGCCATCCAGAATGATACGGCTGTGGTCCGCTTCCGGATCGGGCTGCGGCACGGCTGACATAAGTGCCTCCGTATACGGATGTTTGGGACCCGCGAACAACGCCTTCGTTGGCGCCAGTTCGACGATACGTCCCAAATGCATGACGGCAACACGATCTGAAATGTTCTGCACAATAGACAAGTCGTGCGAAATAAAGAGATACGTAATCTTAAACTGTTCCTGTAAATCCTTAAGCAGATTAATGATCTGCGCTTGAATGGACACGTCCAGCGCGGACACCGCCTCGTCACAGACGATCAGCCGCGGCTTCATGATCAGGGCGCGGGCGATGGCGATCCGCTGGCGCTGGCCGCCGGAGAATGCATGCGGATAACGGCGTAGATAACTGGCGTTGAGGCCAGCTTTTTCCGCGATATCCTTCACTCTCTCTTCGACCTCTGACCGGCTCAGCTTGAAGTTGGCGACAAGCGGCTCCGAAATAATATCGAACACGCTCATGCGCGGGCTAAGAGAGGAGTAAGGATCCTGAAAAATCATCTGGATATCTCTGCGCAGCCGCTTCGCTTCCTTTCCCTTCAGCTTCAGAAAGTCGACGCGTTCCTCCTCTTCGGTGCGGTAAATGACTTGCCCTGTGGTGGCGGGGATGCCTTTGACCAGGCAACGGCCCAGCGTCGTCTTGCCGCAGCCGGATTCCCCAACGATACTTAGCGTCTCGCCTTCGTACAACTCGAACGAAATATCGCTTAACACCTGAACCTTTGTCGGCTTAGCGAATAACTTCGCCGACTTCGGCTTCACCTGAAATTCCTTGTTCAACCCGACAACGTCGAGCATGGCTTTCGTCAAGGCGATTCGCCTCCTTCCGGTTCCGAGTACAGGAAGCATCTGACGGTATGATCCTCGGAAATCGAGGTTATCGGAACGGCAGACGCATTACACACCCCTTCGATGCGGTCCTTACAGCGTTCATAGAAGCTGCACATCGGCGGCATATCGATTGCCATCGGCACCGAGCCCTCGATGGACTCCAGCCGCTTCTCCTTGCCCCCTCCAAGCCGTGGCATCGATCTCATTAAGCCTTTGGTGTAAGGATGTTTGGGATTGCGGAACAATTCCTTCACCGGCGCTTGCTCAACGATTTTGCCCAGGTACATCACCGCGACCTCGTCACACATCTGCGCGATGATGCCAAGGTCGTGCGTAACCAGTAGGATCGACATGCCAAATTCCTGCTGAAGCGACCGCATCAGTTCAAGCACCTGCGCCTGAATGGTCACATCCAACGCTGTCGTCGGCTCGTCGGCAATCAAAAGCTCGGGGTTGCACGACAGCGCCATCGAGATCATCGCGCGCTGCCGCATCCCTCCGGAGAACTCGTGCGGATATTGATCAAACCGCTTCTCCTCGTCCGAGATGCCGACCTTGGATAACATCTGGAGCGCAATTTGTTTGGCTTCTTTCTTGTCCTTCGTCCGGTGGATGCGAATCGCCTCCATGATCTGATTGCCGATCGTATACATCGGGGAGAACGCCGTCATCGGCTCTTGAAAAATCATCGAGATTCTGCGGCCGCGGATGGAGCGGATTGCCTTGCCGTTGGGTTCAAGAGAAAGGATGTCAATCCCCTTCTCTCCCTCGCTGTCGGAAGGGCGGTAATGAATGGAACCCGACGTCTCGCATTCCTTAGGATTGAGACTGATGAGCGATCGGCTGGTTAAGCTTTTGCCGCAGCCGGACTCGCCGACGAGCCCCAGGGTCTTCCCTTTTTGAATTTCAAAATCAACCCCGTCCACAGCATTCATAACCCCGTTGTCCATCTGGATACGAATCTTCAAGTTTCGAACCGAGAGCAGAGGCTGCTCGGTTGCTAGCGGTTGCGTCGTCATACGGTCCCCTCGCTCGCTTCATAGTATCGTTGAATCATTTCTTGTATGGATCGGCGGCATCGCGCATCCCGTCGCCCAGGAAGTTGTAAGTCAGCACGGTTAATATGACGATGCCCAGCGGGAACAGCTTCCACGGATACAAGGCAACGTTCTCGATCTGCTGGGCTTCCTGCAGCAACACGCCCCAGCTTGTCGCAGGGGAGCGAATGCCAAGGCCCAGGAAGCTCATCGCCGTCTCGGAGAGAATCATGCCGGGAATCGCCAGCGTCGTCGCCACGACGAGGTAGCTGATAAAGCCGGGCAGCAAATGCTTAATAATGATTTTCGTATCGCTGACCCCGGCGATTTTGGCTGCAACGACGTAGTCTTCATTTTTCAACGAGATGAACTTTCCCCGCACGACACGCGCCAGATCCGTCCAACCGATCAACGCGAAGATGATCACGATGTAGAGATACATCGTGACGACCGGGATGCGCGGCGGAATCGCCGCCGATAATGCCATCCACAGCGGCAACGTTGGGAACGAGCGGATAATCTCGATGATCCGTTGGATCAGCGAATCGATCCAGCCGCCGAAGTAGCCGGAGATTCCGCCAAGAATGAGGCCGATCACGAAGCTGATGCCTACCCCGACTAGCGGGATTGACAGCGAAATTTGACTGCCAAGCACAATGCGGGAGAATAAATCCCGGCCCATGCCGTCCGTGCCAAGCATGAAGATTCGCCCCGGCTGCTCAACCCCCAGTAGGTGAATGTCGGTGCGGAACAAGCCGAGGAACTTGTAGTCCTCCCCCTTGACGAACAATTGCAGCGGATATCTCTTCTCCTCGTTATTGACGAAAATTTTGCGCATCGTCTCCGGATCCCGCTCGGATTTCAACTCATAGACAAAGGGACGAAGGTGGAATTTCCCCTCGGCGTCAACGAAGCGCGGCAGCGTTGGCGGCGCGTTGACGTATTTACTGTCATAACTTTGCAGGCTATACGGCGCGATGAATTGGGCCAGCAGCGCGACAATGTACAGCAGCCCGAGAATGACAATGCTGATCCGGGCCAGCTTGTGCTTCTTGAACCTCAAGTACATCAGCTTCCATTGCGAGCTGTAGTTCAGGTCCGATTTATCGTCCTGCTTGCCTGGCCTTGGGACTTTGGCGGTTGTCGGAACTTTCTTCTTAAATATCGTCGATGTGTTCATCGTTAGTTACCTCTGAACTCTGTACGAATTTTTGGATCAAGCCAAGCCAGCAAAATATCCGAGATCAACGTTCCCAGCACGGTAAGCAACGCCATAAACAGCAGCCATGAACCGGCTAAGTACATGTCTTGGCCCAACAGGGCATTGTACATGACCGGCCCCTGGATCGGAAGGTTAAGGACGATCGCGGTAATGGTCGAACCCGTAAAAATAGAAGATAGCGACCAGCCGAGCGTACTTACGATCGGGTTTAAGGCGGCGCGCGTCGGATATTTGAACAGAATTTTCAGATTCGATACGCCCTTCGCGCGGGCGGTTACGATATTCGGCTTGTTCAACTCGTCAAGCATCTGGCCTCTCATGACGCGGATCAGATCCGCAGTATGCGCAATCCCGATGACAATGACCGGGATGATCAAGTGCTTCGCCAAATCAACCACTTTATCCATAGACCACGGCGCATTGACGTATTCGGGCGAGAACAGTCCTAGCAGCGGGTCCCCAAACCATTTGTAGGAGAAAAACATCAGAATAATAGCCAGCAGGAAGTTCGGTGTCGCCATGCCGATAAAACTGATTCCCGAGAAGAAATAGTCCCCTGCGGAATACTGCTTCACGGCCGTATAGATGCCGATCGGGATCGCAACGATATAATGGAAAAACAACGTGACGAACGAGACGACAAGCGTAAGGCCCATATACTGCTTGACGACGTCTAGAACCGGTTTGTTGTAGCTAAACGAAAAGCCAAAATCGCCGTGAAGCACGATTTTTTTGATCCAGACCGCATATTGCTCGTATACCGGACCGCTTAGCCCCAGGTTCTCTCTCATCTCATCCATTTCCTCCGCCGTCATGTTGTCGCCCGCGGCCGCCATTTGCGCCGCATAGGTGGACACGTAGTCCCCGGGAGGCAGCTGGATAATATAGAAGACGATAAACGAGATCAGGATGACGACGGGAATGGCCAATAAAATGCGCTTGAGAATGTATTGAAGCATCTGTGATCTGTCCCCTCCAATGCGATTTCGCGCGTGCCCGGCATGGAGACGTGGGCAACGGGAAACTTGGATTTCCCGCCGCCGCCTCCCTGTATCGCCGAGTTTATTGCTTCAGGTAAAACTGCGCCGGATGCCCGTGACCTAAGGAACGGAATTCGTCCGCCCACACGGCCTTCTCCGGAACATTGCGCATTTGATTGCTGGCCACGACCAGCGTTGGCGTCGGGCCGGCGTAGCCGATCACCCATTGGTTATCCATATGAACTTTATAGATTTCGTTAGCAATGCGATTGATTTCATCTTTGGAGCTACTGGCTTTCAATTGCGACCAGAGATCCAGGATTTTGGCGACATCACCTTCCGGCTTCACGCCTTCCTTGCCGCCCGACTCCGTATACAAACCGTAATGACCAAACCATGGCGTGATCACGCGCAACGGTACAAGCGTATCCGGACGGAATGCGACGTTTGCGACGGAAATCGCTTCGGTGTTAATGGGGACTTCGTTCGCGTATTTCATATCCGTAAACGCGCCGGACTCGACGACCTTGACGTTAAACTTCAATCCCATATCTTCAAAATACTTCTTCAGCAGCTCCAAGAAGGAATCTGCGTTCGTGCTTGATTCGATATCGGTTAAGGTGAGATCCGAGCCGTCCGGGAACGTGCGGAAGCCATCCTTGCCGCGTTTCAAGCCGATTTCATCCAGCAGCTGGTTCGCGCGGTCCGGGTCGAACTCGGCCCACTTCTGTGCCCATCCTTCCTGGTAGCCGAACACGCCTTCCGGAACAGAAGCCTGAACCGGGTCGGCGATGCCGTTGGTCACGATTTCAGTAATCTCGTTACGGTCGACCCCGATCGAGAGCGCCTCGCGGAAGCGGGTATCCTGGAACAGCTGGCGCAGCTTCGGATCCTTCGTGGTCTGGTTCAGCTGGATGCCCGCACTCGTCCAGCTTGGCTGCGTCCACGGCAGGACGCGAAAATCCCCCTTCTTTTCGTTTTCTTTCAGAATCGTAAAGTCTTTCGCGCCGTAAGTCGCCAGATTATAGTTGCCAGCCAGCGTACCCAGCAGAATTTGGCTCGGATCCTGAACTTTGGTCACGACAATGCGATCCAAGTAAGGCAGTTGATGGCCTTCGGGGTCGGTTTTCCAGTAGTACGGATTGCGCTGCATGACGAACTGGTCGCTATTCGGATCCGTGCTAGCAACCCAAGCACGCAGCGTTGGGATTTGCGGGTGTAGCCAGTAGTAGTAACCGGTATCGACGAGGAACGCCTTCGCATCCTCATAACCCCATTCCTTGGCAATTTCGGCGGTTTTCGCCTCACCGACGAACTCCGGAAGAATCGTCTTGTGGAAATGCGCCGGCGCGAAAAACCACTTATTATCAATCGCGACCCGCTCGAGGAACTGCACGCTCGGATACTTGTGCGTTACGGTGAACGTATAGTCGTCAACCTTCTTCACTTCAGCGAGCGCTCTCTCACCCGTTACCGGATCAACCGAATAATAGGCGTCATAGATCTTCTTGCCGAACGTTTCCTTGGTCAGCATATGCTCCCAATAGAACAACACGTCGTCGGCCGTAAACGGCACGCCGTCCGACCATTTCATGCCTTCGCGCAGATGGATCGTGAACACCGTGGAGTCCTTATTCACCTCATAACTCTTGGCAACGTTTGGTTCCACCCCGGTGCCGTCCGCATTGAAGCGGAACAACGCTTCCTCCGTCGGCTGTCCGACGGCCCATTTGTCGCCAGGTCCCGTCCAGGCCATCGTCCAGTCACCGCCGTATTGGCCGATCTCCTCAGCGACCTGCTCAACCATGATGTCCCCCGCTGCCGGCATCCGCTCCTCCAGCTTTGGCAGCTTCCCCTCCTCTACGAGTTTGGCGAGTGCGGGAGCTTCCTTACTCCCCGTGCTGACACCGCTGGCTACGGGCTTCGAGTCCTCGGCCTTCTGGGGATCATTAGACTTCGCCGTGTCGGGTGCCGCTGCGTTATTCCCATCACAACCTGCGAAGATGACAGCTATCGTTAAAAGAAGTGCCCACAACATTCCGGACTTTTTCATATAACCCCTCCATTAATGATTTACGTCCTGTCCTGCTCCTTCTTGCTGTCATTTAGCACTTAGATGTTCCGGCCTCACCTCCCCAGCTGTTAGAAGTAGCTTCAAGCAAGACCTTATCCGGGCCATGGGATTGAAATCTTACTCACCGAGCCTTAATGTAAGCGCTTTACATTGTGGTTTAAGCAAAAACCATTCGATCTAAATGAAAGGATGCGCGCTATGGCGGTGTTTGGAAAAGGCGATGGTGTATGACAAGATGCATACCATTAGGAGATGACGATGGGTTCGACTAGCTGGTGTGTGGGAATGGCGATGGATAGAATGAGATGTGTTGGGATGTGGAGATTGCGATGAGTATGTTGGGCACGAGGCCCCAGGCCGGCCTTAACGGCCGGCGGCTTCGTGCGGTGAAGGGCCTGTGGATTCTCGAACGACGAGCTTGGGTTGCATCACGATCCGTTGTCTGATGGCGTCCGTCACTCCGTCCGGCGAAGAGAGGAGCAAGCCGAAAGCAAGCTTCGCCATTTCGTCTGTCGGCTGAGCGATCGTCGTTAGCGACGGGTTCGTGACGGTTGACAATATCGTGTTGTCAAAACCGATGATCGACAACTTCTCCGGAACGCGAACACCGCATTCCCTGGCGGCCTGCAACGCCCCGATCGCCAGCATATCGTTGCAGCAGAAGATCGCCGTCGGCGGATTGGGCCCGCCAAGTAATAACTCTGCCGCACGTTTGCCGTCCCTGATCGTGGAACGGCAGGCGACAATCCGTTCGTCGTCCAGCGTTTTGCCCGCCTCGAACAAGGCAAACCGGAACCCTCTTACCCGCTCTTTACTGCTGCTGAATTTGGCGTTCTCGGACAAGATCGCTACGTTCTCGTGCCCGAGCTGCAGCAGATGACCGGCAGCCAGCGAGCCGCCCTTAAAGTCATCCGTCAGCACGCTATGCACGTCGATGTCCGGCGTCTCGCGGGCGATCATAACGATGGGGACGGAATTCTCGGATAGTTTCGCAATAATATTCGCGTTCTCCACGCCGGTACCAATCAGAACGCCGTCGACGCTTTTCTGCTCCAACAGCTTGATATACTTCTCGATGCGTTCGTCATTATTATCCGTGCTGCACACGATGACGCTGTATCCTTCCTCATGGGCCATGTCCTCCACGGCCCGGGCAATTTCGGAGAAGAACGGGTTCGACACATCGGGAATCAGAAGCCCCAGCGTATACGTCTTCTTCCCCATCAAGGCGGATGCGATGACGCTTGGCTTGTATTGCAGACGATTCATCACCTTAAATATTTCTTCTCGTTTCTTCTTGCCTACGTTGCCTTTGCCGTTAATGACATTGGAGACGGTTGCAATGGACACTCCCGCTTCCTTGGCTACATCGTAAATCGTAGTCGCTTTCATATCCAACCTCGTTCATTATCGGATGAATTCGTACAAGCGTTGCCGCTCTCTATTGTGCTATTATCCGATGATTCCTTTTCCTTTGCAAATGTTCATTCTTGTCTGTCCTCACGCGTACGCAGCGGATCAAGCGTCCATGCGTGGTCCGGATCGTTATGAATCTTCCAAACGCGAACGGGGCCGGCCATGACGTTAAGATAGTAGACCTCGTATCCCGGAGGCGCAGATACCGGATGATATCCCTTTGGCACGAGCACCGTCTCGCCGTTCTTCACCGCTAGCGTCGAGTCGAGCGAGCCGTCGTCCGTGTATACGCGTTGAACGGCAAACCCTTGCGGCGGATTCACCCGGTAATAATACGTCTCCTCCAGCAGCGATTCATCCGGCAGGGCGTCTTGGTCGTGCTTGTGCGGAGGATAGCTGGACCAATGTCCCGGAGGTGTAAACACCTCGACGACAAGCAAGCTGTCCGCGGATTGCTGTTCCGGCAAAATATGATGAATATAACGCCTCGTCACGCCTTCTCCCCTGACCTCGACGCGGATATCCTCCGGCCCGATCCTACGCGCCGGATGGCCGCCTTTCCGATCCGGCGCATGGCAGATCGCCAGCTCCGTTTCGGTCAATGCTTCGACTTGGTACCGGTTGCCGCCCGGTACGTAAACTGCGTGCGGAGGAATGCGTTCGAATACACTCATTCGCTCGCCGACCGCCTCCCACGTACACTCCGCGGTAGATACATTTACTTTCCCTTCCAATAGGACGAGGCAGTACTCGCGTTCTCCCGTATCCCGTTCGATTCTCTCCCCAGGCTTCAGACGATGCACGTCAAACCCGACATAACTCCAACCGGCGGACTCCGGTGTAACCGATAGCCGGGGGCGTTCCCCCGACACTCCCGTGTCGGGACGAACGATCAAATTTGACATTCCCTCATCTCCCTTCGTTTCCCGCCTGGATGGATCCAGTGACATCCAGCTCCGACAGCTTGACAATTCGGCGCTCCCGGAGTGACAGCTTCGCCGCCCGAGCGATCCGCTCCGCTTGCCAGCCGTCCTCCCCGTTAACCGGAACTGAATTGCCGCTTAACACACAGTCGACGAATTGCTGCGTCTCCAGCACATATGCTTCGTTGTAACGCTCCAAGAAGAAGTGCAGCGGCTTGTCGCCTTGCACGCCTTTCGATGTACTGAGTGCCACCGTATTGGCATGATCGTTGTCAGCGCTTGCCGCTCCGAGGGTGCCAAACGCTTCCGCGCGCTGGTCGTAGCCGTACGCCGCTTGACGGCTGCAATCGATGACGCCGAGCGCGCCATTGGTGAATCGCAGTGTCACGACGGCCGTATCGACATCCTCGTATTTCGCAAATACGGGGTCGACGAGCACGCCGCCGTATGCGAATACTTCCTCTACCTCGCTGCCGGACAAATAACGCGCCATATCGAAGTCGTGGATCATCATATCCATGAAGATCCCGCCGGATACCGCGATATAGGATTCCGGAGGCGGACTCGGGTCGCGGGACGTAATTTTAATGAGGTGTACGTCGCCGATCGCTCCCGACTCGACATGCTCCCGAACTCGGCGGAAATTGTGGTCAAAGCGACGATTGAAGCCAACCTGCAGCTTCACGCCGGCGCGGCGCACTTCCTCAAGCGCCTCCTCCGTCTGAAGGATATCCATGCTGATCGGTTTCTCGCAAAAAATATGCTTGCCGCTTCTCGCGGCGCTCTTGATGAGCGGAACATGGCTGTCTGTGGACGAGCAGATGAAGACCGCGTCGATATCGGGATGATGAATAATCGCGTTGCTGTCGGCCGTTACGATCGGAATCTCCCTCTCCTGTGCCCATTCCTCCAACTCGGCATCCGCGTACAAATCGCTGATCGCGACGACCTCCGCTTGCTGCAGCCTTCTCAGATTATCGACGTGAATTTTGCCGATTCTCCCGGCGCCGATAACGCCAATCCTTACTTTGTCCATGTAGCCCCTCCCCCTGCTTCTGCCTGGTCACGACCAGCGAGCGGTCACCATTTTTTTGCGCGTATAAAATTCGACCCCGTCTGTGCCGTTCGCATGCAGGTCGCCGTAGAATGACTTCTTGTAACCGGAGAACGGGAAAAATGCCATCGGGGCAGGCACGCCTAAGTTGATTCCAAGCATCCCGGCGTCGATCGTCTCACGGAACTTCCGGACATTGGCGCCGCTGCTCGTGAACAGGCAAGCGCCGTTTGCGAATTCCGAGCGGTTGGCGATCTCGACCGCTTCCTGGAGCGTCTCGGCCCGCATGACCGACAAGACCGGCGCGAAAATCTCTTCCCGGCCAATCGCCATCCCGCCGTTCACCCGATCGAAGATCGTTGGGCCGAGGAAGTAGCCCTCGCCGCTGGCCGCCTCATCACCGCGACCGTCTCTGACGAGCACTGCACCATCGGCGACGCCGCTTTCGATGTAGCGAATCGTCCGTTCCTTGTGCGTCTGCCGGATGACCGGGCCAAGGAACACGCCTTCGTCAAGACCGTTGCCGATTGCGACCTTGTCCGCGGCGGCGGACAATCTGGCGACGAGGTCATCCGCAATCTCGCCAACGGTAACGACGACGGCGCAAGCCATACAGCGCTCACCTGCAGAGCCAAATGCCGCGCTTACGATTTCCTTGACCGCAAGGTCCAGATCCGCGTCCGGCATAACGATCGAATGGTTCTTGGCTCCGGCTAATGCCTGAACGCGTTTGCCATTTGCCGCGCCGGTCGCGTACACGTATTCGGCGACCGGCTGCGACCCGACGAACGAGATCGCCTTAACACCGGGATGCCGCAACAACCCGTTCACGACATCGTGCGCACCGTGTACGATGTTCAGTACGCCGGGCGGCAGGCCGGCCTCATGAAACAGCTCAGCCAGTCGGTTCGCCAGCAGCGGCGTCCGCTCGGACGGCTTAAGCACGAACGTATTGCCGCACGCGATGGCCAGCGGGAACATCCAGCAAGGCACCATCATCGGGAAATTAAACGGCGTAATGCCGCCAATGACACCCAGCGGATAGCGGTACATGCCGGATTCGAGGTTCGAAGCGATGTCCGGCAGCTGTTTCCCCATCATGAGCGTTGGCGCGCCTGCGGCGAATTCCACACACTCAATTCCGCGCAACACCTCGCCATGGGCTTCACCAAAGCTTTTGCCGTTCTCCAGCGTAATGAGGCGGGCCAATTCATCCCAATGCTCCACGAGCAGCTGCTGGTACCTAAACAGCACCCTCGCGCGTCGCGGAACGGGCGTCTGGCTCCAAGCTGCAAAAGCCTCCGCCGCGGCGGAAACCGCCACATCAACATCCGCCGGCGTAGATAACGGCACCTTCGCCAGCGTTTCTCCCGTTGCCGGGTTGTAGACATCCTCCGTCTGGCTGGATGCGGACGCGACCCATTGTCCGCCAATCCAATTGTTAAGCGTTGAGTTCATAGCGCATGTTCTCCCCGTTTCTATGGGCCGGCGCACTTCGCGTCAACCGGCTGTAATTTCCCCGCGCTCGCAGCGCCGGATGTAATCCTCCACCGCCGCGGCGGTCGGCATCGCGTCCGAACAGCTGTGACTCGAGATGACAATACTCGCCGCCGCCCCACCAAAAGACATGCTCCAGGCAACGTCCCATCCGGACATCAAACCGTGGAGAAAGCTGGAAGCATAAGCATCCCCCGCTCCAAACGTCTTGATGACGTTCGCCGGATACGACGGGGCGCGATGCTCCAATCCATCCTTCGTATAGGCGATGGAGCCCTCCTTGCCGTGCTTGATAACCACGAGCTTCGCACCGCGCTCGAACCACTTGGCTGCCGTGTACCGGTCGCTTCGGTCCGCATTCCGCTCGAATCGTTCCAGGCTGTCGAATTCCTCGCGAGTGCCGATGAGGATGTCGCTTTTCTCGGCGACGAGATGACCGTACACCGCCGTCTCCTCCGGCGATCGCCAAGTATAAGGCCGATAATCGATATCGAAGGCTACCGGAGTCCCGTGCGCGCGGGCATACTCCAGCGCGACGAATACCGCCTCGCGCGACGGGCTTGCGGCAAGCGCTGTGCCTGAGATGAGCAGCACCCGGCTATCCGCGATCAGCAACTCGTCAACATCAGCCGGGCCAAGCATCAAATCAGCAACGTGATCCCGGTACATCAGGATGCTGCAATCGGTAGGGCTCTTGATTTCGGTGAACGCAAGCCCGGTTACCGCGCCGGTTCGGTCTGTTGAGACCGCGCTGTCATCGATCCCGTTATTGCGCAGATACGAACGAATGAACCGGCCCATCTGATCATCGGCCAACTTGCCGATGAATGCGACCCGCCGGCCAAGCCGGCTCATGCCAATCGCAATATTCGCGGGTGAGCCCCCGACATACTTGGTGAACGTCATCGTCTGCTCCATCGGGCGGTTGATCTCGTTTGCGTTCAAGTCAATACACAGCCGCCCGAGCGCCGTGAGGTCGAACCTCCGGTTCTCCGGAAACAGCGAGAGCAACGTGGTCATAATTGGTCCCCTCCCTTTGGGGTAGGATTCAACGAATGCAGGTAAGCCAGCGCCTTGGCTGCGTATTCGCGCGGCGGATGTTCCGCCGGATCCTGCTCACCCTCGAGCATAGCCCAGCCGTCGTAGCCGCGTCCGACCAGTTCTGCGAGGATTGGTCGAAAATCGATGCAGCCGTCGCCCGGAACGGTGAATACCCCTTCACGAATACAGGTGACGAAGTCGGAACCCGCCTCCTTCGCTTGACGCAGCCTGTCGGCGCGCACGTCCTTCAGATGAACGTAAGCAATGCGTTCGTAATGCTTGCGAAGCAACGTCAGCGGGTCAGCCCCGCCGTACAGCGCATGACCCGTATCGAAGAGCAGCCACACGGATTCCGGATCGGTCAACTCCATCAGCTTGTCGACCTCTTCGGACCGCTCGACGACAGTGCCGCCATGGTGGTGGTACGTCAGCTTCAACCCGTACTCACGCGCAATTCGACCGGCTGTATTAAGCCCTTCGGCCAAGCTCTCCCATCCCGCTTCGTCCAGCGGAAGGATGACCCGCTCATTCGGAGTGCGACGCGGGTCGAAATGCAGCGAGCCGCCCACTTCGCAAGTGCTGATGACTTCGGCACCCATTTCCTTCAGAAACTTTGCGTGCTCTCGGTACGCCTCCAATTCCTGTTCGCGGTAGGCTGGATCCGAGAACAACACCGACTTCCATTGCGAGACGAGCTGGATGCCGCGTCCGGACAGTTCTTGCTTCAGCACGCCGATCTCGGTCGGATACTTTCTCCCCATCTCCGTTCCCGTCAAGCCCAGCGCCTGTATATCATCCAAGATTTGCTCGTACGTGGTGTCGTTGCCATGCTCCTTGACGTCTTCTCCAACCCAAATAATCGGATGCACGCCTAAGCGAAAAGAAAACCCTGCCATCGCAATCCCTCCCGTTGCCGTTCCCGTTTCTGTTAATAAGCTCTCGCCTGCTGAATGCGCTCGTTCATTACTTCATGAGCCTTGACGACCCTCTCGCCCTGCGAGACGGCGGGAACACCGACGTTCCACCAGGATTCGTAGCCCCCGGTGTTCGTGCCGGGCAGTACCGTGATCTCGATCAGTGTCGTACGTGTCTCCGCTTGTGCCAGGCGGAGCGCCTCGCGAAGCTCCTCCGCGTTCGACGCTTTATAAGAAATGGCCCCAAGGCTGCGGGCATGCGCCGCATAATCTATCGGAAGCGGCGCGCCCGTATAACGGCCCGTGCCGTCCTCCCGATAACGGAATTCGTTGCCGAATCCGTCGCTTCCATGCTCGCGCTGCAGATTATGAATACACTGGAAGCCGTGGTTATCGAACAGCAGCACCGTGATTTTCCGGTCCTCTTGCAGGCTGGTAATCAGCTCGGAGTGAAGCATCAAATAACTCCCGTCCCCAACCAAGGTATAGACGTCGCGCTGCGGCTCCGCTAGCGAGACCCCGAAGGCGCCGCTCACTTCATAACCCATACAGGAGAAGCCATATTCCAGATGGTAGGCGTCTGACTGGGATGCCCGCCACAGCCGTTGCAAGTCGCCGGGCAGACTGCCTGACGCGCATACGATGACCGCGCTGTCGCCAATGGTCTCGTTAATCACCCCAAGCGCGCGCGTCTGCGCGAACCCGGCCTCATGTTCCAGTTCATACAGCCGGTCGACCTCACGATCCCACTCCGATTTGAGCGCTTCGAGCTCCGTTGCACCGTAAGCCGTCGTGTACCCGATTTCCGCCAAGAACTCCGCAAGCGCCGGCAACGTCACCTTCGCGTCTCCTGCAAGCGGGAGACCGTCCAGCTTGACGCCGTCCAATCGACTGACGTTCACATTAACAAACAATGCGTCCTCTTGGTACGCCGACTTGGACGCGGTCGTGAAGTCGGAATACCTCGTACCGACCCCAATGACAAGATCGGCCTGATGTGCAAGCCGGTTTGCGGCCAGTCCGCCGGTTACCCCGACACCGCCGACATTAAGCGGGTGGCTCCAGGGCAAGACGCCTTTACCCGCCTGGGTCTCCGCCACCGGAATGCCAAAGCGTTCGGCGAAGGCCGACAGCTCCGCCTCCGCCTCGGAATAACGCACGCCGCCTCCCGCGACGATGATCGGCCGGCGTTTGGAGACGATGGCGTCCGTCGCCCGGCGGAGAGCATCCGTAGACGGACATTGGCGTTCGATGACATGCACCCTCTTGTCAAAAAAAGCCGCCGGATAATCATAGGCCTCCGCCTGTACGTCCTGCGGTAGCGCGAGGGTCACCGTCCCCATCTCCGCCGGGTCCGTGAGCACGCGCATCGCGTTCAGCGCTGCCGTCATTAGCTGCTCGGGACGAACGATGCGGTCCCAATACTTGCTGACCGGCTTGAAGCAATCCGTCGCCGCGATCGTGTAATCATGGCCCGCCTCCAATTGCTGCAGCACAGGATCGGGCTGCCGGGAAGCGAAGTTGTCGCCGGGCAGCAGCAGCAGCGGAATGCGGTTGACCGTCGCCGTCCCGGCTGCGGTCACCATGTTCAGCGCGCCAGGACCAATTGACGTCGTGCACGCGTAGATGCGCCGGCGGCGCGATTGTTTCGCAAACGCGATCGCCGCGTGAGCCATCCCTTGCTCGTTCTTGCCTTGTACGTACGCGAGGCTTCCGGGGCTGCGCTCCAGCGCCTCGCCGATGCCGGTTACGTTGCCATGGCCGAAAATGCCCATGACACCGGCAACGAACTTCATCTCAACACCGTCGAAGGAAACGTATTGACTGTCCAGAAACCTCAGCAACGCTTGTGCCATTGTAAGCCGGATCGTCCGCATTTCGCCCTCCTACTCATTCATTAATCGCTTAAAAATATAACGCTTTCAATTATTTCAAGTTTGCTCCATAGATATTATGTAAAGCGCTTAATTTACTTTTTACTACAATTTTTAAGTAAACGCAATCATTTTTTATTTGGGAGGATGATAAATTTGAGTCATTCCCTGGAAGCCGCGCATTGGGAAGCGGCCTTGCGTTATAACCCGACCTTTATTTCGATGTTTTGGGATTGTGACATTCAACACCTGTATGAGCTGCACGAGTAAGACTCGTCGTTGTTCGTGTCCTGGGGGCAACTGCGCAGGGAGATTCCGATCCGGCCGAACGCGTTACTAACGTCGCTCGCAGGAGAGTAAGCCAACAAACAGAATCAACCCCGGCGTCGATTCACGATACCGGGGTTGATTCCCTTGGGTTAGTTCGGTCTACTCATTTTGTAAAGCGCTTAACAAACTATTCTATGTTTCAATTCACTCGAATAGAACAAATTTTTTTCGCCGCCCGTCACTTCCCCGGCCGATTAGCCGGACCGAGGACGTCGTCCGAAGGCCAGCCCAAATCCTCGGGACATGCCGCCTAACCACCGGGCTATCAGCACGCCACAGACCGCACCTGCCGGTATGCTCCAAAGCGGCGGAAACAGCTTGGCGCCAAGCGCCGCCGTCAGAACGACGACTGCCGGCAACAGCAGCAGCGTCATTGCCGGGGCCGCGCTGCGATAGGCCAGCGATTCCTCCAGCGGAAGGATCGCCATGAGCTCGCGATCGAAGAAGGCTTTCCGATGGCCGCCCAGCCAATAGAGAAGCAGCAACAGCAGTGCGGCATAAACGATCAGATTCACGGCGGGGTATGGAGGCAGCACAATGGCGGCCAGCCCGGCCAACGTCATCTGCGCATATAGCTTCCATTCGCTCCCGCGAAAGAAAGCTTTGACGAGCGCCTCGGCAAGACGGGCCTCCGGCTGCCGCGAGCGTGTCAGACGTCGCAAGCGTAGGAACAGCCAAGGCTTGGAGCCGCCGGGCCGGGGCGCTTTCGGCCGCTCCACGGCCGAAGCGAGGAGCAGCGCGGTCAGCCGTGTGCGCTGCCGCTCCTCCTCGCGCACCTCGGCGTCAAAGCGGCCCCGCAGGCGGAAGCGAAGCCAGCCGAGCGCGGCTGCAAGCAGCGCAAGCACCGACAAGGCGACCCCGGCCGCCAATCCGGCCGGCCGCCCGGCGCCCGCCGCAGCGGCCCAAGCGGACCAGGCCCCGAACCCCGCTGCCAGCGCTGAATAAGCCAGCGAACGCAGCAGAAGATGGCGCCACCCTGTGGTTAATACGCCAAGCAGCTGTTGGATCAACATCTGCACGATTTTCGCGGCATATGCTACCGCATATAACCCGGCGATGTCCGCCCAATCCATCCCGTAAACGCGGACCATAAGCGGACATAACACAGCGATAGCAGCGGCCAGCATCACGCCCTGAACGGCGGCGGAAGCGACCAAACCGCGCAGCATCAATCCCGTGATCCACCGCGGGCGCTGCCGCAGGAATAGCACGTCAGCCGCCTCGATATAGAAAGAAATCCCGCCGCTGCTATACAGGAGCAATAACAGGACGATTGGGATGAACGGATAAGGCAGTTGGGTCAGCCATACCGGCAATCCTTCCTTCCACAACCCATAATACGCCCGGCCTCCCAGCAGCAAGCCGGGGATGCCGAGATATAAAAGAATGATCCAATCAAACGTAAACTTCAGAACACCCAGCTTCTCCCGAAACCGGTCCCTCCAGCGCCGGGTGAATAACCGCCGAGCCGTCATCCTTGTCATGCTCTTCATCGCCTTCCACCTCTCTCTGCTCTCTGCCGCGTATCGTATCGACATTAGCTCTCAGGTTAAGGCGTCGAAGCAATCAAACAAGGAAGCGCCTGGCATCTCAGCCGCCGCCCGAATATCGTCCAGCGAACCACTCGCCTTGACCCGGCCATCCGAAATCAAGATCAACTCGTCACAGATCCGTTCCGCCGTGTCCAACACATGCGTGGACATCAGCACACCGGCGCCGCGGCGCCGCTCCTCCTCGAGTAAGCCGAGAAAATCCTTGGTCGCCCGCGGATCCAATCCAATGAATGGCTCATCCACGATGTATACGTCCGGACGGCCAAGGAACCCGATCATCAGCATCATCTTCTGCCGCATCCCCTTCGAGAAACCGCCGGGCAGCAAGTCGCGGGAGTCTGTCATGCGGAATTTCTCCAACAGGACCTCGGCCTCCCGCTCGAATTCGGTCTCGTCCATTCCGTATACGGCGGCGGCCAGCCCCAAATGTTCCCATAATGTCAGCGTGTCATAGAACACCGGTTGCTCCGGAATATAGGCGTAGTGATTCGCTTTGCCATGAAATTCCACCTCAGCGTCTGTATACGGCAGCAAACCAAGGATCGCCTTCAGCGTCGTGCTCTTCCCCGCCCCGTTTGGCCCAATGAGCCCGGTGAGCACACCGGGCCTGACAGCGAGCGCGATCTGTTTGATAGCGGCTTTCCCCATCTCGTATCCCGCTTGATGAATATTCACTTCCAACCATGCTTGTGCTTGTTCCAACAAGAATCTCCTCGAATCTATCTGTCATTTCTTCTATTATAGATCATCCGGCGCTCTTGTACATGTCCGCGAGACGGCCCGGCAGCCGCGACATTATGCACCTATCGCCGGTTCAACAGCGACGCGATCGCGCTTCATAATCGCCGGGGCAAAAGCCAGCAGCAGGAAGCCAATGGCAGCCATCAGGCAACCCGACAAGATGAAGGCCGGCTCCGGCCCAAAGGCGGTGACCAGCGAACCGCCGAACAACGGTCCGATCAATGTCGCCGTCGAGGTCAAGCTGGATACCGTTCCGAATACACGGCCCGTCACAGCCACAGGAGTCCGCTGCTGAAGCATAACCTGGAACGGAATAAAGGTCATGCCGGCGCCAAGCCCGGCCAGTGCAAACAAGGTCATCATCAGAGCGATCACCCCGTCGTTTAGAGACAGCTGGCTTACGATGAAACCCGCCGCGGCAAATACCAAACCCAGCAGGGCCCCGCCGATGCCCATTTTGAATAAAGGGGTGATGCGCAGGCGCTGCGTGAACCAGGCTGCCGTTAGGGTGCCTACCCCGCTAAACGTGATGCACCAGCCAAGCAGATCATCGGATACCCCCGGAATCTCCCGGAACAGGACAACCGCTTGCGAGTCCGCAATTTGCAGGACGAGCAGGGTCGCGCACAGAATCAGGGTACCGAAGGCGAGCAACGGAATTCCACCGATGATTTTCGCGCCGGCCGCCATTTCTGTCCAGAAGCTTTGCTTGCTTTTTGCGGATGATGGATCTCCCGCCTCTCCCTCCACTGACTTTGACAGTTCGGCAGCCTCACGCAGTTTACCCGGAACCTTGCTTAATAGAAGCGCCGACACGAGGAAGGTTCCTGCATCGACAACAAAGCACACCGTCACGCTAAAGGCCGCAGTCAGCATGCCGCCTAGAGCCGGTCCGATAATTTTGGTACCCTGTTCGATAATCGCGCTGTAGGAAACGGCCTGATCCAGTTGCTCATGCGGTACGATCTCCTTAATTTTGCCGTTCTTCGCCGGTGAGAACATGACGTCCAGAATCCCTTTGGCAATCAACAGGAGGTACACCTGCCAGATCTCCGTCACGAATACGAAGCCCAGCAGGACCACAAAGCGCACGAGATCGGAGATCACCATCAGCTTCTTGCGTTCGATCCGGTCAGCCAGCATCCCCGCCAACGGCCCCCCTACGAGCACGGGCAACACCATAAACAGGGATACCATCGTAATTTCCCAAGGCGTGGCTTGCCACTTCAGGCCAACCATCGTCAGTAACGCGAGTAAATACAACCAATCGCCTATGTTGGATACCAGTTGCGCCGACATCAGCGCTAAATAGGCGCGATTTTGCAGCAGTCCGGACTTTTCCCGACTTGCAGACTTGCTCCCAAATCCCATCATTCTTCCCTCATCCCCTACTCCAACCGATTATGAAGTTATCTTAATGAATCCAAAGGTGAAATCCATCCGTCTGGGGACGGAATCGGCCCCGGTGCCGCAGGCTGAAATTTGCCGAGGTCCCGAGGCGCAATCATAAACATTTATTTCCAATAAAAAAAGCGCAAATTGTGATAAATTATATTTTTTTTAATTCTCAAGTGTTTTAAGATTACAATAATTCGACCATGTAAAAAGATTCACAAATATAAAGTAAGGGCGGGATGCACATGATGACAACCGAAGAACGCGGAACGGACTTGTCGCTGCATTTGTACCGGGTTTTTGCCAAATCATTTAAGAGCGTCAACGAACACGCGGTTACGGGAAGCAAAATCCAGGGGTTTAACCCGACGGCTTTCGCTGTCCTGGAAGTCCTTTATTACAAAGGCTCACAGCCGATTCAGCAAATCGGGGCCAAGCTGCTACTCCAAAGCGGCAACGTGACTTACGTGATCGACAAGCTTGAGGCGGCAGGATTGCTTCATCGGACGCCTTGTCCGCGCGACCGGCGTGTGATTTATGCCGAATTGACGCCGAAAGGCAAAGAGCTGATGGACCAGCTGTATCCGGAATTTTCCGACCGCATCGACCATGCGCTTAGCGGGTTAAACGACGAAGAGAAACAAATTATGATCGAACTGCTGAAGAAAATGGGCCGCGAAGCCGAGAAGCTCGCCCCCCTGCTGCGTAAATAAAACAAAAAGGCTGTTGCCGAGGTCATCGTAACGATGAACTTGGTAACAGCCTTTTTTTGAATAAAGTGGTGTAATCACCTTATTTCGCCGATCTCTCTAGATCCAAGCAAAATAAGGTGATTTTTTCACGTTATCGGGTAAAAAAGAGCGTGATTCGCCGACTTATGCTCAAATAGGGTGAAACCATCACGTTATTTTGAAGCTTGAACCGCCAACCCTGCCTCCATAAGGTTAAAAAATCACGTTAAGGACGGAAGCCTAACTCCCTCCCCCCTAAACCTAAACTAATGGGTTGGATCCATATCCTTGTTGTTGTCGCGATTATTGATGTCCCGGTGCCGGCGGTCATTCACCTGTTGCTGCATCTGCTGGGCCTGATGCGCATTCACCGGAGTCCGATCCAAATCCTCAACCACATTGGTCAAATTTTTGTCGCTACCCGATTTGCTTCGTGCCATCGCATTTAACCTCGCTTTCTCCTTAAGGGTTCGTCATCGACGACAACGCTTGCGCACATTCATGGATATGGCGGACATAATCTCCGGTCAATTCCTGGATCTGCACGCTGTCCTCCGCTATGGTCTGCCCGTCCCGCTCCACATCAACCAACTCAACGCGAACCTCGCGCGGGTCCATATATGCGCATTGAAAATCAAAGGAATAAAACTGATGTCCCGCCGCATTAATATGAATCCGCAGCCCTTGGGGGTTCGCCGCATCGGCCTGCACCTGCGCGGAATCTCCCGGATTCAGATATTCCGGCAGTTGCTTCTGCCAGGCGTCCACCAGCGTGTGTTGATCAATATTCATTTCCTTGTTCATAGTTACACCTCCCCTTTCCCGTTAAGGTGCGAAGAGGCTGACTTTTTTATACCGGAAGATGAAAAACAGGGTTAGGTTCTGTCCACGACAGGCTCGCCTGCGGTATCGTCGTCCTCTTGCCCCGGGGCCCGGTTACGCAGCCCTAAAGCACACAGGATGCCAGCAACAGCGATGACGACCATGACGATAAACAACGTATGCAGGCTTTGCGCCAGAACCTGCTTCAACTCCCCCCAGAGTTCAGGAGCTAGCAGATGTACTTTCTCGGGAGACAGCAGTTGGTCGATATCGTCCTGTGAAATCGGGACACCCGAGGACGTACCATTCTTCGTCTGGGCTGCGATATGCAGATCGATCAAGGTACCAAAGGCGGTGACGCCGATCGTCTGCCCAATGGATTTGACGAAGGAGTTCAGCGCTGTAGAGGCCCCGCGAAGGCTGTAGCCAACGGAAGATTGAGCGATGATGGTAAATACGGTAAACGAGAAGCCGAACCCGATTCCGTATAGTGCGTTGAAGATGAGCAGCGGCCAAATCAATGTTTCCTCATGGATCATAGCCAACCCCGCCGCACCTATGGCAATGATGATCATGCCGATCAGCGAAGTGTAACGAGAGCCGCGGGAAATCAGCCAACGGCTGCCCAGGACCGAACCCAACATCCAACCGATGGACATCGGGGCAAGCGCCAGCCCGGAAATCGTCGCGTTTTGGCCGTGTACCCCTTGAATCCAAAGGGGAAGGTATGAGGTTAAACCGATCAACAGCGCGCTGGCTAAGAGGCTGGTTAAATTGGAGAAGGCGATGTCGCGGATCCGGAACAACTTTAGCGGCACCAGCGGCTCCGCCGCCCGCCCTTCCGCCACGAAGAACAACACCAGGAAGCAAGCCGCCACGGCGAAGATCCCGATCAGCCATGGCGAAGTCCAGGCCAGCTGCTGTCCGCCCGTCGCCAGCCCGATCAGTAAGGCGGATACACCAATCGTAAAGGTTGCCGCTCCCAGATAGTCTACCTTCACCTTCCGTTTCTCGATCCGCTCCTGCAGATAGACGATGATGAAGTACAGCGACAGCAAGCCAAACGGCACATTAAAGTAGAAGGCCCAGCGCCAATTCAACGAATCCACGACATAACCGCCCAGAAGCGGACCAATCAAGGAGGAAATGCCCCAAACGGAGCTGATCCAGCCTTGAATTTTGGAGCGTTCCTCGATGGAATAAATATCGCCGATGATCGTAAACGTAACCGGCACCAGACCACCGGCCCCGATCCCTTGCAAGGCGCGGAACCCGATGAGCTGCCCCATACTCTGAGCTGTCCCGGACAGAATGGAGCCGGCCAAGAACAACAGCGAGCTGATGACGAACACCGGCTTGCGTCCGTACAGGTCGCTGATTTTCCCAAATATCGGTGTAGTCACAGACATCGTCAACAGATAAGCGGTAAACACCCAACTGAGCAGCCGGGCTCCGCCTAAATCACCAACGATGCGAGGTCCGGCCGGGCCGATCACCGTGCCTTCGATCGCAGCTAAAAACGTGGACAACAGCAAACCGGTCAGGATATAGTTACGTTTCAGTTTGGTTGCTTTCATGATGAACGATACTTCCTTTCTCTACCATCCGAACAATGATTTCATAAGCATCCATTATAGTAGAATGCCCTGAAAAAAGAAAGAAGGACGGCAAACGCGGGATCAGTTCCCGGCTTGTCGTCCGTATCGCAATCGTGTCGCTATCTCCGCTTCGCTTCCTCCAGCTCCTCGTCCCTAAGCTGCCCTTCGGTCATTCGCCAGCGTTTGACGACTTCTCCTTCAAACAGCTCCGGCTCGTGGGTGATCATGATCAGCGCGGCCCCCTGCCCCACCGCCTCACGGCATAAATTCGTGAGCAAGCGAACGCCGCCATAATCGATGCCCGCGGTAGGTTCGTCAAGAATGTACAAACGTTTCGGACAAATCATGACCGAAGCCGCGCTCAGCAGCCGCTTCTCTCCGCCGCTTAACCAATACGGGGATTCATCGGTTTTGCCTTCCAGGCCAATCGCTGCCAGCATGCGTTCAGCCCTTTGCCGCAGCTCCTCTGGCTCGGGATCCTGCGGTCGCAGCCGCAGCTCGGCGCGCGGGCTGTACAGCAGCTCGTCCCATACGGTGGAGGCGACGAATTGCTGCTCTGGCTGCTGAAACACGTAGCCGATCTCGGACGCCAGAAAGTAAAGCGTCCGGCGGGCGGTGTCCCGGCCCTGCCAGAACACCGTTCCTTTAGGTGGGGGCAGGAGGCCCATCAATAGGCGGGACAACGTGGTTTTGCCGGAACCGTTGTCCCCGCACAGCAGCCGCCACTCGCCAGGGTACAGCGTCAGGCGGACATCCCGCAGCACCGACTCGGCCCCGCGGGCGAAGGCGTAGCTGAGCCCCCGCGCCTCGAGCAGCGGCGCGGGAGCCGCCGGCGTGCGCGGGAGTCCGCGCGCCGCGGCGGCGGTGGCGGCGGACCCCGCTGGGCCGCCGCCGCTTGGGCCTGGGCCTGCTGCCGCCGCCGATGAATCGGCCGGCAGCAGGCCCAGCGCTTCCAGCCGCGCGCTCGCGCCGCGGCGGAGGGGCTCCGCCGGACCGTCCAACGCGACGGTTCCGGCGTCCAGCACGACGAGCCGCGGCGCAGCCAGCGCGAGCTCGTCCATCCGGCCGGACATCGTCACGATGGTCCGGCCTTCGCGGTGCAGGCGGCGCAGCAGCGCCAGCAGCCGCCGGCGCGAGGCGGCGTCGAGGCTGGCCGCCGCCTCGTCGAGCACGAGCAGCGGCGGCTCCAGCGCCAGCACCGCTGCAATTGCGGTGCGCTGCCGTCCGCCGCCGGACAGCGCGTGCACGGGTGTATGGCGACGGGGCGTCATCGCCACCGCCGCCAGCGCATCCGTTACCCGCCGTTCCAACTCGGCGGCGGGCACACGCAGGTTCTCCGGGCCGAAGGCGACTTCGTCTTCGACCCGGCCCTGCACGAGCTGTGCGTCGGGGTCCTGGAACACGACCCCGACGCGCCGGGCCACCTCGCCGATCTCCGCTTCCGCGGGATCGACGCCGTCCACGAGCACTCGGCCCGTGCGGCGCCCTCCCCCGGTTCGGGGGAGATACCCGCTGATTAGCTGCGCCAGGGCCGATTTGCCGCTGCCGCTGGCACCGACGAGCGCCACCCACTCCCCGCATTCCACGGTGAGCGTTACGCCATGCACCGCCGGAACCCCGTCCGGCTCGAACGCGTAGCTGACGTCGTGCAGCTCCAGTGCGGGCCGCGACATCTTACGCTTCCATCCGGCGGCTTGCCGCGAAGCGGCGTAGGAGTCCGCTGCCTGCCAATGCGTCGCCGAGCAGCTTGACCAGCAAGCCGCACAGAATCATCCCGCTCAGTACCCGGACAACCAATGCGATCAGCAGGACATCCATTCCCCATTTTGTATAACCGAACATTTGGGCTGCGAAGAAGAACCACACCGGCACCATCGCGCCTCCCGTCACCATCAGCATCGGCCAACTCCACTTTTTATATCGCACAAGGGCAAACGCCCCCTCCACGATCACCAAATAACAGGCAGCGGCCACGAAGCAGGACAAAATGCCATACGCCGTCCCCATAAAGGCTTGGACAACCGCCCCTATTCCGTAGGTAATCAAGGCCGTACCCGGTTTGCGGATAATGTAATAGGCCAGCAATCCATAAATCATATACAACCCGGTAATCGTCGAGGTGAGAATCGGTCCCCCCAGCCCATTCAGCGCCTGATTGAGCGGTGACAGAAAAACCGTCAATACCGCATTCGCCGCCGCCAGCATCGCCATCAGCACGATATCCAGTGTGGTAAAGCGCTGAAACACCTTATTCGAACTTGCTCCCTTCACTTGAACCATCCTCTCTACGCCACCTATTGTTAACCATAAATCATAATTTAGGTTAACAATCAATTCACGTCAAGTCCTTTTTTTAGAGCAATAGCCCTCCCTAAGCTGAAAAGGGTTCAGCCCTCACACCCTCCACAGACCCGCCGTCAAAACAAAACTTAACAGAATCGTCCATACGCCAACAGCCTCAAACGGCACATCCCGCAAGAAAGTACGCTCCCGATACGCGCCAAATCCCTTGACATCCATAGCCCCTGCGGTTTGTTCCACACGCCTTATCGCTCCGGTAAATACGGTCACCAACTGACCTCGCCGCTGTTCCATTCGCTCCTGAATCCCTCGCGGCCGCCGGCCCAAACGAAGTTTACGGGCCGCTGCAGCCTGACGGCCTTCCTCCGACAGCAGCGGCAGAAACGTCAACGCCATCGAGATCCCAAACACAAACCGGTACGGCAGCTTTAACCGGGTGGTCATCATCACGACGAAATCCTTGGGGTCCGTTGACTCAATGTATGCCAGCGAGGACAGAAATAAGCTGATCATCCGCAGAGTCACGGCAGCGGCGTCGCTTAGTGCAGCCATCGACAACGGTAAGTGGCCCCCAGCAGTGCCTTCCCGCAGCTGTACGGCAACCAGAGTTACCGCAAATAAAGGCAGGCCAAAACCTAAGATCCAGGCGATGCGACGAAGTAACCGATGCCAACTCATCCCGGCCCCCAGCTTAGCCACCACAATCAACGTTAACAGCAGAACGGCCTGCCACTTCGGGTCATCCCAATGCATGGCGAGCGCGGCAAGACAAGCTAACGCGACCAACTTGCTGAGCGGATCAAGGCGGTGAAGGAATCCACCTCCGTTCTCTTTACTTTGCTTCATCGTTAGGTAGCTCCTCCTTTGTAATACTCTTTCTTCAGCAAGGAATACATCAGCAAATCCACGAAGCCACTCTCCGTCCATTGATATTGCCTTAGTAATCCTTCCTCTGCAAATCCGAACGCCTTTAGCAGCTTGCGGGAAGCATCGTTACGCGGATCGACCAATGCCTCAATGCGGTTCAATCCCATCGTTTCGTAACCATACGCGAGCAGCATTCGCAGCGTTTCCGACATATAACCATGTCCCCAATACTCCTGCCCCAGGTCATAACCAATTTCACCGCGATAGGCTCCTGCCAGCTCCCACACGTTAAAGCCGCAGCTGCCGATCAGCTTCTGTTCTTCCTTGAGTTCGATACCGAAACGCAAAGCGTCTTCGCTTTCGGATAAACCGTTAAGCAGATTAATCATTTCCCAGGCATCCTCCACCGAAGCAAACGGCGGAAGGTTCATATACCTTATGACTTCCGGATCGCTCCAATAACGGAACATCTCCTCGGCATCGCTCCGCTCCATCCGCCGCAGACGCAGCCTTTCGCTTTCCAGTACGGGAATGTCTCCGTCGCATTTATACACGTTTGCCATCTCCTCCTAGCCGCGTTCGCTCGTGCGATGTAACATCCTTTAATAGCTAATCATATCGTTGTAAGCTCGTCAAAGGGGATGGGCAAATTTTCAAGACAGGCGATTTTCCTTCCAACTTTTCGGTGATACTATTATAGACATAGAGAGCTTTACGGATAGGCTCGCAAGGAGGAACCCACGCACATGGTATTTACGATCGTGATTTTGGTTATATTGCTTGCCGTATTGATATTTGTGAGCGGGGTGCCGCGCTTTGCGGTTCACCAAATCACCCAGATGCGGCTGCAGACGAATGAGAGCATTTACGAATATTTAGAACGAACGGGCGTCTATACCCGCGAACAGTTCGAGCGGTTGCCCAAAAGAGCGGTACAAGTGATGTCCCGGGATGGGTTGAAGTTAAACGGGTACGTGCTGGAGCTGTTCCCTGAGAGCCACCGTTGGATGATCATTGTTCACGGTTATACCGTATCCCTGCTTGCCTCTACCCAATATATCGACATGTTTCAAAAGGCGGGGTTTAACATTCTGCTCGTGGATCAGCGCCGGCATGGCGGAAGTGAGGGCAGCTACACAACTTATGGTTATCAGGAGAAATACGATGTCCAAACGTGGGTGCATTGGATCCTGGAGAATTACGGAGAAAACAGCGCGATCGGCCTGCACGGCCAATCCTTAGGGGGAGGAACGGTTCTGGAGTATCTCTCCATTGCCCATCCCAATGTGAAGTTCGTGATCGCCGACTGCCCCTACTCGGATCTGACGGAGCTCATGCGTCATCAAATTTCCAAGCTGAATAGGCTGCCGGCCAGACCGCTCTTGCCGCTGGTTGACAAGCTGCTGCAGCGCAAAGCTGGCTTCCGACTGCACCAGGTTAGCCCGATTAAAGCCGTCGAAAACAGCACGCTGCCGGTGTTGTTCATCCATGGCACGGAAGACAACTACGTACCGACTTATATGAGCCGGGAGATGTACCGTCATAAGCCCGAACCTAAAGAACTGCTGCTCGTGGAGGGCGCAGTTCATGCCAATTCCTACGGCATCAATCCGAAGCGGTATGCCGACCAGGTCCAGACCTTCATCGAGAAGGCATTAGGCGCGAACGAACCGGCGGCCGCTTATTTACCGAGCATCTGACTTTGGGCCATGACGATATACTGATCCAGGCGTTGGCTTAATTCCAGAATCGTGCCGCTGCTGAAGTTGTCTTGAGTAGCGGCATTCATCAATTCCAGACGCAGGTGCTCAATGGTCGCCTTCAGATCATTGCTGATTTTGTTATTGTTACGGCTTGCGCCTCGGAGAGTTTGAGGTACCATAAAAATCACCTTTTCATTAATCTTGTCCCTATTTTACCTCATGATGCCAAAAAACATATTTTGCAAATTTGATAAAAATTAGCACTCGGTGTCGGACTTTGTAAAAAAAATATCCCCCGTCCACAGGAATGCTATCCCTCGGCAAAAAACTTATTTATAATAGATTTTAGTACTGTCGACGGCCTTGGTCCGCCCGCAACTTCAAGGAGGGAATGACTTATGTTTCATGCCAGCGATTATAGCGGCTCCCGCGAAGAACGGCAGAACGCCGTCTTATCGCAGCTTCAAGCACTCATTTGCGAGGAAAGCAGCCAGGTAGCTAATTTAGCCAATGCCTCTGCGCTGCTTAACTTTTTCTTAGAGGATATTAATTGGGTTGGCTTTTATTTGTTCGACGGCCAGGAGTTAGTACTCGGACCGTTCCAAGGCCTTCCGGCTTGCATCCGGATCCCACTCGGTAAAGGCGTGTGCGGAACCAGTGCGGAACGCCGAGAAACCCTGCGAATCGAAGATGTTCATGCTTTCCCAGGCCACATCGCTTGCGATGCGGCGTCCAACAGCGAGATCGTCGTACCAATCGTCGTTGATAACCAACTCATTGGGGTACTGGACATCGACAGTCCGCTGAAAGGGCGATTTGATGCCGAGGACCAAGCATTCCTGGAGCAATTTGTGGCGACGCTCGCCAAGCAGTTGGCCGCAGCCGTTTAATGGGTTCCCATTCACATCAGCAATGAGTAAGAATCGAAAACACAAAAGAAAAAGTGCAGATATTCTCGCTCAACCTGCCGAAATTCGGCTGATGAGCTTGAAATACCTGCACTTTTCTATTTTTCAGATGAGACGGGCTTTCAACCTAATCACCATCCGCCCAGGTTTAATCCTCAATCCTCCCCAGGCCTTTTGATGATCTCCAGCCCTTCCACATGGCGTTTGCTCATCAGCTTGCGCTTTTTCCGATTTTCCTTGGAATCAAATACGATATCGAGATCGTAGTCCTCCGGGTAAAGTGACTCGCTCTTGAGATATGGCTTCAACCGTTTATGGTTGATTTTGATCTTCTGTTTCTGAACCTGCACCCATGCCATTCCCCGAAAATCCGGAGGTACAACAACGATGCCGATTTTGCCAATGGACGTCACCAGGACGGCGTCGCCAACCTCAAACTTATGGGGCGGTTGGATCGCCACTTCAGCGGCTTCTCCGGAGGAGGCCCCGTCCGCTTCCTTTTGTCCGCCGTCTGCCTCTCGGCGATTCCGAGGCATGGACACTTGTGGAGCCGCGGCTTGCTTCGACGGTACAATAATATCATCCCACCGGATGCCGCCGCTTCCAGAACCCTCAGCGGATTGCTGTCGGCCGACGATATGCTGCGAGCGTTCGATGATCCCGCCGGACATCCCTAGCTTACGGGCGATTTCGATCGCGTAGCTGCGGCCGGATTGCCCGATGGTCAATCGGTATAATGGGCGCAGCGTCTCGGCGTCGAATTCCATCCGCGCGTTCTCGAAGCCTTCCGCACGTGAGGCAAACGTTTTGAGTTCGTTAAAATGTGTCGTAACCATCACCGTCGAACCCTTGCGTGCGAACTCCTCCAGAACCGCGATCGATAATGCGATCCCTTCACCCGGGTCGGTACCTGCGGCCAACTCGTCGATCAGCACCAAGGTAGAAGGCCCCGCTTCCTGCAGAATTTGTACCAAAGCCCCGATCTGAGCGGAGAAGGTGCTGAGCGACTGCTCCAGGTTCTGTCCGTCCCCGATGACCGCGCGGATGCCTTGGTATACCGCAAACCGGCTGTTCGGCGAAACCGGCACCAGCAGCCCCGATTGCACCATCAAGGACAGCAGACCCACCGTCTTTAGGACAACCGTTTTTCCGCCGGTGTTAGGGCCGGTGATGATCAGCGTCCGATAATCGGTACCTATCGCGACATCCAGCGGGACCATCGTTTGCAGCAGCTTTGGATGCTTAGCCCCGCGAATCACCGTTTCGCCGGTCTCGCTGAGCTGTACCGGAGCCCCCTCGATCGCTGCAGCATATTTCGCTTTGGCAAATATAAAGTCGTAAGTCCCGGTGATCTCGATGTTCCTAACCAGATCCGTTGCTTCTCGTTCGACTAAACCGGCGAGGTAACCTAAGATTTTGGCCTCCTCCCGAGCTTCCTCTCCTTGTAGCAACTCCAGCTCGCCCTGCAGCGCAGCGACCTCCTGCGGTTCGATGAACACCGTCTGCCCGCTGGTCGACTGGTCCAGCATACGCCCGTTGACTTGCTTGTAATAATCCTTTTTGACCGGAATCACATATCTGCCGCCGCGCACGCTCACGATGTTCTCCTGTAAAATCGAAGCATGGCGAGCCATAACGGACTGAATGCGCTTCTGAATCCGCTCTTTGACGACGGCGATTTTTTTGCGTGTCTTCTCCAGCTCTCGGCTCGCTTCATCCGTGATTACCCCGAACCGGATACACCGAAGAATTTCCTGCTGCAGTGAGGGCAAATCTTGCAGGTCGGTCGCATAAATGCCGATCCGCCAGGCCAATTCACCTTTAGAGGCCATATATTTCTTCAACTGCCCGCAGCTGTGCAGGAAGGTCTGCACCGCCATCAGATCCTGTTCGGTGAACAAATAACCCGTGCCAAGCAAAGAGACGACCAGCTCGATCCCTTCCAGCGAGGGCAGCGGTACGCTGGCCCCTTTCCCATACAGGGCGAGCGCTTCTGCGGTTTCTGCAATCGCCCGCTCGATCGCCCGTTTTCCCACCATCGGCGTAAGCTCCTCGATTCGATGCCGACCGGCATACGATACCGCGTATCCCAACAAATCCTGCTTAATGCTCTCATATTCCAACGTACTACACGAAAATGTATTCAAGGTAGAACCTCCTTCAATGGGTTGTCATTCCTTCTTTCTGAAATGAAAAAAGGCAAAGGACGGCACGTATGCCATCCTTTGCCTAGACCTCTCCCGCTGTTGCCGATCAGATCATCAAAAAAGCCGTGCTGAAAACAGCACGGCTTCATCATAATCATGATGACGGCAGCTAGGGAGAAGCTGCAAGATGTCCCGCGTGTGTTCTTAACTCATTCATAGACCGAAACAAGCGTACAAGAAAATACGGGCGCGCTTGGATTTCAAGCGGCACGTTCTGTACTCTGTGTAACCGTCTCTATGAAGTTAACTAGTTAAGAACCTTCACCGACATCAATATCTCTCCTCTATAGAGGTTATTCAAAAAGTCATCTTTCGATCACGAAGCAAGACAAGAAGTTATCTCGACATCGAATCTTGAATTCACCCGGGCCTTCCGTTGCTCTCGTAGCTTCCAGCTACGCTCCGCTACTCAGTCCCTAGCTTCATTCAACCTTCTCGGTGCTCTAAACCTGACTTTTTGAATTTTCATTAAACAGGTTATTCAAAAAGAAGGAATACCTTTAATTTACCAAAAAGGGGCGTTATTCGTCAAGAATCTGAGTTTATACGCAGTTCATCCGTTTTTGAGTGGAATATCTTGCTAATTGAGTGAATTGATTAATTTTATTCTTACGATCATTTCATGTATTATATATGGGGCGTTAAAATTGTTAACTAAGCATTAATTTCAACTAAAGGAGCTTTTGCGGAAAGGAAGGAAACGAAGTGTTACAATTCAATCGCATCCGGCTCGCCAATATCAAGCCGTTTGTCTTTTTCTCCGTCATTATGATCATGAAGATTTATCTCGTCTGGACATCCATTTTTGATGGAGTACCCGCTTGGGGGCCATTGCTGAAGGAAATCCCGTTTATCTGGGTTTTGTTCTGTCTGATTGAGTGGTTCTCCTCCAAACGTAAGATCGGCCTTTATCTAACTGTAAACTTGATTGTTACTGCCATTTTCTTCGCAGCCGTTATGTATCATAAATATTATGGGGTTATCGTCAATTATACTGCCCTGCAGCAAGTGAATCAGGTAACCGCCGTGAAGAACAGTGTGTTCTCCCTGCTGGCTCCCTATTATCTGCTGATCTTCTTGGACATCGTGGTGATCGGCTTCTGGCTGTTCCGGAAGAAACGCGCTGAGAAGCTTAAAGCTTTCTTTAATCTGAAGAAAGCCAGCACAGGCGTCATTGCCGGCATTTTCGCTTTCTCGCTACTGCTGTGTATCTTCAACGTATGGCCAAACCGGGCCAGCATGAATGAAATTAAGCAAGCCGAGCAAATGGGCATCCTGAACTATGAAACGTTCACGATTTTCTCCAGCAGCAAGAAAGAAGAGTTAGTCGATAAAAACCAGATCTCTCAGGCGAAAATCGACAACTTGAAGGGGATTACCACCCCGGCCGAACCGAAGTATTTCGGTACCGCCAAAGGCAAGAACCTGATCATTATCCAGATGGAATCGTTCCAGAACTTCCTAATCGACCTGAAGATTGACGGTCAGGAAGTGACGCCGAACATGAACAAGCTGGTGAAGGAAAACACCTACTTCAAGCATTTCTATCAAATGGTGGGTCAAGGCAATACGTCCGACGCTGAGTTTGTCGTTAATACCTCGTTCTACATTCCATATAATGAGGCGGCGACGCAAAACTACCCGGACAAGGAATTGCCGAGCTTGCCGAAGCTCATGCGGGATCAAGGTTATGATACCGCGACGTTCCATACCAATGTCGTTGATTTCTGGAACCGCGGCGAGTTGTACAAAGCGATTGGCTTTAACCGTTATTACGACCAGAAATGGTTTGGTACCGAGGACACTGTCTTCTTTGGACCTTCGGATGAAGTGCTCTATAAGAAAACAGCCGACGAACTGGATCGCATGCAGCAAGCCGGACAGCCTTTCTATACCCAAGTCATCTCTATGACGGCGCACCATCCATTTACGACGCCGCATGAGAAGGATAAAATCCAACTTCCGGAGCGTTATCAGGACAATATGGTCGGCGATTATCTGCGGGCGCAAAGTTATGCGGACTATGCGTTGGGTCAGTTCATTCAAGATCTGAAGCAAAAAGGCATTTGGGATAACAGTGTCGTTGTGATTTACGGCGATCATCTCGGCTTGCCGATGTATTCGCTGGACAAACATGGGCTTGAACTGATGAAAGAGATTTACGGCCGGGATTACAGCTATATCGATATGATGAACATTCCAATGCTTATTCATGCCCCGGGCGTGGATACGCCTGCGGTAATGAACAATGTCGGCGGCCAGGTTGATATTCTGCCAACGGTAGCCAACCTGTTCGGCATAAAGCTGGATAACCACATCCACTTCGGTGAGGATATTTTGAATCAAACGACTTACAACTTGTTACCTCAACGTTACTATCTCCCGTCCGGCTCGTTTCTGAACGACCAGGCATTATTTATCCCAGGGGTTTGGTACAATGACGGTACGAAATACCCGCTGGCGAAGGACGGCGTGGATCAAGCACTGACGACGGAAAGCGAATATAACCGAGCCCTTGAACTGCTACGCCTCAGCGACAGCTACGTCCAACAACTGCCTGACCGGGTGAAGGAAACTAAAGAATGACACGATAATATTAAATCAAAGAGCCGCAGGAGTCCTTAATCGGACCGTCCTGCGGCTCTTTTTGTCTATTCCTTACAACGCCGGAGTGGCTACTCCGTCCATCGCCGTTTTCCCTTGCGCTTGCCCGTGGCTTTCTTGGTTGAATCCACGTTCCTGAAGCAGCTCTTGTTCTTTCATACGTAGATGCTTACGCCCTCTCCAACGGAAGAACGAGAAGACGCCGCGGATATACTCATCACTGATCATGCAAGCGTAAATTGCAATAATGCCCCATCCAAGCGAAACGCCAAATAGATAGGAGCAGCCGGTTGCCACCACCGACATGAAGATTAAGGAAATGATCATCGTATACCGCGTATCCCCTACTGCATTCAACGAGTTGCCCAGAGCCATGTTAATCATTTTGCCCGGCTGCAGCAGCAGATTTAGCCAAAGCAGCGCAGCGCAGAGGGTTAGGATCTCGGCATCCTGCGTAAACAGTCCCAGCAGCTTTGGACCAAACAACACGAGAATAAAGGCGTTAACGATAACCAGCGGTAATCCGAAGGTCAGCACTCGGTAGACCGCGCGATACGCTTCCTTCGTCTTACCCGCCCCGTACAGGTGAGCGATTTGGATCTGCGCCGCCATCGCCAGCGAGAAGCCAAGCATGAAGCAAAACGACTCCAGCGTATTCATGTACGTCCTGGCTGCCAGCTCAGTGGCGCCAAGCACGGCAAGGAACGAGAAGATCGCCAGCTGCGAGAAGACCCAGCTTGCCGAATTGACGCCAAGCGGCCAGCCGATCACAAGCACTTCCTTGAACAGCTTACGATCAAACACCGGAATGTCCTTTATCCCGATCCGCCGCTGGAACGTGCCGAGGAAAATAAAGAGCAGGACAACCGTAGCGATCAAGCGACTAACCACCGTTGAAATGGCTACTCCGGTCAAACCCCACTGGGGAAATCCGAAGGCTCCGAAGATAAAGCAATAGTTCATCATTATATGAATGACGTTCATGCCGATCGCCGTAAACATTGGCCCTTTCGTATTCCCGGTGTTGCGGATCGCTGTCCCCAGCATGGAGATCATCGCGGTCAATATCATCCCGCCGCCCACGATCGAAATATAGACTTTAGCTAGCGGCAGCAGTTCGTCCGGCAACTGCAGCATTGTGGCGATCGGGCCCGGTACGGCGATCAGCAGAATGCTGAGGAAAATCCCGATTGCAGCCGTTACTTTAAAAGCGATAATCGCCACGGTCCGAGCGTCCTCCTCACGGCCTGACCCGATTTTCTGGGCGATGACGATCCCCGCACCGCTCGCTACAGTAGCAAACAGCGTGGTCAACGCATTAAACAGCTGGTTGGAGAACCCGACGACCGCAACCGCATTGTCGGAAATTCGGCTAACCATCAGCGTGTCGACGGTGCCCAGCAGGATTTGCAGGAACAATTCGATAAATATAGGCCAAGCGAGCAACCAGAGGGAAAATTTATCCTTCTCGCCGCTCTTCATTTTCTTCATTATTACAACCTCCTGGATATCGGAGAATCCGTTGGACTCCCTGTCGTCGTGTTAACATGAAACACATTATAGATGTTAACCTCATCTTGATGTATCATAGAATCAACTGAATCTTTCAATATTCCAACCTAAGAGGAGCTGGTATATTTTGCCTCCTATAATTGAGTTTACCGCGCCCCCTCTTCCCCATTACATCGTCAGCGGCTCGGCGGTGATCCCGGTGAACGGCAAGCATCCCAGCCGGCAAAATATCGGCGCCTTCGACCTATTAGTCGTCGAACACGGGCGCTTATTCATCGGAGAGGAAGGCCGTGATTACGAAGTGGCAGCCGGACACGCCCTGATTCTCCGCCCGGACTGCTATCACTATGCGCTGGAAGGCTGCCGGGAGGCAACCCTTCACCATTGGCTGCATTTTCAATTGATGGGCGATTGGCGGGTCGTTGAGGACGAAGAATATCGGCATTGCGGATGCAGTATGACGGATAAGGATATCCCCGGGTCGATTTCCCTGCCTCCGTTCACCGCTACGTCATATACCGTCCCCTTGCCCCAATATGCGAAGCTAGCCCAGCCGCAAAAAATCATCACCTTGTTAAACGATCTGGTCGACTTGAATCGGAACATCCATTTGGACAGCGTCCGGCTGCGTCAGCAGGCTCTTTTTCAAGACGTAATTGTGGAGTTATCCGCCTCATCCGCCCATGCCGGACTTCCTCCGCAATCGGCCTGCGCCGAGAAAGCCGCTTCCTATCTGCGCGAGCATTACGATGAACCTTTTTCCGCGCAAAAGCTTGGAGAGAACATCAATTTCCACCCGGTGTACATCGCGCGCTGCATGCAGAAGGTGTTCGGCTGTTCGCCTGCCGTTTATCTGCAGCGCCTGCGCATCGAACAGGCCAAACTGCTGCTCCTCCAGACGGACCTGACGATCGAGCGAATTGCCGAACAGGTCGGCTTTAACCAAGCCGCGTATTTCACGGCCTGCTTCAGTAAAACAGAGGGCATTTCCCCGCGGAAATATCGTCAGCGCTTCATATGGAACAAGGATTAAGCTCTATTCGCAAGATCTCCGGAGGTCATCTTTTTTGATTATCGGTCTAGACTCCTCTATAATTCAAAGAAACCGCTTTGATATTTAAGCCAACTGGGGGAAATGGATTGACACTTGTGAAAATATTCGCCGACAGCATCTCGGATCTGCCGGAGACCTGGGCCTCCGCCTACGATATCGGCATCGTTCCGCTTTATGTCATATTCGGCGAGACCGCCTACAAAGATAAACTGGAGATTACCACCGCCGACATATACCGGCGTGTCAGTGAGGACGGAGTCTTGCCTAGAACGGCAGCGCCCGCCCCGGCCGATTTCATCTCCGCTTTCTCACCTTGGATCGAGCAAGGGCATACGATCGTCTACATCAGCATGTCATCCAAGCTCTCGTCCTCGTACCAAAACGCATTGATCGCCGCAGCTGAATTTCCCGAGGGACGTGTACACGTCGTAGATTCCCTGAATGTTTCCGGCGGGATTGCCTTACTGGTCTTGAAAGCCGCCATCGCTGCCAAGCAGGGGTCCAGCCCTTCCGAACTGGTCAGCATGCTGGAGGAAATGCGGGAACGGGTCGAAATTGAAGTGCTGGTTGACAGTCTCGACTACCTGCATAAAGGGGGCCGTGCTTCCAGCGTTCAGCATATGATCGGAAGCTTACTCAAGATCCGGCCCGTGTTGAAAGTGAAAGAAGGGTTGGTCATCTCGGCTGATAAGTACCGTGGCAAAACGGAGAAGGCCGTCGAACGAATGCTTTACAACTTCATTGATAACGTCCACAAGGTCGATCGGGAGCTCATCATCGTTGCGCAGACGCTAGCCGAGAAAGCTGCTGGCTTCATTAGGAATACACTCCTCGAAAAGACGGACGTCAAAGAAGTCTCCATTATTGAAGGCGGGTGCGCCATCTCCTGTCACTGCGGTCCACGAACGGTTGCCATCATGTACCTTCGTCAGCCGCAGATGCGCTAGCCATGGAGAATTTATCATATCAAAAAAGGTCGGGCGAAGGGATAATATCCCTCTGCCCGGCCTTTCCTTCCTTATGTAGTGCTCAATATTTTCCGAATTCTCGGTCACTTAAGGCTATCCGCCCGCCACGGGCTGCTGAATGCCCCGTTGCCCGTGGATCCGTTTGGCTTACGCGGTTCTTCTCGGCCATTTGCCCAAGCATGCGCAGGACGTCGGGATGGACTTCATCTGAGTCTCTAAGCGACTTCGGAAGATTGCCTTTACGAAGGTTAAACCGTTCGACTTGCTCACGCAGCAAATCGGCTTGGCTGGACAACTCCTCGCTTGCTGCCGCCCCTTCTTCCGAAGTGGCTGAATTCGCTTGAATGACCTGAGAGACCTGCAGGATTCCTTGGTTAATTTGATTTACTCCCGTGGATTGCTCTCCCGAGGCGGTAGCGATATCGCCCACCAGATTAGCTACCTTCTCTACGTCGCACACGATAGCCTTCAATGCCGTAGCCGTATCGTTCGCAATTTTTGTACCGCCCTCCACCTTGCGTACTGAATTCTCGATCATGCCCGTTGTCTCTTTCGCCGCATTGGCCGAACGCGCCGCCAGGTTCCGAACCTCCTCAGCTACGACGGCAAATCCTTTGCCGTGTTGGCCGGCCCGAGCTGCCTCCACCGCCGCATTCAACGCCAAAATGTTCGTTTGGAAGGCGATTTCGTCGATCACCTTGATGATCCGGGAGATGCTGTCGGATGCGGTATTGATGCCGTCCATCGCTTTCAACATCTCGTTCATTTGCTCACTGCCCATCGTCGCGTTATTTCTGGTTTGCTCGGCTAGCTGGCTGGCCAGCGCCGCGTTATCGGCGTTCAACTTGGTTTGCGATGCGATTTCCTCGATCGAAGCGGACAACTGCTGGATGGAGCTAGCCTGCTCCGTAGCTCCTTGGGACAAGGAGATGCTGACATCTGAAACCTGCTTGGATCCGGAAGCAACCTGCTCGGATGCGGCCTGGATATGTGTCATCACGTCGTTTAAGTTATCCGTCATTTTACGGAAAGATGTCGCAAGTACGCCGATTTCATCCCGATGTACGTTAACGATCTCCACGTCCAAATTACCGTCGGCGATTTTCTCCGCCGCCGTCATCAATTGGGTAACCGGTTTGCTGATCATTCGGGAGATTAGAATTCCGAGCAGAATCGCAACTACTATCGTAATCCCCACAATCGCCAACATAGAGTTCACGGTCCGATTCGATTGCGCCGTTAAGTCATTCGATAATTTCAGCCCGTTCGTCCGTTTTTCTTCGAATAAACGGTCAATGTCAGTTGCAACCACGCCGATAATCGGAGTTCCCTCCTCATAAAACTTTTCGGTGGCCGCTTCCTTTTGACCAGATCTCGCAATTTCCACCACCTGGTCTCTAAGAATAGAATATGCGCTTAGGTTCTCCTTAAGCTCATTAAATACGGCCCGCGTTTCATCGGAATAGATTTTCGATTCGAATTTATCTAATCCGGCCAAGATCTGTTTATCTAGTTCAGCCAGTTTCTGCACGTAGCCGTCCATTTCTTGAACGTCCGAGCTAATCAATACATCCCGGATGGTAGCCCGCGTATCATTAAATATCATACCCACTTCACCGATGTCTCCAGTTGGGATCCCATAATCCGTATAGAGATCGCTGTAGTCCTGATCTATATTGTTGATGTTCGACAGCCCTACCACTCCGACCACCCCGGCTAGAAGAGCGACCAAAACAAAGGAACTAATTAACTTTCTCCCAATTTTCATGTTGTAAAGCCATTTCATCGACGATTCCCCCAAGTTGTTAGATTCAATTAAAATGTATCCGCCGTGATATGTCGCTCGTTAATGAATCGATTGCAATCCAGCAGAAGCAGCATGGCGCCGCCGGACTTTCCGACCCCCGCCACAAATCGGTTCTCCCCGTCCCGAAGCTCCGGTGGCGGCACAATGTCTCCAGCAGGGATGGACATCACTTCCGCAACACTATCTACGATAAGTCCAATCGGCATGTCCTCTAGTTCGACGACGATAACGCAGGTGCGATCGGAATACGAACGGGGCGGCATGCCGAAGCGTATCCGCACATCCATCACAGGGATAACCGTTCCTCGTAAATTGATGATGCCGCGAATATATTCCGGCATTTGCGGTACTGCTGTGATTGGCTGAATTCCGATGATCTCAGTGACGTATTTAATTTCAATTCCGTATTGCTCCCGCTCCACCAGGAAAGTCAAATACTTGTCCCGGAGAGAATCGGAGAACAGCTCCGCTTCCTCCCCATTCCATGGATCGGCCATCTCATCATCTCCTCGTTATTTTTGGTTATGTACCTCATGTACGAGCGGCCTCCATGTGCCGCTTCCGTTCTTACTCTCCAGACAAAACAAAAAATCTCCCCGAACATGCTCCAAGGCGTCAAGTTTGTCAGTAAATCCTCATGGTGTCGAAAGCCTTAAACGTAAGCATGATCGGAAAGATCTCGTATGGAGTGAAGAATTTAGAATATAATGGACATATATACATTTACTTTCATGAAATGAACAAAAAAAACAGACGTCACCTAAGCCGGGTGGGTCTGTTTCTAACCGTCCGGGGAGCTGGCTGACTTGATCCTAAGATTTTAGTCCCTATAGCTTTGCGTCCTTGCCTTTCGGCAAGTTTGCCTTTTTCCATGAAAATATGCAATGAAGTATCCACTATCTATTTCGGCATATCTAAGTAAATTATAAAGACTTTCTGACTAGGTTTTATTAACAAAACTAGTCAGAAGTTCCCTCTCCGTAACAAAATATACATAATTCTAATGACCTATGTCACTTCTTCCCCGGATCGATATCCTGCGGGCGGAGTCCCTCCCAAATGTTTGGAATGTTCACCTTGGACGGATCTTCAAAGACAAGAAAAGAGGTGGGTAAGTAACGTTCCCCATATTCGGACGAAGGCTTGTTGACGATGTTGCCGCCTCCTCTCACTAATACCGTCGATGACCCGCCGTCCAAATTAGCGGCGATCACGGCGCCGTGGTCCAGCATAATCTGCTGGACGTCATATAAGCTGGCGCCGATACTGTAACCCGGCTGGCGCCCGTCGATGACGACGAACAGGATGGCGCCGTCTTCACGTTGACCCATGGCCGTCCGCGGCGCGATGCCCCAGCCTTCTTTTTGGCTGCGAATCTGCCCTTTGCCGTTCACAATGATTCTCGGCTGGAACGTCACCGCTTCCTGTATGCCGAGCTTATCCAGCTCCTCCAACGTATATTTGCCGGCGATCATTTTCCCCTGCTTATCTAGACCAACGATTTGGGTTGCCGCGCCTGAACTGATGCCGTTGTAATACAGCTTCCCTTGCGAAATAACTACCCCAATCGGCTTGAACCCGTTGCCCTTCCAGTTCGGATCAGCAAATCCGCCGCCGTTGACGCCGGCGATAGCTCCGGTCCGCTCTACCATACTGGAGACCTTCTCCCCTTTGCCTCGTTTGGCCGGCACACCTAAACGAATTTTGGTTGGATCGTTGACAGTCATCACATAGCCATGGTAACCGTTACCCGAGACTTCCTCGATTTCGACAAGCGGCTTCTCCGCTTGTTCCTCTTCCTTCCCTGTGTTCGATAAGTCGATTGTATGGGTGTCCTTCTCCGTCCCCATCTGTTCGAACCGTGCCTGGTAGGCAGCTACCCGCTTGTCCAACTCCGCTTGCCCGATGATATATTTTGCCCAATGGCGATGCTGCGTCGTAATCAGCGTGTCGGCCATCAAATATCGCATATTATTGCCGGACGGGGTGAAGAACAGCCAGATTATGGCAACCGTCCCGATAAGCATCATCGCAATCATCAATCGGGATAATAGAAAGAAAAATCCACGCTTCCGCCGCTTCTTGACGGACGTGCGCTTCTTGACACTCGTTCCCCTCTTCACCGACGCACGGCTGGGTAATGTAGGCGTTGGCATGATGGTTGTCTCTCCCCTTGCTCTCTAATATAGCTTGCTGTACATTAAACGTCCGTTCTATTCTGAAAGTTTCATCGCCACAAAGAAGGCCCGCGATCGCACCATACGATCACGGGCCCATATCTTAAAGAAGCGACCACCAAATCTTCACTGCCGTAAAAGCGATGATGACCACCAATCCGTAACGCAGATATTTCACATTGATTTTCGCCCCGATCCAGGCACCCAGCGGGGCCCCGGCGAGACTGCCGAGGACGGTGTACAGCACCGGTTCCAGCGGAATGGGCATCGTCGCGATCTTACCAACTACTCCCCCTATAGCGGAGAACAACACAATGGCCAGCGACGAGGCAATCGTGGTACGGGGTGGAATTTTCAGGATCGCCAACATGACGGGAATGAGCATAAACGCCCCTCCGGCACCCACGATGCCGGAAACGATCCCGATCAGAAGCGCGGAAGCCATCGCGACTACGCGGTTAAAGGAGATCGCCCCCGCCCCGATTTCCGGCGCGACGCGGTTTGGAATTAGCATCAACACGACAGCAACGGCCGCCAGAATGCCGTAGACGAGGTTAATCACACCACTCGCCAGATAACCCGAAACGAGCCCTCCGAGCAGACTGCCAACCAAGGTGCCGCCTCCCATATACAAGACGAGCCCCTTATGGATACCGCCTGCCGGCGTCGAACGTCTGCGGAAGGCCAGTACGCCAGACAGGGAGGCGAACAACACCTGAAACATGCTGATCGAGGATACCTCCTGCCCCGTGAAGTGAGCCGCCCCCAGTGCCGCAGGAACAAACAGCAGCAGCGGATAATTGATAATCGCTCCGCCGATGCCTAATAATCCGGAGAAGAAGGAGCCCACCAGCCCCAATACAACCATTACCGCAAACAGCAAAACATCCATACTCCCACTCGACTCCCGTCTAAGATCCCCCGTGCAACTTCCCTTGTCGTTCCTCTGTACTTCCGGGCTAGTAACCGTTATAATAAATACCAAGTAAACTTATCAGAAATAGGTGATGATCCTTGCGCGCCACTTTGAAGAAACTGTTCGAAAGCCGCTGCCCTAATTGCAGCCAGCCACTCATTTCCGAACGGGACGCCGATCGTTCTTTGAAGACCTGTCCGCAATGCCACTATAAGGAAGAAACGTATCTTTCCCTGGGCGTCACCGTCGTCTACAACGAGACCCGAAACGACTTTAAATAACACTGCATTTCCTATCGTA
>NZ_JALPRK010000019.1 GCF_023195895.1 Paenibacillus mellifer
GAAGCTGCCCCTTGGGGCAGCTTCTTTTTACTTCCAAACCTCAGCTCGTCGGCTGTTCGCCCAACTGCGGCTGTGGCTGCGGCGCTGGCTTATGCTTGAAGATCGGCACCAGGATCATCGCGCCGAGCAGCATTATGATGCCGGATACGGCATAAATCCCGACGAGCGGGAAGACCGTTTTCAGCACGCCGGACAACGACATCATGATAACCATCATCCCCATGAACATCGGACTAAGCACGCCGTTGACGCGGCCGACATAAGACTGTTCCGTCCATTGCAGGATCATCGTGTTGATCCCGATCTGGATGCAAGGGAACGTCAGGCCGTTCAGAAACTGCAGCACCAGGGTTAACGGAACACTGGTCGACAGCCCCATGCCCACGATACAAACGGCGCTAATCGCCATCCCGAAAGCAAGCAGGATTTGGGGCGGAACTTTTTTGGCCAAACCCATGATCGCACCGCCGCCAATCAACATCGCTACACCGTTAACCGCCAGCAGGAATTGCAGGAATTCCTTAGGCTGACCCAACCGTTCGGTGACGACGAATAACCCCAGCGTCTGAATGATCCCGACGGAGAAGCCGGCGATCGCAAACGTCGCGCCCAGCACTTTCAGCACCGGGCTGCGCCATACATAACGGAAGCCATCCGCCAATTCTTTGCGGATATTGCCGCTTTGCTCCCGTTTCGTCTCCTGCTCCTCATCCGCCGGAAGCCGGAACAGCACCACAGCGGAGATCAGGAACGCCACGCCCATGACACCAATCGATACATAGATCCCAAACTGATGATAGGAGAAAATCCCCAGCGATGGCCCAATGACCATGAAAATCGCCACCAGCGACTGGAATAACGCCATTCCCTGCTGCACCTTCTCCGGATGAACATGCTGCTTGAACAGCTTCATCACCGAAGGCTGCGAGAACTGCGATAGAATCGCCGAGATAAAGGTGGCAAAATAAACAGCTTCCCACGACTCATACAACAAGGTCAGCAGAACGGCAAATACCGAGACTGCGGACAAGAAGTCGCACCAGATCATCGTCCGTTTCGGCTTCCACCGGTCAGCGAACGCTCCCCCGATGAAGGAGAACACAAAGATGGGCGCAAACTCCACGACAGAAATCAGCGAGATCGCGAGCGGATCGTTGTTGGTCTGGTCTGTTACGAACATCAGAATCGCAAAGTTGCGAACCCAGATCCCGATCTGCAAAAACAGGTTGGAGATCAGGATCGTTTGGTAGAACCGGTTCCGGAACAAACTGCCGGAAGCGGGCATTGCCTGTGAATCTTGACTCATCTAATAAACACCTCATTACCTCATAACTTGCTAGGATGAACTATAGATTATCCATATTTCATAGAGGGATGTCAAATGTTTCTTTTATACCCTCGTTTCAGGTAAAAATCACTCCGAAGCCGCCGTCTTAACTTCCTGTCGACTCGGGGCTCCCGGTCCGTGCCCCATCATTTTGGCGTTGCCCATAAAGCACACCGTGATCAACGCCAGCACTGCCGGTACGAGCGTCCACCAGAACATCGTTGTGATCGACTTCGACAGGCCGCCCACAATCTGCTCCAGAACTGGAGCCGGAATCGCCTTGCGCGCTTCGGAGGCGAGCAGCGTCCGCGGATCGTCCATGGATGGCAGCCCTTCCGCCCCGCCGCCCGTGGCGGACAGCGATTCGCTTAACCGATTCGCAAACAGGTTACGTTGCACGATCCCGAACACGGTAATCCCCACCGTCATCCCCAGCGAACGAATGAAGGACATAGTTGAGCTGGCGGCTCCCCGCTGCGATGGGCCGAAATCTTGAATCGCGGACATCCCCAGCACGGAGAACGAGAACCCGACGCCAAATCCCGCAATCGCCATGTAGATGGACAGCAGTGTTTTGGATGTGTCCGGCGTGATCGTCGCGAGCAAAGCAATCCCTGCCATAAAGATGACGGCCGACAGCACCATGACGTTGCGGAAGCTGGTACGCTGCACGAGGAAGCCCCCGACCTGGGAAGCGACCACGGAACTCAATGTCATCGGCAGCAGGATTAAGCCGGAATTAGTTGCCGTACCGCCTGTTACCCCTTGCACAAACAAGGGGATATACACGGAAGCAGCGATAAACGCGGCGCCATAGAACAGCCCGGCCAGATTACTGCTGGCAAATAGGCGCTTACGGAACATCCCGAAGGAAATAATCGGCTCCTCCGCCTTACGCTCGACCAGCAGGAACGTGGTGAATAACACAGCAAATGCCGCGAACAGCCCAAGGATTTTCCCGGAATCCCAGGCGTACAACTGCCCGCCCAGCTCCAGCGCAAACATCAGAGCGACGATCGAGCCGATTAAGGTCAACGCGCCCCACCAATCGATCCGCTGCTTCGCATGGACGGCCGATTCCTTATAAAAGGCCAGGATCAGGAACAACGCGAGGATGCCTAGCGGGATATTGATGTAGAAATTCCAGCGCCAATTCAAATGATCGGTGATAAAGGCGCCAAGCAGCGGGCCGGCAAGACTGGAGATCCCAAATACTGCGCCGAACAAACCACCCATGGCGCCGCGTTTTTCCACCGGAAATACGTCAAACACGATGGCAAAAGCGATCGGCATCAACGCCCCGCCCCCGATCCCCTGGATCGCGCGGTAGACGCTAAGCTGCACGATGGTGTCGGCCGTACCGCATAACACGGATCCCAGCAAAAACATAGCGATGCCAAAGACAAAAAATCGTTTGCGTCCATACATATCGGACAGTTTACCGAAGATCGGCATTGCCGCCATTTCGGCGACCATATACGCCGAGGTGACCCAGACGTATTTATCCAGGCCGCCCAGCTCGGATACGATGGTTGCCATTGCGGTGGACACGATGGTATTGTCCATTGCCGCCATCAAAATGCCGAGCAGCAGGCCGGCGACGACGAAACCGAGACGGCTGTTTGATTGCGCGTTCATCCTTCGTTCCTCCAAACGTTCAGGTGTTCCCCCACTTCCGCGTGCGGGTCCTGATGATAATGTTTTGTATATTCCACGAGCCGGATCCGGCAGCCGGGACCAATCGAGACATCCCCGCCGCGCACGACGTCGGCTACGGTATTTTCCAAACGAATGACATCGCCTTCGATGAGGTTTGCCTGCAGACCCGGTGTCCCCCAGGACTTGAACAACGATACCCACTTCCATGTCGGATGCGGGGCGATGCGGATCTGTCCGCCGACGATTTCGGCGGCTTGGCTGCGACCGAACATTGCAATTTCCACACGCTCCGCGTTGATCGTCCCTTGAGATTGTATCGCTCCTTTAAGGCGCAACCGCTCGGCTTGGCAGTCGCCTGACAGCTCGCAGCTCCCATACAACCCGATGTCCACACCGGAGATGCCGCCATCGATGCGGAGCTCCCCGTTAAGCCGGGCTTTGCCGACTTTCAAGCCTCGCCGGACACTAAGGTTGCCGGTCAAGCTCAACTCCTCGCCGCTCATCGGGCCGGACACAGCAATCGTGCCCGTTGCCTTCATTGTCCCGGTACGCAATCCACCGTCAACCTCCAGCGTTCCCGTACAGGTCAGGGTACGGCAATCCACATCCCCGTTGATATCGCCTTCGCCAACGATCTTAACCTTATTGAACATCCCGCCGTTTGACGTCCCGTTGCCGACGATTTTTAAATCGGTACTGCGATCACGGTCATCCCGTACTTGTACGGCCATCCCCATTCCCTCCTATTTCATTGTCGATTTATTTCTGTTCCGCGCGTCCGACCGAAGCCTGCGGCGAAACCTCATAACGTTCCTTATATTCCACGCGGCCAATCTCGCAGCCCGGTCCGATTACGACCGAGTTGCCGCGCACTACATCCGCCTTCGTGCCTTCCAACTGAATGTCGTCCCCTTCGATCACGCCTGCCGTTAACCGGGAAGCCCGCAGCGAGGACAGATAGTCTAACAGCCGTTTGCTCTTTCGCTGCCGCACGACAATGGACTCCCCACCGATCTCTTTGGCGTGACTAGGGCCTTCCAGATCAATCGTTAAGCGTCCAGCATTCAACATGCCGCCAACTTGAAGCTGACCGTACACTTCGGCTTCCTCGAACTCGGCGTTGCCTTCCAACTTCAAGGCGCCATCCACCTTGGCCGACTCCCCGGTAACGGAACCCCCAACCTTGAGGATCCCGCGGACATGTAACCGAGAGAATCGTACATCCCGGCCGATTTTAAACATCCCGTCCAGCTCGAACCTTCCGCCTCGCAATGATTCTTCCGATGAACCGGTGCCGTTCAGGTGGAACTCGACCGCGTCGACCGTACCTCGGATCTTTAGGGTCCCGTTAGCCCCCAGCATTTCGCAGGTGATATCTCCGTTTAGCGTAGCTATCCCTTCAGCCTGAATTTTACGATACGTGCCGCCGGACGCCAGACCCACCCCGTTGATCTTCAAATCCTTCAGGCTTCGATCCGCCATTACCCTTCACTCCCGCTCACCAATAATTTCAATTCCTCCGTACAACGTGCCAGCGATAGACGGACGACTGTCCTGACGCTGCGGTCCATATAAATCTCGATATCCCCCGGTACCAGAATAAAAGCGGCCACCCCCATTTTACGGGTGAGACGCACGCCGCATTCCTGTCCGGCCAAGCCCGGCAAATATTCTTCCAGTGCTTGAACCAGTAACCGGCCTTCCTCCAGTGAAATATCCCCGCTTTGCAGCAGCTTGTCGAGCACGTAAACGGTAAGCATCTGATCGAAACCCAATAGCGACATCCCTTCAGACTTCCCCGCAGTCTCGATATATAAGTTCAAGGATGTAGATGTAACAATGTTTCTCTCCAAAAGTTCTCCTGCACTAAGACGGATATCCCCTGGGCTCGGTGAAAAGACATCCGCCAATGCATCCAGCGACAAATCATCTTTCATACCCAGAATTCGGTCGATGCGCTGCAGGATTTTCTCCCTTGGAAAAAACGTCTCCTGTCCCGTAAAAGACGACTTGCGGATAAACCATGGCTCCGGGATCAGGTTTTTGCGCTTCCAGCGGTATAGCTGCCCATACGAAATCCCTGTCAGATCAAGCAATTCCTTCTTGGAGATCAATTCCTCACTCATGTTCATGCTCCTTTCTTGCTCCAATAACGTAACATAACATTGTTACGTTGTAAAGCGGGCGTGAGCGGATACCGAACAAGAGCGTTGCTGCTATTCATCTTAATCGACTTCCCTACGACCTCCATCCGTCTCGGGGCGGATTTCTGCGCCCGGCCCAAGGTGGAAATTGAGGAAATCAAATAACCCCCTTCGCCAATGATTATGGCTCAGGGGGCTAAAACTGCCTCTATAGGTTATAACTTAAACCGATCGATCTGGGCATGCATATCCGCTGCCATTCGTGCCAATCCTTCCGAAGCGGAGGAGATTTCCTCCATGGAAGCCAGTTGTTCTTCGGTCGCAGCCGTTACGCCTTGGAAGCTCTCCATGCTGCTGGCCGAGGTCGCTGCGATCTGTTCGACAGAGTGGGCAATTTCATCGGCACTAGCCGACATTTGCTGTGTTATGGCCGACACCTCATGAATCTGCTCCGAGATGCGCTGCGTGGAACGCTCGATCGCCTGGAACGCCGTTTGCGCCTCCTCAGTCACCGACATCCCTCGCTCCACATTGGCATTCACTTTGTGATTCATCATTTCATAAGCCTTGCCCGTGAGCTCGGTCATCCGCCCGATGTTCTGTTGAATCATTTCCGCCGTCGATCCAGACTGTTCCGCTAGTTTACGCACCTCGCCCGCAACAACCGCGAAGCCGCGTCCCTCTTCTCCAGCACGCGCCGCTTCGATCGCCGCATTTAACGCGAGTAGATTGGTTTGGTTCGCGATCTCGGTTATTGCGCTGCTCATCCCGGCTACTTGTCCGCTGAGCTCGTTCATCTGCTGCATCAACTCCGCCGATTCCAGCGTCGATCTGCGGATTTCCTCCATCTGCAAGCCAACGAGGTTGACCTTCTCGCTTCCATCCCGGACATCCCCTACCGTCTGCATCGACGACTCGACGATCGTACCGGATGCTTCGGCGATTTTCCGGATACCTTGGGACATTTCGTCCATCGTATCGGCACTTTCCGCCGAGGTGGAAGCTTGTTTCTCCGCCTGATCCGAAGCGGTCTGAACCAACTCGGCGACATATTCCACCGCCTTGGCGTTCTGTTCCGTCCCTGCGGTTAACTCTTCACTCGAGGCGGCAAGCTGACTTGCCGTCTCGGACATCTCCCGAACCATTTGCCGCAAGGAAGCCAGCATCCCGTTATAGTTCGCGGCCAATTGTCCGATTTCGTCCTTACGTTTCGTGGCTACATCCTCGTTCAAGTAACCTTCGCTGACGCGTTTAGCTGATTGGTTCAACTGCTCGATCGGACGCGTGATGTTTAGAATGACCAATAACAGCAAGACGCCGGCAACGACCAACGAGATCGCCAGGACAATTAGAGACGTCCACATAATCGGTAGCGAAGCGTCGCTGAATTCCTTCACATCCAGAACCCCTACGATTTTAAAACCCGTCAGCTGATTTGTTGTAAAAAACGCACTTTGCTCCGTCCCGGATACCGGATCGGTATATTTCATATAGCCCGATTCCGCCGCATTGATTTGAGATAAATGGTTTCCAACGGCCTCTTCGCCGACCGCGCTTGTTGGGTGCGTGACAAACTTGTTCGTGCGGTCCACAATATAGACAAATCCACGTTCTCCCAAGCGAATGGCGCTAACATCCTGGTTAAGATCCGCAAGGTCCAGGGCGACCGTGATCGCTCCTTGATGGTCCTTCAGCGCACGGCTGATATACAAGTTGTAATTCCCCGTCGTTGCTGATTTGAACGGATCGATAATGACCGTTTGCTCCGGGCTTCCTAACGAGGCTTTGTACCAATCCCGTTCCCGAGGATCGTAATCCTGCTTGCCGGGATCAGGAGCTTTCATCCAGGCACCGTTTTGATTCCCGACGACCATGTTTTCCAGTTCCGGGTGTTTCTCCACGAACAAATCGATTAATGTCCGAAGCTCGGGGGAATATGTATCCACTTGAGCCGAATCGATTTCCTGGACCAACTGCTCTACATTTCGAACTTCTGCCTCCACGATCTGCGTGATTGAGTCGTTGAGCAGGTTCACGTTCGATTGTGTGCTGGCATCCATTTTCTCATGCAATTGCTCACTGGCCCGGTTGAAGCTCGTGTAAGAGACCACCAGGTTGGGTACGATCAGCAGTACAGCAAAAATAATCAATAGCCGGTTACGCAATGTCCTGACTTCCACCAAATTCCGAATCCTTGTAAATAGTTGCTTCATGCTTTGTTTTCTCCTTTTATTTTATGGGCATCCTGTCGTCTCTTGCTGTGTGCCAGGGGTCGATCAACTGCAAAAACGGTACCGGATGTCGACCAATTCTGATTTTGTTAGAGTTCATACATAGATTTACCGCGTTGGCAGTGATGGATCTAACATCTATTTCGACAAATTACGACCATTTCTTTAGTGTTTTTTCAGAAAGTTTCTTCAACTTTCGATAAATTTCTTGCAAATTCCTGATAATTTCAAATATTGAAAATATTCATCCAACTGGACCGATCCATGTCGGCCGAACACAAAAAAACAGCCGTTCGTCCGAGGACGATGGCTGTTTCCGAAATGTGCGTAGGACCACTAAAGTGGAGGTCTTCGCTTATTTACTTTTTTCCGCGTACTCTTGTGTCCACGTACGTCCCGCTTTCAGCATACTCTCCGCGCGTTCGATCGCCGCAGTGACTTGAGGAGTCGCCGTCCCGCCGTACACATTACGGGCATTCACGACACTCTCCGGCTGCAGCACATCATAAATACTGTCGTCGAACAGCGGCGAAAACTGCTTGAACTCCTCCAGCGTCAGGTCCAGCAAATATTTGCCGTTCTGGATGCAATACAGCACGGTTTTGCCGATGACCTCATGCGCCTGGCGGAACGGTAGGCCCTTGTTCGCCAGGAAGTCGGCGATGTCGGTCGCGTTGGAGAAGTCCTGGTTCACTGCCTCGCGCATCCGCTCCTTGTTCACCTTCATCGTGGCAATCATCGGCGCAAACAGCTGCAGCGCGCCTTGCAGGGTAGCAACCGTATCGAACATGCCTTCCTTGTCTTCCTGCATGTCTTTGTTGTACGCCAGCGGCAGCGACTTCAGCACGGTCAACAACCCCATCAGATTGCCATAGACGCGCCCCGTTTTGCCGCGAACCAACTCTGGCACGTCCGGGTTTTTCTTCTGTGGCATAATGCTGCTGCCGGTGCAGAACGCGTCATCCAGCTCAATGAAGCGGAATTCCGTGCTGCTCCAAAGGACCAACTCCTCACTGAGCCGCGAGAGATGCATCATCAGAATAGAAGCGTCGGCGAGAAACTCGACGATAAAGTCACGGTCGCTCACCGCATCGAGGCTGTTCTCATATACGCCGTCAAAATGCAGCTGTTCGGCCACGAAATGGCGATCGATCGGGAACGTCGTCCCAGCCAGTGCCCCCGCGCCCAGCGGAAGAACATTGATTCGCTTGTAACTGTCCTGCAGGCGCTCGATGTCGCGCTGAAACATGGACACATACGCCAGCAGATGATGAGCGAACAGGATCGGCTGCGCCCGCTGCAGATGGGTATACCCCGGCACAATCGTGTCGAGATTGGCTTTTGCTTGTCCCAACAGCGCCTCCTGCAGCTCTTGCAGCAGGCCAACGAATTCCACCACCCGCTTGCGCAGGTAGAGATGCATATCCGTGGCCACCTGGTCGTTGCGGCTGCGCCCGGTGTGCAGCTTCCCGCCGACCGAACCAACCTCGTCGATTAGCTGCTTCTCGATGTTCATATGGATGTCTTCGTCCGACACGGAATATTCCAGCTCGCCGCGGCGGATTTTGAGCAGGACCTGATGCAGGCCTTCCTTGATCTTCTCGACGTCCTCTTCCGGCAAGATGCCGCATTTGCCCAGCATGGTGACATGCGCGAGACTCCCCTGCACATCTTCCTCCGCCAGCGCTTTATCAAACCCGATGGAGGCGGTATATTCCTCAACTAAACGGTTGGTCTGCTTCGTAAAGCGGCCACCCCACAGCTTGCTCACCTGACCCACTCCTTACCAACATTAATCAGAAGAAGAAATGTATTCGATTTTTCGAGTATATTTCCTCGCATATGTCCGAAATTGCCGATTCTATTCGAAAAATCATACAGATTCTCGCCTAAGTCCCGCATAATGCACCATTATATACGAAATTTCATACACATTGGGGTCGAATCGCCGGAAATCGGCAAATTGTATTCGGTTTTTCGAATAGATTTTCCGAACCGAATAGACTTGAAAGTACCTTTACTTGCCGCTATTTTGCGCCACACCCGTGCCGACTTTCAACCGCAATGCGTTCAGATTGATGAAGCCCGTTGCGTCGCCTTGGTCATACGCCTGCGACGGATCGGCCTCCATTGTAGCAATGTCCGGATTGTACAAGCTCACCGGACTCTTCACGCCGGCGGCGATGATGTTGCCTTTGTACAGCTTCACGCGCACCGTGCCCGTGACGTTCTTCTGGCTTTCCGTCACCAGCGCTTGCAGCGCGAGGCGTTCCGGCGCAAACCAGAAGCCGTTGTAAACGAGCGTGCTGTAGCGGGTGATCAGGCTGTCGCGCAGGTTCATGACCTCGCGGTCCATCGTCAGCGACTCCATTTTGCGGTGGGCCGTGAACAGGATCGTCCCGCCCGGCGTCTCATAGACCCCGCGGCTCTTCATGCCAACGAAGCGGTTCTCGACCATGTCGACGCGGCCGATACCGTGTTTACCGCCCAGCTCGTTCAGCTTCTCCATCACCGCGAGCGGATTCAACCGATCGCCGTTCAGCGCTACACAGTTGCCCTGCTCGAACTCCAGCTCCAGGTATTCCGGCTGATCCGGCGCATCCTCCGGCGAAGCGCTGAGCAGGAACATGTCCTTGTTCTCAGGTGCTGACGCGTCGAACCACGGATCCTCCAACACGCCGCTTTCATAGCTGATATGCAGCAGGTTGCGGTCCATCGAATACGGCTTCGCCGCCGATGCCGTGACCGGAATCCCGTTCGCTTCAGCATAAGCGATCATCTCCGCCCGTCCCGGGAACCGATCGCGGAACTCGCTCAGCCGCCAAGGCGCGATGACGCGGATCTCAGGCGCCAAAGCAGCAGCAGCCAGCTCAAAGCGCACCTGGTCGTTGCCTTTGCCGGTCGCACCGTGGGCGATGGCCGTCGCGCCTTCCGCGCGGGCGATCTCCACCATCCGCTTCGCAATCAGCGGGCGGGCGATACTGGTGCCGAGCAGGTATTGACCTTCATACAAAGCGCCCGATTGGAACATCGGATAGATGAAGTCCTTAGCGAATTCGTCGCGCAGGTCGTCGATATAGACTTTGGAAGCCCCGGTCGCGAGCGCCTTCGCTTCGAGTCCATCAAGTTCCTCCTTCTGACCAATGTCCGCCGTAAACGCGATAATTTCCGCATCATAAGTCTCTTTTAACCACTTCAGGATCACCGACGTATCCAAGCCTCCGGAGTACGCCAGTACGATTTTTTCCTTTGCCATGATTCCTAGTCCTCCCCGAATAATTATCCTATCAAAGCGGCCATCAGCGCTTTTTGCGCGTGCAGCCGGTTCTCTGCCTGGTCAAAAATAATCGAATGCTCGCCGTCAATCACGCCTTCACTCACTTCCTCGCCCCGGTGGGCTGGCAGACAGTGCATAAAGACATAATCCGGCTTCGCGTACCGCGCCAGCTGTTCGTCGACCTGGTAATCCCGGAAGGCAACTTCGCGTGCCTTCTGTTCCTCCTCGAAGCCCATGCTCGCCCAAACATCCGTGTAAATGGCGTCAGCGTCTTGAAGCGCCGCTTTCGGATCGCGGACCACTTCAATAACTGCCCCCGTTGCTTTGGCAATTTCCTGCGCGTCCGCCACGATTTGCGGATCCGGTTCATACCCTTCCGGGCTGGCAACCGATACATGTACGCCAAGCTTCGCTCCGCCGATCATCAGCGAGTGGGCCATGTTATTGCCGTCCCCGATGTAGGCCAGCTTCAGTCCTTGCAGCGTACCTTTATACTCGTATAGCGTCTGATAGTCAGCCAGCACCTGGCACGGATGCGCCAAGTCGCTAAGACCATTGATCACCGGCACAGTTGCGTAGCGGGCCAGATCAACCACTTTTTCATGACCGAAGGTTCGGATCATGATGCCGTCCAGGTAACGCGACATCACTCCCGCCGTATCGGCGATCGTCTCGCCGCGTCCGAGCTGGATATCGTTTTTGCTGAGAAAAAGAGCGTGGCCTCCCAACTGATACGTCCCCACTTCAAAAGACACTCGCGTCCGCGTCGACGATTTTTCAAAAATCAATCCGACGGTTTTCCCTTTCAACGGCTGGTACTCCTCGCCATTCTTCTGCTTTCGCTTCAGCTCGATAGCCAAATCGATCAAATAGTGGATCTCTTCGGTTGTGTAATCGGTGAGTTCTATAAAATCGCGGCCGCTAAGATTCATGCTGCTGCGTTTCGATGGTTCCAGCAATGTCATGGGTTTAGTTTCCCTCCTTGGCTAAATAGGCGGCAACAACCTCGGCCAAAATCGCCACGGCCTGGTCGATCTCTTCCTTCGACACCTTAAGGTTTGGCAGCAAACGAATCACGTCAGGGCCGGCGGTGACGAACAGTAACCCGTGTTTCTGCCCGAGCAGAACAATATCGCCAACCGGGCCTGCGCACCCGATGCCGATCAGCAAACCTTTACCGCGTACCTCTTTGATGAATGGCTGATCCTTAAACGTCTCCTTCAGGAGACCCACCAAGTAGTCGCCCATCTCCGCGGCATGCTCCGGAATGCGCTCCTCCTGCATCGTCTCCAGTGTCGCGATGATCGCCGACGTTACGACGGGGTTCCCGCCAAACGTAGAAGCGTGGCTGCCTGGAGGAAAAGCTTCGCGTAAGTATTCTTTAGCCAACATCGCCCCGGCCGGTAAGCCGCTGGCAATCCCTTTGGCCGATGTGAAAATATCCGGCTTGATGCCGTAATGCTGATGCGCAAACCAAGCTCCCGTACGTCCCATGCCGGTTTGCACCTCGTCGATGATCAGCAGCAGGCCTTGTGCCTTACACAGCTCGGCCAGCTCCTGCACGAACGCCGGCTCGACCGGATACACGCCGCCTTCAGCCTGCACCATCTCCAGCATGACCGCCGCCGTTTGCGGACCAATCGCCGCTTTGAGCGCGGGGATATCATGCAGGGGCACGGTCTTGAAGCCCTCCGGAAGCGGCAGGAAGCCGTCCTTCACCTTCTGCTGGCCGGTGGCGGTCAGCGTAGCCAGCGTCCGGCCATGGAAGGATTGCTCGAACGTAATCATCTCGTAGCGGTTCGTCCCTTTAACCTTCTGATGGTAGCGCCGCGCCAGCTTGATCGCCGCTTCGTTGGCTTCGGCACCGCTGTTGCAGAAGAAGACGACGTCCGCACAGCTGATCTCCGTTAGCTTCCGCGCTGCAGTCTCTTGCTGCGGAATATGAAACAGGTTGCTCACATGCCACAGCTCATCCAGTTGCACCTTCACTTTAGCCGCCACCTTATCCGGCGCATGGCCCAGGTTGGCGACCGCAAGGCCGCTCATGAAATCGAGGTAGCGGTTGCCCTTATCGTCCCACAGCCAGCTGCCTTTCCCTTTCACCAAATGAATCGGGTACCGAGCGTAACTTGGGAACAACGCGCTGGGTTTACTCTCTTCCGCTGCGGCTGCCGAAGCCGTTGCGGCTTCCTTCAGATCACTTTGCGCCATCGTATCTTCCACTCCCATCTTCTTCATGATTAATAATTAATATAACATAACCTGTACCCACCAATTCGCTACGCCATGCGTACGATTCGGGTCCCGATGCGTTCGCCGGACAGCACTTTACCGAGCACGCCAGGCTCGCTGCCGCCCACGATGACGGCTTCCTTCACACTGCCGCTGATGCAAGCCACTGCGGCGCGCACCTTCGGGATCATACCGCCGTAAATTTCTCCGGTGGAGATCATATCCTCAATTTGCTGGACCGTGATCGTCTCCAGCACTTTCTTTTCGTTGCCTGTCATCTTCAAAATCCCCGGCACATCCGTCACAACGATCATCCGCGAAACGCCAAGTGCGGAGGCAACGGCGCCCGCGGCCGTATCCGCGTTAATATTATAGCGCTGCGCGCCGTTGGCATCGATGCCGACGGGGGCAATGACCGGGATGTAGCCGAGGTCAAGCACACCGCCGATCAATTCGGCATTAACGTCAGTTACGTCGCCGACGAGCCCAACCTCTTTGTGGTTCGCGACGTGTTTTGCCTGCAGCAGACTGCCGTCCGCGCCAGACAAGCCGATCGCTTTCCCGCCATTCTGGGTAATGCGGCGCACGATCATTTTGTTAATGCTGCCCCCCAGAACCATTTCCACGACATCCAGCACTTCTTCTGTCGTATATCGCAGCCCGCCAACAAACTTGCTTTCGATCCCCAACTTGCCGAGGTTCTCCGAAATCGCAGGCCCACCGCCGTGCACAATCACTGGCTTTACTCCGTCCTTCTGCAGTTGCACCAGGTCGGCAAAAAAAGAATCCGGCAGCTCCGCGAGCGTGCTGCCGCCACATTTCATCACAAACATTGTTGGTTGGCTCCTTTCCGGAGTTTAACTAGGTTCGATACGCCGCGTTGATGCGGACGTAGTCATAGGTCAAGTCGCAGCCCCAGGCGGTGGCTTCACCTTTACCGTTATGCAAATCAACGGAGATAGCCACGGTGTCGCCTTTCAGATAGGCGAGCGCCTCTTCCTCATTGAAAGGAATCGGGCGTGAGCCCTCCAGTACGACGATGTCGCCCAGCTGGATGTCCACCGTTTCCGGGTTGACCGGCTCGCCGGCACGGCCGACCGCGGCAATGATGCGGCCCCAGTTGGCGTCGGCGCCAAACACCGCCGACTTCACCAGGCTGGAGCCGACGATAGTCTTGGCGATCGCGCGAGCGGAGTTGTCGGTCACAGCGCCGCGGACCGTCACTTCCACAAGGCGCGTTGCGCCTTCGCCGTCGCGGGCGATCGCCTTCGCCAGCGTCTCGCACACGTGGCGGAATGCGGCAGCAAACGCGTCCCAGTCGGCATGCCCGGTCGACAACTCCCGGTTGCCGGCCAGTCCGCTGGCCATCGCCAGCAGCATGTCGTTTGTGCTCGTATCGCCGTCGACCGTGATCATGTTAAATGTCACGTCGGTCGTCTGCCCGAGCAGGCTTTGCAGCGCCTGCGGCTCAATGGCGGCGTCAGTCGTGACGAACGCCAGCATCGTAGCCATGTTCGGGTGAATCATCCCCGAACCTTTGGCGGCCCCGGCGATCGTCACCTCGCGGCCGTCCACGTCAAGCTTCACGCACACCTCTTTCTTCACGAGGTCCGTGGTCAGAATCGCCTGGCAGAACAGCTCGGCCCCCTCGCCGTTCGCCGCCAAAGCCGCCGGCAGTCCAACAATGCCGGCGTGAACGCGTTCCATCGGCAACAACTCGCCGATGACGCCGGTGGAGGCTACGGCGACTTCGTCTTCGCCGAGCCCAAAAGCTTCCGCCGCCGCGGCACGCATCGCATACGCATCGGCTTCGCCTTGCGCGCCCGTGCACGCGTTGGCGTTGCCGCTGTTCACGACGACGGCCCGCAGCCGCCGCCCCCCCGACGCGACGCTCTCGCGCGTCACTTTCAAAGGCGCGGCCTGGAATACGTTCGTCGTATATACGGCCGCGGCCACCGCCGGCACCTCGCAGAGGATCGCGCCGAGATCGTTGCGCGTCGTCTTCTTCAGACCGCAATGCAGCCCGCCGGCCCGAAATCCCTTCGGCGAGGTTATGCTCCCCTCCGGCGCTACACTGAATAAACTAACCACTCCCATGACGTACTCCTTTCACAACCTAAGTAAGTAGATAAAAACCTATGGGTAAACCGGCGTCAGCTTCAAACCGGTCGTCTCCTCCCAGCCCATCATCAGATTCAGATTCTGAATCGCTTGCCCGGCCGCGCCTTTGACCAAGTTGTCAATGACGGATACGATCGTCAGCCGGCCGGTACGCTCATCTGCCGCAAAACCGATGTCGCAATAATTCGAGCCGAACACTTCCTTCGTCGCCGGCCATTTCCCGTTGTCCCGGATCCGGACGAACGGACGCCCTTCATAATACTGGCGGTACAGCTGGATTAAATCTTCCTCAGTATATGCGCCCTTAAGCTGGGCGTACATCGTGCACATAATCCCCCGCGTCATCGGCACCAAATGCGTCGTAAACGTCACCGTCACCGGCTCACCGGCGATATGGCCCAAGGTTTGCTCGATCTCGGGGATATGCTGGTGTTTGTTCACTTTATACACTTTCATATTTTCATTGATTTCCGCGTAGTGGTTCGTCAAGTTCATGCCCCGGCCCGCACCGGACACGCCTGACTTGGCATCGATGATGATGCTCGCCGGATCAATCCAGCCCGCGCTCAGCGCCGGGATCAGGCCAAGCAGCGTTGCGGTTGGATAACAGCCCGGGTTGGAGACCAGCTCCTTGCCTTTCACCTCGTCACCATAAATTTCGGCTAGGCCGTACACGGCCTCCTCAAGGAATCCTGCCGCCGGAGCCTCATGCTTATACCAAGCCTCGTATTCACTACCGTCCTTGAGCCGAAAATCGCCAGACAAGTCGATCACCTTCAGCCCCGCTTCAAGCAACTGCGGCACCAGCTTGGCACTGACTCCGGACGGCGTTGCGGTAAATACCACATCGACCTTGGCCGCGAGCTCCTCCGGATTCAAACCGTCCAGTGGTTGAACAATAATTTCCGACAAATGCGGGAAGCCGTCTGTCAATGGCTCTCCGGCGCTGGAGACGGATATGACCGATACGATCTCAGCATGCGGATGTCCCCATAAAAAACGAATCAGCTCCACGCCCCCATACCCCGTGGAACCGACGATGGCTACTTTTACTTTTTCCCCATTCACGACGTTAACCTCGCTTCCTCTCCCGATGTATAAGCCTATGAAATCAACAATATGCATTATTCCGAAGTAAATATGTATTATTATACGGCCGAACTTATATAAATACAACAACTCTCGCAAAAAATTTCCCCTTCCATGTCAGGCTTCCCTCAGCTGACTTTTATTGCAGGTCCCGAATCAAGTATAGTAAGAAGGAGTCCATTTCGACCGCAGATGAAGGAGGAGAGGCAACATGACGACCGGTAGAACTATCGCATTCGTATACGCTCATCCCGATGATGAGACATTTGGTTGTTCATATCTGATCCGGCAAATCGCCGATGAGGGGGGCACCGCCGTCCTGCTGACGGCGACCCGGGGAGACGCTGGCAAAACCGGACATTTGGGGGAGATGACACGCGAGCAGCTGGCTGCCCGAAGGGATAAGGAATTGGACAAAGCCGCCGCGATCCTGGGCATCTCCGTCGTTGAGCAGTTGGGACTGCCTGACGGTAAGCTGAAGGAGGCAGACCCGGCTATGCTGCAAGCGAAGATCGCCGACTTTCTGCAGCGGCATCAGGCCGAGGTGGTGGTCACGTTCCCGGAGGATGGCCTATCCGGACATTCGGATCATATCGTGATCCATCATGCCGTGAATGAGGTGGTGTTTGGCGGCCAAACGCCTTCCGTACAGAAGCTGTACTATAACCAATTTGGCTCGTATACTTCGGATCATTCCAGCGTGTTGCGCGTGGAAGCCGGCGATCGTTGGGAAGCCAAACGCCAAGCGCTGGCCGCCCATGAATCGCAAATCTGGAGCGTTGAACGCGTTTTCGGCGTTTTGGGTCCGGAGTTGCCGCCCGGCCACCAATTCGAGTCGTTTGAGTTGGTCTGGGAACGAGGCCTGCGGTATCCGCAAGGGAACGAGACCTCCATCTACGACGGCTTGCTATAACAAAAAACCGTCCGAACTTCTTCGGACGGTTTTTTCCATTTTCTGAGAAATAAAAGGCCTACTGTGCGGGAGCTTTGCATGATTATCCCTTTCGCTCAGATCTCAGTGCAACCGACAAACTCGGCTTGTTTAGACTAAGTGCAGTCCGTCCAGTTCCCCTTAACAAAAGGGATAATGGTGCAAAGGAGCGATAAAGAGACTCACCCAGGCGGGGTGATGTCACTCGCCCTGCACTTTTTTGAACCCTTCTCCTAGCACCTCGTGAGCATTCGTTATGATCACAAAAGCGGTCGGATCCAGCGTCTGCACCAACGTCTTCAGCCGGGTCACCTCGCTTTGCCCTACGACAACCATCAGCACGGTCCGCGCATCGCCGGTGTAACCGCCGCGACCGTCCAGTTTGGTGAGCCCCCGGTCCAGGTGGGTCAGCACCGCCTGCGAAATCTCCTCCGTCCGCTCCGCAATGATGTAAGCGACCTTCGTATAATTAAAGCCCATCTCAATGGCATCGATGATTTTGCCCGTGATGTACAGGCCAATCAGGGCGTACAGCGCTTTTTCCGGGGACAGCAGAAACCCTGCCAACGCGATCACGATTCCGTCCATCATCACGACGCAGACGGAGAGGCTGAGGCCGCTGTATCTTTGGATAATTTGCGCCAAGGTGGACAACCCGCCGGTGGATCCCCGGCCCCGGAACACGATCCCCAGCCCAAGCCCTACGCCGATGCCTCCATATAAGGAAGCCAGCAGCGGGTCTGTCGTCGGCACGGGCATATCTCGAGTCAAAAAGACGAAGAAAGGCAACACCACGGTGCCGAGCAAGGAACGGATGGAATAATCGCGCCCAAGCAGCAGGTAACCTGCGATAAAGAGCGGGATGTTCAGCGCCCACTGGGTGTAAGCCGGCTCGATGCTTAACAGCGACTGAACGATGATCGAAATCCCCGATACCCCGCCCGAGGCGATATTGCTGGGCACCAGAAACAGATTGAATGCCAAGGCAGTAATTAACGAACCTACGATAATCATCACCGTGTCCAGCGTGTGGCGAATCGGACCGGTGACCGGGATGTATTCTTGTAATCGGCGTTTACGAACTTTCGGCGGCATTCCTGCCCCTCCTTACTTGCATTAGGCGCTCCCGCCGATTAGCTCTCTGTCTTAATTTGGCTGCGCAGATAGCCGTCGATAAAAGCGTCCAGATCCCCGTCCATCACCGCGCCGACGTTGCCCGTCTCCACGGAAGTCCGGTGATCCTTGACCATGCTATACGGGTGGAACACGTACGAGCGGATCTGGCTTCCCCAGGCGATATCCGATTGCTCGCCGCGGATCTCGTCCAGCTCGCGCTGCTGCTCCTCGATCTTGCGTTCGTACAACTTGGAGCGGAGCATCGTCATCGCCCGTTCGCGGTTCTTGATCTGCGAGCGTTCGTTCTGGCACGTCACCACGATCCCTGTCGGGATATGGGTGATGCGCACCGCCGAGTCGGTCGTGTTGATGTGCTGGCCGCCCGCGCCACTGGCACGGTACGTGTCGATCTTCAAATCCTCGGTACGGATGTCAATCTCCACGTCATCGCTAATCTCCGGCACAACGTCGCAGGAGACGAAGGACGTATGCCGGCGTCCGGAAGCGTCGAACGGCGAGATCCGCACCAACCGGTGCACGCCTTTCTCCGCCTTCAGGTAGCCGTAGGCGTTATAGCCCTTGATCAAGAGCGTAACGCTCTTGATCCCGGCTTCGTCGCCCGGCAGATAGTCCAGCGTTTCGACTTTGAAGCCGCGTTTCTCCGCCCAGCGGGTGTACATCCGCAGCAGCATTTGGCCCCAGTCCTGGGACTCGGTGCCGCCTGCGCCGGGATGCAGCTCAAGAATCGCGTTCATTTTGTCGTAAGGCTGGTTGAGCAGCAGCTGGAGCTCAAACTCCTCCAGCTTCTTCACAAGCGAGGTGACGGAGCTGCCGATCTCCGCAGCCAACGATTCGTCGCCTTCCTCGTCGGCGAGCTCGGCCATCATTTCCAGCTCGTCGTATTCGTTCTGCAGCGCCGTGTACTGGTCCACGGAGGACTTCACCGCATTCATCTCGGCGATAATGCCCTGGGCTTTATCGTTATCGTCCCAGAAGTCGGGCGCCGCCATTTTCTCCTCATAGTTGGCGATCATCTCTTGCTTCAGATCTAAGTCAAAGAGACCCCCTAAGGTTGGTTAATTTCTTCGCGATTTCGCGCATGTCCTGTTTCACGTTCGGATCGATCATACGTTGGATCCCCTTTCGTTCTTCGAATTCACAGCCCAAACGGGCAAAAACGGGCGACCCGGGGATTCCCAGGCCACCCGCTGTATCTGCTGACTTCAGGCCTTGCAATTTACTTCGTGATCAAAAGATGACATGACTTTTAAGCGTTTTGGCCGTGGCAGTGTTTATACTTCTTCCCGCTTCCGCAAGGACAAAGGTCGTTACGTCCGATAGTGTCGCCGCGTTTGACCGGACGTTTCTCAGCCGGTTCGCCGCTTGTGGAGATCTTATCCTCGTCCACAACCGCTTGACGCTCCTGGTTCGATTCGACCTGTGCTTTCATGATGTAGGTCGCAACCTCTTCCTGGATGCTGGCGATCATCGCGTTAAACATTTCGTAGCCTTCAAATTGATATTCGCGCAGCGGATCCGTACCGCCGTAAGCCCGAAGATGAATCCCTTGACGCAGTTGATCCATCGCGTCGATATGGTCCATCCACTTGCTGTCCACGGAACGAAGGGCGATCACCTTCTCGAATTCACGTACCATTTCGGGACCGATGGCTTCTTCACGGGTATCGTATTTGGCCAGGACACGTTCAAAAACAAACTCGACCATCTCGTTAGGTTCTTTACCCCACAGATCGTCTTTGGTTACCGCGCCTTCGTCCAGCAGCTTGCTGTTCACGTAATCTGCAACCTCTTGCAGCTCCCAGTTCTCCGGCAGCTCGTCAGCGGTATGCGCTTCAACGACTCGCTCGATAACCGGCTTGATCATATCGAGAATGATCTGCTTGATGTTATCCGATTCCAGCAGCTCGCGGCGCTGTTTGTAGATGATCTCGCGCTGTTGGTTCATCACGTCGTCATATTGCAAGACGACTTTACGTACGTCGAAGTTGTTGCCTTCAACACGTTTTTGCGCGGATTCGATCGCACGGGTGATCATCTTGCTCTCGATCGGTTGGTCTTCCTCAAAGCCAAGTCGGTCCATCATGTTCAGCACGTTATCCGCACCAAACCGCTTCATCAATTCATCGCCCAGCGACAAGTAGAACTGCGTGGAACCTGGGTCGCCCTGACGTCCGGCACGGCCGCGCAGCTGGTTATCGATCCGGCGCGATTCGTGGCGTTCGGTACCTATGATATGCAGGCCACCCAAATCGGCGACGCCGTCCCCCAGCAAAATGTCGGTACCGCGGCCCGCCATGTTGGTGGCGATGGTCACGGAGCCTGGTTCCCCGGCGCGGGAGATGATTTCGGCCTCTTCCGCGTGATATTTCGCGTTCAGCACTTTATGTTGAACGCCTTTGCGTTTCAGCATCTCCGATACGCGTTCGGAGTTCTCGATGGAGATCGTACCGACGAGCACCGGTTGATTTTTCTTATAGCGTTCTACGATTTCTTCTACGACCGCCTTGAACTTACCGTCGACGCTCTTATAGACGACGTCCGGCATATCCTGGCGCTGGTTCGGCCGGTTGGTCGGCACTTGCAGCACTTCGAGGCCGTAAATTTTCTTAAACTCCTCTTCCTCCGTCTTCGCCGTACCGGTCATCCCGGCCAGCTTGCGGTACATCCGGAAGTAGTTCTGGAATGTGATCGTTGCCAGTGTCATGCTTTCGTTCTGAACCTCGATGCCTTCTTTGGCTTCGATGGCCTGGTGCAAACCGTCGCTGTATCGGCGGCCTTGCATGATCCGGCCCGTAAATTCGTCGACGATCAGCACTTCGTCTTCCGTCACAACGTAATCGACGTCGCGGCGCATGATGACATTCGCTTTGAGCGCCTGCACCACGTGGTGGTTCAGCGTAACGTGTTTATGGTCATACAGGTTATCAATGCCGAAGACGCGCTCCGCTTTGGCGACCCCTTTTTCGGTCAGCGAAACGGCCTTGACTTTAATGTCTACGGTATAGTCTTCTTCCGGCGTTAGGGTCTTCACGAACCGGTCCGCTGCATAATACAGCTCGGTCGATTTCTGAGCTTGGCCGGAAATAATGAGCGGTGTCCGCGCTTCATCGATGAGAATGGAGTCCACTTCGTCAATGATACAAAAATAGAGCGGCCGCTGTACCATCTGTTCTTTGTAAAGCACCATGTTATCACGCAGATAGTCGAACCCAAATTCGTTGTTCGTCCCGTACGTGATGTCGCAAGCATAAGCTTCTTGCTTCTGCTCATGCTCCATGCCGTTCAGGTTCACCCCAACCGTCATGCCGAGGAAGTTGTAAATCTGCCCCATCTGCTGGCTGTCGCGTTGTGCCAAATAGTCGTTGACGGTAACGACATGCACGCCTTTCCCCAGGAGCGCATTCAAATAAACCGGCAGGGTTCCGACCAGCGTTTTCCCTTCACCGGTTTTCATCTCAGCAATTCGGCCTTCATGAAGCGCCATCCCCCCGACCAACTGCACGTCGAAGTGACGCATGCCCAGCGTACGCTTGGAAGCTTCCCGTACCGTGGCAAAAGCTTCCGGCAGCAGATCATCCAGCGTTTCGCCTTTCTCGATCCGTTCCCGGAACTCGGCGGTTTTCGCCTGCAACTGCTCGTCCGAAAGTGCCTCAAATTGCGGCTCCAATGAATTAATATAATCTACCGTCTTCATCAGACGTTTGACATCACGTTCGTTCGTGTCGCCAAAAATCTTCTTTACTATTCCCAGCATGATTTACCCCTTTCACGCATAAACAGATGATTTGCCTAAATTGTAACAGTTTGTAAGGCACGCCGCAACACGCCCCGTCACGTCTGCACTGCGGTAAAGCGCCTTTGTATACGAATAAAGAGCCCTATCCGCGGGCGGATAAGGCTCGTTTCCTTTGTGTTAGGATCACAGGAATTACCACCTGGTTCAACCAATCGTCATAACTGTACGATCCGTTAGGAGTTAATCCTGCTCAATCAACCCGTATTTGCCGTCATTCCGTTTGTAGACGACGTTAACTTCCTTGGTGTCGATGTTCGAGAAGACGAAGAAGTTGTGTCCTACCATATTCATTTGCAAAATCGCTTCCTCGACGTCCATCGGCTTCAATGTGAAGCGTTTCGTACGGACCACTTCCAGCTCATCGTCGCTTTCATCCAGCGCCATAGAGCCTGCGGTCGCGCCCTCTACAAAAAGGCTGTCCTTGGCGCCTTTCTGGCGCAGCTTACGGTTGATTTTGGTTTTGTGCTTGCGGATTTGACGTTCAAGCTTGTCCACAACGGCATCCATGGATGCGTACATATCGTCGCTGCGGTCCTCCGCGCGAAGCACAACGCCGATCAGAGGAATCGTAACCTCGACCGCGTGCAAACCTCGTACCACACTTAATGTGACAGTACCGTCTGAGGTGGGGGGTGCATCAAAGTACTTGTCAAGCCGGCTGAGCTTCTTGTCTACGTAGTCACGCAAGGCCTCAGTCACTTCAATCTGCTGTCCTCGAATACTAAAATTCATAGGGCACTCCTCCTTTGCTTTGCACCTTCATTATACCATGGCGTAAAAGCAAAGTAAAAAGTGTTAAGCGGTCGTAAAGCACCCCCGCTACGATAAAAAATGCTTGTAGTCCAGCAATTGTCCCGCGCTGTCAGGCACGGCGGCGCCTCCCGGCTCCCCGCCAGCGATTCAACAAAATCGTGAACGAGGCGCCGCACGCCGCCCCGATCGTATCCAGCACCACATCCTGCACCATCGCCGTCCGCCCCGGAGTAAAGCTCTGGTGCAGCTCATCCGTACAGGCGTAGAGAAATGCGATCAGAACCGCGTAGAAATAGCGCCGCCCGCCGTTGGCCCATGTGTTCCCGCTCAGGGCGTACACGAGTAAAGCCGCCAGCAGAGCATAACTGCCAAAGTGTGCGGCTTTACGGATAAAGAACTCGATGAAGCTCGCCCCGCCCACGCTCTCCACGCTGATCTCATGCCCGCCGTAGCTAAACCGGATCCCGCCGAACCAGTCGGCGATCGATTGGTCAGAGGTGTTCTTTTCGATATCGGGCACTAGGGACTGCTCCTGATAGGACTGCGAAGAGAACGCGAACAGAATCGCCATCATCGCGATCGCCGGCAGCCAGCGCAGCCAGGGTCGTAGGTTGTGCATGGGGGTCACCTCGTTTGTTTGTTAGTCTTCTAGAATTATAACCCATTCCTCTTCATAAAGAAGAAAATAACCCCCCGGAAGCAATCCAGGGGGCTCTCCATCAACCATGTTGTTGATTGTAATTATTTGTACAAGAGAGTCTCCTTTACCAAAACAAGGTTTTCCCCTCTGGCAAATGTCGCGAAGTCATATTGACTTACGGCTTTGAAGAATGCTTTACTACAACCTCTCTTCATAACATCATGTAACTCGATGATCAGCACGTTTACTTTATCGAGCCATTCTTCATACCCTAGAGAGAAAACTTCTCTCTCCGCTCCTTCGATATCCAGCTTTAATATGTCGATCTCATCAAAATCCGAATTCTTCAGCAACGAGCCTATCGTAACGGCCTGAATAGTCTCTGGGCCGGCTGTTTCCACTTCTTCCACCATTGCCCCCCATTTATCTAGACCCACATCCATTACTTTCAAATAGGTATCCGTGTGCCATAAGCCCGACTGTACGGTTTTTATTTGTTTATACGGAGCCACATTGTAAGACAGAACTTCAAAGTTCGACTTCTCCGGTTCAATCGCAATGACTTGCGCTGCGGGATACATATTTGCGAAAAAAACGCTACCATAGCCCACGTTTGCCCCGCCATCAATAATGAGTTTCGGCGTAATTGGCAACCCAAAGGCATAATCCTTTCTTTCGAAGATTTGTCTAAATACGGCTGGATCGGAAGTGTTCATTCTAACATATAACGGAAATTGAATACCTGGCGCTTGAGTTACCTCAACTTCATACTCGGCAAAAAATGAAGGTTGAGTTAATTGTCTGATTTTACCGATAAGCTCCACTGCCTCCGGCGTAGGAGGATTTATTTTCTGTAAATAATCCATAGCAAGTTGATTTTCTCCCACTTGATTCAAAACGTAACCCAAATTAAACAAAGCATCCGTATATGAAGGGTTTATGTCTAACGATTTTTGTAATAACGGAATCACATAATCAAACTGATTTTGTTGCCAAAAGGTAATTCCTAAGTTATTCAGTATTTCTTCAGTCATAAAACCACCCGCCATCAAGCTAATGGTTTCGGAAAATGCCTCTGCCGATATCTCTATTGCTAAGGCAACTCGAACACAATCATTTAACAAGTCATAATTATTGGGATTGTTGATCATTTCACTAATCAGCAATTTCAATTCATTGTTCTCATTATCATCAAAGCGATTCATGTGTTTATCCCTCTCGCCTGCAGAATACTATGTATATCGGTCGAAAATGAATAATTGTTACCGGATTTTATATAAAAATAAAACCCCGGGTTCCCCCGGGGTGTTTGCTAGCGAATCTTCAATTGTTAACCATCGTACCGTTCATATGTAGGTCGGCTGTGCCGGATGATTACAGTTTGATTACGTTAGCGGCTTGTGGACCACGAGCGCCTTCAACGATTTCGAACTCGACGGATTGGCCTTCTTCCAGCGTTTTGAAGCCTTCAGTTTGGATCGCGGAGAAGTGTACGAATACGTCGCCGCCTTCTTCAGTTTCGATGAAACCGTAGCCTTTTTCTGCGTTGAACCATTTTACTTTACCTTGCATGCACTAACATTCCCTTCGTTATCAAATAAGAGTGTGATCCTTGTAACCAAGCCTCACATGTCTGACTATACCACCCGAACTTATCCAGTGTCAATTACCAAGGAAAAGGTTTTACTGTAAAAATATTGTAAATTCTTGTCGAATGAAACTGGCGGGGAGTTAGTAAGCAAGAGGCAGATTAGGATCCCATTAATAATTAACCAAGGAAGGAACAAATGAAACTCTATCATATAAAAATTTAATTTTTTATTAATAGAGACATATGGCCAAGTGTATCATAATTCTCTTTTTTAAGTAATTCAAAAGTATTATTTGCGAAGGTTCCGGAATGCTGATGAATTTTCACATATGATTGTATTACCTTAATTGTCATCTCATCTGTTAATCCTTTATATTTTGACGAAACTCCAATTAATAGCATTTTTATTAACACAAAATTAATAACAAGCAACATATAAGAATCGAATATCTTCATGCCTTTATCACAAGGGAATAATTGTGAATATACATAATTAACGGCATAATTTTCAAATATATATTCCCGTTCTTTTGCATATGGAGCAAAAAAATTATTATAGGCACTAATAAAATTAGTTAAAATATCCTCATTAGGTTGATTCAGGCCAATACCCTCTAAATAATCAGATAATACGTCACTAAATCTTTGATGAGACCCCGATAACTTTAAATTACCCACCAATATAGTACTTAAAGTCCCTAGCTGAAACTCTGGATTCGTCGGGAATGCTTCGTAATCCCTCAATTCTTCATTAGTAATAAGCGATTCCTTAAACTTACTAATGAATTCTGGAATGCTCTCTCCACTACCTGCATTAATCATTTGCTGTAATTCATCGCAAAAAAGCCCTAGGATAATGAGGCGATGTGTAAAGGAAATACTTCGATCCTGCAAGATCTCAATTGATGTTATCCGTATATCCCAAAAAAACTTATACAGTGGGTGAGTTTGGCCAACCCCAGTAGATAGATTTGATTTGGTCATCAAGTTTCTATTGTTTATAGCATCCATTTGATAGAACTGTATACCGTCCGGATTCAATAAAGCCTGTCTGGCGGCTTCAGGGCAAGAAAGAACCGCCGAACACTCTTGCTCACCATCAACTAGATGTACTATTTTGGGATAAGTTGCGCACACTGACGGTAGATATGATTCTCCAAGTTGTGCATGAATGGTACATAATTTTTGATCGTTTAACATAAAACAATGCCCACTTTTTTGATCCATGTTCATATAAGCATAGGAAGAATTAGACTTCTTTTTATCCTCCTCTAACCTCATGCTAGACTTCAATTTATTTCGAAGGGATGTCCAGGAAATATTTACCAACTTTTTATGCTCATCTTTTTTTACAGTAACTCCCCAGCCGATACAACAGCTATCCTCACATGTAGGACCGATACATTGAAAGTTTTGCATATACTCTGGAATTAAGGCAACTTTTGCAGTCATATTTTCTCCTTATATGGTTGATAATTTTATGAAAATAAGTTTATCATTAGGCATTACAATGCCGACCGTGTACTCTTTCAATTGAATCAATCACTTGTTCAACATCCTGATCAGTCATTTTAGGAAACATAGGGAGGGTTATAGAAGTTTGGTAATAAGTCTCTGCATTCGGACATAACCCGCCCCGATATCCCAAGTTTTGATAATATGGCTGGAGGTAAACCGGAATGTAATGAACATGAACGCCTATATTCATGGAGCGAAGTTCATTGAATATTGTTTTTCTATCTACTTCGAAATGTTGAAGATCCCACCTTAGAACATATAAATGCCATGACGATTCCGCTAAAGGAAGCTGCTTCGGTATTACTAACCCTTCTAATTTAGAAAAGGCTTCGTTATATCGGGCTGCAATATCTCTCCTTCGGGACACAAAAGAGTCCAGTTTGTCCATCTGGCTTATGCCCAAGGCCGCCTGCATATCTGTCATCCGATAATTGTACCCAAGCTCTTGCATTTCGTAATACCATGGACCGTCATTCTTTAATAGTTCTTCCGGATTTCTCGTCATACCGTGGTTCCGGAACAGCAACAGTTTTCGATAATAATCTTCGTTATCCGTCACTATCATGCCACCTTCGCCCGTCGTAACATGCTTTACCGGATGAAAGCTGAACATCGTCATGTCGGCCCGTGAACCGATCTTTCTCCCGGCATAACTAGCCCCGAGCGAATGGGCTGCATCTTGGATAAGCACCAGGCCGCGATCCCGGGCCAACATAGAAATACGGTCAATTTCCACCGGCTGTCCCGTAAAATCAACCGCTATAATCGCTTTTGTTTTATTCGTAATTTTCAATTCAATTTGGGCGGGGTCGATATTGTACGTTTCCATGTCAATATCCGCAAATACAGGGGTCCCCCCTTGATAGAGAACGCAATTGCTACTAGCCAGAAAAGTAATGGGAGTCGTGATTACTTGATCCCCTTCCCCAATACCTGCCGCAAAGCAAGCCGCATGAAGCGCAGCCGTTCCGTTAGCAAATGCCAAGGCGTATTTGGCCCCCACATAAGAGGCGACCTTGGTTTCAAATGCCTCTATAGCCGGGCCTTGGGTAATAAAATCTCCTCGCAATACCTTGACTACAGCTTCGATATCTTGTTCATCAAGCCATTGCTGTCCGTAGGGAAGCATGGATGTACGTATAGTTTGTTCAGGATTCTTCTCCATATCTAGAGTTCTCCCCTCTTTCGGAACAATCAATTCAAACCGCCATTTCGAATCCACTCGGCTGTTCTCGAAATTCCCTCTTCTAAACTGACTTCAGGTTCCCATTGCAAAAGCGATTTTGCTTTAGCGGAATTACACAGTAACTTCTGGATCTCGCTTTGCGGGTGGATATGTTCCACATGTTTTATTCTTGCTTCATCACCAGTAATCAGAACAGCCAGGTCATTGATGGAAATATCTTGGCCAAGCCCGGCATTTACTATTTCGCCGTTTATCTCATCGGAGAAACCTGCAGCTACAACAAATCGGGCACAGTCTTCCACATAAAGAAGATCCCTGGTTTGCGTGCCTTCACCGTAAATGTTCAGTTCTTTTCCGCTCAGGTGGTTATTGATAAATATCGCCACGACGCCGCCTTCTCCTCCGGTCTTCTGAAAAGGGCCGTACGTATTAAAGGGGCGAATCACCGCGGTCGGCAATCCATAGGCATGGTAATAAGAAAGCACCATGTTTTCGGCTGCAATCTTTGCTCCCGCATACGGAGAAGCCGGCTTTGTCGGATGAATCTCGGAGATCCCCGTTTCATCCAAGCAACGGTCATACACCATGCAGGTGCTCATGAAAACCACCTTTGTATTGTGTTCCCGGCACTGCTCGAGGATGTAAAAGGTTCCTATCGTATCATTATAGAACGTGGTTCTAGGATCATCGATCGAATCTTGTACGTTGATGGAGGCTCCGAGGTGGTAGCAAAGTTCGAATTTATGATCATAGAACAAAGTCTTAAGCAGGGTCTCATCCAATATCGACCCTTTAATGAAGGACATGAAGCCCGGGTGATCTCGGAATTCCTTCAAGTTATCTTCCCGACCATTCGACAAGTCATCCAAAATCCACAATTGATGGCCGTCATTAAGCAATCTTTTGGCGACCCATCGACCAATAAAGCCAGCCCCGCCTGTAAGTAGAATGTTCATCCTTGCATTTCCTCCAAATAGAGTTGGTTGTATCTCTTCACAGCAAATCCCAGGTCACAGGAGTACCTTTCGGGGTGTCCTTGCCGATTCTTTTCCCCAACAGATCATCCAAATATTTAGTAGGAAGCCCCAATCCAGGGCGGATAGACTTCACATTTTCTTTTGTAAATACTTCGCCGGCTCTCATGTCTTTAGAAATGTATAATGATCGGCGGTGCTTGAGCGATTCCTTCTCTCTTTCTGTAGCCCCATAGGTAATAGCCCCCATGGCTTGCCACGCCCGTTCCGACTCGTTTACTAGTGCTGCAAGCTCTGATGGTTCCATGGAAAAGGCAGAATCGACTCCCCCGTCGGCCCGGCTCAATGTAAAGTGTTTTTCGATGACTGTCGCTCCAAGCGCAATGCTGGCCACGGATACGCCAATGCCTATCGTATGATCGGATATTCCGACCTGACAATTGAACAAATGCTCCATATGAGGAAGCGTCAACAGGTTGGTGTTGGCTGGCGTCGCCGGATAGGTACTTGTGCATTTTAACAGTACAATATGCTCCGCTCCCGCTTCCCGAGCGGCTCTGACCGTCTCGTCAAGTTCGGCAATCGAAGCCATGCCGGTTGAAATAATCAATGGTTTTCCGGTGGACGCTACTTTACGTATCAGTTGAATATCTGTATTTTCAAACGAGGCTATTTTATAGGCCGGTACATCCAACGATTCCAGGAAATCTACGGCCGTTTCATCAAACGGGGTACTAAAGGCGAGCAGTCCAAGCTCCGCGCACTTTCTAAAAATCGATTCATGCCATTCCCAAGGAGTATATGCTTCTTGGTAAAGCTTGTACAGGGAGGTTCCTTTCCATAGACTATTTGGATCTTCAATAAAAAAATCCCCTTCATCAATATCCAATGTCATTGTATCGGCCGTATACGTCTGCAGCTTGACGGCATCCGCTCCCGCCTTGGCAGCAGCTTCAACAATTGCTAACGCACGTTCAAGCGAATGATTATGATTTCCGGACATCTCCGCGATAACAAAAGGTTTATGCTTTTTCCCGATCAAACGGCCGCCGATAGCGAATTCCATCATGTTACTCTCCTTCTTCTTGTTCAAAGTCCATAAAGTGTGTCGCGACTATTGCATTTTGGGGTAGCAAGCAGGGAATACCGTCAAGAATCGGATACGCCAACATGCTTTCAGGCGAATAAAAAGCTGCTTTTATCCGTTGAATCGATGCTTTGGTGATGGGACAGCATATAGGACTTTTCTCGTCCGTTTTTGGATCCGATTCCTCACTTGCTTCTTTTCTAATAATGATCAGGCCTGTTGGGTTCAGCGGGTTTAAGGATACTTCAAACTGCCGGTGTTCAATGATTTCGTAACCCAGTTGTAAGGCTGTTTCATATAAATTTGTAATATATCCATGAGCAAGCATGCGTTGTTTTGAAGGTTCGTCCGCAAACTCATAGGCAGGCTCCACCAAAACCAGATATTTTCGGGCAACTCTATATAGCTCGGTCAATCCTTCCCGTTCTCTTCCCCCATTCGGTTCAATCGAATGTACAGTGTATACTACATCAACGGAGTTGTCCCGGAGCGGACTGCAAAACAGATCCCCAGTAAACAGGCTTGCATTTGAAATACCAAATTCTCTAAGGAATTGTTGAGCATATTTGATTCGGGACCAGGACAAGTCAAATCCATAAATATTTTGCGGTCTGAAGTTCAGACGAGAAACGGTGTTGCCTAACGTTACCGCCTCTCCCACACCTGCCTCAAGGAGGGAATCAAAGCTTCCCAGATCATTCAAAACGTCAGCAAGCTTAGCGGAAAACGAGTCCCGCAATTCCTTGTTATCCCTATAATGCTGAATATAGCTGCCCGCCTGAAAATCGTAGCTGATCATAATTTGGGAGGTTGAGTTTGCTTGGCTCGAACTGTTTTTTTTAAAGTACTCAATGATATTCCCATGATTAGAATATAACCGTTTTATTTCATTCAGTATTTTCAAGTCTTGTTCCATTTTACTCTCCTGTATTGGTTAGTTCAGAAGTGCAATTATAAATTCCCTAGTAAAACCTCTGCTACCCGCCCAATAATTGATTTACTATCACTGTTCATTAATTCTAGTGAACAAGTACTAATTTCTTTAAGTTCTTCAGGCGAATTCATCGCTCTATTTATCATATCGGCATAATGGGCCGAATTTATTTCATTATGATTCCCTAAATTCCACACTGCACCTAAACGCTCTGCTAAAGAAACCGAATTTTCCTGGTTCTCGGCCACAATGGTAACGGATGAAGGTAAACCTAAGTAACAGCGTTCCCACATAGCAACTCCTCCAGCACCTAAGGCAAAGTCAGCCGTTGCAATGTAGTTGGCCATATCCTCAACCTGGACATGAAAGTTCGTATGGCTGAGAAGATCGCATTTTTTTTGAATAATTGCTTTATGCTCATATGAATTTCCAACAATAACATCCGTTTCCAAATTATCTGAATTCAGTTTCATTAAAGCATCAACCGCTTTTTCAGTCTCATTTGTAGGATCGCTGCCGCCAAAAAAAACAAGCAGACGATGCAGGGTTCCCGTCCTTTGTCTCAATCGGTGCCGCTCCAACCGAAACGCCGGTCTTAATAAAAGATAAGACGGTCCTAATAATAATCCGCAATGCTCGGGAACCAGATTTTTATATCTCAAAGCAGCATTTTCAGCGAGGTTTTGGTCAAGCAGGATATCTGCCTGGTGTTTACGGTTAGCCAAGTCATCAATAACAAGTAGTTTTTGTGTATATGAACGCACTTGGGATTCCCATATTTCATCCAGGCTGTAGTGATCAACAATGATCCACATCGGCATACTTCCCAGTTTTTTGACAATGTTCACTGTAAATAGAGCATCGCTTTCAACTTCAGCTTCAGAAAGATCAACTTGCGAGTCTCTGAGATAAACTCGATAACCCCTCTGTTTGATATAATCCGACATATCCCCCCGAAGAGTCCTGCAAATGAATACCGCATCGATTTGATAATGTTTTAGATCATCTGCCAAAGCCAGGCAACGCATAATATGGCCTGTACCGATTTTGTTTGAGGCATCCGCACGAATAAGGACATAGTTATCCATTCACATCACCGGTTTTTGTATGATATGAGCATTGATTTGGGCAATCTCAGGATGATCCAGTAAATAAGTGATTAATTCATCGGATTTCATATCCTTGCGTCCTTTCCAACTCTCGGCCAGCAGACTACATAATCGGTAATCCTCTTCCGTATCTATCGTCATTCTCAAATCAGGATGCAAAATGGAATCCGGAACATCAATCACGGTTTGTTCGAATTGATCAGGATACTCGTAAGCATAATATGTAACATGCTCACGATGGCGCTCTTCAGTTGAAGCCTGGTAAATCCGCTCTAGCGCCGAAAATGAAATTAGTTCAACCGACAGGCCGCGCGTAAGTTCGCTTTGCTGCCGATTAATTACAATATCCGAGGGATGATTTCTCATGGCTTCAACAGTCAGATTAGCGAAATGATAGTCCACAAACGGACAGTCGGCGGTTACTCGAATGATATATTCGGGTTGATATAACTTGGCACATTCATAGTAACGAGAGAGTACGTTGTCCTCTTCCCCCCGAAAACAGTTAATGTCATGGGAGGAACACCAGGAAGCAATGGGATCATCCTCACGACGAGTTGAAGTAGCGACGATCACTTGCGCGATCGGATGAATTAATTTACATCGTTCAACAACATAATCCAGCACGCAACTGTCGCCAAGCGGCATCAATACTTTTCCCGGCAAACGGGTGGAACCCATTCTTGCCTGAATGATGACTATGATGTTCAATGTACTCTCCCCTTTCAAAATGCTATCCATATACTCTTATCCAGCGAACCAACTGATCAAGGACAAGCATACCGTCCCAAGGAATGTCATAAGTGTGCGCATTCCCCACAGAAACAAACCTGGATACTCCACTATACTTCGAGGCATGGACCAACGCCTCCAAAGAGTCAGCATCCAAACGATGCGAAATCGTCTGAATCGATGAAGGTAAATACTTCACCAGTTCATTCCAATGATCACAAGGGTAAACATGTATGATACGCATTCCCTGCCCGCTTAACGGCTGAAGCCGTTCATGCGAATGAATCGTCCATTCGGTGCCCCCGGATGACTTTATTTTCTCTCCGTTCATCAAAGCAGCTGCTCTATATTCAAGCAATTTTACGGATTCTCCCGCTTCTAAAGGCTCATAATACGGAAGGTGCGTAATTTTGTTGAAAGCATTCTCCAGCTGCGATGCTATTTCCCTTATCTCATTTGCTCTGCCCTTTACTATAACGGCATGCGGCGATGAACACGCCAGTTGCTGAAACAACACGGTGTCTCTAGCTAAACTGATCCAATCCTGTTCTGACATCAGTAGCGGATCAATGACAGAGCAACTATATTTAGGTCCAAAAATGAGCGTGTTTGATTCATCCTTCCCTTTCAAACCCGCTACGGACCGCACTGCTTCTTGCCCTCCCCAAGCAATTCGGACATCGCAATGCGCGCCCATAGCGGCATTCGGTTCATCCCATTCTCCCGGAAAGGAAAATACAGAGACGGCTTCCGCCATTACGCGTCCTGCTTCCCCCGTGCCCGCAAGTGAATGCAGAAACGGAGAAATCCAGTCCTCCTGCTTCGAACTTAACTTCACGATAGAAACATTTTTCGTTAATAGCGCTTGTAGAACCGAAATCAAACTTAATAGCGGAACATTACCCGCAACCCAATGACCAACAATGCCCTTCGGAACAGCAATCCCTTTAAATCCCCCTGCTTCCGAAGTCCGATCCAATACAAATTCGCTACGAAGGCCCCTAGATAACAGCTTTTTTATGGATTCGGGATGAAGAAACGCCAATAGATAAGCTAAACCGGCATTCTTATATTTATGGTACATAGGATGCGAGGGCATAGCCCATGCTTGATATACGCCGTATAACGCTTGAATCATTTCATCCATAGACAGATTCCGGATAGGCCTCGCTTGTTCTGCAATATCAGTTAGTTTCGCGGTGAACTGTTCGAGTGAAAGCTCTTGCACGACACTACTAGTACAACTGTGATAGCGGATTACCATCCCAGTACCACTCCTTCCAACGTTTCCAGGGGCCATATATCAGGCCATTCCAATGACGTGTCGCTGGATGCCTTGTTCTGAAGAACATACAACGGTTCTATATCAGGGGAACTATTACCTGGTTGTTTACGAAGATAGGAGAAGGAATATCGCTCTCCTATTACCGGCCATTTCGATAGATTATATCTTATAAGATAAGGAGCTCCTTCATACCGCATCTCTTCAGACACGATTAGATTTCCTTCCGGATCCATTCCGTATTTCCTTGGCCCTTTCGTCAAACGCCAATCATCATAACCGGAAAGTGAATCTTGAAATCGTGACGCTGCCTTAGTGACGAGTTGCGCTCCGCACGAAATCTCCCATCTGTAAGTCGGCGCCGTAGACCAACCCAACAATCTCTTTACGGGTCCCATTCTTTTATTGGGAACTCCAATGACTATATCAATTCCAGCCCCTCGAGTCTCTTGCAATGCATGATTTAGCATCTTAGCAATATTAGGAACCTGAGAGGTCTCCTTTGCAAAAATGCCGTCCACTGCAAAGCCTGTTCGAAACCCCGGAAACATTGGCATTTCGATAATGCTATAATGAGCTGCCAGCGTACCGTCTTGTTCTCCAACCCAAGAGAACACGTTAGGAGCCTTCTTTTTCCACAAAAATAGTTCTTTATCAAACGGCAATTCTCTATCCGCAAACAATCTTTCGATTCCTATCAAATCTCCGGATGCGTAAGAACGAATCTTCATTTCCCTTGTTCCTCCGCATAAACATCACCACAGCCACGAACCTCCGCTTTAGGCGCGCGTCCCGCAAATTGAAATGCCTTTCCTTTTCGGCCGCAAGGGCAATCATCCACACCCACGATCTTCCCCATATCATCCGTGATGACGGAATGATTCGGGCTAGCTAAAGGCAACAGGTTCATCAGTTGAATCAGACCAACCTCGCCGGTCGGCAAGGCTTGTAAGGTATGCGGGTCACGAATAATGACATCCGCATAATAAGGAACATGTTTGTTCCCATAAGGACAATCCGGATAAATGACGCCTGTCTGTTCAACCAAACCGTAAAAATCAATAACTTGTTCGGGAGATATATTCCATACAGAAGATACGGCATCATTAAAAGAGCCCTTATCCACTGCAATATTTTGAAGTGTTTTCCATCCCCCGCTATGAATTAGGAAAGTTTGATTCCCAAATCCCTCAAAGGAATGTCCTTGACGTTGCAGCATTTCATGAGCCTGATACAAAATATAAGTAAATCCGTAAGCGATGAAATCCCCAGATTCTTTTGCAGCCTCTACAGCTTCAATTAATCGTTCCTCATTAAGAACTAGTTGTCCATCACAGAGATCCATAACGAAGTAAAATCGGCTGGCATACCCCATAAGGGACATAATTGCCGCTCCGCGAGCGGACATGCTGTTCTTCCCTCTAGCTGTTTCCATAGCATCAAAAATGATATACGGCCGCCGTTCCGTTCCAAGAAAACTGTCGAAAATGGACTGGACCGATTTCTTTTGACGGTAAGAAGTCGCTTCATCCTGAAAGATCCGGGAAGGTACTCCTGAAGAAGTACTGCTCGACTGAACTGTTTTTAGCTTTGGATGTTGCTCCGGGTCGACACTTAGTAAATCGAATTTTTTGAAGATCGAAGTCGGCAAGTAAGGCAATTGGTCCAACCGCTGAATATGGTTATTATCCGCTCCGCTACTAAGCAAAAAACGGTCATATTCCATACATCTCTCCCGATGCCATTCGGTAAGTTGCCGCATTCCATTCAAAAGCCATACTTCCTTTCCTTCTTGTCCCATAGAATAGGCATCATGATGATTTGTAAAAGGGCTCGGCGCCTGTTTACTCATAAAACCACTCCTCTAACCAAATCGAAAGCTCCGACTTTGTCCAAAAGACGGGGTTGGTTCTGAAGCAAGGATCCTTCATAATCCGCGAAAGAACCTGCCCCATCTCATCCTCTGAGAAACGATTAGGTATAAACGCACCCACGCTTTGATCGACTGCGCTTCCAGTCCAATCCATTAGCTGTTCAACGGACGCAAACCCGGCTGTTGCGGCCAACTTGGTTATTTTGGCTTCTGCCTTCTCCGCGTTTTTGGCCAATACATTCGCTAGAACGCGGGCACAAGCCTCCCCATGCCATTGATTGGAATGCTCCGATTGATGGGCCAAGGCATGAGCCAAACCAACCGAAGCCTTACTCTGTGCTTTACCTGCACGAAGACTATTCCATTGAGCTGCAGAAGCGGGAAATTGCTCCTTGATTGAGCTTTTCCGCATCGAGTGATCGATCATTTCCTTTGAACTGCGAAAAACCTCCAATGAATGCGCTAAAGTATCGGCACTAGAAATCGGAGACAACGAACTCTCCAGCGCATGTACGAAAGTGTCCCATAGGCCGTTCCAAAGCACACGGGGAGGAGCATGATAAATGAGGTTAGGATCCAGCAATACAAGATCAGGCCTCAAATTATCGGAGTGAATCGGGGTTTTACGGCCATTTACGGTTATCACTGCTGTCTCGCTGGTTTCGCTTCCTGATCCTGCCGTGGAGGGAATAGCAATAAGTGTCACAGAGCGAGTACGCTGATATTGAAGCAAACCAACCTTATTCCCCCAAAGTGAAGGGTCTTCCACTTTTTCGTATCTTGCCGCCAGTTTTGCCAGGTCTATCGCTTTACCGCCACCCAAGGCTACAATAGTAGACGGTGCAGACTTCGATATCAACTCATGTAACTCATTTAATCTCACAAGGTCTGCTTCTTTAGCCGTAACGATCTGGTCAGAAGAAATGTCACTTTCCTTAAAGTACTCCATCAGCGATGGAGAAACACACCATACGGCATCAGAGTATCTATTTATTGCATCCTTCAGAATCCCAGTGCCCTCTATAATGGTTGGCCACACTAATTCGTTCATGCTCCACCTCCGTTCTCCCAACGTCTTCTAGCCTCCAGCCGTTTTGGCTTACCGCTATCCGTTTTCGGAAGTTCACTCCATATTTGAAAGTCCCGTGGAATTTGATGCAGTTCAAGATGTTGTTTGCACCATCTCTTGATATCTGAATACAAGGCGCGCGGTTGATCTGGAACCTTCTCCACGATAATTGCCGCGACCACTTTCTCAAATGTAACGGGGTCCGATACGCCAAAAACAATGCACTCTTTTACTTGAGGATGTCTGTTTATAACACGCTCTACTTCAATAGCATTAATTTTCAGCCCATCCATATTGATTTGTTCTTTAATACGACCTGTGATGTAGAGAAATCCATCTTCATCTAAGTTTCCGATATCTCCAGTAGCAAACCAACCGTCTTTAGTAAAACTATTCGGATCACCCAAATAACCGCTCATCACATTTTTACCTTTGATTTGAACTTCATTAGAATGCGAAGCAAGCCTGATTTCCACGCCAACCGGCGGTTTACCTACACTCTCCAGCTTATCCGGACATTCTCGATAAGCAATATAGGTTGTGCGGCTGGCTTCCGTAAGACCATAATACATATAAATCCGCGTCTCAGGGAGTAAATTCAGCAACTCTTGGACGAGATCACTTGAGATCGGATTCGTATTAATAATGATAAATTGCAGTTTACGAGCTGCATGTTGAAATTGTTGTTTATGATAAGTAAGCAATAAATGAATCATCGCCGGGGTCGCTGGTATACTAGTGATGCTGTATTCCTCAATCGTTTTTATTAATTTCTGCGGTTCGCGAAGCGAATCCAGAAGATATAAGCTCGAACCAAGCAGGATAGCGCAATGAACATGCCCCAAGCCGAAAGAGTGCGTCAAACGGAGTACCGTAGCCTCGCAATTGTCCGACTTCATCTCCGCCCACCCGACAATCATTCTAGCCGTATACGAAACCGTTGAATGATTTAATATAACCCCTTTTGGGCTCCCCGTAGTACCACTCGTGTACATAATAAGAGCAACAGCGTCCCCTGGAACTTTCTCACGATTTAACGGTGATTGATCCTGATACTTGTCGCATGTAGGGAAAACTTCACTCGCTACACCATGAATGCTGATTACTGAAGCTCTTTTCCGGCTATAGACAATTAACTTAGGGCTTGCATCCTTACTGATCGACTCCAAGCTTTGTTCCCGGACGTCAAAATCTACGGGCAGTACAGCTGCTCCCAGATACCAGCAAGCAAAATAGGCAATCAAGTATTCGACCTCATTTGGAAAACAAAGGATCACCCGATCGCCAGCGTGCATATCATATTTACTTTTCAAATAGGAGGCGTAGCAGCGTACCTCATGAACAAAATCGGCGTACTTCCATTCCCGCTCATCGGTGAAGATAAATGGGCGTTCTGGCGAATCTGAGGCACGCCGTTCCAGTTCATCTATAATTAACATTACAGTTCAACACCTTTAGAACGAAGATACTCTTTAATATCACCGATCGTATGGATCTCGGAAACCTCTTCAATTGTCATGTGGTGCCCAAACTCTTGCTGCAGCGCAACCGCCATCGAGACGGTAGCCAAGCTATCCCAGCCTTCAATTTGCTCCGGTCCGTTCTCATCAAGATACAGTTCTTCTTCCATCATGAAAATGTCGGTTAGTAATAATTTGAGTTTGTCGTTTGCGTTTGTCATCAGAAGACCTCCTAAAATTAGTTTTCCAAAGTCATACCTTATAGCTTCGAATTAATTGCTATTATTTCAACTTGTAAATAACAGTTTTCATTATCTATTCAAACTCTGCTATACAATTGCCGTATCTATTCTTTAAATTTATCCAATCAGAATCCAGCATCTCTAACAAATATACATCATGAAACTTATTATATTTATATACATGTTCTTTCAACACTCCAACCTGTCTACATCCCTGAATCAATTGCATCTGCTTAACCTTTTCATTCCCCTCCATTATTTCACCCATAATTTTTTTGAATCTTAATTCCTCAAAGACAAATCTGAAAATATAAGGCACGATTAACCCACCATAAATTCTTGCGCTCTCTTCACCTATATAGAAGCCCCAATAACACCTACGGTCCTTCCAGTTTATGCTATTCAAAGATACTAAACCAATCAATCGACTATCCATCTCAATAAGCCAATATCTTTCATTAGCATCATTCTTTATTGTTTTATACCACTCCAACTGTCTATAGTAATTATACTCAATATCTGAAAACATATATTTTGTTATCTCAGGTTGTGTCCTCCACTTAAGAATTAATTCTAGATGCTTCTCCTGCATCCTAATAAACTTCAACATAATAGAAAACCCCTATTTCAATTTTCGTACCTCAACAATACAGGCCTCAATTCTCTCCAGGTAATTTTGAAATCACCTAATAATAGCTCACTCTCAGCAAACTTATCCAATAATCTTAGATTATGTGCACAATCCATATACCCTTCTACAAGGTTTAAAGCACATCGAAAATACTCCATCGCTTCTGAATGATGTCCTTTTAAGCACAGGCAGACTCCCAGGTTATTATAACTAGCTGCATCAGCCGAATTTAATCGAATAGCTTCTTTAAAACACTCTAGAGCCTCATCAATTAGATGGTGATGAATATAATAGAGTCCTTTCAGAAAGAAAGCCGGTGAGTAAGTTCTGTTTTGTTCTGTGAATTTTAAAATTTTCTTAAGACCTTCATCCCAATAATCAAATCTATATAACATATTTACATAATCCATAACGTTTCTTTCGGATGGAAGTTTTCTATTATTAATCGCCTTTTCAATGTAACCTAATGAATACTTTGAAATAACTTCTTTTTCACTTTTTAATATTACTTCAATATTTTTTGACACATTTTTGCTATGGCGCCGTATTCGAACCAATGGCTCATCGATATATACAAAGCCGCCAAATGCCGCTAATTTTATCCACAAGTCCCAATCCTCGCAGTATCTCATTTTTTCATTAAAGCCGCCACATTCCAAAAACGCCTCTCGTTTGACCATAGTTCCAGACAAATAAACATAGTTTCTAACCAACTCATAACCTAATATTTCGCTGGGATCAACTTGCTTAAATCTTGTTACAAGTTCAGACACTATACCTTTATCATTCATTTGTCTATATGCACTATGAATCAACACATATTTCTCCGAGCGAGAACATGTGTAGTCTACATACTGTTGAATCATGGTTCGAACCAAATCGGGCTCAGCTATATCATCTGCATCAAAAAACATAATCCAATCAGATGTAATCATTTCAGTTCCTTTATTTCTGGAATATGAAACCCCTCTATTTTGTTTGTTTTCGATCAAAAAAATATCAGACCTTTTACTCTGCTTTACATAGTCTTTAATTAATTGAAGGGTAGAATCCGTGCTATGATCATCTACAACGATAATTTCTTTAAAACCGTGTGTTTGATTTGATAAACTTTCTAATGTATCAATAATGAATTCCTCTGCATTATAGACAGGTACCACTACCGCGACGGAATAATTCATCCCAATCCTCCTCACTCAGATGTACCTACCTTTAATTTACAATCATCCGACAATAACTATTTATAACAGCATCCTCGTCAGAAAGAAAATGTATTAATTTGAGAGCACTTATTTCACCGGAATTGAGGTAGTGAATATTTTTAGAAATCAAATTATAGTAAGGCTGCATCTTTTTTGCCTTTTGAAGTAAATCTGTAGCTTCATTATTTTTTCTATCATAAACCTCCTTTAATATTCCAAAATTATGAACTGTTTGAAAATGCTCGGGAGCTATTTCGTAAGCAAATTTAAAATATTTATATGCCTTTTCTACCTTCCCTAGTGAAAAAGAGATATTCCCTAAGTAAAAATACGACTCTAAATTCCCTCCAAGGCCAATAACCCTATCAAAGTATTGCTCCGCCAACTCCAAATCCTTATGAAAATAGTATGAGTTGATTCCGAAAGTAGTATAAATTTCAATTAAAGAATGGCCCAACGTTTGCCACTTATCAAACAAGTAAGAATATGAATATGGGCTTTGTGCTTTTACCAGATCACTAAGTAAGCGCGTGGATTGACTAGAGGTATTGCCTTTATGAATTCTATATTTAGTGAGAGACTTATCAATATAAGAAAAATGAAACCCTTGGTCGGCTAATTGCAATGAAAAATAGTAATCACAACATATTATATCTAGATTTGTTTTTAGAGCAGGAACATTCCGAATGGACATACCCGACCCAGTAAAAAAACCTCTACGAAATAGTTGCATGAACAGGTTTTTATTATTTAAATACCTAGGGAGGCAAAGAGATAAATCGAATGACTTTCCTTTACCATCAATTAAATCCATTTTAGAATAAACAATACCTAAATCTTCATCCCTAATAAACTCTTCTACAGTTAAAGCTAGTCTATCGGGCATTGATACATCATCTGCATCTAATAATGCGAGTACATCCCCCGATGCAATTCTAATAGCATCCTGATATGCGGCCGCAATCCCTTTATTTTCTTGTTTATAAATCACTTTTATGTTTGAATTGTGTTCATATTTCCTTAATATTTCTGATGAACGATCACTGCTTCCATCATCTATAAAAATAAACTCACTGTCCAAATATGTTTGGTTCAATAAACTTAGTATACATTCATCCAAAAAGGACTCATTATTGTAAACTGGTGTTATTGTGCTTATTTTCATTGAGTTATCCCCTTAACAACTTAAAACATTTTATCAAAATAGTTTTTCTGGATAATTATTATTTTTTTAATATAAGTCCACTTCAAATTTAGTTATACTATTAAAATAACTATAAAGAAGACTTTTACATGGAGGAAGGGCTTGAAATGATTATTCTACAAGAAAATTGCTACATTTGTGGCAACCATTCTAACTTTAGCATTCCAGAGGGTGCAACCCTCCTAAGAGAAGCTACTTGCAGTAAATGTGGTGCATCTATTAGAAATTCTGATACAGCGAAAATTATTGTTAATAAAATTACTGGCAAGTCATGTTCTTTATCCGAATCACTGGGCACACTCAATAGTGTTAATATACTAGAGGCACAATCTTTAGGACCTATAAACAGAGTTCTATGTGAATTACCGGGATATAGCTGTTTCGAATATATAGACAGTGTAGCACCTGGATATTCAAACGAATATGGAGTAATGAGTAACGATTTGGAAAACTTAACATATAAAAGCAATAGCTTCGATCTTGTTATTTCACAGGATGTTTTAGAACACGTAAACAATCCAACAAAAGCGTTCTCTGAAATCAATCGCGTTTTGATGATGGGTGGTTATCACATTTTTACTGTCCCTATCCATGAACAAAAGCCAACAATATCAAGAAGTAATTTGCCTAAAGTCTTTCATGGGGATCCATTAAGGCAAGATGGTGCCCTTGTTTGTACTGATTGGGGAAACGACATCTGCAAGTTTATTGACCAATATGGAATGGAAACAGAGAAATTCATGGTTCATAACTTTTATTCACCAAGCGAAATAACTAATGTTGATGAATCATATGAAGAATACTTGAAAACTGAGGCAATTTATTATTATCGTTACAATTCTATAGTTTTTGCGTCAAAAAAAGTAAGATCATTATAGATTAGTTCCATTAAACCAAATAAGGGGAGCCTCGGCCCGCTTCCCCTTTTCAATTATTATCTCCTATAAATTGATGAGAGTTCCCTAATATAACTTGCTTCCTCCATAAACTTGTTGTTTTCTATATACGCATAATCTTTTTTATAAGAAGAACTTGGCATTGTGAATACAGATAAGCAATCAATCAGTTTGTCTCCACCCCAATTAATAACTTCTTGTGAAATGCACACAAGACCATGTCTCTCACAAATCGTTTTAAATAGATCTGAGGTTACAACTTCATCCCTATAATGATTAGATGTGGAGTCACCTCTTTCAGGAAAGGAGCCTAAATTAGAGTGATGAAAAAATCCAACCCCTTCTGTCGTGAACTTATTCTTTAACTGTTCCAAATACGCCTCTAATACCTCAGCATTGGCATGGACTAGTGAATCGAATGAAAAAACAAAATCTACAGAGTCATCCTTAATATTAGCTAGGCTCTTTCCATCATTCGCATAAAAATTAACATCAGATCCAGAATTTGAAAACCTATTTTTACAATGGGTTACACACTCTTCATTTAAATCTATCCCTGTATATTCATCAGAGAAATTAATTAAGTATTGAGTCCACCTTCCGAAACCAGGAGCAATTTCTAAAATATTCTTTGAAGGAATATACATTCTTATCCGAGGTAATATCGACGCGAAAAACTGTGCATCGGATCCCCCCCAAGCAGCACTCCAACTTTCTCCTTGAGACGTCCAATCATAACCTTTCCACCATTCAAGATTTTGTCTTATGTCTGCCATTAATATACTCCTCACATTAAAGGTTATTGGTCTAAGTCTCTTTTTTTCGACTGACAAAAACATGCAAAAATTCAGCATCCAGACCAAGGTATTTATCCTTCACAAGGTAAATCAATGTCTGCATATTAGAATGTTCAAATATAAAATCTGTAAAATCTCTCCCCCAATCAAAAGTTACTAGAGAGCCTTTTGCATCGACAGGATTACCGTGATATTGGGGTTCTTCTAAATAAATAATTTCCCCATTCATTTTCTTCGCTCTTCTTCTCGTTTTCTCCAAATCAGAATACCAAGGCATAGTGAAAACGTGAGCCCCTCCAGGTCTCAATATTCTTGAGATTTCATTAAATGCTTTGTCCGGTTCCATTACGTGCTCAAATACATCTTGAGTGATGACAAGATCAAAAGACACATCACCAAACGACATTCTTTCCAAATTCTCATTTCGTATCCCTTTAACATAACTGCCAGAAGGTAAGTCTTCAGAAAATAAATGCGAAGATACGTATTGGTCATTTTTAGTTTTCAGAAACTTTGAAGCTGGTCCGCATGGAGACGACTCATAAATATCCATGGTTTTCCACTCTGGATAAAACTCGTTCAAGGTATTTATAAGGGCTCTTTGCCTAGGTATGGATTTACAAGAAGTACATAAATAATGATCTCTTAACCAAGGATTTTCTTCAATAAATTCGGTATCTTTTTCGCAAATAACACAATACCCATAATTCCGAGGCTTCATATTCTCCATAAGTAGACTTCTCCTAATTAGAAAATATCAATCAATTTCTCGCCGATTAGAACTAGTTGTTCTCCCGTCTTATACCTTTTATAATCACGTTGAACTGTATATACTTTAAATTTATGACTTTCTAACAGTTGCTTTGTTTCTTTTTTTAATTCTATCTGGTCAACTAACTGGTCCAACAATAATAGCAATTTCCCCTTATTACGCATGTGCCTGTATATCTCTTCAACAAACTTATGATGAATCGGTGACTTAACTGAATGTATGATAAAATGGCTCCTCATCGAAAAATCTAAATAATTCGAAATATTCTCCTCTGTAATGTACTGCATTTGGAAATTCAGTTCGAGGATAGTTTTTAACCTAGGACTAACAGGATACAAACATGTTATCTTTTGATTTTTTCTTGGAACCCATTCGGCAAGCGGTTTGCTACTTATACCTATCTCTTCCGCCAATAACTCGACAATCATCCGTTCATTGGAGGTTGAATTACAGTTCGCACAAGTATACGATACTTTATTATCTCCTTCGGGTATAAATTGATCATATCCGCAAACATTGCAAACTTGACGAAGCCCTTGTTCCAATACAACATTAGCGCTGCCTCCAATATAATCATAATTTATTATCATATTGGGTAATGCTAAGGAATAGTCCTCATTAAATGTAAAACCGAAATCATTTAAAATGGGAGCAATCTGTTCGTAATAACTAGATGTAATTAAAATAAAAGGATTTTCGCCAAGTTGCCTTCTATTTATTAATTCATTAGGAGATATGACGGGTAATGACTCAACTAATTTCGTGTGATTCTTTGCCTGACTATCAACAAATCCCTTTATTTTTATGCTACTCCCACTTAACATCTGTAAAATTTTTATCCCATAGCTTCCAGCACCCCATAAATATACAGGACGTTGAATATTAAAATAAATTAAAGGAGGTTCATCATCCCATAGCAAGTCTGATTCTATGAGTTTTAGTTTGTCGTTTTCTATTAGCTGAGTTTCATCAAACTCATTTTGTAGTACTTGCCTTGTCACTTCTAAAAACACATGTCCGTTTTCTAAATCAGGTTCTAAATGACATCCCTCTCCCCATTCATTCCAAGCGTTTATAAAGACAATCTGCTCAGAAGGTTTGTACTTAGAGACCCGGTTAATACAGTGTTTTAGCCAATTACCATAGACATTAGGATCTTCATTCTGAATAACTGTTGCATTGTTTTTGCGACGGGCAGTGTTATCCCAGCTTGGGAATACACAGGGAAAAACAAGTTCGTTTTCGTTTATTTCTTTTTCTAGTTCCCTTTGAACTATTTTTTTGTAATCATAAACATTTAATCCTGGTACACTTGAATTTGCTACCCCCTTAGGTAAATCACTAAAGTTAGGTGTAAATTCATATACCGAATCAAAGCCAAGATTAAAATACTCCTTCCGTGTCATATGTTGCGAGTTATCGGCACAACATAAATGTATATCTTCCAAACCGAACTCTCTAATTTCCCGCCTCCATGTACAAATAAGATCTTTGAGGTTTGGAATCTCACTGGCTTTATAAATTAAGAAAAGTGGTTTCCCGTCGATCTTTAAATATCGATCATCCAGAAAGGCTTGGGCCAGCCATTTTATATGCTCTTTAGGATCATAACTCTGATAATCTTGTTCCATTAACACATTTAATTCTCTGCCATCCCAACGCCTAGTCCAATTTTCATTGGCCCAACAAAGGCAGAATGGGAGATCTGGTTCCCCACTCGATAATACCTCATTAAATGGACGTTCTAGAAGCATTCTACCATTAAACCAATAATGGTAATAACAAAAAGCATCTATTCCATATGTCTTAGCAAGTTCCGCTTGAGCAGTTCTCGTTTCAGGTAATCTCAGGTCGTAAAACCCCAAATCCGCTGGAATGTGGGGTTGATAATGTCCACTATATAATGGTCTTGCTTTAGAGACATTAGTCCACTCTGTAAATCCTTTACCCCACCACTCATTATTCTGTTGAATTGGATGATACTGCGGAAGATAAAATGCAATGGTCTTCATCGAAACGGCCCCAATTCTTTATATTTTCAAATAAGATCTGACATACTCCCTATATGCAAACACTTTTTTTAAAATATCCTTATTAACATCATAAAGACTTAGAATATATTGTTGAATGTGGATAATTTCATCAAAATGAATCAAGCTGTTTTCTCTTCTTGTAACACTATCAGTGTGTCTACGATGGTAATTTAAAGATTCGGAGCAATAATATATTTTCCCACGCATTAATAGATTAATATAGAAATACCAATCTCCGGCAATCTTGTATTGAATCAAGTTATTCGAAATGCTTACTATATCTGTCGAATTTTTAAAAACAACCGCTGAAACATTAGGAATTGTATTTTTAACAACAAGAGTATCTTTAATCTCTTCCACTCCAACTCTAATATAGTCTTTTCTCCACTTGTCCTGGCTTATATCCAATGTATATTCACAATAATCATCCGCCAAAATGTAACTATTTTCGTCAATTTGATAAGATTGTGAATACGCTAAGACTACCTCATCATCTCTCTCAAACCCTTGAAGGACCTTTTCCAAGAAAATTTCTTTACTTAGATCATCTGCTTCCGCGATCCAGACAAAATCACCTCGGACAGCCTCCAAACCTTTCAACCATTGTTTGAAAACGGAACCAGAGTTTTCCTCACTTTGAATCATTTTCATATTAAGATATCTAGAATTGTTTTGCATTAATAATCTATTTAACACACCAACGCTGTCATCTACAGAACAATCATCAAGACATATCAATTCATATATTGGATAGGTCTGTTTCAGAATCGAATTGATTCTAGCTTCAAGATAGTGAGCATAATTATAATTCGGCACGACTACGCTAACTTTTTTATAATTTAAACTTAGTAAACCCAACAAATCATATATATAGTCTAGGAACATAAAGTCTCTTTCAATTAAAGTCATCGATGCATTAGATTTAGATAATAACTCACATGGGTTTTTGAGTAGCTCGATAGTTTTTTCACCCATCTCTTTAATATCGAAGGACCTAACGATAATTCCTGTTTTTTCATTCAAAATATCTTCAAATCCACCTGTACCTTCAAAAGAAATTACCGGTAACCCCACATTCATCGATTCAATTACTACCGAAGGGAACGGATCCTCACGCGAGGTTAATAAATATGTATCTGCTCCGGCATAAAAAATATTCGGGTCCGTCTGACCTATAAACATCACATTTCCCAGCAAAGTGTCAGGTATCTCGGATATAAACTGTTCGTCTAATCCACCAACCCAAATAAAATGAATATTATCACGTTTTTGCTTAACATAAGTTGCTACTTGAGAAAAAAGGTCAACTCCCTTTCTTTCGTCTCCATAACCTACTCCTAAAACAATTTCTGAATCCGGGGCTAAGCCAAGCCGACCTCTAAGTTCTTTTCTCGCTTCTAATTTATTTCCTTTATATTTATTAAGTTTATATAAACCCTGAGGTCTAATGATAACTTTTTGCTCATTTAGGTTAACTAAAGATTTCAATTTGTCATAGACGTACCTCGAGGGAAATACAATCTTATCCGAATATTGAACCGCATCAGCCAGTCTTGATTCTGCTTTATATTTTTTAATAACACCTGGTAATTCATGGATTAACGTAATGACCTCAATTCCGGATGATTTAAGATATTTGGAAAGGTTCCCACTTATTACAGTGTTACAAATTGCCTTTTCATAACCCGCATTTTTAAGAGCAACTATATGTTGATTTAAACTTGCAATGTTACCTTTAAAGTCTTCAACATTGTAAATATTCCCAAGTTTCTTGAATTGATCGTGTAAAATTCCACCTGATTGACTGATGATTTCCACATTCATTCTAAAATGTTCCCTAAGTACAGTTATTATATTTAGTGAAAGAAGTTGAGCTCCATTAAAATTCATATCGTGTGTTACATAAATAATTTTTTCTTCACCGTTTATCAAGTTGTCGACAGATATATCTAAAAAGGAAAGGTCTAACATTCTCGTCTGATCCAATTCCATTAATTTTTCATTAATAAATATGCCTTTTCCTAAAATATCATCTAAATTACCATCTGAATAAAGGTTAAAAAAGCCAATAATCCTATCTTCCTTCACACCTATTTCTCTTAGTTGAGTGTAAATTTCTGTGATATACTGGCTACCAATTATAATATAGTCATATTCTTTTTTGATTCCTTCAAACGGCGATAGAACCATTGCGCCGTTATGCTTTAATCCTACCTTAGTTTCGTTATTATCCAGGTAACCAATTACTTCAACATGATCAAAATTAATAGTATCTAGAACCTTTTCCGCTCCCTGACCTGTACCAAAAATGAAAACTTTAAACATTCACTCGCCTCCAAACTACATAACCAATCCTAAGATGTAATCTTCTCCCTTAATATATCCAATTGATTTTAAATACAATTCAACATCTTGGTAATAAGAGGTGCCAATAATAATAAAACACTTTTTGTCTAATTTTTTTATGCTGTCAGGCGAGTAAACCTTGCGATCAAAAAACAATGTCCCCCATGTCTTTTGATTGCTATCAATGAAACCATGTATTTTATATCCTTCTTCTTCAAGAGAATAATAAGTGTTATTGGATGAACTTCCTGTTCCCCATATATAAATTCCTTTATCCTCACTTATATACTTAAGAAACTGTAACAAATAATCGATCTGTATTGAGCGACTAAGGGATAGTAATTTCCCTAGCTCTTTTTTGTACAAATTAATTTCATCCAACATACCAAAGTAGTTTAAAAGTTGGCTATTAGGATTACCAGTTGAAATAAGGGAAATATTATCATCAGAGCTAGAAACTTCACTACACACTGCTATCAGATACATACCCATTTCATTCTGTTTAAAATTATCAGAATATATATGATTTACAACCTCTTTTGATTCGTTTGCTATTACCATTGACACCTCTTGTCTCTGATAAAATAACTCAACAACTCCAAAATACTCCTTCAATAACCCTATAAACTCCTCCTTATAGAATTCCTTCTTATGAAATGGATTTTGATAATTTCTTTCATCTGAATAGAAGGACTTATCAGGTGTAGAAATAACAAATCTTCCCGTTCTATTTAAAATACGTACAACCTCTTGTAAAAACTTCCTTTGTATTTCCTCCTCGACATGCTCAATGGTTTCAAATGAAACAACGATATCTAGAGATTCATTAGCAATTGGCATATCATCTACTGAAGCCTGAAGAAACAACAAATTATCAGCACGGTACTTTTTCTTAGCATGGTCAATCGACTCTTTACTAATATCAATACCTATAACTTCAGTTGCACTTGTTGAAAGTAAAAAAGACCCATAACCTTCTCCACATGCAGCATCCAATACTTTCTTTCCGTTTACCATATCCTTAACAGCCTGATATCTGGATAGATGTTCGAACTCAGTAAGTTTGTCAGACATGTCTGGGATATGCCTTTCTCCTGTGAAATCCATTATAATCCCCCATCTTTGTATTAAAGTAACTACTACTCTATAATATTATTTTTTCTTCAACTATCCATTGGCATAAAGTTGATATATCTATAGGCTGTTTATGGTGAACTGTATCTTTGTTTCTAGTTTGACTTACATACAGTTGATTATTGCTCTTAAAAGCTGAAGGAATAACAAACATACTATCTGTCTCTATGGCAACTAAGGTTTCTTCTATTGTCATCAATTCCTCAAACCTCTTTTCACCGGGTCGAACACCTATACTTACCACCTGTACTTTTGGCCTATCTTCTTGAGCAACCAGCTCAATTATTACATTAGCCAAGTCTCCTAGACGGACTACCGGCATTTTAAGAACGAATACTTCCCCACCTTGGGCCAGTTCATTAGCTTTCAAGATAAGTTCTATAGCCTGTTTAGGTGTCATCATATACCTTAACATATCTGGATCAGTTATCGTGATCATACCCTTCTCCAAGATCTGCTTCTTAAAAAGCGGAATCACAGATCCCCGTGATCCCATCACATTTCCAAATCTTACGGAAGAAAATGTCGTGGATTTAGGCCCTTTCTGATATTCTGCAGCAGAGATAAGCCGTTCAGCAGTAAGCTTAGTTGCACCATACGTGTTTGTTGGCGATATTGCCTTATCCGTGCTTGTAAAAAGCACTTTCTTAACACCATTTGTAATGGCCGCCTGAATAACGTTCTGCGTTCCTACTACATTGGTTTGAACCGCCTCAAACGGGTTGTACTCACAAGCCGGCACATGTTTCATTGCAGCACAATGGAATACATAATCAATGCCTTCCATGGCACGAATCAAACGTCCTTGGTCCCTCACGTCACCTATTAAAAACCGCAATTGGGTCGCATATTCTTGAAATTCTTGAGCCATTTCAAACTGTTTAAATTCATCTCGACTGAAGATTCGGATAACTTTGGGGTTGTCCGCCAGCAAACGTTTTGTCAGGTGAAAGCCGATGGTACCGGTTCCACCAGTAATAAGAATTTTCTTATCTTTGTAAAAGCTCACACTAATCACCTTATCTCTTCAACATATATTAATGTTACACCTCAGCAGCAGTCAAAACTCTATTAAGCCGATGAATCGCATCAATAAGAAGGATTTCAAGTTTTTGAATTGCAGCAATGATTTCTTCTACTAACTTCCCCAGATACATTTCAAAATACTTTGACTTCTGAATCATATTTTGTTCCTCAACAATAAGCGATAAGTGGTTGTCAAAAAACTGCAGTTCAGCCGGGATCAATGGCTCGATTAGTGTATTAAACGATTTACCATTTACAATAGAAGACCACATCTCTTCAATTGTTGCCATGCTATTCGAACACCTTATAGGATTCCTTCGACTTAATTCAGGAAGCTTCCTTAACTGATTCTTTATGTCTTTAAGCCCCTTTGAGATCGATCGCAAATCCTCGGACATATTTGATATTCTTGCAGTTACTTGCTTGGTTCGTAATGAGTTATTTGGAAAACTCACGTTGTTCAGCTTGTTTAGTATGAATTCGGAGGAAGTCTTCAAGCTAGGGACCAAAATCATATCCAGTTGTTCAACTGTCGCCCATTCAGTACCAACAATTTTGGCTCCTATCTTCGAAGTATTAATAAAACGAGTATTCGGATACCATGATATTACTTCTTCCACCTTTTTTTGCAGAACTTTATAAGGAAGAGTCGTTCGATTCCAACCTTCACTCACGTTTTCAACCAACAAACTTGCACTAGCTACTGTAGCTTGAGTATGTTGCGATTCAATGTGCTCTACACCTTCTGAATAATGTTTCTCTTGAGGGAAAGAAAAGTCTTGACCGGCAAAAATGATAAGCTCACATCCCAAGTAAATGGCTGCTTGTATAGCAACACCAGTTACAGATGCAAGTGACCGAAATACAGGTGTATCATCCTCTTCTACCATGAAATAATTAGTTATTGGATCTGTGTCCGTAAATGCATGAACTTTCAGTGCATCGACTTTATCTGTTACTTTATAATTCGTTGTCGGAGTATATATCATAGGGATACTCAAAGATTCGGGAGTAAGAAAGATATTCTCCATAACATCTCCTCCATCTACAGTGACAACTATATGTGGGCTTATTCCTTGATGTAGGAGAGCTTGAACACTAGAACCAGCAGCAATGATTAGACATTTATCTTTTAATTTAGCTATTGAATCTATATCCAATTGTAGAGATGGGCCAGAACCAACAATTACTGCTGAAAATCCAGAAAATAATCCTTTCATTTTTGAAAGTGAAGGAGTAATTAGATTAGTTGCCAAATGATTCAGTCTGTTTCGCATCCATACGTCTTTAAACTGTATCAACGTATTCTGATTCACCCTATATTCCTCAACTAGTGAAGGAATGTCATCTTTAAAGTATTGAATTTCCCTTGCTTGATGCTTTGTATACGAAGGTATCCCAGTAAAAGCGCAACTACCTTGAGCTAATGAACAAATCGGGTAAATCAATTGACGTTTTTGCTCTAATGATGAACCTACTGCAAGAGCCTTTACGTTAGGGTGATCTAGTAATCCTATGAAATTCTCTGACTTTAAAGATGTTTTAAACATATTGATATTTGGCTCATAAACATAAATCCACTTATTAGGATAGTGTTCAAGGAGTAGTCTTAAATGATATCCTAAGCCAAGACCAAATAACAATACATGGTCATGTTGAAGCAACTGCGGCTCCAAGGACTGAATCCATGAGGCGAAATTGAGAAGTGTATCCTCCTTTTCATATAAATAATATTCCTCAGATGTTCCAGGAAAAAGAACAACATTCCCAAGCCCATTGTCCATAACCAATCTTTTCTCTAATCTCATATCAACCTGGCTTTGTAATAAATGATAAATATGGCCGTATTTTTCACTAAGTAATTTCAAGTTTGAGTTTAAGTAATCCATTTAGTATCTCCGTTCGTTTTCCTTTGACTCTATTTATTATATCGGTTAGTTTCATTTGATCATTGATAACCAATAGATGGAATATAATAAAAAAGCCTAGGAAACATCTCCACAGAGTGTTTCCCGGCATTCTTATAATCAGTTTTTTTTATCTATAAAAAAGCTGTCAACTGCATAGGATGAGAGGTATGCTGCTTTTTGTCGTTTTATCTGATTATTTCGTTCAAGCCACTCACTAGCATCATTTCGCAGTTCATACATTTTAGGCAAAATTAATTTGTCAGCAGACAAAATGTTGGACAACAAACTTTTTTGGATATCATTTAATCCTTCAATGTGATTACTCTCTGAAAAAAGCTTGTCACATATATGTTGACGTCTCTCTATGAGTAGCTCTACTTCCTCTTGATTAACTTCTGCTAAATGTGATACAAAATTCTCGGTAATTTCTACAAGCTCCTTTAAACACTCATCTATCATTTGGGAATTCCCTTCAATTACATGTTTGCCAAACGACTTGCCTCTACCCATGTTTCTTTCAAGTCCACTAAATAACCTAAGACCTCTTCAGCGTATCCTTTATCCTTTGAAAGGTTAGCCTGAATCAGTTTATGAAGTAAATAGTCATAAACTTTTATTAAATCCTTGGCTATCGCATAATCAAAATTAAGCGAAGCGATTAATTCATTAATAATAGCCTGCGCTTTAATCAAGTTATTATTAGCCTTTTCCATATCTCTATGATCAATACCCTCAATACCCAGTTTTACAAAACGGATTGCTCCTTCATACAGCATCAGTAACAGTTTGGATGAATTGGCTGTTTGAGTCTGGGTCTCTCTATATTTGTCATAGGGGGATGTTAACAATTAACTCACTCCTCTAGTTTAGGAAGCTCGACAAACTGCCGGATTGAGCGTTATATTTATTGATCGCTGTTTCCATTGCAGTAAACTGTTTGTAGTAGTTTGTTTCCATAGTTGTCAATTTGCTCAGCATATTAGTAATCCGAATATCTAGGTTTCTTGCTTCTTCACCCATCAAACTATTTGGTAAAAAGGAGCTCTTTAAATCACTGCTTACTCTGGAAGTACCTGCTTTTTCTGCAAGATCATTCAGGCTAGTGTTAAGAATCTTTGATACACGATTAAAGATCCCTGTCTCAGTTGTATCCGTTGTATTCCCAGTGGCTTTAAAAAATTCTAACACCTGATCCGGATTTTGTTCCAGGGCTTGAACCAGTTTGGCCTCATCTTCAATAACTAACTTCCCGCCTTCATTCCACTTTCCTGTTGCCAGACCTATTGAGTTGATATTTATAGAGCCGGTTCCCGTTTCAACATATCCAGTAACCGCTGACCTCATCTCACTCAAAGCTCTTTCGATAATTTCATCATTCCTTAGCAGGCCACTCTTAGCCTTATCCTGCCAAAGTTTTATTTCATCTTCCTTCATTTCCTTTTTCTGATCTTCAGTTAAAGGAGCATACTTCCTATATCTCTCTTCACTAATTTTGCTATTCAGAGAATCAATTAAATTATTATAGTCACTAACAAATGATTTAACAGCTTCTACTAACTTATCTGTATCTGCTTTTGTTTGAATCGTTGCAGACCCTGTTTCTTTCAAAGTAATTTTCAGCCCATCATAGTCAACAATGTTGGACTTTTGAGGAGTCTGAGCTACTCCATTAATACTGAAAACTGCGTCTTCTCCATCAAAGCTAGTTACTTTACTCGTATCTGAAAACAATGAGCCTTCAGTTGTAATTGCCGCCTCTCCTGTCTCTCTGGCAGTTATGAACAATGTCTGAGTAGCCGTGTCAAATGCAGCCGTTACCCCTGCATCAGCAGAATTAATTTTATTAATAAGAGTGGATACCGTATCCGTAGATGTTAATCCTTCAATTTGCTTTCCATTTATTTTGATGTTAGAGAGGTCTCCTGTTATTACCTTATCTAGCGTAGTTTCTCTTGTAGTCAGCGTAGATGATCCTGTTACAGACAAATCAATTTTAACTTGAGAAGCTTTAGCTACATTGGTTACGTCAATAGAAACGGGCAAACTTGTTGAACTATTGGATGCAGTTACACTTACAGCATTAGGATTTGATCCGCCTAGTTCTGCCCGTTTTGCCTGCATCGAGAAAGTGTTATTATAACCTAATAATTTATCATTACGAAAACTAACAATCTTGGTGCTCATTTCTCTATAGTTTTCACGTTTCCAATCCAGCAATTGTTTCTGTTGATTCAGCTTATTTAACGGTTCTCTTTTGGCCTGCATGAGTTCTTTGACCATGCTGTCAATGTCCATCCCTGAAGCGAAACCACTAATTCTCAAAGTTATCCCTCCTACACTCTTTCGTCAATAAGCAATCCAGCAATCTCCATCATTTTTGCAGCAATATCCAATGCCTTCTCTTGGGGTACTTCCCGGATTACTTCCCCTGTTTCTTTATTTAGGACTTTTACCATAATTGCATGTGTCTTCTCATGCACTGAAACTTCTAATGTTGTGAAAGGCCCTTCCATAGCTTTAAGTGCCCTATCAATTGCACGTATCAATTGTTCCTCGCCGATTGACACCTTTCCGCCCTGATTCATAACCGTTTGCACTTCTTTTCTGCTCATCTCGGATGTATTCAATGCATGAACAGCTGCTGTTGGGGCTTGCTCAACGGAGTTAGTGTTTTTAAGAATCGATACCGTCGAATTCCCAGCAGATCCCGATACATTCATCAATACAACCTCCCGATCAAAATAATTAGTGATAATAATGTTTATATCGGAAAAGTTCAAATCGAATGTTATAGAAAAAACAAAAAAAGAGCCGCTAAGTGGCAGCTCCTTGAAGAAATATAAAGGATTAACGAAGCAAGGACAATACACCTTGTGGCTGGGAGTTCGCTTGAGACAACATTGCTTGAGAAGCTTGAAGAAGGATGTTGTTCTTAGTAAGAGCAACCATTTCCTTAGCCATATCCGTATCGCGAATACGGGATTCGGAAGCTGTCAAGTTTTCAATAGTAGTTCCCAAGTTGTTGGAAGTGTACTCAAGACGGTTTTGTTTCGCACCCAGAGTACCACGATCTGTTGCAACAGTTTGAATTGCCGTGCTTACAGTAGCCTGTGCTGTATCAGCCAAGCCAGTAAATGTCAATGCAGCAATAGAGATCGATCCGCCATTGTCGTCGGTAGTGATATTAACACCACTCTTAATCAAGTTGCCGTTGAACTTCGTATTGTCAACGATGGAAGTAATTTGTGCCTTAAGATCGTTCAACTCGGAGTCAATATTTGTTTTGTCAGCAGCTTGATAAGTACCGTTAGATTTTTGAACGTTCAATTCTTTCATACGAACGAGCATAGCACTTACTTCGTTCAAAGCACCCTCAGCCGTTTGTACGAAAGAAATACCGTCTTGTGTATTACGTTGCGCTTGTTCCAAGCCACGGATTTGACCACGCATTTTTTCGGAAATCGATAATCCCGCTGCATCGTCAGCTGCACGGTTAATACGCAGACCGGAAGACAATTTTTCCATGCTCTTACCAGCATTTACGTTGTTCAAGCCCATGTTGCGGTGTGTGTTCAAAGCATTAATATTGTGGTTGATAATCATTTTATTTTTCCTCCCTGAAATTGGTTTATCCCACATCCATGTGGTGATCGGTTATAAGGTCGGCCGCCCATTTAACCGTTCTAAATTGTTTATCGGTAGTCCATTTGAAATTATTTAGAGCAAAATAATAATTTTAATAATTTTTCTATAAATCTAGCGCCTTCTCGATAATTTGCAACGCGACTGAATCAACATCTTCATCGAACTTTCTGGCAAATAAAGCATCACTACTGAATAAATATGTTAAATAAGCAACCGTTAATGTTGCTGGTCGTTGAATCGCACTATGGTGGAGTTCCATATCAAAATACCTATAGCACTTGTTTATATGCGTAGCCTTAAATTGACTATTCAAGAGCAAAGTTTGAAAAAATGCTTCGTCTGGGATCAATGTATATCGAAAATAATCCTGCATTTCAAAGGATAAATAGGAAGTCGCCGCATATTCTGCAAAAGCTCGAGTAATCATCTTCCATTGGGAACCATAGTAAGGTTTAACTTGAGGTTGAAAATAACTCTCAAAAGGTTTTCTTTCTCCTAAGTTTAATAATTTTCCGCCATCCTCAATATGATAATGTCCCTGTGTCACTTGTTTTTGATTCGGGATTTCGCTCATTAATCTAGCATCTATATAATTCAAGTCCTTGCCGGCCAAGAAATCTCTTACTTGTTCTTGCTTTACTAATGGGAAGTCTTGTCCGCTTAAATTAATGTAATATTCCCATTCTTGATCCCAATTCAACAAATAATTTATTGCATCAAGTTCGGCCTGAACCAAGGACCAACCTCCCCATGATAAAAACCTTGAAGGGAGTGTTCTTATATTGTCATTACTGCGAGTTAGATTTTCGGCTAATTCAAGCAATTCATCATTTGCTCCAGAATCAATATGAATTAGGTATATATTTTCCGCCGAATAAATTGCATTAAGTAATCTTAAAAGCATATTAGGTTTCTGATGTGCCATGATAAAATAAGCAATTTTCATATTTTTACCCCTTCGTTAGCTGTTTTTCCAATTGTTTAATTTCTGTATGAGCGCTTTGCGATCACTAGAGGCTTCCCTATTGCTATTCAAAATAGCGTCAAATATCTCCTTACGATGAATCTCAACATCACAGGGGGCCTGAATTCCAATTTTAACAGTATCGCCTTCCGTCTCCAGGATAACAACCTCTATCGTATCTGAAATTATGATTGATTCCCCTTTTTTACGGCTAAGTACTAGCATGACGCCCCACCGCCTGTGGTTTTATTGTTTGGCAATAGTGAGTGTTTAGAAGTATATTCCGTTTTATTCAAAACTATTTGTTTCCCAATATGTTCCTTTACATTAAATACTAGTGGCGCTAAAAGGTTTGCTGTTACTTGTGACAATTCCTTTCCCCACGTAACAATGCTCCGAATTGCCACCTCTGTCTGGTCTGTGATTTTTAGTTCCTCAAGATCAATCGCGCTCAATTCAAACTCATATTCTTTAAAAAACAAAAAAGGATTTACAATAATAAACGCCAAATTCTCATTTTCAATTGATTGCAGAAACGAGAAATGTTCATCATGTTGTTGTATTGAAAATTTAGTGTACTCCTCAAATCCTGGAATCCCCCTCTTAAAAGTAAAAAAAACACCTGTGTTTACAACAATTTCATTATCCGAATGATTAATCATATTTTGAACCTCCTAGTACTAAAAAAGCTATGAACTGCCTCAGTTCATAGCTTAATTATATGGTATTATCTATCAAACATAATAATTTAACGAATAAAATCAACTAACGTTGGAGAAATAATCTTGGCTCCGGCAGATAAAGACGCCTGATAAATATTCGATTGAATATTAGTTTGGATCATAACTTCCGCAATATCAGCATCTTCCGTTTTAGACTGCAATTGAGTAAGACTATAATTCTCATTACTAAGTCGGTTTTGCATCAATTCAACACGATTAGTTCTGGCTCCCGTCTCAGCGTGTACAGAAACCATTGTATTTAATCTTGATTCAATATTAGGAATTTCTTTAGAGATATCATCAAATCTACTATTCTTCATTGCAACAGAAAGTTTATCGATAATGTTAAAGACATTATCCGTTCCATTCTTACCGCCAAAGAAGTCATTACCGGCAGTATTAATTTGAAAAGTTACTCCCTGACCAACCGTGTATTCTACTGCACCCGGGTCAGTTTCAACCCCGGCAAAGGAATCCGGATTACTAGAATCGTACGGTTTAATATTGTAGGTTTGTCCATTAAAGATATATTTCCCGTTGATTTGCGTATTTCCAAGATCTCCAAGCTGTTTTTTAAGTTCCAGAATCTCGGATTTAATGCTGTCCAAAGCACTTTGTGGATTAGTACCATTACTTGCCTGAACGGTAAGTTCCTTAAGGCGATTCATCACATCTTCTGCCTGTGACATTACCGAATCCGTCGTATCCAACCAGCCCAATGCTGTGTCGACATTCCGACCGTATTGGTCATTCGCAGATAATTCAGAACGATAGCGAAGGGCATAAGTCACCCCTACCGGGTCATCAGAGGGTTTGTTTAGTTTTCGACCAGTAGACTGCTGGTTTTGCAAGTCAGCCATTTTGTTTAGGTTGCGATTCAGGTTGCGAAGCACCTGGTTGCTCATCATATTGGATGTGACGCGTAAAGCCATTGATTCAACCTCCTTAGCTTGCGGAACATGTTAGGTTTGAATACCTTCAAAAATCATTTATATTGTTTAACGTCCAACCACGCCGGTACCGTTAATCAGCTTGTTCAGCACTTCATCGAAGGTAGTCATGAAGCGTGCAGCCGCAGAGTAGGCGTGTTGGAACATCATCATGTTCGACATTTCCTCGTCGAGCGATACGCCGCTGACCGATTGGCGTTTGGCGTTTACCTGGTCGGTTAGGATCAGGGCGTTGTCGGCCTGCCGTTTGGCTTCATTGGCTTGTACGCCGACCTGGCCGACGATGGCCTTGAAGTAATCGTCAATCGTAGACGTTGCCGTTTGGCCGCCGCCGAAGGTGAACTTCACGTCCTTGAGATCGGCCATGATCAGCGCCAGACCGTTGTTCCCTTTGACGACCGTTTCCGTGGTGCCGGAGCCGGTCGTTCTCAGCGAGGTCGCAATCAAGCTGGGATCGTCCAAAATGGCCTGGCTCATGGTAATGTTGCCAGCCGTGATCGTCGTTCCGCCGTCTTTGGCGGCAAAGAAATCTCCGCCCGGGACAGGGGCTCCGTCATTCGCGCTGTAGCCGAGCTTGTGCAGGGCGTTAATGCCTTTAATTGTCACAGTCAGGTCTGTAGCCAGTGTTCGGGTAGGCCCCGAGAAGGTTTGATTCCCGATGACCGTACCTTCCGGCAAAATCGCCCCAGCCGGGATCGTTACGGTAATATCCCCATTGACCAACGTATTGGCAAATTGATCAAGCTGGTTCTGATAATCCCGTACATAAGTGTCGCGGGAATAGATCATTCCATAGATCTCGCCGTTGTTTAGTGTTCCTGCAGCATAGGCATTCTGCAAAAAGTCAGCCGTGATTGGCGTCGGGTTCTCACCCGCAACCAGCACTTGTCCGCCCATGGTAATTTGATAGCCTTCCGGAAGCTCGGTCACCTCGACATTGACCAGGTTGGACAGTTGATCCGTCAGCAAATCCCGTTGGTCCCGAAGGTCGTTTGCCTTATCGCCCAAGCTTTCGATCCGGGTGATCTGACGGTTCAGGTCAGCGATCGAAGAGAGGATCGAGTTCATATCCGACGCGTTCACAGCGACGTTGTTCGTCAAGTCGGAATTCAAATCGCTAAGCTGTTTGCTGGTATGGTTCAATGCATCCGTCAGAGCGAGGGTCGTTTCCTTGACGATTTTCCGGTTCGTGATGTTCTCAGGGTCCTTACTCAAGTCGGACCATGCTTTCCAGAAATTATTTACGAGTGCGCTGATTCCGGTATCGGAAGGCTCGTTAATAATCGTTTGCAGCTTATCGAGCGTATCGTATTGGATATTCCAAGCGCCAAGCGATTTATTTTCATTGCGGAATTGCTCATCCAAGAACTGTTCCCGGATCCGTTCAACCGAAACGACTTCCACCCCGGTTCCCAATTGCCCCGGATTTACAGAACGGTTGATTCCGTAAGCTTCCAAAGGACGGGCCGCGCTCATTTTCACCGTTTGCCGGGAATAACCGTCCGTGTTGGCGTTCGCGATATTATGGCCGGTTGTATTTAGAGCCATCGTCTGTGTAAACAAGCTTCGCTTCGCGGTTTCGAGCGAATGGAATGTCGATGTCATAAGTTCCTCCTTGTCGGCTTACTGTTAAGCCCGAGCATCAAAAAAGCCCGGCCCCTTGGAGCCTGTCGGTTTATCTGTCGGCGGTTTGTAGGTTGCCTCCTGCATCGGCGAAGCCCCTAACAAATCCATCGAATAATTGACGAATGCGAGCGACTGCTCGATCAACTTCTGATTCAAATCATTAATGAACTTCAACTCATTTAGCGTCTTGGATAACGCCTCTTGGGTATGCAGCAACGCCTTCTTCTCCTCCGGATCAAACACAAGCCGAGCCAACTCCGTAATCGTTAGACTGAGCGCCGACTTAATTCCCTTCTCCTGCAGAAAAACTTGACAGGCGGCTACCCGTTCTTCCTCCAAAGCGGCAATCCGCTTCATCATCCGGGACTCCTGATTCATGATTTGAATCAAGGACTCGATGTCGTCCTTCATGATGGCTTCCTTCTTGGCCTGTCCCGACGCTAACATGGTTTGATGGACATCAACCTGTTGATTCAACGCATTAATCAGTCGTTGTATAGCCATAGCCGCCCCCTATTTCTCGTTCAGAAAAGACTTGAAGTACGGAGCAAGCTTGTCAGCAATTTTGCCCGTTTCCACATGATAGGTACCTGAGGTGACTTGCGACTTCAAATCCTCTATCCGCTCAGCTCGCTCGGGATTAAATCCAACCTCCTGCGCTTTAAGCAATTCCTTGGCTTCCGCCGAAATGGACACTTCGTCCTTGCGGCGAGCTTTGCTGTCTGTATCTTTACGTTGTGATTCAATTTGACGTTGATAATTATTGATGGCTCCAACCCGTCCGGTTTCATTAATTTTCATGGGCTCCACCTTCCTTCCAAATAGAAAAAGCCGATAATCTTTAATAAGTTTATCGGCGGCTTTGAAATCATTTTTAATAGCGAAGCATTGGATGTTTGAGAATATTATGCCAAAGAATCACGGATTTAGTCATTTGGGACTACGGAATTTGTCGACGGCGCTATAAGCCCCGCTTCCGGACTTGTCATCCGGTCCTGGCTTCTTCCCGGAATCATCCTTGGCAGCTGCCGCAAGATCACGGGTCAACCGGTTACGGCAGGAATCGCACATATTTCCGTCCCGAATCAGCACGCCGCACACCTCGCAGGGGTACATCATATTCGGGTTGTTGGCAACCGAAATACGCCCCTCCTTAATGAATTTGGTGATTTGTCGGATAGAAACCCCTGTGCCATCGGAGACGTCCTGAATCGTAGCCAGCTTCTCCTCACGCAAGAACTTTAGGCATTTCTCGTACTCTTCCTCAATTTCTTTTATACAAGAAGGACAAATGTCTCTGAAATTGTTGGTAAACAATCTCCCGCAGCGTGGACAATTCGCAAGATTCAACCCCATGCTCTTACGTCCTTTCGTCAAATCTTCATTTGATGTTAGATTACCTTATTTGAGGGGGGTTCGTCTATATCTTTGTCAACAGAATTGCAGAAATTTGTAAGAAATTAGGTTAAGACCGGGCCCAGGTCAAGCAATAAATTTCGGCGCTTCGCCCGATTCGGCCGCAGAGTTCATGCAGGACTCGGGAACAGGCTTCCAGCGTACTTCCCGTCGTATATACGTCATCAACCAGAAGTAGACGCACTGGCTCAGGAGAAGGATCGGGTAGGATTTTGGAAAAAGGATCCGGCTTCACAGCTTGAGGAAGCCAGGTCACCGACCAAGCGGAGGGGTTACTCCGATTCTGATTCCGTTTCACCGCATCTACTGCTGCTAACAGCTTGTCCGCTGCCTGGGATGTAGGCTGAAACACATCATGCAGATCGTGCAGGCGTTCCCAGCGGGTTTTGAAGCTTTGTTTTTCGGTATGCCGGGAACGTTCCAGCAGGTTCAGCAGGGGAATTCGTCCTGCGGACGCAGCCCCATAGGCCAACCGGGCGGCTTGATTAAACCCCCGTTCCTGCATACGGTCTTTACTGACCGGGACGGCGGTTACGGCATGGAAACGAAAGGAGGTTCCATTGTTGCCATTCCCGTTGCCACTATAGCCGGCTTCATCTAGTTCTTTGATCATCCGCCGGTAAGCCATCCCCGTCATTCGTGCCAGGACAGCGCCGTACGCCTCATTGCCGCGGTATTTGTATTGCGCGAGCCACTCGCGCATGGCCGGACTGTAGGCGACAGCGCTCCGGTTCATCACAAAACTGCGGGGGGCTTGACCCAAACGGGTACAGTCCGGGCAGCCGACCTGGCGGCCGCAGAGCCGGCAGCGGGGGCTTTTGATCCAGGGAATCGAGATATAGCAAGACATGCAGATTTCCGGGTAACCCCGCACGCGATCAGAAATCGTCTTCCCGCAGGTTAAGCAGGGAATCGCGGGAGGCGCCAACAATTGATGCAGCGGGGATAATAAGCTGGTCCAGGTAAAGCTCTTCCCTTCAGAAAAGTTATAAATACTTGAGGACAAGGAAGTTGATAAGAAATCATCCGCAGAATGGACGCCATTCGCCGTTTGTCCCCCTTTTTTTGCCGAAACAGACTGCCCAGCCTGACGTGCTTGATTCGGGGTGTGCCAACTCTCGGCATAAGCATCAACATCCACTAGCCCCGGGAAAAACCTGCCGCCGGACCGTACATAGGGACTATGCTGTGGAATCCGGGAACCCATTGCCCGATCCCAATTACGGCCCCTCGCCCGTGGCTCGCGATTCGCAACACTCAGGGATGACTTCATCATATTATTGAACCTCCTTTACCTTTAAAAACCCGTTTTTATAAGCAGCGGTGTTCATCATCCGGATTTGCCGAATGGCGCCTCGCTGCGATTTGGTCCAAGCCGGGGCAGCGAAGACGACTTTTCCGTTTGGATCGTCTTTGGAACGACCGGCCCTCCCGGCCATTTGCACCAAAGATGCTTCATCGAACAGGTCGCTGTCCGCGTCTACTATGTATACATCACTTTTGGGCACGGTCACGCCGCGCTCCAGAATGGTCGTTGTGACCAGCATTCGAATGCGCCCTTCCCGGAAGGCGAGCACCTTCTCCGTCCGGCCCGAATCTGTGGAGGATGTCCCCTCAATAGGGAGGCCGGGAAAATAGGAACGCAAGAGCTGAGAGAAGGCATCAATCTGGCGGATCCGCGTTACGAAGATAAAAATCTGCGCCCCGCGTTGAACCGAAAACCGAAGTGGGCGCAGCAGCGCGGGCGGCAGAGAATGGCGGCGTAGGCAAAGCTCTACGCTAACCATTGTGATGCGTTCCGGGACAGGCAGCGGGCAGCCGTGATACCTCGCTGAAACTTTGGCGTGCGGCAGACGGCCCGCGCGGATCTCTTTTTGCAAAGGTAAGGGAGGCGTCGCGGAGAGGAAAATAAAACGACCGTCGGGTTTGCAGGCGGCCTCTGCTGCGAAGCCAAGCATCGGATCATTATGGTACGGAAACGCATCCAGCTCGTCGATCACGACCAGATCAAACGCATGATAGAACCGCAACAACTGATGGGTTGTGGCTAGGATCAACCGAGCATCCCCCCAACGCTGCGGGCTCCCGCCATATAGGACGGCCATGGGCTCTTCAGGAAAAGCCTTCGCCACCCGCGGCGCCAGCTCCAGTACGACGTCACGCCGCGGCGTGGCGACCAGGACCCGCCCCCCTCGGTCCAATGCATAACGCAGGAGTGGGAAGATCATCTCGGTTTTGCCGGCGCCGGTGACGGCCCAGAGGAGGAAGCGGGATGGGCGGGAGACCGTGAGGTAGGGGCGTCGCGGTGCCAATGGGCGTGAAGGCCTTCCGTGGGCCGCACCAGGAATGGGAGCTTCCTGTGCTTGCGCCAGGAAGCTCAGCGCCTGTCCCGCCGCGCTGCGCTGGGCGGGGCTCAGCCCCCACCGGTCCAGCAGGGACCCGGTGGGGGCCAGGCCCGCTGCCGTGCCGCCACCCGCCCCCGGCGGCGGCACGGCCCCCGCGCTGCTGCCGCGCAGCAGAAGCGCGCAGGAGCGGCTGCGCCCGAGCGCGAGGCACGCCTCGCAGTAGGCGCAGCCGCGAGAGCCGCACGACCCGCAGGGCGTGCGGCGATGCACTTCGCTGCCGCAGCGCCGGCAGCGTGGGGCCCGGGCCCGGCGCCAGCGCGGGCCCGCTTCACGGCGGCGGGCGGAGGCCACGCCCGCCGTGAGCTGCACGCGCCCCTGCAGGTGCGCGTGCTGGACGGCGGAACGCCAGGCCGGGGCCAAGCCCGGCAGGCGTTCCGCCAGCAGCTGCTGGAGCTCCGCTTCCAGCAGCGAGCGGCCCTCCAGCGCAGCCGCAAGGCGCTGCGCGGCTTCCGCTAGGGGCGTGGCTTCGCCCCCCGCCCCCGCCCCGCCCCCCGCCCCCGCTTCGTTCCCCGCCGTCACGCTCTTCTCCCAAACCCCCGCTTCGTTCCCCGCCGCCGCAACCTTCTCCCAGCCCCCGTCTCGCCCCACGCCTGCCTCTTCGCCCCAAGCTCCGTTCTCATCCCGCGCTCTATCCCCTCTCCACAGGTTACTCTCCCTCATTGCCTCGATCTTTTCCGCCGTCCGTACCCCCAACTCCACTTGTCCCAACAAACTCCCCTCCATCCTTGAACCCCCATTTCTCAAAACAGCCCGTCCCAGCTCCGTCAACCGCCCTTCCTTCCACAACCACCCCCGGAGCTCGCCCAATAAGGAAGTTTCCTTCAACGACTCCCCCAGATCCCTTGATTTCCCTGAACTCGTCAACCTCGCCTCGATCCGCAACTCCTCCTGCAACTCTCGCTTCAACATTTGATCCCATTCTCGCGTCGACCAGCGTTTCATCTCGTTTAGTGGCTTGAACCGATCCCTTACCTCAACAGCCCACCCCAGCGGCATTCCGTTGGATAACAAATACATACACTCAGCGTTTCTATCCATCCACCAAAACAAATCAACCTGCAGATCCAAGCTCACGCGCAGCTCCCAGCCAGCCTTGGATCTTACGGCATATAGACTCCCCCTCACATTTCCACTCTCCTCCTAAAATCTAGCAGTAATATCCATATTTCAACAATTATCAGATAATTCCTCTTTTTCTGATATTTGTTTTTTTGAAATCTTATTTCGCTCCGTTTCTTCGACTTCATTCATCAAAATCCTCACACTCCGTGTCGCATCTTGTCTCTTAAAAACGCCTCAATAACGGCCTTCACCATGCCTGCTTAGAAGTTACTCAACGTAACGGAACTGAGAGACCTTATTCGCCCATTTCCCGGCTATTTCCCAAGCTAACGGAACCTACAGACCTTATTCGACCATAAAACAGGCAATTTCCCCAAGTTCAGTTCAAATAAGGTCTCCTCGTTCCGTTACAATTTGAATACTCGCATTTCTAGGGAAATAACGTCCCTGAGTTCCGTTAGAGTTGCCAACACACGAACTTGAAGGGGCAACTCCGACGGATGGATGCATATGACCTCTATTCTCCTGTTCAAACCCTTCAGCTCACTCCCTCCTTCCCCTCATACACCGGCTTTTTCCACTCTCTCATTACTCTCTAGCCTTCAACCACAATCATCTACTTCCTCTCGCTCACCTCCACCTCCCTCCATCCCTCTCACAAACTAATTTCTCTCACTCCCCCATTATTCCGCGTCATCACCTTCCTTCCCCTCCCCTCTCTCCCACCTGGTTCTCGCAAATAGCCCTCTCAGCCTCTCTTAACCCTCCGCTACTCCCTCGCCATGGACCATTACTCCTCCTCCCACCAGTCAGCCAGCCCTTCCTTTCTCATGACCTCTTCCCTCTCCATTCCTCATCTCCCCCACTCCCCCCAAAGCGCAAAAAAGCACACTCCTCGGCTTATCGCCATCAAGAGTGTGCTTCACACTTTACACTGCGCATTGCTATGCGCCAGCCTGGTCATATGCGGTTGTCCTTCCTGCATCCACTGCCGGTCATCAGTTCCGGAACCATTCGCCCCGGAAAGGGTCTTACACATGGACATATGGTATTTTGTCCGCCTCCCGCGGGATGCGAAGATCGATGCAGACAGGCATCTCTTCGGTCAATAAAGCCGCATGCGCTTCCACATCTTCTTGCCGCACCACCGCCAAGCCGATCACGGTCAGCTCCATCTCACCTTGCGATTCCAGCTTCCGCATGATCGCCAGCGTGTCATCCTGCGAACTCTCGTCGAGTACCGTTACCCTCAGGGGTAAACCGCGCAGCCGCGCATACCAGGAGAGTGCCCGCAAATACCATTCCATTTGATTCTCATGATTGCTCGTAACGAGAATATAATGAATCGCGCGATCCTTCCGTTTCCCTTGCTGAACCAGGCCGCGCAGCACATGGACCAACGCCGCGGCCATTCCGTAGCTGAGCAGGATCCAGCCAATATAAGGAACCACCGTACCCACCTCCTATTAGAGGTAGTTCAAAAAGTCATCTTCGGATCACGAAGCAGTTCCATGAAGGAGACTCGACTTCGAATCTTGAATTCATCCGGGATTCCGTTGCTCACGTAGGTTTCCCTACGCTCCGCTACTCACTCCCTAGCTTCATCCAACCTTCTTGGTGCTCCAAACCTGTCTTTTTGAACCCTCATCTCAAACGAGGTAGTTCAAAAAGTCATCTTCGGATCACGAAGCAGTTCCATGAAGGAGACTCGACTTCGAATCTTGAATTCATCCGGGACTTCCGTTGCTCACGTAGGTTTCCCTACGCTCCGCTACTCACTCCCTAGCTTCATCCAACCTTCTCGGTGCTCCAAACCTGTCTTTTTGAACCCTCATCTTAAACGAGGTAGTTCTAAAAGTCATCTTCGGATCACGATGCAGCTCCATGAAGGCGATTCGACTTCGAATCTTGAATTCACCAGGGACTTCCGTTGCTCACGTAGGTTTCCCTACGCTCCGCTACTCACTCCCTAGCTTCATCCAACCTTCTTGGTGCTCCAAACCTGTCTTTTTGAACCCTCATCTTCATCGAGGTAGCCCAAAAAGTCCTTTTTCGTTCACGAAGTAGATCTTTCTGAACCCTCCCTTATAGCGACAATATATGCCGCTGCACAAAGGTCGGTTACTGGGCTCCTACGGAAGGAACCGCATGGCAAGGCGTATCGGCGCGAAGGCCGTGTTCCGCCAACTATGTATTTGGCTGGTGCCGAATTCCGGGTAGGGCGTTTCAACCGCCAACGAGGCACCCGCCTCACTTTTCAAGATCATGAATAAAATGGTAACCTTGGGCAGCAAAAGCCCTCGGATCCTGATCCCGCGAAGCACTCCGGTCACGGCCGCGGGACGTTACATTCAATCACATTGAACCTGTTACTTACAGGGTCACCCAACCAAACTTAATTGCATTAATTACCGCTTGGGTGCGGTCGTCTACGTCCATTTTTTGCAAAATACTGCTGACATGGTTCTTAACGGTCTTCTCGCTAATGAATAAATGCTCGCCGATCATCTTGTTGCTGCGGCCTTCCGCCATCAAACGAAGTACCTCAGCTTCCCGACGGGTCAGCGGATTGTCGTCACCGGCTACGAATTTCACGCCCGCTTCGCGGATCGCGGTATCTTCCGCAATCGCTCCGGTCTCGCTCAGGTATTCCATTCGGCGTAGCTGCTGGATCAGTTTGCCCGTCACCTTCGGATGAATAAACGCATTCCCCTCCGCTACGGTCCGAATCGCATTGATCAGGGATTCCGCCTCCATGTCTTTCAGCAGGTAACCCGTAGCGCCTTTGCGCAGCGTTTCGAACACATAACTTTCATCATCATGAATCGATAAAATAATGACCTTCACATCAGGCAGTGCCTCGCGCAGCTCGGCAGTAGCGTCCACCCCGTTAAGAAGCGGCATGTTGATATCCATCAGTACGATTTCCGGATGAAGCTGCAGGCAGCTTTCCAGTACCTGGGTGCCGTCTCCGCACTCACCAACGACCTCGATATCTTCCTCCATATTCAAAATCCGCTTCAGACCCTCACGAAATAACTGGTGATCGTCAGCCAGGAGAACTTTAATGACTTGTCTGGTTCCACTAGTAAGACTATCCATCCTGGTACTCCTTTCTCTTATCTGAGTTGGTTGGGATATGAATGATGATCTTCGTGCCCAAGTTGGCCGCCGATTCGATTTCCATCCGGCCTTCGAGCAGTTCCACTCTCTCCCGCATGCCGATTAAGCCAAAGTGCGTATGCTCTTTCGTCTTCTGTTCCAATTGCTCCACCTTGAAGCCCAGCCCGTTGTCCGTCACCACGATGCGGATCATTTGCGCCTGGTATGTAATTTCGACGCCCACATAGGTTGGAAAAGCGTGCTTCGCGGCATTGGTCAGCGCTTCCTGGACCAGTCGGAATACCGCCGCCTCCATCGGAGAGGACATTCGGTGCTCCTTGCCCCGGGTTTCGAAGGTTGCTCTGATTTTCGTTTTTTCTTCATAGTCATGCACATACTTGCGCAGCGTCGGAATCAATCCAAGATCATCCAAAGCCATCGGACGCAGGTTAAAAATCACCTTCCGCATCTCTTCCAGACTCGAGCGGACTTGCGCCTTTAAATCTACTATTTCGTCCTGCACCAGCTTAAATTCCTGCTTAGCAAGCATTCTTTCTACAATTTCCGTCCTTAGCACTAGATTCGCCAGCAGCTGAGCAGGACCGTCATGAATCTCCCGAGAAATGCGCTTTCGCTCTTCTTCCTGGGCCAAAATAATCTTCAATCCGATCAACTGACGGTTCTTCGCGGACTCCAGGATCCGGGTCACTTGTCCTAGTTCGCCGGAAAAATACTCCAGCACGACGCTCATCTGCGAACTGATCGTTTCGGCACGCTCCACGGACTTCTCCACATTGCGCGCTCGCTTCTGCAGCTCGTCGCGGCGAGCCTTCAGATACATTTCCTTCTCGCGATAGATGAGCAGATCAAGCTGGAGTTGAGTGGCTTTCTCATAGGCTTGCTTGATGTCCTCTTCGTTGTAACGCACGAAGTCCCGGCTGACTTCCGTCAGCCGGATGCGGGATTTCCGGTAGTTCACCTCGAGCTGGTCGACCTTCTCTACCGTTTCCGCCGTTTCCTTCATGACATTCTGCAGCTCGTTGCTGAGCGTCTTCAGCTCATTACGGGCCGAATCTAGGATCTCAAGGATCTGCAGTTTGCTATTTTCCAACACGTTTACGGCATTATTAATAACTCGATCTATGGCATCCGCTTGAAAATCCACGCAATCCTTCTCCGTTTCTTAGTCCGTATAGTCCCAGACTAATCATATCATGATTCGAGGGTAATGGATTTGGTTTTCTTCTCCCAATTTACGCCAATTCCAAGCTGTTCGGAGACCAAACGTAATGGGACTAAAGTCCTTCCGTTAACGATGATCGGGGATACCTCGGCCTTGGAAGAAACCCCGTTGAGCAAAAATGCCTTCTGCCCAACGGTCAGCTCCAGGATCGTAGCTCCGCGAGTCACGGTGATTTTCTTGGCCGCACCGTTCCAAGCCGCATTCCCGCCAAACAAGTCCAGCACGTATTTGATCGGCACGTACGTCGTATTGTCTTTGAGCAGCGGCGCAACCTCCAGGGCTTGCTTGTTCCCGTTTACCGTCATCGACTTCTGGCCCAGCACCATCACGGCTGTCGCGCTCGGGAAGTCCGTGCTGTCGCCGCCGGCTTCAGGAGCCGTAAACCGCACATTGTCAAAAGATACGCTGCCCGTCAGCGCCCGTTCGTCCTGGCCTTCTTCCACGTTAACGACGTACAGCCGCTTCAGCTTGGCCGGGAACTTGATGTTGCTCGCCGTCAGATCGGCGGTGAGTGTCTTCCAGCCGGTGAAGTCCATTGGACGAGCGAGGTCAATGTAAACCGGCTTGCCATCGGCATCGGACAACTCCGCCCGTACCCAGTTCAAGCTAGCATCGCCAAGTACGTCGATCGTCAGGGTTGTTGCATTATCTGGAATCGCTTTGCCGCTCGTCCCGTTGATCTGAGCGTAAGCAAACTTGCTGCCACTGCCGCCAGTCAAATCGTAATCGAGCTTCAACACCTTAGAATTCGCACGTTCGCCTTCGCCTTGTAGGACGGACACCGATCCTGTTGCTTCAGCCGGCAATCCGGTGAAGGAAATCGGGTAGGCGATATTTTCAAAGCTTTCCCAGATGGTTTCCGTCGAAGCCGACAGAACGACCGGAGTTCCGGTAAAGCCATCATAAGATGGCGTCGCATACGCGAATTTCGCACCGTTGTTGACGGACTGCACGGTAAGTACGCCGCCTTGCACGCTGGCTTTCATCCCGCTGAACGCCCATTTGACTGATTCCGCCGGAACGTCCACGGTGCGTCCGTCTTTCAGCTTCGCAGACACGGTAACCGTTACACTGGTCCCTGCTTGCAGCGGCGCGAACGTTGTTCCCGCCGTCAGGCTTGCCAAATCGGTGCCGCCCAGCACCTTCACGTCCATGCTGGTTTTGGCTTGGCCGCTGGAGGCCGTGATTTTCGTAGTCCCTGCCTTCACGCCTTTAAAACCGTTGTCAGTCCAAACCACGTTGCCGTTGCTGGCTTGCCAGGAAGCATGAATCCCGCTCGTATCGATCGGGTTATAATACGTATCGTATCCCTTTAAAGCGTACGGTACAGTTTGGCCAATGAACAGCGAGGAAGCGCCGCTGACTTTGAGACCAAGCAGCGTGCCTTGCGGTGCCGTCGTAAATACGCCAAGCCCGTTGGCGACTGCACGTTGCCCCGCCGACCCATTGGACGTTGTAAACGTCAGCTGAGCGGACGCTTCCGCCAGAGGGCGTGTGACCATCGTCGTGGAGCCGCCGCCGTCCAGGTTCATCCCTTTCCAGACGCCGATCCCCGTCATGAAGCCCTGCAGCTCCTTCAGGGTGAGGCCGGTGCTGTTGCTATTTTCCTCGGCGGTAATGATATAAGCGGTTTTACCGTCCTTGGAATAACCAACGGCCGTCCGTGCGACGGCGCTGCCGCCGCTGATGGAAGTCGTCGAGCGGGTAAACGCCGAGGCCTGACCTTGATCGACCAACAACGTGTGGCCGCCGATCATCATTTTCAGATCCGCCGGATTTATAATTTGCCCGTCGGTTAGGGAACGCAGCTCATAGACCGCGTCCACGCGCTGACCTACGGCCAGGTGCATCTCCACGTAATCCGCTGCCGTTCCATGCGCACGCAAAATAAACCCATCCGCCGGCACCGGTCCCGGAATCGCTGTTTTAATGGAAATCTGCGTAACCACGCCGCCTTGCACCAGGACTTCTGTTGGCGTTGTCGCACTGGCAGCCGGACGTTCTTCCGCTTTCCAAGCGCTGGTATAAATGAACATATTGTTGACGTGGCTGTACGCTTTGTCCGGCTCCGTCATGTAAGATTCTTGATTAATCCCGGTGAGCGGGAATGTCGAGCCGTCCTCAGCGAACACCGTGCCGTTAAAGCCAAAACGGTCGATTAGCGGCGTCCCGTCATTGCGTACGGCAAACGCGTACATCCCCTGCAGTTGGGCCGGACTCGTTACCAGCGTTCCGTCCGACACCGCGGCCCCCATCGGTACGCCTTGGCCACCCGTCGCAAAGAAATCGCCGTTGACGCCGGCGACGGCGCCCGTCTCCTTAGCCATGCCTTCCACGCTTTGTCTTGTCGTTACTTGTCCCCCTTTGCCGGTCATGACGTCCAATTGAACGTATAGGTTCGTCAAATCCACCTCGATCACATCGGCCAGCACCTTCACCGGCTTACCCGACCGGGTCACCGTGTACTCGTATTTCACGAGTTTGGCTCCGGACGTGATCATCTCTTCCCCTAGCTTAACCGTTTGGCTAGCCGCCGCTTCCGCGGTTAAAGCCGGACCTGCAATTGGCCCAACACCAATTACAGGCTGAATCCATATCAATCCCGCCAGCGTGACGAGGGCAATTCGCTTCCCGCTCTTTGCCACCAGGTGGGCCAATTTCGAGTTTTGACGTACGACAACTTCCCCATCCGCATCCGCTTGATGTCTTCCGGTATCCTCTCGTCTGACTACCATTTTGTTCGACAACTCTCCCATCTTTTGTGCTTCTAACGTGCTTTTAACGTGCTTCTATTAAAGCTAGCCTCTTATTAATAGACTACTTTTAAGCGGAAAAGTTACGAAAAATAGCAAGATTGTTGAAGGAATGTATTGAATCGTTGAAACTCGGAGGATGTTGCGTGTGGGTAATGTGGATATTGGGGATAAAACCTGTGGGAAACTGGGATAACTTTTTCGCAAGTCCCGATCAATAGCTTCGACGCTTGTGGATAATGTGAATTTCGTGGATAACTTGTGGGCAAAAAGAATCCCGACACCAGGTTTCGCACCCCAGTGCCGGGAAAAGTTGCGGATTAAATGTAGTTCAGTTTATCCAGCACCCGCTTCAGCATGACGGCAGCCTGTGCGCGCGTCGCATTGCCTTGCGGCTGGAAAGTATTCGTCGTCACGCCTTGAATGATGCCTTCCTTCACGGCTTTGGCCACCGTGTCCTTGGATTGGATCTTCGCCGCGTCCTTGAACTTCGTTAACGTCGCCGTACTCGCGCCGTTCATCGACGTATCGTACCCGGCGTATTCCATCGCCCGCACCATCATCAGCGCCATTTGCTCCCGCGTGATGTTGTTGTTCGGCTTAAACGTGCCGTCGGCGTTACCGTTAATGATCCCGGCCTTCGCCGCCGCCCCGATGTATGCCGCCGTCGTTCCGGACGACACGTCCGGGAAGCGGCGGGCATAAGATTCATCACCAGCCAGTCCGAGGCCTTTTGCAATGTAAACTGCAAATTCTGCGCGAGAGATCTTCTTATCTGGTCCAAATTTAGACCCCGATGAGGACGAAACGATTAACCGGCTGGCCAGTTCAGTGATATCTGTCCGCGCCCAATGCTTGGCCGTATCAGAAAAGTAGCTATACCCAACTGCCGGACCAACTACGGAATTTCCGCTTATTTTCCCGTTAAAGATAATGGCACTACCACTGGTAGTTACTTTGGAAGGAACAAAGGATGTGGCTTGTGTATTTATATCATATTTCAAAAGCATAAACTGACTGTTTGGTGAAGTATTCGTCGTTCTGATGTATAGCTGCCCACCATGGGATACATCGACCACATTTTGTGTGTTATTTCCGTTATATGCCGACAAATAAATTTGTACAGGATCGGTCATTGGGGTTGTGGTCACACCATTGCTGTAGTTCGCCCCCGGTAATTGTGACTTCGTGACCGTCTCCAACTGGATTGTAAGGTATGCAGAGGTCAAGGAACTTACATTAAGCGACCTGGAGATCTCCGTGAATGGAATCTTTTCGACCGGCAGCTCATACATCACATTGTTATGCTTAACCATAAAAGATGCGGATTTCCCTCGACCGTAGATCTCCATCAATGCGCTAATCGGCAAAACTACCTCTGCTGCTTTATCGGATGAAGGAACCTCAAACATCAACTTACGAACGGATACGTTGTTGTCTGTTAAATATTTAAATGCTGTTTGCAATTTGGTATTGTCAATTGTATATTTTTTGGATCCTACACCTAGACGCGAACGACTGTCAGTGACTTGGGCTGTATTCAAGTTTAGCTGATAACCGCTAACTCCAAACTGAGCATTGCTCATGACGGTCAGATAATCCGGTTGAACTCCGTTTGGCGTTGTAGCTTGACCTCCCATCAAGTTTTGAACCGTTAAATTATTAAAGCTTTTTACCATATTGCCCAGATTGTCATATAAAGGTGCCGCACCTGTCAGATAGGACAACGTTACAGCCTGTCCTGCGGATATAGCAGAGCTCAGCTTCAAGATCACCGTATTGCCGCTAATTGTCGCTGATTGAACCCCACGGTTTACGTTATCCACATTGACGTAGAATTGGTTCACAGGAACGTATGACGCCGACTTTAACGTAGTAAACGTAATCGTTAACGTATCACCCGTCACCGTTGCCGAACGAACCCCCTCGACTACGGTACTGTATGTCACCGGCTGCAGATTAATGTACCCCGCTAAGTTCCCATTTAAATCTGCGATGCCTCCTGTACCAGAAACATAAGATAAGGTTACGTTTTGATCCTTCGTAAACGAAGATGCTAAGGTAAGTACGACTTGATTAGAACTTATTTCTACCGTGTTGACATATACCGGCGCATTATTCACCAATATCGAAAATTGGCTTTTTAAAGGAATCGGACTTGTACGTAGCGCTTCGTTATAAGTCAGAGTCACTTTATTGCCGGATCCCTCGACTCCTTGAAAAACAGGATCCACTGAGTCATATGTGTTGCGGACAAAGTAATCGGTGAAGCCAGCAATATCAAAACCGCGATAATCCTGCAGTGGATAAGAGCCCGGTGTGTAGGATACCTTTACAACATCACCGTTTGATATCGAGCTAGATAAATATAAGGTTATGGTTGAGCCGCTATGGGATAGACTGCTTACCCCCTTGGAACTTCCGTTAGCCGTAACCGTGAACTGCTGATACGCATAACTTGAGGGGCTCTTTAACGAATCACTAAAATACAGCGTGACCGAATTACTTGTTGCATACCCGTCTTTTGGCTTTGGCATTACCGAGTCAATGCCGTTGGTAACAACTTTGCCGTTAAACGCGGCAGCTTTATTTCCGGAGAGATCTTGAATCCCTTCCCCCGAGTTCCCTATGTAGCTTATTTTTACGTCTTGCCCTACCGCAACTCCAGTCTCCAGATTTACATATACAGCATCCCCGGATACCGTAATATAACTAATGCGACGTGTTTCTCCATTTACTATTACTGTGAAGTTTGAAGAAGACAAGTAAGAAGTTGAATATAAGAACTCGTTATAAAGTAGGCGAATGGCGGTGTTGCTGTACATTGTTGCACTCTGGAGTACCGGAGCCGTCTTATCAGCTGCCGCGGTTTGGAAGCTCCAGCGAGTACTTCCGCTTATTCCGGCATAATAGATTAATGCATTCTGGGCATCATAGATCCCGTTCCCAGCAATTTCAATATAATAACCTGTACCCGCTTCCAGCGTTGAACTTGATGGATAGATCGTAACTATATTCGAGCTCGCTGACACCGTAATGGGTACGATTGTATTGGTGCTGGTCTTTTTAAGCGTAATCCCTCCATTTGCAACACCTGGATTCAACCTTATATTTCGGTTAAAAGTGATGGTTGGCTTCGTGCTGATACTGATATTCGAGGTACCATTGCCTGGGCTAAAGGACGCCGTTAATGCCGTCGTTGAAGAATTGGCAGTAGTAAAAGACCAGCTATATGCTGCTGTTGTTTCTCCGCTCCCTTCGATGATAAAAGCATCCTCAGGCAAAGAAACGGTATATACTGCGTTATATTGCAATAACGTTGGCGGTATCAGCACAATAGAATCTGCATATGTAGATTCCGTAACGGTAACTTCTTTTTTATCCGTCACCCCGCCCGCGCTTGTGGAAATCGTATACATCTGTGTTCCGTTCGTCTTGATTTTCGCCCCTGGAACACTGATCTGCAGTTTAGTATCAACTGGAACATTCGAAGTACCGTTTGCTGGAATCACTGAGGGCGCCGGTGCTGTTACACTTGCTGCACTTGCAGTATCCCCCCCCAATGTTCCTACAAGCACATTTAACATCATCGTAAACACAATCCATAACGAGAGCTGCTTCTTCATATTTGCTTTCCCCTTCCCCGGTTGCAATCATATATGTAAATTGAACATGTAAATTATCAAGACATACCTATAATTATTAACGGCAAAAGCTCTCACCGAGTTTAGGATCCCGGGAATAAAAAAAGATACCCGCTCAGAAGATTGAGGCGAGTATCCATATCATTTAAGAAATATTACAGCCCTGCTTGCGCCTTCAACGCCTCAGCCTTGTCCACTCTTTCCCAAGGAAGGTCGATGTCCGTACGGCCGAAATGCCCGTAAGCAGCGGTTTGCTGATAAATTGGACGACGCAGGTCCAGCATACGGATGATTCCCGCCGGACGAAGGTCGAAGTTCTCACGAACGAGCTCCACCAGCTTCTCTTCCGATACTTTACCAGTTTCATACGTATCCACGTTGATGGAAACCGGGTTCGCTACCCCGATGGCGTACGCCAGCTGGATTTCTACCTTATCGGCCAAGCCTGCAGCAACCAGGTTCTTCGCTACATAACGAGCGGCATAGGCTGCGGAACGGTCCACCTTCGTCGGATCCTTACCCGAGAAAGCACCCCCGCCATGACGGGCATAACCGCCATACGTATCGACGATGATTTTTCGTCCGGTCAAACCGGCATCCCCTTGAGGTCCGCCAATCACGAATCGTCCCGTTGGGTTAATAAAATATTTCGTATCCCCGTCCAACAACTCAGCCGGAACAACGGGAAGGATGACTTGTTCCTTAATATCTCTTTGGATTTGCTCCAAACTGATCTCTTCGGCATGCTGCGTGGATACCACGATCGTGTCCACTCGATTTGGTTTGCCATCAACATATTCAATCGTCACCTGCGTTTTGCCATCGGGACGAAGATATTCCAACGTGCCGTCCTTGCGCACCTCAGACAGACGGCGTGCGATCCGGTGCGAAAGTGCAATCGGAAGCGGCATAAGTTCCGGCGTTTCATTCGTAGCAAACCCGAACATCAAGCCTTGGTCGCCAGCCCCGATATTTTCGGTTTCCTTATCGACCTGAGCCGGATCCCGATGTTCCAGAGCGGCATTCACGCCTTGCGCAATGTCAGCCGACTGCTCGTTTAACGAAGTGAGTACCGCGCAGGTATTGAAATCAAAACCATATTTAGCACGCGTATAACCGATATCCTTCACCGTCTTACGCACGATGGCCGGAATATCGACATACTCGGATTTCGTACTGATCTCCCCGATCACGAGCACCAAGCCCGTGGCTACTGATACTTCGCAGGCAACCCGAGCATAAGGATCATTCGTCAAAAAAGCATCAAGCACCGCATCCGAAATTTGGTCGCAAATTTTATCTGGGTGCCCTTCGGTTACGGATTCGGAAGTAAACAGGTGTCGCCCTTGTACGGACATAGATTCAACCTCCCATGGATAGTATGGCTGCAGCCTATCTATCCAATACAATATAAAGCCCAATCAAAAAATGAACCTTTCCCAAATCGGAAAAGGTTGGATTAGCATCCTCAAAGGAAATAGTATCGCATTTGCCAAGTCATGTCAAAATAATTCATGGCTTTTGTGGAATAATTTATAATGGTTGTTCAAAAAGTCATCTTTTCATGAGGAAGTAGAGCACTTGAAGTAAATTCGACGTCGAATCTTGAATTCAGCCGGGCCTTGCGTTGCTCACGTAGATCTGTCTACGCTCCGCTACTCAGTCCCTAGCTTCATCCAACCTTCTCGGTCCCGATAACCTGTCTTCTTGAACTTTTCACTTATAAGATAAAATTCCGTTCCGCATGAGCGATCAAGCGTTTTGTGATTTCACCGCCAACGGAGCCGTTTTCACGGGATGTCAGATGTCCCCAGCCTCCACCACTGTTTTGTCCGCCACCTAAAGCTCCAAGTTCACCGGCAAACTCCGTATCCGCTGCTCCTGTTGCCCCATAACCAACAGGCAATCCGAACTCAGCGGCAATTTCATATTTCCATTGTTGTAACACCTGACGACTCTCCGGTACGATCTTTCGATTACTTCTTGCCATGATTCCAGACACCTCCTGAAAAAAAATTGATTTCAAGAGATAGTATGGCATCCTCTTCATTCCCTACGCTCAGGAATGTTTGTCTCTTCTGCCCAATCATACCAATCCACAAGCTGACTATTTAATTTGATACCCGCCACGAACCATAACCGTTAGATTGTGGGTATCCCCATCCTGCACTTGAATCCCCCGGCCTTCCCTTGGAAAAGATAACAAATGGTTGTTCGCCACGGCACCTCCATTCGTAATATCCTTCCCATCCGTGAGATCAGCTACCCCATTGGAGTCAGCGCTATAAATAACTGCTTTCCCGGAACGAACAATAAACTCCGCCCCTGCAGCAGCGACTAGGATCTTACCTGGTTTGACATCCACGATTTGAATTCCAGCATCGCTAGAGCTGCTGCCAGAACCTCCTGTAGAAGGTGTGCTTGGTGCAGTCGAACCTCCTCCGCCACCAATCGCCTGTTGGATCGCCTGATCCACATAGCTCTTGGTAACTACCGGATCATCTGCAGTACCTGGCGTCGTTCCAGCACCTTCTGCTTGCATACTCAACAACGAACCTGCCCAAACACTGCCGCCAATCAACACCACGGCCGTTGCTACTTTCCAACCCGTCTTCATCATGTTCCTCCTCTATGACTCTGTTACAGTCTATGATAGAGGTTTTGGTAGAAAGGAACAAGCCCAAATCCGGAGGGGATTTGGGCTTGCTTAAGTTCAGTTAATTACTCGAATAGTGACGAGTTGCTATAGTAAGTTGATTGGGTAGCAATCTTAGTCTTTTCCCCTTGATACGCATCATAGATCGAGAATTGGAAACCACCAGTTCTTGATGTTGCAAAGATTGGATCATTAATAACGTAGGAGTAGGATTGATTTCCGCCAACCACGAAGTCTTTTTCCAACTCAATTTCTTTCTCGAAACGAGCCCCACTAGAATCTACCACTTCGAGAATAAACTTATGCTGGAAGGTCCCCATTTCAAAAGCCAGGTCACGACTTAGGTCATATTTCATTTTAACCTGGAGTCCAGAAGAACTTGTATTCCCAATAACTTCTTTCACAGATAAAGTATATGGGAACAGTTGAACATCTTTCAGCGTGCTTTTGATATCCCTACTGTCAAGATTTAACTCCATTGCCGAAGCATTAACGTATCCTGTTGGAGTTCCATCAGCAGCAGTAAATTTATTATCTGTAATACTCTCACCAATGACAAGTCTCCAGTTAGATACTACGGTTCCCTTCGGAACTTTGGCTGAGAAAGAAACAATGCTTGCCGCTTCAGGGCCTACACTACGTTTTACTTGATTAGCCTCAGCTTTATAATATTGGCCCTGATCAGTTAAGAAGTAACCCGTTAGTAGTGGTGGTACCGTTTGTTTATTTTCTCTGTTCTTCATAATAAGTTCCGTATAGATAATATCGTTCGAACTTCCTTTATACATATAGGTTTTACGTGTTTGCAGATCCGACTTCTTACCAGAAGTATCTAAATTAAAGTAGGAGCCTTCCTCAACAGTACTTAGTTCACTAGTTTTACCGTAATTCGAGAACATAACCCAGTTGGTTGTTTTATCAGTACCTATTTTCTGCAGTAATTGAATTTGTAATTGAGAGAAATTCAAGCTTGATGGTACGTTAGCAGCAACATAGACACTTGCCTTTTCACCAACACCAAGAATTTGGGTTGTATTACTATTTATCAGTTGTACTGAGCCGTTTAAAGCTGTTAAATCTAGTTTATAAGATCCAGCAAATTCCGGAATTTTGGCCGCTTTTGCCCCTTTATTCGTAATGGTTATTTTTGTAGCTAAGATATTTCCATCTTCCCAAGGAAGCTTTTGAATCGCATCAAGGGTAACACCAAAAGTTCCATCATTATTTTTGACAATCCGTTCTTGACCGATGGCATGCTGCATCTCTATATAGTTCGGCAACTTATATCCGGCTATAGGATACGCAGCTGCAACCGTATTTGTGGAAGGCGTATCACCTGTAGAAGTTGACGAGCCTGTTACTGTTTTTAAAATCAACTCCAGGTCATCTGAATTCGCAATAACCGGGATTGTTCCATCAACAGAGATCATTTGTTCCTGTCCTGGTTCTAAGATCACTCCAGATAGGCCACTTGCTGTCAGCGAGTAACTCTTTGAACCGGATTGAATTTCAAAGCCGTAGTTCGGTACCGCAACAGCCTGATCCCCTTTATTTGTCAAAGCAAACTGGATTGACAAATTACTTTGTCCGAAGCTCTGATTACGAGAAACACTATCAATTCTAGTCGCAATTGGACTATTATCAATCATTAATAGTTTTTCCTTATCAACAGCTGTAACCGAGTTCTGACCTTTCTTCGTCCCTAAATTCATCGTGGCTATAGGCAAATCCGCTTTTGTCGATTCATCGTTCTGAACGACTAAAAGCTGTAAGTTTGCCAGGTTAACTGTTTTGGGTAATTTTGCAATCAGATTAAGTGTCTTGCTTTCTTGTGGATAAATCTGCAAATTCGCACTTGCTGCATCTGCAGTTAACGCAAATGGTGTTCCGCTCGAAGTTTGAATAACAAATTTCAGATTAGGATTTTCAATTGTCTTGGAACCTAAATTATGTAGCTGCACTGTTACGCTTACATAATTATAAGCACCTAGCCCAATCACACTTACAGTGCTGACTTTAGCATTTGCGGTATTCTCATTAAAGCTTATTTTTCGCGTTGTATTTACTGGTGTTGCAACCACATAAGACGTAGGAATCTTTATTGTTCCGAGGACCTGTTCGTATCCAGAAACACTAAAGTTCCACTTTAGTACCTGGAAATTAAGATCACTGTACTTCAAACCTCTTGCAATTTTGGTGGTGTATGTGATAGCAACCGATGCGCCCGGCACAACCTTCTTCTTATCCTTATCAGAATTTATCGCAGAAACACTATAAACAACACCTGTATTTGTCTTAACTTTGGACCAATAATCCAGTAACGATACGGCTGTGCTGCCATTGTTATGGTAAGTTAGCGTATAGGTCAGAATATTTCCTTCATCTTGAGACAAAATATTGATGTTAGTCAATTTAACGGTGCTCTTCGCACCAATATTTACGCCTGCCAAGTTGTTAAGTGTTTTCACCGAGGTTTGAGTTGCAGATTTCGATTTGGTATTTGTTGTAGCAGCGCCTACATAACCTGCAGCACTCTGACTCACTAATGCAGCAGCAGCCAAAGACGCTACGATCAATTTTGTTCTACTCAATATTAGATCCTCCTATATATAAGTCTTATATATGTATATACGCATCAGAATAAAAAAAGTTTAACTTACGACCCATTCTTTGATCTATTATTTATCCTAAAACCGAGACTATACTATTCCTTAATACAATGTTTACGTTAATGGTTATATCATAACCACCCGTCCAACGGGTGGTTTGCTCTTGGGGTATAACCCCCTGTTGCCAAACTGCGCCTAAAGACGCTAGCCTGACAATTAAATTGTTCAGGCTCAGTGTTATTTGTCACTTTCACTTACCAGTTAAACTGGTTTACTTCTTCTTGCCACTGTTGCCGCTGAATGGATCCTCGTATTCTTTTGCACTCAGCTTATCAACTGCTTGATCATGTGCTTCTTGTTCACGTATATATTTTGCGACGGTAGCTTCATTCAAACCTACGGTGCTGACGTAGTATCCTTCTGCCCAAAATTTACGATTGCCATATTTATACTTCAGGTTGGCATGCTTCTCGAATATCATCAGTGAACTTTTACCCTTTAGATAGCCCATAAATGATGATACTGAGATTTTTGGGGGAATCGCCACTAACATATGTACATGATCTGGCATCATGTGACCTTCTAATATTTCCACTCCCTTGTATTTACATAATCGTTTGAAGATCTCGATCAAGTCTTTTCTCACTTGATTATAGATCTCTTTCCGTCTATACTTCGGGGTGAACACAATGTGGTATTTGCACATCCACTTGGTGTGAGCTATACTATAGCTCTTGTTTGCCATCTAAGACCATTCCTTTCATTATTGAGCCTGAACATCTCAATTCTATCGGAATGGTCTTATTGGTCAAACCCTCGTTCCCTCCACCCGCATGGCGGGTGGTTTTATGTTTCGCACGCTTCGCGAGCTCAACTGGCTAAAGCCGTAATCGAGTAGGAGGGGGTGACTAACCCCCGTCCTCTCACACCACCGTACATGCGGGTCCGCATACGGCGGTTCCAAAAGGTTAACAAAGCTCTAAATAACGAGAAAGTAAACTCTTCAGCCCTTTCGCCTCCCAGTAGGAAGTCGGAAGGGCGTTATTTGTGTTTCGAGACATTTCCCATGCACCCCGTCGGGAGTTTGCCATAACATAGCAGGCCCATTCTGGGACCCCGAGTGCCCGCAGTTCACGAATTCGGGTGCGTACCCGTTTCCACTGTTTCCAAAGGCACATTCGGAGTCTTCTTCGAATCCATTGGTCGAATCTTTCACAGTGGCTCTTCGCCGATGCGATTCGGAAATATCCAATCCATCCCATGAGGTAGCGATTCAATCTAGTTATACGTTCCTCCATGGAAATCGATCGGGTGCGGCTCGTCAATTCCCGGATCTTCTCTTTGAATCGAGAGATTGTCTTGGGAGCCAATCGAATCGTCGCCTGCTTATTCGACAGGAAACTAAAGCCAAGAAACTTCCGGTTCCATGGCCTGTCCACTGCACTTTTGTCCCGATTCACTTTCAGTTTCAACTTTCCTTCCACAAATCGTGTGACCGATTCCATGACTCGTTCACCTGCTCGTCTGCTCGCTACAAAGATGTTGCAGTCGTCTGCGTAACGAACAAACCGCAATCCCCTCTTTGTCAGTTCTTTGTCCAGATCATCGAGTAAGATGTTCGCCAGAAGCGGACTTAGCGGACCGCCTTGCGGGGTTCCCTCGTCCGTCTTCTGGCAGACGCCACCTTCCATCATTCCGGCTTCCAAGTAGGCCCGAATCAGCTTCAAGACTCGCTTGTCTGTCACTCTCCTTGCCACTCTTGCCATGAGAATGTCGTGGTTCACCCGGTCAAAGAACTTTTCCAAATCCATATCTACGACCCATCGCAGGCGCTTTGGATATATCGCTGGGCTTGCTTCACGGCATCGTGTGCTCTCTTCCCTGGTCTAAAGCCGTAGCTGTACCAAGAGAAGTGGGCATCGAAAATCGGGTTCATCACTTGCAGAAGTGCTTGTTGGAGGAAGCGGTCCATCACGGTCGGGATACCGAGCAGCCGTACGCCGCCTCCGGGTTTGGGGATTTCCACCCGTCTGACGGGCATCGGTCTGTACGTTCCCGTTAGGAGTTCGTCTTTCACCGTTTCCCAGTGTGTATTCAGGTAAGCTTGTAGCTCCGCTACTGTTACTCGGTCCACACCGGGGGCTCCTCCGTTCTGTACCACTCGCTTATAGGCGAGCCGAAGGTTCTCTCCTTCGAGCATTCGCTCCAACAAGTCGTTCTGGTCTTTGCGAGAGGAAGGATCGACTTGTGCCGGTGAAGAACTCGGCGCTCCGGCATACCCTGGCGGCTTCACCGCTTCTCTTTGCCGCAAGCTCCCTTGCGGGATATTCGGCTGTCGTTGCTCTTCACGCGAACGCATCGGTTCCCTCTCTCCTTTCGGTTCAGCCCTTCCGCTTTCCGGCGTCCCGTACTTGCGTACTATGGCCTCTGCTGACTCCTGCGGGTTCAGCGCAACCTCTCGGTTGCGGTTACGAAGTGACTTCGCATTTTTTTTTTCCTCCCGCAGGCCTCCCCAGATAAGAACGTCATCTTTCCGCCCGCGCCTGCCCAAGTTTACGGCTGCAGCCCTTGGCAGCTTTGGATTTCGTCATGTATGGGTGACTCATCCGGCTGCAACCGCCTCAAATTGGATTCGTGTACCTCAGGCCGTGCTTTTGCCTCCGGCTTCCTTCAGATTCCACCTCGCGATGGACACCCTTGCCTTTGGCTAACGGTAGGCGCTTGCCAGCCCCCGTTCGGGACTTTCACCCTAGAGATGACGCCCATGCTGGGCGTACATAAAAAAACCACCCCAAGATAATCTTGGGGTGGTTCTTGAATTAATTATTAACGACGGCTTTGACCAAAAGTTTTCAAGGAGTTGTTAGCACCATCAGTGATTGCACCTGGGTTGCTATCCAAGCTAACCTTAACAAAGTCAGCAGCGTTAATCGTGTAAGGAGTATCTACGCCGCCAATTTCTTTAGTAGTAGTAAAGGTAACTACCAGCGTAGAACCAGCCGTTACACTGTTGATAGTAACGTCAACGTCGTTACCACCTGCATCAACCACTTTAACGCTAAACAGGCTATTGATGTATGCCGAACCAACTTTGTTCGTCAATGCTTCTGTTACGTTAAATGTTGCAGTGTATTGGTTAGCACCAATAGCGGCTACAACCATATCACCAGTAACTTCTGGAGCGATTTTGTCAACTACAGCAGTATTGATGTTAACTACGTTACCAAACGTATCGCGAGTTTGAGTAGTTGCTCCACCAACAGTTTGAACTTTCAGGCTACCAACTGCGAAGCTAGAAGGCAGTTTATTGCCATCAGCAAACTTCAATGTTAGTGTCTTGCCATCATCACTCAAGGAATAGTCACTTGGGTTGTAGGTAGCATCAGTTACAGTGTTACCATCATGGTCGTAAACTACAGCGAATTCACGAGCGCTCACATAGTTAAGTGCACTGTTGAACTTCAATTTCAGCGAATCTGTTCCTGTTGCTTCTACATCACCACTAGTAGTAACTACCGTATTACGTGCATTAATAGTAGCATTAAGGGTGTAATCACCATCAGTCAGATACTCACCGTCAACATTAGCGATATAATCAGCAAACAACTCATCGCCAACGGACAGGTTAACATCTTCGCTGTAAATACGCACAGTATTCGTCGAGAATGGCTCAACATTTTCAGCCTTATTTGTCAAACGTGTACGTTCTACAGTGCCTGTAGTTGCAGCATCATCAAAGCTATATTTAGCAGAATCCAAGGCACTTCCAGCACCTGTAGTAGCAATCGCAGAGTTAAATTCTACATAAACATATTTGCCATTTACAGTACCTGGAACGGTTTCAAGCCATACACGAGAAATTTTACCTTCTTCAGTTCCGGCTGGATCCAGAACTACAGAGTACGGCAGAATTTCGTTACCGATATAAGCGTCATCTTCAACTTCGGAAATTTGCAAAGTATATTTCTTGTCAAATTTCGGTCCAAAGTCGATTGTTACGGTTTTATCAGTTTCGTTATAACCGATAGTACGAACTGGATGTCCGTTGCTATCCACACCTGGAATCGAAGCCACTTTACCGTCTGCATCAACAAGTTTGTAGTTGTCTTTGTTGATTGCAGTAGAGTCCTTCAGGCTTTCACTAAATTGAATTTTAGCAACAAAGTTAACCCCTACTTTATCAAAGTCAACATTTGTTACAGTTGGACGAGTAGTGTCCAATACAGGAGTTACTTTACCTTCGCGATCTGCGGAGTTACCACTGTAGTCGCTAACTCCAGTCAAGGTAATTGTGTTTTCACCTTGAATCAAACGATCGCCCTCTTTAAACGTCAAAGTAACTTTGTTGTCATTAATTACAATTTTGTCTGCTTTTCTAGAAGAAGCATTTGCGTATGCGCTGCTCACAGACTTAATTGTTTCGTTAAATTCAACAGTTACTTTTGTCAAGTCATCAGCTTCGATAGACTTGATTTCTGGAGCTGCGGTATCAACTACTGTTGTAAACTTATTTTCAACAGGAGCTACGCTCAATCCAGAGAAATCAGCCACTCCACTAACACGAAGAGTATGCTCACCTTCAGCAAGAGTAGTAGAAATGATTACTGTGTCAGGGTAAGCATATTTCACAGATGCTGCAACTGCCTTATCATCGATACGGTAGTTGATGGAAGACAATGCATCAGCCTCTCTGACAGGCTCACTAAACTTCACTTTAACTGCTTTTGTACCAAGATCTACAACTTCTTTTACAGTTGGTGCAGTCACATCAATTGGAGTGAATTGTACTTTTTGAGTAAATGTCTTAGTACTATCCTCATTCTTGATGTTTTTCAAACTGATTTCAGTTTGTTTTTGGTTCACCAAAGTAGAAGCAGTTGAATTGCTCAGCAACAAGGTTACAGAAGTTTTATCTTCGGATACCGTTGCTTTATCGAAGGATTTACCATCGATGGAGTAGTTATCTTCATCACCAGCGGATGCTTTGTCAACCGTACCATCAAAAGTAACGATGATTTCTTTCAGGTTTTCAGCTTTAACGCTAGCAACTTTTTGAGCCACAGTCGTTACATAAGTAACTTTTGTAGTGTACTCTTTGCCTTGGTACGTGAATTTGATCTCAGTTTCTTTGTTTGCTTCAAGAGCTTTTTCCAAAGCAACTTTGACAACTTCACCGTTAGACATTGTTACTTCTACGTTCTTAGGATCAACTACTTTGAAGGACTTAACCGTTGGAACTTGGTTAGCTTCGTAGATAGCGTGAGCTGCTACAACTGCTTGGGAGCGAGTTGCTTGAGCTTGGTAGTTGATACCTTCAGGAATGAATCCCTTTTCCACAGCAGCTGCTACATAACCTTTAGCCCATGCGGATGCTGTGTTGTTAGCATCAGCAGGAACTTCCAATTTCAAAGCAGTTGCCAGAACTTTAGCAAGTTCTTGTACAGTTACTTTATCGCTTGGTCTGAACAAGCCGTTGCTGCCTTCCAAGATCTTAGCTTGCGTTGCAGCTTCGATGTAAGGCGCAGCCCAGTGATTTGCACTGTAACCTTTATCCTTGTAAGTAGCTACGCCACTTACTGGTTCCAAGCTCAAGGAATTAACGATGATTTTCGCGAGTTCAGCGCGAGTTAACGCTTGCTCCAAGTGGGACAGGCCGTCTGGGAAACCAGATACGATACCTGCTTCTTTCAGAGCGTTAAATTGTTGTTCAGGTGTCAATTTAGCATCAGCACCGAATGCTACGGAAGCAAACATGGAGAATGCCATTGCTGTAGACAAAGCTACGGACAAAATTTTCTTCATAACCTTTTTTTCTCCTCCTTGATTAACTATCGCATGAGAATTTTCTTTAATTGAATAGCTCGTGTTACTCATTAGCCATTGCACCCCCTTTCCAGAGCTTGAGCAAGTTTCCTATAAATTAGGTCTGCAGCAAAACTGCAGAAACTTGTAACCTTATTCAATTGATAGAATGTAGAAATAGACTAGTTTCCTAATCCTACCTAAACATTATACAATGGGTCCCGAGAGCCGTAAAGCTAATTTTTCTAATAGATAGACAAGTTTCCCTATGAGGAACACTCTGCCATGTCTAATTTGGTCGCCATTGTCAATGCTCTACATCTTAAACGCAGCAGGTTTCAAAAAGTTGCGGGAGTTTTAAAAAAAATTGCGAGATTGTAACTTTTTCTAAGATTCCCCTTAGTTACGCCTTTTTGACTCCCTTGCCGCCTGACGGAAATTAGTATATCATGCCGGAATATGTCAGTCATTAAGCAACTTTTCCCATTTTCACGCTATCTCCATTGTATGTTCGGACACAACAAATAAGACGTCCTAAATGGGACGCCTTATAGGTAATCTCGTACCAAAAGGCTTCTTGATTATCTTACTCTCATGGCCAATTGGATAATACGAGCCCGCATTTGCGGATCGGTATTCAATTTCTCATACATCTCATCAACAGCTTGCTTGTTGTCCTTGTATGTCTTCTCATGCTTCATGGTGTTATGAGACCACTCGATCAATTCGTTTTCAGCTTCGCGCAACTCGGTGAAAGCATCATGAAAGCCAGTTTCTATAACTAGTCCTTCCATGATTTCCTGGGTTACTTCTTGCAGCTTTGCAGTTTCTTCAATGCGCTTCTCTAAAACTTTGGATTTATCCTCAAATTTGCGCTTCGCTTTTGAATAACCCAACTGCGGTTTAGATAGGATCGGTTTCATCTGTTCAAGTTCACCCTTTTGCGTATTGTCTATTACTCTGCTTATTTTAACGTAAAGCTTGAGAAAACACAAAATGATGTAATTGGAAAAAAAGAAGCGGCCATAGTTAACGTTGGCCGCCTCCAGTACTCGAGCGTTTATTAGCTTAGATTTTTAGGGAAAATCGATGAGCTCTTCTTAAGAAGTTCCACCGCAACTTTCCCCGCTTCAGCTCTCGTCATGTTGTTTTTTGGATTAAAGTTAATTGAAGCTTTCTTACTGCCAGCCGTCGTAACACTTTGTCCATCCATGATTTTGGCTTTATAAACAGCTTGCACAGCTGGTCGCGCGTACGGATCGATTCTCCCAGAATCCAGGAACTGTTTGGCCAGCGTTGCACTAAGTTTGCTATCATTAATCGGAAGCTTTAGCTTGAGTGCACGCGAAATCATTATAGCCGCCTGTTCTCTGGTGATAGGCTCCTCTACCCCAAAGTAGCCTTCGGTAATTCCGGTAATAATACCGGCCCGGGATGCAGTCTCGATGTACTTAAATTCCCAAGTATCCGTCTTTGCATTCGGCACAACGTCAAAGTAAGTTTGCACTTTGTTATCATAGTTCAACGGAATGTTGAGCCCCTTGACCAGTAACGTAGCAAATTCACCACGGGTCGTCAGATCGTCGGCTCCGAACGTATTTGGCTGCAGATTCGACATAATTCCCTTGGAATACAACGCGTTCAAAATATTTCGTGCCCAAGGATGATTCGTTATATCAGTAAATCCACGACTTTGCTTCATGACGACATAGTAACCGAAATCATCAAAAGGTACCGTAATTGTATTGTTTTTGGTATCGACGGTTCCACCGATATTCTCCCATTCCGAATTTTCAGTGAATCGATACACTGATACCGTAGTCCCTGCTTCATCCACAACGTTCTTGTTAAAGGATAGCTTCAACGTCCCTCGCTGTGAAGGCACAAGCTTTCTTTCCGGTTCCCGGAGCAGAAGATCCCGGAAGTTCTGTGAATCGGAATACTGCGGTAGAATTGAATATGGCGGTAATCCGTTCGATGCGGGCTTATACGAATCTCCGCTTCCATATTCACCATACCCACCGTTAATCCAATAAACATCGGAAACTCTCGTAAAATTGCTTGTCCTTGCAGTCGAGTTGAACAGTTCGGACAAGTCTTCTGGCAGAGTAAGAGTCGCTAAGCCATTTGGAGTTCTCTCGTCCTTGTCAATATTAAAGAAATTTCCGTAATCATTTCGGCGTTCCAAGATTCCGTTCTTAGGATCCGCAATCCCAAATAACAATTTATTGTCCGGATAAAACTTGGTTACACCACCTTCAGGTACATTAGCCGTTTTCAATACGGTACCTTTAGGGAAGGTCAACTCCAAAGCCTTACTAAATGCCGAATACTTTGTTGCTGGTTTCTCCGTCATATATTGTGAATCCACCGCAACCGCGCTTGCATAATAAACCTCTAGAGTATCATTTAGCGTTTCAGTTCCCCGTACAATTTGAATTTTAATCTTCGTTGCTTTATCCGGCTTTAGCCCAACATAATCATAGATAAATCTTGCCGGAGCATTTTCAGACAAGTCCGTACGTCGAGTAGCTTCACCTTTATCAATAATGACTTGGGTAGCTCCTTCGGCTTCAATGTCAAACCGCACAAAGTTTTTATTAACGATGATTTGGTCACCTACTGTAGGAACGGGAGACAGGATCCGGTAAGGTGCTAGCACGCGGGAAATCTCCAGCCTCTGCGAAGTACGGGCACCCGTTGAATTGATAAGTTCCAGGTTATATACCTGACTCCCCAGCGAATCGAGTGCAATGTTTTTGATTCTCAACACAAACTTTCCATTAAATACAGCCATATCGTAACCAACGTCTGGTTTACCACTGCGAACGATGGTTCCGGTGATAATTTGCGTACTAGTCATCGCTGTTGATGTTAAATCGGCAGCAGTAGCATCCGTCTGTGAAGAAAAGACGCTCTCAGAACCTCGCATCAGGTTAATGATTCTGGCTCCTGCCCCCTGTATGATCAAATCATAGTTCTGGGCGCTTGTTTCATAAATCTCTCCAACCAGCTTAAACTCAGGTGATCCCGCAAGAATTTGGGTTAACTGTGTATTAGCTCCGCTAGTATCATTCAGGTCCAGGCCTGTAAAAGTAACTGCTGGGTCGAAAATCTTCGGACGGAAAACGGTTATATTCGAGACATTCGTATCTAGTATATACAACCTCAACTCTTTAACAACCGTTCTGGAATTCCCTTTACCATCCATAGATACCCCGCTGAATTTAATACGGTTCTCACCGTAATATAAGGGGCCGTTGACATCGATTGGCAGTCGAATCGCAAATGTAGGCGAAGTCGCTGTCGGAGAAAAGGCGATAGGTGGCGTCAACTTGTCATTCGAGACCCCGTTCACAAAAAACTGCGGGTTCGACAAGTTCTCAAAGTCGCGATACTCCCCGTTAATATCCACGTAAAGGTTCGATTTGCTGGAGTCCACCGAAATGGTTTGTCCATCATACAAACCCTCAACATAAATGTAGTTTTTCGTAGCGTACGTAATCGTTGCTGATTTAGAGGCACTGGAGGTTCCAATGCTAAATTTGACTTGCTGCGTACCACTTGAAAAACCAGTGATTCTGAACACATGCTGAGTCGCCGCCCCCGAAGAAACAGGAGTAATCGTCGGACCAGTAGTCCCTCTTGGCAAGTAGACCGCTTTGAGATCGCTACTGTTAAAAGCTTGGTCTGCTGTAACCAAGATATAAAAATTATCTTTATCGGCTTGAGTACCGTCCAGATCTGGAAGATCATTAATAGTGCCCGGTGGAGTTGAATTGTCCTTCATGTATTTCAATCCGGTGACGCCGATTTCGCCTGGAAGAAACTTAAAGTTAATATTCACTGAAGCCGAATAGGTTCCGTCATATTGAACACTCAAGTTAAATTTTTGGTCTCCGCTTCCAAAAGAAAACGGAACGCTGACCTCAACCAATCTGTACGCCCGGGATAGACCGTCCGGCGCCGGAATCTCTGTTTCTGTCGCCGTAAAAGTCGTTACCGGTGGGTTCGCCGTGTTTAGGGAATCTGTCAGAGTAACACTGCCTTTTCCGGTACCTTGCGAGGCACCAAATGCATTCCCAGTGTCATTTAACAGCATCGAGAACTTGAGCGTTCCGGAAACTGGTAGTGTTGGTATAGTAGCCTCTGTGATGGTTGCCACCTTGTTATAAACATCATAGTCAGCCCCGTTATACTGGATAGCAATCGTGTCGAACGGCTTGGTTTTATCAAAGTAATAGACGGAGCGTTCAATCGTAATAGAATCAGCACCGCTTTTAACGGTAATCATAATTTTGTTAAGCCCCGGTTTTAAGTTCAGGGCAGGCGAGAAGAATTTTCCAGTTTGAGTTAAGGTTGTAACTAAGCCCGTTCCCCCATTAACGCTGACAGTGACTTCAGTAGCGTTCTTAACCTCACCAGAGATCGAGACATTGTCCTTATCCGCTACAACTTCAGAACCTTCGTTCAAATAGATGGTCCCATAGCTGGATCCTAGCAATTTCAAATCCTGCACATAAGGAACCTGATCAAACAAAACGTAGAATGTGGATTCACGTGTAATCCCGTTCTGGGAACCAGATAACGTAATCCGGTTAAACCCAGGAAATAATGGCAGGCTGGTGACTTTAAACTTATCCTGATAGTTAGAGGAAGTGTCTCTTGCGATATTTCCGTTTTTGAATTGGGTGCTGTCCGTCTCCCATACTCCTGTTGTGGCAGTTGTTGGCTTGTAAGTCAGACGTTCAACTTTAACCTTTAGGGAATCCTCGGTAACTTGCGAATAAGTGCCCGAGAATGTAAGCGCCGGGGTCGTTGTTGTATACATCCGGGTGTCCCGTGCTATCTGGTCAGGACCAGAAGTAAGCGTTAAGGATGTCGTGTTTCTCAGTGTCAGATCATCCGGAATAAAGTAGTTACCTTGAGCAGCACTTGCTCTCTGGATAAACCCAGACGGCAACAACGTGATGATCAATGCGGCTAGCATTAGCCAAACGATCGGCTTCCTAAAGCGTTGCATGGATTAATCTCTCCTTTGTCGTGTAATGTGTGTTGATGTCCCCGTCAAAGTTCGGCAGGGACTGCCCAAAAGCGTCACTTACATATGTTATCGGTCAAAAAGTGGAAGAATTTTAGGAAAACATGAAGAAGAATCCAATGAAAATCGCGGGACGAGAAAAAACCTCGGCGTTTTCGACGGGGGGGGTAAGCGGTTTGATATTCCTCTCCTGGGTTTGTAACGGACCCCAATGACCTTAATCGCCGATTTCCCGGACATTTCCCGTTCTAACGGACTACAGAGACCTTATTGGGATCTTTCTAACGCAAAACCACCGTATTTTACCGGAATAAGGTCTCCTCGGTCCGTTAGAATCCAAACCTAATCTCATCCGTGCAAATAACGGCTCTGGTGTCCGTTACGTCAGATACTCCTCGGTACGCGGCAGGCTGCATGCAAAAAAACAACCCCTGCGGCTTCACCAAGCCAATCAGAGGTTGTCCACTCATCAAGTCAAGAAATGCATAATCGTCCTGCATTTAGGAATGCTATAATTTCGTACTGTTGCTTACTTGTTGCTGTTACTTCGTGCCGCGTTCAGCGCCGGCCTTCATGCGCAAGCGGGCAAGGAAATCGAGTACGGGCCGTTTGGTCTTGCCGATCAGGCCGATGACCTCGGCGCCGATTTGCAGGAAGAAGACCATGACGCAGATCACGACGAACGTCACCCAGTTGGCGTTGTACATCGCGGCCGACGATTGGATGACGGCCAGCACGCCGAAGAAAGCGGCGATGCCGTAAATGATCAGCACCGTCTGGCGGTGGCTGAATCCAAGCTCGCGCAGGCAATGGTGCAAGTGACCCTTGTCCGGCGAGAAGATCGGCTTCTTCTGCATCCAGCGGCGGACGATGGCGAACATCGTGTCCGAGAGCGGCACGCCGATCAGAATCAGCGGCGTCAGGAACGACACGATCGCGATCTGCTTAAAGCCAAGCAGCGACAGCAGCGCCAAGCAGAAGCCCAGGAACAGGGCGCCCGAGTCGCCCATGAAGATTTTGGCCGGGTGAAAGTTGAAGTACAGGAATCCGATAATGCTGCCCAGGAGCAGCAAGCACAGCAGCGCCACCATCACGTTCCCCATCAGGAACGACATCACGGCGATCGTACCGATGGCAATAGCGGATACCCCTGCGGCCAGTCCGTCCAATCCGTCGATCAGGTTAATGGCGTTCGTTACGCCAACGATCCACAGGATGGTGAACGGAATCGCAACCCAGGTCTCTACTGCAGCATACGTGTGGAACGGAATATTAGCGAATTCAATACGTATATCGAACACGAACACGACCACGCAGGCCGTTGCGATTTGAATGACAAATTTAAGCTTGGCCGGTAAATCGAAGCGATCGTCGAAAGCTCCCAGCAGCACGGTGATAGTTCCACCGACCAGGAAAGCTTTGATGAAGTTCACTTCGCGTACCGAGAATACGTCCGGAAGGAACGGGAGAAGCAGAAAAAACGCGATGACAAAAGATAAGAAAATCCCCAAACCACCGAGTCTCGGCATAATTCGTGTATGCACTTTGCGCGCATTGGGTACGTCCACAGCACCGACCTTAATTGCAAACTTCTTAACGAGCGGCGTTAGGCCCAAAGCCAAGCCAAGTGAAACGATAAACCCGATGATATAAATCATCAACATTACATTTCGACCTCCAATTGTTCTGCACCGGAATGATTATACTCCGATTAAGGAGAAACACCAACCCCGTATTTGTGCAAAAAACTGCAGTTATTCATGGAAATCGAGACATTTAGCCCATTTTCGTAAGGTTTTCTTTCTCCCGCAGCACGCGCACGGCGAATTTCGGCAGCGCAAGCATTCTGCGGAAGCGGGTAGGTTCCTTTAGCAACCGGTACAGCCACTCCAGCCGAAGCTTCCGGAAAGCCATGGGAGCTCTTTTGGTGCGCCCGGAAATGACGTCAAAGCTGCCGCCGACCCCCATCATGACAGGGACGCGCAAGACGTCTTTGTACTTCGCGATCCAAGGCTCCTGCGTATCCGCCCCCCGGGCGACAAACAGCAGATCAGGCGCGGCTTTGACGATCTCATCGATGACTTTCGGGTCCTGATCGGGCCCAAAATAACCGTCGCGGTATCCCGCAATCGTCGTTCCGGGATATTGCAGCGCCAACCGGCGTGCGGTCTCCTTCACAACGTCCGGCGCAGAGCCAAGCAAGTACACCTTCCAGCCCCGGCGTTCCCCTTGCTTCATTAGTTCGTGCAGCAGCTCGTACCCCGGTACGCGTTCCGCAACCGGATCGCCGCCCTTTTGCGCGGCCCAGACCAGGCCTGTTCCGTCCGCTACGATCAATTCAGCGGTTTGCATCATCGCTTTGTATTCCGGGTTCTCGATCGCCGCCATCATCATGATTGGATTCGCCGTAATCACATGATGCGGCACCTTGCCCGCAACCGCGTCCGCCAAATGAGCGACCGTATCTTTCATTCCCCATTTGCAGACGGGCACGCCAAATACCGAAACCGTCGGGATACCTTCCTTGATCTTGGTCATCACCTGTTCACCCATCACTTTCGTAAAAATTCAACGATCCGCCGCGCGGGCACCCGTGCTTCCCGCTTCAGTTCGGCGATTTGCGCGGCGTGGCTCTTGCGCCACGTCCCGGCTTCCTGCAGGAGGCGCTCCCCTTCCGCGGCCAGAATCCGCGGATCCAGCTCCTCCGCGGTCCCGACCGGGACGCTTCCGATACGACCGAGGAAATGGTCGATCTTCGGGTCATACGAGACGCCGAGCAGCGGGACGTTCTGCGAGGCGGCGTAGATCAAGCTGTGCAGCCGCATGCCGACCAGCAGGCTGCACCGGCTCACTTCCCGCAGCATATCCTGCGGGTGCTCCGTCTCTGGCGCGATGCTCACGGTGCAGCCGCGTTCCGCCACATTTCCCAGCCGTTCCATCACGAAGCGCGAAGCTTCGTCGTCGCCGGGGAAATGAAAAGGCAGGAACCGGATATGTACCGGCTTGCGGCGGCAGAGCAGCGAGAGCCCCTCGGCCAGCTGCGTCAGCTCGGTTCGCGCTTCGTTCCAGAAGCGAACCGATACGCCAACCACCGGCAGCTCCGAGTTGGAATCGCCTGAACCACCGCCGTTCCCCTCCGGCCCGGCGACATGCTCCCACAACGCCAGCCCCATGACAGGGTCGGGCACGACCTGAACGGCGTCCTTCCCGCGAAGCCCCATGTCCCGCAGCAAGCTGGCCGATTCCGTATCACGTACGGAAATATAGTCGCAGCGCCGGAACACCGAAGCAATCAGCGGCCGGAACAGCTTGCGGTTCACCGGTCCGATGCCCTGGGCGTAGACGAAGGTCGGCTTGCCGAGCCACTGCGCCAGCTTGATCACACCCAGGTAATACGGGATCGACTTGATCCCGGTGGCATCCTGCAGCAGGCTGCCGCCTCCGCTGATCAACCCGTCGCTGCTCTTAATAGCCTTCCTTACCTCGCCAAGTTTCATCCGGTGTACAGATTCCACGCCGTACGTCCGACTCGTCCATTCCGGATCGATCGACAACACGATCGGCTTGATATCCACACCTGTGGTTAGCCCTTCCTCTTCAAGCGCTAGCAAGATGGATTGAAGTACCGCCTCGTCCCCGCTGTTGCGAAATCCGTAATACCCCGACAAGACTAAAGTTTTAGCAGTCGTGGCGACCATTTATCCCAGCACCTTTCAATGATTTGCCAAACCAAGACGGCAATCAGACCAATCACAAGACCCAGTCCCATACCGAGAACGTCGCGGATCAGCGAAAGCACTGCCGGAGTGTGAATATGCGCAAACGTGTCGACCATCGACAGCTGGCCCATCACCGCAATAATCATGACAAACATCGCCCAGCGATAGCGGAAGGCCGCGAACAAACCTACGATAAACAACGGATGCGCAAGCAAAAATTCCTTATTCCGCGGTCGCACGCCAAACGTATTCTCCAAGAAGGAACGGAAGGCCGCTTCGCCCGGCAGCAACGTTCCCGCATTGCCGGTCCGGGACAGGTAATACAAAGCCGCAACCCCCAGCACAGCCGCAACGGCTACCCAAAGCACCGTAATCGGCATGCTGAGCCATTTCCGCAATTCCTCCCAGACCGAGTTGCCCCGATACAAGAAGACATAGATCGCAATCAGCAAAATCGGTCCCAAATGCAACAAGCTTACACCGCGGAACTGATTCAATACCAAACTGTACGTAATGTTGTTCAGCAGGGCGATCACGAACGGTACGGCGGTCAGCGACAGCAGCGAGGTTTTGATAAATAACACGATCGTATGCGTCAACCGACGTCCGCCTGTCAGGTTCGAATGCTTCTCTTGCAGCTCCTGCACCTTGCGAATCGCCAATATCATGGCGATCGTCGGGGCGCTCATGGCTACGAACAGAGCCAATGCCTGCTCCAGCAACACCGGCTTCAGGACATACAGTCCAGCCGAACCAATTAATCCAAGAACGAAAGCCGCCAGCGTAAGCGATGGCAGGAAGCAGGAAATCAGCAGCGCTACGAACGCCACGCCTCCAAGAACGACCAACGCCTTGAGGTATTTTTGCCAGCTAGCGTCATGAATCGTAAAGGCCTCCGCCTGTCCCAGCTCGAACCCATTGTTTTCGATCCGCTCAATGGCCTTCCCCGGAGCTTGCAGCGAACCGATCAGATTGTCGATTGGATTCGTGATGGCCGCTTTCGACGGATCCTTGGAAGCCGAAGCGTTAAGGTAAACCATCCGGATGTTCCGGTCTTTGGTTGCCAGCACGAACCGGTCGGCCAACGTCGCCTTATCTTGAGTCGCTTCCGTATCGGCCAAGGAATGCAGGCGCACCACGTTATAGTCGATCAAGTAGGCCAGCTTGTTGAAGCCTTTTTGCGGAGCCTTCAAGTTTTCGATGGCCGCGATACCGATACCGTGTTTATTCAGCAAATCCGCAAATCCCTGCAGGCTGTTCTTCGACTCGTTATCCGTATAGCCTTTAACGGCTTCGCCATCGAACAAAATGCGAGTGACCCCGTTCTCGGCAAAAAAGGCCAGCTCTTGATCCAACTCTCCCTGATCATAAGGGATATTGTCCGAAAGCCGCGGCAGAATCGTAAAGCCCTTCTCCCGCAGCATGGCGAACGCGATCGGATCCAGCGGCAACGGCTTCATGACCGCTTCCTCCATCCCCATGCCGATCACGAGACCTCCATGATCCTGATACTGCCAGTTCGCCACCGGCACGTCCAGTTTGCGGAATGCCGCTTCGATCATCGGCTTCAACTGCGCTTCATTCTCCCCATTGGTAAAAGCCAGGTACGTGTAATTCCCGTTCTCCGTAATGACGACTCCGTTTAGCTTCGCAGCCTCCACGGAACTAAACACCATAATCCGACGCGTCTTCGACAATTCGTCGAGCGTGCTTTCAAACATCGCCATCGTGCTTACGCCGGCTTCCTTCAACCGGTCCAGCTGTTCGTCCAGATACGCCTGCGGATCCGCCTGATACGAAGCGATATCCAGTAAACCTCGATAATTAAAGACGAACTCCACCTTATTCGCGGACGACTCCGTTTGAACCCGCTGCGCGATCACCGGCACGGACGCCAGGATTCCGACAATCACCAAAACCCACAACCATTTGCGGGAAGCGTTATTCCACCGCTGCCAACTTCGAATCACAAAGGTACCTCCTCAAAAAATGCATCAATCCTATTTTGTTTCCCCAACCTTGAAAAATCCGTTTACTTATCGACGCGAGCCAACACGTCGTCTTGAATCCGACTCAATCGCGACTTGGCGTCTTCCGTAGAAGTGCCGCACACGCCGAAATAGAATTTGATCTTCGGCTCCGTGCCCGATGGGCGCAGACAGAACCACGAACCATCCTCCAGCAAGAACTTCAGGACGTTCTCCTTCGGCAAACCATCAAGTCCAAGCGAGTAATCCAGCACCTCGGAGACGCGTACGCCCCCGACTTCTTGCGGCGGATTGCTGCGGAATGCTTCCATCAGCGCGCCGATTTGAGCCAAGCCGTCTTTCCCTTTCAACGTCCGGGAGGCCAACGCTTCGCGGTAGTAACCAAATTGGCCGTACAGCTCTTCCAGCACGTCGATCAACGTCTTGCCTTGGCGTTTATAATAAGCGGCTGCTTCACAGATCAACGTCGAAGCCACAACGGCATCTTTGTCGCGTGCGTAGTTGCCTGCCAGATATCCGTAGCTTTCCTCATATCCAAACAAATAAGTATATTCGCCGGAAGCTTCAAACTCGTTCATTTTCTCGCCGATATATTTGAAGCCAGTCAACGTGTTAAACACCGTCGCCCCGTAGTGTCGAGCGATGGCAGCGCCGAATTCGCTGGTTACGATCGTCTTGACGACCGCGCCATTCGTTGGAAGCGCTCCTCTCTCCTTTAATTGGCTTAATACATAATGAACGAGTAAGGAGCCCGATTGGTTACCCGTAAGAATTTCATATTCACCGTCCCGGGTCCGAACAACCGCACCCATCCGGTCCGCATCGGGGTCTGTACCGATCAACAGATCAGCGCCCACTTGCTTGCCCAGCTCGATTGCCATCGTGAAGGCTTCCCGTTCTTCCGGGTTCGGTGACTTCACCGTTGGGAAATCGCCATCCGGCAATTCCTGCTCCTTCACAATGTGTACTTGGGTGAATCCGATCTTTGCCAACGCGCTGCGAACAGGAAGATTCCCTGTCCCGTGCAGCGGAGTGAACACGACCACGAGATCTTTAGCCGCGCCGGAGGCCATCAATTCGCGGTTCACACTGGTATTCGCCACCGTGTCCGCAAACGCTTCATCCTCAGCTGCGCCAAGCCAAACGAGCAGCCCTTTTGCTTCCGCCTCCTCCCGGCTTAACCGCTTGACCTGAGCGAAGGAGGCGATATCTTGAATCCGGGCAATGACTTGTTCCGCTTCATGCGGGACCAGCTGTCCGCCCGTGGAGTTATATACTTTGTAGCCGTTGTATTCCGGCGGATTATGGCTCGCCGTCACGACGATGCCCCCGGTAGCTTTCTGCGCACGTACGGAGTAAGACAACTGCGGCGTTGGGCGAAGCGACGGGAACAACTTGGCCACAATCCCGTTGCCGGCCAGTACCAAAGCCGCCTCAAGCGCAAACTCCGGAGAGAAGTGACGGCAGTCATGCGCGATCACCACTGAAGGCGCCCCCGCTTGGCCGGCATGCGCTTCCAGAATATATTCGGCAAAGCCCTGCGAAGCACGGCCAACCGTATAAAGGTTCATGCGATTGCTCCCGGCGCCGATCACGCCACGCAAACCACCCGTACCAAACTCCAGATCCCGATAGAATCGGTCTTCGAGTTCGGCCGGGTTATTTGCCAAATCGCGTAATTCTTGTTTGGTAGCTTCATCAATCGTTGGATCTTGCAGCCAGCCCTCCAGCTTCTCTCTTACAGCCTTGCTGATTTCAGTCATGGTTGTTTCTCCTCCTCAGTATTCTCTCGCAGCCCATTTAGGACAAGGCGAACATGATATCTCCCTCAGCGACAATTTTATCGTCAACCTTGGCGATAGCGTGGCCTTTGCCGATCGAACCCTTCATACGGGTAATCTCGACTTCCAGACGCAGCGTATCTCCTGGTACCACTTGGCCGCGGAAGCGGAATTCATCCAAACCCGCCAAGAAGCCGATTTTGCCGCGATTCGCCTCCACATGCAACATCGCCACAGCCCCAACCTGCGCCAACGCTTCGGTAATCAGTACACCAGGCATCACGGGATAACCGGGAAAATGTCCGGTAAAGAAAGGCTCATTGATCGTCACGTTCTTGATACCGACGGCCCGTTTGCCTTCCTCGAGCTCGATAATGCGGTCCACCAGCAAGAATGGAGGACGGTGTGGAAGAATCTCCTGGATTTCATTCGTATTTAGCATATGTAATCTCCTTTCCATTTAGCGGATGAGTTCCGGCCCTGCGCAGTTCACCAAACCTGAATAAAAGCGTAGGTATCCGGTCACACTGTAGTTATCCTTCGCCTCTGCAGAAGCGAAGGTTAAGATAAGGGGCTTATCCGCAAATGACCTCTCGGTCGCTTACGGATAAAGCCCTTTTGACTTGTTTTTGCCGTAGAGTCCCCCATCATTATACATTTTTCGCCTACAAAAAGAAAACTCCCGTCAGCCGAGAGTTTGTGGACATTTCTGTTAAATTCGTTCTGTTTCTTCTATTATATATGGTGATTTACGAAGCAAACACTAAATCAAATACATGCTGCCAGGTCGACCAGCTCCAGATATCCGACGCGTCCTGCTTGCCGAAAACGACGTAACCTACGACAGTCCCTGCCGCCAGTGCTACAACGAGAACGAGCAACACAAGCACAACACGTAGGATCACAATCCAGGCGGGCCGCTTGGCAACCGGTTGATTGTCTTCTTCACTCATGAAGTCTCCCACCTATCCGCGCAAGTTGTTGGCTAGGCCCATCATCGTTTCGCCGGACGTCAGCGCACGAGCAGTCAATTGATATGCGCGCTGCACTTGGAGCATTTCCGCCATCGCATCGGTCAAATCCACGTTAGAGGCTTCCAGCGCACCTTGACGGAGGCTTGCCCGCTGTTCCTGCGGAAGGGTCAACGTATCGACCATAGCCTGAGCCGGATCAACACCCGCTGCGAGGACAAACAAGTTACCGTCCTTCTGAACCAATACATCCGGCCGTTCAGCCGTCAACAAAGCGATTCGTCCCGCCTCGATCGTCCCTTCCCCGTTCGTAGCGAGGAGATTCCCTTCCGTATCAACACTTAGTTTAGCATCGGACGGAAACGTAATCGGATCCCCATCGGCATTCAGGACGACATAACCTTGCTTATTTACTAAAAAGGCAGCACCGGCATCATCCGGATCCGGTTGTACGTGGAAATCTCCGCCTCGGGTATAAGCTACAACGCCATCCGGCGTCAATACGCTAAACATTGCATTCCCTTCAATCGCCAGGTCGGTTGGATTGCCGGTCTCCTTGATGGAGCCTTGGGTGTAATTCACGGTTACCTGCGACATTCTCGAACCGAAACCGAGAGTGAAGCCGGACGGCGTCGCGCGGCCAGGCAGATTCAGATCGGAAGTCTGCTGCTGGACCCGAGTCAGCGTATCCTCGAAATTCGCTTGCTTGCGCTTGTACCCTGCCGTATCCACATTCGCAATATTGTCGGCGAGCAAGTCCAAACGTTGTTGAATTCCGCTCATCGAAACCATCGCGCTGATGATGGTGTTATTCATGCCGCACCTCCTGTTATAGCCAATCGCTTACTTACACGCGGCCAACTTCATTCACCGCTTTATCTAAACTACGATCGTAATATTGAATGATTTTTTGGTTTGACTCGTAAGCCCGCTGAGCTGCCATCAAATCCACCATCGATTGAGCGGTATCCACATTGGATACCTCCAGGTAGCCTTGACGTACCCCCGCAACATCCGCACCCGGCACCAACGCTCGTACGCCCGCCGCCTCTTCATCAGCGACACGGTAGACACCGTTACCCTCACGAACCAGCTGGTAAGGTTGTTCGACCACTGTAATTCCCAGAGCGCCGAGATTCACCGGGGCACCGGTATTGTCGAGCGCCGTCAAATTCCCCGCTTCATCGCTGGTCAGCGTATCCACGGCCAGACCAGGGTTGAGGACAATCGCGGTACCGGTATCATCCAATACCCGATAACCGGAGGAGGTTCTCAATTCTCCCGCTGCGTTCACGGAGAAGCTGCCGTCCCGCGTATAACGCACATTACCCTCGTTATCTTCTACGGCGAAGAAAGCCTGCGGCTGATAAATTACTTCGCCGTCTTCCGTGACGAATTTGCCTGAAGCATCAAAAGCATAAGGTTGCCCCGTCGCCGGGTCGGTCAAGCTAAGCTGCGAGATCAAGGCGAAATCGGTCCCATTCCCCGTCTCTTTCAAGTCCCCTTGCGTAAACGCTGGCAAGCTCTCTTCCGCAAACACCCCGGTCACCAGCTTCCCGATACGCGAAGTGGCTCCCACCTGCTTGTCCCCCATCAGGGAAATTAACATTTCAGGAAAAGAGTGCGCCACCGTATTCACCGATTTGTAGCCCGGCGTATTCAGATTGGCAATATTCTGTGTGACCGTATCATGCCGCCGCTGCTCGGCGATCATGCCGGACGCCGCAGTGTAGAGACCTCTTAGCATGGCCTTACCTCCAAACGCTATATATTCAATACCCTAACTCACCGGGCAACACATTCCTTCTTATTATATCGGACGATTAGAACTTTCTTCTTAGCACCTTGTCCAAATTATCGAGCATGATGCCCGTTCCCTTCACCACACAGTGCATCGGATCTTCGGCGATCAGCACCGGTACGCGAAGCTCTTCGGCGAGAAGCTCGTCCAGTCCGTTCAGCAGAGCGCCTCCCCCGGTTAAAATCACGCCGCGGTCAATAATGTCAGCGGACAATTCCGGCGGAGTGCGCTCCAGCACCGATTTGGCGGTAGCAACGATGGAGGATACCGGATCGGCCAGCGCCTCCTGAATCTCGTTTGCCGTAATCGTCACGGTCAGCGGCAGTCCGGATACCATGTCCCGGCCGCGGATATCCATCTCGGCCACCCGTCCGTTCGGATACACCGTCCCGATGCCGATCTTGATATCTTCCGCTGTCCGTTCGCCAATCAACAGCTTGTACTTCGTTTTAATATATTTAATAATGGCAGCATCAAACTTGTCCCCCGCGACTTTAAGCGACGAAGCCGTGACGATGTCCCCCATGGAGAGCACCGCCACATCCGTCGTCCCGCCGCCGATATCGACAACCATGTTGCCGCTCGGTTCGAAAATATCCATACCGGCCCCAATTGCAGCCGCTTTCGGTTCTTCTTCCAGATACACTTCTTTGGCGCCGCTGTGTTCGGCGGCTTCGCGAATCGACTTCTGCTCCACCGAAGTAATGTTCGTCGGCGCGCAGATCAGTATTCTCGGGTGGCTGTACCAGCTTCTGCCGCCCACCCGATCAATGAAGTATTTCAACATCGTTTCCGTAATTTCAAAATCGGCAATGACTCCGTCCTTCAGGGGACGAATTGCAGTGATATTTCCGGGCGTCCGGCCCACCATCCGTCTTGCTTCTTCACCGACGGCCAGTACCCGTCTTCCGTCGCTGTCAATCGCGACAACGGAAGGTTCGTCAAGAACGACTCCCTTTCCTTTCACATGAATCAGCACATTGGCCGTGCCTAAATCAATCCCAATATCCTTGCCCATCATTCGATCCCCCAAAGCGTATTTTTGTAAATCACGGAAAGGACGTAGCGGCCTTATCCCATGTGATCATGGCAGAAGTGTCCCGCTAACTAAGATGTTGTGAATCGACAAAAGTCGATGAATATCGAAAAATTTCGGGATTAATGGATGAAAATCCACATCATCCTATACCATATTTAAAAATACCATACTTTAGGGGAATGATTCAATGATAATCGTTCGATGGGTGAACTAAATAATTACCCATTAATTGGCGGAGCTAATCACCTCGCGTTTGGATTGACCTTTTTTCTTATACTTGATCTTTGTCGCTTCCCCGCCGCGCAGGTGTCTGATCGATTTGTGATATTCGAGAATGTGCTTAACCTGATCCGCCAAATCCGGATTGATCTCCGGCAGACGTTCCGTTAAATCCTTGTGCACCGTGCTTTTGGAAACGCCGAATTCCTTGGCGATCGTTCGAACGGTATGCCGTGTCTCCACGATGCACCGCCCAATCTTTATCGTCCGTTCCTTGATGTAATCGTGCACGCTCCCGCCTCCCTCAACTCGAGATAGTTTGGTACATTATATGAGGGGCGGGCCTAGATATTCTTTGTTTCCAAGCCTGACAAGCCTGGGCGAGGCCATTTATTTTACCTCCGGTCATCTAAAGGGAAGGTGCATCAAGGCGGGACAAGCCAGAGTCTGTTGGGTGAAACGACGGAGGTTGAGGATGGGACTCGGGATAGGGAAGGCGAATCGTACAAGGGATGGACGGGCAGTTTGGAGTGGATTGGACAAGTTCGCAATATGATGAAATAGCGTTATGCATTCACCTTATTGCGGCGTAATTGCGTTACTTTCGTGAATTAACGTTATTCGATCACCTTATTCCGATCATAGGAGCTGTTTTGGGCTTGCTTTTGGGGAAATAACGTTAAAAAATAACCCTATTCCCTTGTTTACCTTGAGTTTCTGTGAAATAAGATGATTTAATAACGTTAATTCTCACCTGAACAAAAAAAAACGGAGGGCTCTTCGCTCTCCGCTTGTCTGCCAGAGCCATCCGGGTCGCCGGACCGGCTCGGTAGTCCATAAGTTGGGTAGATGGGTACCCGTTAGTTTTTCGGAAGTACGGTTGCCGGGTTAACCAGCTCGCCGTTTTCGTAAATCGTGAAATGGACGTGATTGTCGAGGTCCTTCTCCATTTCGTTACGACCGGCACTGCCAATCGTGTCGCCTTGCTTCACTTCAGCATCCTTCTTCACTTTCACTTCGCCCAGGCTCTCGTACACGGTCTTCAGGTTGTTGGCGTGGGTAATTTCCACGACATACCCGAGCAGCGGCACTTCTTCAACCCGCGTTACTTTCCCGCTCATAGCAGCCGTTACCTCGAAGGGCTTGCGGTCTTCACGAGCCAAGTCGATCCCGGTGTTTGGCGTAAACGTATCGTTGTACTGCACCAGGGCGGCCTGATGTTCCTCGGCCGTGCCTTCCTTCTCATAGAACGGCTTCACGACGGTCACATCGGCGACATTCGCCACCGGCCAGGTGAGATCTTCCGAGGAGGCGATCACTTCGGTCGCTTCTCCCTCTTTGGTTCCCTCCCCAGTTGCGGCTTCCTCTTCGCCGGATAGGTTTACGGTGTCGGTCACGCTGGCGGGGGTCGAGTCCATGGGCTTGTTGCTCGCATCCTGGTAGACCCACACTAAGGTTAGTATAATTGCCGCTGCCGCCACATATGCTGCCGGGTAAACCCATCTCTTCGACAATAATCTCTTCCACGCGGATACCGGCTTAACCGGCTCTCCCAATCCAATTTTAGGAGATTCCTCGTGTCCTGTTTTTTTCTGATTTTCATTCATTTGCTCATCACCTCAGTAACCAGTGTTACCGGGGCGAACTCTTTTATACTTCGGCTCTATACTTTTTTTTCAGAAAAAGAGAATGTCCGTTTTCCGCGCGGCTACTTGAGAAAATGGGAGGCCTGCTGAAACGAGATTCCCGTATAGTAGTGTTTGAGAATTTGGGTCGCCGTATACCCTTCCTTCGCCATCCCATTCGCTCCCCACTGGCTCATGCCAACCCCGTGGCCATACCCGTATGTCGTGATCTTGACGGTATCGCCGGTCACCGCCAACGTAAATTGGCTGGAGCGGAGATTCAGCTTCTCCCGTACTTCACGGCCGGTGTAGACCTGATCGCCAATGCGAACCTCCTTTACCCTACGGCCGGAAGTCCAGGAAAGCGTCTTGAACAGCTTGCCGGCGCTCAGCTTCGTCGCTGCCTTTGCATGATTATCCCCTTGATTCAGGGCAGCCAATGCCGTCTGCACAGGTTCTGGTACCTTCTGCCCGAGCTTGCTGTACAGCTGGGCTAGCGGCATCTCAACGGTCTCGCGGTTTTTGGGGTTGATCGTCGCGTCCCATGGGCTAGGCACGCTCCGCAGGTATGGGATTTTCAGCGACCAATATTCTTCGGAGTTCTCCGTATATCCGCCGCTTGAGGAGAAGAAGGAAGCGGTGATCGGCTGTCCGCGGAAGATCATCACGATCCCTTCCGTCTGCCGGACGGCCTGACGCAGCTTCTCGAGCTGCGCGGACTTGCCCCGGCTTGGCCACTCTTCCAAATCTGCCCGGGAGAGATAGACTTGATGCTCCACCGTATCGTTCACGTCGGCTTTGCCGCCCGCGGTGCCTCCGGTATCTCCGGCCGCCAACCGCCGGACGATGTATGTGCGCGCCGCGATGGCCTGTGCTTTCAGGGCCGCGAGCTCGAAGTCCGCCGGCATCTCGGCGGCGAGGACGCCGGTGACGTACTGCTCGAGCGGCACGGTCTCGACCGCGCCGGTGCGCGTGAGGTAGACGCGCACCGGCGTCCCGCCCGCGGCCTCCGGCAACGCGGGCGGCGCCTCGACGCGAGCCGCGTCCTGCGGGCGCGGCTCCGCCGCCGGCGGCAAGGCGGCAGACGCTGGCGTCTGCGCCGTGGCCGCCGGCACGCGGCGCGCGGCGGGCGCTTGCGCCGCGCGCCACGCGATGAGCGCTGGCAGCAACAGCGCCAGCGCGATCAGCGCCGCCACCACGGGGGCGGCGCCTGCGCCGCCGGGGGGGGCGGCCCCCCCCCCCGCGGCGGGGGGGGGGCGGGGCGCCCCCCCGGGGGGGCCCCCCCCCCCCCCCCCCCCC
>NZ_JALPRK010000002.1 GCF_023195895.1 Paenibacillus mellifer
GGATGTCTTTAATATAAGTGATATTTTTCACATGATATGTGATTTAAGTCACAAATATTAAAATTTTAATAAACTAATTTTGAAACAAAAAGAGCAAGGCGGTTTCGGATCCACCTTGCTGCAAATTCGTACGTTCGTTATTTGGCTTGTTCTTTGCTCTGATCCTTGCCTGTCAGCGTCTCCGACCATTCCTCCATCATCTCGCCAACGAAGTCCTCGAGGTTCTCCGTAGCGGAGGTGGGGTGCTTAGGAACGGGAATCGGATCGACGCCGGAACCTTTCCCGGGAGGCAGGGTGTCCTGCTCTTTATTCATTTAGCTGGCTCCTTTCTGAAATAGGATCGTTAAGGTTCTAGTGATTCACCTTAATATGATGATCCGGCGTGACTTTATGAGTCAGCAGCTCAGAGACGGTCACGAACCGATATCCCCGGCTTTGGAGTTCAGGCAAAATGACCTTTAACGCCTCGAGGGTCTGCGTACTGTTATGCACGTAATCATGCATGAGGATGATGTCGCCGTTTCGTGCGTTATTCAGCACCTTGCGAACGATCTTGTAGACGCCGGGCGATGCCCAATCCTTCGTATCCTGATGCCAAGACCAGAGGATCATCTTCAGGTCGTTATGTTTGGTTAACTCGACGATGGCTTCATTATAATAACCGCCCGGTGGACGGAAGAGGACCGGTTTACTTCCGGTTGTCTCAAATATAGCTTCCTGGGTCATCGCCAATTCTTCCGTTAAGGTCTTTAAAGTCAACCGGTGAAAGGAAGGGTGGTTGTAGGAGTGGTTGCCGATTTCATGGCCGCCGGCTTGTTCCAATCTAACGATATCGGGGAATCGTTTGACCCGGTCGCCGACGACGAAGAAGGTTGCCTTCGCTTGGTACTTATCCAGAAGTTCAAGGATTTTCGGGGTTTGCAACTCGTCTGGCCCATCGTCAAACGTCAAGGCGATAAATTTTTCTGACATTGGCACTTCCCAAACAATGTCCCCACGTTCCTCGTAATAGCTCCTTTCCTTGCCCTGAGCCGGAGATGACGCCTCCACAGCAGGGGTGAGAAGCGAAGCTGAGAGGGCGATAGCGAGCGCTGCCCCCAGTTTATTTTTTAACATCGGTTCTGTGTTCCTCCATCAACTAAACTTAAAGTGCTTGGCGGTCCGGCCGGGAAACGTTCGTTTCGGCGGTCGGCGCTGTCCGTTTAGTGTGGCTGATCACCGGCACTTTTATCCTTGTACGGGAGAATCGTCCTTTCTTTCAAAAAAGTCTCCGCTCTGCAGGCGATCAACGAACTGCTGCAGCCACTCGTAATAACTCACGGCATGCTTCAGCTTGTGCAGATCCTCCAGGCACAGCTTCCGTTCCTCCTCGGAGGTCTCCAGCTCCAGAATCGTCTCCGAGAGTGGCGAAATGACGGATTCGAGAGCTCCGCGCATGACATCGATTTCCCGTTGCAGCTTGGTAGCAAAAAAGGCCTGAAACGCTTTAAAAAAATCGGTTTCCGCGGCATACAGATCTTTGCGGGCGTCCTTCTCGTCCAATTTGGTCACCATTTTTGAATCGACAAGCGAGCGAACGGCATAGCTCATATTGCTTTTACTCATATTCATGCTTTGCTGCATCTCTTCCAGCGTCATCGGTCGATCCTCAAAGAACATGATGCCGTACAGCTGTCCATAGGAGTAATTTACGCCGTAGAGGTCCATCGTCTGCGCAATCGCATCGATGACCTTGGCGCGAAGCTCTTCCCGGAAATTTTGCGGGTCCGGCATTTTCCCCGATGTTGGCTTTTTCACCTTCACACCTACCTGCCTCGAAAAAATTTACACAAAATTAATCGCCGCTTCACGCAGAGATAACCTAATGAACACGAAATGAACGTACAATAAATATTGAACAGATAAGAATTTCAACTTGGTTCATCCACTATTATAACAAATATTCAATAAATACTGAATGGAATAAAAGGAGGATCCATGAAACGTTCGTTTTGGGTGGAAGATGTCCGGGCTTTGTTGTTTACGCTCCCGGCGATGGTTCCGCTGACGTTATTTTGGTTTTATCCGCTGGGGTACATCATCTACCTCAGTTTCATGGAATGGGATTTCATGAGCCCGGATAAGTTGTTCGTCGGACTGCAAAATTATCGCGACCTAATCACGGATCCGTCGTTTTACCAGTCACTTCGGGTTACTGCGTTATTTTGCGCAGGCAGCGTATTGCCCGTCGTCGTGTTCGGCTTAGGGCTGGCCTTACTGCTCAACCGGAACATGAAGGGCGGATCCGTCTACCGGATGCTGATGTTCTCCCCTTGGGTGACGCCGACAGTGGCGGTTTCGATCGTTTGGTCCTGGATTTTCGAGCCCGAAGTGGGCCTTGCCAACACGCTGCTGAAAAGTTTCGGGATCGAAGGGATCCGTTGGCTGGAGGATCCGAACTGGGCGCTTGTGGGTGTCCTGCTCGTCACCGTCTGGAAATCGGCCGGCTGGGGGATGATCTTCTATCTCGTGGCGCTGCGCAGCGTGCCCACAGAGCTGTTGCAAGCGGCCGAGCTCGACGGCGCAAGCCGCTGGCACAAGTTCTGGAACGTGACATGGCCGCTGATTTCGCCGACAACCTTTTTCCTGGTGATTGTTCAACTGATTCAGGCGCTGCAGGCGTACGACCAAATTAATGTACTGACGCAAGGCGGGCCGGCCGGTTCGACGCGCACGCTGCTTTACCTTTATTATCAGTCCGCCTTCGACGCGTTTCAAATCGGGCAAGCCTCTTCGGTGGCGATTACGCTCATTATCGGTTGCGTGGGATTATCGTTGCTGTCGTTCTGGGTAGGCCGGCGTACTGTTCATTACTCTTCATAGAAGAAAGGGGACTAAACCATGCAAGGGATCGAAAAATGGGGCACCGCCATACGCCATGTCTTGTTGGCGGCCGTCTCGCTGCTGATGGCGTTTCCGTTCTATTGGATGGCGACCAGTGCGCTGAAGAGCAATGACGAGATCTGGCAGTTTCCGCCGACGCTATGGCCGCATAACCCGAAATGGGGACAATTCGCCGAGGCCTGGGCCGCCGCTCCGTTTGAGCGGTATATGTTCAACAGCGTCTTCGTCGCTGCGGTGATCGTAGCTATACAGATTGTGAATTCAGGAATGATGGCCTATGCCCTGACCCATATGAAATTCCGCCTGAAAGGGGCGTTTACCGCATTGGTTCTGGTCGGGTACATGGTGCCAAGCACCGCGGTGTACCTCCCGGGTTATATCGTCCTGGGCCGGCTGGGCTTGCTGGATTCCTATGCCGGGTTGATCCTCTCTAACTGCGTGAGTGTGTTTTCGATCTTCCTGATCCGGCAAGCTTTCTTACAAATCTCGCATGAGCTGGTGGAGGCCGGGCAAATCGACGGGGCGTCGCACTTCCGTATTCTTTGGACGATTCTGCTGCCGTTGACACGCTCCTCCTTTGCGGTGCTCGGACTGATTACTTTTATCGAACAGTACAACAACTATTTCTGGCCGATGCTGATCACCAAAAGCCAAGACCTGCAGCTCGTATCGGCCGGTCTGCGCAGCTTCTTCGTGGAAGGGGGTGCTTACGGGCTGAAATGGCCGCTCATTATGGCCGCCAGCGCCTTCACGATCGCGCCCTTGCTCGTGTTGTTCGTGCTGACCCAGAAGACGATCATGCAAAGCGTCAATTTGTCCGCAGGTGCTAGTAAAGGATAGGTAAATGAATTCGAAATCATGTAGTGGAGGCTAGAAAATGTCGAATTGGAAAAAATCGTGGTTTGGACTGTTCATGACTTGTACGTTCTTACTCATCAGTGCTTGCGGCGGGGGATCCGGCGCTGCGGGGAATACAGCCGATCCCGCTCAGGCTGCGCCGGCAGGGAATACAGCAAATGCCGGAAACCAAACGCAATCGGTAGAGCCGGTTACGATCGAGTTTTGGTATGGGCTTGGCGGCAAGCTAGGCGAAAACATGCAAGCCTTAATTGACAAGTTTAATAGCTCGCAGCAGGAAGTCATCGTGAAGCCGGTCGTGCAAGCCGATTACAGCGAAACGGAACAAAAGCTTCAAGCGGCCATCGCCGCCGGCACCGTGCCGGCCGCCGTTCTATCCTCTAACGTGGACTGGGCTCGCAAAGGGTATTACGCACCGCTAGATGAGTTGATCGCCGTTTCGCCGGATTTCCAACCAGAGGATGTCGTGCAGACGTTCCTGGAGCAAGGGAAAGTCGACGGCCAGCAGTTTTTTCTGCCGATGTACGGCACGACGCAAGTGATGTATTACCGGAAGGATGCCTTTGAGCAGAATGGCATTAAAGCCGAAGATTTGACTACCTGGGAGGCGCTCGCCGATGCCGCAGCAAAAATGACGGTCAAGGAAGGCGGCAAAACCGTGTTCTACGGATGGGAGCCGATGTGGGGCGCGGAGAACATGATGGACGCCGTGTATGGCAAAGGCGGTAAAATCCTTAGTGAGGATGGCAACGCGGTGTTGATCGATTCCCCGGAATGGGTGGAAACCTGGGAATTATTCCGTAAATGGATCCATGAAGACAAAATCATGCGTATTCACTCCGGCGGCCAAGGCTGGGAGTATTGGTACAAAACGATTGATGATGTGATGAAAGATCAAGCGGCGGGGTACACCGGTTCCAGCGGCGACCAAGGCGACCTTGATTTCAACATCGTGGCGGCAATGGAGCAGCCGGGATGGGAGGGGATCGGTGAAGGGAAACCCGTCGCCCAGGCGATCATGGCAGGTATTCCGGCAGCCGCCAGCCCCGAGCAGCAACAGGCTGCGATGAAATGGTACAGCTTCTTCATGAGCCCGGAGAATACTGCGTTCTGGTCGATGAATACCGGCTATATCGCCGTACGCCAATCGGCGCTGGACGATCCGGAATTCGTAGCTTACAGCGAGCAGAACCCGCAGGCGACCGTGCCGTTGAAGCAGGCGACGCATGCCTCGAAGCCGTTCCAGGATCCAACGGGCGGGAAAATTACAGACGCGCTGAAGATCGCCGCCGACAAGGTACAGATCAGCAATACCCCGGCAGCGGAAGCGCTGAAGGAAGCGAAGGAGACGGCGCAGCGTGAACTCGACCGAATCCGGAAATAATCATCTCGCTACGGCTACAATAGCCGTAGCTGGAATAGAATTTACGATCGAGGCGATTTTGTTCGATAAGGACGGAACGCTGATGGACTTTATCTACACCTGGGGAAGATGGGGCGAGCGGCTGCTCGCCCATTTTTCCTCCGAATTGATGAAGCGGCAGCGGCTGCCGCTGGCGGAGGATCTGTTGCAGGTCTGGGGAATTAACTACGACACTGAGGGGCAGATCTCCGGGTATGACCGGAACAGCCCGCTGTCGATGGGCACGGTAGACGACATGCTGACGCTGCTGGCGTTGGAAGGCTACAAGGCAGGCCTCTCCTGGGCGGAAGCGAAGGTACTAGCGGCGAAGAGTCGCGAGGCCGCGGACGAAGCGCTGGAGGGTTCCCGCATAGCCCGATTGCTGCCGGAGGTCTTGTCGTTCTTGGAGCGATGCCGTCAAGCCGGTCTGCTGCTCGGCATCGTCACCTCCGATGAAACGGCGGCGGCGGAGAAACATCTGGAATGGCTGGGCATCCGCTCGTATTTCTCCGTATGTGTTGGCGCAGATCGGGTGAACCGGGGAAAGCCTTATCCGGATATGGCGGAGTTGGCCTGCCGAGAACTCGGTGTGGAGGTTGCCAAGGTAGCCGTCATTGGTGATACGGACGGCGACATGCAGATGGCCCGCTCTGCCGGGGCGGCCGCGGCCATCGCCTTGGATGAGGGGCATACCGCGGGGAAGGATGGCTTCCCATCGGCAGATGCGGTGATGGCTAGTTATCGCGAGCTCCGGGTCGAGCAGGTTGGGTAATATCGGAAAGGTGGAAAACGATATGGGGTGGTTATTCCTGGCTCTAGCCATCGTGCTGGAGTTATCCGGCACGGTGTCAATGAAGCTGTCGGATAGCTTTACCCGGCTGGTTCCTTCGGTGCTGATGTTTGTTTTTTACGGGGCCAGCTTTACGTTTCTGAATTTTGCGCTGGGGTATATGAAGGTGAGTACCGTTTATGCGGTATGGTCGGGGATTGGGATCGTGTTGATCTCTATCGCGGGAGGAATTCTGTTTCAGGAGAAACTGTCGTTGCCTTCAATATTGTGGATCGGGGTGATCGTCCTCGGCGTTATTGGGCTAAATTTGAGCGGCAAGGGAGGTTAATGGGATGGTAGATCAGAATGGGATGAAGGTAGGGGAAGGTCGGCGGGATGAGGAGCTTCTGCTAGCCTTTCAGGTGATCACCGACACGCATGTTCGGGCCGATGAGCAGCATACGCATAATGTTAACCTGGAGCTGGCTTTACGGGATATCGTAGAGAATGGTGCCGAAAGCGCTGGAATCATGCATGCGGGGGACGTGACCGATCATGGATTTCCGGAGGAGTATGAAGCGTGGAACCGGATCTGGGAACAGTTTGGCGGGAGGTTACCTCCGCTGTATGTGACGATGGGGAATCACGATGTCGCGTTGGGGAACTGGGAGGCGCGTTTGGGGCAGTTTTTGCGCGGCACCGGGACGGAGGACATCTATCATGATCATTGGATTGACGGTTATCATTTCGTCTTTCTCGGAACGGAGGAGGGGCTGGAGTTATTTAGCTCCTTATCGGAGAAGCAGCTGGCCTGGCTGGACGATAAGTTGGGGGAGAGCGCTACGGCGGACCGTCCGGTCTTTGTATTCCTGCATCAGCCACTAATGAACACGGTGGCTGGCTCTTATGAAGCACAACGCTGGTATGGCGTCGTGCAGGACGCCGAACTGCGTGCCGTACTCGCCCGTCATCCGCAGGCGATTCTGTTCACGGGGCATACCCATTGGGAGCTGGATGCTCCTAACACTTCATTTGGTGTGCGAGGCGAAGGGCCGGCGATGTTCAACGCCGCTTCGGTTGCCTATCTCTGGAGCGATGAAGACGAACACAAGAATGGCAGCCAAGGCTTCTACGTAGAAGTCTACCGCGATCATGTCCTTGTGCGCGGCCGGGATTTTACCCGTGGCGAATGGGTGGAGGCGGCGCAGTTCCGGGTGGAGTACCCGCGGGGTTAGCAGGTGATCGGGCCGACGTGGGGAGACTAGCAGTATACATTAATGGGAACGCGCGCCATTTTTGGCGTGCGTTTTTTGCGTGTGGTGTAATGGTGGGCCAGAGCGATGCAACTAGTAACGAGCAATGAGACTGTTTGCTGTTTGTTGGTAGCGGAGCTGTGCTAACACTTTGCTGGTAGGGGTGTTGTCCTAACGGACACCAGAGCCGCTATTTGGGTTCTAACGTTGCCATCTCCATTCTAACGGACCTCAGAGACCTTATTTGGGTGAATTGTGGTGAAATGATCGCCTAAAGGTTCAAATAAGGTCGCTCCAGTCCGTTAGCCCGGGAAATCACCGGGAAATAAACCAATAAGGTCGCTACAGTCCGTTAGAAGTTTGGGAGCAACGAAACGACTGGGACGAGTAATTATCCGCGACCCCCCAACGCATAGAGCGAAGTTGCTCGCCGCATAATACGACCTACAGGAGGTGTATTGTGAATTGAACAAGAAGAATGATGCGAAGCACAGCTCCAAGCATGTAAAAAAGAAATTAGGGATTCCAAATCTTAATGCGGAATTTGCTGATGCAGATACCTCTAAAAAGACGAAGCAATAGAATGAGCATAAGACCACCAGGGCATAAGCCTCAGTGGTCTTTTTTCATATTGTATACCAAACCAGGGGGAGTATCAGGATCACCCAATTGTGGTTTCTGGTGAGTGGTCCTGAGCCCCGATCAAGGAATATTCTGGCCGATGATTGGTAAACTTTCATGTTGCCCGGGCGGGACGCGAGTTATATATCAGTAAAATGGTTTATAGAAATTGGTTGGAAAGGACATATTACGTATCAAATTCGTATCATAGGCCAATTTAGACCTAATAAATAAAAATCCCCTGAAGCCTTACGCTTCAAGGGATTTTAGCGATGATCTGCAGTGGGCTCGAACCACTGACCCCCACCCTGTCAAGATGGTGCTCTCCCAGCTGAGCTAGCAGATCAAAATTATAGTAAAGACAAAATTTATCTTATCAGGCGGCGGGGTTCTTGTCAACAGTTCCCTGAAGTATAAGGTTACGGGACGCTGCCAACAATGGTGAAGGAACATAATCTCGGTCAGGTCACGCATACGTCAGGAAATGACGATGAGACCACGCAAGGAAAGGAAGATGTACAGATGCGTCGAACCCGAAACCTGCATCACCCCAGAAATCATCATCAACCCCCGTCTACGCGTCAAGCGACGAAATGGCATCGGCCCCTCGAGGTAACCGTGGCGGTAGCCGTCCTCCTGCTGGCCTTAACCAGCGCCTGCCGCCTGGCACCCGACCCGGAGACGATGAGCCGACAGGCCCGCGCCTTCCCCTGGCCGTTTGGGCCATCGGTATCGGATGGCGTTTATTCGCCAACGATTGTGGAGGACGTGTATTCTACCGAATAACGAGCTTTATTCTTCGTCCCATTTCCGAGAGTACCCTTTCTTCGTCACGTAAAACATGGAGACGATCAGCAAAACCGCGATCAGCACCGCAGCGGCTATCGTTATGCCCATGACCATAACCCCTTTGCCAGCTCCTTTCAGCCGAGATCTAGTTAGAATAACTATACATGAAAATGATTTTTTTGTATAATGATGCAGTTTAAACAAACCAATGGACAAGGAATGCTGGGAGGGGAACGAAGTGTCGGCTGCGACAATCATACATGTAGAGAACGAGGAACAACTTCAAAGATGCCTGGACATCCGTAAAGAGGTGTTCGTCGAGGAACAGAAGGTCCCCATCGATTTGGAGATTGATGAATACGACAAGATCGGTCCGGATGTGCATCATGTGCTGATCGAGATGGAAGGCGCCTATGCCGCAACGGGCAGGCTGATTTACTATAAGGACAATGCGGCTAAAATGCAGCGGATCGCCGTGCGCCAAGAATTCCGTTCGAAGGGTGTGGGCAAAATCTTGCTGCTCGCCTTGGAAGAGCTTGCGCGGGAGCTTGGGCTCACCAAATCGGTCCTGGATGCACAGTGCCATGCCGAAGGGTTTTATGCCAAACTGGGTTATGAGACGATCTCGACCGAGCCCTTCGATGACGCCGGGATTCCGCATGTTCGGATGATTAAGCCGTTGAAGTCGTAAATATCATAGGTTTTGAGGTTTCGGGGCAAGCTAGATCTAACCTGAACGATGAGGAGATGAGCTAGCCGATGGCCCTGAATACCCGAGAAACGTTTATTGCCGTACGAAAGAATGGGGATGGCGACTTGGAGGCGTTCAAAACATCCAGCGGACGCGTACTTGAGTACCAGCAAGCTCTGCAGGAAATCAAGGCCGGTGCGATCGCTGGCGTTAACGTCTTCAAGGGACGGGATGGAGAAATGTACATCCGCGGTGACGCCGATGGAGATCCATCCAATAACCTCGACAACTTGCCGGGGTTCGAATAACCGTTGACCTATCCCATACGAGTCATACGAGTCAACCCTGCAGGCCTAAACAGCCCGCAGGGTTGTTTTTCATTACAGCGTATACACTTCATGTTGACGGAGGAATTCCATCTCCCCGGTTGAGCCCAGGAACGACTCCATTTCATCCCCATAATGCATCAACAAGGTTTGGCTCTGAATCTCGGGCGGCAGAGTTAACAATTCCTGCAAGGTGGTATGGACTTCACCCCGTCCGGTTAACTGGACTTCGTGCAGGATTCGGCGACAGCCCCGTTCGCGCACAAGCTTTTCCAAGAGCTCCGGTTGAAACGTTTTGTCCGCGCTGTAGAATATCTCTTCATTCAAATAAAGCGAATAACTCGGTTTACCCGGGATATGCGGCGTTCGGATGATCTCCACCTTCAATTTGGGCGCAAGCTGCACCGGCTGGCTTTCCATTAATTGACGCACGTCAAACACATCGTTCAGCGAATGGATCACTCCGTCCTGGCTTAACCCGCCTTTTAGGGTGTTTTCCCATAACGGCTCCACCAGATTCTCTGCGAGATACAGGATCGGTTTCCGTCCGGACCCGAACTTCCGGCGGAAGGCCAGTTCCTCCAACCCGCCTACGTGATCTCCATGGATGTGGGTGATCAGCACGGCGTCGATGTCCTCCACCGGTTTACCGATCGCATGAAGCGCCATCGGGGCGGTGATTCCGCAGTCGATCAGCAGGGTGAAATCTCCAGCGTAGAGAAGCGCGTTGTTATTGAAATATCGTTTGGCAAACGCCCCGCCCGTGCCTAGCATTTGCAGACGTAATGGCATTCGGAAATCCCCCTTCGTTCAGTATGAGTCACCCTTTTACTGTACACAATTTCCAATAGAAACAAAAGACTGGCATCTCTCGCCAAAAAAAGTGCCGCCTTTTACCATTACCACCGCAACTTGACCGGAAGCGAGGAGTATAACATTACATCAACAGGAATCAAATGGAGGGTCAAATTCATGAAATGGAGAAGAGTTGCATTATTGGTGGTTGCTTTCTCTCTAATGGGGGGTTCCCTGCTGTTTGCCGATGCTGCGAGCCAAAAGGTGAAGCTGATGCTGAACGGCCGCGAACTGGAGGACGGCGGATATATCGTGGACGGGAAAACGTATGTGCCCGTTCGCAACTTGGAAGGCTTGGTCGAATACAATGACAGCACCAAAACGGTGAATTATTATAAACCCAATGTTCATATGTTTCTGTTTACAGATGATGCGGTTTTTGGCGATGTAAAGAAGACAGGGAAGCTGAAGTTCAACGTTTTTTCACAAATCGATAATTTGCGCACGGATATTGCAGCGGTGCGGGTTTCGATCACAGCCCCGGACGGGACATCCAAGGAGATTCAGACGGATGAGATCAAAGAGCAGCGGGATAACTTCTGGTTCCGAACGAAGGACTTTACCTATGATTTCAAATCGTCAGGCCGCTATGTGGTAGGGTTCTACATGCAACCGTCAAATGGAACGGACTTCGTGCTCATCTCGGAAAAAGGTATTAACGTCTTGAAATAATCGCAAGTCCAGCTCTACAAACGACAGTACTTGCGAAAATTGACCTGTCCCACCCAAAAGTGTTACGATACGGGGGGAATGAAGCAGGTGACCGCTTCACTCCATTAAAAACATACTTAAAGCGAGGTAATTTCATGAGCGACCACAATCACGAACACGGCGAAGCATGCGGCTGCGGCCACGATCATGACCACGATCATGACCACGATCATGAGCATGAAGAGTTTGTGTTGACGCTGACTGACGAAGAGGGGAAAGACGTAGAGATGGTTCTTGTCGAGACTTTCGACGTTGGCGAGAAAGTGTACGCGTTACTGCTCGAGCGCAACAATCCGGAAGCGGACGGCATCATTCTCCGCATGGAAGAAGAGAACGAGGAAATGGTGCTTTACAATATCGAAGACGAACAGGAATGGAAACAGGTGGAAGAGGCTTATAACGAGCTTGTCGCCCAAATGGATGAAGCCTGATCTGAGTTTAGTCCCCTGGTTTATAAGATAAAAGCTCCCCGGAAGCGGGGAGCTTTTTGATTTGATTTGAATTAGAAATTAGAAAATCGGATCCGCCTCAACAATCACCTTAACCTTATCGATATACCGATCCTCCGGCCCTTTGACCGGCAGACCGACCTCGACATGATCCACGATGTAGTCAATATTGTCCTGGGAGATGACCTCGCCCGGGAGCAAGATCGGAATTCCCGGCGGGTATACATAAATAAATTCGGCAATGATTCGTCCAGCCGATTCCTTAAACGGAATGACCTCGGTATCCGCATAGAAGGCATCCCGTGGAATGAGGGAGAGATGCGGAATTTCCGGGACTTTGACGATCAGCTCGTTGGCGTTGTTTTCTTTATAATAGGTTTTAGACAATTCGCGTAGAGCAGTCAGCAAAATATCGGCAGTTTCCTGTGTGTCCCCCGGTGTAATCAGGCACAGGATATTATACATATCGCTGAGCTCCACTTCGATGTTGTAGTGCTCACGCAGCCAATTCTCCGTTTCATAACCGGTAATCCCCAGGTGACGCACGTGGATCGTCAGCTTGGTCGGATCGTGGTCATAAGTCGCTTCACCGCCCAGGATCTCCCGTCCGAAGCAATACAAGCCTTCGATTTGGTTGATTTCGGACCGCAGCTGATGCGCCATTTCCATCGCTTGTTCGGCCAATTCCCGCCCATGCAGCGCCAGATTACGGCGCGCCGTGTCCAGGGAAGCCAGCAGCAGGTAAGACGTGGAGGTGGTCGTCAGCATACTGATGATTGTCTGCACGCGTTGCGGGTTGACATACCCGTTCTTCGTATTCAGGTTAAGAATCGAACTTTGCGTCATCGAACCGCCGAGCTTGTGCACGCTGGTAGCCGCCATATCGGCTCCCGCCTGCATGGCCGACATCGGCAGCTTCTCGTGGAAATGAATATGCACGCCATGCGCTTCATCAACGAGCACCGGTACATGGAAGCTATGGGCCAAGTCAACGATTTCCTTCAGGTTGGCGCAAACGCCAAAATACGTCGGATTGATCACCACGACCGCTTTGGCGTCGGGATGACGCTGCAGTGCGCGGCGGACCGAGGAGGTTGTGATCCCGTGGTCGATCCCCAAATTGGCGTCTTGAGCCGGCGATACGAAAACCGGCTTCGCTCCGGCGAAAATAATCGCCGACATCACGGATTTATGAATGTTTCTCGGGACGACAATTTTATCACCCGGAGAACAAACGGATAGTATCATAGTCATGATGGCTCCGCTGGTCCCTTGCACCGAGAAGTACGTATAGTCGGCGCCGAAGGCGTCGGCGGCCAGCTTTTGCGCCTCTTCAATGACGCCGGTAGGCTGGTGCAGATCGTCCAGGGGAGCGATATTGATCAGGTCAATGGACAAGGCGTTATCGCCAATGAACTCGCGAAATTCTTTATCGGTTCCGAGCCCTTTTTTATGCCCGGGAATGTGAAATTGAACGGGATTGCCGGCCGCGTGCTTTTTTAACGCAGTGAAGAGCGGCGTGCTTTGATGATCCATACGGGCCATCCCTGCCTTTCGTCTACATAATTTTCAAACAAGCTTGAGTATAGCAAAATGCGCCCGGAATGCAAGCGAATGACGATGGTTTTTACGCAAAATTGACGTTGTGCGGGTTAATTTGCCGACCAAAACGGACAGAATGAAGAAGGAAGCCGTGATCGGATACTAGGAGAGGGGGACTTTTCGTGGAACTGACAAGCGGAATCGCGCGAAAAAAGCTGCTGAATCCCACGTTCGCCAGCCTGTGGCTCATCATGTTTTTGGTGGAATTTGTCAAGGGGGCGCTGATCGTATCCATCCTTCCGGTCTATATGGGGGATGTCCTGAGCCTGAGCGCGTTTGCGATCGGGTTGTCTTTTTCGATGCAATATATCGGGGATAATCTGTTTCGCAGCCCGGCGGGTTGGCTGATTGAACGAATCGGCTTCCGCCGAACGATGAGCTTGGGGCTTTGTATTACGCTCGGCGCCGTGGCGGTGATCGCGTTCCTGCCCACCATGGGCTTTCTCGTACTTGGCTGCGCCTTGCTTGGCATCGGAACCGCGCCGCTTTGGCCTTGCGTCCTGATGGGGATCACCGCGGTCACAGAGGAGAATAACAACTTTGCGACGGCGATGGGCGTCATTCAAATTTCCAGCCTCGGCGGTACCGGCCTGGGTCCCGTTATCATTAACTTTTTTCTGCATGATTCATATCGACCGGTTTTTTGGTTCTTGCTCGGATGTATTGCGTTGGTTGTCCTGATATCGTTGTTGTTGCCGGGAAAAGCGGGCGGTTCCACCGCCGCGGGCACGGCGAAATCCGCCGTCCCCGGGGATGCATCCCCCTCCGCCAAGAGCGGAGGGATGTGGAGCCAACTGCGTGCTTCGATTCGCCATATCCGCACGCATTTGCACGTCAGCCCGCTCTTGTATCCGGCGCTGTTCCTCCAATCGTTCGCCGTAGGGCTGTTGACGCCGGTCATCACACTGTACGTCCGCACCGAGCTCGGTCTCTCTCCGGAGACGTTCAGCGCCATGCTCGTCATCGGGGGCGGGATCACCGTCCTGGGATTGATTCCGATCGGCAAGCTGGTCGACCGTCTGGGGACGCGCTGGTTTCTGCATATCGGCTTCGCCCTGGCAGCGGCTTCGATCGGCTTGTTTGCCCTGTCGCGGGAGGTATCGTTCGTCTGGCTGTTTGTCATCCTAATCGGCTGCAGTTATGCGTTTATCCTCCCAACTTGGGATACGATGATCTCGTACTTGCTTCCCAGTGGGGAGAAGGGGACGGTCTGGGGCCTGTTCCTGACGATCCAGGGCTCGGGCATGGTTGCAGGACCCATCATCTCCGGCAAAATGTGGGACCTGATCGGCCCGACTGCGCCGTTCCTGGCCAGCTCGGCGACGATGGCGCTGCTCTTCTTCCTGCATATCGGCCTTGTGCGTACGGAAAAAGCCTCCCCGAAACCATAAGGCGGGGAGGCTTGATGTGCAGCAAATAGGCCCAGCTTAAAACGCGTTTTTGTATAGAGGCAGCAGCGTTTGAAACGTCTCCTGAACGGTCTGAATCAACTTAGTCCCGTCCGACACGATAGGGTCGTTCCGTTCCAACCGCAGCCCGCACAACGCTTCGGATTTCTTCACCGTCTTCAGTTGCTCGGCCCAAGCTTTCAACTGCTTGGTATCCGCTTCCTGGTGCGGCGTACCGCCTGGACTCATGTGATCCAGCGACCAGTAGAACCCGTCCGGCATCGTCTTCTTGATTTGTGCCGCCTGCTTGTCCAAATATTTGGCAAACACCGACTTATTTGGGCTTTCGTAAATGACGGCGAAGATCATGAACAGATGCGTGGAGAACATCCCCACTTGGAAATGTGGCAACGCTTTATACCCGCGTTTGCTGGCTGCCCAGGCGACCCAGGTGTCGTTCGGCGGATTCACCGTCCGGCGGGCATGCTTGGCGACATGCGGGAACATCTCTTCCCCGCATAAAGCGGACAGGAACGGAACCAGCTCGGTACCGAGCATCTCCAGCTTGGGTCTAATGTGGCTTATAATCGCTTCCATCCGGGGCTCCAGCCCCGGGACGGTAAGGGCGTCGAAATCTTGTGTTGTAAATCCTTCAAAGGACATCGGTGTATACCTCCAGCTTCAGCATGAATCGGTTGCGCTTATGATTTGCAACGGTACCAGTATATCATAATTTCCGCGTCATTCCCGGGTTGATCGGGTTAAAAATAATCAATAAACCAAGTTCCATTACATAAGATGGAGTATAAGATAAGGTAAACCGTGAGGAGGGAGTGCCGTGAATAAAAGTTACGAAGTGGAATACTGCAACCTGGAACTCCGATTCGACCGCCGGCACATTCAACAATTGATCCGCGACTTGATCCAAGACGGGTATTCTTTATATTGGAGCGAAAATGAAACTCTCTTTATTATCTCGGTCCGGACCGGACGAAAGCTGACCAAGCTGCGGTTTCAGCGTCTTCCCAAAGGATACAAGCTGGTTGGCGATTACGTGATCCGGGATGCCAAGCTTGCCGAATGGCTGGAGAAGCTGATCGGGGATCTGCGCGGTCATGCGGTGGTCAAACGGTTCAAGGATCGTCAGATCCTGGTAGAAAATATTTTATTCGGGGAAGTCATCCGTCTGGTCGAAATCTCGGGGATGGAGCACCGCGTCATCTATCAGAAAGGTCCGGTTGTCGACACGGCGCAGATGGCGGAGATGTACGCTTCCGAGTCTGCGGAGCAGCAGCTGGCCCATCTCCAGGAAGAGCTGGACGCCGAGCTGGAACGATTGTTCGAAGCGATCCAACAGGGAGATACCGAAACCACCGAAGCCTGTAAGGAGAGGTTGCGCAAGCTTCGGCTCGAATTGCTACGCCTTGAATGGTAACCGCTGAAACAGCTCATCCTAGGGGAGTGATTACCTGTCTCGCTGTCCGCACAACCTATACGAGATCATAGAAGGCAAGTCCTTGGCTCCCACGGCGTTGGGGGTTGTTTTTTGAGCGAAACGGCGCAGGGTTCACTTCTGTACACAAAAGAGTTAAAATGATACTATTGAAAAAAATATAGTGTGCAAAGGATGGAGACCATGTCAAAACAACAAATCGGCGTCATCGGCTTGGCCGTCATGGGCAAGAATTTGGCCCTTAATATTGAGAGCCGGGGCTTTACCGTGTCGGTATTTAATCGCTCCCCGGAAAAAACGCATGACCTGCTCGATAACGAAGGCAAAAGCAAGAACCTGGTCGGCACGTTTTCCATCGAAGAGTTCGTGAACTCGCTGGAAACGCCGCGCAAAATTTTAATCATGGTACAAGCCGGTCCGGCGACAGACAGCACGATTGAACAATTGCTGCCTTATCTGGATCAAGGCGATATCATCATCGACGGGGGCAACGCGCACTTCCCGGATACGCAGCGCCGCAGCAAAGAACTGGAAGCCAAAGGGTTCCGCTTTATCGGCACAGGGGTATCTGGCGGCGAAGAAGGCGCTTTGAAAGGTCCTTCCATCATGCCAGGCGGACAAGAATCCGCTTATAAGCTGGTTGAACCTATCTTGACGGCAATTTCCGCGAAAGTGAACGGCGATCCTTGCTGTACATATATTGGTCCGGACGGAGCCGGACATTACGTAAAAATGGTGCACAACGGCATCGAATATGGCGATATGCAGTTGATCGGCGAAGCCTATCATTTGTTGAAAGATGTGCTGGGCGTGGATGCGAAGGAGCTGCACGAGATTTTCAGCGAATGGAACAAAGGCGAGCTGGACAGCTACCTGATCGAAATTACCGCCGATATCTTCTCCCAATACGATGAAGAAACCGGCAAACCGATGGTTGACGTCATCCTGGATGCTGCCGGTCAGAAGGGCACTGGGAAATGGACAAGCCAAAGCGCGCTCGACCTGGGTGTGCCGCTGTCCATGATCACGGAGTCGGTCTTCTCCCGTTTCCTCTCGGCGATGAAGGAAGAGCGTGTTGCGGCTAGCAAAATTCTGAGCGGACCTGCGAAGAAGGCTTTTAACGGCGACAAGAAGGAGTTTATCGAGAACGTCCGCAAGGCCCTGTTCGCTTCGAAAATCGTTTCGTATGCCCAAGGTTTTGCGCAAATGCGTTCCGCTTCCGACGAATACGGCTGGGATTTGAAATACGGGAACATCGCGATGATCTTCCGCGGCGGTTGCATTATTCGTTCCCAATTCCTGCATAACATCAAGGATGCTTACGACCGCGATCCTGCGCTGAAGAACCTGCTGCTGGATCCTTACTTCAAGAATGTTGTGGAAAGCTATCAAGACGCATGGCGTAATGTCGTATCTGCCGCTGTGGCGAACGGCATCCCGGTGCCGGGCTTTGCCAGCGCGCTGTCCTACTATGACAGCTACCGCACGGAACGCCTGCCGGCCAACCTGCTGCAAGCGCAACGCGATTACTTCGGCGCCCACACGTTCAAACGTGTCGACAAGGAAGGCGTCTTCCACCATCAGTGGTTCTAAGCCGAAGCATGAATTGCCCGGAAGCCGGAGGGACGATGAGGTCTCTGCCGGCTTTCTTTTTGTGTTGAAAATGGGTTGGCCTGTGTTATGATATGAAAAAGTTTACTCTGAGCTTGAGCTAGAGCTAGAGTCTTCATAAGCTGAACAGAGCAAGTAGGTGAACGAACACATGAATCTACCGTTAAACAATATCGTACTGATCGGCATGATGGGCACGGGGAAGTCGACCGTGGGCGCGCTGCTGGCAGCCGAAACCGGCCTGACGCTCGTCGATCTCGATCAGCGGATTGTTCAGGAAGCCGGTCGGACAATACCGGACATATTCGCGGCCGAAGGAGAAGCTTATTTCCGTGAACTGGAGTCCGCTCTACTACGAGGAACGCTGCAGGAACGCGGGATCGTGCTGGCAACGGGCGGCGGCGCCGTACTTCGCGAAGAGAATCGCCTCGTGATGCGGGAAGGCGGGCTGGTCGTCGCGCTTCAAGCAACCGCGGAGGAGATTATCGCGCGGGTTGGAGAAGATCCAGGTCGACCGCTGCTGGCTGGAGGCGCGAAGGAGCGGGTGATCACCCTGCTGGAGGAACGGAAGGACGCTTACGCTTTTGCCCATCTCACCATCGATACATCGGGGAAAAGCGCGGAACAGGTGTCCGCAGAGATTTTAACGCATTACCGCGGTTCTTGATCAATCACAATAAAGGGGAATGTGAATCATATGGACGTTATCGTAAGGCCTACGCCGGAATTGAAGGGCGAATTCGGAGCTTTATCTTCCAAGAACTATACGACCCGTTACCTGCTGGTTGCCGCTTTGGCGGAAGGGACAAGCACCGTCTATTACCCGGCGCACAGTGAGGACAGCGACGCGATGCGCCGCTGCATCGCCGATTTGGGAGCGGTGCTGGAAGAGGACGAGGAGAAGATCGTCATTACCGGGTTTGGGCGTCAGACGAAGGATGTTAAGGAACTGAACGTAGGTAACGCCGGAGCGGTCTTGCGGTTCCTGATGGCGATTGCATCACTCTGCCCGGAAGTGACGTTCGTGAACACCTACCCGGATTCGCTGGGGAAACGTCCGCATGACGATCTCATTGACGCGTTGGGGCAACTCGGGGTGGAGGTCCGCCATAATGAAGGCAGACTGCCGATTACGATTCGCGGCGGAGCGCCGAAGGGCGGAAAGATCCGCGTGTCCGGCTCGGTCAGCTCGCAGTACCTGAGCGCCTTGTTGTTCCTGACGCCACTGCTTGCTGAAGACAGCGAAATCGAAGTGCTGAATGACCTGAAATCGAAGGTCGTCATTGGGCAAACGCTGGAGGTGCTGGAGCAGGCCGGAATCGTTATTCATGCCAGCGATGATTACATGCATTTCCGCGTGCCCGGTGGGCAAAGCTACCAGGCGAAGACGTATACCGTGCAAGGTGATTATCCCGGTTCGGCTGCAATTTTGGCTGCAGCTGCGGTGACGAAGTCGGATGTTAAGGTTCACCGTCTGGCCGAACGCAGCAAGCAAGGGGAACGCGCCATCGTAGACGTTTTGCAGATGATGGACGTGCCGCTAACCCATCAAGACGGAACGGTGCACATCCAAGGGAACGGACGTCTGCGGCCGGTAGAATTCGACGGCGATGCAGCGACCGACGCCGTGTTGGCCATGGTGGCGGCTGCGGTGTTTGCTGACGGGACGTCCCGCTTCTACAACGTGGAAAATTTACGTTATAAGGAATGCGACCGGATCTCTGATTATTTGACGGAACTAAAGAAAGCGGGAGCCAACGTGGAGGAACGCCAAGCGGAAATTATCGTGCATGGCCGTCCGTCCGGTCTGGAGGGCGGCGTGACGATCAATGCGCATTACGACCACCGCGTCATTATGGCGCTGACCGTCGTAGGCTTGCGCTGCCGGGAGCCGCTGGTGATTAAGGATGCGCATCATGTGGCGAAGTCGTATCCGCAATTTTTTGACCATATTGTCTCGCTTGGCGCATCCGTGGAACGGGTAGAATAAACTTGAACTAAGAACTGCGAGGCGCTGGATGTGACCGGCGCCGGCAAAGGAGGCATTTCAAATGGCATTTGAAAATCCAAGCCGTGAAGAAATCAAGGAGATTCTGCTGAGCGCCGGGAACATTGCGGTTGTCGGGTTGTCGGACAAAACCGACCGAACCTCTTACATGGTAGCTCAAGCACTGCAAAGTAACGGCTACCGCATCATCCCGGTCAATCCGACCGTGAACGGCGAAATCCTTGGCGAGAAGGTGTACCCGAGTCTCTCGGATATCCCTGAGCCCGTGGATATCGTAAACGTGTTCCGCCGCAGTGAGCAGACGCCTCCGGTGGCAGAGGAAGCGGTGAAGATCGGCGCCCGCGTGCTCTGGCTGCAGTTGGGGATTACGAGCGATGAAGCGTATGAAATCGCCTCGAAAGGCGGTCTTACCGTGATCATGGACCGTTGCATCAAGGTTGAGGACAGCATTTTGATCGGAAAACGCAGTTGAATGAAGCGAGGCCAATAGGACCCGTCCACATTCGGAGGGCCCTTTTTTGGCTTCTCGTTTTTCCTTTGACAAATTTGAGGGGCTAGGATTACCATAATGAAATAGATAGAGGGCATCCTAAAGAGGAAGTTCAAAAATCATCAAAGCTGATTTTTGAACTCTTATTAGAATGGAACTTACAAGCAGGACTAGGGGGTCACTACATGATACAGGGGATCGGAGCAGCAGCGGGCGTCGCCATCGGCAAAGCTTTCGTGCTGCCCGCCTGGGAATGGGACGTACCGGATCGCCGGATGGAGAAGGTGGATCTCGCCAAAGAATTCGAGCGGTTGTACGAAGGCATTCGCACGTCCAAAACCGAAATCGAAGTGATGAAGAACGAGATTAAAGAGACGGTGGGTGCGGAGGAATCCGGCATCTTTGACGCTCACCTGGCCATCTTGGAAGATCCCGTCTTTATGAGCGAGATCCGGGGAATCATCGAACGCCAATACAAGGCGGCGGAGGTTGCTGTTAAGGAAGCGATCGACCATTTTGTAACGATGTTTGACCTGCTGGACGACGAATATATGAAAGAACGGGCGCTTGACATCAAGGATGTCGGCAACCGTCTGCTTAAGCATCTGCTCGGAACGCCGGACATCACGCTGCCGGCGGATACACAGCCGTATATTTTGGTGGCCAAAGAGCTGTCCCCTTCCCAACTGGTCCATTTGAATCCGGACAATGTGCTGGGTATGGTGACAATGGCCGGCGGCAAAACCTCGCATTCGGCGATTATGGCTCGGGCGTTGGGGATTCCGCTCGTTTCGGGGCTAGAGAATAAGCTGGCGGAGCCGTTGCAGACTGGCGATATGCTGGTGATTGACGGGGACGAAGGATTAGTTTATCTCCATCCTGAGCCGGCGATCGTGACGCGTTTTACGGAGTTGGCGGAGAAACAACGCCGCCGCAAGGAGCAGCTGCAGCTGTTGGCTGCGGTTGAGGCGATAACCAAAGACGGCGTACGCATGCGACTCGCCGGGAATATCAGCTCCGTCAAGGATTTGGAGCTGGCTTTGAAGCACGGCGCGGAAGGCGTTGGCTTGTTCCGCACGGAGTTTTTGTATATGGACCGTTCCACTTTCCCTGGCGAAGACGAGCAATTTGAAGTGTATCGTCAGGTCGCGGAGAAGGCCGGGGCGCACCCGGTCGTGATCCGAACGCTGGATATCGGCGGCGACAAGCAGCTGGAATATTTCGAGCTGCAGGAAGAGGAGAATCCGGTGCTGGGTTACCGCGGGATCCGCATCAGCCTGGACAGTCGAGAGCTGTTTCGGACACAGCTGGCGGCGATTTTGCGCGCTAGTGCTTACGGCAAGATGAAGATCTTATATCCGATGATCTCTTCGCTGGAGGAAATTCGCGGGGCGAATGCGATTTTGGAGGAAGCCAAGCAAGATTTGACCCGGCGGGGACTTCCTTATGACCCTGAGATTCAGGTCGGGATCATGATCGAAATTCCGGCCGCGGCGGCGATTGCCGATCTGCTGGCCCAGGAAGTGGATTTCTTCAGTATCGGCACCAACGACCTGGTCCAGTACGTGTTGGCCGTCGACCGGATGAACGAGAAGATCGCCCATATGTACCACCCATTCCATCCGGCAGTACTACGTCTGCTCCGTCAAACGGTGCAAGCAGCCAAGGACGCGGGCATCACCGTCAGCGTCTGCGGCGAGATGGCCGGGGACGAGAAGGCGGTGCCGCTCTGGCTGCATCTGGGCGTCACCGACCTGAGCATGTCGCCGCAGGCGCTGCTGCGCGTGAAGCATTACGTGTTGAACTCCGATTCGCGGGAGAGCAAGGAAGTGGGTGCTGCCTGCTACCGCTTATCAACCAGCGATCAGGTCGAATCCGAGCTGGTACGTTATGCACATGAGTTGGAACAAGAACGTTTGGGCAAATAATAACATAAGCCGTCCCTAGGTCAGGAGTGACACCGGGGACGGCTTATTGCGTTTCAGGCTTTCCCATTGCTTCGTCATGTCTCGCCATAGATGGCAGGATGAGGCGGGACGAGACGACTACTGCAGATCAGCCACTGCATCCACGAACGCTTTGCCGTAAGCCGGCAGGTCCGGCGGGCGGCGGGCCGAGATGATGTGTCCGTCTACAACGACGGGCTCGTCAAGCCAGATCGCGCCGGCGTTCTGCATATCGTCACGGATACCCGGCGTGGACGTTACGGTCACGCCTTTCAGGATCCCGGCGGAGATGAGTACCCAACCGGCGTGGCAGATTTGCCCGATCGGTTTCTTCGCTTCGTGCAGCTCGCGGACGAACTGGAGCACTTTATCGTAACGCCGAAGCTTGTCCGGTGCCCAGCCGCCAGGGACAAGAATCCCGTCATACGCGCTGGCAGCGATTTCCTCAAAGGCAAATTCGGCCTCGGCGGGGACGCCGTATTTGCCAATGTATTTTTTCCCTTTCACCGAGCCGGCCAAATGCACTTCTGCCCCCTCTTCGCGAACGCGGTAGATCGGGTACCATAGCTCCAAATCCTCAAATTCCTCATCCACCAAAGCAACGATCCTTTTGCCAGTTAATCTCAAATCCAACTCCTCCTGTCTTTTATGGTACTTGACGAAAACTCGATTCGATATTTTAATTGTATCAAAAATGATAACTATTTCTATGCCCGGCGGTTTCTGAAACCTTTCCAATTATGGCAATTTAAAGTACCTTACGCCAACAGAAGGAGATTCTCGCAAGCGGGTCGAATAAGATCAATATTCATAAAATTTATCGAATCAAAAAAATGCAAAGGACTAAGATGAGGTGGTACTGTGCGAAAGCACTGTCATTGCGGGCAAATGATGAACCTAGGCTTCAGGCTGGTCATTTTTGAAGGAATCTATGAAATCGACCGAGTTCCCATTTACGAATGTGAGGATTGCAGTTATTACGAAGTGCTTCCTGAGGTGAAGTCAGATCTGACGGACATGTTGTCCGAGCTCAAGAAAAAGCAGCCGAACGGCCGCGTTTATTTTACCGAGATGAACGAGTTGGCTGACCTGATTTTCGGTATCTATCGCCAGTGGAACCGGACGGAGAGCGCCTCCTTTGAAAGCCTGCTGGAGCAGCAATGCGAGGAACGAATCAACCTGTTGCTGGACTTATACGGCGGGGCCAAGAACATCGGCGATCTGGAATGGATGAACGAGATCTCCAAACGTCTCTCCCAATTGTCTAAATATGTCAAGAATCGACAGCTTTCCTAGACAAATTGACGATTTTGCTCGATTTTTGCAAATCATTTTGTAAATGATGTTGTATTTTCATTTCTCTTTTTGTTAAGATATCAACAGAACATCTGGAGATTCTTATTCGTATAAAAGGGGATGAATGTCATGTCCAATTGGATGAGAATACAATCGATCCAGGAGCTGAATGATGCTATGGAACGCTCCTCAAGCCAGCCGCTGCTGCTGTTTAAGCACAGTACCCGCTGCCCGATCAGTGCCGGGGCACATAAGGAAGCGGAGGCGTATTTGAACGGGACTCCGCGCGAAGACGTTACATACGGGCTGATTTACGTCATTGAGAACCGGGACGTATCGAACGAAGCAGCCGAACGGCTTGGCGTCAAGCATGAATCCCCTCAAGCCATCCTGATCAAGGAGGGACAAGCCGTCTGGCACACGTCTCATTCTAAGATCACGAAGGCCGCGCTGCAGGAGATTTTACGCTGAGTGAAGCGTTATCATTGCATAAAGTAGTATTTTGTCGTATCATAAATCTAATTGAAGCTCTGGAACTTTACCGGATGAACGAGTGAAAATCTATTGGCAATGGAGAGAAGAATGTGACGGTTACCATTTACGATGTGGCACGTGAAGCAGGCGTCTCGATGGCCACGGTTTCCCGGGTTGTCAACAATAATCCGAATGTGAAGCCGCAGACCCGGAAAAAGGTTTACGAAGCGATAGAACGGTTAGGCTACCGGCCCAATGCCGTAGCCAGGGGTCTTGCCAGCAAGAAGACCACCACGGTTGGTGTGGTCATCCCCGATATCTCGAATTCGATCTTAGCGGAAATCGCTCGGGGCATCGAAGATATTGCAAACATGTATCACTATAACATTATTTTGTGTAATGCCGACAAACGCAAAGAGAAGGAGATTCGCGTTATTAACACGTTGCTCGAGAAGCAAGTGGACGGGCTCCTCTTCATGGGCGGAACCGTAACGGAGGAACATATTCAAGCGTTCCAGACGTCTGCGGTGCCAATCGTGCTTTGCGCAACGAGCGACGAGAACGGATTATATCCTTCCGTGGATATCGACCACGAGGCAGCGGCTTTTGACGCGGTCAGCACGCTGATCCGTCATGGACATCGCGAGATTGCGATGATCAGTGGAACGTTGCAGGATCCGGCGAACGGTTATGCGAGATTCCAAGGGTACAAGCGCGCGTTAGAGACGGCGGGCATTCAGTACCAAGAGGATCTGGTGCGGATCGGCAACTATCGCTATGAATCCGGTGTGGAAGCGATGAAGTATTTCCTCGGGCTGAAGAAGCGGCCGACGGCGATCTTTGCAGCAACGGACGAAATGGCGATTGGCGCGATCCATAGCATTCAGGACGAAGGCTTGAAGGTACCGGACGACTTCTCAATCATCAGCGTTGACAATATTCGTATGGCTTCGATGGTTCGCCCTCAGTTGACGACGGTCGCTCAACCGATGTACGACCTCGGTGCGGTAGCAATGCGTTTGTTGACGAAGTTGATGAAGAAGGAAACGGTCGAGAACCCGCGGGTGATTTTGCCGCATGAAACGATTTTGCGGTTGTCCGTCAGTCACGTCTAAGCGTTTTCGGGCGATCAGGCAACTTTTCGTTTAGAGAGATAAGTTACACATAGAAAATATATATGAAAAAGGTTAACAACGGATAAAAAAGCTCCTTATTTAAGGAGCTTTTTTGAGTATTCGGGGACAATAATTCGTGCCCGCACAGATATGGACGGGAAAACAGGAGGGAGAGACTCACATGAACCAAACGATTGGCCTGATGGGGGCCATGGATGAGGAAATCGCCTTGCTGCTCGAAAAGGTGGAGCGTCAGGAGAAGGTTGACGCCGCAGGAGCCGCTTTTGTCAAAGGCATACTGCACGGACGGGATGTTGTCGTATGCAAATCCGGCGTCGGCAAAGTCAATGCCGCGGCCACAACCCAAATCTTAATCGATCGTTTTGGAGCAGATACGATCTGGTTTACCGGGGTGGCCGGAGCGGTGCACCCGGATTTGAACGTTGGGGATATCGTCATTTCGTCAACTTGTATGCAACATGATATGGACGTGCGGCCGCTGGGCTTTGCGCGCGGCATTACACCGTACCAGGACGTCTCCGACTTTCCGGCCGACCCTTCCCTGATCCGCTTGGCAGAAGACGCTTGCGCCCGTCAGTGCACGGATCATCAATACCGGGTGGGTCGGGTGCTGTCCGGCGACCAGTTCATCGCGGATCCGGAATTCGTTGGCTCTGTTCTGTATAGGGAGCTGGACGGCGCTTGCGTCGAAATGGAAGGGGCAGCGCTCGCGCAGGTATGCCATCGGAACGGGGTGCCGTTTATTGTGCTTCGCTCCATCTCGGATAAGGCGGACGGTTCCGCTGACGTAAATTTTGCCGAATTTACTACACTGGCCGCTCGGCGTTCGTTTGCTATTCTAAATGACATGGTAGAGCATGCCGGCGAGTTGAAAAACTTTAGGTGAGGTTAAGTAACCCCGCCTAAAGTTTTAGGGATAATCCTGCAAAGCGACCGCGAGAGTCTCGCGGTTTTTTGTTGTGATTTCCGCTCGGCGGGGGATACCTTCCCAATGGGATAGGTCGTCAAGCCAAGCGACGGGAAGCTCGAATGGAGTCTGCGGCTGCCAGCGATCCATCCAGGCTTGCGGCAGCGGGAGCAGCGGGTCTTGGCGTAGAGTGGCGGAAAGGGGATGATCGCTCATCTCCAGCCACAGCAAACTCCAGGCGCGGGGAACCACCCGCCAGAAGTCGTATCCGCCGCCGCCCATGGCAACCCAGCGGCCTTCACAATAGGTGTGAGCCAGTTCGTGCAGGATGGCCGGCATCTCTCGGTAGATCGACATGCTGCAGTGCATGTGCGACAGCGGATCCAGCGCATGGGCGTCGCAGCCGTGCAGGCTGACGATCAAATCCGGCTGGAAATGCGCGGTTAACTTCCGGATCGATTCCTCGAAGCATTCCATCCAGGAGGCGTCTTCCGTATACGGCTGAAGCGGCAGGTTCATGCAAGCGCCATAACCTTGATGCTCGCCGCGTTCCGGCAGGAAGCCGGTGCCCGGGAACAGGTATTTGCCCGTCTCATGGATGGAATAGGTGCACACATCGGGGTCCGAATAGAAGCTCCACTGGACCCCGTCGCCATGGTGGACGTCCGTGTCGACGTACAGGACGCGCGCGCCGTAATTGCGGCGGGCATAGTCGATGGCCACCGCGGTGTCGTTGTATACGCAGAAGCCGGCCGCTCTGGCCGACAGGGCGTGGTGGAGACCGCCGCCGAGGTGCAAGGCGTGCGTGCTGGAGCCGGAGAGCACGGCCTCCACGGCCGTAATCGTCCCCCCGACGACCCAGGTCGCCGCATCGTGCATGCCGGGAAAATAAGGCGTATCCTCGTCCAGCAGTCCAAACTGCTCGCCGCGCGTGATCCAATCCGCCTCGGGATTCGGGAGGCTCAACTGCTTGACGGCTTCGAGGTAGGCCGGCTGATGGATCCAAAGCAGCTCTTCGTCGGTCGCCGGCCGCGACAGGTGCATCTGCTGCGGCGTCAGCGCGCCGACCTCCCGCAGCAGATCCATCGTCAATTCCAGCCGGATCGGATGGAACGGATGGCCGTCGTGAAACCGGTAGTTCATCGCCTGCTCATGGTGGACAAATAAAGCGCTTCCAGGCATGGATGCATCACGCCTTCCTTTTTACTGTCAGTACATAAAACGCTGCTGAAAACGAATCCGGTCAAACTGCTCCTCGGAGGACAAAGGAACCTCTTTGCCGATCCGCACCATCAGGCAGTTCGCCGGATGGGAGCAAATTTCCGGGTCATCGGTGGCGTACCAGACCATGTCGACGGTCTTCATCAACCGCTCCATCATGGTGCGGTAATCCCACACGGATAAGCCGCTCTTTTTCAAATCCCAATGCCAATAGTATTCGGTCGTAAAGACGATGTATTTCTCCATCTGACCGTCTTCAAACGCCGTGCGGATCATCTTCGATCCGAGTCCCAGGGAACGGTAATCGTCAGCGACTTCGACGGCTCCAAGTTCAATGAGATCGGGCATGTGGCCTTGTGACCACCGTTCCATTTCGTCGGGATAATGAAAGGTGACATAGCCGACGATGGTGGAATCCTCGCGGGCCAGGATAATGCGCCCTTCCGGTAGACCGGCGATTTCGACCAGTGCGGCGTGTTGATCTGCCGGCTTGCGGAACGCATCCAGATCGGGATGCATCTTTAAGGTTTGGAGATGGGAAGGGGATACGGGTCCTTCCACAACGATTTCACGATTCTGATGGGGCAGGGTGTGGCGGATATACGTTTTTTGGTGTTCCATGGAACCGCCTCCTTTGCTCGTTCCCCTCACTTATAACAGAAAAATGAAAATTTGAAAAGTGTAGCCTGTGCGCGAAAACGTATGCTATAATGTTCTCCGACATAAATTATTCACATTTTCAGGCCGCGTGTGTGATCGTTGTACTCGAAATACCGCCTCAAATCGCTTGATGTCTGTCGTTGTTCTTTCGATCAAAACGGATGCCCTCACCCATGACGCTGAACAAGGCTTTCAACTTACACTGCTATGTATCCGTTTTCATAAACTTTGATCTATTGTTTGGGGATTTCCAAAGATGAAGGGAGGATGAAACGATGAGTCAACTGCAAGGGGAAGTCATTTCACCGGGCGTTCCGTCGTCCAACATGGGCAGCTATGAAGAGGCGTATAAGAATTTTCAATGGGAGGATGTTGAGAAACAGTTCTCCTGGTACGTCACAGGCAAAGTGAACATGGCTTATGAGGCGATCGACCGCCACGTCGATGCGGGCAAGGGTGCGCGTGTAGCGCTCCAATTCAGCGATCCTTCGCGAGAGGAGTCGTATACGTACGAGGACATGCAGGGGCTGACGAACCAGTTCGCGAATGTGTTGCGCAAGTACGGCATCACGAAGGGGGACCGGGTTTTCGTCTTTATGCCGCGGACGCCGGAGCTCTATGTGAGTGTGCTGGGTACGCTTAAGGTCGGCGCGGTCGTTGGACCATTGTTCGAGGCGTTTATGGAAACGGCAGTTAAGGATCGACTGGAGGACAGCGGAGCGGTTGCGTTGGTCACGACACCGGCACTGCTGCCAAGGGTGAAACGCGAGGAGCTGCCGACGCTGCGGACCATCATCGTTGTAGGCGACGAGGTGGCAGCGGGAGACGGGATCGTTGATTATAAGAAGGAGATGGAAGCCGCATCCCCTGAAGCCGAGATCGAGTGGGTGAATCGCGAGGACGGCCTGATTTTGCATTATACGTCGGGTTCGACCGGCAAACCGAAAGGCGTTTACCATGTGCATAACGCGATGATTCAGCACTATCATACCGGCAACGTTGTGCTGGACCTAAAGGAAGGGGACGTCTATTGGTGTACAGCGGACCCGGGATGGGTCACCGGCACGTCCTATGGCATTTTTGCCCCGTGGCTGCACGGCGTGACCAATGTCGTCCGCGGCGGGCGCTTCAGCCCGGCCGACTGGTATGAGACGATCCAAAAGAACAAGGTGACGGTCTGGTACAGCGCGCCAACTGCGTTCCGCATGCTGATGGGAGCGGGACAGGACGTCATTAAACAATATGATCTGTCATCACTCCGCCATGTCATGTCCGTTGGTGAACCGCTGAACCCTGAGGTAGTGCGCTGGGGGATGAAGGTGTACAATCATCGGATTCACGACACGTGGTGGATGACGGAGACAGGCGGGCAGCTCATCTGCAACTATCCGTCGATGCCGATTAAACCCGGTTCCATGGGTAAACCGGTGCCCGGCATTGAGGCGGCGATCATCGACGAGAACGGTAAGGAGTTGCCGCCGTACCGGATGGGCAATCTGGCCATCCGCACGCCGTGGCCATCGGTCATGCGGCTGATCTGGAACAATGCGCCGAAATACGAGGAGTATTTCCGCATACCGGGATGGTACATTTCCGGCGATACGGCTTACATGGACGAGGACGGCTACTTCTGGTTCCAGGGCCGGATCGATGACGTGATCAATTCCTCCGGCGAACGGATTGGCCCGTTCGAGGTCGAGAGCAAGCTCGTCGAGCATCCGGCCGTCGCGGAAGCCGGGGTCATCGGCAAGCCGGATCCCGTGCGCGGGGAGATCATCAAAGCGTTCATTTCGCTGCGCGAAGGCTTTACACCTTCCGAGGAGCTGAAGGCGGAGATCGCGAAGTTCGTCAAGGAAGGGCTGTCCGCTCACGCCGCTCCGCGCGAAATCGAGTTCAAAGATAAGCTGCCCAAGACCCGCTCCGGCAAAATCATGCGCCGCGTGCTCAAGGCCTGGGAGCTCAACCTCCCGGCCGGCGATTTGTCGACGATCGAGGATTGAGGTCGGTGGATCTATAGCAGGAGTCCCCTCAAGCGAAGGCTTGGGGGGATTCTTTTTTTGCGGGAAGGGAGGGGACCAGCAAACCAGCCCCTTGGGGGAGCGATCTCTGTCGCCGAATCGTAATTATATTCAAAAAATCGAACATATTCGCTCGATTCCGGCGGATTTCTCTCAATATATATGAAATTTCATACATAATCGTGCCTTTGGAGCGCCAACCTCGAGATTTTATATGAAAAATCGAACATATTTCTTCCAAATGGAGGGGGCGACGCGGATTCTATTCGAAAAATCATATAGAATCGCTCAAATCCGGCGGATTCCTCTCAGTATATATGAAATTTCATTTATAATCGTCCCTTTGAAGCCCCAACCTCGAGAATGTATATGAAAAATCGAATATAATTTCTCCAAACGGGGGTTCGCAGCGGATTATATTCGAAAAAATATATACATTCGCTGGATGGGGGGATGGATTGATTTTTAAGCTTAATGCCACTATTTAAACAAAACAAAAAAAGCAGCAGGTGGTAGCCTGCTGCTTTGTCATTACTTACTATACTGCACCGGCGCCGACGGCGGGGATTCGCCCAGCACGTTGACGGCGGTGACCTGGATCCAGACGGAGCTGGAATCGGTTTTGAACGAGAAATGCGCGTCCGAGGTGGAACCTACCTTCGTGTAGGAGCCGCCTTGGGCATCGGACACATAGACGTTGTAGCTCGTCACGAGATCGAGCGCGCCGTTCGCGTCCCAGCTAACGGTGAACCCGCGGTCGTCCTTCTTGACGCTCACCTTGGCAGGCGAAGCGGGGAGCGGACCGCCGTCACTATTGTCGCCGATCGTATCGTCGTTGCTGCCGTCCGGCATTCCGCCGTTCGGATCCGACGTCGAACCGCCGTCCGGGAATACGCCGCCGCCAAAGGCGCTAACGATCGCGCTTGGCGCCGATTCCTTGCCGGCCACGTCGACCGCCGTGACGTAGTATGCGGTGGCGAAGCCGTCTGATCCGCCGTCCGTAATCGCGGCTGGATCTCCAACCAGCGCCGCTTTCCCGGCGTACTGGAAGGTCACGCCGTCATCCGCACGATACAAGCGGTAACCGACAATGTCTTTTTCCGAATTTTCGCTGAACGTGATCGTGGCTGCTCCTCCGCCACCAGACAAGGCGGCATTCGCTGGTGGAGCCGGCGCTTGGCCGTCGTCAACCCGCGGATCCGGTTTGTACGGTGCGTCTTCACCGGCATCCTTCGGCATATAGAAGCTCAGCGGTTTGTGCCCGCCGGACATCCCGGCGAACGCCTGCTCCAGCTGCTCCTTGAGCAATTCGATCGGCGTTTCGCGTTTCACCACAACCTTCTCGCGAAGCATATCGGAAGGTGTCGTCTCCAGCGGTACATAGTTAATTCCTTCATACGTCACGTATTTGGCGCGGATCAGCACGTCGTCCGGCTCCGTCGGCACATACTTGGCGTTGAAAATATCCGTGACCAGCTTGCCCGCTTGCTGCGTTAATTGGGTCGGCAGCTTACCGCTATAGCCGGACACCGTTTTCGACACGATGCCGTCCGGTTTGGTAAACGCCTCGGTCGCGAACAAATCCGGTTCGTTTTCGGTCACTTCGTTCATGACGAGCGCCCAAATTTTGCGCGCCCGCGATTTGCCGGCTTCCGACAGCGTGTTCACCGGCTCGCGGTACCCGATCCATACGCCCAGCGTAACGTCCGGCGAGTAGCCCATGAACCAGACGTCGGCGTAGTTCTGCGTGGTTCCGGTTTTCCCGACGACCGGGATTTTGCCATAGTTCTTGAAGTCGCTTTTGATCGATTTGCCGGTGCCGTCCTTAATGACGGTACGCAGCATGTCGGTCATCAGGTAAGCCGTTTGCTCGGAAAATACCTGCTGCGGCTCGACCTCATGCTTGTAGACGATATTCCCTTTGGCGTCGGCGATTTTCTCGATCATGTATGCATCGGTGAACTTCCCGCCGTTAGCGATGGCGCTGTACGCGTTGGTCAGTTCCTCGACAGTAACACCATATTTCAGGCCGCCGAGCACGCCGGTTTGCGCGCTATAGTCCTCATCCTCCAACGTCGTGATCCCCAGCTTCTTAGCGAAGTCCCAGGCCTTGTCGATGCCAACGATGTTGTTAAACACGCGAAGTGCCGGGATGTTCCGGGATTCATTCAACGCGGTCCGCGCCGTCACAAGGCCTTTATAGCCGCCGCTCGAGTTCACTGGGATGTGGAAGCCTTTTTGATAATCCTTCAAAATGATTGGCGAATCATCAATGATGCTGGCCGGCTGAACGAGTCCGGCATCGAGGGCCGGCAAATAAGCGGCAATCGGCTTCATCGTCGAGCCCGGCTGCCGTTTCATTTGCGTAGCATAGTTCATTTGCTCCGTGTAGAAGTCGCGTCCTTCGATCATCCCGAGGATCGCGCCGGTCTTGTTATCGATCATCATCGAAGCGACTTGCTCCAGGCCTTTCTTCTCGCTCGGTGGCGAGAAATTGTCGGCGTTGTCCGACACCTTGTGCATGGAGTTGTAGACCTTCTTATCGATGGTCGTATACACCCGGTACCCCCCGGTCAGCAGCTCTTGGCGGGCTTCCTCGAGGATTTGCGTATTTGCTGCGACCTCTTCTTTGGTCATCTCCGGGTTGTTCAGCATCGCAATCACGATTGCACCTTGCCGTTCCGTCTCCAGCATCAGATAAGGGAAGGTGTCGTAAGCCTTCTTCGTCGGTTTGGCCAGCGAACCCTTGAGATCGAAGGCCATCGCTTCGTCATATTGCGCCTGCGTGATCTTGCTCTCCTCAAGCATGCGCTGCAGTACCAACTGTTGGCGTTTTGCCGCCCGCCCGAATGCCTCCTCATTGAATTCCCCTTTACCGTTAAAAGCGGAGTATGTAGAAGGAAGCTGAGGCAAACCGGCTAAATACGCCGCTTGCGCAATATTCAGGTCCGCCAGATTGCTGACGTTGAAGAGGCCCTTGGCTGCGGCTTTGATGCCGTAGACTTGATACCCGTTCGAACCGTTGCCGAAAGGGACCTTATTCAAATAAGCCGTAATGATTTCTTCCTTGGATAAAAAACGCTCTAGCCGCAGCGCCAGCAGCATCTCCTTGACCTTCCGGTCCTCGGTTTTATCCAGGTTCAGGAACACGCGCCGTGCCAGCTGCTGTGTCAGCGTACTGCCGCCGGTTTGCACGTCCTCATGGAGCAGGCGCTGCTTGATCGCCCGCAAAGTCCCCTTAAAATCAATGCCGATGTGTTCCTCAAAATGATTGTCCTCGATAGCAATCACCGCATCCAGCACCGTTTGCGGGATCTCCTTGTAAGTGACAGGGCGGCGGTCCTCTTCCGAACGAAGCTGGCCAATAGGTTGGCCGTCACGGAAATAGGCGAAGCCCGTCATTTCATTATGATTGATTTTCGCTTCAATGTCGGCACGTGACCGCACCGGATCGTCCTTGACGATGGAGGATACGTATCCGAATACGGCCCCCCCGGCAAACAGAGCTCCGGCTAATCCAAACAGAACGAGCCAACCCAATATCGCCCAAGCAATCCGGCCTTTTTTGCGCTTCCGGGCGGGTTTAGCGGGTTTTTCGCTCCGGGTATTGCGCCGCAGCTTGCCGGAGTTTTTGTCGTTCTCATGATCCATGCATGATCCTCCTTTATAAACAGCAACATTATAGCATAAAAAAGGGGATTTGGATGTTTTTTCAGCGTATTTTGGCGTGATATGGAGCCGTAATCGTGCTTATGACCTAGCTTTCGTAGGTTTGACTTTGCGAATGCATCTATGATATATATTATTTTAAATCGCATATCGACAAAAGGCTTGGAAAGACTCAGTAGAAGGCGGAATCCCGCTGCTCAGAGAATCGGTGGTTGCTGCGAACCGAATGGGCGGATCCCTTTTGAAATACCGTCTGGAGCCGTCCGGGGGAACGCGCTTGAACGATTCGAAGCGCTAGTAGTCCGGTACCGGGGGATCCCGTTATGTGAATGAAGTGAAAACCGCGAACGGTTCGTTCGTAACCTTGCGTGATCCGAGCAGCGGTTTTAATTAGGGTGGTAACGCGAGCGCTCCTTCTCGTCCCTTGGGATGAGAAGGGGCTTTTTTGTGTTTATTTTCATAAGCGGTTATTTTACAAATTAGATGGAGGTAGGAGCAATGAAGTGGGAAGAATTAAACGCGGCACAGCAGGCCGAGGTGGAACGGCAGCTTCAGGTGATTTCACGCGGTGTGGTGGAGATTGTACCGGAGGATGAGCTAAAGCAGAAAGTGATCAAGTCGGTGGTGACTGGCAAGCCGCTGAAGGTGAAGCTGGGGCTGGATCCTTCCGCGCCGGACATTCACGTCGGCCATACCGTGGTGATGCAGAAGCTTCGTCAGTTTCAGGAGCTGGGGCATCAGGTGCAGTTGATTATCGGGGACTTCACAGGACGGATCGGCGACCCGACCGGTAAATCGGAAACCCGTAAACAGTTGACAGAAGAAGATGTGCAGCGGAATGCGGAAACGTACCGCCAGCAAATTTTCAAAATTTTGGACCCGGACAAAACCCAGGTCAACTTCAACTCCGAATGGCTGGCGCCAATGACGTTCGCTGATGTCGTCAAGTTGTCCGCCAAAGTCACTGTAGCGCGTATGCTCGAACGTGACGATTTCACGAAGCGGTATACCACAGGGCAACCGATCAGCATCCACGAGTTTTTCTACCCGCTGATGCAGGGGATGGATTCGGTAGCATTGGAAAGTGATATCGAGCTCGGGGGAACGGACCAGAAGTTTAACCTGCTCATGGGACGGACACTGCAGAAAGAATACGGCAAAGACACGCAAGTCGCCATCATGACCCCGATTATCGAAGGTCTGGACGGCGTGCAGAAGATGAGTAAGAGTCTTGGCAACTACATCGGCATCGATGAGGCGCCAAACGAAATTTACGGCAAGGCGATGTCCGTGCCGGACGAGCTGATGACGAAATACTACGAACTCGTGACGGACCTGTCCCTGGAAGAGTTTGCAGCTCTCCACGAGGGTCTTAAGTCGGGGAAAGTACATCCACGCGACGCCAAAATGAGACTCGCTCATACGCTCGTCCGGATGTACCACGGCTCGGAAGCTGCCGATGCGGCGCAGGAGCATTTTGTGACCGTATTCCAGCAACGAGCGTTGCCGGAGGATATTGAGGAGAAGGAAATTCCTGCCGCCGAGATGGAGGACGGGAAAATCCGCCTGATCAAACTGCTGACCTTGATCGATTTCGCCGCATCCAACGGTGAAGCTAAGCGCAGCATCCAGCAAGGCGCGGTGAAGCTGAACGAAGAGAAGATCAGCGATCCGAACGCTGAAGTGGAGCTGGCGGGCGGAGAGATCATTCAAGTCGGTAAACGTAAATTCGCCAAGCTGTTTGTTAAGTAATCATGAGAACCCCGCACCCTCGTCGAGGGTGCGGGGTTTCTCTTTGTTCATACAGAAAAAACCGGCCAAAGTCGATAACGACTCGGGCCGGTTTGTGTTGTTGAAATCTTAACGGTTGTAGAACTCGACGATTTGCTTCTCATCGATGTCTTGCGACAGTTCGGAACGTTCTGGCAAACGAATGTATCTGCCTTCCAGAGCCGTGTCGTTGAATTCCAGGTAAGCTGGAAGATGCGAACGGTTCTCCAGGGCTTCCTTCACAGAGGAAAGGCCGCGGCTTCTTTCACGAAGACTGATCACGTCGCCGAGGTTTACACGGTAAGAAGCGATGTCCACTTTCTTGCCGTTAACAGTCACGTGGCCATGAGCTACGAGCTGACGCGCACCAGCACGGGAGTTTGCGAAGCCCAGACGGTATACGAGGTTGTCCAAACGGCTTTCAAGCAGGAACATGAACGTTTCGCCCGCGATACCAGGCATTTTTTGCGCTTTCTCGAACAGGGTGCGGAATTGCTTCTCGCCCAAGCCGTACATGTGGCGCAGTTTTTGTTTCTCGAGCAACTGTGCTCCGTAGTTACTAATTTTTCTGCGTTGGTTAGCGCCGTGTTGACCCGGAGGGAAAGGACGCTTCAAATCTTTGCCTGTACCGCTCAAGGAAATGCCAAGACGGCGGCTGAGTTTAAATTTAGGACCAGTGTAACGTGCCATTGTATAGGTAGACTCCTTTGTTAGTTAAATTTCGTATAGGGTTCTACTTGCGCGGGTTTTGTTTGGATGAGCGAAGGATAGATGGAAAATACGCTCCCTAACAGGAAAGTTCAGCCGCTGTCCTGTTAGCAACAAAAACCGAGAGGGTGCTCGCATGCGTTACGCCCTAAGTAAGACTCTATCCAGTCTTCATCAACAATATATATTATATGAATTTAGGGGGTAAAGTCAATAAGTGTTTTTGTTGGGAAAGGTGGTTTTTTGTCGATAGGGCTTTTGACCTAAAAAAATGCCGTGAACCTTAGGAATTATAATGCAAAACCCTAAGGAAGATAGTAAAATAGAGATAACAGACATGAACGGATCCGGCGGAGATGGACAAGCTTGAACTTCAGGGAAGGAAGCTTGTCCGTTTGGTATTTATCGTAAGTTGAAGGGCTAAAATCCAACGCAGCATATAAAGGAGCTTTTTTTATGGCCGATCAATCCTTGGGTCAGCCGATGCTGAACCTGAATCATGCTTCTGGCCTGCAGCGGCTCGATGATGGCGACAATTATACGGATTGGCTGCGGCAGCTTGATATTACTGTCCATGATTTCCCCTACATCGATTCGATCTTAAAACAGGGTTATGCGGAATGGCTTAAGTTGGTAAGCGAAATGCCGGAACTCGGTAAGGCCGACTTTTACCTTGCTGGCAGTCGCGGCGAGGTACTGCTTGCCGATTCGCTTGATTCGGGACAGCCGATGAGCCCGCCCTGGCCCAAGCCAATTGAAGGGGTTATCGGGCAAAGCCTTCGCGAACGAAAAGTGAGCACAGCCGAAACAACGGATGGGGTTTATGTGGCTGTGCCCGTGTTTACCCGCATCCATGGCGAATTGTTCGCTGCGTTCGGATGCTGCTTGCGGGAGAGCAACCTCATGGCGGCTGTTCTGTTCGCCAAGACGGCGGCACAGTTGTTACATTCTTGCTTCTACAAGTGTTTCGAAGGGTTGTTCGTTTCCGATCTGCTGCGCGTCCAGCAGCAGGCTAAACGTGAGGAACAACGCCGCTCCAAGCTTTTTCAAGTCGTACAGAAGCTCCATGATAAGATCGATGTGGATTCGGTGCTGACCGAAGTGTTCGAACGGGTTTCCGGGATGTATCCGGCAGCCCGGTTGGAGCTATTGATGTCCCAGGATCATTTAAGCCGTGATCCGCGGGTCAAATCGCTGCAGCTTCACGGACAAGGCGATGAGTTGCTCGTGAGGGCCTTCATGGAAGGCCGGATGCAGGTTAGGGAATCTGTAGATCCGGAAGAAGGCGCTGCAAGACGGCTGGAAATTGCCGTCCCGCTCAGTGGAAAGCAAGGGGTATATGGTGTTTTTCATTTGCAAATTCAGCGGGAAGAGATCGATGATGTGGATTTGCAACTGATCGGTATGCTGGCAGATACGGCTGGCACGGCGTTCGAGAACGCCAAGCTGTACGAGCAGTCCAATTTGTTGATTAACGAATTGAGACTAATTAATGAGCTCACCAAACGGTTGAATCAGAGCCTGCGGCTGAAGGAAGTGTTCAAGTTTGCTACCGAAGAGCTGCTGTCGATTTTCAAAGCGGAATATTGCTGCATCTCCCAACTGAATAAGGAACGGGAAACGTTCGAGATTATGTCCAGCAACGTGCCGGGGCTGTCGAAGGAGCATTTTCCGAAAAATTACGGGTTCAGTGGTCTGGTGTGTTCCACGCAGGAGCCGATTATTCTGTCGGACTTTCAGGCATATGGTAAAGTATCCTCAAGATTTATGGAGGAGACGGATTCCCGTTCGTTGATCACAGCACCTTTAATTGTCCGAGGTGAAGTTAACGGGGTAATTATGCTGGCGCACCGCAAGCCCCGCTTCTTCTCTTATGACAATTACAAGCTCCTTCAGGTGCTGTCCTCACACATTGGCCTGGCGATTGCCAACGCTTCGCTACACGCGGAGGTTCGTCGTATGGCCAACCGCGACATGCTGACAGGACTTTATGCTCGCCACTATGTCGATGATGCGATTCAGGAGTTCCAGAAGAAAGACACGAACGGCTCTTTAATTATCGTTGATATCGACCAGTTCAAGCAGGTTAACGATACGTACGGCCATCAGACCGGCGATAAAATCCTGAAGCAGGTATGCGCAATCGTCAAGAGCTCGATTCGCAAAACGGACATCGCTGCCCGGTGGGGAGGCGAGGAACTGGCCGTGTATTTGCCAGGGGCAAGCGCCGATAACAGCTACCAAATCGCGGAAACGATCCGGCTGCGCGTCGCGATGGACACCGATCCGTCGGTTACCGTATCGTGCGGCATTGCCGAGTGGATCCAAGGTGACGATAAGCTTAGCGTGGAATCGTTGTTCTATCAGGCGGATATGGCTTTATATAAAGCCAAGAACAACGGGCGGAATCAGACGCAAATTGGGTTGAGCGGTGATGCGCAAGCCCCATAAACGTTGCTAATGTTGCTCCTGATATAGAACGCTCCTAGCCCGAATCATTAGTCGGCGGGGCGTTCTTTTTTTGCCCTAGCCCTCCAGTGAATAGAGCGACCGCCCCTGTGGCAGGCTACTGCTAGAAGTCAAAGTGAACGGTCCGGTGGTGAACCGGTGCATTTTTGAAGGCGGGGGCTTGCGTATGAGGGGGATGACACAGAAAGGGCCGTTTTACCGGTTAGCCGTCATTGGGTACGGTTTGTTCTTCACGCTTACGTTGGCATCCTGTGGGATGAGCGAAGCGAAAACGCCCGAGCAGTGGTTTGAGTTCACCTGGTCGGGGCTCGCGGGGTGCGACACGTTGACGTTTCGGGGCCTGGCCGCCTTGCAGCGTGCGAACGGGCATGGACTGGAAGAGAGTCTCAGTTATACGGGACGTCTTCAAGATCACAGAGAATTGAGCATCCGAGCCGAACCGGCTAACAAGAGCACCGGAAACCTCGGCGGCCGGCTCCAAGCGGCGGGTTTAGCACAACCCAATGGATGGGAAGCCAAGCTGCACTTAGAGAATGGCAACTGGCTGGTGCAGTCGGACAACCACGATGCGCTGTTGCAAGGGGTTGTACGGTTGAATCCATTGGATCAACTGGAGGAAATCCGGATGGCCGCTAAGAAAACGATCACCACCGAAAGCGGTGCCGCGCGGGGAACGAAGGTACTCCGCATCGAGATGGATCCAGCCGAAGCCAGCATGAGATTAAAAGATCGTCTGCTGTCCGAAATGGAGCTTACACGCAAGGGAGGAATGGAACGACTGGTTAGCGTTCCAACCCCGATGCAGGAGTCGCTACGCAGCGAGTTATCGAAGATTTGGACCACGGGTAACGATCAGTTGTCGGCCATGCTTGAGCAGTTGAACGCAACCGTTGTCTATCACTTGACGATTGATCGCAAATCTGGGCTTCCCGCCAGACTGACCTCGGAAACAACGCTCAAGTACCTGTCAACCAAAGGCGTACCGCAGCGGGAGGTGCTTCGCACCGATAATCGGTTCGAGAACTATAAGTAGCTGTGACATCCTAGGTTAGGCTGACTTTATCCCCTCATCGTGCTACAATAACAGAAGAATTAACCAATGGTTAAACAACGCGGGACGCTTGAACGGCACGGGTTGCCATTAACAGTCCCGCTACGATTTTGGAGGAGAGTGAGCCAGATGCGAGATCCTAGAATTCAGAAACTGGCGGAGAACCTGGTCGGTTATTCCGTTGATGTACAACCGGGAGAGAACGTCCTGGTCGAAATGATCGGCGATGAACGCGATTTGCTAAAAGCCGTGGTGGAAGAGGTAGGAAAGAAGGGCGGAAATGCCTTCGTCGAAATTACCGACCGCACCGTGCAACGTGCCCAGTTGAAATATGCCACCGAAGAAGGCATGAAAACTTGGGCCGAATATGATTTAAAACGGATGCAGATGATGGACTGCTACATCGGCATTCGCGCAGGTTCTAACGTGAATGATATGTCCGATGTTCCTGAGGACAAGATGAAACTGTACAACTCGCTTTATTCCCATCTCGTACATAGTGAACAGCGGGTGAAACGCACGAAATGGGTCGTGCTCCGTTATCCGAATGCCAGCATGGCCCAATTGGCCAACACGAGCACCGAAGCCTTCGAAGATTTCTACTTCGATGTGTGCAACCTGGATTATGCTAAGATGGATCGGGCGCAGGACGCCTTGGCAGACTTAATGAACAAAACGGACAGAGTCCGAATCGTTGCCCCGGGCACGGACCTGAGCTTCTCCATCAAAGACATTCCGGCCATCAAATGTTCCGGCCAGAAGAATATTCCTGACGGCGAGGTCTATACCGCTCCGGTTCGCAATACCGTAAACGGTACGATCAGCTACAATGCGGCTACGCTGTATAACGGGATCACGTTCGAGAACATCAAGTTCCGCTTCGAGAACGGCAAAATCGTCGAAGCGACAAGCAACGATACGAAACGCTTGAATGAAATTCTGGATTCGGACGAAGGAGCCAGATATATCGGAGAGTTTGCGATTGGCTTCAATCCGTATATCCTGCATCCGATGAAGGACATTTTGTTCGACGAGAAGATCGCCGGCAGCCTGCACTTCACACCAGGGCAAGCGTATGAGGAAGCCGATAACGGTAACCGTTCTTCGATCCACTGGGACCTTGTGTTGATTCAGCGTCCGGATTACGGCGGCGGAGAAATCTATTTCGACGACGTGCTGATCCGCAAAGACGGGATTTTCGTGATTCCTGAGCTTGCGGGATTGAATCCGGAAAACTTGAAATAAGAAGAAATTTCCTTGCGAGGAAAGCGGATTCAATGTATGATTAAAGTATGTAATTTCCAAAGTTAAAGACGGAGGGATCCCTATGGCCACGAACAATGAAGCGGTAGTCGAAATTGCCCAAACAGCCGGCAAATACACTTCTTCCATTGTGCTCCAAGCGGACAACAAGTACATCGATGTAAAAAGTATCCTCGGCCTCTTCACCACACTCGTAAACACGAAGAGCTATGAGCTTCACGTCCATGGACCGGATGCGGAAGAAGCAAAGAAAGCCGTAACCGAAGTGTTCGCCAAGCACGGTTTGGATGTTAAAGTCGTCGCTGAATAACGAATCGAAAGAAACGCTCCCGCTTAAGGCGGGGGCGTTTTTTAAATGCATACAAACGGCGGCGTTTGGCGGTTTCAAGTGATGAGCTTAATTTGAGGAGGTTCTTGTATTGGCCTTCAATTTCGTCTAATATTAAGATTAGAGCAGAATGGTAGGCGATTTTGGACATAGGGGGGAAGAAGCATGACTTCATCTGAGTTGCAGGAGCAGCTTAACCTGAAAGCACTTAATCTTCTGAAAGAAGATGCTGATAAAATTGAGAAGTTAATCGAAGTACAGATGGAGAACTTGGCCACACGTTACTGCCCTCTCTATGAGGAAGTGCTGGATACCCAGATGTATGGATTCTCTAGGCAAGTGGATTACGCGATTCGCGTCGGACTTATTCAAGAAACGATAGGTAAGCAAATCATCAGCAGATTGGAACGGAATTTGGCTACGTTATATGAAGCCATGAACAATAAACAATAGTAAACGTTTCTGTTGCCGCTAAATGATACAAGCGTATGTTTTCGGAAGCTCCGAAAGCATACGCTTGTTTTGTTTCCGGGTGGGTTATACCAGGTAAAACGAGACGCCAAGAATGGCATAAACCGCGAGCAGCAGCAAACCCTCATACCAGTTTGTTTGCCCGTCCTGCGTAATGGACTTGGCGATAAACACGGAAACACCAATGGCGGCCAGTTCAATCACGGTAAAGACAATATCCATCGGTTTACCGAACAGGTGGCTGACGAAGATCAGCACCGGAGCAACGAATAAGGCGATTTGCAAGCTGGAGCCTACGGCGATTTCCACGGCCGCCCCGATTTTGTTCTTCATCGCCAGCATAATGGCCGCGCTGTGTTCGGCGGCATTACCGACGATGGCAACAACAAAAGCCCCGACGAATAGCTCGCTCAGCCCGAATTCAGCGGTAAGCGTGTCAAGCGTATGTACAAGCCATTCACTGACGAACGCAACCATCACGGTAGCGATCACCAGATAGAGGATCGATTGCCCCTTTGACCAAGCCGGAGCATGTTCATGCGGCAACTCTTCGGCGTCCTTCTCACTGATGTCGGCAAGGTAGTTCTTGTGCGTGACCATAGAGAAGATCAGCCATAGGATATAAGCGACGATCAGAATCCCGGCGACGACCAGACTAAGCGTGGAGCGGTCATCCTCATGCAGGACATGAGTTTGCAGGAAAATCGCCGGGACGAACAAGGCGATAATCGCTACGATCATCAGCGAGCCGTTCATGCCAGCCAGGGCGACGTTGTATTTCTGCACCTTAAACTTCAGCCCCCCGGCAAACAAGCTTAACCCGAGAACGAGCAATAGGTTCCCGATAATGGACCCAGTAATACTGGCCTTCACCATATCGAATAACCCTTCCCGGACGAGCATGATGGCGATAATTAATTCGGCGGCGTTACCGAAGGTAGCGTTGAGGAAGCCGCCTAGCCGTTGCCCCGCGTAATGCGCAACGCTTTCCGTCGCCCGGCCGAGAAAGCCAGCCACCAGAACGACGGCAATCGCGGAGATGAAAAATTCCAAAGTTGCGGACCAATGCGCGTAATGCCCGATGGCACTAAGTGCAAAGAAAATCAGCAACAATGCGGGTGAGATATACTTTTTCATGGAACACCTCGTGTTAGTCATTTTTTGGCAAAAGCCGAATGTAACAATTTTACTCAAAAATAAGCTGAAGGTCTACATTTGCTTTAAATCGACTTCCGATTTACAATGAAACTAATGAGGTTGAAGGAGGAATGACCATGACCGAACAACTGCAGTTGGATAATGGGCTGATTCGGATTTCAGACGATGTCGTTGCGAAAATCGCCGGAATGGCCGCTCTGGAGACACCGGGGATTGCCGCGATGTCGGGCGGGCTCTCCGAAGGTTGGGCGAAGCGGTTAAGCGGCAAAAATGTGCAAAAGGGCGTGACGGTCGAAGTCGGTCAATTGGAGGCGGCGATCTACTTGCGGATCATCGTGTTGTATGAAACGCCGATCCACGAGGTTTGCCGGATGCTTCAACAAAATGTTCGAGAAGCGGTAGAGAGCATGACGGGGCTTAAAATTGTAGAAGTGAACGTGAAAGTCGAGGGCGTCGCGTTTAAGGACGATGAGATCTAACAGATCCATCCTTGACCTTCTGCAGCATATAGAGTTTCGCTTTCGGCCTCGAATGACCGGATTGCTGGCTTAAGCAACAAACACAAAGAAGACTACGGAGCGATTGCTGCCGTAGTCTTCTTTGTGTTTGGATTATAGCCCACGCCGGGCTTGGCTGCGCATTTCGAACGGTGTCGATTCGCGGATTACCACGGACTTGGTGCGTTCCTGCTTCACCGGTAGAGACGATTCGCGCGATATGCTGAGCACGATCCCCATCGACACCATTGTGACGAGCAGCGAAGAGCCGCCGTAACTGATGAAGGGCAAGGTGACACCGGTCACCGGGATGGTGTTGGTAACGCCGCCGATGTTGACGAACGCTTGAATCGCGATCAATCCCATGATGCCAACCCCGGCCAGCGTGCCGAACGTGCTTTGGCAGCGAAGGGATACCAACAGCCCACGCCAGATGAAGTAAATATAGAACAGTAAGAAAATGAGGGTGCCTATAAAACCGAATTCTTCACCGATGACGGAGAAAATAAAGTCATTATACGCATTCGGCAAATAGTGCAGTTTCTGAATCCCTTGTCCGAATCCGGTGCCGGTCAGTCCGCCATGGCCGATTGCAGTGAGCGATTGGATCAGATTGTAGCCGGTCCCTTGCGTATCATGCCAAGGATCCAGGAAGGCCTCGATCCGGCCCATTCGATAATCTCCGCCCGCAGCGAGGGTAGGATCGGGTGGATTGATCTTGTCCCACAGCGCTCCGACGCCAAGCACAATGCTTGCCCCAAAAACGAGCAGCGCAATCGATCCGAGAATATGCTTCAAATTGGCACCGCCGGCGAAAATAATGAGCCCTGCGGTTGCGACGAGAATCAGACAGGAGCCAAGGTCTGGCTGGAGCATGATCAAGCCGGCGACGAAGCCGACGATCACCATGACCGGGATATACCCGGTTCTTAAATCCCGAAACCGTTCGCCTTTCTTGGAAATGAGGGCCGATAGGTATAAAATCGTCGTAATTTTGGCCAACTCGGTCGGTTGAATCCCCAGCGTGCCGATGGTGAACCAGCTGGTCGCACCGTTAATCCGGCCGCCGATGAAGGGGACGAGCAACAGCATGATGATGGCCAGAATGAAAATGGGTATAAACAGCTTCTTATATTTCTCGTAAGGGATATTCATCGTCACGAACATGCCGACCAGACCGATCAGACCAAATATGATTTGCCGTTTGGTGAAATACATCGGGTCATAACCGAAATTTTCGTTGACCAGCGTGATGCTGGAGCTGGAGCTGAATACCATGACGATTCCGAAACCGACCATCAGTAAGGTCAAGATGAGCAATTGAAAATCGGGGGCTCCGCGTCTTGGTTTCTCTGTGCCTTCTTTCATCGCCGTGTCCGCTTAGGCCTCGAGAAGTTCCTTTAATTCCGTCAATTTATGATTGGCGGTCTTCATGACCATTGCGGGAATCTCCGATTCATACTCTAATCCATGCGGAAAAGTGGCCCGCCCCATATAGACCGCTTCGATCGCCAGTACCGTGTCCGGACGTTCTAGTTTGCCTTCTACTGCCCGCGTGTTGATACGGAGGTAGTAGTCGCTGTTATTGTATTCGATTTTAAAATCGTATGTAGCGCGATAGTATTCCCACTGCCAGCGTACGAAGCCTACCTTCTCAGCCGCTTCATCCAAGTATGCCAAATCGCTTTGCAGTCCGTCCAATCCGGTATTTTCTACGATCATTGTAAAGAGTGCCCCCTTAAAAATATTGGTCCAAAAGTTCGCTGATTAAATTGTGAACTTTCATCAAATTTATCACACTTATCCTCATGATATTATGTTTCCATCGGTTGTGCAAGCATAGGAAAACCTCGCAAATCGGCGATTTCTTGCAAGGTTGATCTGAACGGCGAACCCGTTTTCTGCTACAATAAGCTAAATGAGATCGTGGAACAAAAGAGGAGTGGGATGATGGAGGAGAAGCGGTTGAGCGATTTGTTTCCATCCATGGTGGAGCGGCGGCGGCATTTACACCGCCATCCGGAGCTTTCCTTCATGGAGAAAGAGACTTCGGCGCAGATCGCCGGAATCTTGCGGGAGCTGGGTATTGAAACGGTTGTCAACGTTGGCGGGTTTGGTCTTGTTGCCAACATCCGTGGAGAGCTACCCGGCAAGACGGTGGCACTACGGGCCGACATGGACGCACTGCCGATTCAGGACGAGAAATCCTGCGAGTATGCCTCTTTGCATCCCGGTGTGATGCACGCCTGCGGTCATGACGGCCATACGGCCACGCTGTTGGCGCTGGCTGAATACTATAGCCGCGGCAAAGCGAAGCTGCGCGGGGAAATTCGGCTAATCTTCCAACCGGCGGAAGAGGTATGCCCGGGCGGGGCGAAATCGATGATCGAGGAAGGAGCGTTGGACGGGGTAGACGTCATTTACGGAGTGCACCTGTGGACGCCCATTCCCGTCGGCACCGTAGCAAGCGCCCCGGGACCGCTGATGGCCTCCACCGATGAGTTTTTCATCGATGTGCAAGGGCGCGGCGGACACGGCGGCATGCCGCATAAAACGGTCGACAGTGTTCTGGCCGCTTCGGCGCTGGTGCTTCAACTGCAAAGCGTGGTGAGCCGGTCGGTGGATCCGCTGGATCCAGCTGTTGTAACAATAGGCTCTATCCAGGGCGGCACGGCGCAGAACATCATCGCGGACCGCTGCAGACTGTCGGGTACGGTCCGTTGCTTCCGTGAGGAGACGAGAGAGTTGATTCGTGAACGGATCCATACCTTGGCCATCAGTACGGCGGAGGCATATGGCGCAGAGGCAAAAATCAACTATATGATGGGTTACCCGAGCCTGGTGAACAATGAAGGCGAGTATCGCCGATTCATGAATGTAGCCCCGGGCGTATTCGGACTACGGGCCGAGTTGTCGCCAAAGATTATGCCGGCGGAGGATTTTGCCTACTATTTACAGCAGGTGCCGGGTTGCTTCATGTTCGTTGGGGCCGGAAACCCCGATAAAGCCGCGATATACCCACATCACCACCCGAAATTCGATATCGATGAGGACGCGATGCTGCATGCGGCGGGGCTGCTGGCCGCCATGGCGGAAGCCTATCAGAACGAACACGCATAAACCGATTCCTTCTTTGGAACGCTATGTTCAAAGGAGGGATTTATGTGAGAAAAGTTAGTGAGATCATGACCGATGACGTTGTGACCGTGACGCCGCAGGATAATGTATATGAAGTGGCAGTTAAAATGAAAGAAAACGATACGGGGTTTATTCCGGTTGTCGAAGGCGGGGATAAGCTGATCGGCGTGATCACCGACCGGGATTTGGTCATTCGCGGAATCGCTGAGAAGCGCCCCGGCTCAACGGCGGTCGATGAAGTAATGACGAAGGGGATCAAAACCGCTTCCCGCGACATGTCGGTGGACGAGGCGGCTGAACTGATGGCCCAGCAGCAAATCCGTCGTCTCCCGGTATGTGAAGGCGATCGCTTGATTGGGATCGTGTCCATCGGCGATTTGGCTGTTCGTAATGTATTTGCCGACAATGCGGGAGAAGCTTTGTCCGAAATCTCGGAGCAGGTTCATTAAGAAGGAAACAAGCGGGAGAGGTCCGCGGCTGCGGCGGCGGACTTCTCTTTTTGCTGGCTGCGGCTAACGTAAAGACTTTGAGGAGGAGGGCAAACCGATGCAAGAAACGGGTGCATGTATCGTTCAAAGGGATTTGACGGTGCTGCTGGAGAAGGAGCATCCCGGCTTCGAAACGGCGCGGGAACAATTGTCCCATTACGCCGAGTTGGTGAAGAGCCCGGCTTTATATCATACATATCGCATAACTCCACTTACTTTGTGGCACGCCGCTTCCTGCGGAATGGATGCGGAACGGGTACTGGATGAACTCACATTCATGGCTAGATACGGGCTGCCGAGCGGTACGGCTGAAGATATCCGCCGGTGGATGGGCCGGTATGGGCAATTCAAGCTGCGTCCGATTCCCGGAGAGCCGGACAGGCTGGAACTGGAGTATGATGCTGCGGGTGAAGCCGGCATTCTCGAGGAGATAACCAAACAAATAGCTTTACCGGCAGGAACATGGAGCCTGTTGGACGAGCGCCATCTCCATTTGTCGGCCGCTTGCCGCGGCTTCTTAAAACAAGAGCTCGCCCGGCTTGGGTTTCCCGTGCTCGACGAAGCAGGGTACCACCAGGGTCGTACCCTTGAGTTCGTCCTCCGGAAAGAGCTGGACGGGGGGCGTCCGTTCCGGCTTCGACCTTACCAGCAGGAAGCCGTCGCTGCGTTTACTGGCAAAGCAGGCGACGGCGGCAGCGGAGTGGTGGTGCTCCCCTGCGGTGCAGGCAAAACGGTGGTTGGTCTGGCGGCAATGGAACGATTTCAATGCGAGACGCTGATCTTGACTTCCAATGTAACTTCAGTGCGCCAATGGATTGCCGAGCTAAATTTCAAGACAACGCTGCCTGCAAAGGCCATCGGGGAGTATTCGGGCGAGAAGAAACAAGTGAAGCCGGTTACCGTTTCTACGTATCAAATATTAACGCACCGATCGCGGAAAGAGGAAGGCTTCAAGCATATGTCATTATTTAATGAGCGCGATTGGGGACTGATTATATATGATGAAGTGCATTTGCTTCCGGCACCGATCTTTCGTGCGACAGCCGACATCCAAGCGACGAGACGCCTAGGCTTAACCGCCACGTTGATTCGAGAGGACGGCTGCGAGCGGGATGTTTTCTCCCTGATCGGGCCCAAGCGGCATGATGTTCCGTGGAGAACACTGGAAGAGAGCGGTTTTATCGCACAAGTGGATTGCCAGGAGATTCGGGTGGCGATGCCTGAACCCCAACAGGATAAATACGTTCAGGCCGAAGGCCGGGAGAAGTTTCGCATCGCGGCGGAAAATCCATACAAAAACGAAATCGTACGGCGACTTCTGGATCGGCACCGGGATCGTCAGGTATTGATTATCGGGCAGTATTTGGACCAGTTGCAGAGCATGGCAAGGGATCTTCAGGTCCCGCTCATTACCGGAAGTACGCCCCAGGCGGAGCGGGGGGAATTGTTCCAAGCGTTCCGCGATGGGGAACTGCCGGTATTGGTGGTCTCGAAGGTCGCCAATTTCGCGGTGGATCTGCCGGATGCGTCGGTGGCGATTCAAATTTCCGGCAGCTTTGGTTCACGCCAGGAGGAGGCCCAACGCCTCGGCCGGATCTTGCGTCCGAAGCGTGATGGCGGACGAGCTTACTTCTATACACTCGTTTCGGAGAACACCCGGGAGCAAGAGTTTGCTTTGCGGCGTCAGTTGTTTTTGCTGGAACAGGGTTATGAATATGCGGTGCAGCGAGATCGAGAGGGGGCTGAAGCATGAGCAGGGGATCAGGAATGCCGGCTTATGAAGGCGATCACCCTCTACCTATGGACAGATTGCCCAAGCACTCGTTCGATGAGGCCGAATTACAGGCGCTTCAACTCCTGTTCCGCCGTTATGCCGGGCAGCCATTTAGGCTGGAACAAGTCGACGCCGCCGCGGTCGGAGACGTCAGCGGAGCCGATATTCGTGCGGTACTGCCGACGTTGCTGCGCTCCGGAGCCCTTGCCGCGGTGCGTAAAGCTTGGGGGGAGAAGTTGTATTACCTGCCGCTAAACCGGCAGATGGGGGTGTGGAGCGCATGGGGGTATACGGAGCTTCGGGAGCAGAACCCGGCGCAGATCAAACTGCAACGGGAGGCGAAACCGGGTCTGGCAATGGATTTATTCCGCGCCTTGACCTTGATTGCCGGCAGTGGGTTACGGATGACGGCAAAAGGGACGATTCACCAGAAGGAACGCGGTAAGTTGGAGGCGCGGATCGCGCTGAAAGCGGAGGACGTTGCTAAACTGCAGCTGAGTTACCCGCATCCGGATGTTTATTCTCCTGCGATTGCCGTCGTGCTGGATTTGCTGCTGTCGCTGGGATTGATCGCCAAGGAGCAGACGGTTTGGCGGGTTCATCCCCCTCGATTGGCGGAGTGGTTATCCTTGGACTTGTCGGCCATGAACTTCGCCTTGTTATGCGAAATGCTGCAGCGTTATGTCCCGGCAGACGCCGGGTTACAGCATGTGGCTCTACGAATGACGGCGGCGGATCTGCGAACCGGCGTTTGGTATTCGCTCGAGGAATTGCTCGGCTCACTCCAAGACCAAGGGCTGCTGCCGTCGGACGGCGATCCATCCAATGAGCGCGAAGCCTGGATTGAAGGTTGGCTGGACATCCTTTGCGCCTGCGGCTGGTTGGAGCTGGGCAACCATCCCGAGGACGGTGCGATGTTCCGTTGGCTGATTGAGCGGGAGCCTGGCTCATCGATGGCTTCCCAAGCTTCTGCCGGCAAACTGATCGTTCAGCCCGATTTTGAGCTGCTAGTTCCGCCGGATGTACCGTTTACAGTCCGTTTCGAGTTGGAGGCCTGCGCTGAGTTGGCTTCATCCGGGGTAATGAGCGTCTACCGCCTGACTCGTGCGGGACTGGAGCAGGCTTGCCGCCTGGGACGCACGCCGCAGGATATCCTGCGGCTGTTTGAGGCGCATTCCGCCGGCATACCGGAGCCTGTTCGCGAAGCGCTCCTGCAGTGGGGACGAGAAATTGGCCGGACCACGCTGGTTGAGGCAAAGCTGCTTAGTTGTGCCGACGCAGAAGCCGCTGATCGTATTAACGGCATACCGCTACTGGCCGGCAAGCTGGAGCGGATTGGCCCGCTACATTTTCTCGTTAATTCAGACGGTGAGGCGGATGTGCTCAAGATCTTGGACGGAGAGCGTTTGGCCCCCGTCAATCGGGTTGCGAATAGTCCGGACGAACCGATATATCCGAAGCTGATGGAATTTGCGCATTCTGAGGGTGAGGAACGAACCTCCAAGGAAAGCCAAGGATGGATTTACAAAGGGGCGGATCTGCATTTTTATGAGCCGGATGTTCATCCGCCTGACTTTGAGGAGTTGTTCCCGGGATGGTCTGAAATTCCTGCCATGTGGCGGAAGGAGTTACGGCGGTATCACGTCTCGACGGCTCGGGAGCTGGTGGAACGCGCCTTAGCCTGGCACACCAAGCTCATGCTGCAAATGGACGGAGAGTCCGTTCATTGCTTGCCACTTGCAGTGGAAGGGGATGCGGATTGGCGAGTGAAGGTACGGCTGCTTCCTTCTTCTGGAGAGCCGGGGGAGGAAACCGTGCTCTCCCCCGGGGATTGGCAGGCGATTCGTCTCATTCTCCCTGCAAGTTTACGCTAAACGGGAGATTAGGAAGGATGAACCTCTTCTGCTCGCTAAAGGATTGTGGTATGATAATGTCGTCTACCTCAGGGTGGAACATTTCACATAAAAGCGAGATGAGAATTCATGAGCGTAATCGCAAAGAACACGGTCGATATGGCCGAAGTGCTGACAAACGCCTATGAATTGGGCGATATGATAAATCAATCCGCCGCTGTTTCCGAATACTTGTGTTGGAAGCAACGCGTGGAGGAGGATAGCGAAATTCAGGCATGGGTCAAGAAATTGGAGGCTCAGAAGGAGTTGTTCCGGGAGACCGAGCGTTTCGGCCACTTCCATCCCAACTATCACGAAGCCAAGGATAAAGTGGCGGAGGTTGAGCGGGAATTGGAGCAATTCGAGGCGGTCCGTAAATTCAAAGCGGCCGAAAATGAGCTGGACGATATTCTTCACCAAATGTCGGAAATGATCGCTTTCGCGGTTTCCGATTCGATCAAGGTGCCAAGCAATGATCCGAATCCAACAGGCGGGTGCGGCAGCGGAGGAAGTTGCGGCTGCGGCTAATGCCAATAGGCAGCCGAGAATTCCGGAAGAAGCGCCAGAGCCGCTGACTTTCCGGGATTTTCAATAGTTAAGGAACGGGAGGGGAAGGTCATGTTTCCGGAGCGTACAGGCTATATCATTTGGGTCAGCGACCTAAAAGCGGCAAGAAACTTGGATAAATACGGAAGCGTGCATTATTTGTCCCGCCGGATGCATTACGTGGTGATGTATGTGAATGCCGATCGGGCGGAGGATACGATGCGTAACATTCGCAAGCTTTCCTACGTTCGCAAGATTGAGAGGTCTTACCGTGGGGAGATCAAAACGGAATACAGCAAAGACGTCCCGGACAAAACCCGCTTCTACGGACTGTAAACAAACAGGGAACATCTCAAGCAACCGGAGCGTCAGCGCCGCGCAACGAATTTATTCGTGGCGCGGTTTTTTTGTGCGTAAATTACGGGTAGGACGGATGGCCTGTTCCTTTTTATGGGTCTAAAGTTCTAAAAACCTCCTTTTTCATGGAAAATTCGTGTAATGACCTTGTAGAAAAATAGGGATTGATGTAATATAATAGGCGAAAGTACTTAGTTAAAAAGACCCAGTTCATTCGTTTTCTATTTTTATAGACCTATTTAATGCGAGGTGCGGCATGAGAGACCGGGCAACGGAACGCTGGAGAACCTATGAATCCTTCCATATTGCGCTAGGGGACAAGAGAGTTGCCGATATCGTAGTGACGAATCATGCCAAGCTCAGATATCAGGACAGAATCGACCGAGACAATATCGGGTTTGAGCAGATTGCCGGATGGGCCTGGGAATGTTTGAAGCAAGGACGGATTACGCCGTATTATCGGAAGGAAGAGGACGTCTATCTCATTGATGACGATCTTGTGATGGTCGCTGAATTTGCGGAAATTCCGGGAGAATTTGATCTTGCCGGACGTCCGATGCACCGTATGATCATTGTGACCTTCCTGGGACGGATGTCGGAGACCATTGAATTACGTGATTTGAAATCCTATTATTCCTGGTTGCGCCATTCCCGGCGGATGACGTTGATGAAGAACAGCCGTAAGCGCCGATAGGTTGCGGTGGAGTAGATGATGATGAAATGGAATGAAGCATGCCGGTGAGGGCATGCTTTTTTTGTTAGCCCGGGCATGCTATTGTAAGGGAAAGAAAGAGAAAGGGGAGTGCCGGACGATGGCGCTGAACTACCACCAGCTCCATATTTTCTATACGGTGGCGCAACGGGGCAGCTTCTCAGCAGCCGCTCAGGCGCTGCATATGACGCAGCCTGCGGTCACGATGCAAATCCAATCACTGGAAGACTATTTCGGCACAAAACTGTTGGTTCGGTCCACGAAAAAGATCGACCTAACCGAAGCCGGGCAAACCCTGCTTCCGTTCGCTCGCCAAAGCGTGGAATTGATTCGCGAAACAGAACAGGCGATGTCTCGGCACACGTCTATGCTGGAGGGGCGGCTGCAACTCGGCTCCAGCTTGACCATCGGGGAATACGTTCTACCCCGGCTGCTTGGGCCGTTCGGGCAGCGGTATCCGCATATCTCGATCGTCATGAAGGTGATCAATACGACGCAGATTATCGAAGAGATCATGAACCATCAGCTTAATTTTGGATTGGTCGAAGCGCCGGTACAACACCCGGACATGGTCTCCGAACCCGTCATGGAGGATGAACTCAAGCTGATCGTTCCCGCCGGTCACCCGTTGTCGGGGAGGAAATCCGTCACGGTGGAGGAAGCGGTTCATTACCCCTTTGTGCTGCGGGAGAAAGGCTCCGGCACCCGTCAAGTGATGGAGGATGAAATGCGGAGACGGGGGGTTGATATCAGCCAAATCCGCACCGTGATGGAACTCGGCAGCACCGGAGCGGTAAAATCGGCGGTGGAAGCCGGAATCGGGATCACGATTATTTCGCCTTCTTCCGTTAAGCATGAGCAGGCGCTGGGGCTGTTGGATGTATTGGATATCGAAGGGCTTTCGTTCAAACGGATGTTTTATTCCATTCATTTGAAATCGACGCTGCTGCCGGTTCCTGCAGTGACGTTCTTGACATTCTTGCGAGAATACCCGCAATCGACATAAAGGCACAGCTTACCTTAAGGATGGGATGATCATGGAAAAGCAGACGACAAGGGAAAGTTACGACCTACATACGCACACGCAAGCTTCGGATGGGATGAATAAGCCGGCGGAAAATGTGAGGCTGGCCAAGGAGAAAGGGCTAACGGGCTTGGCCATCACGGATCACGATACCGTCGCCGGGATCGCGGAGGCGCAGTTGGCCGGAAAGGAGCTTGGCGTGGACGTTGTCCCCGGCATCGAGATCAGCACTCGCGCCGGGGGCAGAGACATCCACGTACTGGGGTACTTCCTGGATCTCGAAGATGAACGGCTACTTGAGCGTCTGGCTCGGCTTCGGTCGGTTCGGGAGGAACGAAATGGGCTGATCATCGCCAAGCTGCAGCAATTAGGCCTTGCGATTACGTTGGAGGAAGTGAAGGCCGGGCTGACCCGGCCGCTCCGTCCGGATGAAAGCCTGGGCCGGCCTCATATCGCCGATGTCCTTGTTCGCAAGGGCTATGTGTCTGACATGCGCGAAGCCTTTGACCGGTATTTGGCCGAAGGCAAACCGGGATATGCCTCGCTGCCGCGCATCGCTCCAGAGGAAGCGATCGCGTGGATCCGCGAGGCGGGTGGCTCTCCGGTGCTGGCTCACCCCGGGCTGTACGGCGACGATGAGTTGGTACGGTCGATCCTGGAGCACGGGAAGCCGGACGGGATCGAAGTGTACCACTCCGACCACGGTCCGGAAGAGGAGCTCCGTTATGCTGCGATGGCTGAGCAGTATGGGCTCATCGTCACCGGGGGGTCCGATTACCACGGCGTACGGCAGGGCGTCGTATTCCACGGCGAATTGGGCGGACGCACGGCGCCGCCGGGGACGTTGGAACGGCTGAAGCAGGCGGCGTCAGCCGCACGGATAGAAGAGAACTGAAAAAACGGTACTTCAAAGGGGTTATGATCTGTGAATCCCTTTGGAGTACCGTTTTTTTTGGAGCAAATGCGAAAGTGCAGTTCATATCGGGGAAAAACGCCATCCGTACTATCAGCCGTTTTTCACCGTATTCGGCAACGCTTTGATCAGCTGCTCATCCGGCGTAACGAACAATGTCCGTTGGTGGTCGTAAATGACGTAGCCGGGTTTGGCTCCGCTCGGTTTGCGAACGTGACGGATCAACGTGCTGTCGACCGGGACGCTGCTGGACTCCTTGGCCTGACTGAAATAGGCGGCGAGTTGGGCAGCTTCGTTTAACGTCGCGTCGCCGAATGACTCGCTGCGGATCAGCACATGTGAACCTGGGATATCCTTCGTATGGAGCCAGGTATCGTTGGGTTTGCCGAGCCGATTCGTGACATATTCGTTTTGCAGGTTGTTTTTGCCGACGTAAATTTCGATGCCCTCTGACGAAGTATAGACGTGCAGCGTCGGACGATCGGTTTTTTTCTTCTTCTTGCCCCGTTTGGCCCGATCCCGTAAGTACCCTTGCTGGGTCAGCTCTTCGCGAATCTCGTCGATATCGCTTAATGTCGCGTCGTTCAACTGCTGTAGCAGGCCTTCGAGATAAGCGATTTCCCCTTTGGCCAGCTCCATCTGCTTGTCGATGACGGCAAGGCTGTTCTTGAATTTGTTGTATCTCTTAAAATAACGCTGGGCGTTCTCCGAAGGCGTCAGCAACGGATCCAACGGGATCGTCTCCATCCCCTGCTCCTCATCGTAGTAGTTGACCAGCTCTACGCTGGTGTCGCCTTTGCGGATCGTATGCAGCGAAGGAAGGAGCAGCTCGCCCCAGATGCGGTAGCGTTCGGCGTCTTCCGCTTCATTTAAGTCCTGCTCCAAATTAGTCAGCTTCTTTACATTCTTGTTCCGCTCGTTCTGCAGGAAGCGCAGCAGGTCACTCGTTTTTTGTTTGACCGTATCCCGCAGCGCTTTATCCCCGTAGTAGTCCTCCATACATTCGCTGATCGAAGGATAGGTGTGAATCTCCCCGCGGGCGCTCGTGAGCCGGATGGCGGAGAAGATACTTTTCCCCTTGGCGTTCTCGCCGGTCATGGGGGTGTACTGCTGGCTGCGAACCTCCTCCATTAATCCGGAAAAAGCCAACCACAGCCGCTCTGCTTCCTCTGGGTTCAGCCCGATCTCCATCGCCACACCGCTCACACCGGCGCGGGCGTAGATTTCGCCGGCAATCAGCGGGCTCAGACCGCCGAAGGCCTCGACCAGCCAGCCACTGCCGGTGCCTTTGCCTTCGGCCGCCGCCGTTTGCCAGGCGGCTACAAAGGACTCGCGATCCGCCATAAGCGGATCCTGTTTATGCTGCTCCGGCGGCGCGGTATAGGCGAACCCGGGCATGACGACCCGGTAGCCGGAGATCGCCGGTGTCACGTGGTGAATTCCGTCCAACTGGGTCCCGGTGGCCGGGTCAACCAGGATAATATTGCTGTGTCGTCCCATCAATTCGATGATGATACGTTTGATGGACAAGTCGCCAAGCTCGTCACGCGAACGAACGTCGATATGAATGATCCGTTCCATGCCCACTTGAGCCGCGGCTTCGATGCTGCCACCTTCGCAGTATTTGCGTAGCAACATGCAGAACATCGGCGCTTCCAACGGATTCGGAAACGACGCTTCGGTGAAATGAACCCGCGGATACGTCGGGTTTGCCGACAACAAGAGACGTTTATTGCCAGCCTGCGTGCGCAGGTGAAAAACGAGGTCGCTCCCTGCAGGCTGATGTATTTTATTGATGCGACCGCCGATACAAGCTTGAAGCTCATGTACGATCGCTCTAGTTACGATGCCGTCGAGTGCCATTATATGATAGTCTCCTGTTCTATTCTTTAAAATGAAAGAGGTTGCTTCGTGATGCAGCCCCCCTCTATGATGCCATACTTCGGGCAAAAACTTAAGGGCCTGCCTGTGATAATTTAGGACGGGCCGGAATACATTTACCCTAGGTGGAAAAGCCTTCACGCCGATACTGCATAATAAACGGAAGGGGAATAAGGAGGATGGAACAAAAAAACTGGCACCAGTGGAGCAGCGAGGCGCTTCTGGAACGCTTCGGCGTCACGCGTGAACAGGGCCTGACCGATGAAGAAGCGCTCAAGAGACGTGAGGAATCCGGCTGGAACGAGCTGCAGGAAGGAGAGCGCATCTCTCCGATCCTGTTGTTCCTGAACCAGTTCAAGGATTTTATGATGCTGGTGCTGATGGGCGCCACGCTGATTTCCGGTTTTCTCGGCGAATATCTCGATGCGATTACGATCATCGCCATCATTATTCTGAACGGGGTGCTTGGGTTCATCCAGGAATTCCGTGCGGAACGTTCCCTGCGGGCGCTGAAAGAACTGTCCGCGCCCCATGCCAACGTGCTGCGCCAAGGTATCGTCAAGAACATACCGGCCAGGGAGCTTGTTCCGGGGGATATCGTCCTGATGGAGAGCGGCGACCGGATTCCGGCCGACATCCGCTGGTTATCCACGAACAGCTTGGACGTGGAAGAGTCCGCTTTGACGGGGGAATCCCATCCGGTGGGTAAACATGCGGGGGTGCTGAGCGAAAGCGATGTTCCGCTGGGCGACCAGAAGAATATTGGCTTTATGGGCACGATGATCACGCGCGGCACGGGGCGAGGAATCGTCATTCGTACGGGTATGGACACCGAGATGGGGAAAATCGCCGATTTAATCCAAAATACCGAAGTCCAGGAAACCCCGCTGCAGCGGCGTCTGGAGCAACTCGGCAAAATTTTGATTTACATGGCGCTTGGCTTGACCGTCGTTGTGGTGCTGCTGGGGATCTTGCAAGGTCAACCGGCGAACAGCATGTTCTTCGCGGGCGTCAGCCTGGCGGTGGCTGCTATTCCGGAAGGCTTGCCGGCTATCGTGACCATTGCGTTGGCGCTGGGCGTGCAGCGCATGATCAAACGCAAAGCGATCGTCCGCAAACTGCCGTCGGTGGAGACGCTGGGCTGCGCCTCGGTCATCTGTTCGGATAAGACCGGAACGCTGACCCAGAACAAAATGACCGTGACCCGGGTATGGCTGGAGGGACGGTCGCTAGAGGTGACGGGCGAAGGGTATGAGCCGGTCGGGAACATCCTGGATCAAGGCGCACCCGTCGATTTGCGCAAGGACCAAAGCTTGCGTCGCTTGCTGCAGATCAGCTCCTTGTGCAGTAATGCGGTCATCTATGAGGATGACCCGGAGAAGCGGGGCCGCCGCAAGACGAAGGAAGAAGCTGCCCAAGTCGGCCCTCTTTGGAAGCTTAAGGGCGACCCGACTGAGGGGGCTCTGGTCACGTTAGCTTCCAAAATGGGCTTGTCACCGGCAACCTTAAGCGGGATGTACATTCGCGATCAAGAGTTTCCGTTCGATTCCAAGCGCAAGCGGATGTCCGTCATCGTCTCCCATCAAGGCGGCAAAATGGCGCTGGTCAAAGGCGCGCCGGACATGCTTCTGGAGCGTTGCTCGTATATTTTATGGGAAGGCAAGGTCGTCCCGTTCACCGGTACGTTTCGGCAGAAGGTGCAAGCGGCGAACGAACAAATGGCTCGCAGCGCGCTGCGAGTGCTCGGGATGGCCTACCGCGATTTGAAGCCGGCGGAAGGGCAGGACAACGAGGATCATGTGGAATCGCAGCTGATCTTCGTTGGTTTGACCGGGATGATCGACCCGCCGCGCCGTGAAGCGCGGGACGCAATCACGGTCTGCCGCCGGGCGGGCATCAAGACGGTGATGATCACCGGCGACCACGGACTGACCGCGGAAGCGATCGCAGCTGATCTTGGCATTTTGCCGCGGGGCGGGTCCTCGATGTCGGGCCAACAACTGGAGTTGCTCCGTGATGAGGAGTTGGAGAAACAGGTCGAGAACATCTATGTTTACTCCCGGGTATCCCCCGAGCATAAGCTGCGGATCGTGAAGGCGCTGCAACGGAATGGGCATGTCGTGGCGATGACCGGCGACGGCGTGAACGACGCGCCGGCGATCAAGGCGGCCGATATCGGCATCGCTATGGGCATCACAGGCACGGACGTGTCCAAGGAAGCGTCCTCGCTGATCTTAAGCGACGACAACTTCACATCGATTGTGGCTGCGATTGAGGAAGGCCGCAGCATTTACGAGAACATCCGCAAATTCATCCGTTATTTGCTGGCATCCAATGTCGGCGAGATACTGACGATGTTCTTCGCTATGCTGGCCGGCTTGCCGCTGCCGCTCTTACCGATCCAGATTCTGTGGGTCAACCTCGTGACCGACGGTTTGCCGGCAATGGCGCTGGGTGTCGATCAACCGGAGAAGGATTTGATGGAACACAAACCTCGCGGTGCAAACGAAAATATCTTTGCACGGCGTTTGGGCTGGAAGATCATCAGTCGCGGGGTGCTGATCGGCGTATGTACACTTGGAGCTTTCTGGTTGACGTTGCGGCACGCGCCAAGCGATCCGGCGCAGCTGGTCAAAGCGCAATCGGTTGCTTTCGCCACCTTGGTCATGGCACAGCTGATCCATGTGTTCGATTGCCGCAGCTCGCGTTCGATCTTCCACCGCAATATTTTGCAAAATAAATATCTCGTGGCCGCCGTTCTGTCGTCGATCGCGTTGTTGCTAGGCGTCATGTACATCGAACCGCTGCAACCCATCTTCAAAACGGTACCGCTTGGCCTGCGGGAGTGGGCGATCACGTTGGTGGCCGCAGGTATTCCAACCTTCCTGATGGGGGCGGGCAGCGTCTGGTCCACCAAGCGGAACCGGCGCAGCAACGGGCCGCGTCCGTTCGTCACCGCGAAAAGTACAAATATTCGTGCATAAAATCAATACCTTTTGCCCCGGGCAAAAGATAGACTAACCCTATCATTTAACGATGCAGGAGTGGGTTAGCATGGAATTTACGAAAATGCACGGACTAGGCAATGATTTCTTAGTCTTTTATGGTGAACAACAACTGCCGGACAACGTCTCTGAGCTGGCGATTCAATGGTGTGACCGATATTTTGGAGTTGGCGGGGACGGATTGGTGTTCATACTCCCGTCGGAGAAAGCGGATTTTCGAATGCGCATCATCAATTCGGACGGCACGGAAGCCGAGCAATGCGGCAACGCGATCCGTTGCGTGTCCAAATATCTGTACGACCATCGTTTAGTGGAGAAGACGGACGTAACGATCGAAACGTTGGGTGCGGGTGTTCAGCAGGTAACCTTGCAGGTTGAGGACGGCGCCGTCAAGACGGTTCGGGTAGACATGGGGGAACCGATCCTGGACGGCCTGGCCGTGCCGACGACGTTGGATCAACAACCGGTGCTAAGTCAGCCGATCGAGACGAGCGGCCGGGAATTTACATTTACGGCGGTTTCTATGGGCAATCCGCACTGCGTCATTTACGTCGACGATGCACCGAATTTCGATTTGGCGACGTGGGGCCCGAAGCTGGAGGTACACCCGTTCTTCCCGCGTAAGATCAACGTCGAATTCGCCACCGTGACGAACCGTCAGCGGGTGGAGATGCGTGTATGGGAACGCGGTGCAGGCCCAACGCTGGCTTGTGGCACGGGCGCCTGCGCGACTCTGGTATCCTCCGTGCTGAACGGATTGACGGATCGGGCCGCCTGGATCGGCCTTAAAGGCGGGGACCTGTTTATCGAATGGGATGAACGCGACAATCACGTGTACATGACGGGTCCGGCGGAAGAGGTATACAAAGGCAACATCGAAATTTAAAGTTCCATTCTTGTTGATTCAAGTAGGCCGGGCTCTCCTTAGCGGGGGTCCGGCTTTTTTGGCTAACCTTGCATGGGATATGGAAGGATACCTTATCATTCTGAGCGATTTATGCTAAATTAATATGATAATAGTTTGCGCCGGGGTTGATCATGAGGCGAATCAGACATCACGGCAGTCAGGGGGCAGAAGCATGAAACCGGATTTGCGTACGACATGGGAACGCGAAATTCTTGTTGGCGACGGAGCCATGGGTACTTACTTGTACCAGCTGGGTTTTCCGGTCGGCATTTCTTATGAAGAATTTAATTTGCTGCGCCCGGACGTGATTGGCGACATCCATCGCCGCTATCTCGATGCCGGTGCTCGGTTGCTGGAAACCAATACGTTTTCGGCGAATTACTATAAATTATCTAAATTCGGACTAGAGTCCAAGGTAGAAGACATCAACCGGGCCGCGGTGCGGATCGCCAAACAGGCGGCGGGAGACCACGCGTACGTTGCGGGGGCAGTCGGCTCCATCCGCGGCGGCAAGCGGGCGAATGTTACCGCCCAAGAGCTCGGGGGTTATTTCGAGCAGCATATCGCCGCTTTGCTGACCGAAGGGGTGGACGCGCTGTTGTTCGAGACGTTTTACGACCTGGAGGAAATGCGGATTGCCTTGGAGCGCGCCCGCAAGCTCACGGATATTCCGGTCATTTCCCAGTTCGCCGTCGATCAAGTCGGACGCACGCTGGATGGTTTTACAATTCCGGAAGCCTTCGGGACGCTGGTGCAGGAAGGGGCCGACGTGGTTGGCTTCAACTGCCATTCCGGGCCTAAAGGCATTATGGCTGTGATGGACGGGGTGGGGGGACCTCTCGACGTACCGATGTCCGTCTTCCCGAATGCAGGTTTGGCGGACTACGTCGATGGAGAATATGTATATGCGGCGACACCGGAATATTTCGGAGAATGCGCCCGCTCCTTCGCCGATTTGGGGGCGAGATTGATCGGCGGCTGCTGCGGCACGACGCCGGAGCATATCGCCGCCATGTCGACCGCGCTGAAGGGATATGCCGTTACGCCGCTGGCGAACGAACCTAAGCTGCCTGAGCCGCGTTCGTCTGTTGCGGTAGCTCTGAAGGAGCGGCCGGCAATTACAACTGCCGACTTCGGCGGAGAGGACCGCGAACTTCCGAGCTTGACCGAGCTCGTGAAGCAGCGGCATACCGTCATCGTCGAGCTGGACCCGCCGCGCGACCTGGACATTGGCAAATTCATGGGAGGCGCAGCCGCATTGAAAGAGGCAGGCGTCGACGCGCTCACGCTGGCGGATAACTCGCTTGCCGTGACGCGAATGAGCAACATGGCGCTGGGGCATCTGGTCCAGTCTCAGCTTGGCTTGAGACCGCTAGTGCATATCGCCTGTCGGGACCGCAATCTCATCGGGACGCAGTCGCATATGATGGGCTTCGATGCGCTTGGCATCGACCACGTGCTGGCCGTGACGGGCGACCCAGCCCGCTTCGGCGACCTTCCGGGAGCCAGCTCGGTCTATGATTTGACCTCGTTCGAGATCATACGCATGATCAAGCAGCTGAACGACGGAATTTCTTTCTCAGGTAAGCCTTTGAAGCAAAAAGCCAAGTTTGTCGTCGGCGCTGCTTTTAACCCCAATGTGAAGCATTTGCACAAAGCGGTGGAGCGGCTGGAGAAGAAAATCGCCTCCGGGGCCGATTACATCATGACGCAGCCCGTGTACGATCGCGAGCTGATTGCGGCGATCAAGCAGGCGACGGCCCATCTGGACGTGCCGATATTTATTGGTATCATGCCGCTGGCTAGCGGGAAGAACGCCGAGTATTTACACAATGAAGTACCCGGCATCCAGCTGTCGAATGACGTCCGCAAACGGATGGAAGGATTGCAAGGCGAAGAGGGACGGGCGATGGGGGTCGAGATCGCCAAAGAATTGCTTGATACGGCGATGGAGCATTTTAACGGAATCTATCTCATGACCCCGTTTATGTTCTATGAAATGAATGTCGCCTTGATGAATTATGTCCGTGAGAAGTCCAAACCGGGTTCGGCCCACTTGTCTCGGTTCACATAATCAATTACAATAGGGTAACGGATGTGATGCCTGTGTCGCACAGTATGACAGGGTACGGTGGGGCCGTCAGATCATATGGCGGTTACGTCGTCCAATTTGAAATCAAGTCCGTCAACCACCGGTACGCCGAGGTCGTTCTGCGGATGCCGCGGGAATGGACGTGCTATGAAGACGGACTGAGGCGTCTGGTTCAGCGCCATATCAAACGGGGACGCATTGATGTATACATCAGTAAAGAACGCGATGAATCCGGCACCTTACCTTATGTGTTAAACCGGCCGGTCGTCGAAGCGTACCTGAAGGCTGCCGGGGAGCTCGCCACGCACTATGGTGTCGATGCGAAGATTAGCGCTAAGGATTTGTTGTCCTTGCCGGATGCCTTAACGGCGCCTGCGGAGGTAACGCCGACCGGCAGTGCCGAGCCTGACTGGGAACAAGTGTTAACCGATGGCTTGGAGGAAGCGCTCATTGGGCTTCTGGGTATGCGGGAACGGGAAGGGAAACATCTGGCCGCCGATTTAGAGCAGCGACTGCAGCGTCTGGAGGCGATTCACGGTGAGTTAGTCCGATTGGCTCCGGAGGTCGTGAGTGAATACCGGAGCCGTCTGAAAGTGCGGCTTGCCGAACTGCTGGATGGGAACTATGACGAACAGCGATTTGCAATGGAAGTGGCCGTGTTTGCTGATCGGTCTAACATTGACGAGGAGTTGATTCGCCTGAAGAGCCACTTCGAGCAGTGCCACAGCCTGCTTCAAGCTTATGAACCGGTTGGCCGGAAGCTGGATTTTCTAATACAGGAAATGAACCGGGAAACCAATACGATCGGATCTAAAGCCAATCATTTGGCTCTAGTCAACCTGGTCGTCGAGATGAAGGCGGAATTGGAGAAGATCCGCGAGCAGGCGGCAAATCTCGAATAAGCCATCCCATCGGCATCGGGTGAGTCAAGCAAATTAGGGGGAACTACCTGAATATGGCAATCAAACTTATTAACATCGGCTTCGGAAATATCGTATCGGCCAACCGGATTATTTCGATCGTCAGCCCTGAATCCGCGCCGATCAAGCGGATCATTCAGGAGGCGAGGGATCGCCATATGCTGATCGACGCTACATACGGGCGACGGACGCGTGCCGTGATTATCACGGACAGCGATCATGTGATATTGTCGGCGGTGCAGCCGGAGACCGTCGCTCACCGTTTGTCCACCAAAGATGAAGACAGCGACGAATAAAATGGAGAGAGATATGTCTAAAGGGTTACTTATCGTATTGTCCGGGCCGTCTGGCGTTGGCAAAGGCACGGTGTGCACCGAGCTACGCAAACGGATGCCGGAGCTGGTTTATTCCGTTTCAGCCACCACGCGGCAACCTCGGCTGGGGGAAGAAAACGGCATTAACTATTTTTTCAAGAGCCGGGAACAGTTTTTGGGAATGATCGAAAATGACCAACTCTTGGAGTATGCGGAATACGTCGGCAATTATTACGGAACTCCCCGCGATTTCGTGGAGGAGACGCTGGCGGGCGGGAAGGATATCATTTTGGAAATCGAGGTTCAGGGGGCGCTCAAGGTTAAGGAGAAATTCCCCGAAGGCGTGTTCGTGTTCCTGCTTCCTCCTTCACTTGATGAGCTGAAGGGCCGGATTCAAGGTCGGGGCACGGAGAATCAGGCCACGATTGATCACCGTATGAGTGTGGCGGCCTACGAGATCGGATTGATGGAGAATTATGATTACGCCGTTGTGAATGACGAGATCGATTTGGCTTGCCAAAGAATACAATCCATTATCATCGCCGAACATTGTAAAATTAGAAAGTCGTGCTAAAGTCCAACGTTCATAGGGTGATGAGTCTAAATAAGAAGAGGTGTTTTGAACATGCTGTATCCATCGATTGACAAAATGCTCGGAATAGTCGGAAGCAAATACTCTTTAGTTGTTGCCGCCTCCCGGCGTGCCAGACAGCTGCGCGAAGGGGACAAAAGCGAACTGAAGCAGCCAAGATCGCATAAACAAGTGGGCATCGCCCTCGAAGAGATCTACGGCGACTACATCAAGCTGAAACCTCAAATCGGAGAGATCGTTGAGAATACCAAAGACTAGATAACGTATAGCCATATACGAAAGGCCTCCGGGCTTCTTTTTACGACAACCGCGAGGTTGTTATTTTTTTCGTTTGGGGAAAGCGAGGGGTAGCGATGTTAACCGGCAAAAAGGTTCTATTAGGCGTGACTGGCGGCATTGCCGCGTTCAAAGCGGCGTCCTTATGCAGCAAGCTGGTGAAGGAAGGTGCGGAGGTTCGCGTAATCATGACCGATTCTGCGACCAAATTCATCACAGAGCTGACGATGCAGGCGTTATCGAAAAATTTCGTATACACCGACACCTTTGACGAGAAGCATGCCGAATCGATCGCGCACATCAATTTAGCCGATTGGGCGGATCTGGTGTTGGTGGCGCCGGCAACGGCGAATATCATTGGAAAAATGGCGGCAGGGATCGCTGACGATATGCTATCGACTACGCTGCTTGCGACCCAGGCGCCGATTATGCTTGCGCCGGCAATGAACGTGCACATGTATGAGCACCCGGCGGTCACCCGTAATTTGTCGGAGCTGGCCGCACGAGGCGTCTTGATGATCGAACCCGGGGAGGGCCTATTGGCGTGTGGGTATACCGGGAAAGGGCGAATGGAGGAACCGGAGTCGATCGTCCAGGTCGTTAACGACTATTTTGCCCGGGAGGACCGTATTTCGCAAAAGCCTTTGAGCGGCAAAAAAATGGTTGTCACCGCGGGCGGCACTGTGGAACGCATTGACCCGGTCCGCTATATCACCAACGATTCCTCGGGAAAAATGGGCTTCGCCATCGCTAAAGCGGCGCAGCGCCTCGGCGCGGACGTCGTGCTGATTGCGGGGCATACCCAGGTGGAGCCGCCGGTCGGCATCCCGGTCACCCGCGTGCTCTCGGCACAGGACATGTATGAGGCGGTGCAGGCGGTATGGTCGGATACGGATATTCTGGTCAAGGCGGCGGCCGTAGCGGATTATCGGCCGAAGGAAGCCGCCGTGCAAAAAATCAAAAAAAGCGATGATTCCCTCGTGTTGGAGCTGGTGAAAAACATCGACATCCTAGAAACGCTGGGCAAGCAGAAGACGATGCAGTTCCTGATCGGCTTTGCGGCTGAAACGGAGAACGTGGAGCAGCATGCCATGGATAAGCTGAAACGCAAAAATTGCGATCTTCTGGTCGCAAACGATGTTACCGCGTTGGGAGCGGGGTTCGGATCCGAAACCAACATCGTGAATATTTATGATGCGTCCGGCTTAGTTCGGTCCGTGCCGAAGATGGCCAAGGATGAAGTCGCGCTCCAAATCCTGGAGCTGGTTGGCGAACGGTTGGCGGGAACAGACCGATGAACTACCGCATGGCAAAAGTGATCGTCGATGTGCCGAGCCGGGAAACCGACCGGCCTTTTGACTATTTAATCCCTGAATCGATGGCCGGCTGGATCGAGGTGGGCAGCCGGGTTGGCGTTCCGTTCGGGCGTCGTACGGTTCAGGGTTTTGTCGTTTCCCTGCATGAGCAACCGGAGATGGACCGGTCGCGGATGAAGGCGATTCAGGAGCTGCTTGACATGACGCCGCCGCTGCCGCCGGATTTGGTAGAATTGGCGGAGTGGATGAGTCGCAAGTACGCCTGCAGCTTGATTTCAGCGCTGCAGGCGATGATTCCGGCGGCACTAAAGGGCAAGGCTGAGCGATATATCCGCGTGACGGACGCGGACGGCGAGGGTTTGTCCGAAGAGGGATCGACGGATGCTTCAGACAGCCTGTATCCGTTGCCTCGTCTGGTTACGCCGGAAGAAGAGGAGATCCTGGCCTTTGTCCGGGCCTCCGACACCGTAACGATGACTCAATTAGGCGCGAGATATCCAGAAGCCGCCAGCTTGATTAAAGATATGCTGGCCCGGGGTGTGCTGACGGAAAGCCAAGCGATTAAGGACAAGGTGCGCAAGAAGACGGTCAAAACCGTAGCGGCCGCGGTTAGCGGTCAGGCTGCGCAGGAAGCGCTGGCTTCTTTTGGACCGCAAGCTCGCAGGCAAAAGGAAGTGCTGGAATTTCTGCTGGAGTTGAGCCTGCCGTTGTCCCTACAAGAGGTGTTGTCGACGCTGCAGGTGACGGCCGGAACGGTCAAGAAGCTGGTGGAAAAAGGATTTGCTGTCATTGAGGATGTTGAGGTATTTCGCGATCCGTACCAGGGCCGGCGCTTTCAACGCAGCGAACCGCTGACGCGAACGCCGGAGCAAGAGCAGGTCTACCACCGTCTGACGGAATCGCTGGACGCGGAACGACATGAAGTGTTCCTGCTGCATGGCGTCACGGGCAGCGGCAAAACCGAGGTGTATTTGCAGACCATCGAGTGCTGCATCGCATCGGGCCGGCAGGCGATCGTGCTGGTGCCGGAAATTTCGCTGACCCCGCAGATGGTCGAACGATTTAAGGGGCGCTTCGGCGCGAAGGTGGCGGTGATGCACAGCCGTTTGTCCACCGGCGAACGCTACGACGAATGGCGCAAAATTCGCGAGGGTCGCGTAGAAGTGGCGATCGGCGCACGATCGGCGATCTTTGCCCCGTTCAACCGCCTGGGGTTGATCGTGATGGACGAAGAGCATGAGACCTCCTATAAACAAGAGGAGACGCCGAAATATCATGCCCGCGATGTAGCTGTTATGCGAGCTCGTCAGCATGGGGCAGCCGTAATTCTCGGTTCGGCCACACCGTCGTTGGAGAGTTATCACGCGGCGCGTTCGGGTGGCGGCGATTACGGGGAGTTTGCGCCTGTATTGCTGGAGATGAAGCAACGTCCTTCCGGCAGTCAGTTGCCCGGCGTTCAAATCGTCGACATGCGGGAGGAACTGAAGGAAGGGAACCGCTCAATGTTTAGCCGCGCGTTGCATCAAGGGATTGCCGCCCGGCTGGAGCGAGGTGAGCAAACCGTGCTGCTGCTTAACCGACGCGGATATTCGACATTTGTGATGTGTCGGACCTGTGGTTATGTGGCTGGTTGCCCGGATTGCGATATTTCGTTGACTTATCATCAAAAGTCGAACAATCTGCGTTGTCATTATTGCGGTTATGCGGAAGTTGCGCCGTCAGTTTGCCCGGAATGCGGCAGCGAGCATATCCGGTACTTCGGAACCGGGACGCAGCGAGTCGAAGGGGAATTGGCCAAGCTGTTCCCAGGAATCCGCGTCATTCGGATGGACGTAGACACCACCAGCGAAAAAGGGGCTCATGAGAAGCTGCTGCAAGCGTTTCGTGAAAAGAAAGGCGATGTGCTGTTAGGTACGCAGATGGTGGCGAAGGGGCTGGATTTCCCCGACGTAACTCTGGTTGGCGTCATCGCCGCGGATACGGCGCTTAACTTTCCGGATTTCCGTTCGGCGGAGAAGACGTTCCAGCTCTTAACGCAGGTTGCCGGCCGTGCAGGACGGCACCAGCTCCCTGGGGAAGTATTCATTCAATCTTATATGCCGGAGCATTATTCGATCGTTCACGCCAGCGGTCACGATTATTTGTCGTTCGTCCGCGAGGAGTTGAAAACGCGCAAGACACTCCATTATCCGCCCTACAGCCGATTAATTCTCGTCACGTTGTCGCATGAGAAGCTGCCGCTCCTGCTGCGGATGGCGGAGAATTTTGCCGGTGACCTGCGGGTCAAAGCTCAACGCCAAGGGTGGTTTGGCAGCTTGGATCGGTTTGCGCCGGCGGCTCTGGACATTCTGGGCCCGGTGGCCTCGCCGATTCCACGCATCAAGAACCGCTACCGGTTCCAATGCATGGTGAAATACCGCGGCGAGCTCGATGCGGTGGGCCTGGTCCGGGAGACGGCGGCGGCGACACTGGACCAACTGCGCGATGCGATGCTTCAGATCAGCATTGACGTAGATCCGCAAATGTTGATGTAATGATCGCCGTTTGGAATGATCCATTTTTTATCCGATGACATCGATTTGGGATAGAATAAGGAAAAAGCTATAGAATTTAGCAAAGTGAAGACAGGAAAGGGAGTGCCACCATGGCGATTCGGATTATCGTGAAGGAACCGGACGAAGTGCTGCACGAAGTAGCCAAGGAAGTCAAGAAAATTACACCCAACATTCAAAAACTGTTAACCGATATGGCAGATACAATGTACGACGCAGAGGGCGTTGGTCTGGCCGCGCCGCAAATCGGCATCCTCAAACGGGTGATCGTGGTGGATGTCGGGGATGAGCATGGACTGATCGAATTGGTCAATCCGGAAATCGTATCCACAGAAGGCGAACAATTTGGGCCGGAGGGATGCCTCAGTATTCCGGGTTATCGCGGGGATGTCCGCCGGGCGATGATGGTCACGGTCAAAGGGCTGGACCGAAACGGCAAAGAAGTGACGTATACGGGCTCGGAACTGTTGGCACGGGCCTTTCAACATGAGATTGACCACCTGAACGGTGTGCTGTATACGGATGTGGCGGAGAGAGTGTATGAAATTACCCCCGAAGGTGAAGAGAAGGAGTGAATACCGCCCGATGAATATCGTATTTATGGGGACGCCGGCGTTTGCAGTGCCTTCGCTTGAAGGGCTGCTGCGTGAAGGCTACAACATCGTTGGCGTCGTCACGCAGCCGGATCGGCCGCAAGGTCGCAAGAAGGTGTTGACGCCAACACCGGTGAAGGAAGCCGCGATGCGCCATAGGATTCCCGTGCTGCAACCCATGCGGATGCGCGCACCGGAGGCCGTAGCGGAGGTCGCTTCACTGCAGCCAGATTTAATCGTTACTGCGGCGTATGGCCAGATTTTGCCGAAAGGCGTGCTGGAGCTGCCGGAATACGGCTGCTTGAACGTGCACGGATCGCTGCTGCCGAAATACCGCGGCGGGGCGCCAATTCAGCGGGCGATCATTAATGGCGAGAAAGAAACGGGCATTACCTTGATGTACATGGCCGAGGGACTCGATACCGGCGATATGATCGCTAAAGCGGTTGTGCCTATCGACGATGAGGATACGTCGGGCACATTGTTCGAGAAGCTGAGCGAAGCTGGGGCGCGGCTGCTGCTGGAGCAGCTGCCGCTGATCCTGGCGGGGACGGCGGCGCGCATTCCGCAGAACGATGCGGAATCAACCTACGCGTCGAATCTGTCGCGTGAGGACGAGCGCATCGATTGGAGCGAAACCTCGCGGCAAATTTATGATCGCGTGCGGGGGCTTGTGCCTTTCGCCGGTGGATTTACGACCTGGAACGGCGAGGTGTTTAAGGTCTGGGCGGTGGCCAAGCCAACGGAAGGCGAGGCAGCTGCAGGGGCGGAACCGCCGAAGACCGGACAAGCGCCGGGGACGGTGCTGGCGTTATCGCCGCAAGGGATTCATGTGAAAACCGGCGACGGCTCCGTATGGCTGACCCGAGTTCAGCCTGCCGGCAAGAAAGCGATGGAGGCCGGCGAGTTCATTCGCGGCGGTGTGATGAGTGTCGGGACGGTTCTGTCATGAGTCGCGTCGGCAATAACTCAGGCACGGGCACGGGCTCGGACAGCAAGGGGCCTGGCCAAGGCCGGGGAGCGATGAAACAAGTCGGCGGGGGCAGCCGGAGCCCAAGGCACCCATCCGGAACGCCGACCTCCCGTGGGGAGGGCCGGAGTTCGGGAGGTCCATCGGCCCGCAGTGTGGCGCTGCAGGTATTGACGGCCGTCGAACAGGAGGGCGCCTATAGCAATCTGCTGCTGAATGGGGCCTTGCAAAAGTCCGGGTTGACCGGACCGGACGCCGGACTCGCTACCGAGCTGGTCTACGGCACGATTCAGCGGTTGAATACGATCGATTATTATCTGGAGCCGTTTGTAACGAAGGGAATGGCGAAACTGGCGCCCTGGGTCCGTAATTTACTACGGCTTAGCTTCTACCAGCTGCATTACCTCGACCGGATTCCTCCGCATGCTGCTGTGAATGAAGCGGTGAACCTGGCTAAGAAGAAGGGGCATCAAGGAATTTCGGGTATGGTAAACGGCGTCCTGCGCAGCGTACTGCGCAAGAAGGAAGAACTGCGTTTACCGGAGGACCTGAACCCTGTGCAGCGCATTGCGCTTGAGCATTCTCATCCGGAGTGGATGGTCGCGCTTTGGATCCGGCAATATGGCGAGGAGGCGGCCGAAGCGATTTGCCGCGCCAACAATAAGCCACCTTCAGTCAGCGTCCGGGTCAACCGGGTGAGAATGAGCCGAGACGGGATGCTGCGGCTGATGGAAGAGCAGGGTCTGCAGGCCTCGGCTTCACAGATCTCACCTGACGGTATCGTAGTACATAGCGGCGGCAATATGGCGCTGACCCCGTGGTATCGGGACGGGCTGATCTCCGTACAGGACGAAAGCTCGATGTTGGTGGCCGAAGCGCTGGACCCGCAGCCGGGAATGACTGTGTTAGACTGCTGCGCGGCGCCCGGAGGCAAGACCTGCCATATCGGCGAGATCATGGAAGGCCGCGGACAAGTGCTTGCGAACGACATCCATCCGCACAAGGCGAAGTTGATCGAAGACCATGCCAAGCGTTTGGGGCTGGATCATATCGACACATTATCCAGCGACGCGCTGCAATTGGTCGATCGGTTTGACGCGGGTTCCTTTGACCGAATTTTACTGGATGCCCCTTGCTCCGGGCTTGGCGTCATTCGCCGGAAACCGGATTTGAAATGGGCGAAGACCCCGGGGGATGTGGCGGGAATTGCCGGCGTTCAGCGGGCGTTGCTTGACTCGGTGAGCGGACTGTTGAAACCGGGCGGCTTGCTGGTTTACAGCACTTGCACGATCGAGCCGCGTGAAAATGCTGAAATGGTTACCTCCTTCCTGAGTCGCCATCCGGAATTTGAGCTGGCGACGGACGAACCGGCCGGCTGGAGCGGGCGGCAGCCTTTGGAATCCGCCGCAGGGCGTACGGAGGTCGGTCTGCAGATTTTGCCGCAGGACGCCCATTCGGACGGATTCTTTATCGCCCGGCTGCGCAAGAAGATAGAAGGGAATTGATGACAGGATAGGTCAAGCAGCCGCCATAACCGGCGGGCTTGGCCTTTTTGCGTGGCCCTGCTGCGGCTGATGACTTTAGTCGAAAGGCGATTTATGATAAAATGGGAAGAATGAGTGGGCAAATCTCGAAATAAATATGGACAGGTGTGTGAAGATGAAACCTTTTATATATGATTATTCGTTGGAAGAATTACAGGAATGGGCTGTCTCGCAGGGAGAACCCGAGTTTCGCGGCGGCCAGATTTTTGATTGGCTGTACGTGAAGCGTGTCAGCTCCTTCGAAGAGATGACCAATCTATCCAAAGCGCTTCGGCAGAAACTGCATGACGAATTTGCATTCGTTACGCTGCGGGAGATCACGAAGCTGGAATCGAAGGATGGGACGGTCAAATTCCTGTTTGGCCTGCATGACGACCATGCGATCGAAACGGTCATCATGAAGCATAATTACGGCAACAGCATCTGCGTAACGACCCAGGTCGGCTGTAAAGTAGGTTGTACGTTTTGCGCCTCTACACTGGGCGGCTTGAAACGGAATCTGACGCCGGGAGAAATCGTCGCCCAGGTAGTGCAGGCGCAGAAAATCCTGGACACGAGAGGAGAACGCGTTAGCAGTATCGTCATTATGGGGACAGGCGAGCCGTTCGAAAATTACGAAGCGACGATGAAATTTTTGCGGATTATGATCCACGAAAAGGGCTTGAACATCGGACAACGGCATATTACTGTATCAACGAGCGGGATTGTCCCGAACATTTACCGGTTTGCGGACGAGGATACCCAAATCAATTTGGCGATATCGATTCATGCGCCAAACGATGCGCTCCGCTCCAAGTTGATGCCGGTCAACCGGCGTTTTCCATTTGACGACGTGATGGAGTCGCTGCGCTATTATATCGCCAAAACCGGCCGCCGTATCACGTTCGAATATGCGCTTATCGGCGGGGTGAACGACCAACCGGAGCATGCGGAAGAACTGGCCGGCGTGCTGAAGGATATGTTATGCCACGTCAACTTGATTCCGGTCAACTATGTGCCGGAACGCAAGTACGTAAGAACGTCGCGCAACGATATTTTTCAATTTCAGCGCATACTGGCGGACAAAGGCATCAATGTGACGATCCGCCGCGAGCAAGGCCATGATATTGCCGCGGCCTGCGGGCAACTGCGGGCGAAGCACATGGAGTCTGGTGCGAGGTGAGCGAATGTGATGAATTGCGTTTATGTAAGTGATGTGGGACGAGTTCGTTCCGTTAATGAAGACAGTACGTGGGTAGGCCGGCTGGATTCGGGGTACACACTGGCGATTGTCGCGGACGGGATGGGCGGCCATCAGGCGGGAGACATCGCCAGCCGCATGGCGGTTGACATCATTACAGAGGATCTTGGGGAGGTACCGGCGGGGTTATCCGCGGAAGCCTGCGGGGAAGAATTAAAGAAAGCCATTCTTCACGCCAACGAAGCCGTGTTCTGTAAAGCGACGGAACATGTAGAGTACCACAGTATGGGCACTACGGTTGTCGCCGGTATATTTACCGGCCGCGATGGGGTGATCGCTCATATCGGAGACAGCCGGGCTTACCATTTCCGGCAAGGTCAGCTGGTTCAGTTGACCGATGATCACTCACTGGTCAACGAGCTGCTGAAGAACAAACAGATCAGCGAAGAGGAAGCGACGGTTCACCCGCATCGCAACGTGGTGACCCGCGCGCTGGGCACCGATGAACGGGTGGAGGTTGATATGAACCGGGTGTCGCTGGAGCCGGGGGATATGCTGCTGCTGTGCAGCGACGGGCTCAGTAATTACGTGACGCCGGAACAAATGATCCTGACGCTTGGCTCGGACGGTCTCGAATTAAATGATCGCGCCGATCGTTTGCTCCAGCTGGCGCTGAACGCGGGAGGCGACGACAACATCAGCGTCGCCCTGCTGGAACAACAAGAGGATGCCGGGTCAGGCATAAAGGAGTGGAATTCATGATCGGACACGAATTGGGCGGTCGTTATCAAATCATCGAACGGATCGGCGGAGGGGGCATGGCGCTGGTATACAAGGCGCAAGACCTGTTGCTGAACCGCTACGTGGCCATCAAGGTGTTGCGTCAACAATTTGTGAATGACGAGGAATTTATCCGGCGTTTCCGCCGGGAGGCTCAGTCCGCCGCATCCTTGTCACACCCGAATATCGTCAGCGTGTATGATGTCGGACAAGAAGACGAAGTCCATTACATCGTCATGGAATACGTTGAAGGACAAAACTTGAACGAAATCATTAAAGAACGCGCTCCGCTGCAAGTCGATGAATCCGTTCGGATCGCTTCGCAAATTGCGGACGCGCTCGATCACGCCCATCACAACCAAATCATTCATCGCGATATTAAACCTCATAACATTTTGATTGGGCGAAACGGACGAGTGAAGGTAACCGACTTCGGGATTGCACGCGCTGTCACCTCGGCGACGATTACGCAAACTGGCTCGGTGGTCGGCTCGGTGCATTATTTCTCGCCGGAGCATGCCAAAGGCGTCGCTACCGGGGAGAAATCCGACTTGTATTCGCTCGGAATTGTGTTGTATCAAATGTTGACAGGCCGTTTGCCGTTCCTTGGCGAGAGCCCGATTAGTGTAGCGTTAAAGCATCTGCAGGAGCAATTCGATGAGCCGCGGTTGGTTAACCCGATGATTCCGCAGAGCGTCGAGAACATCATCCTTAAATCGATGCGCAAAAATCCAGGTGAACGGTATCAATCCGCCAAGGAAATGCTACGTGATCTGGAAACCTGCCTGCTGCCGGAACGAAAAATGGAATCCAAATTGGCCTTTATTGAAGATCATGATGAGGACAGCACGCGAATTATTCCGGCGATTCGGCCGCAGAATCAAGGTTCCCCGTCGGGGCCATCCAAATTGTCCCGCGACAGTGGAGCGGCGGTGGAGGAGCGAAAGGGCAGCGAGAAGAAGAAGGTGTGGGGGAAGCCGGCGCTCTGGGTCAGCCTGACGTTGGTCGTCCTGCTCGCATTGGCCGGTGTCGCTTGGTATGTCACGAACCTGGTCACCGTCCCTGAAGTCGCGGTGCCGAATGTGATTAATTTGGAAGAAGAGAAGGCGGTTCAGACATTAACCGCTGAAGGTATCGCCATAGGGGAGATCACTCGGGAATACAAAGAAGGCGTGGACGATGGGATCGTTTACGAACAGAGCAAGCTAGAGGGGACGATGGTGAAGGAAGGTTCCGCCATCGACCTGAAGGTCAGCGTTGAGAAGCCGCTGGAGAAAATGCCGGTGTTAACCGGGACTTATGAAGAAGCGCTGAAGCAGTTGAAGGATCTTGGCGTGGATGAGGCCCGTGTGACGAAGACCGAAGAGAACAGTGGCGATATCGAACCGGGTAAGGTCATCAGTTCCTCGCCGGACGCCGGTGCGGAGTTTAATCCGGAGACGGTGAATATCGTATTGAAGGTCAGCAAAGGACCGGCTGAGGTGAAAATGCCAGACCTTGTGAACAAGACGAAGGCGGAAGCGGAAGCCGCTATTACCGAGCTTGGCTTGAAGCTGGCCGCGGATGGTATTAAGGAAGAGGCGAGTTACGAGATCGAGGCAGGCAAGGTTACTAAACAGTGGCCGTATGCACCGAACGATACCGTCGCTCCGGGCTCGGAGGTCACCCTGTTCGTCAGCACCGGCTATCCGCCGGAAGCGATCAACTATACGTTCCAGGTACCCGCAGTGCCCGCCCAGGAAGGCCAAATCAGCAAGTACACGATCGTGTACGGGGATGCTCGAGGCGAAGGCCGCGAATGGGGAACGCAGAAGGTAGGCAAAGCGCAATATTTGGCGGTGGATTTGGTGCTGGCGCCTAACAAGAACGGTTATGTTACAGTGACACGCGACGGCGTCATGCTGGATACGTACCCGATCTCGTATATCGATGCCAAGCAAGGAACCGTTCCGGTGCCGCAATTCCCGGATTCCGGCGGGACGGATCAGAATACGATGGATATGGATTCGGGCGATAATCCGCCTGATACCGGCATGATTTTATCCGGCAAGCTGGCCTCGCTCCAGAATGAGTTGGGAGTAGCCAAAGGTAAAGGAAAGGCGGGTAAACGAAACAAACATGGCGATTAAGTTAGACCGATACGAAAGAGAGGCCAGCCTATATGCCTGAAGGTTTAATTGTGAAGGCATTAAGCGGTTATTACTACGTGAAGCCGGCTACGGCGCAGGCTGGGGCACCGGACGATTACGTCCAGTGCCGCGGCCGCGGGATTTTTAAGAAGAGAGGCGAGAGTCCGTTGGTGGGCGATCGAGTCATCTATTCCCCGACCGAAAATGGGGAAGGAACCGTTGATGAGATTTTACCGCGAGAAACCGAACTGATCCGCCCGCCGATCGCTAACGCCAAGCTGGCTGTGCTGCTGTTCTCGCTGCGGGAGCCGGATCTCAATCTTCAGCTGCTGGACAAGTTTCTGGTGCATATCGAGCACGCCGGTTTGCGTACGCTCATCTGCCTCACCAAGGAGGACCTGGTGGAGGAAGACGAACCGGAGGAAACTCCTGAAATCATTAGCCAGGTTAAAGCGTTGTACGAATCGATTGGTTATGACGTTATCGTCACCAGTTCGGTGACCGGGATGGGAACCGAGGAAGTGAAATCGCGCTTGGCTGGGGAGATCAGTGTCTTCTCGGGCCAGTCGGGCGTCGGGAAATCGTCGCTGCTCAACGCCATGCTCGGATTGTCGCTGGAGACGAGTGAAATTAGCCTCAGGCTGGGCCGGGGGCGTCATACGACACGGCATGTCGAGCTGATCGAGCTGGAAAACGGCGGTTACGTAGCCGATACCCCGGGCTTCAGTCAGTTGGATTTTCTTGAGCTGGGTGTGGAGGAGTTGTCCAGCTGCTTCCGCGAGTTTACGGATTACGCGGAAGGCTGTAAATTCCGGGGCTGCAGTCATTTGCACGAGCCGGGTTGTAAGGTAAGAGAGGCCGCAGACAAAGGCGAAATCGCCGCAAGCCGTTACGAGCATTACGTACAGTTCCATGAAGAGATGAAGGAGAAGAAGCGGAGGTATTGACGTCATGAGCAACAACGTATATATAGCGCCATCTATTCTGTCGGCCAATTTCGCCAAGCTGGGCGACGAAGTCGCCGATGTGGAGCGGGGAGGTGCCGATTGGCTGCATGTGGACGTCATGGACGGTCACTTCGTTCCGAATCTGACATTTGGCCCGCTGGTGCTACAGGCGATTGCCCCGCAGACCAATTTGCCGTTGGACGTCCACTTGATGATCGAGAAGCCGGAGGAGTACGTTCCGGCCTTTGCTCAAACGGGCGCGCACCTCATTACGGTGCATGCTGAAGCCTGCGTGCATCTGCACCGGGTGCTGCATCTGATCAAGGAGCAGGGGGTTAAAGCGGGGGTCGCGATCAATCCGGCCACGCCGGCTTCCGCCGTTCGCGAGGTACTGGAGGACGTGGACCTCGTCCTTGTCATGACGGTGAACCCCGGTTTCGGCGGACAAGCGTTCATTCCGGCTACGCTGCGCAAGATTCGTCAGCTAAAAGCCTGGAAGGAAGAGCTGGGCTTAAGTCATTTGCGGATCGAAGTGGATGGCGGAATTGCGGCCGCAACGGCGCCGCTGGTCGTGGAAGCGGGCGCGGATGTGCTGGTCGCCGGGAATGCGGTGTTCGGCCAAGCTGACCGCCAAGCGGCGATGGCAGAAATCCGCGAGAGCCTGGCCGGATTGGCATAGGCGCATCAAGATGTGCATACAATGGGTTACATGAGCGAAGGTTCTCATGTAGCCTTTTTTTTGTGGCGGGAATACACGGGTAAATGACATCGAACATAGAATATGGGTGAAGGCATGAGCACGATGGGGAGGGTGAACGATGAAATTTTACACATTCAAGCTGCCTAAGTTTTTGGGAGGTTTCGTTAAGGCGGTACTGAACACGTTTCACAAGAACTAGCGGGCGGGGCCTGATAACCCGCCCCAAGCAGCGAAAGGGCGCGCCTGGCGGTTCCCGCCATGAAAGGAATGCTTAGGCCGCGGCTAGAAATGCAGCCGGCGTTAGCCTTTTTGGCGGCTTCAAAGAAAAAAAGTGCAGTAAAAAAGCACCTCATAGGAAAAGGTGCTTTTTGTCTATAGTTCGTCCCGAGCCATTACACGCGGGTCACTTTACCGGATTTCAAAGCCCGAGTGCTTACGTATACGCGTTTCGGTTTGCCGTCTACCAAGATCCGGACCTTCTGCACGTTTACGCCCCAAGAGCGCCGATTGCGATTGTTTGCGTGAGATACATGGTTACCGCTGCCTGGCTTCTTGCCAGTCACATAACATTTGCGAGCCATTCATTACACCTCCTGTTCCAGTACACACTGTCTTGAAAATAACAGTTTCTCTTCAAATCACGGTTATTGACAATACTTAAATATAATATCACAGTAAAAAAAGCCCCGTCAACAGATATTGACGTTGGACTCTTTTATTTATTTCTCTCTGTTCTTATAGTACAATATAGTTTAGTCCATAATAATTTCTATGGAAGGAGTGAGGTTGGCGTGGCTGTAAATCTTACGACCGAATATGGACGAATCGATATTTCGGAGGAAGCCATCAAGGTTATCGCCGGATCGGCCGCCATGGAGTGTTATGGACTGGTAGGAATGGCAAGCCGAAAGCAGTTGAAGGACGGTATTGCCGAATTGCTGGGGCGAGAGAACTTGGCCCGGGGTGTGGAAGTGAACCTGGATAATCATCGATTAGCTATTCATCTTTATATTATAGTCAGTTATGGCACGAAAATTTCCGAGGTCGCACACAACATACAGCTCAAAGTGAAATACGTAATGAATGAAATCGTTGGACTCGAAGTGGATCAGGTGAATATCGTAGTCCAAGGCGTACGCGTATCAAGCTAGGAAGGGGAATTTTCATTGAGTAAGCGTTCTTTAACTGGAACAGATTTCACCGCTATGGTCTTGGCCGGTGCGCAGCGGCTCACAGAGCATGCTGAACACGTCAACTCTCTTAACGTATTCCCGGTTCCCGATGGGGACACCGGTACGAATATGAATTTGACGATGACCGCTGGTGTAACGGAATTGAAAAACCACGGAACCGGAGGTTTAGGCAGCAGAGCGGCCACTTTATCCAAGGGCCTCCTGATGGGCGCACGCGGGAACTCCGGTGTGATCTTGTCCCAGCTGTTCCGCGGCTTTAGTCGTTATGCCGCCTCTATGGAGGAAATGAATACTGTTCAATTTGCCGCTGCTCTGCAAAGCGGGGTGGATACCGCTTATAAAGCGGTTGTCAAACCGGTAGAGGGGACCATTCTGACGGTGGCGAAGGAAGCCGCCAAGCATGCCGTATATTATGCGCGCAGAACAACGGATATCACGGAATTGATGACCGAGGTGCTGGCCAAAGCGAAGGAAGCGCTCGCAGGTACGCCGGAGCTGTTGCCGGTGTTGAAACAGGTTGGCGTCGTGGATTCGGGCGGTCAAGGACTTGTTTATATTTATGAAGGATTTTTGGAATGCCTGACCGGAGGCGCCAGCAGCGAGGCCGCAGCGGCGTTGGGACAAGCTCCCGCGGCAAGCGCGAAACCCGAATTTCACGCACCGGTGGCAACGCCGGTTCATGTCCCGGCTTCGGCACAAGCCAAGCTGGAAACCGAGGATATCGAATTCTTGTACGACATGGAGTTTTTCATCAATCGCACCATCGGTGAAATTAAGAATGCTGTTTTTGACGAGGATCAGTTCCGGAAAGCGCTTTCGGTTAATGGTGATTCGATTATCGTGATCGCGGATGACGAGATCATTAAAGTCCACGTCCATTCCAAAACACCGGGAGATGTGCTGAATTTGGCGCTCCACTATGGTGAAATTACACAAATTCATATTTTGAATATGCGCGAACAACACCGTGATCTGCTGATTGCGGGCATGGACGCAGCGCCGATGCCGGAGCTGTTTGCTGAAATCCCGGCAGAACCGTCCCGTCCCGTTGATCCGGCTAGTTTGCCAGCCGACGAGCTGGCGCCTTATGGATTTATCGCCGTAGCTTCGGGCCAAGGCATTTCGGAAATCTTCACCAGTCTGGGTGTCGATGTTGTTTTGTCCGGCGGACAAACGATGAACCCAAGTACCGAGGATTTCGTCAATGCAATCCAATCGATTTCGGCTCAGCACATATTTGTGTTGCCGAACAACTCCAATATTATTTTGGCGGCTCAGCAGGCGCGCGATTTACTTGAAGGGGAACGCAGCGTTACCGTTATCCCGAGCAAGAGTATCCCACAGGGGATTGCCGCAGCGTTTGCTTTCCAAGAGGAAGAAAACGTGGAATCCAATCAGGATAACATGCAGAACGCCGTACAACATGTGAAGACGGGCCAAGTCACGTACGCGGTTCGCGACACCATGTTCGACGATTTGGAAATAACGGCCGGCCATTATATCGGGATCGCCGATTCCAAAATCGTAGCAACCGAAGAAGGCCTGCTGGAAACGAGCCAGGGTTTGCTGGCTAAGATGTTGACCGGGGGCGACGAAATTGTGACGGTTCTGGCCGGTGAGGAAGCCGACGGAGAAATGACAGACGCACTGGTGGACTGGATTCATGCGGAGTATCCTGACGTTGAAGTCGAGGTCCATAACGGCGGACAACCGATTTATTATTATTTATTTTCGGTAGAATCCTGATCCCGAGGAGAGGATGAAGATACCTATGAATCAGGCTGTCATCATTGCCGACAGTACGTCGGATATCCCGCAGGAGACGGTGTCGGAATACGGTATTCATATCGTGCCGATGCGGTTAGCCTTCGGCGATCAATCTTATCTCGAAGGCATCGACATCACAGCGGAAGAGTTCTACGACAAGTTAACGAAGTCAAAGGACCTGCCAACGACGTCGCAGACTTCACCCTCCCAGTATGTGGAGGTTTACCGCAATCTGCTTGCGGCCTATCCGGGTTCGCCAATCATTTCAATCCACATCTCTTCAGGGATGAGCGGAACCTATCAATCCGCCGTGCTTGCCAAGGAGATGCTGGAGGAGGAATTGGGGCACTCCGTAGATGTAACGGTGATTGACTCGCTGTGCGCGACGTACGGCTTTGGCCTCCAGGTTGTGCATGCCGCACGGATGGCGAAGCAAGGAGCTTCGGTCGAAGAGATTTCGGCGGAGGTTGAACGGTTAGGAAAAGCTCGGCGACTGTACTTTCTCGTTGATTCGCTGGAGTATTTGCAAAAGGGCGGACGGATCGGTAAAGCTGCGGCGATTCTAGGCACGTTGTTGAACATCAAACCGATTCTGTCGGTGGACCAGGAAGGCGTTATCTATGCTGTCGATAAGGTCCGGGGCCGCAAGAAGGCCGTGTCCCGTGTCATCGAATTGTTCGTGAACGATTTCGGTGGGGTGAAGGATATCAACGTCGCTGTTTGCGATTGCGTGAATCCGGAAGGATCCGAGGAGATCCTGGAGATGTTGAGTCAGCACTTTACGCTGCACGAGATCGTCCGCACCAGCATTGGCGCGGTCGTTGGCACGCATGTTGGCCCGGGTACCGTGGCGACGTTTATTTGGCCGGCGACTTAACCTTCGGGTGCGCGCGTTGAGGCGGAGCCGGTTTAGTCGGAACCGGTTTTAACGGAACAGAGAGCCCTTATTTGCTCATTTCCCGATTATTTCCCGGGGTAACGGAACTCAGGGACCTTATCGGGCCCTTATGGCAGCCATCCGGCTGCTTTTGTCCGAAATAAGGGCTTCTGGTTCCGTTAGCTGCAGAAAACGCCCAAAAAGCGGACTATAACGTCTCTGAGTTCCGTTAGGTTGCTGGAGCACGCGAAATTCAAGATTCGCTTGAGCTTCGTGATCCAAAGATGTCTTTTTGAACTACCGATCAATGGAGGTTCAAAAAGACAGGATTGGAGCACCTAGAAGGTTGGATGAAGCTAGGGGCTGAGTAGCGGAGCGTAGTCGTAGGCTACGTGAGCAACGGAAGGCCCGGGTGAATTCAAGATTCGACGCCGAAAATCCTCCTTCGCTTGAGCTTCGTGATCCAAGGATGTCTTTTTGAACTACCTCTTAAAGTGGGGGATTTGGTGTGATTGATTTGCATAACATCCCCGTAAAGCAGGTCAGCGGCGTGAGCGCTCTTAAACAAGAAGAGCTTCACGCCTTTGGCATCTTTACGGTGAATGATTTGATCGAATATTATCCGTTCCGGTACGAGGACTACCGTCTGCGCTCCCTGACCGAAGTAAAGGATGGGGACAAGGTGACGATCCAGGCGAAAATCATGGGTCTTCCGGTGCTGCAGCGATACGGGCGCAAATCTCGTTTAACGTGCAAAATGGTCGCGGAAGACTGGATGTTCACGGCGACGTGGTTTAACCGACATTTTCTCAAGGACCAGTTGACGACGGGCCGGGAAATCATCCTGACCGGCAAATGGGACATGCGCCGCAGCCAGCTTACCGTGACGGAGTCGGAGTTTCCCGATCGAGGAACGGTGCGGAGCGGCAGCCTGCAGCCGGTCTATTCCGTCGGCGGCAAAATCACGCAGGCCTGGATGCGTAAAACGATCGGACAAGCGCTGCAGCAATACGGGGAGATGATTCCGGAGAATCTGCCGCCCGAGCTGCTGCGCAAGTACGGCCTGATGCCCCGCAAGGCGGCGATTCTGCGGCAGCATCAGCCGCAGGATAGCGAGGAGGGGCAACTCGCCCGGCGCCGTATGGTGTACGAGGAGTTGTTCCTGTTCCAACTCAAGCTGCAAGCGTACCGGGCGATGAACCATGATCGCATGGACGGGGTGGAGCATGTCGTCGACAACGCCACGATAAGGGAATTTGTGCGCAGCCTGCCGTTCGAGCTGACCGATGCCCAGAAGAAGGTCGAGCTGGAAATTTTGCAGGATATGCGCTCGCCTTACTGCATGAACCGGCTACTTCAAGGAGACGTCGGTTCCGGCAAGACAGTCATCGCCGCGATCGCTTTGTACGCGGCGGTGAAGTCGGGGCATCAGGGGGCATTCATGGTGCCAACGGAGATTTTGGCCGAACAGCACATGCGCTCGCTGACCCGGCTGTTTGAGCCGTTCGGCATCACGGTCGGCCTGTTGACCGGCAGCGTGACGGGGCGCAAGCGCAAGGATTTGCTGGGCTCGCTGCAAATGGGGCTCACCGACATCGTTGTCGGCACGCATGCGCTGATACAGGAAGACGTATTTTTCCGTTCGCTCAGCCTGGTCGTGACCGACGAGCAGCACCGGTTCGGCGTGAATCAACGCAGCATTTTGCGGCGCAAAGGCTTTAATCCCGACGTACTGACGATGACGGCGACGCCGATTCCGCGGACGCTGGCGATTACCGCCTTTGGCGATATGGACGTATCGACGTTGTCGGAGCGCCCGAAGGGACGCAAGCCGATCACGACCTACTGGGTTAAGCACAGCATGATGGACCGCGTGCTTGGCTTCATTGAACGGGAGGTCTCGCTAGGCCGGCAGGCGTACGTGATCTGTCCGCTCATTGAGGAATCGGACAAGCTGGACGTGCAGAACGCCATCGACCTGTACGTGTCGATGCAGCAGGCGTTCCCGAACATGAAGGTGGGGCTGCTGCACGGCCGGATGACGGCCGCCGAGAAGGATGAGGTGATGCGCGCGTTCTACGAGAACGAGGTGCAGCTGCTCGTCTCGACGACCGTGGTCGAGGTCGGCGTCGACGTGCCTAACGCCACGCTGATGATCGTGATGGATGCCGACCGGTTCGGCCTGTCCCAGCTTCACCAGTTGCGCGGGCGCGTGGGCCGGGGAGAGCACGCGTCGTATTGCGTGCTCATCGCCGATCCGAAGTCGGAGGTGGGTCAGGAGCGGATGAAGGTCATGACCGACACGGACGACGGCTTCGAGGTGGCCCGGCGGGACCTGGAGCTGCGCGGTCCCGGGGATTTTTTCGGCACGAAGCAAAGCGGCGTGCCGGATTTTCGCGTCGCGGACATGGTCAGCGACTACGCGGTGCTGGAGGCGGCGCGGGACGATGCCGCCCAGATGGTGGCGGGCGAGGCGTTCTGGACGTCGCCCGAGTACGGGCCGCTGCGGGATTATCTGCGGCGGGAGCAGGTTTTTCAAGGCGAGCTGATCGACTGAATACGGCAAACGGAGGGGCGGCGTCTTCGAAGGCGCATGCCCCTTTTGTTTCTCCGCCGGGTGTCCCGATTGTTTTTTCAGCACTATGGACAGCCTTACCGTCATATATTAGGGTTGAAGTCCGGAATTGACGGGACAGGAGGTGCTAGTCACGGTGCCGAGTTATCATCAATATGGAATCAGTCCGCAGCTGGTCGAACGGGTCAAGCTCAAAATGAAAAATCCGGCGATCAAAGAGCGGATCAAACAGGTTGTCGACGGCCTCACCCGAGCGGATTTACAGGATCGCGTCAAGGTTCGCAGGCTCGTTAGAACGGCTTCTTCTGTGCTTGGCGAACGGCTGAGCGGCGCTCAGGAAGAGCAAATCGTCCAATTCGTCATCGATCAACGAATCGACCCGCGTAATACGCTACACTTGCTGCGATTATGGGGAATGTTCCGTTAAGCAGCGCGCGGCGATGCGGCGGTGACAAGTGGCAAGGCCCTGGGGGAACGGTGCCCCGGCGGCCTTTTGCTATTTCTGGAGGTTGTTCGTGGAAATAGGATGCCCTCAGCCCGAGAAGGTTCAGCTATACGGGAATTTATCGGTCCGTTTAAAAATTCAGGCGTCCTTCCGACTTGCCAATCTCCTTCAATTGTTTTATATTGACATGAGAGTAGGTCAAAAATAAAAGGAGATGAGGCGGATGACACCGCGTACGAAGGAACAAAATGAAGAGATCCGATTGCGGCGGCTTGCTCAAATTCGTATGGCGGCCGCCGACGTATTTCTTGATAAAGGCCTGACGCTGGAGATTCGGGACGTGGCGGCCGAAGCCGGGCTTGGTTACGGTACGGTTTACCATTACTACAGTAATAAAGGCGATTTGCTGCACGACGTGCTTTGGACGGCATTGGATCGAGCCGGGGAATGGATGGACAGAGGAGACCCCGGGGACATTCCCCCTACGGGAACTGAAGACGCTGACGTAATAGCGGATCCCCTTGTGGCGGCAGGTGCCCGGCTGCTGCAGCTGTGGGCCGAGGATCACGGCGTCTACCTGTTGTATAAACTGGCGGCAGAAGGCTTCCGACTGCTGCCGGAAGCGCGAGCGTTACCGCTGACGGATGCGTTCCGCCGCGAGGTGCTGCTGCCCTTTGCGGCGGTGCTTGGCCGTGGGGCGGGCACGGCGAAGCAAGTCTCACAGGCGGAAATGCTGCTGGCCGCCTTGGCCGGCTGCGCAAGCTTTCCGCTGCGCCGCGGGACGCTGGATCGCGAGGCCGAGGGGATCGCGCGTTTGTTATTGCATCGGCTATCGGAGCGCACCGTAGCCGGTGGACCATCGAAGGAGTGAAAGCTTAATGATTATATTAAAATCGCCGCGGGAGATCGAAGAGATGAAGCGGGCGAACCAGATCGTTGCGGATTGCCATCGGGAGGTCGCCAAAATGATCGGGCCCGGGATCACAACGCAGGAAATAAACGATTTCGTAGCCCGGCACATTACGAAGCTGGGCGGCAAGCAGTTTACGAAAGGTTATAACGGATTCCCCGCCGAAACCTGCGCCTCGGTCAACGATGTGGTCGCCCATGGGTTCCCGTCGAACCGGCCGCTTCAGAATGGCGATTTGCTCAAGCTGGACATCGTCGCGGAAGCGGACGGCTGGTTCGGCGATTCGTGTTGGTGTTACGCCGTGGGCCAAGTGAGTCCTGAGGCGGATAAGCTGATGCGGGTGACCAAGGAATGCCTGGATTTGGGAATTGCCCAAGCTCTCCCGGGTAACCGGTTAGGTGACGTGACTTCGGCGATCCAGAAACATGCGGAGGCAAACGGCTATTCCGTCGTACGCGATCTGCTGGGTCACGGGATTGGGCGTAGTCTGCATGAGGAGCCTAACTATGAGCATATCGGCGTGGCGGGCAAAGGGGTTCGCCTCAAGGAGGGTATGGTGTTTACGATCGAGCCGATGATCAACGAAGGCACGTTCCGCATCGCGATTGACGACGACGGCTGGACGGCGCGCACGTCGGACGGCAAATGGTCGGCCCAATATGAGCATACGATCGCGTTGACGGCAGACGGGCCGTTGATTTTAACCCTCCAATAAGAGGGGATAGGAAAATGAGGTGGATTCCCAAAGTCCGATGGACCGTGGGGATCCGCCTTTTTTGCGTGCGTTCACTCTGCCAAATTATCCAACATAAACCTGTTGCCATAGGGAATGTTTGTTCGTATTATGAATATAATAGGAACAAACGTTCTGATTAGAGGGTGAGCTTATGACAGACAGCATGAAGAAGGGAGCGGCATGAGCCCGGTTCCATGGCAAACGCAGGAGGAGGCGGAGATGATCAAGCAATACGTGCTGCTTCCTCTGTTACTCGATGCGCTGGAGAGGGACCGGCGCATTTTGGCGTCGGCTTCGCTGAAGCTGCCGCAGGTGTACAAAGGGCTGTTCAACTTGCTGCAGAACGCCGCGACCGCCGATCTGACCCGGGTACGCCAAAGCATGCGGGAGCATGGATTGAAGGTGTTCGAGGAGCGGCGGACGAACCTGGGGATTGAAGCCCGCTATTTATGCCGGGGCTACACGTACGAGTTTTCCATGCTGTGGGGATTGGTCAAAGCGGAACTGACCAGCCGGCTTTGCGCCTATCTCGGGATCGATGTAAGGAAAGAGGGGATGTTCTCATGAAATCGGAACGCGTAGTCATGTTGGCGGATTGCCAATCCTTCTACGCCAGCGTGGAGAAGGCCGATCACCCGCAGCATAAGGATCGTCCGCTGATCGTGGCCGGTGACCCGGAACGCCGCTCGGGCATCGTGCTGGCCGCCTGCCCGCTGGCTAAACGGTATGGAGTAACGACGGCGGAAACGCTGGGTACGGCTTTGCCCAAATGCCCGGACCTGGTGGTGATGCGGCCGCGCATGGAGCGGTACATCTCCGTGTCGATGCAGATCACGAACATCATGAAGCAGTTTACGGACCTGGTGGAGCCGTACAGCATCGACGAGCAGCATCTCGACGTGACCGGCAGCCTGTCGCTGTTCGGCGAGCCGGAGACGCTGGCCCTGACGATTCAGCAAAAAATCCGCCGCGAGACCGGCATCTACAGCCGCTTTGGCATCAGCTACAACAAGGCGGTCAGTAAAATGGCCTGCGACAATTTCGCCAAGAAAAATGCAAACGGCCTGTACACGCTGCCCCGCGAAGCGGTCTCGAAGGTGCTGTGGCCGCTGCCGATCCGGCAAATGTTCATGGTCGGCTCCCGCATGGAGCGCCATCTGCTGCGCATGGGCATCCGCACGATCGGGGAGCTGGCGAACCTGCCGCTGGCGCGGCTGCGGCAGCGCTGGGGCGTCAACGGCGAGGTGCTGTGGCGGCTGGCCAACGGCATCGACGACTCGCCGGTCGATCCGAACAGCCATCAGGGGGAAAAGTCGATCGGCCATGAAATGACGCTGCCTCGCGATTACTATTCGCTGGAGGAGACGGCGGTTCCGCTGCTCGAGCTCACGGAGCTCGTCTGCCGCCGTTGCCGGGAAAAGGGCTACATGGGCGGGGTCGTCAGCGTCGGTTGCCGGGGGGCGGATTTTGACCATCCGACCGGGTTTTACCGGCAGATGAAGCTGCCCGATCCGACCAACGTCACCAAGCAGGTGTACGACGGGGTGATGCGGCTGTTCCGCCGTCATTGGGACGGACAGTCGGTTCGCAAGGTTGGGGTTACGTTGACCGGCCTGGTGCGGGACGACGAATACCAGTTGACCCTGTTCGACGAGCGGCCGAGATACCAGGCGCTGGAGCGGGCCACCGACGAAATTAAACGCCGTTACGGGGAATCGGCGATTTTTCGCGCGGTATCGCTGACCGGCGCCGGCCAGGCGCGGGATCGGGCCGGCAAGATTGGAGGGCATTACCGATGAAAGGAAAATTATATGGCAACGGATTATGGGAGTCTTCACGGATGATGCTGCCGGAGCACAAGGAGGCGATTTTACGCAGCAACCGCAGTCAGGAGCGCAAGGAGCGGTCCGTCCTCGACGAACAGGAACTCGAGCGAATTTCGCGCCTCCTTACGACCTCGCTGCAGACCGGAAGGCCGGTGCGCCTGCATCTCTTCGGGGAATGGCAGGGGCGGGAGGTCCTAGGAACCGTGACGCGAGTCGACCCTATCAGACGACAGGCGCGCCTTCAGACCGAGGTCGGCCCGGAGTGGATCGCGTTCGCGGACATTGTTGGAGCCGAGACCGCTTAGGCAAGTCAACGACGGGTAAAGCCCAGGTTAACCAAAGGTAAAACGAATAAGCTGCTGATCTGCCGCTGGCGGATCGGGAGCTTATTTTGTTAACGCCCGGTGAAATCTGGTTTTTCGCGACCGGGACGGAAAAGTGCGGGAAAACGTCATTTTTTAGGAAGGAAGTCGCCGAACAAGACGGGGTGGCCCGACGGAAATCCGTCATCGAAAACGACGAAAAAACGCTAGTCCCAGGCTGGGACCAGGGAAGCTTTTTTTGACAAAGGCTGTAACCTTAGCAAATCGTGGAAAACCGCAGAATGACGCGATTTTCAGACAAGACTTTGGTATCAATTTTGTAACCATTATGGAAAAGGGTGTAAAAATTGTGCGAAACCTAGATGAATTTCGCACGTCTATTATCACGGAATGACCAAGCCGAACAAGGATACCGAAAATCCGTCTCCCCCGGAAAACAGCCCCAGCTGTAAAACACTCCCATTAGCCTAGTTACATGATAGGGGCGCTTGGTTCATGATAAATAGTGATTTTGAGAAGCGGAGGTGCGAATCGGCCATACTGACGACATTAGCGAAAAAAAGATTGGCGATGGGGCTCGTTCTAGCGGGAGTCTTCATCGCAGGCTGCGTGGTTCTGGCAGTCCTGAATTGGCCGCCGCCCCATTACAGCTACGCGGCGAAGGACGGAACCGAGCTGAAGTTCCGCACCGAAGGCGACAAATTTCTAGCCTATGACGGAGAAAGCAGCTGGGAAGAAATGTTCGTCAAAGGCGTCAATCTGGGGGCGACGGTACCGGGACATTTTCCCGGGGAATTTCCGATTACGGAAGACGATTACTTGCGCTGGTTCCAGCAAATTGACGAAATGGGCGCAAATGTAATTCGAATTTATACGGTGCATAATCCGGTGTTTTACAAGTCTCTGGTCAAATATAACCGGGACAAGGGGAAGGATCCCCTCTATTTCATCCAAGGTATCTGGTCGCCGGAGGAGCAGCTCATCGAGCAACAGGATGCTTACATTCCGGGGATTAAGGAGGCCTTTCATCGGGAAATCGAAAAAGCGGTTAAAGCAATTTACGGCGATTTGAAGGTTCCGAAGCAGCCGGGAACATCGGGCGGCAAGTATACCGCAAACGCGGGTCCTTACCTCATGGCCTGGCATATCGGCACCGAATGGGATCCGGAAATGGTGGATAACACGAATCGTAAGCACGCGGAACTTCCGCCGTATCAAGGACAGTACTTTACGGCGACAGACGAGGCGAGTCCATTTGAGAGCTGGCTGGCGGAGCTGGTGGACGATACCGCCCAGAAGGAACGCACTTACGGATGGGAGCATCCCATCACCTTTACGAACTGGGTAACGACGGACGTGTTAAAGCATCCCGGCGAACCGCTGTTCGAAGAGGACCTCGCCAGCGTCGACGCCACGCATATTCAGCCGGTGGCCTGGGAAGCGGGGTATTTCGCCGCTTATCATGCGTACCCGTATTACCCGGACTTCTTCCATCTTGATGAAACGCTGGAGACGATCCCGGACGGTACCGGGGATTTCAACACCTACAAGGCTTATTTGCAGGAGCTGAAAGCTTACTATAAGGACATTCCGGTGATGATTACCGAATATGGCGTTCCCTCCTCGCTGGGCGTCTCGCATCTCGGCCGAGGCGGCCGGAACCAAGGTGGCCACAACGAGCAGGGGCAGGGAGAGATCAACGTTTCACTGACAAAGGATATTTATGATACCGGATATGCCGGCGCCATCTTGTTCATGTGGCAGGACGAATGGTTCAAGAAGACGTGGAATACGATGCGGTTTGAGATCCCGGAGGATCGGCGCGCTTTTTGGCTAAACGTGTTGACCAATGAGAAGCAATTCGGCCTGTTATCGATGGGCCCCGGCAAAGAAGATGACCTCACGATCGACGGCAAGCTAAGCGATTGGGAGGCGCTGCCGGAGGGCGAAGTCCAAGCCTGGGACCGTCCGTCGGCTGGAATTGATCGGCTACAGGTCACGCACGACGAAGCTTACGTCTATGTGGGTCTTCAACTGAGCGAGCCATTCGATCCGGATAAGCGGTTGATCCGGCTTGGCGCGGATACGCAGCCCGGCGGGAATCAGCCGGCGGCGGAGCTGCCTGGGCGAACGCTGAGCGACGGTCTGGAGGCGATCGTGGAGATCGGAAGTGACGAGGAGACCGAAGTTTTGACGGCGCCAAACTATGATTTTCATCGCCGGCTCTATGGGCGATACGGATATTGGATGCTTGACGATCCTACGGAGGAGCAAACCGTGCAGTTTCAACCCTGGAAGCTGGCGGTCAGCTTGACGATGACGCCGCCCGACACCCGCTCGGCTCATCCGTTTCAAGACATGACGGTCGGTAAGCTAATTCGCGGCACAACCGATCCGGAAAGCGCCGATTTCGATTCGCTTGCTTCTTGGCAGTACAGCGGCAACGAGGTAGAACTGCGCATTCCTTGGATGTTGTTAGGTTTTGCGGACCCCAGCTCACGGCAAGTGATTGACTACCGGCCATTGAAGGAGGATCGTGCCTTCTCGACGACCGAGACGGACGGACTGACCTTCGTTCTATGGATCATGGAACGAGGGGAAGCGGAGGTCCTGGGCCCGGGAACGGCAAGCGGAGAAACCGGGGAAGTCGTCTCATTGGACGCGTTCCCGAAATACGTATGGCAGCCATGGGAAACCGTGCAGTATACCGAGCGGCTCAAGTCCGGTTATTACGCCTTGCAGGCGTTCTACCAAAGCTTGCCGGACCGTCGGACCACGGGAGAATAACTGGCGCCGAAAGGAGGAAAACAGGATGGCGGGTCAGCATCTTGGACTGGCAATTGCCTTTATTTATGTATGCCTGGGGCTGATCGGCATAGGCATGCTGCTTCTGTTTTATATGAAAATCCGGTATTTGCGCATTCAGCGCAAAACGAAGGAATATCTGCGAAAGCACCAGGACTACTTCCTGTTCCTTCAAGCCCATCTGGGGGATGCGGAGGAGCTTCCGCTGCCGCCTGGCAAGCTCGGAGATTTGGAGCGACGGGTGATCCAGCAGCGGGTAACCGAGTGGATCGAGCAATTTAAGGGTGATTTGCAGCAGAAGCTGATCGCTTTATGTTATAACGCTGGCTTTGTCCGGGAGGACCTGAAGCTGCTCGACAGCTTGTTTTACGGTCGGCGGATCGCCGCCGCTTACCGCCTCGGCGGGATGCGGGCGGCCGAAGCGGTGCCGCGGCTGCTGGAGATGCTGAAGCATCAGAAATACAGTCCGCTGAGCATCGTGCTTGCCCGCTCGATCGCCAAAAGCGCGGAACAGGAGCAGCAGCTTCGGGATATGCTGATCCATCTGCTGCGCCACGGCAAGCCGATTCATCACCTGGCAGCCGATATCCTGATGGAGACGAGGCTGGACGCCAGCCGGCTCCTGCTTCAATTACTGAAGGAGGATCATGAGGATCTCGTGAAGGTGGCGCTGGCCGCAATGCGGGGACAAGAGGGGCTGGAGGAGGCTCCGGCACTGGGACGATTTGCTTTTGCGCTTGATAGGAGGGAGACCACTGCTTAGAGATATTTTGCTGATTTATGGCTTATTTGCGACCTATTACGTCATGACGGTCAATCTGGTTTATTTCTCGATCATGACCTTTTCGTTTCGGCAGATTCTCACGATCTTCCGCCGAGCCGCCTTCTCGAAATACAACACGTTGTCCGGCTCTGAACTGGTGCCGCCAGTTTCACTGCTGGTGCCGGCTTTTAACGAGGAGATTACGGTTATCGAAAACGTGAAATGTCTGTTGACCCTGAATTATCCGGCCTACGAGGTGATCGTGATTAATGATGGGTCCAAGGACAACACGCTGGGCGTCCTGCGGGACGAATTCGAACTGATGCCGCTGCCGGATCCGGACATCCGCCAGACGATCGACTGTCAGCCAATTACGGCGGTGTACCATAACCCGAAGTATCCGCATCTGTACGTGATCGACAAGCCAAACGGCGGTAAGGCCGATTCGCTGAACGCCGGCATTAACCTGTCGCATTATCCGCTCATCTCTTCGATCGATGCTGATTCGCTGCTTGAGAAGGATGCATTAATCCGGATGGCCCGCATGTACATGGAGAATCCGGAGGAGACGGTCGCCATCGGCGGTGACGTACGGATTGCCAACGGATGTGTCATCGAGAACGGGGCGGTGAAGGAGGTTTCGCTGCCCCGCAAAATCTGGCCGATGTTCCAGGCCACAGAATACCTGAAGGCGTTCCTTGGAGGCCGTATCGGCTGGAGCTCCATCAATGGGTTGATCATCGTGTCGGGTGCGTTCGGCTTGTTCCGCAAGGACTATGTCATCGCCGTCGGCGGCTATCGCGGAGGGTATCCCGGCGAGGATATGAACATTATCATCAAGCTCCACCGGTATATGCTGGAGAACAAGCTGAAATACCGCATCGCGTTTTGTCCAGAAGCGGTGTGTTGGACGCAGGCGCCGGACACCTATCGGATCTTGTCCAACCAGCGCAAGCGTTGGGGCCGTGGAAACCTGAAGAACATGATCGAGAACTACGACATGGCCTTCAATCCGAAATACAAGGTGATGGGGCTTCTGACGATGCCGTACAACATTATTTTTGAAGCGTTGAACCCTTATTTCAAAATCACCGGGTTGCTTGCACTGATCGGGTACACTTTGCTCGATATGACGCATTGGCGGGTTCTCGCTGTGTTCTGGCTGATCAATTTCCTCAGCGGTTACGTGCTCAGCATCGGGGCGTTGCTGCTTGAGGAGCTGTCGTTCAAGCGCTTCAACAAGCTTTCGGATTTGTGCAAGCTGTTGATGTTTTCGGCGTTCAAGTTTTTCGGTTACGCGCAGCTCGGGGGATTGTGGCGGATTCAAGGGCATATCCAGTTTCTGCGCAACAACAATTCCTGGGGGACGATGACCCGACAAAGCTGGCAGGACAAAGGGGAGGCGGCCGCCAAAGCGGCGAAACCGGCCAAATCCGCATAACGTTTGGTTTGGGGTATCTCTCCTGCCCCGCTTCGCGGCCGGATGGCCGGAAAGGGGATGATAGGGCAAAGGAAAGGCTTGGATCCATGAAATAACCAAACTTAAGGATAAACTTACGGAAGAAGAAAGGCGGGAATGTATGATGTCAAACCTGACGGCACTGCATAACCAAACGGAACGATCCGGCTTATATGCCGGTATAGAGCAACGCGTGAGGGAAACGGCCAAAGAGGTGAACGGGGTGCTGTTCATTTATTCCGAAGGCGGCCCCTCTTACGTGGCTTCCCAAGTGCGGGGAATTCTGGAATCTGAACCGGGGCTTCAGTCTGAAGTATGGGGCGGTGACGAGCCGGGGAGCGTGGCGGTATTGCTGCCAGGCCTGACGCTGGATGCCGTTCACTATCAAGGCTTGCGGCTAAAGCAGCAACTGCAGGAGCGGATTTCCGATTATCGTCCGCGGATGGCGCTGGCCAGCTTCTCTACGCAGAAGGAGATTATGCCGCAGCTGCTGAGTCAAATGGAGGAGAAAGCCAAGCAGAACTACTCCGATGATATTTATATTTTTACAAAAGCGGACTTGCTGCTCGTCAAAAGCCGGATCCTGATCGTAGAGGGAGACCCGGCGGTACGTGAATTTCTGCAAATCCGGCTGAACATGCAGGGCTATGAGACGATGATGGCCGATAACGGTATCACTGCGCTGGATTTGATCACCGACTGGAAGCCGGATCTGGTGCTGACGGAGCTGAACCTGTACGGCATTGACGGTCTGCCTTATATTCATCAAATCCAGCAGGTCAGCGGCGGCGAGATGCCGAAGATCGTTGTCCTGACGGAGCAGCGGGTTGAGAAAACGATCAGCTTGTGCTTCGAGAACGGGGTGGACGATTACATCACCAAGCCGTTCTCCCCGGTGGAGTTGGACGCTCGAATTCGTCGCTGCATTCAATGAGGTTGACCCAAACCAATTACAGACAAATAAATGGAGGTAGAAACCTGTGAATAATCATTACCAGAAGCTGATGAATGCGATTGAATCGAAAACCGCCGTATTGGGCGTTGTAGGTCTAGGTTATGTTGGACTGCCGCTGGCGGTCGAAATGGTCAAGCAGGGTTTCCGGGTCGTTGGCATCGATCTGGATGCCGCGAAAATCGATAAAATCAACCGCGGGGAATCGTATATTCATGATATCCCTTCCCAAACCTTGGCCGAGGCGATGGCAACAGGCCGCTTTCTGCCGACGTCGGATTATGCGAATTTGTCCGAAATTGACGCGGTCAGCATCTGCGTACCGACACCGTTAAGCGAAAACCAGGACCCCGATACTTCTTATATCATTACCGTGGTGGAGCAGTTGAAACGGTATATGAAAAAAGGCATGTTGATTACGCTCGAAAGCACCACCTATCCGGGGACGACCGAAGAGCTGATCCAGCAAGAGCTGGAAAAGCTGGGGTATACGGCAGGCGAAGATTTCTTCCTGTGCTTCTCACCGGAACGGGTAGATCCGTCCAATTCCAAATTCAATACGTTCAATACGCCGAAGGTCATCGGAGGAACAACGAAGGCCTGCCTGGATTTGGGGACGGCGTTGTATTCCCGGTATGTCCAAACGGTCGTGCCGGTTTCTTCGCCTAAAGTAGCGGAAATGTCTAAGCTGCTAGAGAACACGTTCCGCAGCGTCAACATCGCCTTTGTCAATGAAATGGCCATGATGTGCGACCGCATGGGCATCGACATTTGGGAAGTGATTGATGCGGCGAAGACGAAGCCGTTTGGTTTTATGCCATTTTATCCGGGACCTGGCATCGGGGGGCATTGCATTCCACTCGACCCCATGTACCTGAGCTGGAAAGCGAAAGGTTTCCGCTTCTACAGCCAGTTCATCGAGCTGGCGCAGTCGACCAATGACAATATGCCTTATTATGTCGTCAACAAGACGTCGAAAATCATGAATGAATACGCCAAATCGATTAAGAAGTCCCGCATCCTCATTCTCGGCATGGCTTACAAGCCGGATATCGCCGATCTGCGCGAATCGCCGGGGTTGTCCGTGTACGAACTGTTTAAGGACAGCGGAGCCAAAGTGGACTACTACGACCCGTATGCGGCAAGCTTCCGTGAAAAATCGGGCGGCGTCGTTCACAGCGTTGCTTACGAGCTCGACAAATTCAAGGCCTATGACTGCATCGTGCTGGTGACCAATCACAGCAATTTCGACTACGAGGGAATCGTCCGCCTCGGTGTTCCGATCGTCGATACGCGCAATGCGTTCCGCGATTATCCTTTGCCTCATGTTTACAAGATCGGCCACTCCGTTGCGCAAGTCAACGAAGAGTCCCCGGCGTTGATCGTAGGTTAAAAGGCAAAGAGCTAAATGTTCAGAAAGCCGATATTCGTTCGTCTTTGGGCCTTTTCGGGAAGGAAGCGGCCGATGCTGCTTGCGCTCGGCGGGATGTTGATGATGGTATTGCTTGTTTTATTGGCCTTTATCCGGCCATCGGGTTCACAAGCGAAAGCCACCTGGATCTGGGAGACCTCGGTCATTGAACAGCATCCCGGCGAGGTGCTGGCCTTTGTCGGCAAACAGGGCGTAGACACCCTCTTTCTGCAAATCGGCGGCGGGGTGGGGCAGGAGAGCTATCGCAGCTTCATCCGCGCCGCCGCTCAAGCCGGCATTCAGGTGCATGCCTTAAACGGCCACCCGGATTGGGCGCTGCGAGAGCACCGGAACGAAGCTGCAGAGTTTCTAAAGTGGGTGGTTGATTACAACCGGGAAGCAAAGGCCGAAGAACGCTTTGCGGGCGTACAGCTGGACGTCGAGCCTTATTTGCTGGAGCGTTGGCAGAAGGATCAAAAAGCCGTGGTGGAGCAGTGGATGGAGGGGGTCCGCTTTTGGACGGAGGAAGCGAGATACAACGATCTCACGATCGGCGCAGCCGTTCCGTTCTGGCTGGATCAAATTGACCATCCATGCGAGGCTTTGAAGCTGCCGCTTGGCGGCTGGATGGTAGGCCAGTTCGATTATTTGGCTATCATGGCCTACCGGGATGCAGCGGGCCGTATCTATGACATCTCACAGCGCACGCTGAATGAAGCGGATCGGCAAAACAAACGGGTGTGGGTTGGCGTCGAGCTGGGCGAAAGTCAGGAGGGACCCGGCATCTCCTTCCATGCACAGCCGCTCGCCTCCCTGAATCGGGAAATGAAAAGGTTAGAGGAGCTGGGAAGAAAACACGGTTCGTTTGCCGGGATCGCCGTTCACAGTTATGAGTCCTGGCATAATAAACTTAACGGTTTGTAGACCAAAGGCTGTCCCAAGAGATATAGACGGGACAGCCTTTTCCATTTTTGCTATAATAAAATTAATTGCGTTTTGTGGAAATGGAGAGATTGGCATGATCTTGCATAAAGGCGAAATCTTGTTTCGTCAAGGAGACGACGGTTCTTTTCTGTACCATATCAAAAGTGGATTGTTCAAAGTGACCCGTCTGCATGAGAACGGGAATATGGTCTTGTTTAATATTCTGTATCCGGGGGAGACGGTGCCTCATCACTCCTTGATCACCCCGAAAGAGGTGCACGGGACGGCCATTGCCTTGATGCGAAGTGAGGTAGAGGCGATTCCCTCCCAGGTATGGTACCGCGAGCTTCAGGAGGACCCGCAGAAACCGCTGGAGGTCGCGCAGCTCCTACAGGAAAAGGTGCGCTTCATGCAGGAGAGGCTTGACCATTTGACGGTGGGCACCCCGGCCGAACGGCTGGAGCTGCTGACGAAATGGCTGGGCCAACACGCCCATGGCTTGCCTTTAACCGACTACTTAACCCAGGAGGAAATCGGTCAGTTGATCGGCGTGCGTCGCGAAACGGTCAACCGGCTGCTGCGCGGCCATGGCCACGAACGAGCCTAAACTGGGTTACACGACAGAAGCGCGGACGAGGGAGATTTCCCTTGTTGGCGCTTTTTTGTCCTCCAACAGGATTAATTCAATGTATCCTCCAAGCTGTCTGCCGGTCCGAAAAATTCAAAGTGAATTCGTTCGTCCGGAACGCCCCATTCCTTTAAGGCGCGTCGAATGGCCTTCATGAACGGCACCGGTCCGCAGAAATAAAAGTCGCTGTCGGCGGTGGCAACGGTCTTCAGCCAAGGGAGATCGATGTAGCCGGTCTTGTCACTGCTTTCGCCTGATTCCGGCGTTTCGTATACGGTGTAGGAGCTCAGGTTGCCGTGCGTCTGTGCATGTTCTGCGATGTGCTCCTGCATCGCATGATATTTGCCGCTGCGGGCAGCGTGGATATAAACGACCTCTCGTTTGGCTCCACTTTGCAGTACGGTTTCCAGCATGCTGACCATTGGAGTGAGGCCTACGCCTCCGCTGAGCAGCACAAGCGGCAGGCTCTGCGTCTGATCCAGGGTGAAGTCACCGGCTGGCGCACTAAGCTCAAGGACGTCACCTTCTCCGATGCGATTGTGCAAATAGGTGGAAACAATACCCGCTGGGCGATCTTCGGCCGCATCTTCACGTTTCACCGAAATTCGGTAATAGGGCTGCCCCGGTGCCGTCGACAAGCTGTAATGGCGCAGATGTGTATACTCCTGGCCTTCCGGCTTTACGCGGACGGTAATATATTGTCCAGGCGCGTAAGAGGCGATCTCGTTGCCGTCCTCCGGCTTCAGATAGAACGAGGTGATCACATCGCTCTCCGGAACCTTACGTTCAACGACAAAGCGGCGAAATCCGCGCCAACCGCCTTTTTTCTCCTCCGTCTCACGATACATCTCGGCCTCAACACTGATAAACACGTCGGCGATCACGCCGTAAGCCTTGCCCCAGGCATCGAGTATTTCATCGGTTGCGGCGTCGCCGAGCACGGTTTTGATTGCCGCAAGCAGGTTCTGACCTACGATCGGGTAATGCTCCGGCTGAATCCCCAGCGCCCGGTGTTTTTGGGCGATCCCTCGAACGACGGGGAGAATCTCTTCCAGACGATCGATATGTGCGGCGGCGGCATAAACCGCGTTGGCCAGCGCCGTAGGTTGTTTTCCTTGACGTTGATTGGCGTGGTTAAACACATTCAGCAGTTCAGGATGATTTTTAAACATCGTTTGATAGAAGTTTTTCGTAATTGTTTGTCCATGGACTTCAAGAACCGGTACTGTAGATTTGATAATCTCAATCGTTTTGGCGTCAAGCATAGGTGAACCTTCTTTCTTGAAAATTTCGTTCCACCTCAGTATAGAAAGCGTCTGCATGCGAAAAGGTGACTTCTGTCACATTGGAAGTTGCCAAAGTGTGAACTGTTACTGAAATGCAATGACAAGTATCACACTATTCGCCAAGAAATAAAAAAGCTCGTGGATTGTCCCGTGCAGTCATGATCCGAAATGTGGTATAATATAAATAGAAGAAATTCAAACAGAAAGGATCAGGATACCATGTGTCCCCGAAGGACGAAATCCCAAAGGACGATTTGGAAACGTTGTGATCTCTCTTATACTTAGCTCCTTTCGTAGCTAGTCGGAAACTCGGCGACAAACCTACGAAAGAAGCGTGAAATCATGCGAAGGATGAACTCCTCATGGACTCACTCCGTAGGGTGTTGCCGGTTGGTCAACCAAACTACGATAAGAGGGATTCCAAATGAGGACAAAAGCCAGATGGCAAACGAACGGCACTTCACTGTTGATGATGTTAGTAGGAGCAAGTTTATTGGCGTTTACGTATTATCACATTAATTTTCAAAACGGATTGTCGGAAGGCGGATTTGTTGGCCTGGCGTTGCTTGGCAAATATCTGTTTAACCTTCCTCCGGCGTTGACCATGATTGCGTTGGATTTGCCGATTGTAGTGCTCGCCTGGTGGCTGAAAGGTCATAAGTTCGTGATGAATACGATCGTGGCATCGTTGACGTTCTCGCTGGTTTATGAGCTATGCGAGCAATATTCTCCTCTAACGATGAACCTGCAAGGCAATTTGCCTTTGGCCGCGTTATTGTCGGGGCTCTTTACCGGTTTCGGGGCGGGGCTTGTACTGCGAGCAGGGGGAGCAAGCGGTGGGGATGATATTCTGTCCATGCTGCTGAGTCAGTGGTCCGGCATTAAAATCGGCACGATGTTCATCATCATGGATGCGGTCGTGTTAACGGTCTCCTTGTTATATTTACCATTCAAAGAAACCATGTTTACGATATTGGCAGTGCTGATTGCTGGCAAAATGATTACTTGGACCGTCCATTACGGACAGGGACAGCTGGCGCCGATGCGTCTGCCTTACCCGATGAAAGAGAAAACGGCTCGAGCTTAAGGCTCGGGCCGTTTTTTTTGATATCCTAGGATCTCCAGGAACCTTGCTGCCTGCGAATGAGTACGATTTGTCCCGCGTGGTAGGCGTCATGCAGCATCCAGCGGGAGAGTTGGCGTCCGATTGATTCATCCGAATTGCCATAAGGCGCTTCCAGATCGTCACCGGATAAGGAAGCGATCGCTTCGCGTAATTCCAGCTGGATTCGCTTTGTTTCGCCCAGTACTTCCGCCCAAGCCGTCTCATCCAGCGTTCCGCCGGTACCGACGAAGGTCTCTTCATTAGTATCTACGTTTGCGCCGGGGTCAATCCCGTTCAGGCGGCTAAGAATTCGCTCGTTGTAATAGTTGATGTGATTGACCGTTTGCCATATCGTGTTGCCGCCTCCCGGCGGGGCCCAAATGGCTTGCTCGGCGGTAGTGCCTGCCAAAGCCGTTGACAACGGTACGATCCATTCCTCCAATTCCCAAGTGTTGTCCTTTTGTAGTACGAGTAAATCCACGGCATTTACGCTCATCCGATATCCTCCTCGTCAATGTAACTGGCTAATCAATATTTAAAGGGTTACAATGGTATTGTAGCAGAAGATGAAATAGATGTAACTATTAATTTATATATTTGGTCGTTACACCTTGGGAGGCTTTCAGTTTTGGAGACATTATGGAGCGATTTTCTGAACAGCGAGTGGCATGATTGGCGGGGGAATGGACGCAGCGAAGATCGGCTGGAGAAGCCGGCCTGGCAAGAGCGTTTTCTTAGCGACTGGCATCTCGTCGCATCCGTACCGATGCCTGCGGAAGAAGCCTCGGCAATGCGTCATTTTCGGGAGCGTCTGCACCTGCTAGCGGTTAGATTGGCGGACGGTGATGGCATGGAAGATGGGGATTGGCAGCTGCTCAACGAGCATTTAGCGCTTGATGTGGTAAACCGACGTCTGATTGGCGAGCCGGGAGCGGTTCGGTTGGTATATGTGCCGGTAATGGAAGATTGGCGCCATGTGAGGGCGGAAATCGCCGTGAGCTTCGGCCAGACACTGCTAGAGGGGGAAAAGGCAAGGATTCGAGTGTGCGATAACCCTGATTGCCGCTGGATTTTTTATGATGATACGCGAAATCGAACGAAAAAATACTGCGATGAGAAAATGTGCGGCAACCTCATGAAGGTGCGGCGGTTTCGTGCCCGTAAGAAGGCCGGAGAGGAGCAGGGCGAAGAATCCTGATCCTCTCCAAAAAGAACAAGCTGCCGGGATCGGCAGCCTTGTTCTGTACTAGCTTCTTATTCGTGTGCATCTTGGAACAGGTACAGATACTCCCCGTACCCTTCTTTCTCTAGATCCGCTAACGGCACAAACCGGAGCGCCGCGGAATTAATGCAATATCTGAGGCCCGTTGGTTCCGGGCCATCCTCGAAGACATGACCCAGGTGGGAGTCTCCCAACCGACTACGCACCTCGGTGCGGATCATGAAATGGCTGGTATCGGTCTTTTCCTTGATATGATAGCTGCGCAGCGGGCGCGTAAAGCTGGGCCAGCCGCAGCCGGCATCGTATTTATCGCGGGAGCTGAACAGCGGTTCACCGGAGACGATGTCGACATAAATACCCTCTTCTTCATGGTCCCAGTACTCGCCGGTAAACGGCCGCTCGGTGGCATTGTTTTGCGTCACCTCGTATTGCATTGGTGTCAGCCGGACCTTCAGTTCCTCGGCATTCTCGGGTCCGGACCAGTGGCGTTCCAGGAAATCCTCGCGTCCGGAGCCTTTGCGGTACAGCTTATAGTGCCCCGGATTTTTCTTATGATATTGCTGATGATATTCCTCGGCAGGATAAAAAGGCGCCGCCGGCAGGATCGGCGTAACGACCGGCTTGTTGAAGCGGGCGCTTTGGGTAAGCTCTTGCTTAGAAGCCTCCGCCTCCAGGCGCTGCTCCTCATTATGATAAAAAATCGCGGTGCGGTACGATTCCCCGCGATCATGGAATTGGCCGCCTTCGTCCGTCGGGTCGATTTGCTGCCAATATAACTCCAGCAGCTTGCGGTAAGGAAACACGGCCGGGTCGTACGTGATCTGCACGGCTTCGTAGTGGCCGGTGTGTCCGGCGCAAACCTGCTCGTAGGTTGGATTAACCGTATGACCACCGGTATATCCGGAAATAATGCCATGAATGCCGGGCAGCTCTTCGAATGGCGAAACCATACACCAGAAGCAGCCTCCGGCAAATGTGGCCAGTTTGACATTGGAATTTGACGCTGGACTCATTGTGATCCCTCCGTTTCGCTCCTTATTATAACTTGTTTTTGCACCAAACCCAAAACGTTTTGCATAAAAGGCTGGTGCTCTCCCGAAGTACGTGCTATAATAACTCCATTAAACATGCATGGTTCCCAAAGGGGAGTAGCTGCTACAATAAAGTCGTCATTACGGGAGTTATACATACCCCCGGCTTTATTGGCAACGAAATGTTGTTAGCGAGACCTTTGCCCGTAGCGAGTATTGGGTGAAGGTCTCTTTTGATGCATAAATTGCGTCGTGCCCAATACGGACACGGCGTATTTTTTTTGGAATATAGATGGGGATTGTTCCCGTGATCCCTGCCGTATCAATTATCCGCCGGCCTGATACACTACCTTTAAGACTTGCCAGCGGTCGATCTTGAAGTGGCTTTCCAGAAAAAATGGGTTCCGTTGCATGGAAATTAGAAAGGGGAGAGAACATGGATTTATTTTCACCGGAATTTTGGATGGCCTTATTATCCATCGTCCTGATTGACCTCGTGCTAGCCGGGGACAATGCGATCGTCATCGGCCTTGCCGCTCGTAATGTGCCGCACCAGGATCAGAAAAAAGTCATTATTTGGGGTACTGTCGGTGCGATTGTTATCAGGGTAATCATGACCTTGCTTGTCGTGCAACTGCTGAATATCCCGGGATTACGACTCGCCGGCGGTCTTGCTCTAGTCTGGATTGCTTATAAGTTATTGGTCGAGGAGAAAAATCACGAAATTAAAGCAGGCAACCAAATGTGGGCGGCCATCCGTACGATCATCATTGCTGATGCCATGATGGGCCTTGATAACGTGCTTGCCGTTGCGGGCGCTGCACACGGGGACACCCTGTTGGTCATTATCGGGCTGGCCGTATCCGTACCAATCATGGTTTGGGGCAGCACGATAATTCTAAAGCTGACCGAACGTTATCCGATTGTGATTACGATTGGGGCCGCCGTGCTGGCTTGGACCTCGGCCAAGATGATCGTCGAAGAGCCGCTGATCCACGATTGGTTTGCCAGTCCTTGGATCAAATACGGCTTCGAGATTCTGGTTATCGTTGCCGTAGTGTTGCTTGGCACCCAAATGAAGAAGCGTAAAGCGCGCCTTCGCCAAGCTATACCGCAAACCAACGGAGGTTAAGGAATTTAACGAAATGAACAACGCCGCAGGCAGCCGAATAGGCTGAAGCGGCGTTGTTTGCATTTCAGGCATCAAGCACTAAGATCCATTGTCCCGCGCGGTTTGACGAAATTGCTTGGGAGACATGCCAAACCGTTTGCGAAATACTTTATGGAAGTAATTATAGCTGGGGAAACCCGAGCTCTCCGCAACGTGCTCGAGCGATAAAGGGCTGAAGATAATCCGCTCGCGCGCCATGTTCAGCCGCACCTCCAGCGTGTACTGAATCATGCTGGTGCCAAACGCCTGCTTAAACAGATGCACCGCCCGCGATACGCTGATGCCGACGTGGGCAGCGGCATCCTCCAGTTTAAAGGGAGTGGACGCGTTCTCTTCAATATAATTTTTCAGGCGGTGGGCAAGATAGGTGGGATAGGCAGGCTGCGGCTGTTCCAGCAAGTTTCGCTCGATCTCCATGCACAGAATTTTTAAGTAGTATTCAGATATTTCCGGAGTCGGATTGGAGATGCGGCGTTGCTCCAGCATGATCTGCCGAAAGGCCCCAACGATGCCCTCAGACAAGGGGACCTTCAAACGGTGGGGAAGCGGCCGGCGGTTCCACCAGTCTTCGATCCATTCTCCGGAGAGAAAAATATGGTAATCGCCGCTGGAAACCGCCGGTTCACCTGTGCCGTTTGGTTCGGCTTCGATTTTCAGTTCGTAAGGATCCCCGGGGGCGAACAGCAGTAAATCACCGGGCTCCAGCCGCTCCAGCCGCCCATCTAACCGCGAACGACATTTACCCAATGTCTGCAGGCGAATGAGATAATTTTCGTGACCGTCTAATTGTGTCGTATGGAATGGCTTACGGTGCAGCGAATAACCGGCATGCAAAATTTGCAGGTTTGCTTCTTCTTTCATCGGTGTCCTCCACAGGGTTTAAGGAAAAAATGACCAGATTGTTCATGTTTCAATCATATTATTCATTTTACAATGAAGCGTTTTGAAATACTATGGTACATGGAAAGCGCTTTAAATGGGTAAACATCATGGCGAATGGAATTCTAGGTTATACCACAACAATGGATGAGGTGAACGAGAAGATGACGCAAATTGGTTTGCAGTTGTATACGGTAAGAGATCACTTGGAACAGGATTTTGAGGAGACGCTGCGCAAGGTGGCGGAGCTTGGTTATAAAGGGGTGGAGTTTGCCGGGTTTTATGGCCGCTCGGTAGAGCAGGTGCAAGAAATATTACGGGAAACGGGTTTGACTGCGATTGGTGCGCATACTCCATATAACCGGCTGAAGGAAGCTTTGGACGAGGAATTGGCGTTTAATAAAGCGATTGGCAGCCGTTATATCATCGTTCCATATTTGGCGGAGGAGGATCGCGATCGCTGGTCGGAAATCATCGAAGATCTGAAAATATTCGGCGAGCGCTGTAAAGAAGAAGGTTTGGTGCTTTGCTATCATAACCATGATTTTGAACTGACGTTGCAGCACGAGGGCAAACCGGCGCTAGATGCGATTTACGAGCAAGTGCCGGAGTCCTTGCTGCAGGTTGAACTTGACTCTTGCTGGGTTGCGTTTGCCGGGTTGGATCCACTGGAATATATCGCTACATATCAGGGGCGGCTTCCGTTGGTGCATTGGAAAGACTTGGTGAAGAAAGCCGACGGTTCGCCGGAAACGGTTGAGCTGGGCCGCGGGGAAATCGCCATTACGGACATCGGCGACGCAGCGATCGCTGCAGGCGTGAAATGGCTGATCGTGGAGCAGGATTACTGCGCTGCAGATCCGCTGGACAGCATCCAAACAAGCATGGAGTGGGTGCGTGCTTACGCGGAAAAAGGAGGTAACCTTCATGTCTAGAACGTTGAGAGTTGCGATCATCGGTTGCGGCGGGATTGCGAACGGTAAGCATTTGCCCAGCCTGGCTCAGCAACCTGAGGTGGAAATGGTCGCGTTCTGCGACATCGTCCAGGAACGCGCAGCCAAGGCGGCGGAGCAATATGGCGCGGAAGGCGCCAAGGTTTATACCGATTTCCGTCAGCTGTTAGCAGAAAGCGACGTCGAAGTCGTGCATGTCTGCACGCCCAATGATTCCCATGCGGAAATCACGGTCGCCTCGCTGGAGTCCGGCCGCCATGTGATGTGTGAGAAACCCATGGCCAAAACGGCCGAGCAGGCTCGCCAAATGCTGGATGCTGCCAATCGTACGGGCAAAAAGCTGACGATTGCTTACCAGAACCGCTTCCGCAACGACAGCTTGTACTTGAAGGAGCTGTGCGAAAATGGCGAATTAGGCGACATTTATCTTGGGAAGGCGCTGGCGCTCCGTCGCCGGGCGGTGCCTACGTGGGGCGTATTCCTGGACGAAGAGAAGCAAGGCGGCGGTCCATTGATCGATATCGGCACCCATGCGCTGGACCTGACCTTATGGCTGATGAACAACTACGAGCCGAAGAGCGTCACCGGTTCCGTCTTCCATAAGCTGGGGAACCGTGAGAATGCGGCTAATGCGTTTGGGCCCTGGGATCCGGAAGAATTTAAAGTGGAAGACTCCGCGTTTGGTTTCATTACGATGAAGAATGGCGCAACGATTATCCTTGAATCAAGCTGGGCGCTGAACGTCGTAGATTTTGGCGAAGCCAAAACGCTGCTGTGCGGCACAGAAGGCGGAGCGGATATGACCAACGGACTTCGCCTCAATGGCGAAAAAATGAGCCGGTTGTATGAGACGAAGGTCGATTTGGGTTCGGGCGGCGTCGCTTTCTTCGAAGGCAAACAGGAAACTGATGCCACGCGCGAAGCGAGAGCTTGGGTGCAGGCCATTCTGGAGGATAAGGAGCCGCTCGTTAAACCGGAGCAGGCGCTTGTCGTAACTGAAATTTTAGAAGCCATTTACGAGTCGGCGAGAACCGGACAAACGGTTTATTTTAATTGATAGAACGATCGATTCGGCGAGCATGAAGCGCTACGGTTTTACCACCGAAATGTGGAGGGTATAAGTTACAACCAGGGTAATATACTATATTAGCGGCCGCCGCCAAGGCGGCCGTTTTTTCAAATGACCCGGATACCCCCTTACTTTCCCATGGCAAATATGCTAATATGAAATATACTAACAAAATGTAAGTCTTCAGCCTTTAGGCGGGCAATGATAACGAGGTGAATTTTATGGATGAGCATTCTCATGCGATGTGTCCGCGATTTGAATCGGCTTTTTCGTTTCTAGGCAAGCGTTGGAACGGTTTGATCATCAATACGCTGATGAGCGGGCCGAAACGATTCAAGGATATTTCCAATCAGATTCCTTCCATGAGCGATAAAATGTTGTCGGAGCGGATGAAGGATTTGGAATGTGAAGGGATCTTGATCCGTCACGTTTATCCGGAGACACCGGTTCGTATTGAATATGAATTGACCGAGAAGGGGCGTGCGCTTCGTTCGGTAATGGATGAGGTTCAGGCTTGGGCATCCGAATGGATCAAGTGATCGGCATGCCGTTACCGGCGAGCGGGCGGCATGAAAACAATAGAAAGTGGGTGTACTTGTGGCTGAGGTAATAGTTATCGGAGCAGGACCGGCGGGAGCCAGCGCAGCGCTTTTCTTGGCCAAAGCGGGAAAAGAAACTCTCGTTCTGGACAGCAACGCTAGCATGACCAAACGGGCATGGATCGAGAATCATTACGGCGCGAAGGAAATCTCCGGACCGGATCTGCTGAAGATCGGACGGGAGCAAGCGGAGAAATTCGGCGCGAAATTCATTGAGGAAAAAGTGACGGGCGTGGATACGAACGGCGGATCGAAAGTGACCGTCAAGACCGAATCCGGCCGCAGTTATGAAGCGTCCCATATTGTATTGGCCACTGGTGCGCTAACCGATCTTGCAAGCGCTATCGGCTTGGAGCTGAAGGATGGCCGGGAGCCTAGAATCAAAACGGTGATTGCTACTGACGGCGAAGGCCGTACGAGCATTCCGCGCGTTTGGGCAGCGGGAACGGTTGCCGGGGTTAGCGTGCATACCATCATCACCGCCGGTGACGGTGCGAAGGTTGCGATCGAGCTGATCAGTGAGCTGAACGGCGAGCGTTACGTTGACCACGACGTACTTAAGTAATAAATATGAACATACGATAGGTCTCCTAAGACAGGGGGCCTTTTTATTTTTTGCGGAAATCAAGTTAGCGTCGCGAAGTGAGCGCAATCACCTAAACAGCGGTGTCCGTGAAGTATGGTGGAGAAGTAAGCTTGACTTCACTATTTCGGGAGGTATTAGGAATGGATATTAACCCATTGGAATTTCAAATAACCGATAGAGTTCGAGACATTGTGCTGCGGTTTCCCAAAGCCGCGGATTATTTCCGGCAACGGAAAATCGACTTTTGCTGCGGGGGAAATCGACCGATTACCGAGGCGGCGGAAGAAAGTGGGGTTCCGGCAGAGCGGCTGCTGGACGAATTGAACCGTATGATGGCTGAACACCCGCATACCACAGAAGGAGAGAATTGGCTTCAAGCGTCATCTGCGGACCTGGTCAAACATATCGTAGGCAAACATCATCGTTATTTACGGGAAGAGCTTCCGGAAATTCAAAAATACGTGACGAAGGTCTCGCGTGTACACGGTGAGGGAGATCCTCATCTGCTTGAGGTGGCCCGATTGTTCGGCGAGTTGCGGCGTGAGTTGTTGGAGCACACGGATAAAGAGGAGGCGGAGGTATTCCCGAAGATGCTCAACTGGGATGCCGGCCGTGAGCCCGAAGTGCTCGGGAAACTGCAGGTCGCCATTGCCGATCTGGAATCGGAGCATGACGGCGCGGGGAATATCTTGAAGCAATTGCGAGAGTTAACCGAGGATTTTCAACCGCCGACCCATGCCTGTACGACGTATCGCCTTACTTACGCGCGCCTGGAGGAGTTGGAGGGAATGACCTTTACGCATGTACATTTGGAAAATAATGTGTTATTCCCACGTTACACTGAGGTAAGGGACATCTAACACAGCGATCCCTCGCTTGCATAAAATTTGAGAACCTGCGCCTTGTCCGTTATCCTTAAGATAAGGAATATTCTATTGCCCGGGTTGGGACAATGATAGGAGAAGGGCGGGGCGGCAATGCACAAGAGATGGCGATGGCTTGTTGGATGGATGGCAGGAATAGCAATAATCGTGACGGCTTGCGCCCAAGGCCAAATTACGGATCAACCGGCACCGGCGGAAGCGCCGAGAACCGACAAAGAACAACCCCACGACATCACATTGACGATCGACGGGGGCACCTTTATTCCCGATGTGACGCGCAGCCTGCATTACGATTATATGGCTGGGCTAACGGCACGTCATGCGCTGGAGAGCAGCGGGATCGTGAGGTTCACGGAGGATCGATCGGCTATCCAAGCGGTTGGGGAAGTGTCGCTGGATTCCACTCTGGAGTGGGGAACTCGGCTGAATGACAAAGAGCTGGCTTCCGGCGACTGGGATGAAGAGTTGAAGATCGGCGATAAACTGCTCGTCTATGTCAAGACGGTCGACAGTTATGAAGCGATCCCGCATCAGGCGTCCTTGCTACTGATTATCGACGGCGGTAGTCCGGAGAAGAAATATTACGTCAATAAATACGACGATAACACGACGGTTAGGGATCTTCTCATACGCAGTGGTATCGTTCAGTTTAATCCCACCAACAAGTCCATAGTGTCTGTCGGCGGATATACTCCCCAGGAGAACGAACAGTGGATCCTGAAGGTGAACGGGAAGAAGCTGCTGGATACGGGGCTGGATATGAGATTAAAGCCGCAGGATAATGTAGAAATTACCTTGAAACAGAAATAAGTAGGTTTGAACGATACAGCTTATGGAATCCGCAATCCTGGTCATAACCGGGGTTGCGGATTTTTTCAATAGGTTTTCGAAAATAGTTATGACAAAAGATTGTGTAAACTTTCACAATTAATGTGAATGTAATCACAAGATATCTTCAATTTTAAATTTATACTAAGAGTATCACTTAAAAATTGAACTATTCGTAAAGACACTAGAGAACTAGGTATTTATAGGAGGAGGCATTACGAACATGGGAACGGACAGAGAGAAACTGGTCGTGATCGGGAACGGAATGGCCGGCATCAGCGCCGTGGAGCAAATCCTGAAGTTGACTACGAAATTTGACATTACGGTCTTCGGAAGCGAGCCGCATCCGAACTATAACCGGATTATGCTGTCGTATGTGCTGGAAGGCAGCAAGACGATGGACGACATCGTATTAAATGATTTGAATTGGTATAAGGATCATGGGATTACGCTGCATATGGGGACAACCGTTGAGCGGATCGATGCAGAGGCCAAAGAGGTTGTGGTCGATAACGGACAACGTGTTCCGTACGATAAAGTGTTGATTGCTACTGGCTCGACTTCGTTTATTCTGCCGATTCCGGGCAGCGATAAGGAAGGGGTCGTTGGCTTCCGCGATATCGCAGATTGCGAGCAAATGCTGCAAGCGGCCAGAACTTGCAAGAAGGCGGCTGTGATCGGCGGCGGCCTGCTTGGTTTGGAAGCAGCCAAGGGGCTCGTACAGCTTGGCATGGACGTAACGGTCGTACATTTGATGGAAGACCTGATGGAACGCCAGTTGGATCATCAAGCGGCAGGCATGCTGCAAGCGGAGCTGGAACGTCAAGGCATCAAGTTCAAGATGGGCGCGCAAACGAAAGAGCTGCTCGGGGACAACCGGGTTAGCGGTCTGCGGTTCACGGACGGAACGGAGCTTGAGGCGGAATTCGTCGTTATGGCCGTAGGGATCAAACCGAATGTCGCCGTTGCCAAGGCCAGCGGAATGGAAGTGAACCGCGGGATCGTGGTTAACGACTTCATGCAAACCTCGCTTGAGGGAGTTTACTCGGTTGGCGAATGCACCGAGCACCGCGGAATCTGTTACGGTCTGGTCGCGCCGCTGTTCGAGCAGGGGAACGTATTGGCCAAACATATCAGCGGCGTAGACACTCCGCCTTATGAAGGTTCGGTCGTGTCGACCAAGCTGAAAATTTCCGGCGTAGACGTCTTCTCGACTGGCGAATTCATCGACGGGCCGGAGCATACGGTCATTGCGAACAAGGACGATTGGAAACGCACGTATAAGAAAATTCTCCTGAAGGATGGCAAGCTGGTAGGTGCGGTGCTGTTCGGCGATATCACGGATTCGACCGAGCTGCAGAAGCTAATCAAGCAAGGCGCAGAGATGACCGACGAATTGTACGAGTCGCTGATGGGCGGAGGCTGCTGCGGCGGCGGAGCCAAGAAGAAGGCCTCGGTCGAAACGATGAGCGACGAGGAAATCGTCTGTGGCTGTAACGGGGTTACCAAAGGCACGATCGTCGACTGTGTCGTGAATCAAGGGATGACGACGGTGGACGAGATCAAGGCATGCACCGGGGCGACCCGTTCTTGCGGCGGGTGTAAACCGGTCGTGGAGCAAATCTTGCAATATGTACTTGGAGACGGCTTCACGCAAACAGCGAAGCAGGGGATTTGCGGCTGCACGACGCTGAGCCGCGATGAGATCGTTGCGGAGATCAAGGAGAAAGGTCTGCAAACAACCAAAGAGGTCATGAACGTACTCGGATGGTCGCAACCGGAAGGCTGCTCGAAGTGCCGGCCCGCCATCAACTACTACCTCGGCATGATTTACCCGGATACGCACGAGGATGAGAAGGCTTCGCGTTTCGTCAACGAACGAATGAATGCCAACATCCAGAAGGATGGCACTTACACAGTGGTGCCGCGGATGTACGGCGGTGTAACAACTCCGGAAGACCTGAAGAAGATCGCCGACGTCTCCTTGAAATACGATGTCAAAGTAGTGAAGGTCACGGGCGGACAACGGCTCGACTTGATCGGTGTGAAGAAAGAAGATCTGCCGAAAGTTTGGGAAGAGCTGGATATGCCGTCGGGGTATGCTTATGCCAAATCGCTGCGTACGGTCAAAACATGTGTAGGTTCGCAATTCTGCCGCTTCGGCACCCAGGACTCGATGGGCATGGGCGCGCTGCTGGAACGTAAATTCGAACGGCTTGATTTCCCGGCCAAATTCAAAATGGCCGTAAACGGCTGCCCGCGTAACTGTGCCGAATCGTGCACCAAGGACATTGGTATCGTCGGCAATGACGGCGGTTGGGAGATCTTCATCGGCGGTAACGGCGGGATTAAGGCGCGGTTGGCGGATTCGCTCTGCAAGGTGAAAACCGATGAGGAACTGATCGAGCTGTGCGGTGCAATCATGCAATATTACCGCGAAACCGGCAACTACTTGGAGAGAACGTCGGAGTGGGTAGAACGGATGGGCCTCGAGCATATTCGCTCGGTTGTCGTAGACGACACCGAGAACCGCAAGGCGTTGATGGAGCGTATTGAATTTGCCTTGAATCAAGTAACAGATCCATGGAAAAAAGTGCTGAACGATGATGAGCAACGCGGTAAATTGTATCATTCGTTGGAAATGAGCAACCAGCTGTAGTGTAACGTCCAAAGCGAAAGGGGTTATAAAGTATGAAGATCGAGTTGAGTGGCGATACGTTTTACCCGGTCGGCGCCCTGGAGAATTTCTTGCCACAGATCGGGCGAGTCGTGGAACTAGGCGATCTGCCGATCGCGGTGTTCCGTACGTCGGATGGTCGAATATTTGCCGCGCTGAACCAGAATCCACATCCAAAGGGCGGACCGCTGGCCGAGGGCATCGTTTCGGGTCATTATCTGTATGATCCGTTGTACGACTGGAAAATCGACCTGACCACCGGGCTCGTTCAAGCGCCGGATACCGGCCGGGTGACGATGTTCCCGGTCAAGGTGGAAGAGGGACAGGTTTTCATTGCCGCAGCGGTGCTGCAGCAAGCGTAAGCGGGGTGAACTGAAGCGCGGTGATCGAGAGGTCGCCGTGCTTTTTTTGAAAGCAGGACAGGCTTAATATGGGGGAGGAACACAAATGTTTACACAAAATGTGGAAGCGATCGTGGAAACGGCAGTCAAGAAAAAGGAGAAGATGAATGAAAGTCTGTCCCGGTATTTCGTATCGGCCATGCTGGCAGGGGCTTATGTCGGGTTGGGGATCATTCTGATCTTCAGCATAGGCGGACCGCTGGCCGCGGTCAAATCGCCGTATCAGACGATGTTGATGGGGATGTCCTTCGGACTGGCCCTGACGTTGGTTGTATTTGCCGGCTCGGAGTTGTTTACTGGCAATAATATGTTCTTTACGGCAAGTACGCTCGCGAAGCGGACAACGGTTGGCGATACGGCGAAGAACTGGACTCTTGTTTTTCTAGGCAACCTGGCAGGCGCATTGGTGCTTTGTTTGCTCATCGTCGGCAGCGGTTTGTTTAAGACAGCCGCGCCAGAGCATTTGATCTTTGCCGCTTCCGCCAAGAAGATGGGCGCTCCGGTGACGGAGCTGTTCTTTCGCGGGATTCTGTGTAACTGGCTTGTGTGTTTGGCGCTTTGGATGGCGAATCGGGCCAAGGAGGATATCGCTAAGCTCGTCTTGATCTGGTGGTGCCTCTATGCGTTTATCGCGAGTGGTTACGAGCATAGCGTGGCCAATATGACTTTGCTCAGCTTGTCGCTGCTGCTTCCGAATCATCCGGATACGATTACGGTTGCAGGCTGGCTGCACAACATGGTGCCGGTTACTCTAGGCAATATGGTTGGCGGCGCCGTGTTTGTCGGTATGGCCTACTGGTTTATTTCGCCCGTGCGTAAGAAAGCATAAGTTTGATCAGCTGCGTAGGATCCCCTCAAGTTCGTCTGGCTGAGACGTGACTTGGGGGGATTATTTGTTTTATTTGGGAAAGGGATAAAGTAAAAAACCGTCCAACCAATGAAGGGACGGTTCAATTCGCTAGAACTAGCGTCTATATGAATGTAGAAGGGAGGGGGGCAATTAGATGCGGCAAATTTCGTTCGGACACAGCTCACAATGGCAAATATCCTGCAGCATCACGAGGTCTTTGATCACGATCATGCCGTTCTCGTACTCCAGTGCGTCCTTCTTACGCAGGTCGCTCAGCATCCGGTTGACGCTCTCGCGTGTTGCTCCGATCATGTTGGACAAGTCAGTGTGGGTGATCTTCTTGTTGATCAGAATGGTGTCTCCATGCTGTTCGCCGTACGTATTGCTAAGGCGGATCAATGTCGAGCACAATGCGCCGGGTTTGCCGTACATCATCAAGTCACGGAATTTCGTCTGCGTCAACCGATGATGGATCCCCATCCATTTCATGAAATCGATGGCGAAATCACAATGCTGGCAGATCATAATTTCCAGGTCCTTCTGCTCGATGACGCCAATTTCACAGTCTTCGATGACTTCGGCAGTGAAGCTATGCTTCGTGCTGAAGAACGGATCGGCCTGACCAACCATGTCACCGCGACCATACATGTACAGGATCAATTCCTTGCCTTCATCCGTCGATTTGGTCAACTTCACACGGCCGCGTTTGATGTAGAACAGTTTATCGGAAAAGTCACCTTCCCAGAACAAATGCGTCCCCTCGGGATATGCTTTGTCTTTCATCGTAACGAGAAGGCGATTAAAGTTTTGCTCTGTAAAACAGCTCGTATTACCGCGGGGCAGGGTGGCATTTAAAATTTCACTCATTATCGATTTCCCCTTTGTACTCCAAATTTTTCTGAAAATTTTAAATTAATTATATAACGTTTTTTTGGTTTTTTGGGGGCCGTAAAGCCTGAAAAAGTGTCGAAATTTCAACATTGTGAGAAAATTCACTTTGTCGGCTAGTATAGATGCGCTATGTAAAGCGCAAATTAACAGGCTTGAAGCAGATCAAAATCAATTCAAAATTTTCACGCAATATAAAGTATATATGAAAATAAAATCATGGCAAGTGAAAACTTTCAACTTTTTTAAAGTATGTGAAATAATTCACTATACAAAGATCATCCCCTGTGCTATGATCAAGACATAAAGAGAAGCACACAAGCTTCATAAGGGTTAGCTTGCAAGTGAATTTTTTCACGAGACATGATCACCCGTTCCTGCAGGCAAAAATCCTTAACACAACTTAGGAGGATGAGAGAGATGGCCGTTAAAAACGAAGTGGCTCCAAAAGCACAGGCAACCGCTCAAGATTACATTCAAACTTTGATCGACAAGGCGAAGAAAGCCTCCGAAGCTTTCATGAGCATGGATCAAGAGCAAATTGACAACATTGTGCAAGCTATGGCTTTGGCTGGGCTCGACAAACACATGCATCTCGCGAAACTGGCGATTGAAGAAACAGGCCGCGGGGTGTATGAGGATAAAATCATTAAGAACATGTTTGCGACCGAATACATCTGGCACAGTATCAAGTACGACAAAACGGTAGGCGTGATCGAAGACAATTCTTATGACAACTTCCAAAAAATCGCCGAGCCGGTAGGGGTCATTATGGGGATTACCCCAGTGACGAACCCGACGTCGACGACCATCTTTAAATCTCTGATCGCCATCAAAACACGTAACCCGATCATTTTCGGTTTCCATCCATCCGCTCAAGCCTGCAGTACGGAAGCCGCTAAAATATTGCTCGAAGCAGCCGTTAAACATGGCGCCCCAGCCGATTGCATTCAATGGATCGAAAATCCTTCCATGGATCGCACGAACGCGCTGATGAATCACCCTGATATCGCCTGCATCCTGGCTACCGGCGGATCCGCAATGGTGAAAGCCGCTTACAGCTGCGGAAAACCGGCACTGGGTGTAGGCCCTGGTAACGTTCCTTGCTTCATTGAAAAGAGTGCGGACCTGGATCAAGCGGTCAATGACCTGATCCTTTCCAAAACGTTTGACAACGGCATGATTTGTGCATCCGAGCAAGCTGTCATTATTGAAGAACCGATTTTCGACCAAGTGAAGAAGAAAATGATCGCTAACGGCTGTTACTTCGTGAATAAAGATGAAGCAGCTAAGCTGACAGCAGGCGCGATCATCGCCGATAAATGCGCAGTGAATCCTTCGATCGTTGGCCAACCTGCAGTGAAGATTGCTGAAATGTGCGGGATCGACGTGCCGGCTGGAACAAAAATTCTCGTTGCCGAAATCGAAGGCGTGGGTCCGAAGTTCCCATTGTCTGCGGAGAAATTGAGCCCTGTGCTCGCTTGTTACAAGGTGAAAAACGCAGAGCAAGGTATCGAGCGTGCGCTGGAAGTCGTTCAATTCGGCGGCATGGGCCACTCCTCGGTCATCCACTCGAATAATGAAGAAGTTATTCAAAAATTCTCGGATCGGATGCCAACTTGCCGGATCCTGGTAAATCAGCCTTCTTCGCAAGGCGGTATTGGCGACATCTACAACACGAACCTGCCGTCGCTGACGCTGGGCTGCGGATCGTATGGACGCAACTCGACTTCGTCGAACGTCACGGCCATCAATCTGATCAACGTGAAAAGGGTGAATCGTCGTACCGTGAATATGCAATGGTTTAAAGTCCCTAACAAAATCTACTTCGAGAAGAATTCGACACAATATCTGGCCAAAATGCCGGACATCTCCCGCGTACTGATCGTAACCGACCCGATGATGGTGAAACTGGGCTACGTGGAAAGAGTGGAGCACTATCTGCGTCAACGTCAAACGCCGGTTGCCATCGAAGTGTTCTCGGACGTTGAGCCGGATCCATCGACAACGACTGTGGAACGCGGTACCGAATTGATGGCCAAATTCCAGCCGGACTGCATTATCGCCTTGGGCGGCGGTTCGCCAATGGATGCCGCGAAAGGCATGTGGCTGTTCTACGAATATCCGGATACCGACTTCCATAACCTGAAGCAAAAATTCATGGATATTCGCAAACGGATCTACAAATATCCACGACTGGGCCAAAAAGCGAAATTCGTGGCGATTCCGACAACGTCGGGTACTGGTTCTGAAGTTACTTCGTTTGCGGTTATTACGGATAAAATCAACGGCAACACGAAATATCCGTTGGCTGATTATGAGCTGACTCCAGACGTAGCGATTATCGACCCTGAGTTCGTTTATAGCTTGCCGAAAGTAGCGGTAGCCGATACCGGTATGGACGTACTGACTCATGCGATCGAAGCTTATGTGTCGGTCATGGCTAATGACTTCACAGACGGTCTGGCAATCAAAGCGATTCAACTGGTGTTCGAATGGCTGGAGAAATCCGCGTTGACAGGTGACAAATTGGCCCGCGAGAAAATGCACAATGCTTCGACCCTGGCTGGTATGGCGTTCGCCAACGCTTTCCTCGGCATTAACCACAGCTTGGCACATAAATGGGGCGGCCAATACCACACGGCGCATGGACGTACGAACGCGATCCTGATGCCGCACGTGATCCGCTACAATGCGAAGAAACCAACGAAATTTGCCGCATGGCCGAAATACACGAACTTCGTGGCTGACGAGCGTTACGCGGAAATCGCCCGCATTCTGGGACTTCCGGCGCGCACGACGGAAGAAGGCGTGAAGAGCTTGATCAAAGCGATCCGCGAACTGAACAAAAAGCTGGGCATTCCAGAAACGTTCCAAGAGCTTGGCTTCGATGCGAAGGACTTTGAATCGCGGGTTGATTACCTGGCAGATCGCGCCTTCGAAGACCAATGTACGACGGCGAATCCGAAGCTGCCGCTTGTATCCGAACTGGCTGATGTATACCGCGACGCCTTCTACGGAAGATTTGAAGAATAAGTGAACAAAACGCTCTGAAAACGTGACAAATATCACTTAATGTGATATTTGTCACAATCTTTTTATAGGACATACGCTATGATTACATTATAAATGATCCCTCATAGAGTGATGATGGAGTGGAACCCCGGTCCTGATAGCCGGGCACAATTATTGTCTAAGTTGTGAAAAGTATCACAAATTTAAGGGATCATGAGGCGCGGGATATATCCTTCAAACCGCGACCACTATATAAATGGAGGGAATAAAGATGTCGGTGATCGAAAAAGAAGTGCAAGAAGTGCAAAACGCATGGAGAGGCTTCAAACCGGGCAAATGGATGAATGAGGTGAACACCAAGGATTTCATCGATACGAACATCACGCCTTACCTCGGTAACGAATCTTTCTTGAAAGGCGCAACGGCGAACACGAAAGCTCTGTGGGAGATCGTATCGGGCTTGTCCAAGAAAGAAAGAGAAGCTGGCGGCGTATTGGATGTTGACGTAAACACGCCTTCGACCATTACTTCCCATGCTCCTGGATACCTTGACAAAGACAAAGAACAAATCGTTGGTGTGCAAGGCTCGGCGCCTTTCCAACGCACGATCCGTCCTAACGGCGGCATCCGGATGGTTATTACTGCTTGTAAAGCCTACGGCTTTGAGCTTCCGGAAGATATCGTGGATCTGTACACGAACGTTCGTAAAACACATAACCAAGGCGTTTTTGATGCCTATACTGCAGATATGAGAAACGCTCGTCATACCGGGATTATCACCGGCTTGCCAGATGCTTACGGCCGCGGCCGCATCATCGGCGACTACCGCCGCGTAGCCCTGTACGGCGTAGACTTCCTGATCAATCAAAAGAAACAAGAGCATGCCGAACTTGATGTTGACGTGATGAGCGAAGAAGTCATTCGCCAACGCGAAGAGTTGTCCGAGCAAATCCGCGCTTTGGGCGAACTGAAGCAACTGGGTCAAATGTACGGATTCGACATCGCTAGACCAGCAAACAATGCGAAAGAAGCTTTCCAATGGCTGTATTTCGGATACCTTGCAGCGGTTAAAGAACAAGACGGCGCTGCAATGTCCCTTGGCCGCGTATCTTCGTTCCTCGATGCTTATATCGAACGCGACCTGGCCGAAGGCGTATTAACGGAAGAATCGGCTCAAGAACTGGTTGACCATTTCGTTATGAAGCTGCGGATCGTGAAATTCCTGAGAACTCCGGAATATAACGAATTGTACAGCGGCGACCCAACTTGGGTAACCGAATCGATCGGCGGGATGTCCGTGCAAGGCGTCACTCGCGTAACGAAGAACAGCTTCCGCTTCCTGCACACGCTCTACAATCTGGGAGCTGCTCCAGAACCAAACCTGACTGTACTCTGGTCGGAAAAACTTCCGGATGCGTTCAAGAAATTCTGTGCCAAAGTATCGATCGAAACCAGCTCGATTCAATATGAAAATGACGATCTGATGCGTCCGATCTACGGCGACGACTACGGTATCGCTTGCTGCGTATCCGCAATGAGAATTGGTAAACAAATGCAATTCTTCGGCGCCCGCGCGAACTTGGCAAAATGCTTGCTGTATGCGATCAACGGCGGTAAAGATGAAAGATACGGTTCGCAAGTAGGTCCGGAATATCCAGCGATTACTTCCGAATATCTTGAATATGACGAAGTCATGAAACGTTTCGTTCCAATGATGGAATGGTTGGCTAAATTGTATGTAAATACACTGAACGTCATTCACTTCATGCATGACAAATACGCTTACGAACGGATCGAAATGGCGCTTCATGATCGTGATATCCTGCGTACAATGGCTTGCGGTATCGCTGGTCTGTCGGTTGTGGCTGACTCGCTCAGCGCAATCAAATACGCGAAGGTTAAACCTATTCGCAATGAGAATGGCATCGCGGTTGACTTCGTTACCGAAGGCGAATACCCTTGCTACGGCAACAACGACGACCGTGTTGACCAAATCGCTGTAAACCTGGTAGAAACATTCATGGGCATGATTCGCAAACACCATACTTACCGGAACGCATTACCAACGCAATCGATCTTGACAATTACCTCGAACGTTGTATATGGTAAGAAAACAGGTACAACGCCTGATGGACGTAAAGCCGGCGAACCGTTCGCACCAGGTGCGAACCCAATGCACGGCCGCGATAAGAAAGGTGCCTTGGCTTCCCTGAGCTCGGTAGCGAAACTGCCTTACGAGCACAGCTTGGACGGCATCTCGAACACCTTCTCGATCGTACCTAAGGCGCTGGGCAAAGACGAAGATACCCGGATCTCGAACCTCGCTTCGATGATGGGCGGATACTTCGGCAGCAATGCACATCACCTGAACGTTAACGTGTTTGACCGTGAGACTTTGCTTGACGCAATGGATCATCCAGAGCAATATCCACAGCTGACGATCCGTGTATCGGGTTATGCGGTGAACTTCATCAAGTTGACTCGCGAGCAACAGCTCGATGTGATCAACCGTACGTTCCACGGCAAAATGTAATAACATCTGCTGACAGGCAGCAATAATCCAAGCTGAACGATAGAATGGGGAGTTAGGCCAATCGCCTTTCTCCTCATTCTTTTATCGGCCGGATGATCATGGAAAGGGTGACGGAAGATGCTTAAAGGTCGCATACATTCATTGGAAACTTTCGGAACGGTAGATGGGCCGGGGATTCGCTTCGTCCTCTTTATGCAGGGCTGCTTGCTGCAGTGCCAGTATTGCCATAACCCGGACACCTGGAGCCTGACCGAAGGCAAGGAAATGACCGTAGAAGAAGTGCTTGCCGAAATCGAGCCGTACTTAAGTTATTACCGCTCTTCGGGCGGCGGACTGACGGTATCCGGCGGGGAGGCAACACTGCAGGCGCCGTTCGTCACCGAGTTGTTCCGGGAAGTGAAGAAACGCTGGAACCTTCATACGACGCTGGATACGAACGGCTACAACGAAGGGGACAAGATTCGCGACCTCCTGGACGTTACCGATTTGGTGCTGCTGGATTTGAAGCATATCGATAACGAGAAACACATCAAGCTGACCGGCAAGCCAAATGATCGGATGCTGAAGATGGCGCGCTGGCTGTCTGATCATGGCCGAAACATGTGGATCCGTCACGTTTATGTGCCCGGCATCCATGACGATGAGCAAGATTTGCTGGAGCTTGGGCGATTTATCGGCAGTCTCCAAGGAGTAGAGAAATTCGAAATCCTCCCGTATCACCAAATGGGCATTTATAAATGGCAGGAGCTCGGTTGGGCTTACCCGCTGGAAGGTGTGCCTTCCCCGACCGACGAAGAAGTCGAACGGGCTTATCGGTTGATTCATGAAGGGGAGCAGCAAACAGCAGCTAAATCCTGATCACGCGTAAGTTAACCTTACACAAAACTCAATAATCCAACCTCAAACGGTTAAACCTTTCTATAGATGTTAGGTTTAACCGTTTTCATTTTCTAATTTAGATGATATTATCCCCTTAATAGAAAAATGTCCTCCTTATCAAAGCTGATGGCGCTTTCTATAATGAGGGTGTATCACATAAACGAGTTTGAGGAGGGTCTATAGAACATGAGGAAGAGTCTAACGCTGTTGCTATCTCTTGTGTTTATCGCATCCGCGCTGCTGGCGGGTTGCGGCAATTCCAATTCCGGGAATAACGGAAAGAATGCTGCCCCGGCGAACGAGGGTCAGAGCACGTCGAATGCGGGGACGGAAACGGAAACGAATAACGATCCGTTTGAGATCACGATCCGGCACACGCAGGTTGGGGAATCCAAGAAATTCCGACTGGCGATGTTGGAGGACGTAGTCAAACAAACGGAAGCCGCCGTACCGGGCTTAACCATCAAGCTGGATGCGGTTGATTCTGAAGTGAACCGCAAAGAGAAGCTGCGGGGCGAGATGGCCGCGGGCAAACCACCAGAAGTCTTCGACGTATTCGGCAGCCCGGATGCCCAGCTGTATGCCAAGGAAGGCTTGATGCTGGATCTGACTCCGATTATCGAGGAGCTCGGCATTAAGGATAAATTTACGACATTAGATCCATTTACGCTTGACGGCAAAGTGTATGGCCTGCCGATCGGCGGTTCAATCGAAGGTTACTTCTATAATAAAGAATATTTCGAGGCCAAAGGTTTGACGGTGCCTAAGACACTTGGAGAACTGGAGCAACTCGCCGAGAAAATCAAAGCAGACGGCAAAATTCCATTTGCTCAATCCTCGAAGGATGCCTGGATTCCGCTGATGACGACCAATAACCTGTGGTCGTATTATGCCGGACCAGAGATCACTTACGGTTTCAAAACGGGTGCAACGAAATGGACCGATGAGAAGATGGTAACCGCCATCGCGAAACATCAAGAATGGGTTCAAAAAGGTTACTACAAAAAAGGCGAACTCGGTTTCGAATACGCAGATATGAGAAACCAAGTTATTACGGGCGAAGCGATCATGATGATGGACGGCTCCTGGGCGAACTCCGTGTTCCGTGACTCGGCTCAAGCCGGCGATATGGTCGGCAAAATCGGCTTCTTCAATATGCCTCCGGTGAATGCAGGCGATCCAGTGGTTGTCATGCAGGACGCCAATAACGGCTATGGCTTCTCCAGCGCCGTTGCCGAGGATCCGCGGAAGCTTGCGGCTGTCAAGGAATTCATCAAGAACATGTGGACGGACGAAATGCAGCTTCGCGGCTTGAAAGAAGACGGTGTGCTGCCGGCGATGAAAATGGATTTGGAACAAATGAAAACGGCGTCTGACGACCCGTTGATGCAGGATATTTTCAAAGCGGTCAGCGAAATCGGCACCTCGTTCCCGGCATTTGACGCTCTCGTGCAAGCGGAAGTCAACACGGCGCTTAGCATGGGTATCCAACAAATCATCGGCGGTGAAATCGAACCGGCGAAGATGCTGGAGAATGTGCAAGCGGCGCAAGAAGCGGCCAATGCCGCAGCAGAGTAATCATCTATTATGATCATCGAGCAAGGGCGTCACCCGCCGGCAGCGGTCCGGGGGACGCCCTTGCTTCCAACTACGGAGGTATTGGCATGAACAAAGCGCTCAGAAGTCCTCTGATTTATGGTTTGTTTGTTCTCCCGGCATTGATTTTGTTCCTTGCCTTTTTCATTTATCCGATCTTTACGGCCATCAACAACAGCTTTACCAGTTGGAACGGCATTTCCAAACACATGACTTACATCGGATTGGATAATTACACGATGGCGTTCGAGGATCAAGCGTTTTGGAAATCGGTGCGGAACAACGTTTATTTTATTTTGTTCTCCTGCTTCATCCAGGTACCGCTGATCGTGTTTTTCTCCTTGCTGATCGCAAATGTCAAGAAGCTTAAGGGTTTGTACAAGACGGCTGTTTTTATGCCATCGATCATGTCGACGGCCGTTATCGGGATTTTGTGGGGGTTTATTTATAATCCCGATTTTGGATTGATGAATCAATTGCTGGGGGTGTTCGGGATTTCCCCGGTATATTGGCTGTCCGACAAGAATTGGGCGATGATCTCTATCCTCATTACGAATGCCTGGCAGTGGACGGGGTTCTACATCGTGATGGTGCTGGCGGCGATCCTGGCGATTCCTAAGGAACTGGACGAGGCCGCGGCGATCGATGGAGCGAATGGCATTCAACGAGCCGTCAAGATCACGATCCCGTTAATCATGCCGATCATCAGCGTGGTGGTCATGTTGTCGGTAGCCGGTGCTATGAAAGCGGCCGATATCGTCCTGGTCATGACCAAAGGCGGTCCGGCCGGTTCGACGGATGTCATGGCAACCTATATGATCCGCTACGCGATTACCAGCTTCCGCCATGGATTTGGCAATGCCATCGCGGTGCTCATCTTTGCGTTTACGATCCTCATTACCGCCGTGTACCAAATCCTCGTGGTCAGACGTACAGAAAGGATTGAATACTGATGAGAATGCTAAAAAAGTCGATCCCGCATCTGTTTCTTATGGCTTACTTGCTCATCATTTTGTATCCGTTTCTGTTCGTTTTGTTCTCCTCGGTCAAAACCGATAACCAGGCGATTGCGTCGAATCCGTTTGGCCTGCCGTCGTCGATTATATTCGACAACTACGTCAACGCCTGGGTGAACGCCAAGATCAGCACGTTTTTCTTTAACAGTTTGTATATCGGCGTATTGTCGGCTTGCTTGTCCATCTTCTTTGCAGCGATGCTGGCGTTTGCGGTGACGCGCATGCGGTACAACCGAATCAGTGCGATCTTATTCCAGCTCATCCTGCTGGGGATGCTGATTCCAAACAATTCGCTGCTGCTGCCGATCTATGGCATGATGCGGAACTTAAATGTACTGGACACGCATATGGCGTTGATCTTGCCTTATGTGTCTAACGCGATTCCATTTTCGGTCATCATATTGGCGGCGTTCATGCGTTCCATCCCCGGAGAAATCGAAGAGGCTGCCGTAATGGACGGCTTATCCTCGTTAGGGTTGTTCTTCAAAGTCATGCTCCCGCTGACGGTGCCGGCGATCGTGACCGTGTTCATCATCAATTTTCTCGGCAACTGGAACGAGTTTTTGCTGGCCAATTATTTTCTGTCAAGTGAAGAACTGCGAACGCTCCCGGTCGGTATGGTGGGTTTCCGTGACGCATACAACACGAATTATGCGCAAATGTCGGCGGGGATTGTGTTCAGCGTGCTGCCGGTTATGATCATCTATGCGGTGCTTCAGGAAAAAATAATTGAAGGCGTTACGGCCGGCAGCGTTAAAGGATAGACGGAGGCATGTTAAAATAAGGGGAGTCTTACCAATTGGGAGCTGCCGCCGATGAATTTACGGATCAAACTATTTACCGCTTTTTTAGGTTTAGTCATCATTCCCTTATTTGTGCTTGGCATTATCACGTTCTTCGTCACGTTTAACTCAATTGAGAAGAAATACAGCCAGCAGGCGGAATATTCGCTGAAGGCAATCGGCTACAGCATCAAGAACGTCTTCCAGGAGATGGACAATGTCACCGATAACGGCATCTCCAAAGGGGTGTTCCAGGCCGCATTGTCAGCCAAAGACCCGGATACTCAGGATTTGACAGCCACGACGCAGCTAGAGCTGAACGCCAATCAGCGAAATTTCCGATCCTTGCTGTATAGTCATCCGGCCATCGATTACGCGTTTTTGTATAACATTCACGGGGGCCGGGAGTCCAATGTCATCGCCATTTTCAATAAGGAAAATTTTGAGACGCTGCCCTACGAGAAGTTCAAGGAGCATCCTTTATATACGGAAGTAATGGCCCTCAACGGCCAACCCAAGTGGATCGCTCCGCATGAATATCCAGAACTAACCGGGTCGGATAACGTGTTTACGCAAATTCGACTGATTAAGGAGCTCAGCAATCTGGAGCGGGTTGGCGTGCTGGTGGTGCAGATCAAGAACTGGGAGTTTGAGAAGATCTTTCAGAACCTGAAGCTCGGCAGCCAGATGCGGGATACCCGGTTTATGCTGGTCAATGATAAGGGCCTGATCCTGTACGATTATCAATCGGAGCTGGACGGCCAGCACATCGGAGCTTATCTGTTGAAGGACTGGGAGCTTGGCGAGGGTTATCGGAGCTTCAAAGGCAAATTTCACAACCAGGAGAGCGTTATTTCCATCTACAAGTTGCAGGATTACCCATGGAGTCTCGTCTCGGTCACTTCCTGGAGTTATTTGTCGCAGGAAGTCACGACTTTTGCCAAATGGTTTGTTGCGATTATTTGCGTATGTGTGTTGACGGCGATGTTGTTTAATCTGCTCTTCATGAACCGGATTACAGGTACGATTGGTGTGATCGTGAGGTTCATGCGCAAAGTGGAGAGCGGCGATTTGAACGCCCGCGTGGATGAGAAGGGCGATGACGAGCTGCTCCTGCTGCAAAAGGGCTTTAACAATCAAATGGATAAAATCAATGAGCTGTTTGATCAGGTCAAACGGGAGCAGTTGCAGAAGGCCAACGCCGAGCTGCGCGTTCTTCAGGCTCAGATTAAGCCGCATTTCCTCTTTAATACGCTGGAGTCAATCAACGCGCTGGCCGTGCAGAACGAAGGGCGCAAGGTCAGCGAAATGGTGCTTCGTCTGGCGAGCATTTTACGGATTAGCATTCAGGATAAGGAAGAGATCAAGCTAAGCTTGGAAATCGAACATCTGCGCAGTTATTTGGAGATTCAGAAGTTCCGGTTCGATGAACTGTTTGAGTATGCGATCGACATCCCGGACGAAATTAGGAATTGCCTGCTGTTGAAATTGACTTTGCAGCCACTTGTGGAGAACAGCATTCAGCACGGGTTTGAGGGCATCGACTATAAAGGCAGGATCACGGTCACGGGGAGAATGGAACAAGACCGCATCCTGCTATGGATTGAAGACAACGGAATTGGGATGACGAACGAGCAGCTGGCGAACATTCAATACGCGGATTTGGACGATCCGACATACCGTTCGTTGGCGCCTTATCCAAGTCATGAACGCCGGGGGCTGGGACTCCGTAGCGTGTATGACCGGCTGAGGTTTCAGTATGGGAGCAGGTATGGATTATTTATTTGTTCGCAGCCCGGATATGGAACGACGATTCAATGTGTAATACCAAGATATGGGGCGGGTGATTACGATGAGATTAAAAGCGTTGCTGGTTGACGATGAAATTCATATTCTCACGAACTTGTCGAAGGTATTGCCTTGGGAAGAAATGGGGTTCGATAATGTCCTGCTGGCCAAGAACGGGAAGGAAGCGTTGGAGCTAGCCTCCATTCATCGTCCCGACTTGATCTTAAGTGATATCCGAATGCCGGTCATGGATGGGATTCAGTTGCTGCAGGAGCTCCGGGAGCGCGAAATTCCTTGCGAAATCCTGCTGTTGAGCGGGTATCAGGAATTTGAGTATGCTCGGACTGCGATCCGTTATGGCGTTAAGGATTACATTTGCAAGCCGATCAATTACTTTGAACTGGAGGAAACGGTTCGGGGGGTTGCCAAGCAGATCCGTGAGAAGCGTAAAACTCAAAATAAGGAACAGCGGCTGAATCAGGTGGTTGATCTGGCCAACGAGAACTTCCTGCTGCATTCCCTGCTCGGGCAGGAGACGGATGGGGAAGGGCTGTTGTGGGACGAAGAGGACGATGGAGTGGTGCAGCGCCGTTACGCCATGCTTCTCTTGGATCTGGAAGGATATTCGCATCGTTCGATTGTTTGGACGCTTCATGAGCGTAAAGCCTGGAATTTACACATCAAGCATGCGCTGAAGGACATCTTTGGCGTGGTGCTTAACGACTTGACCGTACTTCAGATCCGTGAAGGGGAATGGTGTCTGGTGTTCCCGTCCTATGAAGCGGAGCGGCCGGTTGGGGAGGACCAGCTTGTGCCGGGTTTTGAGCGTATCCGCCAACTGATCCATAGCAAGGAGGAGCTGCCGGTACGGATGTGCATGACTGCACAACCCCATCGTTTGCCGGAATTATCGGATTTGTATCATCGTTTGCAGCATCGGTTGATTTTAGGCTCGGCACCAGAAGGGTTCGTTATTGCCGACGAGGCTCCGACGGACGATTCCCGCTCGGGGAGCGATGCCATGGAATTGCAATGGGGCTGGATCGAGCAACTAGGAACCGGATTACGTAACGGAAGCCAAGAGGTCTTGGACCGCATTGCCGGGGAATTGAAATCGTACATCGGCTGCCTGGATGAACAGCGGGTCGGTGCGGCCGAGAAGTTGATGCACTATCTGTTTATCCATCTGCTGCGTGAAATGCGTGAAATGCAAATGCTGCCGCGAGAACAGGAAGAAGCGTTATGGCAGCGGCTGCGGGGACCAATGAGCTTGAAGGAGCTGCTGTCGCTGATTGTCTCGCTCATCGAGCAGTCGCGCAGCTGTTTGTCGGCGAAGAAGTCCACGGAGCTGCTGATGATGTCCGCGCAGAATTATATTCAGAATCATCTCGGCCGCGACTTCGGGATCGAGGATATTGCCGATTATCTCGGCATCAGCAGCAGTTACTTCTGCTTGCTCTTCAAGAACCATTTTGGCGAAACGTTTGTGGAGTATTTAACGAAACAACGGATGGAGATGGCCAAATGTCTGCTGCGCAGCAGCGAGCGTTCGATCGCGCAAATCGGGACCTCCATCGGTTATCAGGAACGGCGTTATTTCACGAAGGTCTTTCAGAAGTATACCGGCATGACGCCGTCGGATTTTCGGCAGAAGGAATCGAACGTATCTTAACGTTTTTACGATGAGGGGGACAGCTCGTGGATTTAATGGCATGGACATTGGAGGAGAAGATCGGGCAGCTGTTTATTTGCGGATTTCATAGCTTGGTGCCGGACGAACAGATTCGGACGTTGATCGAGCGGTATCATGTTGGCGGCGTCGTTTATTTCCGGCGCAATATCGCCTCGGTGGAGCAACTCGCCGAGTTGTCGCGAAGCTTGCAAGCGTTGCCCCGCAACAAAGCGGAGCTTCCGCTGTTTGTTTCAATCGACCAAGAAGGCGGCATGGTGGCCCGGCTGGACCACGAAGGCATGAGCCGTATTCCCGGCAATATGGCGCTTGGGGCAGCCGATGATCCAGCGTTGACGGAGGAAGTGGCGAAGCTCGCGGCGAAGGAGATGCTGCAGCTTGGCATCAACTTCAACTTTGCACCGTGCGTCGACGTCAACAACAACCCGGCGAACCCGGTGATCGGCGTACGTTCGTTCGGAGAACGTCCGGAGCGGGTGGCCGCACAGGGGGCCGCGGCGGTGCGCGGCTACCAGAACCAAGGCGTGATCGCGACGGCCAAGCATTTTCCGGGCCACGGGGATACGGCGGTGGATTCCCACCGCGGCTTGGCCAGTGTCCCGCACGGGAAGGAGCGGCTGCACCAGGTCGAGCTGGCGCCGTTCCGCGAAGCGATTGCGGCGGGCGTCGATGCGATCATGACGGCTCATGTGATCTTTCCGGCGTTTGAGCCGGAAGGGATCCCGGCGACGTTGTCGCACAGCGTGTTGACAGGCTTGCTTCGCGAAGAGCTGGGCTTCGGCGGGCTAATCGTCACCGACTGCCTGGAGATGAAGGCTATTGCGGAGCATTACGGCATCCCCGAAGGGGCGGTGCAAGCGATCGAAGCCGGCGCGGACCTCGTGCTCGTAAGCCACACGCTGGCGGACCAGCTGGCGGCGATCGAGCGGGTAACCGAAGCGGTGCGGAGCGGCCGGATCAGCGAAGCGCGGATCGATCGATCGCTGGAGCGCATCCTGGCGCTTAAAGCGAAGCGGATCGGCAGCGCGGCGCAGGCGTTGTCCGCTGCGACCGCAGGGTCAGGTCCGCTGACGCCGGAGGCGGAGAGCGGTGCGTTATTACAGGAAGCGGCGGAGCGAAGCGTGACGCTGGTGAAGGGCGCGGGCAGCCTGCCTCTTGAGAGCGACCGGCCGGTACTGGTCGTCTGGCCGGAGCTGCGGCACCGCACCGAGGTTGATGAGCCGGCGGTGCATCCATATACGCTGGCGGATGCTCTACGTACGCTTCATGGCAACGTATCTGCGACGGTGATCGGCACACAGCCCAGCGACGAGGAGATAACCACGGTGATGGAAAGAAGCAAAGAGTTCGACCAGATCGTTGTGGCGACCTACACGGCGGAAGGGGGCATCCCCGAAGGCCAGCAATCGTTGGTACGGCAGCTTCAGAAGCTCCCGGGTAAACGCTTGGTCGTTGTTTCTACACGCAATCCTTACGATTTGCACGCGTTCCCAGAGATAGAAACCTATCTCTGTTTATACGAGAACCGCCCTTATTCGCTGGATGCAGCTGCTAAGGTCTTAGTAGGCAAAGCGCAGCCGCAGGGAGTTTTGCCTGTCAGCTTAGTCCAAGCCTAGATAGCGATATTGGTCACGCCCGGGAGTGTTTTCCGGGCGTTTTTTGCGGTGTTTTGTCAAAAAATAAAGGAAAACGCGGCAACAAACGACTACTTATGTCAATTTATTGTCGTTCGCGTCAGCAACTTTTCGTTTTTACTTGCGTTTAATACATTGTGAGATAAAGGGTGCTTTACAAAATGGGAGAGTAAGGGAGTTTAGGCATGAATTTAAAGAGATTGTTGATCACCACGTTGTTGGTAGCATCACAAATTGCCATGGTGTTTCCGGTCAGCGCGGAGGAGATGGGGCAAGGAAATGGCGTGGATTCGTCGACTGTGACGCAGCAGCCTGCGAATAACGGGAATTCGACCAATACGACCGATGTGAACCAACCCGGCGATACGCCTGTGGATCAAGGAACGAATGAAGGAGCGACGGGGGAGACGGTTCCGGGAGATAGCCAAGATGGGACAGGGACCGGAGACGAATCGCTTCCGCCAACCAGCCCAGTGACGCCGCCAGCAGATCAAGGCACGCAAAACCAAAGTTACTCGGGCCAATTGATTTTGATGGTGAACAGCAAGAAAATGTACCAGGACGGGAAGGAATACCTTGCCGGTTATCCAATGGAAGTAAAGGACGGCGTATCTTACATTTCGATCCGGGCGATTGTGGAACGGGCAGGATTCCAGCTGTCTTTTGACAATACAACAAAGGAAACGATTATTAAACGAGGCAACGATGAGCTTCGGTTCAAATTGAACACGACCTCTTACAAAGTCAATGGCGTAACGCAGACGATGCGTGGGAAATCTTATTCCGCCAAAAACAACTTCATGGTGCCGTTGACGGCGATTACGAAGGCCTTAAATATCACGTATTCTTACGATTCGGTAGGCAAACGAGTGATCGTTAATTTGAATACTCTGCCGTACGCATCGTTTACGATTGGCAACAAAGAAGTGGTCGCCGGTGAAACGCAGGTTCAGTATGTAACGAATGCTTCCTCGCCGATTGGACTTCCGATCGTGAACGAGGAATGGATCGGACGCCAGGATATGTTCATGACGCCGGGGGATTACACCGTTACCTACCGGGTTCAGGATACCAGCGGTCAATGGAGTAATCCGTATACGCTGACGATTCATGTCAGCAAGCCGCATACGCCGCCGGTGGCGAATTTTACGACGGATAAAGACACCTATAAAATGGGCGAAATGATCACTTACACCGACCTTAGTACGGATGAAGTGGGCATCACCGAACGCGTGTGGGAAAATAAACAACTGGCGTTCTTTACGCCGGGGCAAATGACGATCCGCCTGAAAGTCGTCAACAAATTTGGTTTGTACTCGACCGTAGAGAAGACAATTACGATTACGAACGAAACACTCTATACGCGGGACGAATTCAATAAATTGTTCATGCCTGTAGGGGAAAAATATACGTTTGACGGCACGCAGGTACCAAGCTGGGAACGGCTAAAATACGCGTTCACTTCCGAAGCGGTGACGTTGATCCGCAGCAATAGCCCGGAAACGGTCTATTCCAAAGGGATTCTGTATAAGGAAGCAGCCATCGGAAATACGCGCTTCATGATCCACCACGCCAATGCGACCGGGAAATCGGTCAAAATGTACGTCATCGCGACGAACAATAATGGTGAAACGACGCGACTAACGCAGAGCAACCTGGGCTTTGGCGGTCCGAGCAATTACGCCACGGCGGCGGGGAAAGCATCGGTACAGCGTTATTATGAGTCGATGCAAACCGGCAACAAATACAAGGATACCTGGTTTGCTCCAGGGGAGAGCAAGATCATCCTGAACGAGCTGAGCGCTACATCCATGAAGCAGGGAGATGTTATCTCGCTGTTTGCGGACTTGTACAGCGACCACACCTTGAATTACACGGTCATTATGGTTGATCAGGATCAAGATCCGTTTAAGACATTGCCTTATCTGAGTGCGCTTGAACCGGATATTCATAATCGTGGTACCTACATGGAAGCCAATCGTAATATCGAAGTAACCGATCTGATCGGCAATACGCCGTCCCGGTTGCTGATCGGCGATAATTCCAGTGACCCGTTCCTGGTTGGAGCCGATGGCATAAAAGGCGACTATCGGCTGAATGCCGGTAACTTCGGCGTCTTGTACCGGATCAAGCTGTACCGAGTCGCACCGAACACACTGATCTCATTTAACCCGCGTGGCGGCGCTTATATGGGAGCGGTTATGGTCAACGGGGACATCGTGGGATTGGCGAACGTTGGAGGACTCAGCGCCCCTAACGATAACGGCGTGTTGTTCCGCACCGGGGAACGCGAGCAAACCGTGGATCTGATTTTCACGGCGGCTCCGGGCAGTAACTTGTCCGTCAACCTGCTGTTCCAGCAGATGCCGGAGAAGAAAAGCGAATAATCACGAGAAGGCACGGTGCTTAGGCTCCGTGCTTTTTTGCTGTTTCGTGGGAGAAGCTGAATGGTTGTGTGCCATGGCGAATTCGGGCTCATTGACGGAGCTTTTGATTTGGGGCATTATTAGAGAAGACGCATGGATTAAGGGGTAGACGGGAGGAATGTCACATGCTGTCGACCGAAGAAATTATTAAAGTGATGTCCAGCCGGGGGCTGCGGATTACCGATCAACGCAAAAGCTTGGCTAAGCTGTTCGCCGAGCGGGATGGTTATTTAACCCCGAAGGATGTCTATGACTATATGGGCAAGGAGTACAGCGGACTCAGCTTCGATACCGTATACCGTAATCTCCGGGTTATGGAGGAACTGGGCGTGCTGGAGCAGGTCGTTTTTGAAGACGGCTTAAAGTTCAGAGCCAGCTGCAGCAGCGAGGGGCATCATCATCATCATATGATCTGCCTCCAATGCGAGAAGACGTACCCGATTCATTTCTGCCCGATGCCACTGACGGATGCGCCGGAACAGTTCCAGGTCGTGAAACATAAATTCGAGGTGTTCGGGTATTGCAAAAACTGTCGGCCGGACGGCAAGCCGCAGGATACTACGCCGGAGCCCAACGAGGTGTCCTAAGATGGGCGTAGTCCGCAAAACGTTTCAAGCGCCGATCCATGTCTATCGCAAGTTTATTTCGCCGCTGAAGCCGCCGACCTGCCGGTTTTATCCAACCTGCTCGGCATACGCGTTGGAGGCGATTGAGGTGCACGGCCCGCTGAAAGGGTCCTGGCTGGCGGCCAAACGGATCGTCAAATGTCAGCCGTTCCATCCAGGCGGGTATGACCCGGTTCCCCCTAAGACGCAGAAGAAGCGTGAGGGTGAGCAAGGCACGCCGCCGCTGAATGGAGGACAAGCCTGATCGCATCAGGGGAATAGGCCAACTCCGATCCGGCTTGACACGGTTTGGAAATTTTTTTAATATAAAATGGTATGAAGCTAGGGAATGAGTAGTGGAGCGTAGCTGTAAGCTACGTGAGCAACGAAAGGCCCTGTTGAATTCAAGATTCGATACCGAGTTTGCTTCTTGAACAGCTTCGTGATCGAAGGCTGGTTTTTTGAGCAACCTCTATAAGTAGTCCAGTGAACGGATGAGTACAGGGATAAGATCCAGCCACAGAGAGCCGGGGAAGCTGCAAACCGGCCTGGAGCGTCTTTGGAATATGGTCCGGGAGGAACCGTTTTCGAGCCAAGTGGGTTGTGTTCTGCGCAGCGCACGGTGAGGGAATGGCGTGCGGTCCGGCGTTAACGGACGGTCGGTTTCGACCAATGGAGCCCGTTGCCTGCGAAGGTACGGGGAATTTGGGTGGTAACGCGTGAGAACTCTCTCGCCCCATGATGGGGCGGGAGTTTTTTATTTTAATTGGAATGAAATGAAAGTTCAAAAAGTCAGGTTTCCAGCACCGAGAAGGTTGGATGAAGCTAGGGACTGAGTAGCGGAGCGTAGCTGGAAGCTACGAGAGCAACGGAAGGCCCGGTTGAATTCAAGATTCGACGTCGATTTCGCTTCATGAATGGCTTCGTGATGGAAAGATGACTTTTAGAACAACCTCTAAAGGAGATGACGGTACAATGTCCACCAACAAACCAACATTCTACATTACGACGCCAATCTATTATCCCAGCGATAAGCTGCATATCGGCCATGCCTACACGACGGTTGCCGGGGATGCGATGGCGCGGTATAAACGGTTGCGCGGCTTTGATGTCCGCTATTTGACGGGGACCGATGAGCACGGGCAGAAGATCGAGCAGAAAGCGAAGGAAAAGGGCCAAACCCCGCAGCAGTTCGTGGATGGGATCGTGGCGGGGATCAAGCAGCTTTGGGATAAATTGGACATTTCTTACGACGACTTTATCCGCACGACGGAACCCCGGCATAAGGTAGTCGTGGAGGAGATTTTTGACCGCTTACTGAAGCAAGGGGATATTTACAAAGGGGAATACGAAGGTTGGTACAGCATTCCTGACGAGACTTATTATACGGAATCACAGCTGGTTGACGTCGTTCGAAACGACAAAGGCGAAGTGATTGGCGGGAAAAGCCCGGAGAGCGGCCACGCCGTGGAGTTGTTGAAGGAAGAGTGTTACTTCTTGCGGATGAGCAATTATGTCGACCGATTGCTGAAGTATTATGAGGAAAATCCGGAGTTTATCCAACCGGAGTCCCGCAAAAACGAGATGATTAACAACTTCATCAAGCCAGGGCTCGAAGATCTCGCCGTGTCGCGGACAACATTCGACTGGGGCGTGAAGGTCAAAGGCGATCCGAAGCATGTTGTGTACGTGTGGATCGATGCACTGTCTAACTATATCACAGCACTGGGTTACGGCTCGGAAAATCCGGAGCTGTATGAGCGGTACTGGCCGGCGGACGTCCATTTGGTTGGCAAGGAAATCGTCCGGTTCCATACGATTTATTGGCCGATCATGCTGATGGCGTTGGGACTGCCTTTGCCGAAGAAGGTGTTTGGTCATGGCTGGCTGCTGATGAAGGGCGGCAAAATGTCCAAATCAAAGGGCAACGTCATGGACCCCAATGTACTGATCGACCGCTATGGGCTTGACGCGACTCGTTACTATTTGCTGCGTGAGGTGCCGTTCGGCTCGGACGGTTCGTTTACGCCGGAAAGCTTCGTGCAGCGGGTCAATTCCGATCTCGCCAATGACCTTGGTAACCTGTTGAACCGGACGGTGGCGATGGTTGAGAAGTATTTTGGCGGTGAAGTACCGGCTTATCAACCTAATGCGACGGCGTTTGACGCCGAGCTGGAGCAAGCAGCGGTGGATACGGTTCGTAAGGTGGAAGAGGTGATGGAGAAAATGGAATTCTCCGTGGCGCTGACCTATATCGGGGCGTTTATCAGCCGCACGAACAAATACATCGACGAGACGCAGCCATGGGTGCTGGCTAAAGACGAAGCGAAGCAAGGCGAACTTGCTTCGGTGATGGCGCATCTGGTCGAGTCGCTGCGGATCGCTTCGATTCTGCTGCAGCCGTTCCTGACGCAAGCGCCGAAGAAGATCTGGGCGCAGCTCGGGATCGCTCCCGGGGAGCTCACGACCTGGGAGAGCGCCAAGACGTTTGGCCGTCTCCCGGCCGGAACGAAGCTTGTCAAAGGCGAGCCGATCTTCCCGCGGCTCGACGCGGAGCAGGAAATCGAGTTCATTTCGAACTCGATGAGCGGGGGAACGCCGGCGGCGGAGGCCGCAGCTCCTGCAGACGCTGCGGCGTCGACTCCAGCTCCGGCGGTGGAACAGCCAGAGCCGAAGGAGGAAATCGGCATCGACGATTTCGCCAAAGTGGAGCTACGCGTGGCGCAGGTACTGGCTTGCGAGCCGGTGCCGAAGGCCGACAAGCTGTTAAAGCTGCAGCTGGATTTGGGCTATGAGCAACGCCAGGTTGTGTCCGGCATCGCCAAGTTTTATAAGCCGGAGGAGCTGGTTGGCCGCAAAGTGATTTGCGTGACCAACCTGAAGCCGGTGAAGCTGCGCGGCGAGCTGTCGCAGGGGATGATCCTTGCCGCTTCGCAAGGCGACCAGCTGACGCTGGCGACGGTGCCGGATTCGATGCCGAACGGCGCTATTGTGAAGTAAGGGAACTTTACTGTTGTGTTCAACGTATCCATATAGATCGATGTCATGCGACCGCCAGGGGCTCCCTCTGGCGGTTTTGTTTGTGACGCCTTAATTAAAGGAAGAATAATAGAGGTTGACAATCGAAGGAGAATGGCCCTATAATCCTTGTTGGTAATCATTACGATTAAGAGAGGGAGTTATTTATGTATATACATAGATCCAAGCGGGGGATTTTCTTCGCGGCAGCGGTTCTTACGATCATGCTGGCTTTGTCAGGCTGCGGAAAGAACACGGACGGCGGGACCATCGTGGAGGGGAAGGTCAACGTCATCACCAGTTTTTACCCCATTTACGAATTTGCCAAGGCGATCGGGGGAGAAGAAGCCAACGTTATTAATCTACTGCCAACGGGGGTAGAGCCGCATGATTGGACGCCGCGCAGTCAGGATATTTTGAATGCGTCCAAAGCGCAATTGTTCCTGTATAACGGCGCAGGGCTGGAGGGCTGGGTCCCGAACTTCATGAAAGGCTTGGGGGGCGACAACAAGGTGCAAACCGTGGAGGTCAGCCAAGGCATCGATTTGATTGAAGCGGATGGGGACGACGGTCATGGACATGGCGAGGAAGCGGAGGCGAACTCGGGGCATGAGGGGGAGACAGCCGATCTTCACGTCGATCCGCATACTTGGGTCAGCCCCAAATCCGCAATTGTCATGGCGGAGAATATCAAGAACAGCTACATTGATGTAGATCCGGAACATCAGGCGGCTTATGAAGCCCGTTATCAGGAGTTGAGAGGACAGTTGCAGGCACTGGATGCCAAGTTTACCGAGCAATTATCCGCGCTTACGAACAAGGAGATTGTTGTTTCCCATCAGGCCTTCGGCTATTTGTGCCGGGATTACGGACTAACTCAACACGCGATTATGGGACTCTCGCCGGAAGCCGAGCCGCGGGCCCAGGACCTGGTGGCCCTGTCGAAGATGGTGAAGGAAGAGGGCATTCGTTATATTTTCTTCGAGGAGCTTGTATCGGATAAACTGGCGAAAACCCTGGCTTCCGAGGCGGGTGTGGAGACCCTGGTCTTAAATCCGGTGGAAGGGTTAACGAAATCTCAAGCGCAAGCGGGAGATAATTACTTTACGTTAATGGAGAAAAATTTGCAAAATTTGATCCAAGCTCTACAATAAGAAGAAACTATATGTACCGGAAGGACGCTAATTAAATGATATCCGACGCAAATACGGCACAGGGTGCCGTTTGTCATGATAGTGTAATCGAGCTTGATCACGTCTCCTTTGCGTATCAGGAGCAGAAGGTCATCTCTGACTTCAGCTTTGCGATCCGTGAACGGGATTTCGTGGGTGTGATCGGTTCCAACGGCGCGGGAAAAACGACGCTGTTGCGGATGATGGTAGGCTTGCTGCAGCCGACGGAAGGGCAAATTCGCTTGTTCGGCGAACCGATTCGGCGCTTCCGCGATTGGGAGCGAATCGGTTACGTGCCTCAGAAGAACGCCTTTAACCCGCTGTTTCCGGCGACGGTCCGCGAAGTCGTGATGTCCGGCCTATATAATAATAAGAAGTTGTTTCGCCGCATCGGCCGTGAGGAACAACGCAAATGTGATGATGCGCTGGAAGTGATGCGAATCAGCGAGATCCAGCATAAGCGGATCGGTCAGCTTTCGGGCGGCCAGCAGCAGCGCGTATTTTTAGCGCGGGCGCTCGTCAACAAACCAGATCTGCTCGTTTTAGACGAACCTACGGTCGGTATCGATGCACAGACGCAAGCCGATTTTTTTGAATTAATCTTTCATATGCACGCCCATCATCATATGACGTTTTTGATGGTCTCTCATGATATCAGTATGATCGAAGATCAGCTGGGCCAGGAACCCCGTGAGCAGTGCGGGGCGATTAAATTTTACGTGCGTCATTCCCACGAGCAGGACTGCGCGATCCCGGACCTGCAGCATTCGTTGGTTTAGCCAACGCTTTCGAGGCCGTTTTGCTTTGCAAAACTTTTAGGAGTTGTTGATTTTGGAGATATTATCCGCTGATTTTTTTCAAAGAGCGCTTGCTGGTGGTTTGATGATTGGAATAACCACACCACTGATCGGGATCTTTCTGGTGCTGCGCCGTCTCTCAATGATCGGCGATACATTAGCCCACGTGACTATCGCCGGGGTTGCGTTAGGTTTTCTGGTTGGTGTTTACCCTGTTGGTGTCGGTCTGATTTTTGCTATCGTCGCTTCATTTGCCATCGAGAGGCTGCGCAAGACGTATAAAGGTTATGCCGAGCTGTCAATAGCCATTATTATGTCTGGAGGCGTGGCACTGGCTTCTCTGTTCTTTACGATGGGCATGGGTTACAATACGGATGTAACCAGCTATCTGTTTGGTAGCATTTTCACTCTGGAAACAAAAGATTTATATGTAGCGTTGTTTGTGACTGTTGTTGTCGCGGTCGTTGTGTTTTTGCTATTTAAGGAGTTTTTCCTTCTGACTTTTGAAGAGGATGCTGCCGCTGTTAGCGGGTTACCTGTCAAGCTTCTGAATATACTGTTGACAGTAATGACGGCTTTGGTGATAAGTACTGCTATTAAATTTGTTGGCGCGTTATTGATTTCCGCACTTTTGACGATACCAGCTGCCTGCAGTCTGCTAATTGCTAGAAGCTTCAAAACCTCAGTTGTTTTTTCTGTGACCATTGCCGAAATTGCTGTCGTATTAGGCCTAATGATTTCAGGTATCTGGAATCTGGCACCGAGCGCCACGATCGTGCTGCTGCTGATCTGTATGTTGATATTAACTTTGCTGGGCAAACGGGGATTCTCCGCCTAGCCCGCAAGGGTACATAGGGGGTTCATATGGCCGACATCCATCTTGGGCTTGCTTTTGGCGCGGGAGTTGCTTCCTTTATTTCGCCTTGCTGCTTGCCCTTATATCCGTCTTACCTGTCTTATATCACCGGGATGTCCGTGCAGCAGTTGAGGACAGAGCAAAATAAACGGGACGTCCGGTTCCGGACGATGACGCATACGCTGGCGTTTATCCTCGGCTTCTCCGTTGTCTTCTACACGCTGGGGTTCGGCGCTGGTTTGTTTGGAGAATTCTTTAATCAATACCGCGGGTTAATCCGGCAATTATCCGCCATTTTGATCATTTGTATGGGATTGTTTCTAATGGGGATCTTCCAACCGCAGTTCTTGCTGAAGGAACGGAAAATGGACCTGAAGTTCAAACCGGCCGGTTACGTCGGTTCATTTATATTCGGGATCGGCTTCTCGGCGGGCTGGTCGCCTTGTGTTGGACCGATCCTGGCGGCGATTATCGCTTTGGCTGTGACGGAGCCGGGAACTTGGATTGGACTCATCACCGCATATACCCTCGGATTCGCCTTGCCTTTTTTTGCGCTGGCCTTCTTTATCGGTTCGACGAAATGGATCCTCCGTTATTCCGCCATTATGATGAAAATCGGGGGAGCCTTAATGCTACTGATGGGGGGGCTGCTGTTTACGAACCGCATGGCCCAAATCACCATTTGGCTGCAGCAAATCACGCCGGAGTGGCTGAAGTTCTAGGGATGGATGTAGGAAAGTGTGCCTATGTGCACTTGCCAACGGACAATCAGAACATGTATCATTAACAGAGTAATGTTAACCTGCGTGTACATGTTTGTCCGCGTCAACTCATGGAAAGAGGGAATCGATAGATGCCAACGCCCAGTATGGAGGACTATTTGGAGCGTATTTACAAACTGATCGACGAGAAGGGATACGCACGTGTGTCCGATATCGCGGAAGGTTTGGAGGTTCATCCTTCCTCCGTCACGAAGATGATTCAAAAATTGGACAAGGATGAATATTTGATTTACGAGAAATACCGGGGCCTTGTCTTGACCAACAAAGGGAAAAAAATCGGCAAACGGCTCGTGGACCGGCATCAGCTGCTGGAGGAGTTCCTCGGCATGATCGGCGTCGAGCACGAGAACATTTATAAGGACGTCGAGGGCATTGAGCATCATTTAAGCTGGGATTCCATCACCCGTATTGCAACGTTAGTGGAGTACTTCAAACGAGACAATTCCCGGATTCAAGATCTGGAGAACGTCCATCAGGAACTGGTTAACGAATCATAGAAGAAGCATCTGTCTTTGGGCTAAGGCAGATGCTTTTCTTTTTGTCCTCGGAACCGCAACTCTTGACCTCTACTAGACGTTTAAGAGAGTAGCGCGGTTTGTCCGTACATAAAGATGATGTGGAGGATTCAGATGAAATTTCGCAAATGGTTTATTCCTTTTCTCGTGTTACTCTTCTTATGGCCTTATTCCGGAAATACGCCGGCAGTTGCCGCATCCGATATTCGGATTATTCTCGATGGAACCGAGTTGTCCTCCGATACTTCGCCTTACATTAAGCCCGGAGCGAACGTCACCATGGTCCCCCTTCGGGTGATTAGCGAAAACCTGGGAGCCCAGGTGGCCTGGTCCCAAGCCGATAAAAAAGCGACGATTCAAAAAGATGGCAGCACGATTGTGCTGACGATGGGTTCTTCCACGGTTCAAGTAGACGGACGCGCCATTCGCCTTGAAGCTTCCGTAGAAAACATTTCCGGCCGAACGATGGTCCCGCTTCGTTTCGTGAGTGAGCAGCTCGGGATAGCCGTCGATTGGAACGGTCAGACTCGTACGATTACTCTGACGAGCGGATCTGTGGGAGATCCATCGGTTCCCGGAACAGTCGGGGAGGTTCCGCAAGGTGAGGTTCCTCAGCCTCCGGCTGCGGGTGATACCGCTAACGGGCTACGGGGCGTTTGGATATCCACCGTTTCAAACTTGGACTGGCCAAGCAATAGCTCATACGGCAAAGTGGAAGCTCAGAAAGCCGAATACGTTCAACTGCTGGACGAAGTGCAGGCCATGGGCATGAACGCGGTATTCGTTCAAGTGCGCCCGTCAGCGGACGCGATCTACCCGTCCTCGTTGGTGCCATGGACCTCTTATTTAACGGGAACCGCCGGCAAGGACCCGGGTTACGATCCGCTGCAGTTCCTCATCGAGGAGACGCACCGCCGCGGGATGGAATTCCATGCTTGGTTTAATCCGTTCCGTGCCAGCACAGGCGGCGACGCCAGCAAGCTTCCAGCCAATCATGTGGCGAACTTACATTCGGAATGGATTGTAAAGTTCGATGGCAAGCTGTACATCAACCCGGGGATTTCGGAAGCCCGTGATCACGTCATTCGCGCGATTATGGAAGTTGTGAACAGGTACGATATCGACGGCGTTCATTTAGACGATTATTTCTATCCAACCGGGGAAACGACCGCGAAGAAATTTGCGGATGAGGTTACGTTTCAGACCTATAATGCCAAGAAAATCGCAAACAAGGGCGACTGGCGTCGGGATAATATTAATCAGTTCGTCCAGAAGCTAGGTCAAACCATCGCTCAATCCAAACCAAGTGCGTCTTTCGGCATTAGCCCGTACGGAGTCTGGCGGAATAAGTCCACCGATTTGACCGGCTCCGATACGAGAGCAAGTGTTACAGCTTACGACAGCACGTATGCTGATGTTCGTACCTGGATCAAAAATGAATGGATCGATTATGTGGCTCCGCAAATCTATTGGAGTATGACACGCAAAGAGGTTCAGTATGATCTGCTGGCCGACTGGTGGGCCGGAGAGGTGAGAGGGACCAACGTGAAGCTCTATATCGGCCATGCACCTTATAAGCTGGGAACGCCGGAGATCGGGTGGTCCAGTGCGCAGGAAATCATCGACCAGTTGGATTACAACCGCCAGGTTCCTGAGATTAGCGGCAGTATCTTCTTTAGCGCAAAGGATTTACGCAAGAACCCGCTGGGCCTGATCCCGCTATTGCAGTCTTATTATGGGATGTAGCCTTGACAGGAAGAGACTAATGCGGTAAATTCGTTTTCAAATTCATTTTTACGTTTTATCGGCTATGATCAAGGATCGAATTTGACGTCTGTGTCCCCAGAGAGGAGACCCATGAGCTGGAAGGTCTCTGTCGCACGTGAAATTTTCCCGCCTTGTGAGCTGTACGGGGATGTTTCTTGAAAGGGAATTTAACCCGTACCGGTTCCCCAACCGTTACCTTGGGTAAGAGCACCGCGCTGTGCAGCGGTGGAATTAGGGTGGTACCACGACACATTCGTCCCTTGACGGATGTGTCTTTTTGTTTTTCAGAAGAAGGAGGTCATTGAAATGCGTCAAAGCCGATTATTATCACCGACTCTAAGGGAAGCTCCGTCCGATGCCGAGGCGAGAAGCCATCAATTTCTGCTTCGTGGTGGTTACATCCGTCAACTAGCTGCCGGAATCTATTCTTATTTACCCTTGGGCAGAAGAGTGTTGCATCAGATCGAAAGAATCGTTCGGGAGGAGATGGACCGGGCGGGGGCCTTGGAGATACTGCTTCCCGCAATGCAGCCAGCCGAATTGTGGCAGGAATCCGGTCGATATGAACGCTACGGCGCAGAACTGATCCGCTTCAAGGATCGAAATGATCGTGAATTTGCGCTAGGTCCAACGCATGAGGAAGTGATCACCTCGCTGCTGCGGGATGAAGTGAATTCCTATCGGAAACTGCCTCTTACACTCTATCAAATTCAAACCAAATTCCGTGATGAACGTCGACCTCGGTTTGGTCTGCTTCGTGGACGAGAGTTTCTGATGAAGGATGCCTATTCCTTTGATACGGATTGGACCGGCCTCGATAAGAGATATCGCGCGATGTATACGGCCTACGAAGAGATTTTTGGCCGCTGTGGCTTGGATTATCGGGCGGTAGAAGCGGATCCGGGAACCATCGGCGGCGAAGGGGGCACCCATGAGTTTATGGCCTAATCCGATATCGGCGAGGATCTTGTGGCCGTATGCGGGAATTGCGATTATGCAGCGAATCTTGAAAAGGCAACTTCGGCACCGCCGAGCGGAAGCCAACCGAATCAAGCGCCGGATGCGGCCCTTCCGGAGGCAGTTAATACGCCTGACGTGCATACGATCGAACAGTTATGCGAGTACTTTCACGCAAGCCCTGAACAATTCCTCAAAACGCTGATCTACGTCCCTGAGGGGAAAGAACCGATTGCGGTCCTCGTACGTGGGGATCACGAAGTGAACGAGCTGAAGGTGGCAGCTTGGCTAGGGGTGGATTCGGTGCAGCTTGCCGATCGCGAGACGGTCGAGAAGATAACCGTCGCCCCGGTTGGTTATGCCGGTCCTTTGGGTCTCTCTATCCCGGTATTAATAGACCAGGTCGCCTGGATCATGACGACCGCTATCGTGGGTGCAAATACAGCAAACACCCATTTACGTTCTGTCTGCCCAAATCGCGATGTGCCCGAGGCAACCGTCGGCGACTTCCGTAACGTTGTTAACGGAGATACCTGCCCGCGCTGTCTTGAGGGTCAGCTCAAATTGCTGCGAGGAATTGAGGTTGGCCATGTGTTTAAGCTCGGAACCAAGTACAGCCAAGCGCTTGGCACAGCTTTTTTGGATGCCCAAGGGCGGCAACAACCCATGATCATGGGTTGTTATGGGATTGGCCTATCTCGGCTAATGTCTGCGATCGCGGAACAACATCATGACCAGCATGGGCTGATCTGGCCGGCCACAATCGCCCCCTATCAGGCGCACCTCATACCGATATCCATGAAGGATGCTCAGCAAATGAAACTGGCAACGCAGTTATACGAAGACTTAACTCAAGCTGGGGTAGATGTTCTGTTGGATGACCGCGAGGAGCGCGCGGGCAGTAAATTCCATGATGCAGATCTCATCGGTATCCCGTATCGAGTCATCATTGGCAAAACGGCGGAGCAGGGTCAGGTTGAATGGCTGGAACGAGGTACCATGAAACGTGAACTCATCAGCTTTAATGAGGTGATTCAACGTATCGTTCCTGTGTAAGTTCTTTAGCATACGAACAGCCCCTCCCAACATACATAAGCAGTAGACTGATGTGGGTTGGGGGGGAAGGCATCTGATGCTGATGAACGGAGTGTTTGAAGGCGGCGGGGTCAAAGGGATTTCGTTGGCTGGTGCGGTCAGGGCGGCGGAGAAATACGGCGCGCGCTTTCATCGTGTGGCCGGAACTTCATCCGGCTCGATTATTGCTTCCATGATCGCCGCAGGCTATACGGCGGACGAAATGAAAGAACTTATCTTGACCACGTCGTTTTCAAAATTTCTGAAGCGAGCGCCGATCTTTAATCTGGCGTTGATTGGTCCGGCCCTCCGTGTGCTCCTCAAGAAAGGATTATATGCCGGAGAGGCGTTGGAGGAGTGGGTACGCCAGATCCTGCTGGCCAAAGGCATTCGCACATTTGGAGATCTCCCTACGGGAAAGCTGACGATTATCGCCTCGGATATCACAAGCGGCAAAATCATGGTGCTGCCGGACGACCTGAATAACATCGGTCTCAATCCGGCGACGTTCGAGGTGGCCCGAGCAGTTCGCATGAGCTGCAGCATTCCCTATTTCTTTGATCCGGTGCTGCTGCGGCTGCCGCCGAAGATTGCGAAAGGCAAACCGTTCGCCGAGCAGTTTCTACACATCGTTGACGGCGGACTGCTCAGTAATTTTCCACTATGGTTGTTTGATCGCGAAGAGCCACGGCACGGGGAGAGGCGCATTCCAACCGTTGGCTTTCAAATGGTCGGCAAAAATACGAATAAGCCGCATGGCATTACCGGGCCGTTTTCGATGCTGCAGGCGATCGTCGAGACGATGTTGTCCGCTCATGACGAACGGTACATCGAGCAGCCCAATCGTTATCGAACGGTGAAAATCCCTACACTCGGCATTGGGACGACACAATTTGATATCAGCGATGAGGAGAGCCTGCTGTTATTTGAATCCGGCTTTCTGGCCGGAGATCGATTTTTCGGCAACTGGAACTTGCAGATGTACGAGGATCATTTCAAAAAGTACCAGCAAGCATTTGCTGTGCGAAAATAAAACCAAAAGGACGGGGCCGTAGTGTCGGCGCCGTCCTTTTGGTGTTTAGTGATATTTAGGTAAATCATCATCGTTCTTGCCTTTTTGGCCTTCGATGACCTGAAACGGATACGCCTTGCGTTTTTCGGTTCGTGCAGGCTTGCGCTCTGCGGCAACTTTGGCCATCGTACGCGCCGAAGGTTTGATTCTCGGCTGCGTTTTCCGGTATTTCCGCGGCGGGTATTTGTACAGCAGGATAACAATGCCAACGACGGCGAACGGAACGATGATACTGCCCCACGCGATCTGATGGCTGATAAACAAACCATCAATAATGTAGAAAGCGACCAATAGGACGATAACCCAAAACATGATGCCTTGTTTTTTCATGTTACCTCATCCTTTCAAGGGATCCAAAGCCGAACTAACGGACGTCTCGAGGACACCGACTTGCTCCAATTGGGCATCTAGCTCACGCATCCGGTTAAACGACGCGATGGATACTTCGACCTGATCATCGGAGGGTTCCTTTGTTGTTAAGAGCTGTAGCCAAAGTCCCGGATATCCCAAGAAGCGCAGCAACGGAATGTCGCGGACCGCATTGGTGAATCGCAGCATTTCGAACGAAAGACCAATGACAAGCGGGAGCAACAGCACACGGATATACACACGTTCCCAAAGGGAGTCCCAACTGAATATAGGCAAAGAATAGATGATGACGCCGACAATGACTGTCAAAATAATAAAGCTGCTGCCGCAGCGGTAATGCAGACGGCTGTATTTTTGCACATTAGCCGGGGTTAATTCTTCGCCCGCTTCATACGCGGAAATCACTTTGTGCTCTGCCCCGTGGTATTGGAACAACCGTTTGATGACCGGCGTCTGCGACATGAGCCATAGATATCCGAGCAACAAGACGATTTTGATGACGCCTTCGATGAGAGAATGCAGGGTTTGACTGGCGAAAGCGTGCTGGAACAAATATTGCTCCAAGAGTGCCGGTACCAGCGTAAATATCAATTTGCCAACGATGAAGGACAAGACCCCAACCACGGCAACACCCAACAGCATGGTGAGGGAGAAGCCGGACTCCTCTTTTTCCTTCTGTTTGGCACGTTCCTCCGGTTCCATTTCGTCATCGGCCATCGCCTCCGCCGAATAGTTGAGGTGCTTAGAGCCTTTGGCACTGGAGTCAACAATGCTGACGATTCCGCGAATCAGCGGGATTTTGCGCAGCCGCTTGACCCAAGCCTTGTCTTCCTTAGGGACCTCCAAGAAGCTGATTTCCCCGGTCTTCCGGCGAACGGCGGTTACGTTGACATATTTTCCACCGAACATGACGCCTTCTATAACGGCTTGGCCGCCGTAAATCGTCGGTGCAGATTGTTCAGGCAAAACTTTCACCTTCCTACAATAGATAAGTTTTGTGTGGCGTAAGCGGCGTAACATCAAGATTTGTAATGATTCCATTGTAACGGACTTTGCGGGCAAATTCTAGTTTGTTTAGTCTTTTTGGAAATGCACATACTAACCTTCAAAAAAATGAATGAAAATATTTCTATGGAAGGGAAGGATGCGAATGAAAGCGAACAAGGAGAAATCACGGTCGAGGGTTCAGCCATGGCGGCACCAACGGCGAGAGAACACCAACATTTGGAGGTTCGCGCTGGAAATCGGGCTTTTTGCCGGATTGATATGGGGAGGGGTTAAAGGGCTGTTCTTCTACATGGGCTTTACATCGGTGTTACCCGGTTATTTGGTGGAGCCTTTCTTCAAAAATTCGTTCTTGCATAGTCAGGCCGGATATTACGTGGGTTGGTTGTCGTTTATCGTGTTGTCCATTCTGGCGACGATTCTCTACGTGCTGGCATTTCGCAAACTGAAAGGCCCAGGTCCGGGTATTTTATACGGCATCGCTTGGTGGGGGATATTATTCGGAGTGCTCGGTCCGTTGCTCGACTTGATTCCCTCGCTGCGGGAGCTGTCACGGACCACAATAATCAGCGAGTTTTGCTTGTATTTACTGTGGGGATTGTTTATCGGCTATACCACGGCAGAGGAATATACGGACGAACGGTCGCGCGAACCGAATAAAGCTCGCGAGCAGCATGCACTTCAATAAGAGGTTGTTCGAAAAGTTATAGCTTCTCAAGCGACTCCCTCCTATGTTAAAATTATTTTTGGTTATTTTTCGGAAAGGGGGAGCCGCCATGTATCGCATCTTGGTCATGAATGGACCGAATTTAAACATGCTTGGCGTACGCGAGCCCGGCGTTTATGGATCCGAGAAACTCGGTGATATCGAAGACAAGCTGAAGGAACTGGCAGCGCCAAACGGGCTGGAGCTTTCCTTCTTTCAGTCGAACCATGAAGGTGAGCTAATTGACCGAGTTCACGCAGCCTACGGAAATACGGACGGAATACTGCTGAATCCGGGTGCGTTGACGCATTACAGCTACGCGCTTCGAGACGCCCTGACTTCGGTGAACATCCCTGTGGTCGAAGTTCATTTGTCCAATATCCATGCCCGTGAGGCGTTCCGACACACGTCGGTCATTGCACCGATCGCGGTCGGTCAAATCTCCGGATTTGGATCCTATGGCTATGAAATGGGACTGCTGGCGTTGAAACGGCATTTGGAGCGGGGGTAACCGGAGGTTATTTCTAAACCAAGTGACCCTGAAGTGACTTTGGAATCGACCGGTTGGCTTGAGACGAATAACTGCAAATGTGCAGGAAATTCGGGCGATATTGAAGCTTAAGGCGAAAAAAGATGCAAAAATGCAGGAATTTTGGGTTGAATGAGCGTTATAGTTCCTTTTCGCGAAGAAAAACTGTATTTTTGCAGGAATTCCTTGGATTCATGTGGCAGATTCGACGCCGGCCTCGCATCCCAGCCAATACTTCGTGATCCAAAGATGACTTTATGAACTACCGATTCAAATGAAGGTTCGAAAGGGCAGGTTTGGAGCACCGAGAAGGTTGAATGAAGTTAGGGAGTGAGTAGCGGAGCGTAGCTGGAAGCTACGTGAGCAACGGAAGGACCGGCTGAATTCAAGATTCGACGCCGGCCTCGCATCCCAGCCAATACTTCGTGATCCAAAGATGACTTTTTGAACTACCTTATAATAAGGGAGAGTTAGTTATGGCGAGTACACGTGTAACCCGGCTCCGCGAAGCGATGACATCGCAACAGATCGAAGCCGTACTGATTACCGGAGAAGTGAACCGCCGCTATTTGACGGGATTTACGGGAAGTTCCGGCTATGTGCTGATTACGCATCAACAGGCATGGCTGTTAACGGACTTCCGTTATTTGACACAGGCGGCTGAACAAGCGTCCGGATTCGAAATCATCGATCACGGCGCTTCGGTTACCGGAACCATTCAAAGCCTGCTGAAGCAAGGGAACATCGAACGACTAGGATTTGAAGAGGAGCAAATGGTGTTCGCCACCTACCGTTCTTACGAGCGCGAGCTGCAGCCGGTGACGCTTGTTCCGCTAAGCGGTTTGGTTGAAGAGCTGCGCATCTTCAAGGACGATGAGGAATTGGCGATCATGAAAGAAGCGGCCGAATTGGCAGACCGGACCTTCCTGCATATGCTGAACGTTCTGAAGCCGGGAATGAGCGAATGGGATGCTGCACTGGAACTGGAAACGTTCATGAAGAAGAACGGCGCTACCGGTCCTTCATTCGATACGATCATAGCTTCCGGAGAACGTTCCGCTTTGCCCCATGGCAGAGCAAGCGAACGCATCATGCAAGCCAACGAGCTGGTAACGATGGATTTCGGTGCCTTGTATAAGGGATATTGCTCCGACATCACGCGGACGGTTGCTTTGGGAACGCCAAGCGCCAAGCTGCGTGAGATTTACGATATTGTTCTGGAAGCTCAGCTGCATACGCTGGAATTCCTGCGACCGGGGATGACTGGGCGAGAAGCCGACGCCTTGGCGCGCGACGTGATTACCCGTTACGGCTACGGCGAACAGTTCGGCCACAGTACCGGACATGGCCTCGGCATGGAAGTGCATGAGGCGCCGCGCGTATCCAAAGCGAGCGATACCGTGTTGAAGCCGGGAATGGTCGTCACGGTGGAGCCGGGCATTTACTTGCCGGGGATCGGCGGCGTTCGTATTGAAGATGATGTGGTGATCACGGAGACCGGAATCCGCCGGTTGACGGAGTCGACGAAGGAATTCATTTCATTAGGTTAAATCAGGGTTGCCGCTGGTTTTGACAGGCAGGGCGCGCGCCCGGCTGTACGTGGTTACGCAGGGACTCCAAATGTGGGGAAACAGCAGTTTACGTAAGCCGCTTGAATTTTGGGTATTTTTCAATTTTAATAGAGATGTGAACCCACTTGAGGAGGTACTTTTGTGATTTCAGTAAACGATTTTAAAACAGGCTTGACCGTCGAGGTGGACGGCGACATTTATACGGTGCTGGAGTTCCAACACGTAAAACCGGGGAAAGGCGCGGCCTTCGTCCGCTCTAAACTGAAGAACCTGCGTAACGGCAACACGGTGGAAAAAACATTCCGCGCCGGTGAAACCATCGGCCGCGCGATGATCGAAAACCGTGACGTACAATACTTGTATGCCAGCGGTCAAGAGCATACGTTCATGGATAACGAAACCTACGATCAGTTCTCGTTGACTTCGGATCAACTGGAGTGGGAACTGAACTTTCTGAGAGAGAACATGAACGTGAAGATCGTCAGCTACCAAGGCGAAATTCTTGGAATTAACCTGCCGAACAGCGTCGAGTTGAAAGTTGTTGAAACCGAACCCGGGATTAAAGGGAACACGGCTACAGGTGCTACTAAAAATGCGAAAGTCGAAACCGGTTTGAACGTTCAAGTGCCGCTCTTCATTAATGAAGACGATGTGCTTCTGATCGATACACGCGAAGGCAAATATATTTCGCGGGCATAGTATTCCCTGCGGTTGTTTGGTACAAGGCTCCGCTTCAGGCGGGGTCTTGGCCACAAAGCGGTATCCTCCACCTAACCTGGGTGGGGGAATTTTTGTTAATATCCGCAAAACCATTGACGAACTTCGGGTCTTTCGTATTATACTGGTTTAAAGCGTTACTGGATTCAAAGGGCTGAACGCTCCAATTCGGAGCACCATTAGGGAGGGTCTGACTTGGCTTTATACGTGATGAAATTTGGAGGCAGTTCCGTGGGTGATACGGAGCGTATGCAACGCGTCGCCCGGCGTGTCGTGGAGAAACAACAAGAAGGGCATCGGGTCATGGTGGTGGTCTCCGCGATGGGAGATACAACGGATGAATTGATTGATCAGGCGAAACTACTGAATCCAAATCCGCCTCTGCGGGAAATGGATATGCTGATGACAACCGGCGAGCAAATCTCCATCGCGCTGTTGGCGATGGCCATCGACGCGCTTGGAGCAAAAGCCGTTTCTTATACGGGCTGGCAGGCCGGCTTCCGCACGGAAGCGGAGCATGGCAGAGCTCGAATAACCGATATTAAACCGGATCGGGTGCTGAAAGCGCTGGAAGAAGGGAATATCGTCATCGTTGCTGGTTTCCAAGGGATGACGGAGGACGGGGAGATCACTACGTTTGGACGCGGCGGTTCCGATACAACAGCAGTCGCTTTGGCGGCAGCAACAGGCGCGGATTATTGCGAGATCTATACGGATGTGGATGGGATATACTCCACCGACCCGCGGATTGTGAAGAACGCCCGCAAGCTGAGCGAAATCTCGTATGACGAAATGCTGGAGCTCGCGAACTTAGGCGCTGCGGTCCTGCACCCCCGTGCGGTGGAATATGCGAAGCATAACAAGGTCCGGCTCGTAGTTCGCTCCAGCTTTAACTATCATGAAGGTACGGTCGTGAAGGAGGAAGTCAAGATGGAACAAGGTGTAGTAGTCAGCGGGATCGCTTATGATAAAAACGTGGCCCGAATCAGCTTATTGGGTGTGTCGCACGTGCCTGGCGTTCTGGCGAAGGTGTTTGGTTCGCTGGCTGAAGCGAAAATTGACGTGGATATCATTGTCCAAAGCGGCGTAACGGACGGTAAAGCGGACTTCTCCTTTACGGTGGCCTTATCCGACTGTGACAAGGCGGTTAAGGTGCTGGAAGGCATCCGCGGCGAGTTGCCTTATGAGAACGTCACCTCCAAGGAAGGGCTCGTGAAGGTATCGATCGTTGGCGCCGGGATGGTCAGCCATCCGGGCGTCGCGGCGCAAATGTTCGAGGTGATCTCGAAACAAGGCGTAAATATTGAAATGGTAAGCACCTCGGAAATTAAGGTGTCCTGTGTCATCGATGGAAGCAAGCTGAACGAGGTTGTCACTGCGCTGCATACGGCCTATGGCTTAGATGCGGAGAGCACCGCCTTCGTTGGCGGGCCGAAAGACCGCCGCTAAAGGCGGAACCCTCGAAAATATCATACGCGAAACGTAAATCCCCTGAAGCTATGACTTCGGGGGATTTTTTTTAATAAATAGAGTGATTCGGGCATATCGTTAAGAGAACAGATGGGACAAGAAGGAGGTACATATGCTTGATAAATTCGTGACCAGTATGGCGGCCTTACGCATCTTCTCCGGAACGATTGAGATTCTGGCAGCGTTGCTCATGTTGAAGCTGGGTAGGGTAGACAAGGCGCTTGCCGTCAATTCAGCATTAGCATTCGTTGGACCGACCATTCTACTCATTACCACATCCATCGGGCTTGCCGGCATCGCCGACAAACTGTCCTGGGGGAAGATGGTCTGGATTGGCTGCGGCGTGGCGTGTCTCTTAATCGGCATTTTAAAGAAATGATAGATTTCCCTAGCATAATGGCAAAGTACAAGCATACACATGTCATATAGCAAAAAACAATCCAATTAAGAGATGCATGAAAGTAAGAGTTTTGGGGGTACGCCTATGAACCCGAGTTGGTTAACCGTATTTCCCGACAATCTCCGGACTATGCTGCTTAAGCTTCCGCCTTCTATCTTTCCTGGTTTGGAAGAAATCCGCATTCGCGAGGGACGGCCGTTAGAGATTAACGCAGGCGGCCGCTACTTTTTTCTAACGCCCGAAGGAGAGATGACGAGGAATCCGGATGCTGCGTACAAGCCAGGCAAGCAGGATGGGAATCGTCTGCTCGATCTGATCACCAACCATTCGCTCTACACGATGGAAGAGGAGCTTCGCAAAGGGTTTATTACGATCGCCGGCGGTCATCGGATTGGACTGGCTGGCAGAACCCTGCTGAGCGGAGGGAGAGTCGAGCATCTGCGCGACATCAGTGGGTTTAACGTGCGGATTGCCCGTGAGATTCGGGGCATCGCTGACCCCATCCTGCCGAAGCTGCTGGACTTCAGGCACAAAACGGTGAATCATACCTTGATTCTATCGCCACCACAGCAAGGGAAGACGACGCTGATCCGCGATTTGGCCCGCCAGATCAGCAGCGGAACCTGGGGACATCCCGAAGCGTTCTGGCCCGGACTGAAGGTCGGGGTGATCGACGAGCGCTCGGAGATCGCCGGCAGCAAGCGGGGGGTGCCCGGGTTTGACGTCGGTCCGCGAACCGATGTGATGGACGGCTGCCCGAAGGCCGAGGGGATTATGATGATGATCCGCTCCATGTCGCCGGACGTGCTTATCGTCGATGAAATCGGCCGGCCGGAGGACGCCGAAGCTTTGGCCGAAGCACTGCACGCCGGAGTGCGGGTCATCGCTACGGCGCACGGGTCAAGTGTGGAGGACCTGGCTGCCCGCCCGGCGTTGTCCAAGCTCGCGGAGAGCTCCTTCTTCCAGATGTACGCCGTGCTTGCGCGGACGGACAAGGGGCTGGCATTCAAGCTATGGGACGGCAAACGCCGAGGCATCCCGGCGGCCGCACCCGGCTGGAAAGGCAGGGAAGAGCATGCTTAAGATGTTTGGAGCCGTACTCGTCCTGTTGACCGCAACCTTGGCAGGCTTCATGAAGGCCAGACAATTTGCTGCCCGGCCAAGCCAAATCCGGCGGCTCATCCTTGCTTTGAAGCGGCTGGAGACGGAAATTATGTACGGTTTTACCCCGCTGCCAGATGCTTTGCGGAGAATTGGCGAGCAAAGCGGAGAGCCGATCCGAGCGATCTTCGTAAACGCGGCGGACAATATGAGCTCGGCCCACCCGTGGACCGCCCAAGAAAGCCTGGAGCAAGCCGTGATAAAGCTGTGGAAATATACCGCCATGAAGGCACCTGAGCAAGAGGTCATTCGGCAACTCAGCTTGACCCTCGGGACAAGCGACCGGAAGGATCAACTGGGCCATCTAACCACGGCGGTGCGGCAGCTGGAAAGCGAGGAATCTGCGGCACGGGAAGAACAAGCCCGCTATGAGAAAATGTATCGAAGCTTGGGTCTTTTGTGCGGAGCGTTCATCGTCATTTTGTTCTACTGAATACCATTTCCCTCCACGGCTGATTGTCGCCTGTGAAATCGTTAGTGAGGTGCCAAATCAATGAACATAGAAGTGAACGCCATTTTTCAGATTGCGGGCATCGGCATCATTATCGCCATGATCCATACGGTGCTGAAGCAGATGGGGAAAGAGGACATGGCGCATTGGGTGACGCTGATCGGGTTCGTTGTCGTCCTGTTTATGGTCATCCGGCTGCTTGACAGTCTGTTTCAGGAAATCAAATCGATCTTCTTATTCCAGTAGGTGAGCGCTCCGTGGAAATCATCCAAATTGTAGGGCTTGGGCTCATCGCAACCGTGCTGGTCCTGGTCGTCAAGGAACAAAAGCCGATGTTCGCTTTCCTGATCGCCGCAAGCACGGGCGTTCTGATCTTTCTGTATCTGATCGGCAAAATCGGCGGGATCATCGAAGTGCTGGAGGATCTAGCCGACAAATCCGGAGTTCAGATGATCTATCTGAAGACAATCTTGAAAATTATCGGCATCGCCTATATCGCCGAGTTCGGTGCGCAAATCGTCCGGGATGCCGGACAGGAGAGCATCGCGAGCAAAATCGAAATGGCGGGGAAAGTGCTCATTATGGTGCTCGCCATTCCGATTATCAGCATTATTATCGAGACGGTCATCAAGCTGCTGCCGGCTTAGAAGGTTGCATCAGATTGGGGAGAAGGACTTATGCTCGCTACGAATGAACGATGGCGCGGATCTACGCTGCTCTTGATTTTGTTGGGGGTACTGCTGATATGGTACATGCCCGTCATCGCCTCTGCCGAAGGGGAAGGAGACAACTGGATCCAGCGCCAGGCCGAGGAGCTTCCCACCGATCAGGTCGAAAGGTATTGGCAGCAGCTGATGAAGGATTACGGGGGATTCTTCCCGGATCAGAAGGTTCCGACTTTTATGGATATGCTCTTGCAGCAGGATCAAAGCTTCAGTCTGAAATCGGGACTAGGCGGTCTGATGCGATATATGTGGCACGAAGTGCTTTACAACGGGCACATTCTGGTGACCATCGTGCTGCTCTCCATCTTCAGCATGATCTTAGAAACCTTGCAAACCGCATTCGAACGCAAACAGGTGAGCAAGGTTGCTTACTCCATCTGCTACATGGTGATTCTGGTGCTCGCGATTAACAGCTTTCATGTGGCGATTACGTATGCCACGAATGCAATCAGCGGGATGATCGACTTCATGATGGCGATGGTACCGCTCTTATTCACGCTGCTGGCCTCCCTGGGCAACGCGGTGACGGTGACGGTGACCCATCCCTTGGTAGTGTTTATGGTTCATGCGGTCGGAACGGCCGTGCATACGATCGTCTTCCCGCTGTTGTTCTTCTCAGCCGTGCTGCACATCGTCAGCTCGTTGTCCGACAAGTATAAGCTCACCCAACTGGCCAATTTACTGCGTACGATCAGCATGGCTTTATTGGGGGTACTGCTCACCGTCTTTCTCGGTGTGATCTCAGTCAAGGGCATTGCCGGCTCTGTGGCGGACGGGGTTACGCTTCGGACAGCCAAGTATCTGACCGGGAACTTCGTCCCCGTCGTCGGTAAGGTGTTTGCTGATGCTACGGATACGGTTATCTCAGCTTCTCTGCTTGTCAAAAATTCGATCGGCTTGGTTGGGGTCATCATCCTGCTGTTCCTTTGCGCATTTCCGGCGATCAAAATCATCACGCTGGCGCTGATCTTCAACCTGGCGGCGGCGGTTATGCAGCCGCTCGGCGATTCGCCGGTCATCACCTGCCTCGAGACGATCGGAAAGAGCATGCTGTACGTTTTTGCGGCGCTGGCCGCAGTGGGCATGATGTTCTTCCTAGCGATCACCATCATGCTAACCGCCGGAAATATCACCGTCATGATGAGGTGAGACGACAGGGGACAATACGAATTTACAAGGGGTGGTGATCATGCGTGAACTGGCTGGCGGAGTGGCTGAGAGAAATCATCTTCATCGTGCTGATTGCGGTGTTTATCGATTTACTGCTGCCCAACCGCGCGATGGAACGTTACGTCAAATTCGTGGTCAGCCTGTTGATCCTGCTGACGCTGCTATCCCCGGTGATGCGCTTCTTCTCGGCGGATGCCAAAGACCAGCTCGAGGCCGCGTTTGCGACCAGTTGGGACGGACTGGGAGGGGATTCCCCGGGCCAAAGCACGGAGGCCATCCTGCAGCAGGGGGAGAAGCTGAGGCAAAAGCAGGAATCCGAAGCGCTTGCATGGGCAGGCGAGGAGGCGGCGAGACAAATGAAGCAGCAAATCGAACGATCGACGGGGCAGCAAGTCGACCGGGTCACTGTGAAGCTAAGAACAGAGCCCGCAAAAGTTCAAGCTGGCGATACCGGAACATCGCCGCCTGCTGCAGAGCCGGTGATCTCTGAGGTCGAGGTCGTCATGGCGCAGGTGAAGCCGGAAGAGGAGGGCGCTGATCCCGGAGCAGCCGGACGGGGGCCGGAGGTATCGATCGCACCGGTAGATAAGATCAAGATCAGCGTGAACACGAAGGAGAATTCCGGTGAATCCGGGGGCGCGCAAGACCAGACCGAATCACCAGCCAGTACGGCGATGGCCGGATCCGGTGATGACGATATCGCATCGGGGGAACTAGCCGAATCCAGAGATCAGTCGGCAGCAACCTCGTTGGTCTCGCAAATCGAAGAACTGCTCCAGCAGAACTGGGGTGTAGATAAAGAGGCGGTCATGGTCATAGGGGCCGCAAACCTTAATGAAGCAAACGCCGGGAGGTGAAGAAAGTGCCGGGATGGCTAAAGAAACTGGAGCAATGGCTTGGCCGGGGAACTGAGGGCAAAAAAACGGTAAGCACGTTTCGTTGGCTCCTCATCCTTGGACTAGTCGGGATCGCCATCATGCTGTTTAATTCCTTCGTTAACGTGAAACAAATGGAACCCAACGGCGAGGGGAGCCGCGAACCGCCTATGATGCAGGAGATCACCGGTTCAGCAGGAGGTTCAAGCGGAACGGGTGACGATGATTTTAGCAGCATTGAAATGACGCTTGAGGGCAAAACGAAGGAAATTCTAGAGAAAATCGTTGGCGTTGGAGCGGTGGACGTGCTCGTTACCATCGATTCGACCGAGGAAATCGTGGTTCAGCGAAACATCAAGGATTCGCAGGAACTCACGGAAGAGAGTGATGCGGACGGAGGCAAACGGCACATCACCCAATATACCCGGGATGGCCAGATCGTCACCTACGAGGCTTCCGGCAGCGAGCAGCCGATCGTCACCAAGAAGATCAAACCCAAGGTCCGCGGCGTGTTGATCGTAGCGCGGGGAGCCGAGAACAAAACGGTGAAAAGCTTGATCGTGGACGCTGTCGAGAAGGGATTAAACGTACCGGCATATCGGATCTCTGTCGTCCCGCGCAAGCAATCGCAATAATCGATGATTCGATTCGTTATCAGGATGTATCTCGTTCATTCAAATTTTGAGGAGGAATTCCATTATGAAATCCAAAAGACAAACGATTTGGCTGGTTTCCATGCTGAGCTTGATGGTCATTTTATCCGCTTACTACCTGTTTACGGAAGACGGTCCGCAGACTTCGACGCCAACGGACGGACAGCAAGTGAGTACGACAAATAACGGCATGAGCGGAAACGCGGCGGGCGATGACGTGATCCTGTCGGAAGTGACGACGGACGGCAGCGAGAACGGCAGCGTCATTACGGACGATACCGCAGCAGCAGATCAAACCGAACCAACGGCAAGCAACGATGGCTCGGAGCAGGCAGACACTGCCAAAACCGATGACGCCGCGGTTTCCGATCAGGCGCAAACCACGGATGCCGGTAAAGCGGCGGAAGGCACCCCGGCTACGAATGATGGCCAGAAGCAAGCGGCAACAGATGAGGATGTGTTGAGTCAGCTGGAAGCTCAAGGCGTATCCTCCACGGACACGCTAAACGCCTACCAATTCGCCCGTACTCAGGAAAACATGAAGAAACAAGAAGAGCTGATGCAAGCGATTAGCGAGAACGAATCGCTGGAGGCCGCGGCGATGGCCCAACAGGAATTAAGCGCTCTGGAAGAGAAGGAAGCGAAGATCTACGACATCGAGGAAAGATTGAAACAACAATATGCGAATGCCGTCGTACAAGAAGCAGACGATAAATATAAAGTCGTCGTCGTGAGCGAGAAGATGGAAGCCAAAGAAGCCGTAAGCATCATGGACCTGGTGATCAAGGAACTGGGTGTATCCCAGGATAAAGTCAGCGTGCAATACGTAACGCAATAAGGAAATGCGTTCGAAATAGGGGAACTGATAGGTTCCGATCGTTGGAAGGGTCCGAGGCAACTTGGACTCTTTCCATTTTGATCGATTATGATATAATACATAAAGTTATGAGCCGAGAAGGCTTATGTTTACAGGCCAAGGCTTTTCCTACAAAGCTGAAGGAGAGAGTGAGAATATGTTTAAGCTGAGTGAAATCAAAGAATTGATCGAACTGCTGGACCAAACGTCCGTGCATGAATTAGAAATCGAAAATGAAGGCGCTCGCTTGTGCATTCGCAAGAACGGAGTAAGCGAAGTTGTTCACGTACAACCCATGCAGGCGACTGCAGCTCCGGGATTTGTTCCAGCTACCGTATCTGTCCCGGCGACCCAGGAAGCCACGTCAGCTCCGCAAGCGACCGAAGCGGCCCGTTCCGCTGCACCTGCAGCTAACTTACATACCATAGTTTCGCCGATGGTCGGAACATTCTATCGTTCCTCGTCGCCGGAAGCCCAGCCTTACGTGAATATTGGCGACAAGGTCGGCGAGAAGACCACGGTCTGCATTATTGAAGCGATGAAGCTGATGAATGAACTGGAGGCGGAAGTCAAAGGCGAGATCATCGATATCCTAGTGGAAAATGGACAGATGGTCGAATACGGGCAGCCTCTCTTTTTGGTGAAGCCAGAGTAAATGAAGGAGCTTTCCAAAGGAGGATACGAAAATCTCATGAAATTTCATAAAGTATTGATTGCCAACCGCGGCGAGATCGCCGTGCGGATCATTCGGGCTTGCCGCGAGTTGGGTATTTCCACCGTGGCAGTTTATTCCGAAGCGGACAAGGATTCGCTACATGTGCGTTTGGCCGACGAGGCTTACTGCATTGGACCCACACTGTCTAAGGACAGTTATTTGAACCTTACTAACCTCATGAGCGTAGCGACGTTAACGGAGTGTGACGCGATTCATCCTGGCTATGGATTCCTGGCTGAAAATGCCGACTTTGCGGAAATTTGCGGCTCCTGCAACATTACATTCATCGGCCCTTCTCCAGAAGCGATCACCCGTATGGGGGATAAAGCGATGGCGAAGCAAACGATGAAAGAAGCGAACGTGCCCGTTATTCCGGGATCGGACGGTTTGATTGAGGATCTGGATGAAGCCGTCATGGTGGCGCGCGACATCGGGTATCCGGTCATCATCAAAGCAACGGCCGGCGGCGGGGGCAAAGGGATCCGCATTGCCGAAGACGAGGAATCGCTGATCAAGCAAATTACGACGGCCCAACAGGAAGCGCAGAAAGCTTTCGGCAACGCCGGCGTGTACCTTGAGAAGTATTTGACCGGCATGAAACACGTGGAAATTCAGATCATTGGTGATAAGCATGGTAACGCCGTGTACCTGGGCGAACGCGACTGTTCTGTACAGCGCCGCCGGCAGAAGCTGGTTGAAGAAGCGCCATGCCCGGTGCTTTCCCCGGAGAAACGGCGGGAAATGGGCGAGGCTGCAGTTCGGGCCGCACAAGCCGTCAACTATTCCGGAGCGGGAACGCTGGAATTCTTGCTTGGTCTGGACGGACAATTTTACTTCATGGAAATGAATACGCGTATTCAGGTAGAGCATCCGGTCACTGAAATGGTCACCGGTGTTGATTTGATCCAGGAGATGATCTCCGTGGCCGAGGGCAATCCGTTGTCCTTCACCCAGGAGGACATCAAGCTGAACGGTTGGTCGATCGAGTGCCGGATTAACGCTGAGGATTCTACTCGCAATTTCATGCCTTCTCCGGGCAAAATCGGCTTTTATCTGCCGCCGGGGGGGCCGGGTGTTCGCGTCGACAGCGGGGCATATCCAGGGTATACGATTTCGCCGCATTACGATTCGATGATCGCTAAATTAATCGTTTGGGCGCCTACACGGGAGGAAGCGATCGCCAAAATGAAGCGGGCGTTGTCCGAATTCGCCATCGAAGGCATTCATACGACGATCCCCTTTCACCAGAAGCTGCTGGAGCACCCGACGTTTATCAAGGGTGACTTTGATATCAAATTTCTGGAAGAAAACGAGATATAGAAAGCCGCCGCGAGTTTGTCATAATGAACCCAAAATGATATAGTATGTATAATAAGTGCGCGGTATCTATCGTTAGAGCAGCGTCATACTTATTGAGAGGTGGATGAATGAAATGAGCACTTTGCCAACGGAATTCGAACGTACGGATATTGGTGAAATTCAGATTGCCCCGGAAGTCATCGAAGTGATTGCTGGACTGGCTACCGTCGAGGTGAAAGGTGTTGCCGGAATGAGCGGCGGATTTGCCGGCGGCATTGCCGAATTGCTGGGAAGAAAGAATCTATCCAAAGGCGTCAAAGTGGAAGTTGGCCAACGTGAAGCCGCGGTGGACGTATCTGTGATCGTCGAATACGGCAATCGTCTCCCGGAAGTCGCCTCGGAAATCCAGCGCAACGTCAAGCGCTCCATTGAAACGATGACGGGGCTGAATGTTGTCGAAGTGAATGTACAGATTCACGACGTCATCTTCAAGGCTGCCGAACGTGTGGAAGAAATAGAAGCGACCCATCGCGTGAAATAACGATTGTAATGAACCCCCGACTGCTTCTCAGGTCAGGGGTTTACTGTAATTTTCAGCTGGACAAGCTGAAGCAAACCTCTATTAAGGAGGCAATACCTGTCGTGGCCAAAATTTTAGACCGAATTCTGATGTTTATTTACAGCTTGTGTATCGCGATCCTATCTGTTTTCGTAATTCTATTACTTACGGACACCGTTCCTCTGAATCTGGAGCTTCTGGAACGGCAACCGTTCTATGTCGGTACCTGGGTGGTAGCTATCGTATTACTGCTCATCAGCATCCGTGTGTTTTACATATCGATCAGCAGAGACCGTAGCTCGGCGACCTCGATTGACCAGCGTAACGAATACGGGGATATCCAAATTTCGGTGGACACGATCGAGAACCTGTCCTACAAAGCCGCTTCCCGTGTGCGTGGCATCAAGGAAGTCAAGACGCGGATTCGAATCACGGAATCGGGACTTGAGATCGTGGTTCGTGCACTCGTTGATGGAGAAACGTCGATTCCGGTGCTGACGGAGGAAGTACAGAGACTTGTTCATGACCATGTCGAGGAAATTACGGGAATTCCCGTCTCCTACGTGTCGGTTTATATTGCGAATCTGGTCCATTCCCCGGTCATCAAAAGCCGGGTTGAATAGGGGTGAGCAGCAGGGTGTTCTGGAAACAATTGTGGGAGAGTCACAAAGGACGTCTGCTTGGTATAGCGGCGGCTGTGTTTTTATGCCCGATCTATCTGTTTTTCGGATTCTGGAATATGTTGTTCTGCGCCTTGCTGCTGTTTATCGGGTATACGATCGGCAAGCAGAAGGACTTGGAGGGAGGCCCATTGTTCCCATGGGGCGTGATCTGGGAATGGCTGTCTACACGTTGGCGTCCCTTTAAATGAGATTTCAAATTCCTCATTACCGTTTCCTGTGATATGCTTACTCCGGAAAAGAGCTAGGAACGTTTTCTTGCCCCTTTTGTGGAGTAAGCCGATTACGGGTCTTTTTTTGTGCAAAGAGAAATGCAAGTTTGGCGAAGCCGGTGATGATTGAGCCGGTTTTGGTCCATGCTGAAGGATAGTAAGGTTGATGTATGAAGAGCAGAAACTTTTAGGAGGAAGCAGATGAAACGGCGTTTGGCGAGAGAGATTGCAGTGCAAAGTATGTATCAAATGGAAATGAATGAAGTTGACGCGAACGAAGCGGTGACGATGCTGCTTACGGAAGCCATGGAAGAGAACGAAAGTGAGGTTGAATTGTCCGATATTGACGCAACCCGGGCTTTCGTGTTGGAGCTGATCAACGGCACCTGGAGCCGGAAAGACGCGATCGACGCTTTGCTGGAGGATTATTTGAAAGGCTGGCAGATCAGTCGCTTGTCCAAAGTGGACCGGCAGGTGTTGCGTCTGGCGACGTACGAAATGATCTTCCGCGACGATGTACCGGGCAAAGTTGCGGTCAATGAAGCGATCGAACTAGCCAAGCATTTCGGAACCGCGGAATCCGGGAAGTTCGTGAACGGGGTCCTTGGAAAGATGATTCAAGACGTTGACCAGTTGAAAAGCAATCGTTAATTCAATTTAGGGTAGAGGAGAGGACGAGCATGACGGCACCAATCATTAACGGGAAACAAATTTCGGAAGAGATCCGCAAGGATTTGCGCGAAGAGGTAGAACGGTTGGCGAAGCAGGGCTTTAAGCCGGGACTGGCGGTCGTGCTCGTCGGGGAAGATCCGGCTTCGCAGGTGTATGTGCGGAACAAGGAGAAAGCATGTCATGAACTAGGCTACTATTCGGAGGTTCACCGCCTGTCGGCTGAGACGTCTCAGGAGGAGCTTCTAGCCTTGGTGGACAAGCTGAATCGTCAGAGCAATATTCATGGGATACTGGTACAGCTGCCGTTGCCGAAGCATATTGACGAGAAAGCCGTCATCGATGCGATCTCCGCGGAGAAGGACGTCGATGGATTCCATCCGGTCAATGTCGGGAACTTGATGATCGGCGATGATAGCTTGCTGCCTTGCACGCCAGCGGGGGTTATCGAACTCATCAAACGCACGGGTGTGGAAATCTCCGGCAAACACGCGGTTGTCATCGGACGGAGCAACATTGTCGGTAAACCGGTCTCCTTGCTTCTGCAGCGAGAGAACGCAACGGTCACCATGTGCCATTCGCGTACGGCTAACATGAAGGAATTAACCCAACTGGCGGACATTCTCGTCGTAGCGATCGGCCGCGCCAACTTTGTTGACGCCTCTTACGTGAAGCCCGGCGCAGTTGTCATTGACGTCGGCATGAACCGCCTTGAGAACGGCAAGCTGGCCGGAGACGTCGACTTTGATAGCGTGAAGGAAGTTTCCGGACCGATCACACCGGTACCTGGCGGAGTGGGTCCGATGACGATCACTATGCTGATGCAAAATACGTTGATTGCGGCGAAGCGGCTGCAGGGATTGGCGTAACGATTTCCCCTTATTTCTCGGAAAGGAGGCGGCATCTTTGGATCAGCAGCGGATTTTGACGGTGAAGGATTTGAACCGCTACATCCGAATGAAGCTGGAATCGGACCAGGTGCTCACCGACGTTTGGATTCGCGGGGAAATCTCCAATTTCACGCATCATTCAAGCGGACATATGTATTTCACGCTGAAGGATGCGGACAGCCGGATCAAATGCATTATGTTTGCGTCGCACAATCAACGGCTGCCGTTTCGGCCCAAAGAAGGGACGCGAGTGATCGCCCGCGGCAACGTCTCCGTCTATGAGCGGGACGGCCAATACCAGTTCTACGCGACGCATATGCAACCCGACGGCGTGGGCAGCTTGTATTTGGCTTTCGAGCAGTTGAAGCAGAAGCTTCACGCGGAGGGCTTGTTCGCACCCGGACGGAAGCGGCCGTTGCCGCGGTTCCCGAAGACGATCGGCGTTGTAACCTCGCCGACTGGGGCGGCGGTCCGCGATATCTTGACAACGCTTGGGCGGCGTTATCCGCAAGCGGAGGTGATCCTGTACCCCGTGCTCGTTCAGGGCAAAGGGGCGGCGTCGTCGATCGTGAAGGCGATCCGGACGCTGAACGTCATGGGCGCGGCCGACGTGCTCATCGTCGGCCGCGGCGGCGGCTCGCTTGAGGAGCTGTGGGCGTTCAACGAGGAGCAGGTCGCGCGTGCGATCTACGAATCGGCGATTCCCGTTATCTCGGCCGTGGGCCATGAGACGGACTTTACCATCGCCGATTTCGTCGCCGACCTGCGCGCCGCCACGCCCACTGCGGCCGCCGAGCTGGCCGTGCCGCACACGGCCGAGCTGCGCGCGCTTCTGCGCCAGCGCGAACAGGTGCTACAGCAGGGCTTGCAGCACCGTCTGCAGCAGGCGCGCGAACGGCTGCGCCGGCTGCAGCGCTCGCCGGCGCTGACGCAGCCGCGGCGCAGCCTGCTCCAGCACGCGGAGCGGCTGGATCGGCTGTCCTCGCGGCTGACCGGCCGCATGGAGACGCGCCTGCAATTAGCCCGCGCGGCCCAGGACCGCCTGCACCAGCGGCTGCTGCGCTTCCATCCGAAGGAAGCGCTGTTGTTCGCGGGGCGACGGCGGCAAGAGGCCGATCGCCTGCTGCGGCAAGCCATGCACGGCATCCTGCGGGAGAAATCCGGCCAGCTGGCCTCGGGCATTCGCCAACTGGATGCGTTGAGCCCGCTCAAGGTCATGGCGCGGGGGTACAGTCTTGTTTATGATGAACAAGGAGAACGGCTCATTAAGTCGCTGTCGGAGGTTGCTCCGGGCGATCGAATCACTGTGAAAGTCACGGATGGAGAATTGGATTGTCAAGTTTGGGGCATGAGACCGGAAGGAGCTGGAGAAGAAGATGAAGGAACAGGAAACCAAGCTTAATGCGGAAGCGCAGCAACCGGAACTGAATTTCGAAGAGGCGATGAACCAGCTGGAGGACATCGTGTCTCAACTGGAGCATGGAGATGTACCGCTGGAGAAAGCGATCGACCTGTTTCAACAAGGCATGCGACTCTCGCAAATATGCGGTCAGAAGCTGGCGCAAGTGGAACAGAAGATCGAGATGATCGTAGAAGAAGACGGGGCGGTAGCGAAGCAGCCGTTTCAGCCGCCGCTGAGCGATAACGCGGATTTCTGAGGAGAGCGGTGATCTTGTTGCGGCAGCATTTAACGATTGAGGAGTATACGAAGGAAATTGGCGAAGCCGTTTCCGCCCGATTGTCTACAAGCCTTCCGGCGGCATGGGAAGTGCCGGATACGCTGCGTCAGGCGATGGAATACTCGCTGATGGCGGGAGGGAAGCGGCTGCGGCCGTTGCTCGTCGTGGCTGCGGCGGAGGCGCTCGGCGGTAACCGAGAAGCGGCATTGTCCGTCGCTTGCGCCGTGGAAATGATACATACCTATTCGCTGATTCATGACGATCTGCCGGCCTTGGATAACGATGACTTTCGGCGTGGCAAACCGACGAATCATAAAGTGTTTGGGGAAGCGATGGCGATATTGGCGGGGGACGGCTTGTTGACCCATGCTTTTTATAGTGTCGTTCAAGCAAGCCGCGAGTATGGGGTGCCGGCTACGGCGGCGCTCTCAATCGTGGAAGAGTTGTCGCGGTATGCCGGACCCGGCGGTATGGTAGGTGGCCAAGTGGCCGACATGCAAGGCGAGCAGGGGGTAACGGACCTGAATCAGCTGCGTTATATCCATGCGCACAAAACCGGCGACTTGATCGTGTTCTCGGCAAAAGCAGGAGGACATCTCGCCGCCGGATCACCGGAGCAGCTCGAAGCTTTGGAGCGCTACGGGCGTGCGTTAGGCCAAGCTTTTCAAATCCAAGACGATATCCTGGATCTGATCGGGGACGAAAGCAAACTCGGCAAAAAAACGCAAAGCGACGTGAAACAGCAGAAGGTGACCTACCCCTACTTTATCGGCATTGAGGCTTCTCGTTCCGAGGTTGACCGGCTGACACGCGAGGCGAAGGAAGCCGTGCAGGATGGAAAGGTACCGAACCCGCAGCGGTTGGTGGAAATCGCCGATATGCTGCTTCGCCGCGATCATTAAGTTTCCCTATAACAATCAACGAAATCAGGGAAAAATGACTCATTCGTCCGCGGTAAGTGATTTCGACATCATCATGACATATGGTATAATGAAGGCTATTATCATCCGTGCAAGAAAAAGCCGGGCTCTGTAAGTCGGCTTTTTGAACCATACATTAAGGAAAGCGGGGAATGGCTGTGCTGCTTTCGCAAATACATGAGCCTGCCGATCTAAAAAACTTGTCCCTGGAGCAATTGACGCCGCTCGCTGAGGAAATCCGCCAGTTCTTGATCGAGAAGCTGTCGGTGACCGGCGGGCATTTGGCTTCGAATTTGGGCGTGGTGGAATTGACGATCGCCCTGCATTATTGCTACAACAGTCCGCAGGATAAATTCATTTTCGACGTAGGCCATCAGGCTTATGTCCATAAAATATTGACGGGGCGGATGGACCAGTTCGACACGCTTCGCAAACATCAAGGGTTATGTGGGTTTGTGAAGCGGAGTGAGAGCGAGCATGATGTGTGGGAGGCAGGGCACAGCAGCACCTCGCTTTCAGCGGCCATGGGGATGGCGCTGGCTCGGGACTTGAAGGGCGAATCGAACCGGGTGGTTGCGATCATCGGCGATGGCGCGCTGACCGGCGGAATGGCGTTTGAAGCGCTGAATCATATCGGACATGAGAAGAAGGACCTGATGGTCATCCTGAACGACAACGAAATGTCGATCGCGCCGAATGTTGGGGCCATGCACAATTACTTGACCAAGATCCGTTCCGACCGCAATTACCTGCGGGCTAAGGATGAAGTCGAGCAGTTGCTGAAGAAAATCCCGGCTATTGGTGGTAAAGTAGCTAAAACCGTAGAACGAGTCAAAGATAGCCTCAAGTATTTGATGGTTTCCGGCGTCTTATTCGAAGAGCTGGGCTTCAAATACCTGGGACCGGTGGATGGTCATGATTTACCGGGTCTAATCGACTCCTTCAAGCAGGCGAACAATGTAAGCGGGCCGGTGTTGGTGCATGTTCTAACGACCAAGGGTAAAGGATACACGCCGGCGGAGCAGGATTCGCATAAATGGCATGGGATCACGCCATACAAAATCGAATCCGGTCAGTTGCTCAAGGCGGTCGGCAATCCGATGTATACCGAGGTGTTCGGGCAGACGCTAATCGAGTTAGCCGAACAGGACGAACGTATCGTGGCCGTGACACCGGCGATGCCGGGCGGTTCCGGCTTAGTGAAATTTGGGGAACGTTTCCCCGGTCGCATGATTGACGTCGGCATCGCTGAGCAGCATGCTGCCACGATGTGCGCCGCGATGGCGATGGAAGGCCTAAAGCCGATATACGCAGTGTATTCCACGTTCATGCAGCGAGCTTACGATCAGATCGTGCATGATATTTGCCGCCATAACGCCAACGTGATGTTCGCTATCGATCGGGCCGGATTTGTTGGCGCCGACGGAGAGACCCACCAAGGGGTTTACGATATCGCTTTTATGCGGCATATCCCAAATATCGTATTAATGATGCCAAAGGACGAGAATGAATTGCGCCATATGATGAAGACGGCGCTTGAATATAATGACGGTCCGATCGCTTACCGCTATCCGCGGATCAACGTGCCTGGGGTTCCGCTGGACCAAGAGCTGACGCCGATTCCGATCGGAACTTGGGAGCAGCTGCGCGAAGGCGACAGTCTGACGCTTGTGGCGGTTGGTCCGATGGTGCAGGTCGCGGAGGAAGCCGCGGAATTGCTGAAGCGGGAAGGTGTTTCGGCCGCGGTCGTAAACGCCAGATTCCTGAAACCGCTCGACGGAGAAATGTTGGGTAAGCTTGCGCAAGGCAGCGGAACGATCCTCGTGCTTGAAGAGGCATCGCAGGCCGGAAGCTTGGGCAGCGCTATTTTAGAGTTCTACGCAGAGCAGGGAATTAGCGGACTGGACATTCATCTGATGGGCATTCCGGATCGGTTCATCGAGCATGGCAGCATTAAGGAGCAATTGGAAGAAGTCGGCTTAACGGTCGATCATGTTGTGCGAGAAGTACAGAAATTGCGGAGCGGTCAACATTTGACATTGGGCAAAAAAGTAAATTATTGACGGGAGATTGGCATGTCGGTTTCCAAGGAACGCATAGACGTCCTGCTCGTGGAGCAGGGATATTTCGATAGCAGGGAGAAAGCGAAAGCCGCGATTATGGCGGGGCTAGTGTTCGGCGGGCAAGAACGGATCGAGAAGGCCGGAACGAAAATTCCGCGCGATACTGCGTTGTCCGTCAAAGGGGCAATCCACCCTTATGTGAGCCGAGGTGGACTGAAGCTGGAGAAAGCGATCAAGCGGTTTAACCTCGATCTGACAGGACGAACAATGCTGGATATCGGCTCCTCCACCGGCGGGTTTACCGATTGCGCCTTGCAGCATGGTGCCGAATATGTCTATGCCATTGATGTCGGTTATAATCAGCTGGATTGGTCGCTGCGTAACGATCCGCGCGTGAACGTCAAGGAGCGCACCAACTTCCGGTATATGACGCCGGAGGATTTGGAGGGTCCAAAACCTGACTTCGCCAGCATCGATGTTTCTTTTATCTCGCTCAAAATCATTTTACCGCCGCTTCTCGCGCTGTTGGAACGGCCGGCGGATATCGCTGCGCTGATTAAGCCGCAGTTCGAGGCAGGCCGGGAGAAGGTTGGCAAATCAGGGGTCGTCCGGGATCCCAAGGTGCATCAGGAAGTGCTGGAGACAGTACTGGGGTTTGCGGTGGAACAAGGCTACGAGGTGGCCGGGTTAACTTTCTCCCCAATTACCGGCGGAGAGGGCAATATCGAATTCCTAGCTCATTTAAGGCTGAAGGAAACCGCAAGGCGCGCAGGGGAACTAGGGGACGATCGATTCGCTCCGATCCGCGAATGGGCGGCGAGCGTAGTCCAAGAAGCCTCTAACACCTTTACGGGGGGCCCATCCAAGTGATGGGTCTTTTTTGCGTGTTTACGCTTGCCAATCGAACGCCTGTTCCCTATAATGGAATCAAAACCGTGATTTTGTCCTTATTCTCCTCAACATTTTGTTATGCGCCTGACAGGAGCTGACCACGGCCGCGTCGAAATAGTGGTTGAGGTGATAATCGGTGGGTGCATACTCGGACGGTCTTCTGATGGTTGTGATCGCGGGAATTGGCGGTTATTTGCTATATCGCGGCTTTCGTTCCTGGGTCCGCAAGCCTTTTTCTTTAAGATCTGGCATCGGATTTGAAATGAATGAGGAGATTCTAGAGCATCCTGCCGTGGACCTGCTGGAGCAAGCGGGTTACGAGGTCATCAGTGATAAATTGAAGGTGCCGCTTACCTTTCGCGTAGACGGCGAACTCCTGCACAGCCGTCTGTTTATCGACTATATTGTGGTCAAGAACGGGGAATTCTATCTGGTAAGAACCGCGCGGGAACGCCTGCCGATGGAATGGACAGGCAGCGGCTTGCGCCGGGATTTGCTCCCGTTCCTGCTGCTTTATCCGGAATGTGCCGGCGTGTTGTACGTGGATCCAGATCAAGGAGAGCTCAAAGAAATCTCCTTAACAACAGACGAAGACGAAGAAGATGAATCCGCCTGAATTGAATGGAGCATCAGGCGAATGGAGGACAGAATGAAAGGGCATAGACATATCAAAATTCGAGAAATTATTACGGCAAGAGAAATTGAAACCCAGGATGAATTGGTGGAAACGCTGCGCGAGGCGGGGTATCAAGTCACCCAAGCCACGGTCTCCCGTGACATCAAGGAACTGATGTTGATTAAGGTGCCAACCGACGATGGCAGGTATAAGTATTCCATGCCGACGGCTCAGCGCTATAACCCGGTTCAGAAGCTTCAGCGGGCGTTAGTCGACAGCTTCGTTCACATTGACCATACCGGCAATCTGGTCGTTATGAAATGCCTTCCGGGTACAGCAAATTCGGTTGCTGTGCTGTTGGATAACATGGAATGGCCTGATTTGCTGGGCACGATCTGTGGAGACGACACGATATTGCTGATCTGCCGCAACGAGGATTATAGCCGGTTTCTGATCGAACAAATCATGGGATACATATCTTAATTGAGTTTGGAGTAGGGGAAGGAGTGCCGTGCATGTTGGTTCATTTATCCATTCGTAATCTGGCGGTCGTTGAAGCGGTGGATGTTTCGTTTGGTTCCGGCTTTCATGTTCTTACCGGGGAGACTGGCGCAGGCAAATCGATTATTATCGATGCGCTGGGCTTGATTGCCGGAGGGCGGGGTTCGGCGGATTTAATCCGTTATGGCTGTGACAAAGCCGAGATGGAGGCCTCTTTCGATCTGCCGACAGGGCATCCGGTTTGGACCACCATGGATGGATTAGGGATTGCCGGGGATCCCGGCGAGCTTCTGATTATTCGCCGCGAAATCAGCGTCCAAGGCAAGAGCTCGGCCCGCATCAACGGTCAACTGGTCAATTTATCGATGCTGCGCGAGGTTGGGGATGAGTTAATCAATTTGCATGGACAACACGAGCACCAAACTCTGCTTAGGCCGGAACGTCATTTGGAGCTGCTGGATGCTTTCGGGGCCGAATCGATTGATCCGGTGAAGGCGGCTTATCAGGCGACCTACGCTGAATTTGTTAGAATTGACAAAGAATATAACGAGTTGCGCAATACGAGCCAACAGGCTTTGCAGATGCTCGATTTATACCGTTTTCAGCTTGGTGAAATATCGGCAGCCGAGTTAAAACCAGGTGAAGATGAATTACTCGCGGAGGAAAAGGTCAAGCTATCCCATAGCGAGAAAATGATGGAGTCCATCTCGAAAGCCTACGGCTCGCTGTATGGTCCCCAAGGACTTGATGCGATCGCGAAGGCGGTATCCAAACTAAGCGAAGTGGCCGCATATGACACCAAAGGGATTTCTCCTCTCCTGGAGCAACTTCAGTCTGCTTATTATCAACTGGAGGATGCGTCCTTCAGCTTGCGGGATTATCGCGAACGGATTGAGTTTAATCCGGAGCGGCTGGAGGAAGTGGAGGAGCGCCTAGACTTGATCTCTACCCTGCGTCGCAAATACGGCGATGACATCCAGGGTATCCTCACTTATTATGAGAAAATCCGACTGGAAGTCGATGCTTTGGAAAATAAGGATGAACGCCTGGAGCAGCTTCAAGCGGAGCGCGAGAAGCTGACTACACGACTGATGGAACAAGCCTTTAAGCTGAGTGCGGTGCGGCGTCAGATGGCCGATGAGCTCGCCGCTCAGATCGAGATCGAGCTCAAAGATCTGCAAATGGGACGGACTTCCCTGCAAGTGAAGTTGTCTGTGATGGAGGACGCTCACGGATTGGAGTGGGAAGGTAAGAAAATTCGCCCCGGGAAGCAGGGCATCGACAATGCCGAATTCCTGATCTCCCCGAACCCGGGGGAACCGCTTCGGCCGCTGAGCAAAATTGCATCCGGTGGGGAATTGTCGCGAATGATGCTGGCGCTCAAGAGTATCTTTGCCCGGCATGAGCAAGTCCCTGTATTGATCTTCGACGAAGTGGATACCGGGGTCAGCGGACGGGCAGCTCAGTCGATCGCCGATAAATTATCGCGTTTGTCTGCGATGTGTCAAGTGTTCGCCATTACTCACCTTCCGCAGGTGGCCTGTATGGCCGATCGGCAGTATTTGATCGAGAAAGTCGTAGAAGAAGGCCGTACGATGACCCACGTGGAACCGCTAGATGAATCAGGACGAGTTAATGAATTGGCCCGCATGCTCGGCGGGGTGGAAATCACGGAGAAGACGCAGCATCATGCCCATGAAATGCTGAAGCTGGCACAGGCACAAAAGGATGTTTTATTAAGTCCGGCACAATGATTGACAGTAATAAAACACCTGACCCGGGGTATCTTATAGGTACGCAATTGGCGACCACCTTTTCGTCAAGCGAAAGAAGCTAAGGGAGCGTGACAGCCATTGAACCCGAACCTCAGGAATAGAATGCTCGGTCTTTTTCTTGCCTTCTTCTTTTGTTTCCTCGGCACGTCAGCCGCTGAAGGGCGGCTTCCTGTTTTGCCGGACGAGTTACGCCTGTTTCAAGGTCAGGGAACGCAAATATCATTAGCACTGCCTGTACAGGCCGAAGTCAGTGTGGATCGGCCCGATGTTGTGATGTTGAACGGGCAGGCCAACCCATCCATGAAAGTATCATTGGGAAATCCGCTCAAGCTTTCGTCGCTTCGGAGTGGAGAAGCCAACCTCCGCATGAAATTATTCGGTCAAATTCCTCTGAAGACCGTTAAGGTCAATGTGATTCCGGACCTCAAAGTTATTCCCGGCGGACAAACCATCGGTGTGAAGGTCAAATCCGCCGGGATCCTAGTGGTCGGCCATCACCAGGTCGTCACTGATACCGGCAAGGTATCTCCCGGCGAAGCCGCGGGAATTCAAGCTGGTGATTTGATCACCCACATTAACGGCACGAAGCTGCAGGATGTCCGCGAGGTGGCCGATATTGCGGCCGATGCGGGCAAACACCAACGACCGCTTAAGATCACCTATCAGCGGAATGACAAGGAATTTAACACTTCATTAAGCCCGGCTTACGATCAGCAGGATCGAGCCTGGAGATTAGGGCTTTATATCCGTGATTCCGCCGCAGGGGTGGGGACGTTAACCTTCTATGCACCTGACCAAGGAGTGTATGGAGCATTAGGTCACATTATCACGGATATGAATACCCAGACACCGATTGTGGTCGGCAGCGGACAGATCTTGCAGTCCAGTGTTACGTCTATCTCCAAGAGCGAAAGCGGAGAACCAGGGGAGAAACGCGCTCATTTTCTGAAGGAAGGCAAAACCTTAGGGAATATCGAAAGGAATACGCACTTCGGGATCTTTGGGAAAATGTCGCAAAACCCGGAACATAGCGTGTATCAGAAACCAATCCCCGTTGCCTTTGCAGAGGAAGTTAAGGAAGGCCCCGCAGAGATTCTAACCGTGGTGGAAGGTCAACGGGTGGAACGATTTAAGGTTGAAATTGTCCATGTTTCCAAACAGAGCGCTCCGGAAACCAAAGGTCTAGTCATTCGAATTACCGACCCTCGCCTCGTGGACAAAACGGGTGGTATCGTTCAAGGGATGAGTGGCAGCCCAATCATCCAGAACGGGAAGCTGATTGGAGCGGTCACCCATGTTTTCGTGAACGACCCAAAATCAGGGTATGGCTGCTTTATCGAATGGATGCTGCAGGATGCCGGGATTCTGCAAAGTAACAGAGGCACACTGCAAAATCTTAAGGCGAGCTAAACGCTGCCTTAAGATTTTTTTTATCCTGAGGTATCCTCAGATCGACAAACCCTTCATGGATTCTGTATGCATTTGTCGAATGAATCCGAACCGAATCACATTGTGTAAATAAATATTTTATTATAGCTCAAGCCTGTAAAAAAATAAATAAAAATAATTTTCGACAGAAGGAATTTACTTTTGCGTGTCGAATCCTTATTCTGGGAAGAGGAGAAATAAATTAGAACCCATCCATTTACCTGAAGGAGGAAGTAGGCAGTGCAGAAAATCGAAGTGTTGTTGGCGGATGATAATCGAGAATTTACGAATTTGCTCGCGGAATACATTTCGGAGCAAGACGATATGGTCGTCTCGGGAATCGCTTATAATGGGGAAGAAGTGCTGGAGATGATCGATAATGCAGCAAGAGTACCAGATGTGTTGATCCTGGACATTATTATGCCACACCTGGACGGACTCGGCGTACTTGAGCGCATTCGCGACCTCAACTTGACACCGCAGCCCAAAATCATCATGCTGACCGCTTTTGGTCAAGAGAACATCACGCAGCGTGCCGTTCAGCTTGGCGCTTCTTACTACATCTTGAAACCGTTTGATATGGAAGTCTTGGCAAATCGCATTCGTCAGCTTGTTGGCGCTCAATCGTTAACAACCAATACGCCGTCGACATCGTTTACGAAATCAAACGTGGTGCCGCTGGGTAAAGGCAAGAACCTCGATGCGAACATTACTTCGATCATACATGAAATCGGAGTTCCTGCGCATATTAAAGGGTATCAATATCTGCGCGAAGCCATTACAATGGTTTACAATAACATCGAGATCTTGGGCGCAATTACGAAGACGTTGTATCCGGCGATCGCGGAGAAGTTCAAAACGACGCCGTCCCGTGTGGAGCGTGCGATTCGTCATGCGATTGAAGTGGCTTGGACGCGCGGCAACATCGATTCGATCAGCCATTTGTTTGGGTATACGATCAATATCTCCAAATCCAAGCCGACCAACAGCGAATTTATCGCCATGGTGGCTGATAAGCTGCGGATCGAGCATAAAGTGTCGTGAAAGTCTGAGGAAACGAATGAACGTGATAACGACTAGTGATTCTATAACGGTGGTCGTTCACTTGCGTAGTTATACAGATGGGAATGAAAGGCGGTCACTCTCGGTGTACACCGGGATGCGGCCGTTTTTTATTTTGGAAGGATAAATCTTCATGCGCCAATTGACAAAACCTGCCTTCAGGATTATTCTGTATATGAACATATGCTCATATACTTGATTTGGAGAGGGGAAACCACCGATGGAGAGAGATGTCCACACCTATCTGAGCCCGGATACGCTGGAGAAGGTGTCTACGATTTTCAAGGCATTATCCGATCCAACTCGGATCAAAATTCTTTATTTGCTGTCGGAAGAAGAATGTTCCGTGACGCATATGTCGGACGTGCTGAATTTGTCACAATCGGCGGTATCCCATCAGCTCAGTCTTCTGCGGAATTTGCGGCTTGTGAAGTTCCGGCGAGAGGCCAATACGATGTATTACAGCTGTGACGACGAGCATGTCATATCGCTCTTGACCCAGGCGATTCAGCATGCGAAATGCGATTAGGGAGGGAGTTTCAATGGGACATCATCATCATAAGCATCACGCGCATCACCATCATGACCATGCCGGTCATCACCACGATCATCATGCCGCGCGGTCAGGGAACAAGAAAGGGCTGCTCATCGCTTTACTGATTACAGCTTCGATTGCTGTTCTAGAATTTTGCGGCGGTTTGTTTACGGGAAGCTTAGCGTTGTTATCCGACTCCGGACATATGCTTAGCGACGCCAGCTCGCTGGTACTCAGCTTGTTCGCGATATGGTTTGCGGCCCGTCCGGCCTCGAAGCGGAACACATACGGTTTCCACCGCATGGAGATCCTGGCGGCGCTGCTTAACGGGGTTATCTTGTTCGTAATTGCCGGATTTATCATTTGGGAGGCCTATGGACGACTGCTTGATCCGCCAACCGTATCCAGCAATACCATGATCGTCATCGCGGTCATCGGCCTGCTTGCCAACTTGGCAAGTGCCGCCGCATTGCTCAAGAAAGGCGATGTCAAAGGAAATGTAAATCTGAAAAGCGCCTACCTGCACGTCCTTGGGGATGCTTTGGGTTCGGTCGGGGCGATCTTGGCCGGTATCGTCATGTCGTTGTTTGGTTGGTACATCTTTGATCCCATCATCAGTGTTGTTGTCGCGTTGCTAATTCTTCGGGGAGCCTGGGGTGTGTTGACCCAATCCGTGCATATTCTGATGGAGGGGTCGCCGGCATCGATCGATCAAAGCCAGGTCAAGCAGTGTTTGGAAGGCATTCCAGGGGTTGTTGAAGTGCATGATTTGCATATTTGGACGATTACGTCGGGGATGGATGCGCTAAGCTGCCATTTAACGATTGAAGACGGTAGCCAGAGTCAAATCGTGCTCCAAGAAGCCATATCTGCTTTGGAGACAAACTTCCAAATTGGTCATTCGACCATTCAGGTCGAAACACCGCACATCCGACACCAGGAGCTTATGGTATAATGCCATCAGAGAAAGGATGAGCGAACATGTCCAAGGATGTTGATCCGGCGGCTTATCGAGAAATGCTGGAGCAAGCCAATTTGGGAGACGCAGAACGGCAACTCTTATTGGAGCTGATCGATCAGTTTGAGCAGGTTTCTGCCGAAAATGACAGACTACGCAAAGCACTGCTGCGTGAATCTTCCCAGAACCGCTCGCGAATGTCGACGAAGCTGAAAGAAGCCTTATACGAATAAGTGAAAAAACCTCTCCCACCTAGTGTTTGGTGAAAGAGGTTTATTTTTTTGCAAGTTGCAATTATTTGTGCTGCATCCCGGCTGGCTCTGGTTCTTTGACGGCAGCGGTGTCTTTCTTGCGAAATCTAGGCCCAACGTAATTCCGCTTACGGTCCCGGAAGAAAATCCACCCTCCCAGAAATCCGGCGCCGGCTGCGAATAGAACAACACCCAGTACAAAGTTCAACCAGTCGAAAGATACGCGGGTTAACGCATCGACTCCGTGAGCAGACATATAATCAAATAGGGAGTCTTTGATTTTCAGGAAGCCGATCATCGCCGTAATGCCGGGAATAACCAGCAACACAATGGCGATAAACCGGGATAATTTCAACTTCATGAGGGATCGTCCTTTCCATCCTAAAATGGCCTATGTAATGTTAAAAATATCATACCTTTTTCCCGATGGGATGTCTATTTGCAGGTCTGATTTGTATTCACGGAAAAACAAGGTAAAATAGGGGAAAGTGACTGAATTGATAGAATGGGTGGAGATCTGATATGGCAATAACTTGTGATGTAGCGGTGCTGGGCGGAGGTACGGGCGGGTATATCGCGGCCATTCGCGCGGCCCAATTGGGGAAAGATGTCGTCATCATTGAACGGGACAAGCTGGGTGGAACCTGTCTGCATCGGGGCTGCATTCCAAGCAAAGCGCTGCTGCGCAGCGCCGAGCTCTATGCGCAAATGAAGGACAGCGCCAGCTTCGGCATCGAAACGAACGGGGTCACCCTGGTGTTCCCGAAGGTGCAGGAAAGAAAACAAAGCATCGTGGATCAGTTGCATAAAGGGGTCCAGTATTTGATGCGTAAACATAAAATTCGTGTGATCGAAGGGAATGGGCGGGTGATTGGACCGTCGATTTTCTCGCCAAAAAGTGGCGCGGTGGCAGTAGAACTCTTGGATGGGGAAATGGATACGATCGTGCCGACCAACCTGATCATTGCAACAGGCTCCCGGCCGCGCATGTTGCCGGGTCTTGAACCGGACGGCAATCATATTCTGAGCAGTGATGAAGCGTTGCAGTTGGCGGATCTCCCCGACTCGATGTTGATCGTCGGCGGCGGTGTCATTGGCGTGGAATGGGCATCGCTGCTGAATGACTTTGGCGTGCGGGTGACCGTGGTGGAAGCGGCGGACCAGCTGTTGCCGGCGGAGGACGAGGATGTGGCCCGTGAATTGCAGAAACAGCTGCAACGCCGAGGGATTGAGATCATCACGGGGGTTTCTGTAGATCCTAGTTCCTTTGAAATTGGCGATAACCAGGTACAGATTTCAGCGAAGCGAGGAGACGAATCGATTCGGTTAGAGGCGGACAAGCTGTTGGTATCGATTGGACGCCAGGCTAATGTGGAGAATATTGGACTGGAAAATACCGACATCGGGTTAGAACGCGGCTTTATACGGGTAAATGAACATATGCAGACCACCGAACCTCACATCTATGCCATCGGCGATTGCATCGGCGGACTTCAGTTGGCGCATGCTGCCAGCCATGAGGGGTTAACAGCCGTTCATCATTTGGCCGGGGAAGCTTCGCATGGTTATGAGGAGAGCCAAGTACCGCGCTGCGTGTATACACGCCCCGAGGTAGCTTCGGTTGGAATCACGGCCAAGGAAGCCAAGGCCAGAGGACTGGACGTCAAAATCGGCAAGGTGCCGTTTTCGGCGATCGGCAAGGCGATGGTCTACGGCGAAACGGAAGGCTTCGTCAAAATGGTAGCCGACGCCCGCACGAACGACATCCTCGGCGTTCAAATGATCGGGCCGCATGTGACCGAACTGATCAGCCAAGCGGCACTGGCACAAGTACTGGACGCGACGCCTTGGGAAGTTGGACAAGCGATATTTGCCCATCCGACGCTGGCGGAAATTATCGGAGAAGCGGCGTTGGCTGTGGACGGGAACTCCTTAAACGTTTGAGGGAACGGACGGAAAGTTGAGTATTTTCTTTTTCATCGGAAAACGATTATAATAAACTTATTCCAAGTCTTAGTACCTGGTGTTAAGATTAAGCTATAGGATGTCCTAATTGAAGGAGGTAACTCCCATGAATGCCAAAAGTATTGTTCAAACCGAATTCAAACATAAGCAGCTCGGATTAACGGATGCTGAAGTCGTTGAGATGTACAGATATATGGTGATCGCACGCAAATTCGACGAGCGTAACCTGCTGCTGCAGCGGGCGGGGAAAATCAATTTCCACGTGTCCGGGGTCGGCCAGGAGACGGCGCAGGTTGCCGCGGCTTTTGCGCTCGACCGAGAACGCGATTATTTCCTGCCCTACTACCGAGATTACGGTTTCGTGCTGTCGGTTGGGATGTCATTGACGGAACTGATGTTGTCGGCGTTCGCCAAAGCGGATGACCCCAACAGCGGTGGCCGGCAAATGCCGGGACACTTCGGCAGCAAAAGGCTGCGTATTGTGACCGGCTCCAGTCCGGTAACGACGCAAGTTCCCCATGCGGTGGGTGTGGCTTTGGCCGCGAAAATGCAAAAGAAGGACATCGTTTCCTTCGTTACGTTTGGCGAAGGCTCCAGTAACCAGGGCGATTTTCATGAAGGCTTGAATTTTGCCGGGGTTCAGAAGCTGCCGGTGATTTTCATGTGCGAAAATAATCAATACGCCATCTCCGTTCCTGTGAAGAAACAGCTGGGCGGGCGAGTTAGCGACCGGGCTCAAGGCTACGGTTTCCCGGGAATTCGCGTAGATGGCAACGATGCGCTAGAAGTGTATCGGGTCGTGAAGGAAGCGCGGGAACGCGCAATCCGCGGGGAGGGGCCTACGCTGATCGAGGCGATGATGTATCGGCTGTCTCCACACTCTACTTCGGATAATGACCTGGCTTACCGGACAAAAGAAGAAGTCGATGAGAATTGGAAGAAAGACGGTATTCCGAAAATGAAAGCTTACTTGATCGAAACGGGTCTGTGGAGCGAAGAGCAGGATGAAATGCTGTCGAAGGAGATCCATGGGCAGCTGAAGGAAGCTGTGGAAGCGGCGGACAACGCGCCCTTCCCGAAACCGGAGGACACACTGCTGCACGTGTATGCCAGTGAAGGGGAGGGGCAATAATCATGCCAGTGATGGAATATATCGACGCGATTCGTCTTGCGATGAAGGAAGAGATGGAGCGAGACGAAAGCGTATTTGTGATGGGGGAAGACGTCGGCGTTAAGGGTGGCGTATTCACAACGACGAAAGGCTTGCAAGAGCAGTTCGGGGAAATGCGTGTCATCGACACCCCGCTTGCTGAATCGGCGATCGCCGGGGTTGCGATTGGGGCTGCCATGTATGGGCTGAAGCCGATTGCGGAAATGCAATATTCGGACTTTATGCTGCCGGCAACCAACCAAATCATTAGCGAAGCGGCGAAAATCCGCTATCGCTCCAACAACGATTGGAATTGTCCTGTCGTTGTTCGCGCCCCGATTGGCGGCGGGATCTTTGGCGGATTGTATCACTCCCAATGCCCGGAATCGATCTTCTTCGGTACGCCTGGCCTCAAGATCGTTGCTCCCTATTCGGCTTATGATGCCAAAGGCTTGTTGAAGGCGGCGATCCGCGACCCTGATCCGGTGTTATTCTTTGAGAACAAAAAATGCTATAAGCTGATCAAAGAGGATGTGCCGGAGGATGATTATGTAGTACCGATCGGTAAAGCAAACCTGCTACGAGAAGGCAGCGATATTACGGTCATCAGCTATAGTCTTCCTCTGCATTTTGTGATGCAAGCTGCAGAAGAATTGGCTGCGGAGCAGGGGATTAGCTCCCATATTCTTGATTTGCGTACGCTGCAGCCCCTGGATCGCGAGGCGATCGTGGAAGCGGCTCGGAAGACGGGGAAGGTGCTGATCGTTCATGAAGATAATAAGACCGGCGGGATTGGCGCTGAGGTTTCGGCTATCATCTCCGAGGAGTGCCTCTTCGAGCTGGATGCGCCGATCGCAAGGCTTTGCGGCCCAGACGTTCCGGCTATGCCGATCAGTCCGCCGATGGAGAAATTCTTTATGCTAAGCAAAGATAAGGTCAAAGAAGCGATGCTTCAATTGGCGCTTTATTAATTGGGAGTGAGTATACCGATGCCATCCAATAAAACATTGATTGACGTGCATTTGCCTCAGCTTGCCGAATCGCTCGTGTCGGCAACCATCGGGAAGTGGTTGAAGAAACCCGGCGATCCGGTTGAGCAATACGAACCTATTCTCGAAGTCATCACAGACAAAGTGAATGCGGAAATCCCTTCGACTTTGGACGGCGTGATGGGCGAGCTGCTGGCCGAAGAAGGGGAAGAGGTTCAGGTTGGTGCCGTGATTTGCCGGATTGAGACGGCGAATGCCGATGAGGCACCGGCAGGGGGGCAGGCGACAACCGAGGCTGTCAGCCCTAATGCGGGGACGATCAGCGAAGTTGCCCAGCCTGACGAGTCGCAGCGAAGCCGTTATTCGCCTGCAGTGCAGACGCTAGCCGCCCAGCATGGCCTGGATCTGCGGCAAATCGCCGGCACAGGGCTTGGCGGGCGAATCACACGCAAAGACGTGTTGGCTTACATCGAACAGGGCGGTCGTGGGGCCGTCGCGGCACCCGCTGCTCCAGTCGCCACGACGACAGCTGCGAAGCCCGTACAGCCGCTGGCAACGCCTTCCGCTGCACCTACGCCGCAGAACGCCATCCAAGGCGGGCTGAACGCCGCTGCCGGGCCGGTACGCCATTCCGGCTTGCATTTAACGGAGAACCCACCAATTCCGACGATTGAGGTAGAAGGGGGCAACCGTTCTGAATATTTTATCGACGTAACCCCTATTCGCAATACGATTGCGACTCGGATGCGCCAAAGCGTGTCGGAAATTCCGCACGGCTGGATGATGATCGAAGTCGATGTCACCAACCTGGTCCAGCTTCGCAACAAGATCAAGCAGGAATTTATGCAGAAGGAAGGCGTCAATCTGACGTACCTGGCTTTCCTGTTGAAGGCGGTTGTGGGAGCGATCAAGGATTATCCGATCATGAACTCGGTGTGGGCGGTGGACAAAATCATCGTCAAACGCGATATCAACATTTCCCTGGCTGTTGGGACCGAGGATTCCGTGCTGACACCGGTCATCAAAAAGGCCGACCAGAAGAATATCGCCGGCCTGGCGCGGGAAATCGAAGAACTGGCGTCGAAGGTTCGTTCCGGCAAGCTGAAGCTGGATGACATGCAAGGCGGGACGTTTACAGTTAACAACACCGGTTCCTTTGGTTCGATTTTGACGCAGCCGATTATCAATTATCCGCAAGCCGCAATCTTAACCTTTGAGTCCATTGTCAAGAGACCGGTCGTTATCAACGACATGATCGCTGTCCGTTCGATGGCCAATCTCTGCTTGTCTTTGGATCACCGGATCCTGGACGGGGTCATTTGCGGCCGCTTTATGCAGCGGGTGAAGGAAAATATGGAAAGCTACAATTTGGAAACGCAGGTATATTGAGCGTAAAGAGAGGATCGAGGCGAGATTGCGATGAACGAAGGCTTGACAGTACGCTATTATTCGATGATGGAATATGGGGAAGCCTGGGATTTGCAGAAACGGCTCATTAAAGAGATAGATGCGCAGCAGCAGGGGGAACACCTGCTGCTGTTGCAGCATCCGCCGACCTATACCATCGGCTCCCAGCGTCATCCCGAGCATCTGTTACTCAGCGCAGAGCAGTTAAAGGATCGGGGCATTGCGGTGTTTGAAATCGACCGCGGCGGAGATATTACATACCATGGGCCCGGCCAACTTGTCAGTTATCCACTGCTGCGGCTGGAGGCCGGGCGTGGACTGGATCTACATGGTTACCTGCGCCAACTGGAGCAAGTCATCATCGATTATCTTGCGGGGTTTGGCATTGAAGGTTCACGTAAACCGGAATATACCGGGGTGTGGGTCGGAGATGTGAAAATTTGCGCCATCGGCGTGAAATTTAACAAAAGCAGGCATCATAAAGGCTTCATTACTAGCCATGGGTTTGCTTTTAACGTCAAGTCCGGCATTCAAGAGGAAGGCTTTGGCGGAATCATCCCTTGCGGAATTCAAGAATATGGGGTCACCTCGCTGGAGGATGTAACCGGTCGCCCGTTTACGGTGGAGCAAGTCGCGAGGGATATCGTACCGATGTTTAACGCGGTATTTGAACGTTCGGGGGCTTGGACTGATTACTAAGTAGCCCCCGTGGCGGGGTTAGCGAATGAAGAAAGGCTCCAGAAAAGCGATCAGCGTCGAAGCTAACATGGCGAACAACATTAATAAAACAACGATTCTCATCCGATTTTTACGCATAATGGTAACTCCTTTTGCTTAAACGTATATTATTTTCACCTCTATTATCGTATCGAAGAAAGCGAGGAAAGTCCAATGATTCACGAGGAACGCGTCATCGGACAATTTTTGGAACTGGTGCAGATCGACAGTGAAACCAAACACGAGCGCCAGATCGCCGATGTATTGAAGCGCAAATTCAGCGACATGGGGTTGGATGTCATTGAGGATGGTTCGCAGGCAGAAACGGGGCATGGCGCGGGAAACCTGATTGCCACGTTGAAAGCTAGCGAAGGGGTATCCGCCGAACCTTTCCTGTTCACCTGCCATATGGATACCGTCACACCGGGTAAAGGGATCAAACCGGTGATCGGCGAGGACGGATGGATTCGCAGCGATGGCACGACGATCCTTGGAGCGGATGACAAAGCAGGTGTAGCGGTGTTGTTGGAGCTGATTCAGGTCCTCCAGGAGAACCCCATCCCACATGGTCAGATCCAGTTCGTGATTTCGGTTGGTGAGGAGTCAAGCTTGCGCGGGGCAAGAGCTCTGGAATCACAGTACGTGGATGCTAAATTCGGGTTTGCGATCGATACGAATGGTGAAGTGGGTACCATCTGTGTCGGCGCACCTACGCAGGCTCGTGTCGAAATCGAGATCTATGGTAAGGCCGCTCATGCCGGGGTAAATCCGGAGGATGGCATCAGCGCGATCCAGGTGGCCGGTAAAGCGTTAGCCCGGATGAAATTGGGACGGATTGACCAAGAAACAACCGCCAACATCGGCAAATTTGAAGGCGGCGGTGCTACCAACATCGTGCCGGACCACGTCACGTTGTACGGTGAAGCGCGAAGCATGTCCCAGGAGAAAGTCGACAAGCAACTTCAAGAAATGAAGGAAGCGGTGGAATCCGCTTGTCGCGACTTTGGGGCGAAAGGAGAATTCCGCAGCGAGGTGCTGTATCATGCGTTCCGGATTCCCGAGGAGGCTCATGTGCTGCGGATCGCCAAACAAGCGGCGACTGAGCTTGGGTTGCCAGGTACGACGTTTACGACAGGCGGCGGCAGTGATGCGAACATATTTAACAGCCTGGGGATTCCAACCTTGAATTTGGCCATCGGCTATGAGGAAATTCATACGACAAACGAAAGAATCAAGAAGGACGATATCGTCAGAACGGCACAGTTCGCGCTGGAAATTGTCCGTCAATCCGTATCCTCTTGAGCAACAACGCAATGAATTGAAAGCCCGGTGCGGGAGGTGCACCGGGCTTTCTGTAATGCTAATGCAGTAGGGAGGCAGGTCTCGCCGGGAAGTTACGAACCTGAGCAGGACTCCACTCCGTATGCCAACTAGAGGTCTGGATGAGGTTTAAGGCTTGGTGGAAGTCGTCTAAATATTTGCATATTTTCTCCTGCTCTGTTTTGGTTGGGTGATAGAGCTGGATTCTTCGCTCTAATTTAGCAATCGCCTGCTGTAAGCAACAGGAGGCCGCACCAAAACGGGCCCCTGCGAAATCGGGATGCCGCTCGGCAATCGTCTCAAAGATTGGGGTTGCTTCGTCATACCGCCTCTCATCGTAGCAGATTTCCGCCCAAATCAGGCTGAGTTCTAAGAATGGGGGGGAGGGTTCGCGAAGCAAGCGAGGTTCTAACTTCAGCAGCCGTTCTTTGGCTAATGCGACATACCCTTCTTTATATAAGGTTTGGACCAGCTCGCTAAGTAAATAAGGATCAGTTTGCCCCGCCAGCTGTTCGGCGACTTCAAGGCGTCCGGCCGTTACGGCGTTTTGTATCATTTCTACGAGTTTACCCATATTTTGAGGCTGTCCGGTAGGACTACGCATATTTCACCCCCTCCTTATATTAACCGGAAAAACCGTGACTGAATAACTAGTTTTATATGATTGGATCAGATCGGAGATTTTGGCGTCGTGACCTACCTCTTTCATCCACTGCGATAACAGGATGCGGATTTGCCAGCCTTTTCCTTGAGCGCGTACGCGGTCCGTCGTGAAATAACTCTTCATGAGGGGCTCCTTTCCGGACAGGTTTGGTATAATAACACCATATGTCCGGCGTGGACAAGTTATGAATGAAGAAAAGCCGTTTGCACAATAAAGGAGGAAATAAAATGGGAGTAAACGATAAATTGGTCGAAACTACGGTTTCTACGGAGCCGGTATTTAGCGGGAAGGTGATCTCCTTGCAGATCGATATGGTCAAGCTGCCGGATGGAACGACCGCAACGCGTGAAATTGTGAAGCACCCAGGCGCGGTTGCTGTTCTGGCGGTGCATGAGGGTCGATTGCTGCTGGTAGACCAATTTCGACAGGCAATGGGCCGATGTGAATTAGAGATTCCAGCCGGCAAATTAGAGAAGGGGGAGGACCCTGCGGAAGCGGCGGTCCGCGAGCTTCAGGAAGAGACGGGCTATCGCTGTGATAAACTGACACATTTGCACTCTTTCTATACCTCCCCGGGATTCGCGGATGAAATCATTCATCTCTATCTAGCCGAGCAGCTGAGTGCCGGGGAAATGTCGCCGGATGAGGATGAATTTCTCGAGGTTCAGGAAGTAACGTTGGAAGAGGCGCTAAACCTGATTGCTGAGGGGCGGATTGCCGACGCTAAAACGATCTTGGCGGTATATATTTGGCAACTCTGGACCGTAAGGGGATCGGCAGGAGCAGGAGTATGAACCAGTCTTCCGAAGGGACCCCGGATCAACTGACAACGATATATGCGGATTTGCATATCCACATCGGAAGAACCGGTAAGGGGGAGCCGGTCAAGATCAGCGGCAGCCGTAACCTTACCTTTGCCGGGATCGCGAAGGAGGCGGCGCAGCGAAAGGGTATCGGTCTCGTGGGCATCATTGACTGCCACTCACCCGGAGTGCAGGAGGATATCGAGTGGTGCCTGGAACGTGGCGAAATGCAAGAGTTGAAAGACGGAGGTATCGCCTATCAGGGGACGACCATTCTGCTTGGGAGTGAACTGGAAATCCGCGAGCCGGGCATGGGACCTGCGCATTTATTGGCCTTTTTCCCTCACTTGGAGATCATCCGTGGCTTCACCGACTGGCTTAAACCCAGAATGAAGAACGTCGGTCTTAGCTCACAGCGGGTATACGCACCGGCCCGGACCCTGCAGGAGGAGGTTTACGCCCGGGGCGGCATGATCATTCCTGCCCATATTTTCACGCCGCATCGCAGTATTTATGGCAGCTGCGCCCCGCGTATGTCCGATGTGCTGGATCTTTCCCTAATCAGCGCGGTGGAACTTGGGCTTAGCGCGGATACCGACATGGCTGGGTTGATCAGCGAGCTGGATCCTTACACGATCTTAACGAATTCGGACGCCCATTCCCTTGGCAAAATCGGCCGGGAATACAACGAGTTGCGGCTTAAGGAAGCAAGTTATCTCGAGTTCACGAAGGCATTGCGACGTGAGGAGGGGCGGCTGGTGGCCGGCAATTACGGGCTCAATCCGCGCCTAGGTAAATATCATCGGACTTACTGCAGCAACTGCAACTACATCATCGACGAAGCGAAGGTTGCCGTAGAACGCTGCCCTTATTGCGGAAGTCCGAAGCTGGTGCGCGGCGTACTCGACCGCATCCGCTCGATTGCGGATCGAAAGGAGCCGATCGTTCCGGCTCATCGCCCACCTTACCATTACCAGGTCCCTCTGGAGTTTATCCCGGGCCTAGGACCTGCGAAATTGGAGCTGCTGCTTGAGAAGTTTGGCACGGAGATGAACATCTTGCATCATGTACCGGAAGCGCAATTGGCGGAAGCGGCAGGGTCCGAGTTGGCCGAGCGGATTGTCTTGGCACGAACCGGCAGGCTCGAGCTTAGCGCCGGAGGCGGCGGGATTTATGGCAAAGTGAAGAAATCCTGATCGGCAGGAAAGCGGTACGGAAAGAAGCAGGCATAGGCGAACAGGCTTGTTCATATTTTAGGATAAGACCCTATTGAACAAGCTAGGAGGCAAAATTCGATGCTGCATCCCATTCGCCACACACTTAAAGACAAAACGCCGCTTTATGTTTTTGTTTCCGTGCTGTTTTTGATGGGCGTCGTATTCGGCGCATTGATGGTTAACGCATTAACATTGGAACAACAGCAGGATATCTCCCGTTACTTAGGTGACTTTTTTCTGTCGATAAACGAGGGCGGAGTGGAGTTTCAGACACAGGCCTTTTGGGACGTGGCCGCCTTGCATTTGAAATGGCTGGGCTTGATCTGGCTGCTTGGTTTGTCTGTCATCGGGCTTCCGGGTATCCTGATCCTTGATTTCTTAAAAGGGGTGCTGATCGGCTTCACCGTCGGCTGCTTGGTCGGCCAATATACCTGGAAGGGATTGCTGTTTGCCCTGGTCTCGGTCGCCCCGCATAACCTCATCGTCATTCCGGCACTGCTGATTGCGAGTGTAGCGGCCATCGGTTTCTCATTGAACATTATCCGCTCGAGGGTTCTGATGAGCCGCACCGGTCAGGCGACCCGTCCGTTTCTCTCGTACACGGGGCTGACGCTGGCCATGGCCGCGGTACTGCTCGCAGTCTCTTCGTTTGAAACCTGGGTGACACCGGTCATGATGAAGTGGGTTACACCTTTGATTGCGTGAAATGAAAGGTAGGTTGACTCAGTTTACCGGGTTAAGACGACTCTAGCAAAATGTTTGACTTTGTTGAATAACTCCCCCTATAATGAAAGAAGTGGTTATTGAACTTTTTTTGGATGTGCGGCAAGGGCTGGGGGAGGGATAACATGGAAGCAAAGATCGAAAAAATCAAACAGCAGTTACAATCCCACGGTTACAAATTGACGCCCCAGCGGGAAGCCACGGTACGCGTATTGCTCGAAAATGAAGACGATCATCTCAGTGCGGAAGATGTTTTCATGCTCGTCAAGGATAAAGCGCCGGAAATCGGCCTGGCCACGGTCTATCGAACTTTGGAATTACTCAGCGAGCTTCATGTCGTGGAGAAGATCAACTTCGGTGACGGAGTAGCCCGGTACGACCTGCGTACCGATACGACAAAACATCATCACCACCATTTGATCTGCGTTCAATGCGGGGCAATGGATGAAATCCGCGAGGATTGGCTTGGACCGCTCGAGGAACGCTTGGAGAAGGAATTCAACTTTACAGTGCTCGATCACCGGTTGGATTTTCAGGGCATTTGTTACCGATGCAAGGACAAGAACAACGACTCTCCGGGAAATGGCAATAAGAAATAAGATCATTAAGCCGAGCTCTTTACGGCCCTGCCGTAGGGAGCTTTTTACGTTGCCTGAGCATATGCGACGGAAGCCTAGCCGTTTGAGCCAATTCCGCATACTCACCAGCTCCTCTCTATATACTGAATACATAGGGGTGTCCAAGCAAGGACCAAGGATGTCGGACGAATGATAGAGAGGATGGGGATGATGGTCATTTCGCTTCGAAAATGGCTGAGATCGGGGAAATATTTGATCCTATTCGTCATGCTTGCGTATACTTTGTATAAAGCGCTGGGGCTGCTGGACGATTACGTGTTTCGTGAGGACAAGTACCGTGTTCCCGAGGGCTCCGCAGTCAAGGTATTTCGAGAAGGCGTTCCGGGAAGCGCCGAGATGGAGACGATGACCGAGCGGCTTAAGCTGTTTTTCTGGTATGGGGAGTAGTCGATCGACAGGAGCAGCAGGGAATTTACGACTTGATGTGGAATTAGTACTCAAGGCGGATGGTTGAAAATATGATTTGTGGACAACCGGGAAAGGAGGCGTAACGCATGGAACGGGATGCGGCCTCTTTTATTTCATTTTTGGCCGAGCAGCGGGGGTTAAGCGAAGCGACTCTGGCATCCTATTCGCGGGACTTGAAGCAGTACATAACCTATTTAAAGGACAAGCAGATCGACGATTATCGCCAAGTCACCCGCGCGGGAATTCTGCTCTATTTTGCTTATCTGAAAGAACAAGGTAAAGCTCCGGCAACGATTCAACGGGTGTCCGTGACTCTTCGTGCTTTTTTTCAATATTTATTGCGGGAACGACGGATTGACCAGAATCCCTTCGTGATGCTGGAAGTGCCAAAAGCGGAGAAGAAACTACCGCAAACGCTGACGGTGGAGGAGATGGAAAGGCTGCTCGAGACGCCCCGACCCGAAACTCCGCTGGGACTTCGGGACAAGGCGATGTTGGAGCTGCTTTATGCTACAGGCATCCGTGTTTCTGAGCTGATCTCGCTGAATACGGCAGACGTAAATCTGGCGCTTCAGTTCCTCCGTTGCTCCGGCGAACGGGGGAAGGAGCGGATCATTCCGTTTGGCGGGGTCACGGCGGAATGGTTGGATCGGTATTTGAAGGAAGGACGTACCCATTTGATCTCGAACGAGCAGGACAACCCTACCTTGTTCCCCAACCGCCGGGGTGAGCGGATCAGCCGCCAAGGTTTCTGGAAGGTGATTAAGAGGTACGGCCAGGAGGCCGGGATCTCGGCGGACATTACCCCGCATACCCTGCGTCATTCCTTCGCCGTTCACCTGCTGGAACGAGGGGCGGACGTATGGTCGGTGCAGGAGTTGTTAGGCCACGCCGATGCTTCGACGATTCAAATGTACGTAAGCCGTTCCAAGACGAATTTGAAAGCGGTCTACGACGCCTTTCATCCACGGGCCAAACGTGAGCCGGAGGCGCTGGAGACCACCGATGATGTTTCAACAAAGGATAGGCAGAATGTTTTCCCTTCAGGCAAGGGATAACTATAGCTGCATAGATTAAAGGAGTGATAGAAGATGGAAAGCGGGAATCGTTTTAGAAAAATGACCGTCATCGTCCTCGACAGCGTGGGGATCGGCGAGCTGCCGGACGCGAAACAATTCGGCGATGAGGGTGCGCATACGTTAGGGCATATTTTGCAAACCGTGCCAGGCACCAAGCTGCCAAACTTACAAAAATTAGGATTGGGTAATATTGCGGAACTGCCGAATTTGAGCCCGGCGGCTGAACCAACGGCTTACTTCGGGAAGATGGCCGAGATTTCCTCGGGCAAGGATACAATGACCGGCCACTGGGAGCTGATGGGACTGAAGACGGAAACGCCGTTCCAAACGTATCCCAACGGCTTCCCGCGGGATTTGATCGCTCGCTTCGAGCAAGAAACGGGTCGCAAAATCATCGGGAACAAGCCGGCTTCGGGCACGGAAATTTTGGTGGAGCTTGGGGAAGAGCATATGAAGACCGGCAACTGGATCGTATACACCTCAGCCGACAGCGTATTCCAAATCGCCGCCCATGAAGAGGTCATTCCTCTGCCGGAGCTATATCGGGCTTGCGAAATCGCTCGCCGGTTGACACTTGAGCCAGAACATTTCGTCGGACGTGTTATCGCTCGTCCGTTTGTCGGTCAGCCGGGCAACTTCCAGCGTACGCCAAACCGTCATGATTATGCGGTGAAGCCGCCGGAACCAACGGTGCTGAACGCACTGAAAAATGCCGGCAAGGAAGTGGTTTCTGTCGGGAAGATCAACGATATTTTCTCTGGCGAAGGCATTACCGCTTCGTATCCGACAAAAAGCAATCAGCACGGGATCGAGGAAACCTTGAACCGTATCGGTCAGGATTTCTCGGGGTTGCTATTCACGAATCTTGTCGATTTCGACTCCTTATACGGACATCGCCGTGACCCTCAAGGTTATGCGCGCGCCCTGGAGGAATTTGACGCTGCGTTACCGGATCTGCTGAAGAACGTGGGCGAGAACGACCTGCTGGTGATTACCGCCGACCATGGCAATGATCCGATTCATGCCGGGACAGACCATACGCGTGAATACGTTCCGCTGCTTGTCTATGGGCCAAGCCTAAATAAACCGGGCAGCCTGGGCGTCAGAGCCACTTATGCAGATTTGGCGGCGACGATTGCTGACAACTTTGGGGTACATGCTACCGAGCACGGCAAGAGCTTTTTGGACGAACTTGTTTAAGAAAGGAAGTTCAAAAGGTAGGTCTCCCTACGGCTCGCTACTCAGTCCCTAGCTTCTTCCAACCTTCTCGGTGCTGAAAAGCCGACTTTTTGAATTTTATTATAGATTTGGAGGATTTCGATATGACGACAACATTAACAATAGGCATGATCCGGGAGGCTGCGGAGTATATCCGCTCCCGTTCGGCGTTAACGCCAAAGGTAGGTTTGATTCTGGGCTCCGGGCTGGGCGTTCTGGCCGATCACATCGAGCAGCCGGTCAGCATCGACTACCGTGACATTCCGTTCTTTCCGCAATCGACGGTGGAAGGTCATGCCGGGGAGTTGTTAATCGGGACGGTACAAGGCACGGCTGTCGTGCTTATGAAGGGCCGTTTCCACATGTACGAAGGATACGGGCCGGAGATGACCGCGTTTCCGGTACGCGTGATGAAAGAGCTGGGCGTCACGACGCTGCTCGTCACTAATGCCGCCGGCGGGGTCAATACGTCTTATGAACCAGGCGATTTGATGTTGATATCCGACCATCTGAACCTGACGGGAAGAAATCCGCTGGTTGGTCCCAACGACGAGGAGCTTGGAGCGCGCTTCCCGGACATGTCCCAAGCGTACAGCCGCCGTTTGCGCGAGATCGCTCGGAAGATAGCCGCAGACAGAGGGGTGCCGTTGCAAGAGGGCGTTTATGCCGGTTTGCTTGGCCCAACTTATGAAACGCCGGCGGAAATCCGGATGCTTCGGACGCTTGGCGCTGACGCGGTCGGGATGTCCACGGTCTCCGAAACGATCGTAGCTCGGCATGCAGGCATTGAGGTGTTGGGCATCTCCTGTATCAGTAACATGGCTTCAGGTATTTTGGACCAGCCATTATCCCACCAGGAGGTAATGGAAACGACCGAGCGCGTACGGGAGAAGTTCCTCAGCCTCGTATTGTCCATCATCCCCCAAATTGGAGAAGCCTAAGGGACGGAGGTAAGGAGCGATGAGAGCGGTAGATCTGATCCGTAAAAAAAGGGACGGCCAAGAGTTAACAAGCGAAGAGATTGCTTTCTTAGTAAAAGGGTACAGCGAAGGACAAATTCCCGATTACCAAATGGCCGCTTGGGCGATGGCCGTTTATTATCAAGGGATGACAGCCCGGGAAACCGCGGACCTGACGTTAGCGATGGCCGGTTCCGGGGATACGATTGACCTTGGTTCCATTCATGGTATCAAGGTCGACAAGCACTCTACTGGCGGGGTTGGTGACAAGACGACCGTCGTCCTTGGTCCGCTCGTTGCGGCTTGCGGCGTGCCGGTGGCGAAGATGTCGGGCCGAGGCCTGGGCCATACCGGCGGGACGATCGACAAGCTGGAAGCGATCTCCGGATTTTCCGTGGAGCTCGGGAAGGAGCAGTTCTTCCGCCAGGTTAACGAAATCGGCCTGGCCGTTGTCGGCCAAAGCGGCAATATGACGCCTGCCGACAAGAAGCTGTATGCGCTGCGCGACGTGACCGCAACGGTGGATTCCATTCCGCTGATTGCCAGCAGTGTCATGAGCAAGAAAATCGCCGCTGGCGCAGATGCCATCGTGCTTGACGTGAAGACAGGCAGCGGTGCGTTCATGAAGACGCTGGAGGACTCGATCCGCTTGGCCAAGGCCATGGTTGATATCGGAACCCAGGTAGGTCGCCGGACGGTCGCCGTGATCAGTGACATGGACCAACCGCTAGGCCACGCGATCGGCAATGCGCTGGAGATCCAGGAAGCCGTTGCGACACTGCGGGGCGAAGGTCCAACCGACCTCGAGGAGGTTTGTTTGATCTTGGCGTCGCATATGTTGATTCTCGGCGGCAAAGCGGCCGACGAAGAAGAGGCGCATACGATGCTGACTGCGCAAATAAAAAACGGAGAAGCGATGGAGAAACTGAAGCAGATGGTGTCTGCGCAAGGCGGCAATACGGAGCAAATCGACCATCCAGAGCTGCTGCCGACGGCGGAGCTGAAGGTGGACGTGAAAGCAACCGGCAGCGGCTTTGTGGAATCGATTCAGGCGGAAGAGATCGGTATCGCCGCCATGATGCTGGGCGCCGGACGGGAAACGAAGGATTCCGTTATCGACTTGGCAGCCGGAGTGGAGCTCCTCAAGAAGATCGGTGATCCGGTTGAGGTTGGCGAAACGCTGGCCGTACTCCATTTCAACCCCAGCCATGAAGCGGGCCGGGTGGAAGCGGAGCGGCGTATCTTGAATGCTTACGGCATTTCCGGGACGAAGGTGCCTACGCGTCCTCTCGTCTTTGCGCTTGTGACCCCGGATGGTGTCAAGCGGTTTTAAGCTTGTGCGGTTAGGTTGCCTCGGTTTAATTTGTATTGTATGAAACAACGGTAATAATAGGCCTTATTTTCGTTGAATGCGGGGCGTTCCTCTATATCTGAGCGCTCTCCCAAAATCAATAAAATAAGGCCACAAATGTCTCTTGTTCAAAATATGACACGAAACCAAACGCCGAAAGGCGTTTTTCTTTTTGTTCAGGAATATTATCCCTCTTTCATGCCGATACTAGGTTAGCAGAATCCAGACTTATGTCCAAAGGAGGACGAATCTTGAAAAGACGGGTGTTGATCTGGTTTGCCGCGTTCATTCTGGCCGTGTCGGTATGGCCGACTTACACCAGCGCGGAACATGGTGGACCACATGTCGGGGATGATGAAATTGCGTTGGCGGAACAAGCACTTTCCGCCGTATTAATCGATGCCGATACAGGCACGGTCATTTACGAGAAAAAGAGTCATGAGAAGCTGCCTCCGGCGAGCATTACCAAGATCATGACAATGCTGTTGACGATGGAAGCCATCGATAATGGTTCGCTGAAGCTGACCGATAAGGTTACCGCCAGCGAGTATGCAGCATCCATGGGAGGATCCCAGATCTTTCTGGAGCCAGGGGAATCGATGACGGTCGACGAGATGCTCAAGGGCGTTGCCATGGCCTCCGGGAACGATGCGTCCGTAGCGTTGGCTGAGAAAATCGCCGGTTCCGAAAAAGCGTTCGTGAAAATGATGAACGAACGCGCCCAACAGCTCGGCATGAAGGACACGCATTTTGCTAATTGTAACGGCTTGCCGGTAGCCGACCACTACAGCTCCGCGCATGATATTGCCGTTATGAGTCGGGAGCTGCTGAAGCATGAGGGAATTACGAAATATACCGGCGCTTATCAAGATTACTTGCGTCAGGGGTCGGAGAAGCCATTCTGGCTCGTAAACACAAACAAGCTGGTCCGCTTCTACAGCGGGGCCGATGGCCTGAAGACCGGCTATACGTCGGAAGCGAAGTTCTGCCTGGCCGCTACCGCAAAACGCGACGGGTTGCGCTTGATCGCCGTGGTGCTTGGGGAGCCAAACACAAAAACACGGAACAGCGAAGTATCCGCCATGTTCGATTATGCCTTCTCGCAATACGCGCTGCTCCCGATTTATCAAGCGGGGGAAACCATCGGCAAGGTCAAGGTACAGAAAGGGATGAGCGCACAGCTGGAGTTGGCCGCCTCGAAACCGCTTAACGTGCTGGTCAAAAAAGGCGTGAAGCAAGACAGCATCACCCATAAGCTCATCGCGCCGGAAAAACTCGCAGCACCAATTAAAGCGGGTCAATCTGTCGGCAAGCTGGTTGTGTATCAGGATGGCCGTGCGCTGACCGAATTCGAGCTGACCGCGCCAAGCGATATCGATAAAGCCGGTTGGTGGACGTTGTTTAAACGAACGGCCGCACACTTGTTTTTTGTAGATTCATAGGGCTTTTCTTCTAGTTTTGTCAGTCGGCAGGAATCCGGCCCGGGATCGTAGAATTGTTGTGTTCATGTCAGGGAGGAGAGTGAACAGACGTGAATTTGCAAGTGGAAATGGAAAAACACCGCGATACGTTAATCGTACGCTTGAGCGGGGAATTGGACCATCACACGGCGGACGACGTCCGCATGCGGATGGATGAAGAAATCGCCCGCGGGAACTGCCGCAATCTCGTATTAAGCATGAAGTCGCTGCAGTTTATGGATAGCTCCGGTATCGGGGTGATCCTCGGAAGATATAAGCTGATCAAGCAAAAGGGCGGGAAGATGGTTGTGTGTGACGTTAACCCGCCGGTATATCGGCTTCTGGAAATGTCGGGATTGTTTAAGATCATGTCCATCTTCGAAAACGAGGATACGGCGCTGACAGATCTGGAGGTGGCCCTGTGAATACCCAAGCGAATCAAGCCGGAAATTTTATGTCTCTCAAGTTTGCCGCAAAGTCCGAAAATGAATCGTTTGCCCGGGTGACCGTTGCCGCCTTCGTCTCCCAACTGGACCCGACGATGGATGAGATCACCGATCTGAAGACGGTGGTATCCGAAGCGGTCACGAATTCCATCATCCACGGATACGACGGGAATCCGGAAGGGGTCGTATCGATCTCCGCCGCGATTGAAGGGGATACGGTGACCTTGATTATCGAGGATCAAGGCCGCGGGATCGAGGACGTGGAGCTGGCGAAGCAGCCGCTTTATACGTCGAAGCCGGAGCTGGAGCGCTCGGGGATGGGCTTTACGATCATGGAAAATTTCATGGACGAATTCGATGTGATCAGCGAGATGGGCGGAGGCACGCGCATTCGGATGAAGAAGAGGATTGTATCCAAGAAAGCTTTATACAATTAGGGGTTGGATCTATGGATGCCGAAGTGAAGCAAATCTCGAGAGAGTTTTTGGACGACACGGAAGTGAAACGATTGATCGCCCTGAGTCAATCAGGGGACAACGCTGCCAGAGACCGGCTGGTGAACTGCAACATTCGGCTTGTTTGGTCCGTCGTGCAGCGGTTTATGAATCGGGGATACGAGCCCGAGGATTTGTTTCAAATCGGCTGTATCGGCCTGCTCAAGTCGGTGGACAAGTTTGATCTCAGCTATGATGTGAAGTTTTCTACGTATGCGGTGCCGATGATTATCGGGGAAATCCAGCGTTTCCTGCGCGACGACGGGACGCTGAAGGTCAGCCGTTCGTTGAAAGAAATGGCGAACAAGGTTCGCAAGAAGAAGGATGAATTGTCCAAGCTGCTGGGCCGGCTTCCGACGGTTAAGGAAGTTGCCGAGGAGCTGGGGGTTACGCCCGAGGATGTCGTGTTTGCCCAAGAAGCGAACAAGCCTCCGGCGTCGATTCACGAGACTGTGTTTGAAAATGACGGCGACCCCATCACGCTAATGGATCAAATCGCCGATGAATCCCAGGAGCGTTGGTTCGACAAGCTGGCGCTTCACGAAGCGATCGGCGGCTTGACCGACCGGGAGCGTCTGATCGTATACCTAAGGTACTACCGCGACCAGACCCAGTCGGAAGTAGCGACCCGACTCGGCATCTCCCAGGTTCAGGTGTCCAGGCTGGAGAAGAAAATATTACAGAGCATTCGCGACCAGATCGCGCAATGACCTGACATGCACGCCCCTTTGGGCAGCGGTGGCCTTCGTACGGCACGCTGAACCCGGAGGGGTTTTTGCATGGATGAGCGATTAGGACCTTCATGTGCTGCGCACAAAATTCGGCTTGGTTTTTCGGCAACGCAACCAACAACTTGCTCGGCCCGTTCCGTCCGTACCGTATTGCCAGCTATAATAGCTACTAAAATCAAGGCGGCGGATGGAAGGTGGGAGAGCCATGGGTCTGAATGCACTTAACGAACGGGTGAAACGGGATCTTGCTTACCTGAATTATGGAGCGGCAGGCTGGGTGCCGCCACGAACTTCCGCGGAGGGGCATATCTATGATGTGGTGATCGTGGGAGGCGGACAGAGCGGACTCGGCGCCGCCTTCGGATTGATGCGCGAGCGGATCCCCAATCTTCTGGTTATCGACGAAAACCCAAAGGGGCGGGAAGGCCCTTGGGATACGTACGCCCGGATGGTCACGCTGCGTACTCCGAAAGGGTTGACCTCCATCGATTTAGGTATTCCCGCCCTCACTTTTCGCGCCTGGTGGGAAGCGTTGTACGGGGCGTCTGCGTGGGAGGCGTTGGACAAAATTCCACGCGGCGCGTGGATGGACTATTTGCGCTGGTATCGCAAGGTGCTGGAGCTTCCGGTTGTAAATGAAACGAAGCTTACGCTGATCGAGCCGATAGAGCAAGGTCTTTATCGCCTGCATCTGGAGGGGTTGGGAGCGCCAGCAGCCCATCTGCTTGCTCGTAAGGTGGTACTGGCGACCGGGATTCAAGGCGGCGGCAGATGGCATGTTCCGCCAATGATCGAGGACCGCCTGCCGCGAAGCTTATATGCCCATACCTCGGAATCGATCGATTTTACTGCCTTACAGGGGAAAAGATTGGCTATCCTCGGCGGAGGCGCGTCCGCTTTTGATAATGCCAACCATGCGTTAGCCGAAGGTGCGGCGGAAGCGCATGTCTTCGTGCGGCGCGATAAGCTGCCCAGCGTCAACCCGATCCGCCAGATGGAGGGCTCGGGAATGATCGAGCGGTTCTATACGCTGACCGATGCGGAGAAATATCGGGTGATCTCGCATTTTTTCCAAACGAATCAGCCGCCAACGTCCGATATGTTCGAGCGCGCGGCGGCTTGGCCGGGGTTCGTACTGCACCTCGACTCGCCTTGGCTGGATGTCGAAGGTTCCGAGGGAGGGATAACCGTAACAACGCCGCATGGCCGCGAGGACTTCGACTTCCTCATCGTCAGCACCGGCCTGATCAGCGACCCGGCGCTGCGGCCGGAGCTGCGACTGCTGGAACGCCATATCAAGCGCTGGGGCGACGTATATGCTCCGCCAACCGGGGAGGAGAACGCGCTGCTGGACCTGCATCCCTATCTAAGTCCGGGGTTCGCGATGCGACCAAGGAATGCGGAAGGGGAAGTACTCCTGCATGGGCTGTTCGTCTTTAATTACTCAGCGTTAGCCTCTTGCGGCTTGTCTGCCTCGGCGATATCGGGAACCCGCAACGCCATCCCTAAACTGGTGGCGGGTATTGCGGATCAGCTGTTTACCGATGACAAGCAGGCGATACTGGACGCCTACTTTAACTATGACACGCCGGAGTTTACCGTGACCTGGCGTCCAGCAGCGGCACCAGCGAAAGCTCAATCCTAGTAGCTTGGAAACAAAGCATAAGGCCGCAGGGGCAAACTCCCTGCGGCCTTTCGTAACGTGATCGGGCTTAGACATAATGTTGGAGTACCAGCCCGCCGTAGATGAACGCCGCAACGATGACGAGGGCGGGGTGGATTTTGCGGCGCTCCATCGCCCAAAACGCGATGACTGCGATCCCCAGCGTCTGCCAGATGCCGATGGCGGTGAAGGGCTCTTTGGCCATCTGCCAGGTTAACGTGACCATCATGACCGCAATCACCGGCTGCACCAGCAAGGTCATGCCTTTGACGACGTTGGACTGGCGGTATTTGGCGAGCAAGCGGAGCAGCAGGATGAGCCCTGCCGCTGAGGGCAGCACGGTGGCTAGCAATGCCAGCCCAAGCCCGATCCAACCGCCGACCTCGAAGCCGACGTAGGCGGCGATTTTGGTGGCGATGGGTCCGGGCAAGGCGTTACCCAATGCGAGCATGTTGGAGAACTCCGCATCGGACAGCCAGTGATAATGGGGAACGATCTCCTCGTACATCAGGGGGATGGAGGAAGGCCCTCCGCCGTAGCCAAGCAGATTGGCGATCAGGAAGCCGAGCAGCAATTCCAGCCAGTTAATCAAGGGGAACCCCCTTCCTGATCCTGCTTCCGTTTCCTGCGCAGGCGGGCAACCGCTCGGTAGTGGACGGCACCGTATCCGAGGAACAGTACGATAACCAGCGCCGGATGTACCTGGAATACCTCTAGCAGCAGCAGGGCCAGCAGCATGAACAGGATGCCGGCGGTGATACCGAGGCCCTTGATCCCTTTTTTCGCGAATTCATAGGCCATGCCCCCCAGCATAACGGCGATAACGGGGGAAACGCCGGCGATCATCCCTTGGACGACACGGGAACCGGCCAGAAAGTTCACGGCGGATAACAGCAGGAGCATCGCCAGGACGCTAGGGAAGATGTGCATAACAACAGAGTATACCGCTCCCCAGGTTCCTCTGTGTTTATAGCCGAGATAGGCGGCCATCTTTGTGGCGATGGGTCCAGGCAAGGCGTTGGCCAAGGCGAGGATTTCGCCAAATTCCTCGTCGCTGAGCCACTGATAACGCTTGACGGCATCGTGCCGAATCAAGGGGATGACGGAAGGCCCGCCGCCGTATCCCAACACGCCGGTTCGGGCCATGGACACGCCGAGGTCCAGGTAATCTCTTTGACGCGGTTTCAAGCGGTTCCCTCCTTATGTAGGCTTAAGTTACCCGATTTTACTCATTCCTAGAAATACCACGCAATCTCATTATAGGGGGTAACGGACGCCAGGCGGCATAAAATTGTGCAGCGCACACAAATGTCGTCACCGGCGAACCGAGGATCGCCCTCCAGCGTTGACTTGCCGGAGGACGTGGGGTTAAATGGCAGTAATTTCACGGGAGGGGATGCCGATGAGCAAACAGCTGAGCTGCGGCATGCAATCGATGGTCGTCAGCCCGCATCACCTGGCTTCGGCGGCGGGAGACCGCATTCTGGAACGAGGCGGGAACGCCTTTGATGCCGCGGTTGCCGTCAGCGCCGCGCTGGCTGTGGTCTATCCGCACATGACGGGGCTGGGGGGCGATGCGTTTTGGCTTTGCTATAGTGCCGAGGAGGGGCGAGTTCGAGCTTATAACGGGAGCGGCCGTTCCGGTGGGGAGGTTCTCCTGGCACGTTATGCGGGCGAATCCGAGATTCCGCGCCGGGGTGCGCGGGCGGCGATTACGGTTCCTGGGATGGCGGACAGTTGGGAGGCCGTACAAAGCCGTTATGGGCGGTTAACGCTTGCGGATGCGCTGGAGAGTGCGATCGGTTATGCGGCGGAAGGATTTCCGATGTCGCCGGACCAGCATCGGAACACGCTGCGGGTCGGTTCTGCATTATCCGGTGAGGCGGTCTCCATTTATATTCCGGGGGGAAGGTTGCCCCAACCCGGCGACCGGTTCATCCAGCCGGATTTGGCTCGCTCGCTGTCACTTTTGGCGGCGGGTGGCCGGGATGTTTTTTATCAGGGGGAGATCGCCGAGAGGATCTGCGGCGGACTGGCGAGGTTGGGAGGTTACTTGCGGCCGGCGGACTTCGCGGAGCATCGCGGCTTGTGGTGCGAGCCGGTATCCACAACCTATCACGGCTACACGATGTATCAGGTACCGCCCAATTCGCAGGGCTTCACTGCCTTGATGACGCTGAATATTTTGGAATATTTCGATTTTGGAGCTATGGCCCATGGCTCATACGCGTTCTACCACTTGCTGATTGAAGCGATTAAAGCGAGCTTCCGGGACCGCGATGCGGTGCTCACGGATCCGGAGTTTGCAGAGATCCCTTTGGAGGTTCTGCTAGACAAAAAGTATGCAGCCCGCTTGGCCGCATCCATCTCATTCGATAAGGCGGCGTCGGTGACTAGCCAGCCGGTTGGACGGGATACGGCTTATGCGGCGGTGGTTGATTCCGAAGGCAATGCCGTTTCGTTTATCCAAAGCCTTTATTTCGAATTCGGCGCGGGGATTGCTCCCGGTGGAACCGGGATCCTCCTGCAGAATCGGGGCTCGTTTTTTTCGCTGAACCCCAACGCCATCAATCGGCTGGCTCCCCGCAAGCGCACGTTCCACACGTTGATGCCGGCGCTTGCGATGCGAAATGGAAAACCTGCGATTCTTTATGGCACGCAAGGCGGGGAGGGCCAGCCGCAAACGCAAACGCTGCTGTTAACCCGCTTGCTGCATTACGGGATGAATCCGCAAGAAGCGGTTGACCAGCCCCGGTTCGTCTGGGGGCGAACCTGGGGCGAGCCAACCGAAGCGCTGACGGTGGAAGGAAGGGTGGGGCCGGAGGTGTTGGCCGCCCTCGCCGCTGCCGGTCATCAGGTGCGGACAGCTGCAGATTATGACGGACTGGCCGGCCATGCCCATGTCATCGTAGTCGATGAAAACGGCAGAAAGTACGGCGGAACCGACCCGCGCTGCGACGGAGCGGCGATCGGACGGTAGCAGGGGCGTACGTTTGTTGGTCTGGGACAAAAGGAGAGGCGGAAAATGGATTAGGAGGGAGAAGGAATGGGCCAAAACAACGATTACGGGGCTTACATGAATCCGGACCTGATGATTCGCCCAACGAGCCGCGGAATTCTGAACGGAACTACGTTTGCCGTGAAGGATGTGATCGCCATACGCGGGCATGTATCGTCGGCAGGCAATCCCGCCTGGCTTCGCAGCCATCAGCCGGCTGAGGAGCACGCGGAAGCGGTGCGACGGCTGCTTGCGGCCGGGGCGGAGCTTCGGGGGGTAACGCATACGGACGAACTAATGTACAGCCTCGGCGGTGAAAACATCCATTACGGGACCCCGATCAATCCGCGAGCCCGGGGAAGGATCCCCGGCGGTTCATCCAGTGGCTCGGCGGTCGCGGTTGCATCGAACAGCGTTGATTTCGCCCTGGGCACCGATACAGGCGGCTCGGTTCGCGTGCCGGCGTCCTACTGCGGCATCTACGGGTTCCGCCCAAGCCATGGGGCCGTCGATATGCGCGGCGTGATCCCGCTGGCACCGCGCTTTGATACGATTGGCTGGATGGCACGTTCGCCTGAGCTGCTGCTGCGCGTCGGAGAGGTTTTGCTCGCCTCCGCCAAAGCAGCGGAAGCGGAGGATGCCGGCCGGAGCGTCCCTAGGCTGTTGCTGGCTAAGGAGGCCTGGGCCTTAACCGATCCGTCCTGCGGAGATCGGTGGTCTGAGGCGCTCCGTTCCCTTCAGGCGGGGGCTACCGCCACCGTGGAGATCGGCGTGGCGGAGGAAGGGCTGGAAGCTTGGAAGGAGGCGTTCCGCGAGCTGCAGGCCAGCCAAATTTGGGCTGCCCATGGGGCTTGGATCCGCGGGGAAAACCCGGCATTTGGCCCTGACATCGCCGACAGGTTCACCATTGCGGAGCAAATGGCGGGTCAAGATCATTCCCGTGTCGAAGTGCTGCAACGCTCGATCGTACGGCGTCTATACGATCTGCTAGGAGATGACGGGGTCCTGGTCATTCCTACGGTACCCGGGGTCGCTCCGTTTTCTGGCGGAAGAGGGGAGGAGTTGGAGCGTAACCGAAGCGGAGCGCTTACCCTTTGCTGCATCGCCGGGTTAGCTGGGCTTCCGCAGGTGACGCTACCTGTGAATGGGCCAGAGGGATTGCCGCTTGGATTATCCGTGATCGGCGGGCCAGGGAGGGATTTGCGGTTGCTTGCCTGGATCAACCATGTATGGAAAACCGTCCGGATTTCATGAATGGCGTTACGGATTCGGCTGCCTGATGATCCTCGTCAGGTGGCCTTTTTCGTATCTTACGAAAGATTCAGGATATGAATGTGTTATATATATGTAATGAAACATATCATAAATAAGCCCAAATTTGATTTTTCTCCTTTTCAAAACAAGCTATTGTAATTATAATGTTACATAATATAACATGAAAATACATCGCCACAAACTAGGACGGTAGGGGAGGGGTCGGTATGCATCTGACGGTAGAAGAGGCGTTATCGGTATACCCATTATCGGAAGCCAGGTTGATTGCCGGCTCCAAAGGCACGAAACGGATCGTCAAATCGATCAACGTGATGGATGCGCCGGATATCTCGGATTGGATCAAAGAAGGTGAGATGCTGCTGACGACAGCCTATTTGATCAAGGATGAGCCGGAGCAGGCGTCTTCTTTGCTCCATAAGTTGAATCGCCGGGGCTCATCAGGGCTAGGGATTAAGCTGGGGCGGTTTTGGGACGCGGTGCCTGAGCGGCTCATTGCCGAGGCGGATGAACTGGGCTTTCCGCTGATCGAGCTTCCGTTTCAGTTCACTTTCTCCGATCAAATGAACGGCTTGTTCCGGGCGGAGCTCTCGCGCAGCACTGGGGCGCTGCAAAGCGTGCTGGAGAAGCAGCGGCGGCTGATGAGCCTCGCGCTGCAATCGGTGCGCAGCCGAGCGCTGCTTGAAGCCGTGTCCGATTGTATCGGCCGCTCGTTAGCTGTCGTCGGACGGCGGGGCGAACTGCTGTTTAACAACTCAGATGTCGTAGAAAAGGAGCTGCTGGCCGGCTGGCCCTGGACCGCGAAACGCCGCAAAGTCAGAATCGGCGAAGCTTCGGCGTATCGCCTTCCTCTGGTGCAAGGGGAGGAAACGGTTGGCTTTCTCGTGTTCTGTCCGATCGATCCGCTGGTGCTGCCGGTGGAGGAGAGCTTATTCGTGCAAGGAGCGGAGCTCATTGCGCACCATGTGCGGACGGGGAGCGGGGAGGATTTTGAGCAGGAGCTGCATCGGGATTTCGCCCGTCTGCTCCGCCGTTGTATAAAAGGAGACTTCTCCGCCGCAGAGCTCGTTAAAGCGGCGGAAAACGTAAGCCCCGGTCTGCTTCAGGCACCGTTTCATCTGGTGCTCACCGACGTTCCCGATGCCGGTGAGCTTCGGCCCCATGAGTTGACGCGGATGAAGGAGGAGTACGGGCGGCACCCGGAGCTGGCTAAACTCAACTCTTTTCACCTCATGGTTGATGAAGGGCTGCTGTCGTTGTATTCCGGGGTTCGGATGTCGCCGGAACGGTTAGGCGGTTATATCGAATACTGCTTGGGAGTGGCGGGGAGCCGGGAAACGAGAGATCCGCTTGCGGTAGTGGGAGGCCGGAAGTGCAAGCCGGAGGACCTTCGCGAAGCTTACCTGGAAACGAAGGAAGCGATGCGGCTGAAGCCGTATTGGCCTCCGGGCCGGCAGGCGGCTTATTTCCGGGATTTGGAGATGGCTATGGTGCTGCGGCATGTGCCTGCTGAATTGATGCGGAAGTACAGCAGCCGCACGCTTGCCGGATTGTTATGTCGGGAACCGGAGTACGTTCGAGAGATGCTGGCCACGTTGGAAGCGTACTTGGACAATGACGGCCACATCAACGATACGGCGAAAAAATTGTTCATTCACCGCAACACGGCTACGTATCGAATGGAGAAGTTGAGCGAGCTGCTGGACGTGGATTTTAAGAGAACCGACGATTTGCTGAGGTTGCGTCTGGCGTTCCTGTTCCGTCACATGCTGGAGCAGGGGGAAGTGTCATGAGCATGTACGAGATCTGCACCTTTGTCACGAACGATGACGGGCCTGCGGTGGTGGCTACCTTGATTGCCGCAGAAGGGCATTCCTACCGAAAGCCGGGGGCGGCGATGCTCTTCTACCCGAGCGGGACCCTCGGCAGTCTCAGCCCGGGCTGCTTGGAGAGCGATTTGAGCCTGCAGGCAGAAGCGGTATGGGAAACCGCCCGGACAGCATCGGTGGAGTATGATATGCGGACACCGGACGATGTAGGCTGGGGCGAAGCCGTCGGCTGCGGAGGGAGGATCACGGTTGTGCTGGAGCCGGTGATCGGAGAGCTGCGAGATCTGCTGCGGATGGCCAAGCGGCGTATGGATGCCGGGCAAAGCTTGGTGCTGCGGCGCATCCGACAAGCGCGGGGATACACTTACGCTTACCGGCTTGAAGAGGGGGAGTGGTTGCAGCAGAAGACCGAGGATGAGGTGTTCGCCACGCCGCTGGTTCCCAAGCCGCGGCTGGTATTGTTCGGAGCCGGCAGCGACAGCGGTGCCATCGCGGAGTTGGCGGCACGCGCCGGCTTTCGCATCGCGGTCGCAGATTGGCGCGAAGCCCGGCTGCAGGGCGGATTTCCCGCGCAGGAAAGCGTGCTTTGCCCGCCGGGTGAGGCGCCTCGCCAGTTGGATATTTCCATCCGCGATTACGTGCTGATCTGCAGTCATTCGTTTCTGCGGGACCGAGAGTTTCTTGAGCAGGTGCTTCCGCTGCGACCACGCTATCTCGGCATTGTAGGGTCCAAGGCGCGGATCGCTCGGTTGACCGAGGCCCTGGAATGGCCGGAAGGCTTATCCCTGCACGCGCCGGCGGGGTTAGCGATCGGCGGTGAAGGGCCCGAGGAAATCGCCGTCAGCATCGTTGCCGAGTTGATTCGGGAGAAGCGGGCGGGGATCCTTTCAACGTGGAATGAAGGAGGATTTTGCGATGAAGGTTTGCGGGATCTATCTGGCAGCGGGGAGGGGCAGTCGGATGGGCGGCTCCAAAATCTCGCGTGAGTTATCCCCGGGCGTGCCTTTGGGAAGCGTGGCGCTGCGCGAACTGGAACACAGCGGCGTTGCCCCATTAATCGTAGTCGTTCGGGCGGACGACCCGCTGGATTGGTTTCCGCCCGCTGCGGACCCTATCCTTCGCCGGACGGAGATTTGCTTCAATGCGGATCAGGGGATGTCCTTCTCGCTCCGCTGCGGACTAAATGCCGCCATGTCATACCAACCGGATGCCGTCGTCATCGCTTTGGCCGATCAGCCTTTCGTGACGGCGGCTTTGTTTTCTCGGCTGCTGGAGACCTATCGTCGCTCCCCGGAGTTGGATTACGTAGCCTGCACCAACGGCGTGGACCGCATGGTCCCGGCCTTGTTCTCGCGAACGGTGTTTCCGGCCTTGCAGCGGCTGGAAGGTGACCGCGGGGCTGCGCGAATTTTACGCACTGCGGGATACAAAGGCCGAATCGTCGAGCCGGAATCGCCTTCGTTCGCCAAAGACGTGGATACGGAAACGCAATTGCGGGAAGTTCAGCTGGAATGGCAACGTCTAACAACGTGAGGTTATATGACATACAGATCGTGAAAATCACGTATATTCGTGCAATAGGCACAGATAACCCCTGTACTTTTTAGGATGAAGCACAAACGTATGTTAACTAAATTTACACCAAAAGCCCTCCTTCGTATATTTAGAATCAAAATATATCAAGCGCAAGAAGATGGAGGAGGAGAACGATGAACAAAAGGGGTTTGGTATCCGGTTGGAGTTTGGTTCTGTTGCTTGCCGCGGCATTAAGCCTGGCGGGGTGCGGCAGCAATACCGCAAGCAATGCGGGAAGCGGTAACGCAGGAGGGAATGCAAATGCGGCGTCGACGGAACCGGCGGCGTCCGAATCAAGCGGAGATGCGAACGATGCAGGAAGCGCAACCGAGAAACCCAAGGTAGCGTTCGTGTATATCGGACCGCCGGGGGATGGCGGATATACTTACCAGCATGATCTGGGGCGCAAAGAGATGGAGAAGGAGCTCGGGATCACCGCGGATACGGTCGAGAACGTCCCGGAAGGGCCGGATGCAGAGCGGATTATTACGGAACTGGCGCAAAACCACGATATCGTCTTCACCACCAGCTTTGGCTACATGGATTACACCTTAAACGTGGCAGGCAAGTTCCCGGACGTTAAATTCGATCATGCTTCCGGCTACAAAACGGCTGAGAACATGGGGACTTATTTTGGCAAGAACTATGAAGCCAGTTACCTGACGGGTATCGCCGCAGGGAAGATGACAGAGAAGAACCACCTGGGTTATGTTGGTGCCTTCCCGATCAGCGAAGTCATTTATAACCTCAATGCCTTTACTTTAGGTGCACTGAGCGTTAACCCGGATATTCAAGTCGATGTTGTCTGGACAAATACCTGGTATGATCCGACCACGGAGCGCCAAGCGGCGATCAGTCTGCTCGACAAAGGCGCCGACGTGCTGCTCGCGTATCAGGATTCGCCGGCGACGCTGCAGGCGGCTGCAGAACGAGGGGCGTATGCGGGCGGCAACGACTCGGACATGAAGAAGTACGCTCCGGATAACTATCTGACCAACCCGGTATGGAATTGGGGGCCGTATTATACCCAAACCGTCAAGGCGCTGATGGAAGGGACTTGGACGAATGAGCAATATTCCGGCAGCATGGCCGATGGCATGGTGACGCTAGCGCCGTTCGGCAACAAGGTGCCTGAAGATGTGCAGAAGCTGGTGCTGGAAGCCCAGCAGAAGATCATCAGCGGCGAATTGAACGTTTTTACCGGGCCGATTAATGATAATGCGGGTAACGAGCAGGTGCCTGCCGGCAAATCGCTGACCCTGGATGAAGTGCTTGGGATGAACTGGCTGGCGGAAGGGGTTGTCGGTACGATTCCCAAGTAAGAAAAATACGTCGGGTGGGGCGGGGCTCGAAAGAGAACCTTCCCCACTGTATGTCAACCGGAAGGAAGGAGGCGTTCCCCATGCGGGAGTGTTCAGTAGAAATGCGCGGCATCGTCAAAACCTTCGGTTCGGTGGTTGCAAGCGATCAAGTTGATTTTTCGGCAAATGCGGGGGAGATTCATGCGCTGCTTGGCGAAAACGGAGCGGGCAAAAGCACGGTGATGAGCCTGTTGTCCGGCGTTTATCGGGCAGACGCAGGGGAAATCCGGATCCACGGGACAAAGGTGCAGATTCGCTCTCCAAAAGACGCGGCTCGGCTTGGCGTGGGAATGGTGTTCCAAAATTTCCGGCTCGTGCCGACGCTGACAGCGGTGGAAAATATCGTGCTTGGCGAAAAGTCGTCTTTCTGGCGCGGCCGAACCTGGATCAAACGCAAGCATCGGGAAATCGCCGAGCTCGCGAAGCGCTTTGGGTTAAGCATCCCGGTCGACCAGCCGGTCTGGCAGCTGTCCGTTGGCGAGCAGCAACGCGTGGAAATCGTCAAGACGCTGTACCGCGGGGCGGATATCATTATTCTCGATGAGCCGACCTCGGTGTTAACGCCAGGTGAGGCTGAGGGGTTATTCCGCACCCTGCGCCGGATGAAAGAGGAAGGAAAAACCGTTATCCTGACCACCCACAAAATGAAGGAAGTGCTCGCCTCCTCCGATCGGTTATCGGTTATGCGTAAAGGGAAAATGATCGCGACCTTGCGAACCGAAGATACGAACGAACGTGAGCTGGCCCAACTGATGGTTGGCCGGGAAGTGACGCTGGAGCGCAGGGAGCTGGAGCGAACGCGCGGCGGGGAGCTGCTGGCAGTACACCGGATCAGCGCGATGGCCGAGCATGGACGCAAAGCGTTGGATCGCTTGTCCCTGACCGTACACCGGGGCGAAATCGTTGGCGTGGCGGGCGTAGCCGGCAACGGTCAGAAGGAGCTGGCCGAGGTGCTGACCGGGCTCAGGAATTGGGCGGAAGGGAGCATCCGGTTTGACGGTGTCCCGGTCAAAACGGCATCGGTTCGCAAGGCCATCGCCTCCGGCATCGCCCATGTCCCGGAGAACCGGATGAAAAGCGGGTTGGCGGGAAGCCTTGGGGCCGTGGACAATTTGCTGACCAAGTCGTACCGCTCCGAAGCGCATTCGCGGCTGGGGATCCTGAAGTCGGCCAGAAACCGGCAGTGGTCTGAGCAACTGGTGCGAAGATTCGATGTCAAGACGCCGGGACTGGATACACCCGTGCAGCAGTTGTCCGGCGGCAACCAGCAAAAGCTGCTGTTCGCGAGGGAGGTGACGCAGCGGCCGAAGCTGATGGTCGCCGTGCATCCGACGCAGGGGCTGGACGTCGGCGCTGCGGCCGGCGTGCATGAGCTGCTGTTGGAGCTGCGGGCAGCGGGCAGCGGCGTGCTGTTGATCTCGGAGGACCTGGACGAATTAATGCAGCTGTCGGATCGGATTCTCGTGATGTATAACGGGACGATCCTTGGCGAGCAGACCCGCGAGTCGGCAGATCGGGAACGCCTTGGCCTGCTGATGGCGGGAGTCCCCGGCGAGGAGGAGAAGGTCGTATGAGCCGGCAAAAAGCAGGGGCTGAAACGTTGCTGAAGCCGGTCATTTCCCCGGTATCCGCAGGAAAAAGCAGGGCTTGGCGGCTGGAATTCGACGCAATACGGGTTCGCTCGCCTTGGTGGACGCCGGTCTTGTCCGTGCTGCTGGCGCTTCTGCTGTGCGCAGGATTCATCGCCGTCAACGGAATGAATCCCTGGACGGTGTACGCGAAAATGTGGAACGGCGCCTTTGGAACCGGCTATGGCCTCACCGAGACGCTGGTCAAGGCGATCCCACTGTTGCTGTGCGGACTTGGCATTGCCGTGGCTTACCGTATTTCAGTCTGGAACATCGGGGCCGAAGGGCAACTGACGGCCGGCGCAATCGCCGCCACGGCGGTGACGATCTATTTCCCTGAAATCCCCGCGGTTTGGTCGATCCCGCTGATGTTGGTACTTGGGGTTGCGGCAGGGGCGTTTTGGGGGCTGCTGACCGCGATTCCGCGTATCTATTTTGGGGTCAACGAGTTGATTACCTCGCTGATGCTGAATTACGTGGCACTGCTGGCGTTGGATTATTTCGTCATTGGACCCTGGAAGGATCCCGAAGGCTTCAACATGCCGGGGTCGCCGATGTTTGCCGCCTCGCTATCCTTGCCTACACTGGGCGGAACGCGGCTGCATATCGGTTTGCTTTTTGCTCTTGTCGCCGTTTTGATCTATTACTTGATGATTCGGTTCACCCGCTGGGGATACGAGCTGCGGATGATTGGCGCCAATCCGGTTGCAGCGCGATATAACGGCATCCCGATCACCCGTCATATCTTGCTCGTCATGGTGATCAGCGGAGGGCTGGCCGGCTTGGCCGGGATGGTGGAGGTTTCCGGCGTCAGCCACAAACTGATGCAGGGCATCTCTCCGGGCTACGGGTATACCGCGATTATCGTTGCTTGGCTGGCGAAGTTGAATCCGCTCGGATTAATCGTATCGGCCGTGTTATTCGGCGGACTGATCGTCGGCGGCTACAGCGTACAGACGATCGGCTTGCCGTCATCCGTGTCGGAAATGCTGCAGGGGGCGATTTTGTTTTTCCTGATCGCCGGGGATATGATCACACGATTCCGGGTTCGCCGCAGGTCGGCGTAACGCAAAGGAGGTTCCCTTGATGGATTTTGTGACCCAATTGCTGCTTGCCGCGATCACCGCCGGGACCCCGCTGCTGCTGGCTACTCTTGGCGGCATACTCACCGAACGGGCCGGAATCATCCAACTGGGCGCCGAAGGACTGATGCTGATGGGGGCTGTGACGACCTGTCTTGTGTTCATCCGTTCGGGGAACCTGGCACTCGCCTTGTTGGCGGCTGCGGCGGTCACGGCGCTGCTGGGGATGGTACACGCGTTCCTGTCGGTCACGCTTCGGGCTAACCAGACGATGTGCGGCCTCGCGATGACCCTGTTCGGAAGCGGGCTTAGCGCCTATCTCGGCAAAGCGGTCAGCGGCAACCCGTTACCCGGTATTCTGCCAAGAATCCCGCTGGAATTCCTTGAACCGATTCCGGTGATCGGGGCGATTTTTGGCAGGCTGGATCTGCTGACTTGGCTGAGCTTCTTGCTTGTCATCGCACTTCATCTGCTGATTCATCGCACTTCCTGGGGCCTGCATTTGCGGGCGGTTGGCGACAGTCCGGCGACAGCTGATGTGATGGGGATCCGGGTTCACTTGATCCGTTACGGCTATGTGACAGCCGGTGCGATGTTGATCGGGTTGGCCGGTGCGGATATGGTGTTAACCGTTGCCCCGACGTGGAACGAAGGGTTGACGGCCGGGCGGGGCTGGATCGCGGTGGGGCTGGTGATTTTTGCAAGATGGAATCCGGTACGGGCGCTGCTCTGCGCTTATTTCTTTGGCGCATTGGATTCGCTGGGCTTCCGGATGCAGCTGCTTGGCAGCGCCATTCCGCCGTATTTCCTCAAAATGATCCCTTATGTCGTTACCATTCTTGTATTGATGTACCTGGGCTACCGCGATCGCGGCAAACCGTCGGGTACGCCGGAATCACTGGGTGTTCCTTATGTTCGGGAGCATCGTTTTTAGCGCATAAGGGGGGAAGGGTCATGCTGCAATGGCGTGAACATTTGCTTCGAACACCGGTGCTTTATCAGCCGCGCACCCTGGAGGAAGCGCGGAAGCTGAAGCGGGAACTTGGGGCGAAGGCGGTTTACGCAGCGGGCGGCACTTTGCTGCGGACGCTGTGGGAGAACGGAACCGCCGCTCTGCCGGAGGCGCTGATCGACCTTCGCGGTGTGGCGGGTTTATCGGGGATCCGTCATGAAGACGGTCACCTATATATCGGGGCTTTGACGGAGTTGTCGGTTTGTCGAAGCCGTGGAGAGATTGCGATGGCCTCTCCTGCTTTGCGGGAAGCTGCCCGGGGGATTGCTGCTCCGTCCGTTCGCAATTTAGCGACGATTGGCGGGAATATCACCTGCGGCAATGGGGATGTATTGCCCGCGTTGCTGGTGGCTGAAGCGGAGCTGGCCGTTAGCGGTCCGGATTCCAACCCGTGGGTGCCGATGGCAGCTTGGTTGGCGGATCGCTGGAGCAGCACGTACGATCCGGAAACGATCGTGGCGGGCGTACGCTTGCCTGCGGCGTCGGCTCGTAATGAGCTCGGTGGACGGCGGTTCGAGGTCTATCGCAAGGTGGGCCGCCGCGAAGCGTTTACGCCGTCGCTGGTGACGGCAGCGCTGGCCGGAACGATCGGGGAGGACGGCGTTCTCCGCAGCGTGCGAATCGCCGCCGGTGGCGGAAGCAGCCGCCCGCACCGGCTGGAGCGGGCGGAGGCGCTGCTGGAGGGACGCCGCTTCAGTGCGGAGCTGATGTCTTCGCTCAGCGAGGCGGTACATGAGGAATATGCACCCTCTGGAGATGCGTTTGCGACAGGAGCCTATAAGTCAAAAACGGCGGCCAACTTGATTGCCGCCGAGCTCTGGAGGCTGCTTCATCCTCGAGAAGACTCCCCGGAGCAACCGGTGTAACTAGGGGAAATACCGTCAGTATAGGAGAGGACATTGCACGAAGGGGGAGGAGACCATGCTGCTGAATCGAGAGTCCAGCGGAGCCCGCTGGCGGACGCGGCCGGACGGCCTGGAGAAGGTGACGGGCAAACTGCAATACCTAACCGACCGATCGGCGGAAGGGATGCTGATCGGCCGCGTGCTGAGAAGTGCGAAGGCCCATGCGCGAATCTTGGGGATTCGCACGGAGGCCGTGGCCAAAGTTCCCGGCGTGTATGCCGTGTTAACCCACGAGGATGTACCGGGGCTAAACGCGTTTGGCATTGCGTTTCCTCACCAACCGGTATTTTGTGCCGATCGGGTTCGGTATACTGGCGATGCAATAGCTGCGGTGGCTGCGGAGACCGAGGAGCTGGCCGAATACGCGTTGTCCCTGATTGAGGTGGACTACGAGCCGTTACCGGTGGTGACCGACCCCGAGGAGGCCTTGCGTGAGGACGCCATCCTGCTGCATCCCGAAGGGAACGTGCTGCATCGCGCGGAATACCGCAAAGGCGAACCGGAAGCGGTGTTTGCGTCCTGTGCCTATGTGGCCGAGGAAACCTACTTTACCCCGCGGCAGATGCATACGTATATGGAAACGGAGGGCGGGCTGTTTGTTCCGGAAACAGACGGGAAGTTAACTGTGTATTCGGCCACCCAACACGGCTTAAAAGACCGGATGCAGCTCTCGCGAATCCTCGCGCTACCGGAGGAGCGGATCCGCGTCGTTTCCAGCCCGATTGGCGGTTCATTTGGCGGCAAGGACGAATTGAATGTCCAGCCATACGGGGCGCTGCTTGCACTGCGCACGGGTCGGCCGGTACGGATGCATAACTCCCGTGCGGAGTCCGTCCGGGCCGGTCTGAAACGCCATCCGATGAAGATTACGATGCGCACGGGCTGCGACCGGGAAGGCCGACTGCTGGCCCATACCGTTCGGGTCGTGTCCGATACCGGCGCTTACGCCACGCTTGGTGCCGAGGTGCTGAACTTCGCCACCGAGCATGTCATCGGGCCATATCGAATCAAGCATATTGATGTGAAAAGCGTATGCGTGTATACAAACAATGGCGTTTCCGGGGAGTTCCGGGGTTTTGGCGGCAACCAGGCGATTTTTGCGTTGGAAGGTCAGATCGATCGACTGGCGGCGATGGTCGGAATCGATCCGTGGGAAATACGCCGCCGCAATCTACGGAAGCTTGGCGACCCCGGTCCGCTCGGCCAGCCGATTGCCCCAACCGATGGCGCCCGTCAGGTGTGGGAGGCCTTAGAAGCCAGTTCGCTGATGGTGGAACGAATGGGAAGTCGGGTTCGAGAGCCCCATGATCCTTGGACGGTAACCGGTATCGGGGCGGCGATCGCCATGCACGGGGCCGGGCTTGGCTTCGGCATTCCCGATCCCGCAGGAGGCCGGCTGCAGCTGGCGCCGGACGGCCGGATCGAAGCGGTGTTCGGCTACGAAGAGTTTGGTCAAGGCCTCATTGCTACAATGGAGCAGATGCTGATCGAGCAATACGGCTTCGCGGCCGAGGATTTGCGGATCATCATTGGGGATACGGACGTGGTGCCGAACAGTGGTTCCAGCACGGCCTCGCGGGCTACCAGCATGATGTGGATGTCGCTGCGCCGCCTGGTACCCAATTTTACAGCTAAGCTGACTGCCGCGGCGGAACGAGCTGGCGGGGGCGCAGGCTGTCATTCTGGCAAAGGCGGGATGTGGAAGGACGGTAGCCGGGTGATGACGTACGTTGAGCTGGCACAAGCCTTGTCGGAGCCTATCGTAAGCGAAACCGCGTTCTCGTACCCAACAACAACGCTGGAGCGGGTTGGCGCCCATTTTCTATATACCTACGCGGGGATTGCGGTCAAGGTGGAAGTCAATACGCTGACCGGCAGGGTCCGTATTGTTGATCAGTATCACGTGATTGCCGCCGGTCCGGTGGCGAATCCTCAAGGTTATCTGGGCCAAATCGAAGGCGGGGCCGCAATGGCTGCCGGGTTTACGTTGACGGAAGATGCACAGATGGAGGAAGGCCTCTATCTAACGAAAAACTTGGACACCTACCTGATCCCTACGGTACTCGATTTCAACGGCAGGATCCAGGTCGAGCCGATGGAGGATCTGCCGGAGCAGGACACCTACGGTCCGCGCGGCGTCGGGGAAGTGGGGTCGGTGTGCCTGGCCCCGGCGGTGGCCTCCGCTGTGTTTCAAGCCGTAGGCAAACGGGTGAACCGGCTGCCGATCGAACCGGAGCTGCTGCAGGAGATGCCTTTTACGAGCGGGAAGGCGGTGGATTCGCATGTTGGATAAAATCCCGAATACGGTGGAGGCGGGGCGAGGTTTTAAGGTAAGGTTCCGCGTAAACGGGCATCCCGTCTCCCTAAAGGTACCGCCTTCACGGCGGTTGTTGGCGCTGATTCGTGAGGATCTCGGATTAACCGGGACGAAACGTTCCTGCGAGCTTGGCCGCTGCGGTTCCTGCATGGTGCTGCTGAACGGTCGTCCGGTGAACGCTTGCCTGACGATGGCCTATCAATGCGAAGGCGCCGACATCGTCACGATCGAAGGGATCAGCGCCGGAGGACTTCACCCGGTACAGCAGGCTTTCCTGGAGGAAGGCGGATTCCAATGCGGGTATTGTACGCCGGGAATGGTCGTTTCCGTGGTAGCGCTACTGTCAGCCAACCCGCAGCCCGCACCGGAGGAAATCGAAGAAGCTTTGTCGGGCAACTTATGCCGCTGCACAGGATATGCGTCCATTCTACGCGCGGTAAATCGAGCGATCGAACAAGGGGGCGGCAGTCATGAAAACTGAAGGGTCCTGCTTAACGCTGACCGATTTGAATCTCATGGATCGGCAGCATTTTACGGAGGCGCTGGGCGGGATTTTTGAGGATTCGCCTTGGGTGGCAGAAGCGGCTTTTCCGTTGCGGCCGTTTACTTCCGTGGCCCATCTGCACGAAGTCATGCTGGAAGCGGCACGACATGCTGAGGAAGCAACCCAGCTTGAGCTCCTTCGCGCGCATCCCGATTTAGCGACCCGGATGAAGGTATCACCGCTCTCGGCAGCCGAACAGCAGGGGGCGGGACTCGATTCGTTGTCGAACGAGGAGTACGCCCAACTCACCGAATGCAATCAGAGGTATACGGAGAAGTTCGGGTTTCCGTTTATTCTCGCGGTACGGGGCAAGAGCAAGAGCGAGATCCTCCGTTCCATCGCCGAGCGGATCGAATCGAGCCTGGAGCTGGAGCAAGAGCGGGCATGGATCGAAATCGGAAAAATCACCCAGTTCCGGTTGGAAGATCTCGTTGTTACTTAATCGATCCGGAAGGGACTTTCGAGAACAAGAAAGGGGGCGGAATGGTATGGTACGCGGGCAGTACAACCGATTGACGACACATGTGTTGGACTTGGCACGGGGGGTTCCGGCAGTAGGTATGCATGTGGAGTTAAGAAGGCTGGAAGGGGAACATCGCCCTTTGCTTCGTTCCGCCCGCACCAATGCGGAAGGGCGCTTGGACGTTCCGCTCCTGGAGGGACCGGAGATGACGGCGGGCGAATACGAGCTTTTATTTGACGCGGAGGATTATTTCACTCAGATGGGTCAGCTTGCATCGGTTGAAGGAATGGGGGAACCCGGATTTTTACGCCTCATTCCCATCCGATTTCACATCAGCGCTGAAGGCGGCCATTATCATGTTCCGTTGCTGCTGGCACCAGGTGGTTACAGCACCTACCGCGGAGGCTAAGCGTAAGGCGAAAGGTCATCGGAGGAGGGGAAGCTTAGCATGAGCGAAACTTACGATCTGATCATCAAAAACGGTCAAGTCGTGCTGCCGGATAGGGTTGCCCGACTCGACATTGCCGTGTCTTCCGGAAAAATCGTCAAGTTGACGGAAGACCTGGAGCGGAGCTCGGGGAAGACGGTGCTGGAAGCCGAAGGGCAGTACGTGCTGCCGGGCATGATCGATGCGCATGTGCATTTCAATGAGCCGAACTTCGGGCATTGGGAAGGCTTTGCCAACGGTTCGGCGGCGCTGGCGGCCGGCGGCTGCACCACCTACATCGATATGCCGCTAAACGGTAATCCGCCTACGGTGAACGTTCCGGCGCTCCAGCTAAAAGCGGAGCGAGCCGCAGGTCAATCTGTGGTTGACTACGCATTTTGGGGCGGCCTGGTTCCTGGAAATCTCGGCGAGCTGGAGAAGTTATGGGCCGCAGGCGTTCCCGCCTTTAAGGCGTTTATTTCCAATCCCGGCGGGGAAGGAGAGGGCCGCTTTCGCGAGGTGGACGATGCCACGCTGTACGAAGGGATGGCGAAGATCGCGGAGTTCGGCGGACTCCTGGCGCTGCACGCTGAAAATGATGCGATAACGGCCGTGCTTGGCGAAGCGGCGATACGCAGTGGGAGGACAGGGGCGCGCGATTTCGCCGCCTCCCGGCCGCCGCTTGCCGAGCTGGAGGCGGTCGCGCGGGCACTGCTGTATGGGGAGCGAACCGGCTGCAGACTGCATTTCGTGCATATCAGCACGACGGCTGCGGTTGAGCTGATCGAGGCCGCGAAGCGGCGTGGTCAGGACGTGTCCGTCGAGACCTGTCCCCATTACCTTCTGCTCAATGAAGAGGATATGGCCCGGCTGGGACCGGTAGCGAAATGCGCGCCGCCGCTGCGCAGCCCGGAAGAACGGGAGAAGCTTTGGCAGGCGCTGGCTGCAGGGAAGATCGATCTAGTCGCCTCCGATCATTCGCCTTGTCCGCCCGAGCTGAAGCTGGATCCGGGTTTGTCCTTTTTTGCCGCTTGGGGCGGCATCTCCGGCGCGCAGAGCAGCCTGGAGCTCCTGTTCCACGAAGGCGTCAACCGCCGCGGGCTGCCGGTACCCTTGATAACGCGGCTGCTCGCGGCTTCTCCGGCCCAGCGGTTCGGTATGGCCGAGCGCAAAGGGAAGATCGCCGCCGGACTGGATGCCGATCTGGTGTTACTGCACCCCGATATGCCTTATATCCTTCAAGCGGAGGACCTCTTGTATCGGCATCAGATGAGTCCCTACACGGGGATGGCGTTGTCGTGCCGGGTGACCGCTACGCTTATGCGAGGCCGGCTGGTTTATACACTAAAGGATGGACTGATCGCTCCCGGTGGCGGAGAGCCGGTCCGTCTTGGCAACCGGGAGCCGGTCCGATGAGCGGGGCGGAGGAAGCCGCCGCCTACATGCAGGGGCTGCTGGAGAAGCTTGCGGAGTTTAGTGAGCCGGGGGAAGGAGTCACCCGGCTGTTGTACAGCCCGGAGTGGATGCAGGCCCAGCAGTTTTTGCTGGAGCAAATCTCCGACAGCGGGCTGAAGGGATATGCTGACGACGTAGGCAACGTGTATGGCGAGCTGACCGGGAGACGCAGCTCCGAGCCGATCGTACTGACCGGCTCGCATATCGACACGGTTGTCAGCGGCGGCCGGTACGATGGAGCCTATGGCGTCGCGGCGGCGCTGGCAGCGCTGCGGCATTTGCGCCGCACGTACGGTCCGCCGCAGCGGACGATAACCGCCGTGTCGTTCGCCGAGGAGGAAGGCAGTCGCTTCCCTCTGACGTTTTGGGGGTCGGGCCACGTGACCGGGCTTTACGACATCAGCGAAGCTGCAGATTGCCGGGATGCCGGCGGCGTCTCCTTGCAGGAGGCAATGGCGGGGTGTGAGCTTGGGCCGAGGCAGCCTAAGCCATCTTGCAGCGGCCTGGCCGCTTACGTCGAGCTCCACATCGAGCAGGGCATCGTGCTGGAGCGTGAAGGAACGCAGCTTGGCATCGTTAGCGCCATCTGCGGTCAGCGGCGGTTCGCCGCCGTCGTTCGGGGAGCGGCGAACCACGCCGGCACGACGCCGATGGGCCTGCGCAGCGATGCCCTGGCGGCGGCTGCGGAAATGACGCTGCGGCTGGAAGCGCTGGCGACTGCAACGGGCGACCCGCTGGTCGCCACCGTCGGCCGGCTGGAGGTGCGGCCGAACACGCCAAACGTTATTCCCGGTGAGGTGCGCTTCACGCTCGACATCCGGCATAGCCATGAACCCGAGCTGGAAGCATTTTGCGCCCAAGCGCTCGATGTATTCGCGGAGATCGCCGAACGGCGCGGCGCGGCACTGCGAGTCGAACCGCGGCTCGCTGCCGTTCCGGCGCTCATGGACGCCCGCCTGCAGAACGAACTCGCGGCGATCTGCGCCGGGCAGGGGTTCACCTGGCGAAGCATGGTCAGCGGCGCCGGGCACGACGCCCAGCTGTTCGCCCCGCTTTGCCCGGCGGCGATGCTCTTCGTCCCGAGCCGGGGCGGCATCAGCCACGCCCCCGAGGAGGATACGCCTCCGGAAGCGTTAACCGCCGGGCTGAACGTTCTGATTGCGCTGCTATACAAGCTGGGCTACGAGGAATGATCGGGTTCCGAGCGCTGATGCGGCAAGAAGTGAAAGGAGAGAGGGGCATGAAACGGTTTGAAGATTTGTCGCCGTCCTTGCGTTCGATCATGACGCCGGGTCCGGTGGAGGTGGACCCGCGAGTGCTGCGGGCGATGTCGTATCCGGTGCTGGGGCAATTCGATCCGCAGTTTACCGGGATCATGAACGAAACGATGTCCATGCTGCGCGAGCTCTTCGCCACGCGGAACACCTGGGCTTATCCGGTCGACGGCACCTCCCGTTCGGGCATCGAAGCGGTGATGGTCAGCTTGATCGCCCCGGGAGACCGCGTGCTGATACCGATTTACGGTCGCTTCGGCCATCTGCTGCATGAAATCGCCGACCGCTGCGGGGCCGAGGTGCATGTGCTCGAGCGGCCCTGGGGCAGCGTGTTTGCGCCCGGCGAGATCCAAGCGGAGATCCGGCGGATCAAGCCGCAGATCGTGGCGATGGTGCACGGCGAAACCTCGACCGGACGGTTGCAGCCGCTGGAAGGGATCGGGGCGGCCTGCCGCGAGGTTGATGCTCTCCTGATCGTCGATGCGGTGGCTACGCTCGGCGGCGTGCCCGTGGATACGGACCGCTTGCTGCTGGATGCCGTCATCGGCGGAACCCAGAAGTGCTTGTCCGTTCCGGCGGGCATGGCGCCAATCACGTACAACGACCGTGCCGAACAGAAGCTGTTGTCCCGCAAACGGGTGGAACGCGGATTAAAGACGGATGCGGGACTGGCGGATGACGTTAAGCCGGTGCGGAGCAATTATTTTGACCTGGGGATGCTTCAGGATTACTGGAGCCCGCTCCGGCTGAATCACCATACGGAAATGACTTCCATGCTTTACGCGCTTCGCGAAGGGATCCGGCTTGTGTTGGAGGAAGGGTTGGAGGCGCGGTTTGCCCGCCATCGCTTGCACGAGTCGGCGCTGGTGCAGGGGCTCACCGCGATGGGATTAACGCTGTACGGCGATCCCACCTGCAAAATGCCGATGGTCACCTGCGTCAATGTCCCTGAAGGGGTGGACGGTGAAATAGTCCGGAAGCTGCTGCTCGAGGGATTTGGCGTTGAAATCGCCAGCTCCTTTGGCCCGCTGAAGGGCTTGATCTGGCGTATCGGGACGATGGGGTACAGCTGCCGTGCAGATAATGTGTTACGGCTGCTTGGAGCCCTGGAGGCGGCGCTTCTTCGCCAGGCCCTCCGCGTACCGGCCGGGCAGGCCGTTCAGGCGGCGCTGGACGTGTACGAACAATCAATTCTATTCCAGTCTTAATAGGTTTGCGATAGGTGCATCCATGTACTCAGGTCGTCACATCTTATATAATAAGAGGGTATCAGCTATACCAAAATTGGAAGCAAGGGAGATACCAGAACATGAGTGTACATATCGCAGCCATACCGGGAGATATCGCCGAAACGATCCTGCTGCCGGGGGATCCGCTCCGGGCCAAATTTATCGCAGAAACGTATTTAAGCGACGTCATTTGTTATAACGAGGTGCGCGGAATGCTTGGTTTTACCGGCACCTATCAAGGGAAGCGGATTTCCGTACAGGGTACGGGCATGGGCGTTCCGTCGATTTCGATCTACGTGAATGAATTGATGAAGGAGTACGGCGTCAAAAACCTGATTCGCGTCGGAACCTGCGGCGGCATGCAGCAGCATGTCCATGTGCGGGACGTCATTTTAGCCCAAGCGTCCTGTACCGATTCCAGCATGAACCGGCATGTCTTCGGCGGGTACGATTTCTCGCCGATCGCTAACTTTGAGCTGTTGAAGGCAGCTTATGAACGCGGCGTGGAAAAGGGGCTGAAGCTGCACGTCGGCAATATTTTCAGCTCGGACATGTTCTATCGCGACGATACGAGCGTAACCCAACTGCTGATGAAATACGGCGTGCTGGGAGTGGAGATGGAGACGACAGCGCTCTATACGCTGGCCGCCAAATACGGCGCGAAAGCATTGACGATTCTGACCGTCAGCGACCATCTGTTGACCGGCGAAGAGACCTCAGCCGAAGAACGGCAAACGACATTCAAGCAAATGATGGAAGTGGCGCTGGATACAGCCATATCTCTGTAATTCCAAAAGCGAACCAAAGTGGAACAAGCATGGGAGTGATGCGAATGCATCTCCCCCATGCTTTTTTTGTTACCTCAAATTTATCATCAAGAGTAAAGCCCCTCCTCGCTTGGCATACTATGGGCATTACGCTAGTGGAAGGGTGGTCAGCATGGATAAGTCTGCTTCCATCGTCTATTTGCGTCTGCGCAAGCAGGTCGGGATTCCCGCCGGAACGCCGATTCGGCTGCGAGACGTGGCTCGCGTGCTGGCGGAGCCGGAACTGGAAGCCAGGCTGCTACAGCTGGAGTTGGTGCGGCCGGAGCAGCGCGACGGTAATCTGATCGTCATCGATATGCTGCAGGTCATCTCCGCCATCCAATCCCAATTTCCGGGGCAACGCGTCGAATTGCTGGGTGAACCGCATGTGCTTGTAGAAATGGTCAAACCCGAGAAGAAACCGTCACTGCTACTGTTCGCTATGGTCTGGATGCTGCTCTTCTTCGGGGCGGCGCTAACCATCATGAATTTCCACGCCGATGTTAGCATGCCGGAGGTGCAGGTACGGATCGTGGAGATGATCACCGGCGAGAAGGACGAGCACCCCTATCTGTTTCAAGGGGCCTATTCTGTGGGGATCGGTTTCGGGATGATCGTGTTTTTTAATCATTTGTTCAGGAAGAAGTGGAATGAGGAGCCCACCCCGCTGGAAGTCGAGATGTTCCTCTACCAGGAGAACCTCAACCAATACGTCGTCGCTGAGGAGTACAAAAAAATGCACCGCGCCGAATCGCCGGCGGAGCGATCCTAATGTCTCCCATTGCAGCGGGGTTGGCGATCTTCCTTGGGCTGGCCGGCGGCATTGCCGTGGGCGGCGGCGTGATTGCTTTATTTATTGTGCTGGACATGATCCCGCGCCTGGCCCAAGTAACGAATTCTTACGACAAGGTGCACTGGTATGAAGGGGCGATGATCGCCGGAGCCGTGGTTGGCACGGTGGCGGACTTCTGGAATTGGAAGGTGACGGGGCCGTGGCTGGCGACCGGCATTGTCGGCTTGTTTAACGGCGTTTTTGTCGGTATGCTGGCTGCCGCTCTGACCGAAGTGTTGAACGTGCTTCCAATTTTGGCCAAAAGGCTGCATATGCAGCGGTACCTGTTTGGCTTCTTGCTCGCGATGGTGTTCGGCAAAATGGCGGGCTCCTTATTTGAATGGTTTATTTACAGACCGTGAACTCGAAGAAACGGAGGTTGATGTTGGATGGACCAGGATACACAAGAGACAATGCAAGGCGATATGGATCGGCCGCAGGCGGTCCCGGATTTCATGCCCGAGGATGAGGAGAATTTCCTGCAGGAGAATTATCCGGAAGATGAGGCGATCAAACGGAAACGCGAAGCGGAGAGATCCGATAATGTGGAGGAGTCAGTGATCTATTGGCAGCAAAGCGATGCCATCAGCCGGAGCCTGACGACAACGAAACATACGCTGAAGGAAGTTGTCGGACTAGGGGAAAGCTTTGACGTCGTATTCCGCGATATGACCTTTGGAGGCAAACGGACCTGTCTCTTTTTCATTAATGGTTTTGCCCGCACCGACGCCATGCAGGAAATTCTCAAGCGACTGACCTATTTGACGCCTGAGGATCTAACAACCGGGGCGCTTCGATCTTTTTTCGAACTCTATATTCCTCATATTCAGGTGGAAAAAACGGAGAAGCTGAGCGATGCTATCAACAAAGCCTTAACTGGAATGAGCGCGCTGTTTATCGAAGGAGAGCAAACGGCGCTGCTAATGGATACACGGCAGTACCCGGTCCGCAGCCCGGAAGAACCGTCTCTGGAGCGCGTGGTACGCGGCGCACGGGACGGGTTTACGGAGACGCTGGTCACCAATATAACCTTAGTCCGCCGCCGGCTGCGTGATCCAGGGCTCAAATTGGAAATGATCAGCGTGGGTCGCCGGACTCGCACGGATGTGTGTATCGCCTACATCGACGATATTGTAGACAAGACCCAAGTCGACTCCATCCGCGAGAAGATCAAAGCGGTCAACATCGACGGGATCCCCCTGGCGGATAAGCAGCTGGAAGAGGCGATCATCCACAAAGGCTGGAACCCGTATCCGTTGGTACGTTATTCGGAGCGTCCGGACGTCGTCGCTTCGCATTTGCTGGAAGGACGGGTTGTCGTTTTCGTGGATACTTCGCCCAGCGTGATGATTCTGCCGACAACGTTCTTCGATCTGTGTCAACATGCGGAAGAGAACCGGCAAACCCCGTTTATGGGAACTTATTTGCGTTGGGTGCGTTTCTTCGGCATATTCGCCTCGCTCTTCCTGCTTCCAATCTGGCTGCTTATCGTTGTTCATCCGGAACTCAAGCCGGCGGGACTCGCCTTCATTGGACCGCAGGAACAAGCGAAAATCCCGCTAATCGCCCAGTTCTTGCTGGTTGAATTTGGTGTCGATCTGATGCGGATGGCAGCCGTGCATACACCGACGCCACTCGCCTCTGCAATGGGCTTGATCGCCGCCATCCTGATCGGGGATATCGCGGTTCAGACGGGGTTGTTCGTCAACGAGGTCGTCCTCTATATGGCGGTGGCGGCGATCGGGATGTTTGCAACGCCGAGTTATGAGCTGGGCCTCGCCAATCGTGTCGTGCGGCTGGCATTGCTCGTGGCGGTGGCGATCTTCGGCGCCCCTGGATTCGTGGTCGGGGTAACGGCGTTTATCGTACTGCTGACCTTGCGCCGCTCGAATAACTCGTCTTACATGTGGCCGTTTATACCTTTTAATGCAAAGGCTATCGCTGGGGTGTTGTTCCGTGTTCCGGTGATGACGTCCAAGCAAAGACCGTCCTCCAACAAACCGCGGGACAATACGCGGATGCCGGGGAAACGGTGACGCTTAGGCTTGTTCAACAAATAACACAAATGTTATTCCGAAAAATCCATTTTTCAGGTTCCCGGTTGTTTGCTATACTGGTGTAAAATTTGAAAGTGGAGGACTGCATAGATGTATTTACACGGTACCAGCAAAATCAATGCAAAAGGCCATCTCGAAATCGGCGGCTGCGATTCGGTCGAGCTGAAGCAAACCTACGGAACGCCGCTGTATGTCGTAGATGAAGCCCTTGTACGGCAAAGATGCCGTGAATATATGAATGCCTTCCGGGCATCGGGCTTGGCTTTCCAGGTCGCTTATGCCAGCAAAGCATTCTGCGTCATGGCGATGTGCCGGCTGGCCGAGGAGGAGGGCTTGTCCCTGGACGTCGTCTCCGAGGGTGAATTGTTTACGGCCCTTCAAGCGGGGTTCCCCGCGCAGCGAATCCATTTTCATGGCAACAACAAGACGCCGGATGAGTTGGAAATGGCGATTTCCGCCGGGATCGGTTGTTTCGTGGCCGACAATTTTACAGAGCTGCATATGCTGCAGGCGCTTGCCGCCGAGAAAGGCGTCACCGTCAATGTGTTGCTGCGCGTAACTCCGGGGGTGGAAGCCCATACGCATGAATATATTTCGACCGGTCAAACCGACTCCAAATTCGGGTTTGATATCGGCAATGGCTCGGCAATGGATGCCGTAGAATTGGCTAACCGCAGTTTGAATCTGCAATTGCTCGGCGTGCATTCGCATATCGGCTCGCAGATTTTCGAGGTGGAAGGGTTCCAAATGGCGGTTGAGCGGGTTGCGGCTTTTGCCATGCAAGTGAAGGAGAAGTTGGGCGTTACGTTCAAGGTCGTTAATCTGGGCGGGGGCTTTGGCATTCGCTATACGGAAGGCGATACGCCGCTGAAGGTTTCCGATTACGTCGGTGCGATTACGGATGCGGTCAAACGGGAATTTGCCGGTTATGCGCAGCTTCCGGAAATTTGGGTTGAACCGGGCCGGAGCATCGTCGGTGATGCCGGCACGACGTTGTATACGGTGGGAACAAGCAAGGATATCCCCGGCATACGCAAATATGTTGCGGTAGATGGCGGGATGACGGACAACCCGCGTCCGGCTCTCTACGGCTCCAAATACGAGGCGATGCTCGCCAACCGCGGCAACGATGCGAACGAAGAGACCGTATCGATCGCCGGCAAATGCTGCGAAAGCGGCGACATGCTGATCTGGGACGTGGATTTGCCGAAGGTGAACAGCGGCGATTTGCTTGCCGTGGCCTGCACCGGCGCCTATAACTACGCCATGGCCAGCAATTATAACCGGATTCGCCGTCCGGCGGTTGTCTTCGTTCAAGACGGACGCAGCGATCTTGTCGTGAAACGGGAGTCCCTGCAGGATCTGGTCGCGTGCGACGTGATTCCGGAGCGGATCGCCAAACAACCTTCGCTAAAATAAGCGGAAGGAAAAGAAAGATTTCTAGGCCGAGAGGAACCGGGTCGTCCGGTCCCTAACCGGCCTTTTTTTGCTTGAAGGGATTTTTTTTAGTAAACTGGAAGAGGTTTGTCCAATGACGCTAAATTAGAAGGGTGTGTGCACGGATATGAAAAAAGGTAAAATCGTATTGGAAAAAGGCGGCGAGGTTGAAATTCAGTTCCTTCCCGAGGAAGCACCGAGTACGGTCGCAAACTTCGAAAAATTGGCTAATTCCGGATTCTATAACGGACTCTCGTTCCATCGTGTAATTCCAGGATTTGTGGCTCAGGGCGGCTGCCCGATTGGCAACGGCACCGGCGGTCCGGGTTATACTATCAAATGCGAGACGGACACGAACGTAACCAAACATGAGCGCGGGGTGCTGTCGATGGCCCATGCCGGCAAAGATACCGGCGGCAGCCAATTCTTTATCGTATACGAAGCACAGCCGCATTTGAACGGGGTACATACCGTTTTCGGCAAAGTGACTTCGGGTATGGAACTCGTGGACAATGTCCGTCCTGGCGATAAAATGAAGGAAGTTTCTGTTTGGGACGAAGCTTAAATCAGGTTCAAAGTGAAGGGGGTGCCCGCAAGGCCAAGCAGACTTGGCAGCGGAGCACCCCTTTGATTATTCTTACGATTTTCTTTGGTGAGCAGCTTCGTCCTTTACTTCTTCCCGGAAGCCCTCGATGGCGTGAAGCCGTTTATCGTTCTTCTCCTCAACCTGCTTCTTCTCCTTGACGGAGATTTCGTCCGCATGCTCGCTGAGGTAATCTTGACCCTCTCGGAAATTCTCGATGGTGTTTTGAATGCTCCGTTGCAGCTTATCGACGTTATCGGAGCGATTGTCCGGTTTAGCCACGTTCATTCCTCCTGGATATAGGGATTTGTCAATACGATATCGCCCTTAGGGTTGGCTTTTTCGAGCGGTTTTTATTCACTTTAGGTCGAGGCGGATGGGGGATGAATATTCCATACACGAATGGAACCGGGTCAGACGTTGTGAGGTGCAGGCTTGATTTTTGACAGGATTAGTGCTAACATTCGTCTTGCAGTTATGCAAACCAAATATTTAGCAATCCTTCGGGGCAGGGTGAAATTCCCTACCGACGGTGATGGCTCATTGGACGTTAGTCCGATGAAGCACAAGTCCGTGACCCGCAGTGCTTTCGTAAGCATGCGGCTGAGCCGGTGAGATTCCGGGACCGACAGTATAGTCTGGATGGGAGAAGGAAAACGCGAGAGCACGGACGTTATTTTATTTGCGAAGGTGTTCGGATTTAAAGAGTTTCATTTGATCAAGTTCTGTTTTTCACAAACTGTTATTTGTGGAGGAGTCTTGGCAAATGCTAACTTTCGTCTTTCATGTGTCGCATCTATTTATCTTTGGATAAATGGGGCTACACGATAGGCGAAGGTGCTCTTTGATTTAGCGTAGAACTACTCTCATGATCAACCCTGCCGGATTGCGGCAGGGTTGTTTTTGTTTTTGGTTACTGATCGATACGTATGGACGGAAGGAGGAAGCGCGGATGAAGGTAATTGATGACGAATACTACATGGCTTTAGCGCTGGACATGGCGGAGCGGGCGTTGGGACAAACCGGAACGAATCCGGTCGTTGGTGCCTTAGTCATAAGGGAAGGAGAATTGGTTGGACTAGGCACTCATTTGGAGCGGGGAACCCCTCATGCCGAAGTGCATGCCTTGAATATGGCCGGTTCCCGGGCGGAAGGCAGTACGGTCTACGTCACCTTGGAACCTTGCAGTCATCACGGTTTAACGCCGCCTTGTGCGGAGCGGCTGATTCAAGAGAAGGTTCGCCGAGTCGTGGTTGCCTGCGAAGATCCCAATCCCCTCGTTGCCGGGAGAGGAATTGAGATGCTGCGTGCCGCAGGGATCGAGGTTCTAGTTGGTGTACTGCGCGAGCGGGCCTTGAAGCTAAACCGACGGTTCATCAAGTTCATCTCCACCGGCATGCCCTACGTGACGATCAAATCCGCCAGCACGTTAGACGGGAAGCTTGCTAGTCGAACAGGGGACAGTAAATGGATATCCAATGAGAAGGCGCGGGAAATCGTGCACACGATGCGACATCGCCATCAAGCAATTATGGTTGGCGTATCGACGATTATAGCCGATGACCCGCAGCTGTCGACCCGATTAACCGTACCGGGATTATCGCCAGTACGGGTGGTCGCGGATTCCACACTCCGCATTCCCGAGACGGCACAGATCCTCCGCGATGGGGTGGCTCCAACCTGGATTATTACCACCCAACAGGCGGATCCGGACAAAGCGGAACGCTTGACCGAGCTTGGCGCGGAAATCCTCCGTTGCGGCAGCGGTCCGCAGGTCGATCTCCGGGATGCGTTAGTCCAGCTCGGGCAGCGTGGCATATCCTCCGTCCTCGTTGAAGGAGGCGGACGACTGAATGGCTCGTTGCTGGAACGCCGGCTGGTGGACGAAATTGTGTTGTTCTTTGCCCCCAAGCTTGTAGGCGGCAGCGAAGCACCTGGAACTTTTCACTTTGCTGGATATGATCTCATGCGGGAAGCCGTATCCTTGCGCGACATGGAAGTCGAACAAATCGGGGATAATGTGTGTATCAGAGGAGTTCCGGTCTGGGCAACAGCTGAAGTGAAGGAGGAGGATCACTGATGTTTACAGGACTTGTTGAGGAAATTGGCACGATGAAGTCGATTGGCCGTAAGGGCGAAGCAATGTTGCTGAGCATTTCGGCGAAGGTTGTCACGGAAGGCATCAAGCTCGGCGATAGTATTTCGATTAACGGCGTGTGCTTAACAGCAACTTCGTTTGATGCGTCCTCCTTTACGGTAGATGTCATGCCGCAGACGTACCGTAATACAAATCTGAAGGATTTGAAACCAGGCAGTCGCGTCAATCTCGAGCGCGCCATGGAGGCAAACGGGCGGTTCGGCGGGCATATCGTACAGGGGCATGTCGATGGAATCGGCACGATAGTCGGATCCAGCCAGGATCAAAACGCAGTAGTATTCCAAATCCGACCCGGTAAGTCATCCTTATTTAAATACATTATTCCTAAAGGATCGATTGCTGTGGACGGGATTAGCTTGACGGTGGTTGAAGCGGAAGGCGGCATGTTTACGATATCCATTATCCCGCATACCTTGGCTGAAACCGTATTGGCCTTTAAGCGGGCCGGGGACACGGTTAACCTGGAATGCGACGTGCTTGGCAAATACGTGGAGCACTTGCTGAAGTACGGCAGAGGCAGCGTGGATACGGAAGAAGAAGCGGGCGATAGCTCTGGGATCAACCTTCCATTTCTGGCAGCGAACGGGTTTGTCTGATCAAAAAGGTTCAAAGTATTGGGTTTGGAGCACCAAGAAGGTTGAATGAAGCTAGGGAATGAGCAGCGCAGCGTAGCTGTAAGCTACGTGAGCAGCGGAAGGCCCGAGTGAATTCAAGATTCGCCGTCGAATGGACTACCTTGAGCTGCTTCGTGATCCAAAGATAATATTTTGAACTACATATAAAAACAAGGAGGGGAAAGCTGTGGGTGACATCATATTAGACCGAGTCGAAGAAGCGATTTACGAATTGATGCGGGGCAAGGTCATCCTCGTCGTTGACGACGAGGACCGGGAGAATGAAGGGGATTTCGTGGCCCTGGCTGAAAAGGCGACACCCGAAGTCATCAACTTCATGATTACCCAAGGCCGCGGTCTGGTCTGCCTGCCGATTACGGCGGAACGAGCAGAAGAGTTGGATTTGCAGCCGATGGTGGCGCAAAATACCGATAATCACGGGACGGCCTTTACCGTCTCTATTGACCATAAAGATACGACGACGGGAATCTCGGCTTATGAGCGTTCCTTAACGGTTAAAGCCATTATGGATCCGAATGCCAAGGCTTCGGACTTCCGTAGACCGGGCCATATGTTCCCGTTGATCGCCAAGAAAGGCGGCGTGTTGCGTCGCGCTGGCCATACGGAAGCGGCGGTCGACCTCGCCCGGATGTGCGGTGCTTATCCGGCCGGCGTCATCTGTGAAGTGATCAAGGAAGACGGGACGATGGCCCGATTGCCGGATTTGGTGGAGATCGCCAAAACCTATGATCTCAAATTGATTAGCGTGAAGGATCTCATACATTACCGCAATGAGAAGGAGAAGCTGGTCACGCGCGAGGTCGAGGTGCGTATGCCAACCGATTACGGTGAATTCCGCGCCGTCGCCTACACGAATGACGTTGATAACAAAGAACATGTCGCATTGGTTAAAGGTGAGATCGACGGGGACGAACCGGTTCTCGTGCGGGTGCATTCTGAGTGCTTAACGGGAGACGTGTTCCACTCCCATCGCTGCGATTGCGGCCCGCAGTTTGAAGCGGCTTTGCGCCAGATTGAGGAAGCGGGTAAAGGGGTACTGCTCTATATGCGCCAGGAAGGCCGCGGGATCGGCTTGATCAACAAGCTGAAGGCCTATAAGCTGCAGGAACAGGGCTTTGATACGGTTGACGCTAATCTGAAGCTCGGGTTTCCGGCGGACCTGCGAGACTATGGAATCGGGGCGCAAATTCTCAAGGATTTGGGAGTTCGTCAAATCCGTCTGATGACCAACAATCCGCGGAAGATCAAAGGCTTGGAAGGATACGGGCTGGAGGTTGTCGAACGCGTGCCGATCCAAATGAAAGAAAACGAGGATAACACTAAGTATCTGCACACCAAACAAGCCAAGTTGGGGCATTTGCTCAAATTTGACGATTTGGAGCAGGATGAATCCTCTCACGTCTAAGGACGAAGCCTCACAACGCGAAATAATTCACTATCCCACTTATAGAAAGGTTTGATCATTCATGGCAAACGTATTTGAAGGGCATTTAGTATCGGAAGGGTTAAAATATGCGATCGTGGTTGGGCGTTTTAACGAGTTCATTACAAGCAAGCTGCTTTCCGGCGCTATGGATGCCTTGAAACGTCACGGAGCCAAAGAGGAAGAGATTAACGTCGCATGGGTGCCCGGCGCATTTGAAATCCCGTTCGCCGCGCAAAAGCTGGCGGAAAGCGGCAAATACGATGCAGTCATCACGCTGGGCACGGTCATTCGCGGTTCCACCACGCATTATGATTACGTCTGCAACGAGGTCGCCAAAGGGGTAGCCGCAGTAGGCCTCAAGTCTGGCGTGCCGACGATCTTTGGCGTCGTAACGACCGAAAATATCGAGCAAGCGATCGAACGCGCAGGGACCAAAGCCGGAAACAAAGGTTGGGATGCGGCGATGGCAGCGATCGAGATGGCCAACTTGACGAAACAACTGAAATAGTGCTTATCTTAATGTAGTACCTCTGATTCGACGGGGTACTACATTTTTCTTTTGCAACAAACGGTTTTTAAGGTAAACTAATCTACATATATGTTTGGTTACGGGTGGAGGATGTTCATTGACGACAGTAACGTATAAGCTGGAAACTTTCGAGGGTCCGCTGGACTTGCTTTTGCACTTAATTGACAAAGCGGAGATCGATATTCATCAGGTCTCTATAAGTGAGATTACCGATCAGTACCTCGAATATTTACAAGACATGCAGGAGTTAGAGCTGGAGGTGACCAGTGAGTTTCTGGTCATGGCGGCCACGCTGCTGTCGATCAAGAGCAAACAACTGTTACCCAAACCACCCGTCATTGAATTGGATGATGAATTCGATTATTTGCTGGAGGATGAGGAGGACCCAAGGGACGAGTTAATTCGAAAGCTGATCGAATATCGGAAATATAAAGGAATTGCCGAACATTTGCATGAACGCGAATGGGAACGCAGCTTGATCTTCTCCAAGGAGCCGGAGGATTTAACGCCGTATATGCCCGAAGTGCAGGAGAACCCGGTAAAGGGCCTGCACGCCGCTGATTTGATCGCCGTCTTTCAGAAGGCGATTCGGAAGGCTGCCAAGCGGAATACGGTAGCGCGAATTCACCGTGATGAGATCTCCGTCAAGGACCGGATCAAGGAGGTTGTAGGCGCGCTCCAGCAGGCGGGCAAGGGAGGGCGTCTGCTATTCTCTAAGCTGCTGCATCCGGAAATGTATCGGCATGAAATTGTCGTCACGTTTCTGGCGGTGCTGGAGCTGATGAAGATGAAGCAGATCGTCTGTTATCAAAACAAGCTGTTCGACGATATCGTCATGGAGTGGAGAGGAGAAGGAAGAATCGATGAATTTTCAGGAATTGAAGTCGATTATTGAGGGACTGTTGTTCTTGGCTGGCGAAGAGGGCTTAAGCCTGAAGCAGCTGGCCGAAGTAACTGAACAGCGGCAGGAGGTGATTTCGGACGCTTTGCTCGATATGAAAACATCCTTCGAGCGAGCCGGCCGAGGGCTGCAAATCGTGCAAATCGCCGGCAGCTACCAGTTGGCGACGCTTCCGGAGCATGCCCCTTATTTCGAACGCTTGGCCTACTCGCCTTCGCGTTCGACTTTATCCCAGGCTGCACTCGAGACGTTATCGATTATTGCGTACCGACAACCGATTACCCGGGTTGAAATCGAGGAGATTCGTGGGGTTAAATCGGAGCGAGCCATCCATTCGTTGGTGAACAAAGATTTGATCGAGGAGGTTGGCCGTGCCGAAGCGATTGGGCGTCCCATTCTATATGGCACCACGAAGGCGTTCCTTGATTATTTTGGACTAGCCAGCTTGAAAGATCTGCCGGATTTGGCTGATTTCGAAAGTGCCGAACAGCTTGAGGAAGAAACTCAGCTGCTATTTCAGCGGCTGGAAGAACAACAACTAACTTTCGATGATGTAGGCGAAGAAGTTGCGCCGCCGGATGAGCCTCTAGTAACGGAGAACGAAAGCTAACATAACGAATAAATCAATGTCACCTAAAACTGCCGGGGAAGTCTCCGGTGGTTTTTTTGCGTTTAAATGCTGCTTCATGCTGCGCATTGACGAATTTTTTCCTTTTGGGCAAGACATACTACGATGGAGAATTTTTATCTGATAGGTAATGGAGGGCTTTCCCGTGTGGATTTGGCTCGGAGGCATCCTGATCCTGCTGCTGCTTATAGCTGCCTTGATTTTGCTGTCTACAATCACGCTCCATTTGACCCTGCGCAAGAAGAATCGAGACGACACAATCTTGTTGGATGTCACGATGCTCTATGGTTTTGTGCGTCTGCACTACCAAGTGCCTTCGGTAAAGTTGAAGAACTGGCGCGAGGGCCTGCAATTCGAGAAGAATCGACCTGAGAACGTATTGCAAAAGGAATCTTCCAGCGTGGATCAAAAAGTGAACAAAGACCAAGTCCAACGATGGATGGACGAATTCGACCGGATGCTCAAGGCGACCAGCGGGTTTCGGGTTTGGCTTCGGGCCACGCTCCGCCGCATATCGTTCCGCCAGTTGGAATGGTCGACGAATATTGGTTTACAGGATGCAGCCCATACCGCAACATTGACCGGCGCCTTATGGGGAGTCAAAGGCACGCTTGTCGGATGGCTCAGTCATCACATTCGTTTAAAGCAAAGACCCAAGCTGTTCGTCGTCCCAGTATTTGGGGGGACGCCGTTATTTTCCACGGAATTTCGCTGCATAGCGCAAATTCGCTGCGGTTATGCTATATATGCTGGACTGGTACTTATAGTTCGCGTGCTAAAAGTGAAGGGAGGAGTGAAAAAATGGCTGACCATCCTATTCAAGGATTAATGCAAACCGCCATGGAGAACATCAAGGATATGGTTGATGTCAACACGATTGTGGGCGAGCCGGTGGAAACGCCGGACGGCAGCGTGATTCTGCCGATCAGCCGCGTCGGTTTCGGTTTTGCCGCAGGAGGTAGCGATTTTAATATCGAGGACGGCCACGAGAAGGCGGCTTCAGGTTCGACCGAACACGGCAAAGCCCGTCCGTTCGGCGGCGGTAGCGGCGGCGGGGTTTCGATCAATCCGATCGCTTTCCTTGTTGTTGGGAAGCCGGGGGTACACATCGTACCGCTGGATAACCAAACGCATCTGGTCGAGAAAATTATCGATTCAGTTCCTGGTGTCATCGACAGAATCCAGTCCTTGTTCCCGAACCAAGCTGCAACTTCGGGTGCCTCGATGGCAACGGCGCATGCAGCTCAAAATGCGATGCAGGAATCGGCTGCAAGAAACGGCATCAACCCGTTCGCTTAACCGCCTTTCGACCGTTGATCCTTTCCGGACTTCCGGGAGGGGTCTTTTTCTTGATTCCAGGTGGGACATACTCTCCTGGATGATCGCATATAAGTAAACAAGTACTCGCTACAGTACCTGTTACCGGAGGAATCAGCACATGAGGAAAAGTACATCGGACCGCAGATTTCGCACGTTTTGCAGTTTTTTGGCAGCCGTACTGCTGCTTAGTTGGCTAAGTCCACAAGCGGTACAAGCCGCCCCCGCAGCGCCATCGATTCATGCTCAGGCCGCTGCGGTCATTGACGTGACGTCGGGGCGTCTGCTTTACAGTCAGCACGGGGATGAACCATTGCCGATCGCTAGTTTGACCAAAATTATGACGGCCATTGTTGCTATTGAACACGGGAAGTTGTCGGATACGGTTACAGTGGGAAGAAACGCTTTTGCCAAGGAAGGTTCGTCGATTTATCTCCATTTGGGGGAAGAGATGAGTCTGGAAAATATGCTGTACGGGCTCATGCTTCGTTCGGGCAACGATGCGGCCTCGGCCATTGCCGAGCATGTTGGCGGCTCCGAAGAGGGGTTCGTCTATTTGATGAACGAAAAAGCCAAGTTGCTCGGACTGACCCATACCCATTTTCAAAATCCACATGGGTTGGACGCTAAGGGGCATTATTCAACAGCGAACGATTTGGCCAAGCTGACAAGCTATGCGCTGAAAAATCCGCTGTTCAAGGAGATCGTCCGGACCCCCAGCAAAACTGCGCCGAATCCCAATGATCCTTGGGATTATAAATGGCTGAACAAGAACAAGATGCTGCGTTTCTATGACGGGGCGGACGGCGTCAAAACCGGATATACCAAAATCGCTAAACGATGCCTGGTGAGTTCCGCGACCCGTTCGGGTCAACAACTTGCGGTCGTCACTTTAAATGACGGAGATGATTGGAATGACCACCGGAAGCTCCTGGACTACGGTTTTGCTAACTATCCGTTGACGACATTGATCGGCGAGGGGCAGATGATCGAAAATGGTTTGATCACCGGAGCCGAGTTTAAATATGCGCTGACATCGGAGGAAGCCGGACAAATTGAAAGAAGGCTGAAACTGACCACGGCGCGCACGGGCTCATTCGGGTACCGCGGTAAAATTAGTGTTCTTTTAAAAGGGGAAGAGATCGGCACAGTGCCGGTTTACGATAAAGTCAGCTATAATCCGTCCAGATCAGGAGTAGGAAGCGAACCGAAAACGGGTGGGGCCTTTGGTTCTGCTTCTGAACAGAAGGTGATTCGACTGCCTTCCAACTGGACGGGCGCGCTGAAAAAAGTGCTGCGATCTCTGTTGTTTGACGTTCAATAGCAGAGAGAGTAGGACAGGGTCAGGGAGGGGAAAAGATGGTTAATAAAATTTGGCTTGCGCTTATTTTGATCGGATTTTTGTTTGCCGCCATTAAAGGGGATATCGGCACCGTGACGCAGGCAGTGTTTGATGGGGCTGCGACCGGCGTGACTGTATGTTTTGGGTTAATCAGCGTTTTGGTATTCTGGCTTGGGATCATGCGCCTGGCTGAGGATTCCGGCCTCGTCAAGGCTATCTCCCGGCTGCTTGGTCCGATCGTCGCTTATTTGTTTCCTGACGTGCCGAAGAACCATCCGGCCATGGGATATATTTTATCGAACATGAGTGCGAATCTGCTGGGACTGGGAAATGCGGCAACCCCTATGGGGATCCGCGCCATGCAGGAGCTTCAAGAACTGAATCCGGACAAACAAACGGCTTCGCCAGCGATGTGCACCTTGCTGGCCCTGAATACGGCCAGCATTACGCTGATCCCAACGACGCTGATTGCCATCCGCATCAACTTTCATTCCGCGAACCCGGCGGAGATTGTCGGTTCTACCCTGCTTGCGACTGCAATTGCTACAATGGCGGCTATAGTGGCCGACCGCTGGTATCGCAGTCGGAATACGTATCGCACCCCGCCGCAGGCTTCAGCGCCGCCCAATATCTCGCTGAAAGGGTGAGGCACCTTGCTGGACTGGATTAATCTTATCTCCGCTTGGGCGGTACCGGTCATGATCGCATTCATTCCGCTTTATGCTTACTTCAAAAAAGTGCCGGTCTACGAATCGTTTGTGGATGGAGCAAAAGACGGCTTCTCGACGGCCATCGGTATTATTCCTCATTTGGTGGGCATGATGGTGGCGATCAGTGTGTTTCGCGCTTCGGGAGCGCTGGATTTCTTCGTCGGGTGGATGGCTCCCATGCTGTCTTGGCTGAAGGTTCCGCCTGAAGTGCTTCCGCTCGGGTTCCTCCGGCCATTGACCGGAACGGGGTCGCTTGCGTTTACGACCGACCTGATCAAAACCTACGGACCGGATTCGATGATCGGCCGGATCGCTTCCACGATTCAAGGCAGTACGGATACGACATTGTACGTATTGACAGTTTATTTCGGCGCCGTAGGCATTCGGAACGGCCGCTACGCATTAAAGGTCGGATTATTCTCAGATGTTGTCGGCTTTATTGCGGCGATCGCCGTATGTCTGCTCTTATTCGGATAACTTCCTACATATCCATTGCATATAATCGATGTACAAACCGCCTTGCAGCTAACTGGCTGTCATGGCGGTTTTTTGCGGTTTCTCCCGCGGCTATTGTGATTTTGTCTTTCGGTGGGTATCATGTGTATGAGGTGACTTAGCGAAAATGGAGAGATTACAGAAAATATTGGCCGCTGCAGGTGTGGCGTCCCGTCGCAAGTGTGAAGAATTGATTCTAAACGGCAAAGTTCAAGTGAACGGAGAAACTGTCACGACCTTAGGCACGAAGGCTGATCTGGCCGTAGACATCATCACTGTTGATGGCAAGGCCATCGGTACGGAGAAGAAGCTGTACATTGTGTTCAATAAACCGAAAGGGGTCATCACAAGCGCATCCGATCCCCAAGGGCGTAAAATTGTCACCGACTATTTAAAAGGAATCACCGAGCGGGTTTACCCGGTAGGCCGGCTCGACTATGATACCGAAGGTTTGTTGTTATTAACCAATGATGGTGAATTTGCTCACTTGTTGACGCATCCGAAGCACCACGTATCGAAGACGTATCACGCAACAGTTAAAGGTGTGCCTCATGGCTCGGCGCTGGACAAGCTGAAGCAAGGCGTGATGCTGGAGGATGGAATGACGGCCCCGGCGGAGGTAGAATATCAGGACATCGATCCGGAGGGGAAATTCTCGACGATCTCCATCACGATTCACGAGGGCAGAAACCGTCAGGTACGCCGTATGTTTGAGGCGATTTCTCACCCTGTGACGAAGCTGAAACGCATTTCCTTCGGCGATTTGTACCTTGGTAACCTCAAGCGCGGCTTGTACCGCCACTTGACGAAAGAAGAGGTCGAAAGCCTCTATAAACAAGCCCGCACTACCACTCCCCCCACACCAAAGCGCTAGAAATGCGGTGAGCAGGAGGTAACGTAGAGGGGAATTTGAAGCTGCGGAAGTGTTCTAAGGATTTGATCTATAGAATTTTGAACTTGAACACAAGCGGAAGAAAGGCAAAGTGTGAAATGATTCTGAAGAAACGGCAGTGGTCGCCTTTGTGAGCGGATTTCTACTCCTTATGAATTTAGGAAATCAGAGAAATCCGCGAACAACAGCGATCGTAAGAACATTTCACACGTCGCCCTTACCCCCGAAAGATTTTCAGTTCAGCATATATAGAATCATTTCCAAGAGAAACCGCGTTCTAAGCTCTAAATTTCGCTCGGAGTTACCTGGAACCACCGCATTTTTAGCGCGTCACATAATATTCATATTTCCCCGGGCTGAAACTGCGACGATTTTCGTTATAATGTTCATAGAGTGTTCACGATTTGTTCAACACTTATGATTATTGTCATAGAAAGGAAGTTAACTATGGGGAAAGCGAGACGGCCGATCCAAATCGTCATCTTGCTGCTGATCGCCGTACTGGGCGGCTATGCCATCGGGACCGCAGTGTCCGGCGGAGAAGCTGAAAAACCCAAGCAGGGTGGTAAACCGCCGGCCTTTAAGCTGCTCGGTTTGGATGGACAGGTACATACGTTGGATGACTACAAAGGCCAAGCGGTCGTTCTGAACTTCTGGGCTACCTGGTGCACCTACTGCGTGAAAGAAATGCCCGCATTGCAGGCTCAAGCGGAGAAATGGCGTGATCAAGGCGTTGTCGTACTGGGGATCAATACGGGCGAAGACGAAATGACCGTGCAAAATTTCATCAAGCAAACGGGCGTGGATTTTCCCATTTTATTTGATTCCGATAATACCACGACGCGTGATTACGGGATTGTACCGATGCCAACGACGTTTTTTATCGGCAAGAACGGCAAAATCTCCTCCATTCATCAAGGCGAGCTGAACTTGGATACGTTGGATGACCAAATCAAGCAGCTGGTGGATCTTTAACGACGAGAGGAGGACATAATCGGTGATCCAAAATACGAAATGCGAATGCGGCCACCAAAATCGGGTGGGAACCGTGTTATGCGAAGCCTGCGGCAAACCGCTGTTCGAGGACGAGCAACCAGGCGGGCTGCTGGAGATGCGTTATGATGGGGTCGCTCGGCGGTCGCAGCGTGCCAACCCCAATGTAATCGATCGGGTTTGGAATTTCTTCTCTTCCGTGAAGGTTGCCATCTACTTGATCATCATCACGTTGATCGGGGCGATGTTTGGTACGATCTTCGAGCAGGAGAGCAACTTCATTAATTTCGACCCATCCACGTTCTATAATAATAAATATGGGACGATCGGCGACATTTATTATCGACTGGGTTTATCGCATACTTATGAATCCTGGTGGTTTATACTGCTCCTGGTGATGATCGGCGCTTCGCTGGTCATTTGCAGCCTGGATCGCGTGCTTCCGTTGTACAAAGCGCTTTCAAAGCAAAAAGTACGCAAGCATCTGGAGTTTCTCACCCGTCAGAAGGTCGTGTACCAAGGAGAGATTGACGAGGATGGCGCCGATTGGATCAAGCGTGCTGTTCAGCCTCTGCGCAAGAAGCATTACCGGGTTCATACAGACGGCAGCGCTTTGTTGGCGGAGAAACAGCGATTCAGCCGCTGGGGCCCCTATATTATTCATATCGGTCTGATCGTTTTTCTTCTGGCGGTCTTATTCCGCGGTTTGCCGGGTCTCCACTTGGACAAACATTATTGGTTCCCCGAAGGGGAGGTTACGCGGATCCCGGAAACGAACCTGTATTTAAAGAACGAGAAGTTTACGGTGGAATATTACAGTGAAGATGAAATGTCCGAAGATTTCAAAGCAAGGGAAAAAGTCGTTCCCAAGCTGTTCGAGACGCAAGCTATCCTTTATGAATGTACGGCCGATTGTGATGATCCATCTAAAGAACCGCAACTCCGCGAGGTGGAACGTCACGCCATCCGGGTTAATGATCCGCTCAGTTATAAAGGGCTCCAGGCTTATCAGTTTGACTTCGATCTGACGCCGAAGCTGAGATCCGTACAGCCGGCCTTAGTGAATGCCAAAACCGGGGAATCGTACGGCAAATTCAAACTGGATATGAGAAATCCCCAGCGTGAGATTGAATTGGGTCCTTACCGGCTTACGCTGCAAAACAAATATATGGATTTTTCCCTGAACGACCAGGGGCAGCCGGTCTCCATTTCCGGCGAGCCTAACGCACCTGCCTTTTTGTTCTTGATCCAAGGACCGGATCTTCCCGAACAAGGCGCGCAATATATTTACTTTCCCAAGCAGATTGACAAGGAACGATTCCAGCAGGATGCGATCAACAAGCAACTTGGCGGAGTTCAAACGAAACTGCAGCTAGATGTCCTAGGGATGGAGGATGTAGATTTTATCGAAGCATCCAGTTATTTGAACATCCGGATTGACCGGGCGATGCCGTTCGTTTGGTTGGGACTCGGGATTGTGATGCTTGGGCTGATCTTAGGGTTTTACTGGCAGCATCGCCGAATTTGGCTGCGCGTGGATGGCCGACAGTTGACACTGGGCGGACACACGACGAAGAACTGGTTCGGGATGCGCCGTGAAGTATCCGCATTTCTTCAATCGATGGGCTTGGAAGCGGATGAGAAGTCTTTGGAAAACAGGGGGAAACGTCCATGAATTTTCTGGAAATCAGTAGAGTCGCATTTATGTCGGCCTTTTTGCTATATTGCGCCGCATTTATCTGTTATGTAGTGGCCGTCACGGGAAAAACGTGGCGTAACCGTGACCCAGAGCGCCATGAGGCCAAATGGGGGCGCATTTCGTTTACCGTTTCCTCGCTTGGCTTGCTGTCGCATTTAGTTTATTGCGGCACCCGCTGGGCTTACAGCGGACATGTGCCGGTCAGCAACATGTACGAATTCATGTCGTTTTTGTCGATGATGATTATGGTGGCCTTCACCGTCGTTTTTATCATCTACCGCAAGATCCTGCTCGGCGTGTTTGCGCTCCCGTTGGCCATTCTAATTATGGCTTATGCCGCCGTCTTCCCGCAGGATGTACAGCCGTTGATTCCGTCGTTGCGCTCGATTTGGCTTTATATCCACGTGACGCTTGCAGCGACCGGGGAGTCGTTTTTCGCCGTCGGGTTTATCGCCGGATTAATGTACCTGCTGCGCGCGGTGGATTTCTCTGCCACGGACCGGCCGGGTCGTCGGCAAAAATGGTGGGTTGAATTTACGCTTTTTTCTATTATTATAGTAATGGGCTTTATTGTTTCCGTATTCGCCTTTCGGGCAGCCGGATATGAAGCCGTATTCGTACAAAATCAGACAACGATTGACAGCCAAGTAGAGCAAGATAGTACAATAGAAGATAAAGTAATCTATAATCTGCCTCCGATTGTGGGTCCGCACCAAAGCGAACCGGAGCAAATCCAGCCGTTCCTCGGCATGACGAAACCGATATTCGATGCGCCTTCGTGGATGCGGGGAGATACGGCCGGACGTAAACTGAACACGGTAATTTGGGCTATACTAACGGGTACCGTGCTTTATTTGCTGCTCCGGTTGATTCTTCGTAAATCGCTGGGTTCGGCATTGTCGCCGGCGCTGCGGGCGATCGATCCGGATGATCTGGATGAGATCAGCTACCGGGCAATCGCAATCGGGTTTCCGATCTTTACTTTAGGCGCGCTCGTGTTTGCCATGATTTGGGCGCAGCAAGCCTGGGGCAGATTCTGGGGCTGGGATCCGAAAGAGGTATGGGCGCTGATTACCTGGTTGTTCTACAGTGCCTATCTGCATTTGCGCTTGTCACGTGGGTTTCAGGGACGCAAAGCTTCGTGGCTGGCCGTCTTAGGATTTCTGGTCGTGATGTTTACGCTCGTAGGGGTGAATCTGATCATAGCGGGTCTACATTCCTATGCGGGTACCGATTAACCAAGCTAGAAGACCATATGGACTGCTCAACTGATTGGGTAAGATGATGAAGGGGTTGTTGTTAATGTCAGATCAAGCAAACCGCATTCTGGTAGTCGATGACGAGGAGCGGATTCGCCGGCTGCTGAAGATGTACTTGGAAAAAGAAGGCTACGAAATCGATGAAGCCGAAGACGGGGAGACCGCTTTGAAAATGGCGACCTCTAGCGACTATGGTTTGATTCTGCTCGACGTCATGCTGCCGGGCATTGACGGCGTCGAGGTCTGTAACCGTTTGAGACAAGTCAAGGCTACGCCGGTGCTGATGCTGACGGCCAAGGGCGAGGAAATCAACCGCGTGCAGGGCTTTGAAGTTGGAGCAGACGACTACGTCGTGAAGCCGTTTAGCCCTCGTGAGGTCATCTACCGGGTCAAAGCGATTATGCGTCGCGCTTCGGCAACGGCGTATTTGACCAAAGAAAGCGGGACTAGCAACAATATTGTGTTCCCTCATCTCGTCATTGAGCATGACGCTCACCGGGTGACGGCTAGTGGCCAAGAGGTCAGCTTGACCCCGAAAGAATATGAGCTGCTTCATTATCTGGCGGTTTCCCCGGATAAAGTGTTTTCTCGGGAAGAACTGCTGAAGGACGTTTGGAATTACGAATTTTTTGGCGATTTACGTACGGTCGATACCCATGTGAAACGGCTGCGCGAGAAGCTGAACAAGGTGTCGCCGGAATCCGCCGCGATGATCACCACAGTGTGGGGCGTCGGTTACAAGCTGGAGGTTACGAAGTAAGTGAACTTCTGGAGAACGCTCGTCGGTAAGCTGTGGATTACGATCATTTGTTTGGTGGCCTGCGTCATGATGCTGATGGGATTGTTCTTGCTGCCCTATATCGATACCAACTTTACAAACTCCGGAGCGGTTAAACGATTATTCGTGATCGTTTCGATGATCGGATTTTCGCTCACGACGTTTTTTGCGTTGTTTCTGTTCACGAAGATCACTCAACCCATGCAGCAGCTGATTCAGGCAGCGGACTCGGTGCGCAAAGGTAAATACGAAACCCGCCTGTCGCTACGCACAAGTGATGAGATTGGCGAGCTGGCAATTACGTTTAATCACATGGCTGAGGAATTGGAGAATACGATTCGCAGCTTGAAGCATGAGAAGGAGCATCTTTCCAGCGTGCTACGAAGCATGAACGATGCGGTAATCACCTTGAATCGTGAGGGTTACGTCATCTTAACCAATCCCCCGGGCGATCGAATCCTGCAAATGTGGGGAGATCTAACCGAGGAAGAAGACGAGGCAGAGGAAAGGCGACTTGTACCAACGGGTGAAGGGCAGGTTGTCCCCCAACCGCTGCTTCCGATGTTCCGCCGTCTGCTGGATCAGGAAAGCGACCAGAAGATGAACGTGCATGTCATGAAAGGCGTATGGTCCGTACATATGGCCCCGCTGTCCTCTGACGGCGAAGTTCGTGGGGCGGTTGCCGTGCTTCGCGACGTGACCGAAGAGGTAAGTTTAGAGAAGATGCGCCGCGATTTTGTTGCGAACGTATCCCACGAAATCCGGACCCCTCTTTCGATGATGCAGGGTTATAGCGAAGCGCTGCTCGACGGAATGGCTTCGTCCCCGGAAGAGAGTGCAGAGCTCGCTCAAGTCATTCATGACGAGTCCTTACGAATGGGGCGGCTAGTCCGGGATCTGCTGGACTTGGCCCGCATGGAAGCAGGACATACGGATATGGTGATGCGCCAGGTCGACTTCCGCGAATTGGCTGAACGCGTGTTCCGTAAATTTCAGGTACGGGCTAAGGAGAACGGCGTTGAACTCGCGCTGGAGCTGGATGAAGGGGAACTGAAGCTGCATGCCGATGAAGACCGGTTGGAGCAGGTGCTGACCAACCTGCTGGACAATGCTTTCCGGCATACGCCGGAAGGTGGGAAGGTAGCCGTGACGGCGAGTATGCAGCCAGGAGGGCAAGGCAACCAGCTTCACGCGACGATTGCGGATACCGGTGTCGGGATCCCCAGCGACGATTTGCGATTTATCTTTGATCGCTTCTATAAAGCCGACAAAGCCCGTGTTCGCGGGGAAAACGGGGGCACGGGATTGGGGCTTTCGATCGTTAAGAATATTATCGACGCGCATCATGGCTCGATCTGGGCTGATAGCGAAATCGGCAAAGGGACCGCTTTTCATTTCTTGCTTCCTGTCGAAAAGGGACAAACTGCGTAACAACAAAAAAACATCCTTCGCGAAGAAGGATGTTTTTTTGTTGAATGCCGCAGATAAATCTTGTTGTTCGTGGAACATTGCTCTACGTTCGGACGGGTTAAGCAAATATGATGTGCTGCGCTTTATTTAGTTCGGGAAGTTTCGTCAATTCGTCCAATACATCCTTTGTAACCGCCTTGTCCACGGTAAGCACCATGATGGCCTCTCCACCAACCAGTTTACGCCCCACCTGCATGGAGGCGATGTTGACGTCGTTCTTCCCGAGTAGGGTACCGACATGCCCAATGATACCAGGTTTGTCGTTATGGGAGATAAAGATCAGATGACCTTCCGGTGCGACGTCAACCGGGAATTTGTCAATCTGTACGATCCGTGCGCCGTACCCGTTCAGCAGGGTTCCGGCGACACGGCGCTCAGCACCGTCTTGTCCCTTGAGCGTAACAGAAATTAAGTTGGTGAAGCCTTTGGTGGCCGAAGCCTGCGATACAACGACATTGATGTCGCGGACCTTCGTCAGGTGCATCGAGTTGACGATATTGACGTCTCCGGCGAAATGGCGGGACAACACGCCTTTGATAATGTAACGGGTAAGCGGCTGGGTATCAACCTCCGCCAGGTCCCCGGCATAATCGACATGGATTTCCTTCACGGCCTGATTGTTCAACTGGGATAGGAAAACCCCGATTTTCTCGCCAAGCCCAAAGTAAGGCTGCAGTTTGTTCATGACGCTGGCCGCTACCGGCGGCATATTAACAGCATTCTTAAACGGTTCGTTACGCAGGATGTGAAGAACCTGCTCGGAGACGTCGATCGCGACGTTCTCTTGGGCTTCCACGGTGGAGGCACCCAGATGCGGAGTTACGATAATTTTTGGGTTGTTTAGGAACGGATGGTCAGCTTCCGGCGGTTCTTTCTCAAATACGTCAAAGGCAGCTCCGGCGACGATACCTTGATCAATCGCTTCGACCAACGCCATTTCGTCAATAATACCGCCTCGGGCACAGTTGACAATGCGCATTCCTTTCTTCATGACCTCAAACTGCGGACGGGCTATCATATGTTTCGTTTCCGGCGTTAACGGCGTATGAACAGTGATGAAGTCGGCGTTTCGGATGATATCGTCCACGGTGGCCAACTTCACGCCTAACTTCTCGGCCCGATCTTCGGTAAGGAACGGGTCATACCCGAGGATATCCATGCCGAACGCTTTGGCCCGTTTTGCGACCTCACTGCCGATGCGGCCCATTCCTAGTACGCCCAACGTTTTATTACGCAGCTCCACGCCCAGGAATTTGCGATCCCATTCGCCGTTCACCGTTTTGGCGTAAGCTTGAGGAATGTGGCGGGCCAGCGCCATCATCATGGCGAAGGCGTGCTCGCAGGTCGTAATCGTATTGCCGTCCGGCGCATTGATGACGATAATTCCGCGTGTCGTTGCGGCCTCCAGATTGATGTTGTCGACCCCGACACCCGCACGGCCAATGACTTTCAAGCGGGTCCCGGCTTCCATGATTTTTTCGGTTACTTTCGTTTGGCTGCGGACCAGAAGACCGTCATATTGTGGAATGATCTGCACCAATTCGTCTTCGCTGAGACCTGGCTTCTTGTCGACCTCAACGTCGGCTGCATCCATCAGCTGCTGAATTCCCAAGTCGCTGATCGGATCCGATACTAACACTTTAAACATGATAATTGACCCTCCTAAAAGTTTATATAGCAAGGTTTCCTCGAAAGCTGGCTTACATTCTTTCTTCGGAAACATAAGCTGATGGGATTCAATTGAGTTCCTCCGTTGACGCTGTGTCTAATCACCGCACAAAAGAATGGAGGTACCCGGGTACGCTCATTTGCCGCCAAGTTCAAGATCAACCACATAATAAATCAAAAAAACTCCCGATCCGCACACTACTTCCGTAGTAAGGGACGAGAGTTGTTCGTGGTACCACCCTAATTCGCTGCACCTTCGCAGATAAGCAGCCTCAGTTGTCATTGCTGACAGAACGATAACGGGTTCACCGGCTGCGCCTACTCCGAATTCAACGCAGCGACTCAGGAGTGCTAAAGCATTCGTTCCGCTACCGGTTTGCAGCACCACCGGCTCTCTGGAAGCTTTCCGAATCCTTTTTTTCCTTCAACGTGTTTCATGAAATGTAATTTTTCATAATGTAACACGGTCTCCGGTAAGGTGTCAACACCAACCTGAACATTTTTACAAAGATAGGCGGTTGTCGTTCGGATTTTGACCAAACTTGAATCCGCCTAAAATTTTGGTTATGATTTTACTAATGTCGAAAAGCGTCTGATTCAGGCGATTAACCTTGCGGCTTAATCCTCCGTAAAGAAAGGCAGCTCCGGCAACGACTCGGAAGCGTAGTACGTGGACTTCCACTTCGCAAACTCCTTGTTTTTGACGGCATCGGTTTCTGTCAGAACCTGAACGATCGATGCAACGGAGGCTAATTTCAGCGCGTTGGCTTTACCGCTTCCGATGAGTTGATCGATCTTGGCGGTAAGATCCTGCGGCAGATAAGGTACATATAGTTGCTCGTTGACCATCATATCGGTGATCGCTTTGTTCTTAACAGCCAGTGAGTAGCCGGACCATTCCGCGGTCCCAATGTTGTTCTTGTAACTGTAATCGGCGGGGACGCCGCTTTTGGTTTTAGCGGTCCATTTCAGAATGGAGGAATAATATTTCTTCTGTGCTTGGAGGCCGTAGCTTTTCGCGTTTACCGTGAATTGGTCCTGGTTGACCGCTTTCGCCAGCTCCGCGCCTTTTTGGCTGCCTGCCTTGGCTTTGACCTGGTCGATGCTGTCCGAGAACAACTTCAGACTCTTTAAATAATCGGTTTGGGCCTCTTTAAGTAAAGGTGAGGAATCTGCAATGGATTGAGCCGCAATTTGCTCATACCCGGCTTTCGCTTTCTCACGGATTTCTTTCATAGCGTCAGCCGAGGCCGACTTCGAGTTGCTGCGGGACATTTCTTCAACTAATGTGAGATAATCCTCTTTGAATTGCTGGTAAGGCTGGAACACCACGAAGTAGAAGGTGACTAAGTCTTGTTGCTGATAAGAGGCTTCATTCTCCTCTCCCGGCGGGGTGGCTTGTAAATAAGCATATTTAGCTTCGGTCTTGTCCATTCCGATATTGAGTCCTAGAAAGAAGGTCCCGAACGCGATAATCAGCGTAGCGAGAAAACCAAGCAAAAATAGCATTTCGAATTTGGCATTATTTTTACGAATCATGAGGATGCTCCTTACCATTATGATTTGAATGCGCTAGAATAATATAAAGGACAGGGTTTGACAAAAACGATGAAAAAATTCAAATTCCGCGACGTGAAAATTCAAAAAGTCGACCCCGGTCAACTTAACGATCGATTGCTGCTCATTAATTTGTATCTAACGCAAGGACTTACTTTATTTATCGGTCTGGTCATCCTATTATTTCAGAAAAGAAACCCGCTTCATTTGTTTGATTTTCCGAAAAGTGTCGAATTTTTGTACTGGGGGGCAGGATTGGCGGCGGTGATGTTTGTTGCCGATATGCTGTTATCCCGCTTTATATCTGAAGAGAGCATGGACGACGGGGGGATTAACACACTGCTCTTCCGCAACCGTCCAATCTGGCATATTGCCGTGATCTCAGCGATCGTGGCGATTTGCGAAGAACTGCTGTTTCGGGGGGCGATTCAGCACGGCATTGGTCCGTACTGGACGAGTATTCTGTTTGCAGCGATTCATGTCCGATATCTGCGGCATTGGATTCCAACGGCATGGGTGTTCGCGAGCAGCTACGGCCTCGGGTTCATTTACTTACAAACGGGGACGCTTTGGGCGCCGATCCTATGTCACTTCCTGATTGATTTGGTATCAGGATTGGTGATTAAATTTCGGAGGGAGTCATGAACGAACATTTAAGTCGAATGGACCGTTACGGTCAGCAAAATCGAGTGAAACGCAGTTCCTCCGCGACATCATGGAACCTTAGCTCCGGAATCGCAGCGGCCGAGCCTGTCCCTGAGCCAACGGTAGTAGACATCCAGGAGGAAGTTGACCCACCCGCAAATGTGGAGAAGAAACCCGCGATTGGGGACGAGACGATGATCGGTTTGCTCATCCCGCGTGTGGCAGCGCCTGAGGACCGGGGGCAAGAGAAAGTGACGCATTTGGCGTCGAAATCCGAACTGGCCAAATGGTGGAAGGCTGGGGATACCAAGTTCCAGTCTGCTGCGGTCGCAGCGTTAGCTAAATTGAAGGAACCGGTCCAACAACCGCTTCCCATTTCGCCTCCGGGTTCCGAGTTCATGCGCGAGGGCGAGAAACTTGACGAAGGGCAGGAGCTTCTGCTTGCGGTACCGAATATGGAGCCGGATGTGGAATCGATGCCGACACGTAAGGAGCTGTTTCCGTCACAGCGGTTGAAGATGACCCGTTGGTTCTATAATTCGCTTCTGTACATTTTTGTTATCATTCTCATTTACTTATTATGGTGGGGCGTTAGCGATTCACCGTGGGGGAAAAGCCACGGTTTATAAAGACAAGAAAACCGTCAGGAGGGATCTCCTGACGGTTTTTGGATTTACTACTTGGTTCCAGCTTCGGCAGGAGCAGGTCCGATACTCCGAGGATCGACAAAACCGTACCCTTTTTGTTCCAACTGAGTTAGCAGTTCATCCAGCGCTTCCACAGTCCAGGGTAACTCGTGCATTAGGATATTACTTCCCGCATGAAGCTGCTCGAGCACGTTGGCGATAACTGCGTCCGGTTTGTTTTTATTTTTACTGTCCCAATCAAGGGAACCGTTGGACCATGTCATGTAGATCAGCTCGTTATCGTCTGCAATTTGATGCGTTGTTTCGTTGCCCGATCCAAATGGCGGACGGAAAAAGCGAGGTGTTTCGCCGGTTGTTTCTTTAACGATAATTTGCACATCTTCGATCTGTTTGCGCATATTTGCGGCGGATTCTTTCTTTAGGTCGATGTGATCCCAGCTGTGGTTTCCAATCATTTGTCCGCGTTCTTGAATGCGTTGCAGAAGTTCGGGATGAGCTTTCACACGGTATCCATTCACGAAAAAGATTGCTTTCGCTTTGTGCTTGTCCAGGGTATCAATCAGTCCGTCGATCATTTCCTTTTCCTTCGGTCCATCGTCAAACGTAAGCAATACGACTTTCTTCTCTACACTGTCGTCGTTCGGGACAACATTGTAAGCCTTATTAATGTGGTACGTGAGCTGAGGCTCAGCCTTTTCGGGTGAGGTGCTCTCATTTTGATCCGCTCCGGCGGTCAGGTCGGATGAATCCGAAGTGCTTCCGGAGGTTACGCCTTGATCGGCTGGATCTGAACGGTCAAGCTGTTCGCTTGCCTGTCCAGATCCATTATTGCCGCCAGACGAAGTCACCTCGGTAGTGGGAGCGGCGTTTGGATTGGATGTGGCTTGATCTGTTTGTGCATCAATCTGGCCGCATGAGCTAAGAATAAGACAAGCGGCGGCGATGGGCAGGAGTTTCTTGTGAAGCAAAGGAGTCATCTCGCTTTCCTGTATTTATGCCGCATGAGTTTAAGGTAAACCGCGAACACTACAGATGATTTTAACATAACCAAGGAGGTTTTTTACGTGAAATCTTCCTCATTTTTAGGCGGGATTTTGGTCGGCGTCTTCGCCGCGATGTGGGCGTCCAGACGGAAGCAGAGCTTGATGTCGGTGATGAACGGCGCGGGGTCGGCTTTGAAGTTCGCCGGAATGACCTCGAATCGTCATGATGCTCCAACTGAAGACATTTCCGGGGCGTTAAAGACGGAAGTTCAGGCGTCCGATCATGGAACAAAGGCTAAAGGGGCGGACAACGCCCAGGTGTATCCCAGTTCCGGCACGGTATCAGCGGCCAGTTCGAATCATTCGAAGGAATACAGTCTGAAGCAACTGACTGACTTCATTAAAGGCGATGCCGATGTGCGCCGTGAAGTCGAGGCAATCCTCAAAGAAACGAATACACCTATACCGGGATTGTAAACGACCGCTTTACCTGCTTAAGAATCATTTTCCATCCCTTGCCTGGGGAGCGGAAAATGATTCTTTTTTGGTCTATTTTAAACGTGCATTTAGGGGGAATAAGTGATAACATACATACAAAGAACCATTTCCAGCACATTTAACAGCAGGTTTCATAATCTGTTATAACACGGCATAGAGAGAGGAGGATCCTGTATGAAGATCGAAAGACTAGGCCAGGATAAGGTACGGATTTTCCTCACGTTTGACGATTTGAGCGAACGCGGAATTCAGAAAGAGGACATGTGGCAAGAGATTCCCAAAGTTCATGACCTGTTCACCGAAATGATGGATCAGGCTTATAATGAAGTGGGCTTTGATGCCACCGGGCCTCTGGCTGTGGAAGTATTCGCACTTCCTGCACAAGGAATGGTCGTCATTGTAACGCGTGGCAAATACGATCACCATCAACACGGGATCGGCTCGCCTTATGAGGATGAACTGCCGGATGAAGTATATGAAATGGAAGTCACGCTGGAGCAAAGCGATACGATCCTGTATTCCTTTGACGATTTCGAAAATTTAATCGAAGCTGCGCATGTACTTAAGAACATGTTACAGAATGCCGGCAGACTGTATAAATATAATGGGAAATGGGTTCTTCAGCTGGAACCGGAAGAATTGGAGGAGGGGAAACACCCTGCTTTAATTGCGGTATTAGCTGAGTTTGGCGAAGCTACTTCGGTAACTACGGCGATGCTGGAAGAGTACGGGAATCTAATCATGGCCGACCACGCGGTGGACACGATATGCAGCCACTTCAAGCGCCAGGAGTAATTTGTACGAATCTTACGAAGTTAGACTCGTGAAACAAGATGAGAGAGAGACAAGAAACGGCAAGCGGCCAATAAGGGGGGATAACCGTTGCTCTTTTTCTCGATAGCAAGCGCAGCGGTAGCTCCCGGTATTGCACTGCTTACTTATTTTTATCTCAAGGACAAGTATGACGCAGAACCGCTGCATATGGTGATCCGAGTATTCCTGCTTGGTTTTCTGATCGTATTGCCAGTCATGATCATACAGCGGGGGTTAACGATTTGGCTGGGCGAAGGTCTGCTCGTTACGGCATTTGGCATTTCGGCTGGCGTAGAGGAAGTTCTAAAATGGTTCGTTCTGTTTCATATGATTTACAATCATACGGAGTTTGATGAGCCGTATGATGGGATTTTATATGCAGCGGCCATTTCACTAGGGTTTGCGACAGTCGAAAATGTATTGTATGCTTTCGCGAGTCATGCTTCGATTGGAACTTTGATCGTTCGGGCGCTGCTTCCGGTGTCCGGTCATGCGATGTTTGGGGTCATGATGGGGTATTACTTGGGTCGGGCCAAATTCTCGACAGGTTGGCAAAGTCGAAAGTTTTTGATGTATTCCCTGTTGTTCCCATTGTTTTGGCACGGGGTATACGACTGGATTTTAAACAATACGACCCAATATTGGATTTGGTTCATCGTGCCGCTCATGGCTTTCTTATGGTATGGTGGACTCGGCAAGATATACAGGGCCAATCACCGTTCCCCGTTCCGGTTGACGCCGGGGGCCAAGGGGCAAGATTAATTAATGGAGAATAGGGCATCCTAATTCTAGCGATTCATTTGTCTGCGCAGGGCAGGCCACGAATTGAAATAGAATGGGGGTGCCTTTTTTCGTGCGTGTCAAGGTCAGAATCACCTGTAAGGCTTGTGGCGAGCGGTTCGTGCTCCGCGGGAAGAAAGAACGCGGTCAAATCGACACCGGCTTCAAGCAATGCCTGTGCAACAATCAAAACGACTTCGAGATTGAAGAAGAAGCCCAATAACGTAAGGGTTATCGGAAATCGCTTTTTGAACTACCATTCAACTACTTCTATAATGCATAAAGTTCTTTCCTTCTTGTCACACTAATCCCAACCTAGTTGAAGAAGGGAGAGAGCATAAGCCCAATGTACAAACGACTGAGTGCGATCCTATTTCCGGTGACCGCTGTGCTGTTGATCGGCGCCCTGGTTTGGGGGTATCAAGAGAATCAGGAGAAGAACTCGATTCTAATTAAGGCGGAGAACCAATATCAGCGGGCTTTTCACGATTTGTCCTATCATGTGGACAAGCTGCATATGGAATTGGGCAACACCCTGGCGGTGAACTCGGCTTCCACCGGCGCGCAGCGCAAAGGTCTAGTTAATGTTTGGCGTATTACGAGTGAGGCGCAAAATGAAATTAACCAGCTGCCTTTAACGTTGCTCCCGTTTAATAAAACGGAAGAGTTCCTGTCGCGAATAGCAAAGTTCTCATATCAAACCGCCATTCGCGATTTGACCAAACAGCCGCTAAATAATAATGAAATGAAGAACCTGAAGGAGCTGTACAAAAGCTCGGCGCAAATCGCACAAGACCTGCAAGGGGTGCAAAACAAGGTCATCGCTAACCGACTCCGCTGGATGGACGTCGAGACAGCGCTGGCCAGCGAGAAAGAGCCACGGGACAATACGATCATCGACGGCTTTAAAACTGTGGACAAAAAAGTCGGTGAGTATCCAGAGCTAGATTGGGGACCATCCATCTCCAGCATGTACAATAAACGTTCGGTGAAGAAGTTGGGCGGAAAACCGATTACCGTGGAGGAAATCAAACGCAAAACGGCAGACTTTACGGGCGCTCAGAACGCAGGTGCAATCCAGGTCGTGGAGAACGGTAAGGGAACGGAGTGGGCATCTTATACAGCCAACCTGACTAACGGCAAAGGCGGGGAGACATGGTCGCTTGATTTCACACGCAACGGCGGGCATTTGATATCCTATGTCTACCATCGTCAAATCGGCCCCAAAGCCGTGGATGTAGGGACAGCGAAAGAACGAGCCAGCGAGTTTCTGCAAAACAAAGGTTATCCCGGGTTGACGGCCGTATCGTATGACGAGTTCGATAATGAAGGGAACTTTACTTTTGTCAGCAAACAAGGCGATGTGTTGATTTATCCGGAGAAAATTACGATCCGTGTCGCGCTGGACAACGGACAAGTTACCGGGCTGCAAGCCAGCGACTATGTCTATGAACGTGAAAGTCACGAGAAGGTCAGTAAGCCGAAGCTGACGCTGCAGCAGGCGCGTAAATTTCTGAACCCGGAATACAAAGAGAAATATCACCGCTTGGCGCTCATTGAGAACGAGCAATCCGAGAAGGTGCTAACCTATGAATTCGGAGGCTCGATCAACGGATCGCAATACAAAATCTATATCAACGCCGAGAACGGCAACGAAGAAATTGTCGAAGTGATTCGTAACCGCAAGAATAACGGCGCCACCCCTTCTTGAGGCGGTAAATAGCAAACAAAGGAATGTTCCGGTTGTCCGGAAGATTCCTTTTTGGCAGTACGCCCAGCATGGGCGTCATCTCTAGGGTGAAAGTCCCGAACGGGGGCTGGCGAGCGCCTACCGTAGCCAAGGGCAAGGGTGTCCGTCGCGAGGCGGAATCCGGAGGAAGCCGGAGGCAAAAGCACGGGCCAAGGTACACGAACTGGATTTGAGGCAGGATGAGATGGATGAGTTGCCTGCACACAACGAAATCCATAGCCGCCAAAGGTCTCATCCTGTAAACTCCAGTGGTCGCGGGCGGAAAGTTGACGTTCTTATCTGGGGAGGCCTGCGGGAGGAAAAAAAAAGCGAAGTCACTTCGTAACCGCAACCGAGAGGTTGCGCTGAACCCGCAGGAGTCATCAGAGGCCATAGTACGCAAATACGGGACGCCGGAAAGCGGAAGGGCCGAACCGAAAGGAGAGAGGAAACCGATGCGTTCGAGAGAAGAGCAAAGACGGCCGAATATCCCGCAAGGGAGCTGCCAGCAAAGAGAAGCGGTGAAGCCGTCAGGGTATGCTGGAGCGCCGAGTTCTTCACCGGCACAAGTCGCTCCTTCCTCTCGCGAAGCAAGTAACGACTTGTTGGAGCGAATGCTCGAAGGAGAGAACCTCAGACTCGCCTATAAGCGAGTGGTACAAAACGGAGGAGCCCCCGGCGTGGACCGTGTAACGGTAGCGGAGCTACAGGCTTACCTGAAAACACACTGGGATATGGATTTGGAAAAGTTCTTTGACCGGGTGAATCACGACATCCTCATGGCAAGAGTGGCAAGAAGAGTGACAGACAAGCGAGTCTTGAAGCTGATTCGGGCCTACTTGGAAGCCGGAATGATGGAAGGTGGCGTCTGCCAGAAGACGGACGAGGGGACCCCGCAAGGCGGCCCGCTCAGTCCGCTTCTGGCGAACATCTTACTCGATGATTTGGACAAAGAACTGACAAAGAGGGGATTGCGGTTTGTGCGATATGCGGACGACTGCAACATCTTTGTAGCGAGCAGGCGAGCAGGTGAACGAGTGATGGAATCGGTGACACGATTTGTGGAAGGAAAGTTGAAACTGAAAGTGAATCGGGACAAAAGTGCGGTGGATGGGCCATGGAACCGGAAGTTTCTTGGCTTTAGTTTCCTGTCGAATAAACAGGGAACGATTCGTTTGTCTCCCAAGACAATCTCTCGATTCAAGGAGAAGATCCGGGAGTTGACGAGCCGCACCCGATCGATTTCCATGGAGGAACGTATATCTAGATTGAATCGCTACCTCATGGGATGGATTGGATATTTCCGAATCGCATCGGCGAAGAGCCACTGTGAAAGATTCGACCAATACGAAAGGGCTGAAGAGTTTACTTTCTCGTTATTTAGAGCTTTGTTAACCTTTTGGAACCGCCGTATGCGGACCCGCATGTACGGTGGTGTGAGAGGACGGGGGTTAGTCACCCCCTCCTACTCGATTCACTCAGAATATTTAAAGTCCAGCCGGCGAGTTGCCGTGCTATAATCAGAAGGTAGCAAAACTACCATGGTATAGGACGGTGGGGAAACTTGTTTCCTAAAGTGAACGATCTCGTATACATTCAAGTCGCGTCGGAGGACAAGCCGAACGAAGAGAAGGAATGTAAATCACGGATCGCGGACGTGGAGGAAGAATCATTTTTGATCGAGGTGCCGATCGAGAGCGGAAGCGGACGCATCAAGAAGCTGTACATCGGGGACGAGTTATCCGTTTATTTCTTAACGGAATCCGGAGTGAAGAACTATTTTAATACATATGTGCTGGGTTTTGCCGACGACGTCGTTCAGTTGGTGCGGATTCGCAAGCCTGAGCCGGAAACGATTACGAAAATCCAACGGCGTCATTACTTGCGGGTGGTCGCAGAATTGGAAATCGCCCTTCAAATGAAGGACGGCGTCCGCTTCGTCACCCATACGGAGGATGTTGGCGGCGGAGGTGTTTCTTTTGGCTGCGGCAGTGAATTCAAGCTCGCCCAGGGGGATCAACTCTTCTGTTGGTTGTTAATCCCGTTTAAGAATGGTTCGATTGACCATGCGCCTTTTGAGGCTGAAGTCGTACGTACAAAGAAGCTGGATGCGGGGCGTACGATGGTGATGCTTAAATTCGTCAGCATCTCAGACCTGGAGCGCCAGAAGCTGATCCGGTATTGCTTCGAACGGCAGTTTGATTTCAAAAATCGCTGATTTTATTTAACGAACAACGTATTCCCGATTTCCCTATATGGATAAGCTAGATGTGACGCCGTCACTCTTACGTGCGTTGACGTGACTAGGGAGGGAATAATGTGAAACGACCACAGGATGATGAGATTTATACCGAACTGTTTCTGTCGTTTTCTGCAAAGGCGGAACATTGGCTGAAGCGAGGGGTACTGGTCTTATTGGCGGCTCTATGTTTGTTTCAGATCCTGCTGCGGATTCCGGAAATTCGCTATTTTCTTGCCTCGGCGGAAAAATACGAAGGGGTGCCGATTCACAGGGAGCAGGGCAAATAAACAGGGTAAAGCGAGTGTGATTCTTTTGCATCCCTTTGCTATCTGTGGTATAATTTTCACGTCGCAGGCAATGCCTGCTTTTTTCTTGAGGATTTGTTTTGAGGAGGAACCCCTTTGGCAACCGAGACGTCTACAACCCATGATAAAATCAACATCGCGATCGACGGTCCTGCGGGGGCAGGGAAAAGTACGATAGCCCGAATGGTTGCAGGCAGACTCCATTATGTTTATGTCGATACCGGGGCAATGTACCGGGCGGCCACATGGTTTTTTCTGCAACGGGGAATTGGACCTGAAGAAGTGGACAAAGTGCTGCGTTTCTTGCCTGATCTGGATATCGAATTATTGCCGGAAGAACAGGGACAACAGGTTCGGGTTAATGGTCAGGACGTAACGGAAGAAATTCGCACGTTGGCGGTTAATGCTCAGGTGTCCCGATATGCGCAAATCGAGGGGCTGCGCGAACGGCTTGTCTCTTTGCAGCGGCAAATGGCTTTGCGCAAAGGCGTCGTCATGGACGGACGCGATATCGGCACTTGCGTTTTACCTGATGCGGAAGTGAAGGTATTTATGACTGCGAGCGTCGAGGAACGGGCAAGCCGTCGGTACAAGGAAATGAAGGAACAAAACAAAATTTCCTTCGAAGAGCTCGTGCGGTCGATCGAAGAGAGGGACCGGCTGGACCGGGAGCGGGAGGTTTCCCCACTGCGCCAGGCGGAAGACGCTCAACTGCTGGATACGACGCAGATGTCCTTGGATGAGGTTGCCGACCATATCGTATCTTTGTGCAGAACTTATGGAAGTGAGAGTTGAGCCAGGATGATCTATCGTTTTTGTCGAAGCGTATTACGGATCCTCTACAAGCTGTTTTTTCGCCTCGAGGCGAGCGGCTTGGAGCATATCCCGAATGAGGGCGGAGTGCTTCTTTGCTCCAACCATATCACTTTGTTCGATCCACCAACCATCGGCATCATGTTGAAACGCAAGGTGCATTTTATGGCCAAACAGGAATTGTTTCAAATCATCGGTTTCGGTTGGCTGATCAGACAGCTTGGCGCTTTTCCCGTGAAGCGGGGTGGTGTAAGTAAAGAATCGATCAAAACCGCGTTGACCTTGCTTCGCAGCGGCCATGTGATGGGGATTTTCCCAGAAGGCCGGCGGGTGAAAGGGGCCGAGGAAAGCGTAGTCGGCAAGAAAGGGGCGGCGACCTTCGCGCTCCGCAGTGATGCTGCAGTGATCCCGGTCGCGATTATTGGCACTTATAAACTGTTTCAAAAAATGCGCGTCGTCTACGGACCCCCGGTTGATCTGACGGAGTTCAAGGAGAATGGCGGGCCAGTTGCGGCCGAGCGGGCCACGGATAAGATTATGTCCAGTATCGCCGAACTGAAGAAGCTTTAATTTCTCCAAGTCTTACATGGATATGATGCATGAAGGCTGAAGATATTTGGGAAGCTATGCCTTAGAGGTAAGTTTTGAACTTCGCTACAAGTGGAAGTTCGAAAAGTCAGAAGATTCGAAACCGAATCTGATTCTTGAGTTGCTTCGTGACCCCAAGCTGACTTTTTGAACAACCTTTGGGCGGGTTTAAATAAATGGGTTTTTGAATTGAGGAGGTTATTGACATGTCGGAAGAAACAAAAAATGTTCAAGAAGCTGCGGAAATCGCAAGCCAGAATGAGATGGAACAAATCGTCTCTTTGAAAAAAGGGGACACCGTCAAAGGAACGATCGTCAAAATCGAAGATAACCAAGCTTATGTAAGCATTGGATATAAATACGACGGTGTTATTCCTATCCGCGAGCTGTCCTCCGTACACCTGGACAACGCAGCTGATGCGGTTGCGGTCGGTCAGGAAGTAGAAACGAAAGTGGTCAGCATCGACGACGAGAAGGAGCGCCTGGTGCTTTCCAAACGCGCCATCGACAGCGAGAACGCTTGGGAAGAACTGGAGAAGAAGTTCGAAAGCGGCGAAACGTTCGAAGTGACTGTGGCTGACGTCGTTAAAGGCGGGATTGTCGCTGATGTAGGCGTTCGCGGCTTCATTCCGGCATCGATGGTGGAACGTCATTTCGTCGAGGATTTCAGCGACTATAAAGGCCGTATGTTGCGCGTGAAAGTGAAAGAACTCGACCGCGAGAACAACAAAGTGATCCTTTCCCAAAAAGATGTTCTTGATGAAGAGTTCGAAGCAAACAAGCTGAAACTCATGGGCGATTTGAAGGAAGGCCAAGTGCTGGAAGGTACAGTACAACGCTTGACTCAATTCGGTGCTTTTGTTGACGTAGGCGGCGTAGACGGATTGGTTCACGTATCCGAAATCGCTTGGAATCATGTCGACAAACCGGCTGACGTCTTGTCCGAAGGCGACAAAGTGAAGGTAAAGGTTCTTAAAGTCGATCCGGAGAAAGGCAAAATCAGCCTCTCCATCAAAGCGGCGCAACCTGGTCCTTGGGATACTGCAGCCGAACAATTCCATACCGGCGACATCGTTAGCGGCGAAGTAAGACGTCTAGTGAACTTCGGTGCTTTCGTGGAGATCGCGCCAGGGGTAGAAGGACTTGTTCATATCTCTCAAATTTCGCATAAACATATCGGTACTCCACATGAGGTACTGAAAGAGGGTCAAACGGTACAGGTGAAAGTGCTGGACGTAAACCCTAGCGAAAAACGCGTTAGCCTTAGCATCAAGGAAACGGAGGAAGCTCCTGCTCCTGCACCAAAGAGCGAAAGACCTTCCAAAGGCAGCAGCGTGAGAAAAGAAGACTTGGGCGACAACCCTAACGTATCGCTGAGCAACCAAGGCTTGAGCATCACTTTGGGCGAGCGCTTCGGCGACAAGCTCAGCAAACTGAAATAATCAGGTTTTTGTGGCTTGAACATCGGCGGACCCTGAAGAAGCGGGTTCGCCGTTTTTGTTGTTGATCCAGTTAGCCAAGTAAACGTTTTTTTGCTATGATGATTAACGTGTATTCGTATATAAACGAGTGAAACCTATATAGAGGAATAAGAACATGCAGTTGAATAAAACGAATTAGGAGGGATGTCTATGGCAAGACCCGTTGTGGCTATAGTTGGGCGGCCGAACGTAGGGAAATCCACGATCTTTAACCGAATTATTGGAGACCGTCTGGCGATTGTAGAAGACAAGCCGGGGATCACGCGAGATCGGATTTACGGCGCTTCGGAATGGAACGGGAAACCGTTCAGCATCATTGATACCGGGGGGATTGAGCTCGACGACGAGGAGCCGATTTTAAAGTCGATCCGGATGCAAGCCGAACTGGCCATCGAAGAGGCGGACGTCATCGTATTTATGTGCGACGCCAAGGCCGGAGTGACTTCATCGGATGAAGAGGTTGCCAATTTGCTCTATCGGTCGGGTAAGCCGGTTATCGTTGCCGTTAATAAAGTGGATAACATCGGCCGGATCGACAACATTTATGAGTTTTATAACTTGGGTTTTGGGGATCCGATTGGGGTCTCGGGGAGCCATGGTACCGGCGTTGGCGACCTGCTTGACGCGATTGCTGACAATCTGCCGGAGCTGGCGGATGACGAGTACGACGAAGATGTGATCCGTGTCGCTCTGATTGGCCGGCCGAACGTCGGGAAGTCCTCGCTGGTGAATGCGATTCTCGGTGAAGAGCGGGTCATTGTCAGCGATATCGCCGGGACCACTCGTGATGCGATCGATACGCCTTTCGAGAAAGATGGCCAGCGGTACGTCCTCATTGATACCGCGGGGATGCGCAAGCGTGGCAAGGTTTACGAAACAACGGAGAAGTACAGCGTCATGCGCGCGATGAAGGCGATTGAGCGGGCGGACGTGGTGCTGGTGCTGATCAACGGCGAAGAGGGGATCATTGAGCAGGATAAGCATATCGCCGGATATGCTTATGAAGCGGGTAAGGCTTCTCTTTTCGTCGTCAATAAGTGGGATGTAGTCGAGAAAGACGATAAAACCATGCACCAATTTGAGCAAAAGATTCGCGATCACTTCTTGTTCATGACGTACGCACCGGTCGTCTTTTTGTCGGCCAAAACGAAGCAGCGCTTACATAAACTGCTGCCGGTCGTTCAGCATGTGGCGGATCAACATTCGAAACGCGTCCAAACCCATCTGTTGAATGATGTGGTGTCCGATGCAATTGCGATCAATCCTCCGCCTACGGATAAAGGTCGGCGTATGCGGATTAATTATGTGACGCAAGTCGCGGTCAAACCGCCAACGATTGTGGTGTTCGTTAACGATCCGGAACTGATGCATTTCTCCTATGAAAGGTATTTGGAGAATAAGATTCGGGCCGCATTCGATTTCGAAGGAACGCCAATTCGGTTATTTACGCGGCGTAAGTCTGATGAAGGTTAGGGGAGAATAAGGTGATTTTACCCGTCATTGCTGTAATTCTTTGTTACATGCTTGGTTCGATCAGCTTTAGTGTGGTGTTGGCAAAGGCTTTGAAAGGCATCGATATTCGTCAGCATGGCAGCGGAAACGCAGGGGCGACGAACACGCTTCGCGTACTCGGCAAAGGCCCGGCGATTCTCGTTCTGGCACTTGACGTCCTGAAGGGCATCGCTGCCGTATGGATCGGTCGCTGGCTAGGCGACGGCGTAGAATGGACGGCGGCGCTGAGCGGTATCGCGGCTATCATAGGTCACAATTGGCCCGTGTATTTCCGTTTTCGCGGCGGGAAAGGGATCGCCACGACGATTGGCGTGATGGCCACCTTGTTTTTCTTCCCTGCGTTGTACGCGGGGATTATCGCGATATTATCGATCGTTATTACTCGGTATGTCTCGCTCGGTTCGCTAATCTTCGTCTTCTTGACACCTATTTTTCTGGCGGTCTCCGGCGAATTCGGCCCTTATTTCTGGACGAGTCTCATTATCTGCGTATTCGCTTTCTGGAGACATCGCACGAATATCGTGAAAATCGTGCACGGCAAAGAAAATAAGCTGGGTTCCAAAGGAGGAGATCGCGTTGTCTAATAAAGCCGCCGTGCTGGTGGCGGGCAGTTGGGGAACGGCACTTGCCAGCGTGCTCGCCGACAAAGACATGGAAGTCGCCTTGTGGACACGTAATGTAGTACAGCAAGAGGAAATCAATACGAAACACCGGAATGAGCGGTTTTTGCCCGGAGTCGATCTCTCGCCACGGCTGGCCGCAACTACTGATCTGGAGGCAGCGGTTCGCGGGGCGAAAGCTGTAGTGATGGTCACGCCGTCTTCGGCCGCACGCGAGGTGGCGCGGGCGTTAAAGCCCTTCTGGCACGAGGATATGCTGGTGGTGCACGCCACCAAAGGTTTCGAGATCGAAAGTATGAAGCGGATATCGACAGTGATTGCCGAGGAGCTCGGCTGTGATGAGGGACGGATCGTTGTATTGTCCGGGCCGAGCCATGCAGAGGAAGTGGTTAACCGCTGCCCAACTACGGTGGTCGTAGCTTCCCAAATCGCAGCCCAGGCGGAGCTGGCGCAGGACCTGTTCATGAACCCTTATTTCCGGGTATACACGAACCGGGATATGGTGGGAGTAGAACTCGCCGGAGCACTAAAGAACATCATCGCACTTGGCGCAGGGATGTCCGACGGTTTGGGCTACGGGGACAACGCTAAGGCAGCGCTGCTTACTCGCGGACTCGCCGAAATTACTCGGGTCGGCGTTGAAATGGGGGCCAATCCGCTGACGTTCGCTGGGTTGGCCGGGATCGGCGACCTTGTCGTAACTGCGACCAGCCGACATAGCCGCAATTGGAGAGCCGGGTTTATGTTAGGCGAAGGTAAGCCGCTGGAAACCGTGTTAAGCCAGATGGGCATGGTGGTGGAAGGCATCCGTACTACGAAGGCCGCACACGCCATCTCTGAGAAATATCAGGTGCAAATGCCGATTGCCGCACAGTTATATCATGTCCTGTTCGAAGGTCTGGATCCACGCACCGCGGTTGAGGCGCTGATGGGGCGTGACCGGAAAACGGAGATGGAAGTCATGTCCCTAGAAACCTGGGAACAATGGCACACTTGATAGGAAGTTCAAAAGTCGTCTTTTGATCACGAAGCGTATGCACAGAAGCGGATTCGGCGTCGAATCTTGAATTCAGCCGGGCCTTCCGTTGCTCACGTAGGTCTACCTACGCTCCGCTACTCAGTCCCAGTGAAGCGGACTCGTGATGAGCCCGTTTTGGATGCGGGATATCACCTTTGCTAGCGCCTCCTCATACATTGGTTGAAGAGGACAGCGGAGGAGGCGAAAGCGTGAGCAAAATATCCAAAGAGGCCCTGAATGCCATCAACAAAAAGGCGGGTAAAGCCATCTCGGAAGGTTCGGTCAAAAAGCTGGCCAGCACCGTTAAACCGTCGACGATGCAAAATGAAGCCGAGCTGCGGAAGCTGATTAAGCAGGTATCTACGATGGCGAAAGTCCCCGTGTCGGAGAACACGATTCAGGAGATTGTGAACGCCGTAAAAAAGAGCGGCATGAATCCATCCAATATGGAAGCCTTGATGAAATTAATGATCAAAAAATAATCGAGTGTTATCCTTGTTGCCCCTAAGCTCTGCGGTCATTTGCCGCGGGGCTTTATTTAGTTTGAGCCCGCTTTGCAAATCCTGGGGGGACGTAGCCTGAATAGCGGCATAATGCTATAATATGGATCATATTAAAGCAAAAAAATATTAGGAGATTCGAACACATGGATGCAATGACGAAGATGTGGTTGTCGATCGCGGCGGTGTTGATCATGGGGATTTCGGTCTTTTTGATCACATTTGCCCGAACGAAAACGAGAGGGATCGTCCGGGGAATTTTATCGCTGCTCGCCTTTTTTATTATGTTGGCGGGTTTCTTGACCGGGCTTGTGTCGATTACTTGAAAGGTACCTTCACACCACGGAACCCAAGAGAAGAGGAAGATATATGCAACAGCAAGAAAGCAAGGCATATGCCGCATTAACGGAGGCATTATGCAAACTCGCCGCTAGCTGTGAGGAGGTAGACGGCGCCTGGCTGCTGGGTGGCAGCTGCGGATTGTGGCTGCAAGGAGTTACGCTCGCGGCGGCACCACGGGATATCGATATCTATGCCGATCTCGCGACCGCTGGCCAACTGCACGAGAAGCTACAGCGGTTTGCGACAGATGAACCGCGACATGATCGGAGTGGGTTATACACCTCACATTTAAGCCACTACCGCATTGAGGAGTCAACGGTGGAGCTGGTAGGCGGATTTGAGGTCCATACTTCTGGAGCATATTACCGGACCGAAGTTGGGGTGTTATTGGCGCGGGCGGCTCAGCGTGTGACAATTCGGGACACAACTTTTGCGGTTATGCCGTTAGCTCATGAGTTGGTGTTTAATCTCTTGCGGGAGCGTCCGGATCGCTATCTTCCGATCGCAGGTAGGATTCGCCAGGCGCCGGGTCGGCACCTGGCGCTGTTGGACGAGTTGCTGACACGAAATGAGTGGTCGGCTGATTTGATCGGACGTATGGCGGAGCTGTTGGATCAACCGCTGCTCTCCCGGCCTTGGCGGGAATATCGCGGCGGGGAAGCTTAAGGCGCGTCATGGTAGGGCGAATCACGTTTCTGCCGTTAGGGAAAACCATTCAGGTCCGGCCGGGCACCAGCGTGCTCCGTGCTGCACGCGAGGCGAAAGTCCATATCGCAACCCGCTGCGGGGGGAATGCCGGGTGCTTGATGTGTAAAATTCAGGTCGATCCGGAGCAGGCTGCCGCGTTATCGCCGCCCAGCGATGCGGAGCGCCGCAAGCTAGGCCCTCTGCTAGAGCAGGGGGTTCGATTGGCATGCCAGGCGGGGGTTCGTGGGGAAGTGGCCGTGCGGCTGCCGGAGGACCCGCTTAAAGCGGCGATACGCAAGCAACTGGAACGACAGCGGGAAGACGAGGGGTTATGGTAAGTACGAAGGGGATAAGTGAGGATTACAACATGATGAATTTAATTCGTTTGAAACCGAATCGCGTGAGGTCGGCGCTTTTGGTAGTCATTTTAGCGATGATGATGACTTTCCTGTTATCTGGGTGTTTGTATCGAGGGGACAGGCAGGTGGGTGGCCCCATTTCATATACGGAGAGCGTGGACCGCATACAGCGGGCTTTGGACCGCTTTCAGGAGGATAAGGGGATTCTGCCAATGATTACGGCCGGGGAGGAGACTCCGCGGTATGAGAAATATCGTATCGACTTGGACCAATTGAAGCGAGGGGGCTACTTGGAGGAACTCCCGGCGGCGGTTTTTGAGCAGGGCGGGAGTGTTTATTTTCTCGTTATCGATGAGGAAACCAACCCCACAGTCAAAGTTATGGATTTAAGCACGATGCAGAAAGTAAACGACGTACAGCGGAAAGTGTTAAGCTACCAATCGAGTCACGGAGGTGCTCTGCCGAGTAAGGCTGGCGAGGAGGCTTATCCGGGCTTATATACCGTTGACCTGCCTTTGCTGCAAGCCGAGAGCTTAGCCTTACCCAGCGTCTACTCCGGGGAGACGCTCCCCTTCCTGATGGATGCGGAGGGCAACGTATATGTGGATTATGCCTTCGATATCATGCAGGCTATCGATCAGTCCGGCAAGACCCCGCAGGGGGATGAGGACTTGCGAACTTGGCTTACGGACCGCTCGGCGTTTGTTCCGGTGAAGTCACTGCCTTACCGTTGGACCGGGAGTGAACCGGTTCCAGACGTCAGCTAATGAAGAAGTCTTTCGGATTCTTTCCGGAAGGCTTCTTTTTGCTATTGTACCGAATTTCGCAGCTTTTGTTCTTCCTTTCTCCGGGAGCGTCATACTTTTTCCGATAGACTCATACAAATGGGAGTATGGCGGTTAAGTGCCCGCCTTGTTCGGGTTGAATGAGCGGCCTCGCAAAAAAAACGGGCTTGGACGGTATTAACCGTCATATTCTCGCATCTGGTACATAAGATGTTACTAGTCCAAATGCATGTACGAGTTTACGCCGCTTCGTTCAGGTTCCTTCCACAGGTTTGCGGCGGCGGACACGGGCAAGAGGGGCTGCCGCTCCTGCCGTAGCAGCGAAGCCCAAAATCATGGTGAATCACGAAGCGGATGCTCACGGGGCATTTTTCCTTCGGCGAAATTTGAGGAGGGGATATCATTGGTATTGGAGAAAGTAGACATTTTTAAGGACATTGCCGAACGAACCGGAGGCGACATTTATTTGGGAGTCGTCGGTGCGGTCCGTACCGGGAAATCGACCTTTATTAAGCGTTTCATGGAAACGGTCGTTCTCCCGAACATCGCAAACGAAGCCGATCGGGTCCGCGCGGTAGATGAACTTCCGCAAAGCGCCGCCGGCAAAACCATCATGACAACCGAACCGAAGTTCGTCCCGAACAATGCGGTGCAAATCAAGGTGGCTGAAGGGCTCGAGGTCAACGTAAGACTCGTGGACTGCGTCGGATACGCCGTGGAAGGCGCAAAAGGCTACGAGGACGAAAACGGACCACGGATGATTTCCACGCCATGGTTTGAAGAACCGATTCCGTTCCAGGAAGCGGCGGAAATCGGGACGCGCAAAGTGATTCAGGAGCACTCCACCCTAGGTGTCGTTGTGACAACCGATGGAACGATCGCCGATATTCCGCGTTATTCTTATGTAGAGTCTGAGGAGCGGGTTATCGCCGAATTGAAGGAGGTCGGCAAGCCGTTTGTGCTGGTGATCAACTCGACCCGGCCGAACAGCGATGAGGCACAGCAGCTTCGCGGCGAGTTGGCCGCTAAGTATGATATTCCGGTCATTACGCTTAGTGCGGCAACGATGACGGAAGAAGACGTGACCGGCGTTCTCCGGGAAGTTCTATATGAATTCCCAGTACACGAAGTTAACGTCAATCTGCCTAGCTGGGTTATGGTGCTGAACGAGAATCACTGGCTGCGCAGCAATTATGAGAACTCCGTCCGCGATACGGTCAAGGACATTCGCCGTTTGCGCGATGTGGACCGAGTCGTCGGAAATTTCATGGAATACGATTTCATCGATCGGGCCGGACTCAGCGGACTCAATATGGGTCAAGGTGTAGCCGAGATCGATTTGTATGCACCGGATGATTTATACGATCGCATCCTGATGGAAGTGGTTGGTGTAGAAATCCGCGGGAAGGACCATTTGCTGCAGCTGATGCAGGAGTTTACGCATGCCAAACGGGAATACGACCGGTTCGCCGAAGCGCTTGAAATGGTCAAAACGACTGGTTATGGCATCGCCGCACCTACGCTGGCGGAAATGGCGCTGGATGAGCCAGAGCTCATTCGCCAAGGTTCCCGCTTCGGCGTAAGGCTGAAGGCGACAGCACCTTCGATTCATATGATCCGCGTCGACGTCGAGTCGGAGTTTGCGCCGATCATCGGGACCGAAAAGCAAAGCGAAGAGCTCGTCCGCTATCTGATGCAAGATTTCGAGAACGATCCGATCAAGATTTGGGAGTCCGATATTTTCGGCCGTTCCCTGCACTCCATCGTGCGCGAAGGCATCCAAGGCAAGATCGCTATGATGCCGGATAACGCCCGCTACAAGCTGCAGGAAACGCTGGGACGGATCATTAACGAAGGCTCCGGCGGCCTCATCGCCATCATTCTATAGACCTTCTCGGTGCTGAAAAGCCGACTTTTTAACCTGATTGAAACTCTTAATTCTTGGCAATTCCTCCTCAATGACCGCGCGCATGCTGATCCTAGCTGCGTGCGGTTGTTTTGTGGTTTGAGGGACGGATTCTCCCATTTTATAGTGCGAAATGAGGAAAAATCGCCGAGAAGCCTTGAAATAGCTTGAAATTATGTATAGGCTGTATTACTATAAATTTGTTCCGCGCCCCCGGAAAGCGCGATTTTATCGCTTTTTTGGGGAATTTGTACGTATTGAATTGCTTAAATCACGTATATTCTGCGGTAAAACGGAAACACAAATAGCAAGTGGTATTATTTTCCGTAGTGGGGAGGTGAATCACACATGAACAAATCCGATTTGATTTCTCAAGTAGCCGAAAGCACTGAGCTTTCCAAGAAAGACGCAACTAAAGCGGTTGACGCCGTTTTCGAAGCGATTTCCGAAGCGCTGCAAAACGGAGACAAAGTTCAACTGGTCGGCTTCGGCAACTTTGAAGTACGCGAGCGTTCCGCACGCAAAGGCCGCAACCCGCAAACCGGAGAGGAAATCGAAATCCCTGCGAGCAAGATCCCTGCTTTCAAACCAGGTAAAGCGCTCAAAGACGGAATTAAATAAAGATTTCTACATATCTTTCCGTGCAAAAGACCGTGGGCTTCTCGTTCACGGCTTTTTCTTTTCGCGGGAGGCGTAGATGGAGAGCAGTCTGTCAAATGACGAAGGGAGAGGCGCAGCCATCATGGATAACCAGCACAGCGGCGGAAACGATCAAGCGACAACCACAAGCGGTGACTATTTCGTGGTCAAGGCCAAGGAGCAAGGCGTTACGGTCATCGGGTTGACCCGGGGGAAGGATACGCGGTTTCACCACACTGAGAAATTGGACAAGGGCGAGGTGCTCATCGCCCAATTTACCGACCACACGTCGGCAGTCAAGGTTCGCGGCAAAGCACTCGTTTATACGAAACACGGGATGATCGATACGGAAGAATGATTTTCTATTCTGCAGGCATAGCCTGCTTTTTTTCTATGTAGAATGGGGTATAAGAAACTCTTGGACAGGGGGACTCCGCTGTCCGAGTGTACCTGAAGGGGGAGTGCCCCATGAAACGAAAGTTAACCATTCGGGCTATACTGCTTACATTCGGCTGTGCGCTGGCCATGGCGGGCGTGGCTTGGCTCAGCGAACACCCAGCCCAACCGCGGCAATCGACCACCGTGTTTGCCGGGCCTTCACCGATGGAGTTGAACGACGACAACCTGGTGGACGCCTTGGACCCGCTGCAGCTTCCGTTGCCGATCGCTAAGGTCGAGCTGAACCGGAACATTTTGTCCATCGACCTGAAAGTCGAAGGAGATCGGATGAGTACTGTTGAGGTTTACCGGGGAATGGCCGAAATGATCTCATTTGCTTTCGAACACACGAGTAATATCGACCAACTGCTGCTTCGCATGATGGCTGAGGACCGCTGGCTCGGTACCCAATATCTGCTCTTGGCCGCTGATGTCAGACGAAGCGAATTCTCGGCGGAGGAGTTGAACGCGCTGCGGCATGCCGGGAGCGGGGAGTTGCCTGAAGCCCTGCGGCTGCGGATGCGGGTGACGGAAACCCGGCTATGGAAATCGCGTTTTCTTGAAGAGTAGGACACTTGATTGTTCGATGTGTCGAATTCACGTCTAGCCTCTGTGCGCAGTGAAATAACATATGCTATAATAGACAAGATTGTGACAGCTTTATTACTGAAAGATCAGCGGCTCGGAGGCAAAGGATGAAACCTTATCGCATAACAGAATTGGCTAATAAATATGTCAGTTATGACATGATCACCGCATACACGGCGCTTCCGGAGTTTCCGGTGCCCCGTGTTCGTTTGCTTTATACGTTTTTAAACGAGCGGGAGGGCCGGTCGCCCGAGTCGGCGGAAACCTGCGCGCTAGCGGCCTTCCTCGTGCAGCTAGGGATGGATACCCATGACCGAATTGATCTGGCATCCGGACTCGGCGAAGCAACGCGGGCGATGCGTTCGCGTCAGCTCAAGGTGCTGGCCGGCGACTATTTCAGCGGCGTATTTTACCATTTGCTCGCGGGGGCCGGAGAGACGAATATGGTTCCTCTCATGAGTTCGGCAATCTGTGAGGTGAACCGCATGAAAGTCCAGCTGTACAGCAAATTGAAGCAGGTGGTATTGCCTGCAGAGGAGTACCTCAAGGAATGCGTCCATGTCAAAATGGGGCTTTTTCTTTCTTTTACGGAGCTGTTGGACAAGTCGGTGCAACAGGTGTGGCGGAAGCTGCTTGCAGAATTAAGCCGATGCGAGGTCATGCTGGATGAAATCCACGCTTCCTCTGAACTGCCGCACGATCGCAGAGGGTATGCTTACTTACGGATCATGGAAACAGGGTCTTCCGAGGATAAGGATACGCTGTCGGCGCGCAAAGTGGGTGAGCGCGATTGGACGCTGATGCTTGTGAAATACAATGTGAAGGAACAGTTGATGTCCATGCTGCACCAATCAGTGGATCATGTTCAATCGCTGCTCCATGAATGTAATAAAGAAACGGTACGAACTGAGCTCAAATCCATTCTAGAGCCATTTATCAACGTGCTGTCGCCGGCACGCCGTTCCGTGCAAGAAGGGTAGGGAGATAAGCAGATGAGTCAATCGTCTTCATCCGAGACCAAAGAACAGTTCGTTCACTCCGTATTCGAAAGCATTGCTCCGAAATACGATATGATGAACGACCTGCTCAGCTTCAGACGCCACAAAGCGTGGCGGAAATTCACGATGGCCAAAATGAATATGTCCCACGGGGATACGGCCCTTGATTTGTGTTGTGGCACCTGCGATTGGACGATAAGTATGGCTGAGGCCAGCGGAGGACCGATCGTTGGCTTGGACTTTAGCGAACAGATGCTGGAGTACGGTCGTCGCAAGGTCAGTGAACGCCATATGGATTCGACGATTTCCTTGATTCAAGGGAATGCGATGGAACTGCCGTTTGAAGACAATAAGTTCGACTACGCTACGATTGGCTTCGGTTTGCGGAACGTACCCGATTTGCGCCAAGTGCTGCAGGAAATGCAGCGCGTCGTGAAACCCGGAGGCAAGGTCATCTGCTTGGAATTGTCCAAGCCGACCTGGCAGCCGTTCAAAGGACTTTATTACTTTTACTTTCAGAAAATGCTTCCGATGCTTGGCAAGTTAGTAGCAAAACGGTATGAGCAGTACAAATGGCTCCCCGATTCCCTCGTTCAATTTCCCGGCAGAGTGGAGTTGGCGGAGGTCTTCCGTGAGACGGGGCTAGCCCAAGTCGAAGCGTATCCTTTAACCGGCGGGATCGCCGCCTTGCACATCGGAACGAAGGAGACGCAGCATGTTTAAGAAAATCGTGATTTTCCTGCAAATGATCAAATTTGAACATACGGTGTTTGCCTTGCCATTCGCTTTTATGGGTGCGTTACTTGGATCCGAAGCGATTAACCATGTACTGCCGTCTTGGGAACAGATCGGCTGGGTGTTGCTGGCTATGTTCGGCGCACGCAGCGCGGCAATGGGCCTGAATCGTCTGATCGACCGGGTCAGTGACGCCAAGAACCCTCGGACCGCTAACCGCGCAATTCCGGTGGGCCTTCTGAAAATTGGCGAAGTGGTGTTGTTCGTGATTGCTTCCTTTGCGCTGTTATTCTGGGCAGCCGCAGAGTTGCATCCACTGGCGCTTAAGCTGTTACCGATCGCTGTCATCATGCTGGTATTGTATTCGTACACAAAACGTTTCACCTGGCTCTGCCACGTTGTGCTTGGTTTGACAATCGCCCTGGCCCCGCTTGGCGGGTGGGCGGCCGTAACTGGACAAGTTGACTGGACAGCGATGGTCTTCTTCGCAACCATTACGTTCTGGATTGCTGGTTTTGATATTATCTATGCTTGTCAGGATGTGGAGTTCGACACGAAAGAAGGCCTTCATTCCATTCCTGTACGGTTTGGAGTTGCCAAATCGCTTAAAATCGCTCAAGCGTTTCATATCATCACCGCGATCGGTTTCATCGCTTTGCTGTTGATGACAGATTTGGGCTGGTGGTACATCGCGGGTATGGTTATCGCTTATATCATTTTGTTTTATGAGCATCATATCGTATCCCCTGGCGATCTCAGTCGCCTGCAAACCGCGTTTTTTACCATGAACGGCGTGCTTAGCATCGTAGTGTTTTCCTTCACATTGATTGATTTGGTGGTGCGTCATAACTAATGGATAAAGCAAAAATGATCGTCGTCGGCATTACAGGAGCCAGCGGTTCGATTTACGGGGTGAAGCTGGTCGAGACGTTATTAGGCATGAACTTCCTTGTGCATCTCGTCGTCTCCAATGCAGGGTGGCGAGTGATCAAGGAAGAACTGGGCTGGAACACGAGCGACCGAGAGGCTGCGCTGCAAGAACATTTCGGCGCGCTTCCCGGGAAGCTGGTGTATCATCCCATTGCCGATATCGGTGCCTCCATCGCCAGCGGCTCTTTTCTCACCCATGGTATGATCGTGATGCCTTGCTCGATGGGGACCCTGTCTTCGATCGCAAACGGAACATCGGACAACCTGATCGCACGGGCAGCCGACGTCATGCTGAAGGAAGGCCGGCCGCTTGTGCTGGTACCTCGCGAAACGCCGCTGCATGCTATCCATCTGGAGAACATGCTGAAGCTGGCAAGACTCGGTGTGCGGATGATTCCAGCGATGCCGGCATTTTATTTCGGGCCGCAGACGATTGACGATCTAGTCGCGTTTCTAGTCGGCAAAGTGCTCGATAGTCTGGGGATTGAGCACGCGTTATTCAGAAGATGGGGGGATCAAGATGAACAGCAGGGAGAATAAAGACATCCTCATCGGTAAAATCAGATATAGCAACGTTTGGCCCGTATTTCACTATTTCGACGTCACGCGCCTGCCGCAAGCAAGTCAACTGGTCACCGAGGTGCCTTCGAAGCTAAACCGCCGGATGATCGGCGGCACGCTCGATATTTCCCCGGTGTCTTCTTTTGCTTACGGGTATGGTTCGGATCGCTTTCTGCTTCTACCGGATCTTTCGGTCAGCTCGAATGGACCCGTGAATTCGATTTTATTATTCACGCGAAAGCCGCCGGAGCAAATCGCGAACGGGCGGATCGCGCTTACGAATACTTCGGCTACATCAGTGAACCTGTTGAAAATCATCATGGAGAAGGCCTATGACGGCAAGCCGCAATACTGGGACAGCGAACCTGACCTGGATGCGATGATGGCCGAAAGTGACGGCGCACTGTTGATCGGCGATCACGCGATTCAGGCATCCTGGCGGGATCATGGTTATATCGTCACCGATTTGGGGGAAGTTTGGAAATCATGGACCGGTTATGGTATGACATTTGCGGTTTGGGCCGTTCAGAGAGAGTTCGCCGGAGCCAATGGTGACTATTTGGCCGAAGTGACGGAAGCCTTTGTGGATAGCAAACGTAAGAGCTTAACCGACGTATCCCCGCTCGTAGCCAAAGCCTGCGCGGAGATCGGCGGCACGGTGGATTATTGGAGACATTATTTTACGCAAAACATTCGTTATGATTTTAACGAATCGCACCGTCATGGACTTTCCTTGTATTTTGATTATGCCTACGAAATGGGCCTGCTGGACCATCAGGTAGAGCTGGAGATTTGGAGTCACAATTCGCTGACACGGGTGAAAGAATGAAACTACTGGATATTTTCGGTGCACTAAAAAAAGATATGGATTATATCGAACGGCAGCTGTACCGGAGCATCGACGGCGATGACGAGTTGCTGAGCGAAACGTCCCTGCACCTGCTAAAAGCAGGCGGCAAACGGCTGCGACCGATCTTCGTGCTGCTTGGCGGGAAGTTTGGGAATTACGATCTGCAGAAACTGCAATATATTGCAGTGCCGCTGGAGCTCATCCACTCGGCGTCCCTTGTCCATGACGATGTCATCGATGATGCGGATACGCGACGGGGCAAAGCAACGGTCAAGTCGAAATGGGATAACCGGATCGCCATGTATACCGGCGACTACATTTACGCTAAAGCGCTGATGCAGGTATCCGAGCTGGGGAATCCATACATACACCGCATTCTGGCCAAAGCGATGGTTCAGATGTCGATCGGGGAAATGGAACAGATTCGGGATTTTTTCAACACGGAGCAAAGCGTACGCAATTATTTACTTCGCATTCGCCGTAAAACCGCCCTGCTGATCGCCATCAGCTGCCAGCTGGGAGCGATGGCGGCGGATGCCCCGGACAAGGTGAACGCTCTTCTGTACCGGTACGGTTATAACGTCGGTATGGCCTTCCAAATTCGCGATGATCTGCTCGATTTGTTTGGTACCGAGAAGTCGATTGGGAAACCTCCGGGCAGCGATATGCGGCAAGGCAATATCACGCTCCCCGTCCTCTTCGCCCTGCAGGAGCCAGGGCTGAGAGAGCCGCTGCTGCGGGAAATCCGCGGCATCCAGGCCGGGGATGGAAGCGGAGAGGTATCTCGGGCCATCGAAATGATCCGGACTAGTCCCGGGATTGGAAAAGCAGAGGAGCTGGCAGACCGTTTTATCGCGAAGGCGCTCGAGGCGCTGCAGCAGCTGCCGGTATCGGCGGCCCGCTCCCATTTGGAGGACATCGCGGAGTTTGTTAATAAACGCTCCTATTAAATCTTGACGCTTTACCGACTTCGTAAGAATCTGGTAAAATGCAGGTGAAACCGCCTTCTTGGGAGGCCGGAATCTTCGTATCTCAAATGATGCTGTATAATTTCGGGAGGGGAACCATGGAAAGAACGTTTTTAATGGTGAAGCCGGACGGCGTGCAACGCGGGTTGGTCGGCAGAATCATCAGCCGGTTCGAGGATAAAGGTTTTCAGTTAATCGCAGGCAAGCTGGTTCAGGTGACTGAAGCCCAGGCGAAGAAGCATTACGCAGAGCACGAGGGCAAACCTTTCTTTGACGAGCTCGTCGGCTTCATTACTTCCGGACCGGTATTTGCCATGGTGTGGGAAGGGGACGATGTTATCACCTTGTCCCGTATGGTCATCGGCAAAACGAAAGTCACGGAGGCGCTCCCTGGCACGATTCGCGGCGACTTTGCCGCCCATACGCCGTTTAATCTGATTCATGGTTCCGACGGGGTGGAAAGCGCGGAGCGGGAAATCGCCAATTTCTTTGCACCGCAGGAGCTTGTGCAGTACACAAGAAGCGTGAGCCCATGGATCTGAACCGGATGATCCCCGACCTACCTCGGGCAGACAACGCAGAGACGACACTGGACCCCGATTACCTCGGCTTTATCCTCAGCATCAAGAAGAGCACGGGGATCGATTTAGCGCAATACAAGGAAGCGCAGATGAAACGGCGTCTGACGACGCTACGCAACAAGAATGGCTATACGACATTTGCGGATTTCTATACGGCGATGATGAGTAACAAGCCGTTATTCTATGAATTTTTGGACAAGATGACCATTAACGTGTCCGAGTTCTGGCGTAACCCTAACCGTTGGGAAGTGCTGCGGGATTCGGTGCTGCAGGAGCTGGCGGCCGGACGTCCGAAGCTGAGGGTGTGGAGCGCGGCTTGCTCAACGGGAGAAGAGCCGTATACCCTGACGATGATCCTCGCGGATCTGGGGCTTCTGCCGAACACTTATCTGCTCGCGACGGATATTGACGACGGAGCGCTGGGCAAAGCTCAGGAAGGGTTATATCTGGAGCGTTCACTGAAGGATGTGCCGAAAGCGGTGGCGGAGCGTTATTTTTCACCGGAGGGTCATATGTTCCGGTTTGATCCCAAGCTGAAGAAAGCCGTGACGTTCAAGAAGCAAAACCTGCTGCTGGATACGTTCGAAGAGGGCTTCGACCTAATCGTTTGCCGCAACGTTATGATTTACTTTACGGAGGAAGCAAAACAAGGGCTTTATCATAAGTTTTCACGTGCACTTCGTCCAGGCGGCGTCTTGTTCGTCGGCAGCACGGAACAGATCTTCTCGCCCGGCCAATATGACCTGGAGGCGGCGGAGACGTTCTTCTACCGCAAGAAAGGGTAAGGGACGGATTCGAAGATCTGAATTCAAGATTCGATGCCGTTTCACTACTCACGAACTACTTCGCGATCCAAAGTTTTGGCTTCTTAGCGTCGAGAAGGTTGGATGAAGAGGGGAGTGAGTAGCGGAGCGTAGGGAAACCTACGTGAGCAACGGAGCGAGCATCTGAATTCAAGATTCGATGCCGTTTCACTACTCACGAACTACTTCGCGATAAGAAGCCAGTCCTACGGTATATTCTTGACGGTTATTTCCTATACTTGGACCATACAGTCAATGGAGGTCAGGTCATGGACAAGCGAAAAGTGATCGAAGCTTACCGGCGGGGGTTCTTGACGCCGCAGGAATGTGCGCAGGTACTGGGCATCGAAGGCCCGCATTTGAAAAGGATGCTGGAGGACTTTCCACTAGACCCTCGTCGCGCCGTTTCCTTAGAGAATCAACCCGCTTCGGGACTGAGATAGGCCGAAGGATGGCCAGAACCAATTAATGATCGGCAACAGCGTCGTGATTTCGCCAGACAGGGCGGGATACGGCGCTTTTTTTACGTGGATGTATTGGAAGCGTTCTTGACAGCCGGAGAGGGTCTTCCTATAATAATTAATAAATTCAGGTCAGGAGAGGTTTCATCGATGAGCGATTCGGACGACCCGGAGAGTAGCAACACCGTAATTAACAAGAATAGCCTATTCGTCATCGACGGATTTCAGGCATAATCTGCATCCATTTTTTTGGCTGCAGGTTATGCCTTTTTGCGTATATCCGCAGGGCGACAACCTCAAACTAAACTGGGGAAATTTTTGGAGGTGGAATGAATTGTTGGAACTATTGGTCATTCTGATCTTAATTTTGATTAATGCTTTTTTTGCCGCATCAGAAATCGCCTTGATCTCCCTAAACGATAACAAAATCAAAGCGATGGCGGGACAGGGCCACCGGAAAGCGAAGGTCATCGTCGGTTTGCTCGGCGAGCCCAGCAAGTTCTTGGCCACGATTCAAATCGGGATTACCTTGGCGGGCTTTTTTGCCAGTGCCTTTGCCGGAGAGAGCTTTGCCGGTGACTTGGCTGCTTATCTGATTCGCCTCGGGTTGCCGATTTCCGAAAATGTGTTAAGTACAATCTCACTGATCGTGATTACGCTGCTGCTCTCCTATTTCCAATTGGTACTTGGAGAACTGGTGCCGAAGCGGGTCGCGATGAAAAAAGCCGAAGCCATGGCGATGTTCGCGGCCACGACGTTGTCGGTGTTGTCCAAAGCAACCGCACCGTTCGTGAAGCTGCTGACCACGTCCACGAACCTGCTCGTTCGACTGTTTGGCATCGATCCGAATGCCACCGATGAGGAGGTCTCCGAGGAAGAGATCCGCATGATGCTGGACACCGGGGAGGAAATGGGGACAATTCAGCCGAGCGAACGGTTGATGATCAACAATATTTTTGATTTCGATAACCTGACCGTATCGGATATCATGACGCACCGCATCGATGTCGTGGCGATTCCCGTGGATGCCGATCAACAAACTGTGGCCGAGATCGCTGACAAGGAGCAGTATACTCGGTTCCCGGTGTACGAGGAGACGGTCGACAACCTGATCGGAATTTTGCACAGCAAGGATTTGATCCGTTTTTTGCGCACCGGGGAGAAGGAAAACTGGAATTTGCAGGAGCTGGTGACGCCGCCGTATTTTATCCCGATATCGAAAAAAACAAATGAGCTCTTCGAGGAAATGCAGCAAAATCGCATCCATATGGCGATTGTGGTGGACGAATACGGCGGCACTGCCGGGATCGTGACGATGGAGGATTTGCTGGAGGAAATCGTCGGCAACATCTATGACGAGCACGATGAGGAGGAGCGAGAATATGAGCAGATTGGCGAGGGCAGCTATCTGTTTAGCGGAACGATCTCGCTCGACGATGCCCAGGACATCCTGGGTATCAAGCTGCCCATCGAACATTACGATACGCTAAGCGGTTTTATGATTGGGCAACTGAAGCGCATTCCGACGATCAACGAAAAGCCGGAGTTTGAATACGGCGGCTATGTGTTCGTTGTGCGCGAAGTTGGGCAGCATCGGATTCGCAAGCTGTCGGCTACCAAGCTGTCCGAACCGAAGCAGGTGTTTTCGGCCAATGTGGTTCCGGCTGAATAAATGGCCTAGCGGCAGCCCGCCCGGATTTTGTGAGCCTCGAAATAGAGGTGGCGCAAATATCCGGTTCGGGTACGCCGCACAGCTGATGTGGCACAGGGAACCGGACGGTGCTGGAGAAGATAAAATGAATCACCACGTGACAGAATGCAGCAATCAATATTATAATGAGCAAAGATATCATCGGGTTTTAGCTCTTTACAGTTTAACAGTTTAAAGGGGGAACGCAACAACATGAGTTTACGATACTTAACAGCGGGGGAAACACATGGACCCCAGTTGACTGCGATTATTGAAGGATTGCCAAGCCACTTGCAGCTGGATTTTGAAGCGCTGAATTTTGAACTGGCCCGTCGTCAGAAAGGGTATGGCCGCGGACGGCGGATGCAAATCGAGAAGGATACGGCACAAATCGCCGGCGGCGTCCGGCACGGGTATACCACGGGAGCGCCGGTGGCGCTGATCGTGGAGAATAACGACTGGAAGCACTGGCAGAAAATTATGAATATTGAACCGATCGAAGGAACGGATGAGGAGAAGCGCAGAGTGCATCGTCCTCGACCAGGGCATGCCGATTTGAATGGCGGGTTGAAGTATAACCACAAAGACCTGCGAAACGTGCTGGAGCGTTCCAGTGCACGTGAAACCGCGGTTCGTGTCGCCGTTGGAGCGGTGGCCAAGCAACTGCTTGAACACTTTGGTATTCGTATCGCCGGCCAGGTCATCCGTATTGGTGAAATCGAAGCGCCGTCTCATAACCTGCCGCTAGACGAGCTGGCAAGAGTAACGGAAGCTTCTTCGGTACGGGTTGCCGACGCCGAGACGGAGAAGAAGATGGAAGCTTATATCGATAAAATCAAGGAGGAAGGCGATTCCGTCGGCGGGATCGTCGAATGCATCGTCGAAGGCGTACCGGTTGGGCTGGGCAGCCATGTACAGTATGACCGCAAGCTGGACGGACGCATTGCGCAAGCGGTCATGTCAATCAACGCGTTCAAAGGCGTGGAGATCGGCATCGGATTCGAAGCGGGGACCCTTCCGGGCTCCAAGGTCCATGACGAAATCTTGTACAGCGAAAAACGCGGCTATTATCGGGCCACGAACCGGCTCGGAGGTTTCGAGGGCGGAATGACCAACGGCATGCCGATCGTCGTTCGCGGCGTAATGAAGCCGATTCCGACGCTGTACAAACCGCTGCAAAGCGTCGACATCGACACTCGCGAGGCATTTGCCGCGCAAGTGGAGCGTTCGGACGCCTGCGCCGTTCCGGCGGCTAGCGTCGTGCTGGAGCACGTGGTCGCCTGGGAAGTCGCTAAGGCGTTCCTAGAGAAATTCGGCGGTGATTCGATCGGGGAGATCGAGCGTAATTACAAGGGTTACCTGGCTCAGCTGGAGGAGTATTGATGAGAACGCTGCAGGTTGACTTGGGCGAACGTTCTTATCCGATTTATATCGGCGGCGGATTGCTGGAGAAAGCCGGGGATTTCTTCGAACAACATCAGCAGTCGACGAAGAGCCCCGTCCTGATCGTCACTGACGACCATGTCGCGCCGAAGTATTTGCCGGTTGTCGAAACCTCGCTGCAGGCCAAGGGCTACCGGACGGTCAGCAAAGTCGTCAAAGCCGGAGAGAAGTCCAAATCGCTGGACGTCTACGAGGAAGTCATGACCACGGCTATAGAAGGCGGTTTGGACCGCCGCTCAGCCGTGGTAGCACTTGGCGGCGGCGTCGTTGGCGACTTAGCTGGCTTTGTGGCGGCGACGTATATGCGCGGCGTAACCTTCGTGCAGATGCCGACGACGATTTTGGCCCACGACAGCAGTGTCGGGGGGAAGGTCGCGGTAAATCATCGGTTGGCGAAGAATATGATCGGCGCTTTTCATCAACCGGAGATGGTGTTGTATGACGTGGACAGCCTGCAAAGCTTGCCGCCTCGCGACGTCCGAGCCGGACTGTCTGAAATGATCAAGCACGGCTTGATCTGGGATGCGGCTTTTGCAGACTGGTGCCGTGAGCATACGGCCGACTTGCTGGCTCTTGATCCTGAAGCGCTTGGTTATGGATTGACGCAAGGCTGCTCGATCAAGTCCCAAGTCGTATCCGTTGATGAACGGGAGAACGGACTCCGCGCGATCCTGAACCTCGGGCATACGTTAGGCCATGCGATCGAAGCGATCGGCGGATATGGTGAATTTCTGCATGGTGAGGCGATTTCGATCGGAATGGCCGCCGCGGCGAAGCTGGCGGTGAATCGGGGCAGAGATCCGCAAATTTACAAGCAAACGGTATCGATTCTGAGCGGCTTTGGTCTGCCGACGGCCATGCCGGCTCATTTGAACGAGCAGGATGTAATCGGAGCGATGATGCACGACAAGAAATTCAAGGAACAGACGATGGTATTTATTTTACCTTTAGCGATCGGGCGAGTGGAAATTGTCTCAGATGTGACTTTGGATGAAGTTCGCCAAGTGATTGCTGAATTGAAAGAGGAGGGACAACATGTATAACCGAGGCATTCGTGGAGCAACAACGGTAGCCCGCAACGAGGAGCAGGAGATTCTGGACGCGACGGCGGCGTTGTTGAAAGAAATCGTAGCGCGTAACGAAATCGAACCCGAGGATATTTGCAGTGTCTGGATCACGGTTACACCGGATCTGGATGCCACCTTCCCGGCCCGTGCCATTCGGGTCTTAAGCGGCTGGGATATGGTTCCGTTGATGTGCTCGACGGAGATCCCTGTGCAAGGCGCCCTGCCTAAATGTATTCGCCTGTTGATTCAAGTGAACACAACCAAAGGACAGCGGGACATGAAGCATGTTTATTTGAACGAAGCCCGCAGTTTGCGGCCGGACCTTAGCGTTTCCGGATCCTAAGCAGGTTTGGGTTGCCAAACGGGCTGTCGATAAGGTATAGTTATTTTAGATTTTAGATGAGTGTAAGTTAGATGAGAGCAAGTTAGTTGAGCTGTTTGAGATTTTTGAGAGTTTTGAAATGAGACATTTTAGAGCTGAGTAGAGTATAGTTGAGATGAGCTGAGTTTAGCTGAGCGATAGCCTGTTTCCGGGCGCGATTCTTGTCATTTCCTTTTGTGAGGAATGTGAGGTATACGCGTGATTCGGAGCAGTGCTTTCCCATAAACCGCAAATCCCAGAACCTCTACTTCGGTAGAGGTTTTTTTATTTGGCTCTGAACCAAACCGAAAAGGAAGTGAGAGACATGGCAACCCCGCAAGTAGAACAGGTCATTGCTTTGGCGAACGAATACAATCTGATTCCGATTGCCCGTACGCTGCTCGCCGACATGGAAACCCCGATCCGTATCTTCCGCCGTATCGCCCAGCGGGAGCGGGCATTTTTGCTGGAGAGCGTGGAAGGTGGCAGTCAGTGGGCACGGTATTCGTTTATCGGCACAGACCCGTTCCTGACCATCTCGGCCAAGAAAGGTGAAATTACGATCGGTCGTGATGGCGGCGAAGAGCGGCTGAGCTCGTCCCGGCCCGTTGATGAGCTGAAGGCGATCCTGCGGGGCTACCGCAGTCCGAAGCTTCCGGAAATGCCGCCGTTTACAGGCGGAGCGATCGGGTTTTTCGGTTATGATCTGCTGCAGTATTATGAGAAGCTCCCTGCACATCAGGTCGATGACCTGAATCTGCAAGATATGCAGTTTATGTTCTGTGATCAAGTGATTGTGTTCGACCACGTAAAACAACGCATTCTGCTCGTGGCCAATGTACATGTCAAGCCAGGCGATCGCGATGAGGATATCCGGAGGGCTTATGCGGAGGCGGAGCTGAAACTGGACCTGGCGGCTGATCTGCTGCAGCAGGAAGGGCCGGGCGAGAGCTTTAACCGCAGGCCGTTGCCGGTGGTGACCGACCTCGGTGACGTTAAGTCCAATCTGACGAAGGAGCAGTTCATTGCGAATGTGGATAAGGCGAAGGAATATATCCGAGCGGGAGATATTTTTCAAGTGGTACTCTCGCAGCGATTCCATATCGAAACTGAAGTTGATCCGCTTCACGTATACCGTGTTCTGCGGACCCTGAACCCATCGCCGTATATGTACTATCTCAAGCTGGACGAGGAAATTATCGTTGGCACGTCGCCCGAGGCGTTGGTGAAAGTGGAGAATGGCCGGGTGGAGACTCGTCCGATTGCCGGAACGAGACCGCGGGGGGCCACGGAAGCGGAAGACTTGGCGCTGGAAGCAGAGCTGCTGCAGGATGAGAAGGAACGGGCGGAACACCTGATGCTGGTCGACCTTGGCCGCAACGATTTGGGCCGCGTCTCCGATTTTGGCAGCGTCACTTGCGAATCCTATATGGATATCGAGCGATACTCTCACGTCATGCACATGGTATCTAAGGTGTCCGGCAGGTTGCGGGATGATAAGGACTTCTTCGATGCCTTTCTATCTTGTCTACCGGCTGGGACGGTCTCCGGCGCGCCGAAGCTGCGGGCGATGGAGATTATCGCGGAGCTCGAACGTGAAGCACGCGGGACTTACGCCGGGGCCATCGGATACCTCGGGTTCTCGGGGAACATGGATTCCTGCATTACGATCCGCACGATCGTGTTCAAGCAAGGGAAGGCTTATGTGCAAGCGGGCGGGGGCATCGTGTGGGACTCGATTCCGGAGAACGAATATCAAGAGTCGGTAAATAAAGCCAAGGCGCTCTTGACGGCGATCCGTACAGCGGAGCAGATGTTTCCTCCTCCGGCTCGGCACGATGACGTTATCAATCAGGATTATCTTTACGAATATACCCCGGGGAACTAAAGAGAGGAGCGAATCGAGATGACAGGACAGCAAACCGTTCAGGCGGGCATCGGCCGCTTGATCGAAGGACAACATTTGGCGCGGGAAGAAGCGCGCGGCATGATGCAGGCCATCATGAACGGCGAATCAACTCCGGCTCAAATCGGCAGCCTGTTGACGGCACTGCGAATCAAAGGGGAAACGGTAGAGGAGATTACCGGCTTCGCGGAAGCGATGCGCGGTGCCTCCAGCCGGATTGATACGGAAACACAGAAGCTGCTGGATACGTGCGGAACGGGAGGTTCCGGCATCCATAAAATCAACGTGTCGACGACGGCAGCCATCGTTGCGGCATCGGTATCGGTCCGCGTGGCTAAACATGGTAACCGATCGGCTTCCGGCCGTTCAGGCAGCGCCGATGTGCTTGAGGCATTAGGCGTCAATATTCAACTGGACGCCGGACAGGCGAAACGCTGCCTTGACGATATAGGCATTTGTTTCATGTTCTCGCAACTGTATCATCCTTCGATGAAACATGCGGCGGGACCTCGCAAGGAGCTGGGCATCCGTACCGTCTTCAACATGCTGGGGCCGCTGACGAATCCGGCAGGGGCGGATCGCCAGGTACTGGGCATCTATGATGGCGGAAAAACGTCAACGATTGCCGAAGTGTTGCGAGAGTTGGGCTCCAAACGGGCGCTGGTCGTCAGCAGCCGGGAAGGGCTGGATGAGATCAGCATTTCGTCCCCAACACGGGTATCCGAACTGAAAAACGGCGAGATTACGACCTATGATCTTCAACCGGAAGATCTAGGGCTTCGCACGTATCCTCTGGAGGCGATGATCGGCGGCGATCCGCAGACGAATGCGGAGATCGTCCGATATGTGTTGCAAGGGGCGCCAGGAGCTCACCGGGACGTTGTTCTGGCTAACGCGGGCGCTTGCGTGTATGTAGCCGGTCTTGCTGACAACATTCGTGAAGGGGTCGCCATCGCTGCGGAAGCGATTGATTCGGGGAAGGCTTTTAACAAGCTGGAGCAGCTTATTCAAACAACGGAGGAATTAAGTTATGTATCTTGAGCGGATTGTGGAGACGAAAAAAGCGGAGGTCGCGCGTTTGGCGGAAACCTTCTCCATCGCAGAAGCGGAACGACGCATCGCGGAGATGACGCCGACACGCGGCTTCCACTCCGCCCTTACGGCGGGCCGGAAGAGAGACATGGGGTTAATAGCGGAAGTAAAGAAGGCATCGCCCTCCAAAGGGCTGATCCGTCCGGATTTCCATCCGGTTCAGCTGGCAGCGGCTTATAAAGCGGCGGGAACCGACTGCATATCCGTGCTGACGGATGAAACGTATTTTCAAGGCAGCAGGGCCTACTTGAGTGCGATTCGCGAGGCGGTAAACGTGCCGCTGTTGCGCAAGGATTTCGTGATCGACGAACGGCAGATCTACGAAGCTCGGCTGCTTGGGGCTGACGCGGTGCTGTTGATCGCAGCGATTCTGAGCGATGCCCAGCTGCGGGACTACTTGGCACTCGCCACGGCACTGGGGCTCGACGTATTGATTGAGGTCCACGACCGAGAGGAGCTGGATCGGGTCCTGGCACTGCCTGCAGCGAAGCTGATCGGCATTAACAACCGGAATCTGCGGAACTTTGAGGTGTCCTTGGAGACAACGACCGCGCTGGCCGCACTGGTGCCTCAGCATGCGACACTGATCAGTGAGAGCGGGATTCAGACGCGGGAAGATGTGGAATTTTTGCAGAAGAACGGCGCACAAGGCGTGCTGATCGGGGAAACCTTTATGCGACGGGACAATGTTGGGGACGCGGTACATGACTTGATGGGGCCGGTATTTCAAGCTGCAGAACCTGACAAAAACGCAGAGGGGACGACGTATCATGGGTGAAGTCGCGGTAAAAATTTGTGGACTTCAAAGCGTTGAAGTGCTAAAATCTATGGTGAACTTACCCGTAGATTATGTCGGATTCGTGTTTGCCAGAAGCAAGCGCCAAATCAGCGGAAGCCGTGCGGCGGAGCTGCTTCCCGTGCTTCGAGAGTGGAGCTCGGGGGCGGTTCCCCAGAGCGTTGGGGTTTTCGTCAATCCGACCTTGGAGGAGCTGGACGAGGTTTTGCGGCAGGCGCCGCTGGACATCCTGCAGCTCCACGGGACGGAAAGCCCGGAGTTTTGCCGGAAGGTCAAAGATGCTTATTGCGTCAAGATTTTCAAGGCATTTCCGGTGAAAACGGACGGAACGGTCCATGCCGGCGCTACCTTGGCGGAATATGCCGGCGTGCTGGACGGGCTGTTGCTCGATACGTACGACCCGGAATACGGCGGAGGCTCCGGCATCACTTTTCATTGGGCGGCTGCAGAACCTTATCGCCAATGGGCCATAGATCAAGGGGTTCCGTTCCTTGCGGCCGGCGGACTACATCCCGATAATGTAGAGGTGTTGATCGAGACTTTGCAGCCGGACGGTGTTGACGTCTCAAGCGGGGTTGAAACGGACGGCGTAAAGGATATCGCGAAAATGACAGCATTCGTAGAGAGGGTGAAGGGATGATGAAGCAGGTACCGGATGAGCATGGACGTTTTGGCCCTTTTGGAGGCCGTTATGTACCGGAAACGCTGATGAACGCATTAATCGAATTGGAAGAATCCTATTCGAAATATAAAGATGATCCCGAGTTTCAAGCGGAGATTGCTTATTTGCTGAAGCAGTATTCCGGGCGGGAGACGCCATTGTATTACGCGGAACGCCTGACGCAACATCTGGGCGGAGCCAAGATTTACCTCAAACGCGAGGATTTGAACCATACCGGTGCGCATAAAATCAACAATGCGATCGGGCAAGGGATCCTGGCCAAACGGATGGGGAAGCAGAAAGTCATCGCCGAGACCGGCGCGGGCCAACACGGGGTGGCAACTGCCACCGTTGCTGCTTTGTTAGGTCTGGAATGCAAAGTGTTCATGGGCGAGGAGGATACGAAGCGGCAGCAGTTAAACGTGTTCCGGATGAAACTCCTTGGTGCAGAGGTCGTTCCTGTGATGTCAGGTACACGGACGTTGAAGGATGCTTGCAACGAGGCGCTGCGCTATTGGGTCAGCAACGTGCATGACACGTTTTATATTCTGGGGTCGGCCACCGGGCCGCATCCGTATCCGATGATGGTGCGGAATTTCCAACGCATTATCGGCGATGAAACACGGGAGCAGATTTTGCGGGCGGAAGGTCGGTTGCCGGAGATGCTCGTCGCTGCGGTAGGCGGCGGGAGCAATGCGATCGGGATGTTTTATCCGTTTGTCGAGGATCAGGAGGTTCGTCTCGTAGGTGTGGAAGCCGCCGGCAAAGGTGTCGATACTGAATTCCATGCCGCAACGATGACCAAAGGCACGAAAGGCGTCTTCCAAGGCTCGATGAGTTATTTGCTGCAGGACGCATTTGGTCAGGTGCTGCCGGCTCATTCGATTTCCGCCGGTCTGGATTACCCGGGGATTGGTCCGGAGCATTCCTATCTGAAGGATATCGAACGCGCGAAATATTATCCGATTACGGACCGTGAGGCCCTGGATGCGCTCCAATTGCTGAGCCGGACCGAGGGAATCATCCCGGCGCTGGAATCGGCGCATGCGGTGGCGCAAGTTGTGAAGATGGCTCCGGCGATGAGCAGGGATGAGATCATCGTGATCTGCTTATCGGGCCGCGGGGATAAGGACGTGGAATCGATTATGGCGTATACGGAAGGCGGGGGAACGATATGAGTCTAACAGCAGGCCGTTTGCTCGACGACACATTTGCGAAGCTGAAGACGGCGGGGAAAACCGCGCTGATTCCGTTTATAACCGTTGGTGACCCGGATCCGGAGACAACCCTCGACATTTTGGCGGCTCTGGAGGAAGCCGGTGCCGATGTGGTGGAGTTGGGTGTACCTTACTCTGACCCGTTGGCGGACGGTCCGGTCATTCAACGGGCCTCAGAGCGTGCCTTGGTCCATGGGATCACGGTCGCTTCCTGCATCGAGACAGCCGCTAAAGCTCGAGAACGGGGAATTCGACTTCCATTCGTCTTGTTTACTTACTACAATCCCGTGTTTCAAATGGGATCGGATCGTTTCTTTGCCGCTGTGAAAGAAGCGGGGATCAGCGGTTTGATTATCCCGGATTTGCCTTATGAAGAGGCAGAGGAGGTTCTGGGGTTAGCGGATGCAGCAGGCGTTAAGCTGATTCCGCTCGTAGCGCCAACGTCTAGCGGACGGATCGCGCAAATTCTGGAGCGTGCCCGCGGGTTTGTATACTGCGTTTCCTCGCTGGGCGTGACTGGTGAGCGCGCTACGTTTAACGCTAGTGTCGATGATTTTATCGCATCGGTTAAAGCACAAACGGATTTGCCCGTCGCTGTTGGTTTTGGCATCTCGAGCCGCGAGCAGGTTGAGCGTTTTGCTGCAATCTGTGACGGCGCGGTCGTCGGCAGCGCGATCGTACGAAAGATCGAAGAAAGCCTGTCTCAGTTGGCGCAGGCTTCCACCCGAGACCAAGGGTTGTTGCAAATTCGCGACTTTGTGGCAAAATTGAGATTATAGTTTTTTGGAACAGCACAACAAGTCATTTGAGGGAGGAACCTATCCATGTTGCCGAAACCCCAGATCGTCAATTTGCCGGTGTATCAACCCGGTAAACCGATTGAAGAAGTAAAGAAGGAGCTTGGGCTCGACGAAGTCATCAAGCTGGCTTCCAACGAAAATCCATATGGCTGTTCACCGCGCGTCCGTGCCGCTATCGAGCAGGAACTGGCTAACATCAGCTTGTACCCCGACGGCAGCGCAGCAGAGTTGACCGACGTGTTGGCCAGCCGGCTTGGCGTTAGGAAAGAACAGATTATTTTCGGCTGCGGTTCCGATGAAATTATCGCTTTGATCACCCGGGCATTTTTCTTGCCTGGCGATGAGACGGTGATGGCGGACCAGACGTTCAGCGTGTATAAGAGTAATGCCGACATTGAGGGAGCCGTAAGCATCGAAGTGCCGCTAAAGGATGGCACCCACGATTTGGAGGGAATGCTCGCAAGTATTGGAGAGAAAACGAAGGCCGTCTGGATCTGCAACCCCAATAATCCGACAGGGACGATCGTGCCTCATGCTGAGCTTGTATCTTTTCTGGACCGGGTTCCGGGACATGTGCTGGTCGTATTGGATGAAGCGTACTCAGAGTATGTTACCGATTCGGCATACACGGACGGAATTGCTTTGCTGAACCAATATCCCAATCTGGTAGTGCTCCGCACCTTCTCCAAAATCTACGGTCTCGCCTCGCTGCGTATCGGTTATGGGGTGGGTCAACCGGGTGTTATTAAACTGATTAACCAGGTTCGCGAACCGTTTAATACATCTCGGATCGGTCAAGCGGCGGCCAAGGCGGCTTTGGCTGATCAAGAATTCGTGGCTGATTGCCGTACCAAGAACCGTGAAGGCATTGCTTATCTGTATGGCGAGTTCGAACGGCTGGGTCTTACGTATTTTCCGGCACATGGCAATTTCATTATGGTTGATGTTCAGCGTCCTGCCGGGGAAATGTTTGGATCGCTGCTGCAGTTAGGTATTATCGTGCGTGCGGGCTTCTCGAAGTATCCAAGTTTCGTACGGGTCACGGTGGGATCCGCCGAACAAAACGCTAAATTCGTGACCGCCTTGGAGCAGGTGCTTGGTAAATCGGCAACTCGGGTTTAATCTCCTAATTTATTCGCAGAAAATGAGTGAGAAACGATGACAACGAAAATTGCCATTTTTGGCGTTGGTTTGATCGGGGGTTCGCTGGCGTTGTGCCTGAAAGGCAAGCCAGGTATCACGGTCGTCGGCCACGCCCACCGTCCGGAATCCCTGAAACGCATCGAAGAGCGCGGCGTCGTTGACGCCGTGACTCTGTCCATGGAAGAGGCGGCGGCGGATGCCGATTTTATTTTTTTGTGCGTGCCGGTAGGGCTCCTGGAGGATTACCTGCAGAAGTTGACTGAGCTCCCGCTGAAGCCCGGCTGTATAGTGACCGACGTCGGAAGCACGAAGGCGGCTGTCACCGCTTGTGCGGCGAGGATATCTCGCCCGGGGGTGCATTTTATCGGCGGCCATCCGATGGCTGGATCGGAACGTTCCGGCGTCGAGGCCGCCTCGACGCTCCTGTTCGAGAACGCTTTTTACGTATTAACTCCGTCTCCCGACGTACCGGAAGCTGCTTACCATCGTTTGGAGCAGCTTCTGACGCACACTAAAGCGCAAATCGTCCGTGTCGATCCGGTCATGCATGACGAAATCGTTGGAGCGATCAGTCATCTGCCGCATATCATTGCGGTTGCCCTGGTGAATCAGGTACGTGATTACAACGATGGCAACGGGTTGTACCGCATGCTGGCCGCCGGCGGTTTCCGCGACATCACACGGATCGCTTCGAGCGACCCGGTGATTTGGCGAGACATCCTGCTCAGTAACCGCGAAGTGCTGCTGGGCTTGCTGAAGGATTGGAACCGCGAGATCGAAGGGTTCATCTCCTTGCTCGAGGCGCAGAACGGAGAAGGGATCGAGGTTTCGTTCCAAAAAGCGAACCAGTTCCGCAGCGAGCTGCCGGAGCGGCGCAAAGGAGCGATCACCTCGTTGTTCGACATCTACATCGATGTGCCCGATACCCCGGGGATCATTGGGCAAATCGCGACCGAGCTGGGCCTTCGCCACATCAATCTGAGCAATATGCAGATCATCGAAAGTCGCGAGGATGTCCCGGGCGTGCTGCGCCTGTCCTTCCGTCAGGAAGGGGAGATGGAGAGGGCGAGAGCGCATCTCCAATCCCTAGGCCACACCGTCTACGTTTAAGAGGATGTTTTAAATTCGGCTTTTGATCACGAAGGGGAATCGAGGGGAAGGCTCGGCGTCGAATCTTGAATTCAGCCGGGCCTTCCGCTGCTCACGTAGCTTTCAGCTACGCTGCGCTGCTCAGTCCCTAGCTTCATTCAACCTTCTCGGTGCTGAAAAGCCGAATTTAAAACTGGATTGGAAGAGGGTGTTATAAATTCGGCCTTTTGATCACGAAGGAGAATCGAAGGTGAAGGCTCGGCGTCGAATCTTGAATTCAGCCGGGCCTGATTTGTGATTTCAGCTAACGGAACCAGAAGACCTTATTTCGGACAAAAGCATTTCTTTTGTTACCACTTAAGCGCAGTAAGGTCACTGGAGTCCGTTATACACTTATAGCGTAATCAACACATCCATGCTCCTATTTCCACTACAAACCGGCGACACAGGTATGATTTTGATGTCAAACTATATAGTTAGCGGGATATGGCAACCCCTTGTACAATGCGAAATGAAAGCGCTCAAAAAAAGTGTTGACAGAATGAAAACGTATACATATAATAAAAGTACAGTATGGTTTCTCTCCACTCCTATCCAATAACTTCTTGCTCGTGAGTGAGCAAGGACCGCTTCGAAGGAAGCGGTCTTTTTTTTGTCTTTTTAACGCAGCGGGCCAGCAATATATACGAAAAATCGAATAGATTTCGTCCGTTTTGCTGATTTTTCATGCTTATGTAGGCCGCGGGAGGGCGGTAGGCATGATTATGTATGAAATTTCGAATAAAACTCGTACATTTGGGCGTTGACGACAAATCGAATTCGACAAATCGAATACAATGGAACAACTCACACAGGGGTTAGCGGCAGAAGACATTCGTCGACTCTGATAAACGAACCTGCCTGATGTCCAAGCATTACCTCGCCAAGCTGATGAGCTGTTGCTTGCGATAGGTGAGCGGGCTAACGCCGTATTTCTTCTTAAACGCCTTGCTGAAGTAGTAAATGTCAGGAAAGCCGGCTTGTTCGGCGACTTCCTTAATAAGCAGGGAAGGCTGCAACAGCAACTCGCAGGCTTTGGCCAGCCGGATTCGATTCATCTCCTCGATTAAGGTCCGGCCGGTTTTTTGTTTGTACAAGCGCGATAGATGGCCATAGCTCATATGCAGCGAGGCCGCCAACGCCTCCACATTGAACCGGTCCCCGCGAAAATCCTCCAAATAGACCTCCACTTTGCGCAGCAATGCGTCCCGGGCTTGTACCGGCTCTGTTGCCGCTGACCCATGGCGTGCGGTTACTCCGGATAAAACCTCCAGCAATTGCACCAAGAGGAGGCGCAGATAAAAAGGGGATCGCCCGCTTTCTGCTTCGGCAAAGAACTGAAGCAACAGCGACCGGATACCGTCATTGTCGCGGTAAGCGCCGGGGGGCCAATCTTTCAGCTGAGCAAGCCGTCCGAGAAAGCTATCGTCCGCGGCATCTGCTTCGCCTGTTGAGGGCCGAAACCGCCATCGCAAGCAGATCCCTTCATGCGGATCCTCGCGGGAATAGTCGTGAGCATGAGTCATCCCCGGTGGAATGAGGAAGAATTCCCCCGCATGCACCATCACATCCTGATCGATGAAGCGGGTTTGCATTCGACCGGACAGGACGTAGTTGAATTCATACCAGGTATGGGCGTGGGGAGGGCATTTTCCCGAGCCGCCAGTTTGTTCTATCACGATATCGACCCAATCAACGACGGCATCTCCAGCAACGATTTCACCACAGATTCTGTTCAGTGCGTACGCTAGTTCATTACGCCATTTTTTCAAATCCACGGGCAGGGGCTCCTTTGTTCATAATAGCTCCATCATATCATAATTGGACAAAAATTAATGAGGATAAGTAATTTACTTCGCCGGGACAGAATCGGAAAATGAGAGGGTAGGCTAACTCATATTCAGGGGAGGTACCCGATACGATGTTCTGGACGGAAGAGAAATTAAACGCGAGGATACGCGAGCTGGAAGCATACCGATACCGCGATGCCCAGCCGATCGAGGCATTTCGCGCGCAGGTGGACGAAGAAGGGCACATTGGCGCCAGACCGCCCGAGGAGGGGCCGTGGTCCACGATGCAGGCGGGAGATCGCTGGGAGGGTCGAGATCTTTATATATGGCTGGAGACAGATGTTGACCTGCCGAGAGCTTGGAAGGGACGTCAAATCGTTGGCGTATTTGACTTTGGTAATACGGGCGGAGGGAACAACTCCGGGTTCGAATCACTTCTATATGTCAACGGAGAACCGTTCCAAGGCGTGGATATGAATCACCAGGAAGTATTTTTCCCGGAGGAGGCTTCCGGCACGAAAGTTAAGCTGCAGTTCCGCTTATGGTCCGGCCTCGAGGGCGGCGGGAAGCCGCAAGTCCAGGAGCACCGGATCAAGCGGGCGGAAATCGCCTGGCTGGACGGAACGGTTGATCGCTTATATTATACGGCCCGTGCGGTCATGCAGACGGTGGAAGTGTTGCCGGCGAACGCGCCAGAGCGGACCGATCTATTGACGGCGCTGGATCGCGCGTTCCTGCGGATCGATTGGTCCTATCCGGGATCGGAGGCGTTTTACACGTCGCTGACCGAAGCCGAGGAGCAATTGACCCAGGCTGTGGCGGGAATGAAGAAGACGTCGCCGGTCACGGTCCAATGCATCGGACACACCCATATCGACGTCGCCTGGTTATGGCGGCTGAAGCACACGCGGGAAAAAGCGGCGCGCAGCTTCAGCACCGTGCTTCGCCTGATGGAGATGTTCCCGGAATACGTGTTCCTGCAGACGCAACCGCAGCTTTACGAATATATTAGGCAGGATTACCCGGATCTTTATGAACAGATCAAGGAACGCGTCAAGGAAGGGCGATGGGAAGCAGCCGGCGGGATGTGGCTGGAGGCGGACTGCAATTTGACGAGCGGGGAATCGCTGGTGCGACAGTTGCTGTACGGGACGCGCTTTTTGCGTGAGGAGTTCGGCCAAGAGTGCACCTACTTATGGCTTCCGGACGTGTTTGGCTACAGCTGGGCCCTGCCGCAGATTTTGCGTAAATCGGGTATTGACACGTTTATGACAACGAAAATCAGCTGGAACCAGTATAACCGCATGCCACATGATACGTTCCACTGGCGCGGCATCGACGGCAGCGAGGTACTGACGCACTTCATCACCACGCCGCAGGACGGCAGTTTCTGGTGGTATACCTATAACGGTAATATTGAGGCGTCCAGCGTGCAGGGCATTTGGGAGACGTATCGCGACAAGGAAGTGAACAAGGAGCTTCTGCTCTCCTATGGGTACGGCGATGGTGGCGGCGGCGTCAACCGCGAGCATCTGGAGCTGCGGCGGCGGCTCGATGAGATGCCGGGGCTTCCTCGCGTAACGACCGGACGGGCGGACGATTTCTTCGCCAAGCTGCATGAGACTGTTGAGGCGGCGGATCGCTACATCCATACTTGGGACGGCGAATTGTACTTGGAATACCACCGGGGAACTTACACTAGTCAGGCGTACAACAAGAAGATGAACCGCAAGCTGGAACTGTTGTCCAGGGACGCCGAATGGTTGCTTAGTCTGCAGGCGCTTCTGGCGGGCGGAAACTGGGAGGCTTATCCGAAAGCGAAGCTCGACGAAAGCTGGAAAACGATCCTCCGTAACCAGTTCCATGACATCATTCCAGGCTCGTCCATTCCGGAGGTGTATCGCGATTCCAAGCTGGGATATGCGCAGGCCGAATCGTTGCTGGAGTCATGCCGCGAGCAAGCCATTCAAGCCATGACAAGCGATGCGGGGGATACGTACACCGTGTGGAATCCAACCTCCTGGCCGTTTAGCGGCTTGGTTGCCCTTGAGGACCAAACTGCGGGATCGGATTGGATCCAAAATGAGGGTCAGCCGCTGGAATCCCAGCTGGAGGGGACGACGCTGTGGGTGCATGTGAAGGATGTGCCGCCGCTTGGATTTATCACGATCCAACGCAGGAAAGGCGGGCAGGCGGATACTGCCGCGAGCGAACCGTTTAAAGCGCGGTCAAACGGGATTGAAACGCCAATCTATCGCATCGAATGGAACGATCGTGGGCAGCTTACTTCGATCTATGATCGCGCGGCCGGACGCGAGGTGTTGGCCCCGGGCGAACGAGGGAACGTGCTGCAGGTATTTGAAGATAAACCTAAAATGTTTGAGGCTTGGGACATCGATGTGTTCTACCAGGAGAAGTTGCGCGAGGTCGAGCAACTTCAAGATTGTGAGGTTGTCACAGGTGCGTTGCGCGCCGTCGTTACCTTCACTTGGACTTACATGAGCTCGACGATTCGCCAAGAGATGATTCTGTATGGCGACAACCGGCGGATTGATTTCCGGACTCGGGTCGATTGGCAGGAGCGTCAACAGCTGCTGAAGGTCGCTTTTCCCGTCGACGTGCGCGCCACGGAAGCCACCTACGATATCCAGTTCGGCAACGTCAACCGACCGACACATTGGAACACGTCCTGGGACCTCGCTCGCTTTGAAACGGTGGGTCATCAATGGGTCGATTTGTCCGAGCACGGGTACGGGGTCAGCCTGCTGAATGATTGCAAATACGGCCACGACATTAAAGACCATGTGATCCGGTTGTCGCTGTTGAAATCGGCTACTTATCCGGACCCGCAAGCAGATCGCGGCGAGCATGAGTTTACGTACGCCCTGTATCCTCATGAGGGACATTGGTCCGAGGGCGGCACCGTACAGGCGGCAGCGCTGCTAAATCATCCGGTTTACGCCACGCCGGGCCAGGCACAAACCGCTTCCTTCTCGCTCCTCCAAACGAGCGGCAGTGCTGACGTCATCATTGATGCGGTGAAAAAAGCGGAAGACGGCGACGGCCTCATCGTCCGTTTCCATGAATACAAAGGGGGCCGGGGCCGCGTTCGTTTGCAATTCGGAATGCCGGTGGTCTCCTGGCAGGAAACCGATCTGATGGAACGGGCGTCTGGAGAGCCCTCCACTGCAGCGGAGCTTGAGTTGTCGGTATCACCGTATGAAATTAAGACCATTCGGTTGCAATTTAAATAACAAAATTGCGCAGTACGGGCGCCATCCTTCAGCTATCGGAAGTCGGGGCGCCCGTCAGCGTTTCAATATCGTTAGAACCGTAGAAAAATAAGACCACCAGAATGATGATCACGATCAGTTCTGAGAAACCTTCGCCGTCAAATTCGCTCATTATGGCAAACCCCCGTATCGTGGTTATGATGATAAGCGGGCAATTCTCCTGTTCAGGAGGAATTGTCCGCTTTTTTCTTCATGGCGTTGATGATATCATTAATGGTCATGTCCCCGTTCTCATTGAGGAAGTTCAGCAATTTGTCGGCGTTCGCATCGCTGCTGATCGTTTTGTATTCGCCAACGAGAGAAACAAACATCGTGGCATTGCGGTATAACTGGACGGAATCCACGCGAAGTTTACCGGAAAGCAGCAGCGCAGCTACCGTATATTCCGGAGTTTTGGGCCGGAAACCGCCCTTTTTGCCGTTTTTCTTGCTGGAGGACGAGGATTTGCCTTTTCCGGCTGAGTTCATAGCCTAACCTTCCTTAACTGGATGGAATCCGGTTACTTGTCATGCGGAACCGGTGTGGAAGACAGTTCCCTGTTATTTATGCTATGCAGCCTTTTGGGGATGGTGTAGACGATAGAAGCAAGAGTCCCAACTATCTTTCGCTGGACGGGATTGACAATCCAGGCAGGGATCGGTAGAGTAATAAATGAATTGCATAGGAATCCACTAGGGGCGCCGTAAACGGCTGAGACAAGAGACCATCTTGGACCCTTTGAACCTGATCTAGTTCATACTAGCGTAGGAAAGTGGAGCCGGCCCCATGTGAATAGCTCTTAGGTTGTCGTATAAATTCCAGCCTAGGACTTAATCCAGCCGCTCCCTCTACGGAGCGGCTTTTTTGCGCGCTCTGTGATCAGGACGTTTGGCGTTCGCCTTCTCAGGGGATTTCCAAGCTAATCATTTTGGGAGGTGGAGACGATGGGGTTTTCTCAAGAATTACGCAGGCAGGCTGACGGGATTTATCAAGCGATATTTGATCATCCATTTGTCAGGGGTATTGCGAGCGGCCAATTACAGAAAGAACAGCTCATTCATTACGTTAAACAGGACTATGAATATTTAAATGCCTACATGCGTATTTACGGGATCGCGATTTCCAAGTGCCGGACTCGCGAAGAGATCGCGGGGTTCAATCAACAGATCGAGTTCATCTTAAACAGTGAGATTCATCCGCATCACAATTTCTGCCGGGTGGCGGGGGTGGATTTTGAAGAGTTGCAGGGATATCCGCTCGCGCCTTCGGCTCATCACTATATCCGTCATATGCTGACGGTAGCCCATGAAGGAAGTTTGGGGGAGATTTACGCTGTTCTCCTGCCTTGTCCGTGGACCTATCTGGAGATCGGTCAGAAACTGCTTGAGGAAGTCAAGCCGACGCCGGAGCATCCCTTCTATGAGTGGATCCAATTCTATGGTCAACGAGCGGGAGGCGTAACGGAGAAGTTCGCCCAGGCGCTGGACCAATGGGCGGAAACTGCACATCAGGCGGAACGCCAAAGGATGGCCGAGCATTTTATCCAAAGCTGCCAACTAGAATATCTCTTCTGGGACATGGCGTATCGGCTGGAGGACTGGCCGGTTGCGGAGCCGAAGATGTCGCATTCATTTCATTGATCGAAAGAGAGGTTGGAATCATGAGTTTGTTAGAAAAAGAGTTGTCCGATGTGCTGGAAAAGGTGCAAAATACGAAACCCCTCGTGCATAACATGACCAATGTGGTCGTCACGAATTTTACGGCGAATGGCTTGTACGCGCTTGGCGCATCACCGGTCATGGCCTACGCACCCGAAGAGGTGGCTGATATGGCCAAGATCGCCGGAGCCCTCGTCCTAAACATCGGCACGTTGTCCACGCCGCAGGTCGATGCGATGATCCTCGCCGGCCGTTCGGCGAATGCCCATGGCGTGCCGGTGTTGCTCGACCCGGTCGGTGCGGGAGCAACCGCCTTCCGCACCGAGTCGGCCTTGCGCATCCTGCGCGAGGTGAAGGTATCGCTCGTGCGCGGTAACGCGGCGGAGATCGCCCATCTCGTCGGAGAGTCCCGCGAGATCAAGGGCGTTGACGCCGGCGACACCGCGGGGGCCGAGTCGGCCGATCTCGCGGTGCGGGCCGCACGAGCGCTGAACACGGTCGTGGCGATCACCGGCCGTGAAGACGTCATCACCGACGGGCTGCAGTGCCGGATCGTCAGCGGCGGGGACGCTCTGCTGACTCAAGTTACCGGCACGGGCTGCTTGCTCACGTCGGTGCTGGGGGCTTTCGCCGCGGTGGAGCGCGATCTGCTGCTGGCCGGCACCTCCGGGCTGGCGTTCTACGGCGCTGCCGCGTCCCGCGCCGCCGAGCGGACGGCGGCCGCCGGCCCGGGCAGCTTCCAGATCGCGTTCCTCGACGAGCTGGCGAAGCTGCATCCGCATTCGCTTAAGGGCCACGCGGCGGTGCGTGAAATGCAGGCGACCGGCACCGGCGGATGGTGGGTCGGATGAGCCGGATCGCCAGGGCGCTGACGGTCGCCGGGTCGGACAGCGGCGGCGGGGCCGGCATTCAGGCCGACCTCAAAACGTTCCAGGAGCTGAACGTTTACGGAATGTCGGCGATCACCGCCGTAACGGTCCAGAACACGCTGGGCGTGACAAACGTTTACCCGCTACCGTCGGAAGCGACCTCGGAGCAAATCGAGGCGGTTGGCTCCGACCTTGGCGTGGACGCGCTGAAGACCGGGATGTTGTTCAGCGCCGACATCATTGAAGCGGTTGCCGACCAGATTCGTGCATTTAGCTGGACCCAAGTAGTTGTCGACCCAGTGATGGTCGCCAAGGGCGGCGCTTCCTTGCTTCAGCCGGAAGCGGTGCGGGCACTGCGGGAGGTGTTGCTACCGCTGGCCTACATCGTTACGCCCAATCTCCCGGAGGCGGAGGTGTTATCCGGTCTGTCGATTCGTACGCTGGAGGACCGCCGCGAGGCGGCAAAACGTATTTGTGCGTACGGGGCGCGGCAGGTCGTGATCAAAGGCGGCCACGCCGACGAGAGCGGCGATCGCATCGTTGATTTGTATTATGACGGGGAAGCTTTCACTGAGCTGGTTGGGCGTCGGATACCGACTCGGCATACGCATGGCACGGGCTGCACTTTCTCAGCTGCGCTGACAGCTGAGCTTGCCAAAGGTGCGCTGGCATTAGATGCGGTACGGACCGCCCGGGCCTTCATCCAAGCGGCGATTGAACAGGGGCTTGAACTGGGGCAAGGGCATGGCCCGACGAATCATTTTGCTTACCGCCGCCTGTTAGGAGCTTCTCGATGAGGAGTGGTCGCATCGAAGACGCCCGCATGCGTCAGCTGCTGCAGACGTACCTGGTCATCGGCAGCCCAAACTGCCGGGAGGAGCCGCTGCGCGTGCTGGAGGAGGGGCTTGCCGGAGGCGTTACGCTCGTGCAATTTCGGGAGAAAGGGCCGGGCGCGCTTACCGGAGAGTCACTGCGAGCGCTTGCCCTCCAGCTACAGGCCGCCTGCCGCAGGAGGGGCGTACCGTTCCTCGTGAATGATGACGTGGAACTGGCCCTCGCGATCAACGCCGACGGCGTTCACGTCGGCCAGGAAGACGAGGTGGCTGTGCGGGTCCGCGCCCGGATCGGCGATCGCATCCTCGGCGTTTCCGCGCACACGCTCGCCGAGGCGGAGGCCGCCGTTCACCACGGCGCCGATTACCTCGGCATCGGGCCAATCTATCCCACGGCCTCGAAAGCGGACGCCGAGGCGCCGCAAGGGCCGGGTATTCTCCGCATGCTGCGCGCCAGCGGCATCACCTTGCCGTTAGTCGGCATCGGCGGGATTACGACCGAGACGGCCGGCGAGGTGATTCGCGCCGGGGCGGATGGCGTTGCCGTGATTTCCGCCATTACACAGGCGGCAAACATTCGTGAGGCAGCCTCGCGCTTCGTTGCGATATCGGTTGCAGAATCATCCTGAGAGCACTCGTATATTGTACAGAACAGACCTTTGCTAAATAGGCGAAGGTCTGCCATTTTATGGGTGTTATGACAGGGGACAAATGTATTCCTTCGTCTTTTGCCATGAATTAAGCAGGAATGGATGTTTTTTTAAATCCAACTCCTGTGGTATAATATCCTCAAAGTTTGGCTACGCTGTTAATTTGCTCTGATGTCGATGAGAATTTTTATCGAAGTTACATAGATAACCGCAACTTTTTTGGCCCTGTTCGGTAATAATTGATGTAAGAATCGAACGGGAAGATGGCCCATGGAAGCGCGAGGAGGATCGCACCTAAATGACGGATTCCCAAATGATTCGAGAGATTAAGGAAGGCAATACGGAGCTGTACTCGGAGCTGATGCGAAGGTATCAGCGGAAGATATTGGCCTTCGTTTATCACATGTTAAAGAGCGCTCATATGGAGCTGCTTGCCGAAGATTTATGCTCGGAAACGTTCTATAAAGCATTTCGCAGCTTGCACTCCTTCAGAGAGTTAGATGCTTCTTTCTCAACCTGGTTGTATACGATTGCCCGTAACACGGTGCTCAGCGAACTTCGCAAACAAAGAAACGGCAATGTCCCCTTGGATGAAAGCGGGATTGTTCCCGTAGCTTCTAACGATGTCGTCCCTGAGCAAGCGGTATTACGGAGCGAGAAAGTGGGCATGGTGAGAGAAGCTATCAACAATCTGCCGGAGAAGCAAAGATCGGCTTTGATCTTGCGCGAATACGATCAATTGGATTATCAAGAGATCGCGAATATTCTGGGACAGAGTGTCAGCGCCGTGAAGTCGCTGTTGTTCCGGGCGCGCAGCAGTGTAAAAAGTCAGCTTGAACCCTACTTTTATGAACCCATCTACGAGCATTACGAAGGGATGAAAAGCAGATGAATTGTAGAGAGGCCCAAGAATTGTTCGGATTGTTAAGGGACCTGCCCGAACAACACCCTCAGCGGATCATGCTGGAGCGGCATCTTTTGGGCTGCGAGTCTTGCGCAGGCGAATATCAACTATGGGAAGAAAGCCTGGACATGCTGCAGTACATACCGATGGAAGTGACGGAAGAGCAAGCGGAAACGGTAAACCGACGAGTGATGGATCGGATTTATGCCGAATCTCCTTGGCTGGCTCCCGACGTCAAGCGCGGCGTCACCCGCCGGTTCCGGCGGAGAGTCGTGTTCTGGGCCGCCAGCTTCCTGGCGATCTTCCTGTGCAGCTTTGTGTTCCTGTTGATGGATCATACCCCATCGAACCAGAAAGCGGCCGAACCGATGACCGGAATTCTACCAACGGCTGTCGCGGCAGCCGGATCGGAGTCGGATGCATACGAGGAATTCTCGTTCGCCTTGCCTAGCGTGTCGCGTGGGATTGTAGAGCCTTTTGCCGTGCAAATGGGCCCGGCTTATCCGCAGTACTGGATGGTGCTCTCTATGGCAGGCATGTTGCTGGCCCTCTTCTCCTGGAAAGGGCTGCGCCGCACCAAAAGATAAACTTGGGTTCACAAACGCTTCTTCCGCTATTGGAGCGGGCGGGGCGTTTTTTACATCTAAAGGGGGATGAATATGCTCGTTGGTTTGATTCGCCACGGACTAACTGATTGGAATGCGATAGGGAGAATTCAAGGGCAAAGCGATATCCCCTTGAACGATGAGGGACGGCGACAAGCCAGACTGCTAGGCCAGAGACTGAAAGAGGAAGGCGAATACCGCTGGGATTTCGTCATGACGAGCAACTTGTCACGGGCGCGCGAGACCGGCGAAATCTTAGCCGGTATTTTGGGGATTCCGCTGTACGATCCCGACTCGCGGTTGATGGAACGATCGTTTGGTCAGGTCGAGGGCATGACTTTGGTGGAAAGAGAAACGTTATGGGGCAAGGATTGGGACCGGCATGAGCTGGGTCAGGAGAAAGACGAGGAGATCCGTCAACGAGCCTTGTCCTTTATGGCTGATTTGGCGGAGCGTTTTCCGAGCAACAATGTGTTGGTTGTTTCGCATGGCGGTCTGCTGGCCCAGCTATATATTGCCTTGTACCAGGAGAAATGCCAGGAACGGATCAACAACTTGTCCTTAACCATTCTAGAGAATAACGAGCAATCCTGGGATTTACGATTGTATAATTGCACACGTCACTTGCAGGAAAGTGTCAAGGAACCGAAGTAAACCGGCTTAGGCCGGCTTATTTTTTTTGCTATTTTTTCGAGATAATTTCATTTCTCGAGAATAAACGCCGGAAAACCTTCCCATAATGGGATTAAAACGGCGAGGCGGTAAAACTATGAATCTGGCGGATATGCTCACTTTTGCCGATATCGGACAACTTAGCAGAATAGCGGATCATTACCGCTGCGAATGCAGCGGGCATTCGAAGCATGAATTGATTCAATCCATCCTGCAGACGATAGGTCGCCGCGATTTTATCGAACGGCATATCGGAGGCATGAGTTTGGAGGATTTTCGCTTCCTGAACACCCTCCTGTTCGACGGACGCCGTCAGTTCAGCTTAGAGGAGCTGGTCGCTTGTGCGCAGGGCTCGCGGTTTACCGAAGATGCCAAGGAGCGGGAAAGCCCGCGGGAGATGATTGCCCGCTTCCGCCAGCAGGGGTGGTTGTTTAATGGAACGACTCAGCAGACCCGCTACCTGTTCGAGGTTCCTGAGGATTTGAAGCGACGGTTCCGAGAAGCTCTTGAACGCCGTTTTCTTGCCGAAGTGAAGGCCGCCGCCGCCGAACCGCCGATGTACCGGGAGGAGCCGGACATGCTGTCCGCCGACCTGCTGCTCTTCCTGCAATATGTCTCTCGGCACGATATCTCGCTAAACAGCGAAGGCGTCATGTACCGGAGAAACCAACTGCAGATTCTGGAATCGCTTCACGTATCCGAGGGGTTAGTTGGTAAAGGGTGGCGTTTCGGGTATGGTCGCCGTTTTAAAGATTATCCGAATCGGTTGGCGCTCCTTTACGATTATGCCTATCACACTCGACTCATTCAGGAGAACAACCATCGACTGGAATTGACGGAAGCAGGCGCGGCCTACCTGGCGGAGGAACACAAAGAACCCATGATACAGTTCGTCCGCTTTTGGTTAAGATTATATAAAGGGCCCATTCCTAACTTGCTGTCTCTAGTCTACTGGATTTTATGTTGTTCGAAAGATTGGGTGACGATCCCCTCGTTGTTCGAAAGGGTTGAAGCCCTGATCAAACCGTTTTTTTATGACACGCCCGCTTCGATTTTTGAAGAGCGAATCTTGCAGATGATGCTCCATTTAGGCATGGTTCGTTTCGGTGAAGACGAGCGGCACGAGCGGTATGTGCAGGCTTCTCCGTTTGGAAAGCAAGCGGTTCAACAAATTCATAAGGCCTAAGCGTTGTTGAAGGCGATCAACGCACTTACATAACTTCTAAAGCAGACGCTTCCGGCCTGGGTGAAATCGGGATTGAGCAGGACATGCCGCCGTGATTCACAGATACCGCATAGGCACAGGCACATTAATGAGTATAGGGGCGATCGTCCTAAACGGCGCGGATATCGGTGAATATGCTTTAGTAGGAGCAGGTTCTTTAGCGACGGAAAATACCATCCTTCCACCCTATGCAAAAAGATCATTTAACGATGGTTTGGAGGTGCATCCTATGGATCAGATGAAGGTTACTTATGAAGCAATGCTTGGATTGGCGGCGGAAATGATATGGGACGAAGCGCTCCGGAAGCATCGCTCGGAACAGATCTACAACGAGATCGACACCGCCTTGGCGAATGGCGATGAGGATGCCTTCCGGCTCCTGACGGATGAACTGAAAACATTGGAAGAACGCTAAACGGCAAACCGCCCCATCTGTTCACAGGATTGAACAGAAGGGACGGTTTTTTTGTAACAATCCTAGCGGGGTTTAGTCGTAATTGCGTACGGCCGGAGTGAACATGACGGCCAGAAGGGCTAAGGTGCCGATCGCTGCAAACAGCGCGATCGTTTGCAGGCCGCCGATATAATCAGCTAGCCAGCCGACAATGATATAACCGATCGGGAGCAGGGCGAACGACCCCAGCATATCCAGGCTGGCTACGCGACCAAAGGTCTCCTGAGGCACCATCTCCTGCAAACTGGTCTCCCAAATCAGGCCAAACATCATCATCCCGAATCCTTCGATGGCAAAGAGAGCGCAGAGTACGGCCGGAGAAGGGGCTGCGGCCATCAGCAGGAGGGCGATGCCGCTTAACAATGCCCCGCCGTAAGCAATCAGGCCTCGGCGCCTCAAGCGTCTCTTCGCACCAAACAACAAGCCGGCAGCAATGGCTCCCGCACCCGAGCAGGTTACGGCGATGCCGTACACATACGGTTGCAATTCCAAGTGGATTTTGAATAACCAAGGGATCACAACGGTGACAATGGCACCAAAGCAGATGTTAACCAGAGAAAAGGCCAAGATGGTGATCCACAGCCATGGTTTGCTCTTCAGCACAACCAAGCCTTCCTTGAAATCCGCCCCCATGCCTAAGCTTTCGCCTGGTGGCTTCGGTTGATAGGCAATTAGCTTCCGAAGCCCATAGAGACATAGAAACGAAATCACATAGGTCATGGCATCAAGCGCAACTCCCCATCCGGCCGAGAAGAACGTGACCAGCACGCCACCCAGGGAAGGGCCGATCAAACGAACCGCTTGATTGCTGATTTGGGTTAGCGCATTAGCGGAATTGCGGATGTCAGGGGTGAACACGGTGGCACGAGTAGCCGCATAAGCGGGTTGAAACAAACCATCCATTAACCCATACAAGGTGACAAGTACAAAGAGCAATTGAATGGTTAAGGCGTTGGTAAATAGCAGCGTCGCCAGGATGGCCATAACACCAAACCGAAGCAGATCCGTCAGTAACATCAAATTTGTGCGATTATAGCGGTCAACCAACGTTCCGGAAATCGGGAGCATGACGATGTTGGGCAGCATATACGCAGCCATGAGTAATCCCATCGTGGTGGTCGAACCCGTCAAGGAATAGACGATGATCGGCAGGATGACCAGGGTAACGGAACTGCCGAGAAAAGAAACCAGCTGTCCAAGCCACAAAAAGGGGAATGCTTTGGATTTGCGGAAGGGCTCGGCGAACCCGGAGAAGGGGTTCTTAGCGACCGACTCGTCGGCTGGTTGGACCGCCTGCCTGGCGACGCCTTCATCCATTTGTGAAGGTTCAAGATTCATAGATACGCATCCTCCTTCTAATTAATCGAACCCGCGTCACTGTCCTGCACGCGTCCTAAGGTGAATAATACGCCGTATTCGGCGCCATCGGTGTCCTTGGCTTCCCATTTTCGGATTAGGGTATCAAGCTCGTCGATAAAGTCTTGATATTGGCCCTCGGATAGCAGCAAACGTGTTGCCACCTGGTATGGAGGCACCTCTTCGAGAAAATGGAATGCGGTGAACGTTTCAGGCTTAAAGAACGTGTTCTTGGAACGGTAATACTTCTCCATCACGCCGCCAACCGCCTGGGTGTTGACCAAATCCAACAATCCGCCGTCGTACAGCTTCTGGATGTGATAATGTACGTTCCCAGGGGTTTTGCCCAACAGATCGGCGACTTGTTTGGAGGTGTGCGCTTCAGTGGCCAACACGTTCAGAATTTTGATCCGCAAGGCGCTTTCGAGAAGCTTGCTTTGTTCGGCGTTGATTGGCATAGGAGCTTTTTTGTGGTCACCCATCATATTTCCCCCTTGAATGAGTAGAGTGTGAAAGACACGTTCTGGAATCCAAACCAATCTAAATTGCAGTATGATCTATATTACAGATCGATAGTAAACAAGAAGGATGGATTTGTCAAGAATCCCTGTTTATAATGGGGAGACATGGATTGGAAAAGGGGTTATCACATGAAATTCAGTGAAATTGAACCTTCCGCTTGGGAGGAGCTTCGACCTTATTTGGATACCTGCGTGATTCCGGTGACAGGACTAACCGGCTTGGAATTACCGTATGAAGTAACGGAAAAGTTGGAAAGACTGAGAGATATCCTTGACTGGGTGGAAATCCCTTTCAAAGGGAGAGTGGTCACGTATCCAGCTTTCCAATATCAAACGCAGGAAATGGCTCAAGCGATTAATGTCGTGTGTCGAAATGTCAAGTCTAGCGGCTTTGCTTATGTCCTTGTCGTTTCCGCTGAATTCGAATGGTTCGATGAGGAACTACCGGATGCCGATTTAATCGTGACATTACGCCGTTATGCACCGGATTCCAAGGAAGGGGCTGCTGGACGAGTGAAGGCGGCCGTACAAGAATTGTGGCAAGCAAATAAAGGTTTGTGATTGTGACAAAATATCGACAATTTCAAGAAGGGCAAGCTTTTCGATGCCCAAAAAAATGTGTCAAATTCTTGACGCTCTTAAAACCCTAATATATTATTAATATGTCTTACGCGATGTTGTGATATTTATCATTGAAACGTTCGGAAACAATTGCTTGACAAAGGGGGTTGAAGACATATGAGCAATCAGCATGACCAGCAGGAATCCTCGCATAAACCGCCTATTCGCAAAGAGATGTCCCGTCGGCAATTTCTTACATACACGCTTGGGGGCGCCACTGCATTCATGGTGGGTGGGGTGACCCTTCCTATGGTTCGTTTCGCGGTTGATCCGATTCTGCACAAGAAAGGCGAAGGTGCCTTCGTCAAGGTTGTAGAAGTTAGCAAAATCACCAACGAACCGCAGGAATATTCGTTCGAGCTCAAGCAGCAAGACGGCTGGTACCTAAGTACGGCCTCCCTTACAGCTTGGATTCGCAAGGACGAGAGCGGAAATATTTATGCGCTTTCACCGATTTGTAAGCATTTGGGATGTACGGTTGGATGGAATAACGATAATAATTTTCCGGATGAATACCACTGCCCTTGCCATGGCGCGCATTACACCAAGGAAGGTAAGCAGTTGGCGGTCGCATCGAAACCGCTTGACGAGTACAAGGTTATGATTAAGGACGATTGGGTTTATCTGGGGGATATCATCCCGAATACCATCGTGAAATAAGGAGGCGTAGATTCGGATGTTTAAAAATGTGTACAACTGGATTGACGAACGTCTTGATATCACGCCGATCTGGCGCGATGTGGCCGATCACGAGGTACCGGAGCATGTCAACCCGGCGCATCACTTCTCCGCGTTTGTGTACTGCTTCGGGGGCTTGACGTTTTTTATCACGGTCATCCAGATCTTGTCGGGGATGTTTCTGACCATGTATTACGTTCCCGATATTATTAACGCCTATGCCAGTGTGGAATACTTGCAGACACAGGTCGCTTTTGGCCAAATCGTCCGCGGCATGCACCACTGGGGGGCAAGCTTGGTTATCGTCATGATGTTCCTACATACGCTTCGTGTTTTCTTCACCGGTTCTTATAAAGCGCCGCGTGAAATGAACTGGATTGTCGGGATGTTGATTTTCTTCGTCATGATTGGTCTTGGTTTGACGGGATATCTGCTGCCATGGGACAACAAGGCGTATTTTGCCACGAAGGTAACCTTGGAAATCGCCAACTCCGTTCCTGTACTAGGCCCGGTCATCAAGGAGCTGCTGCAGGGCGGTTCAATCGTAGGCGCAGAAACGTTAACCCGGTTTTTTGCCATTCACGTGTTCTTCCTTCCGGCGGTCTTGCTGATCCTCTTGGTGGGTCACTTCATCATGATCCGCAGACAAGGGATTTCCGGACCGTTGTAAGAATTGAAACTCGAACAACAGATGATTATTTTGAACTACCTCTATAATGAAGAGAAGGGGGGCAAAAGGGACATGGCTCATCAAGACAATTCTAAGGAAAAGGTCGTGTTCGTTGGCGATTCCCGCGTCCGTAAGGGCAAAGGGTTTATCACGCCTCCGGACTATACGGCTTATCCCGGCAAGTCCGAAGCGTTCATTCCTAACTTTTTGCTAAAAGAATGGATGGTTGGCGTTGTCGTGCTCGTTGGCTTCCTGGTGTTGACCATATCGGAACCGGCTCCGCTTGGCTTCCCGGCCAATCCGACGGCTTCGGTTATCCCGATGCCGGACTGGTACTTCCTGTTCCTGTATCAATATTTGAAATATCCGTATGCCTCCGGCGACTACGTTGTACTTGGAACGATGGGGATCCCCGGCGTGATGTTCGGCGGGCTGATGCTCGCTCCATTTCTCGATCGTGGCAAGGAGCGGCGCTTCTATCAGCGTCCGATCGCATCGTCGTTGATGTTGCTGTCGATCGCTGCGGTCGTTTACTTGACGAACTTCGCCTGGACGCATTACCAACATGAGCTGGAAGCAACGGGGCAGGTGCCGGAACATATCCAGCGGGAAGAGAAAGCTCGTGAGAATCGGGAAAAGGGCTTACCGACATCCAATGCGAAACCGCAGGAAGAAGTCGCTATCGTAGAGAAGGACGACCCGGCGATGGAAATTTACAAGACGGCGACATGCATTAACTGTCACGCAGCCGACCTTAAGGGAGGCGCTGCTCCGTCGTTACGCGGAATTGGCGATAAACATGACAAGGAAGCGATTCTATCTATCATTAAAGAAGGCTATAATGGCAAGATGCCTGAAATGTACACTACTGCAATCAACAACGGCCTAACAGATCAGGACATTGACCATTTGGCCGAATGGCTTGCGAAACAAAAAACGGAACAGTAAAATAGAATGTAATGTGAAACCTGATCGTGATGCGGTCAGGTTTTTTTAAGCTTGCGCGCCGATTTATAGGTTCGCGACCGGCGCCATTTTCGTGAAAAAGAGGGATAACGCGTTGAAACTATCGGATCTTTGGAGCATCTCATTTCTATCCTCCCGCTTCATCTTATGGGCCTTGTTCGTTTGTAATCTATTGGGTACGATTTACGGTTATATCTGGTATGATGCGCAACTGATGGATACTTGGCGCAGTCATCCGCATTGGCAGATCATCTTTGTTCCCGACAGTCCGACGGCGAGCTTGTTCTTTACCTTAAGTTTGTTATTTCTGCTGTTTCCGAGAAAGTTGAAGAAATACTTCCGCATCCGCACCTTGATCGAGGGGCTGGCTGTCGTGACGAGCGTGAAGTACGGGGTGTGGGCCGTTTCGATGATCTTCGCCGGTGCGTATCAGGGGGGAGAACTCGTATGGCAGGACTGGATGCTGGTTGCTTCCCATTTGGCGATGGCGGTGGAATCGCTGCTATTTGTCCGATTGTACAAGTTGGGTTCTTTGATGCTGCTGGGGGCCGGTGCCTGGACGCTGCTCAACGATACCGTGGATTACACCTATGAAGTTTATCCTTGGTTGCCGGAGACGTTATGGGACGATGTATCCGGTGTTGCCGTCTTTACCGTGGTTCTGACTTTCGCCAGTGTTGCCGCCGGTTGGCTTGCGCTAAAACAAGCTAAACGCGCTTAAGAGCAAGGTTCTAACGTAGGACAGCCTGCCATACCATGATGGTAGGGAGGGGATGTCCGTGAGACGAACTTGGGTGAAAGGAACGGCGGCCGCACTAGCTCTGCTTGCCGCGATGCTGCTCTGGAGCACAGCGGTGTTGGCTCAACCGGATGGGAATGGAGCTGGGAGCAGGGCAGGGGCGTCGTCATCGACGGGCGCGGCCGGCTTGTCAGAGCAGGAGCGCAGTGAGCGGTTGAAGCAACTCGAAGCGGCGTCAGAGCGCTTGTATGAACATATGCAACAAGGAAATACCACGGAGGCGCTGTCCGACATGGACAAATTGATCGGAGCGCTGGAGGGCGTGTCCTTTAAGGGGTTGACGTCAGTGGAGGGAATCCATGCCTTAGCCGAAACGATTATGGACACCAAGGAAACGCTGGTCAAGGCGGAGATCCAGCCTGAGGCGTGGGCGTTATCCTCAGCTCGCTTGCGGCTGGCGGTGAACAGTCTGCTGCATCCGGACAAGGCCTTATGGCAGCAGTATTATAAGGTCATGGCGGATAACTTGCAGCAGATGAATCGCGCCCGTGCGGGCGGAAAACCGGCGGAGGTACGCAAGGCGTTCCAAGCCTTAGAGGGCCATTACGAAGTGGTACGTCCTGCCGCGGTAATTCGGCGCCCGGCCTCTGATGTCAACCAGTTCGACTCCTGGCTGTCCTATGTCGGTCGGTTGAGCGGGGAACGGACCTGGGATGAAGCAGCTTTGAAAGGGGCCGTCATTCAGGGAGAAGGCGCGCTAAAAGGGTTGTTCGGCCGTCGGGGAGACGAGCCTGTATTTCTGCCGATCACCGGCTTTGACAGCCCGTGGTATTGGAGTGGCTTGATCGGGCTTTGGATCGTGCTTGCTCTGACCTATACGGGCATCCGCAAGTATCGTGCCTCTCAAACCGTAACCGCAGTGCGGGAGCAACGACGGGAAGAGGATGCGCGTCGGTATAGGTTGTAGGTGATGGCGAGGGATAAAAGGCAATAACGGTAAAAGATACCCTTATTGTTGCGAGAAACTCGGATTTCGGCTGGATAAGGGTGGAAATTGGCCTTAATTTCGAAATGGGGACATATTTTACCGCTATGTTGATGTTCGGGTTAAAATAAATAAAGCAGGGAGGCAAAGGATTCTCTTAGCCGCTCTGCTTTTTGTTATGATGCCTCGCGTTTAATCCTCCTTGAACCCTTCTCCATGCACGTCATGCACGTCGCTGATGATGATGAACGCTCGCGGATCAACAGACTTTGCAATCGACTGCAGTCGCCGGATCTCTTGGCGGGACACGACGCAGTAAGCCATATGCTTCGCTTGCTTGGAGTAAGCCCCGATCGCTGGAATTAACGTCACGCCGCGGTCCATCTCCTTCGTGATAATATCGGCGATTGCCGGAGCATGATCGCTGATGATCGTAAACGCTTTGGCGGAATACGCGCCTTCCTGAATAAAATCGATGACCTTAGAGGCGATAAAGACAGCCACGAGCGTATACAGTATATTTTCCTTCCTAATATAGAAGAGTGACAATCCGATAATGACAATATCTAGTGTTAATATGACTTGTCCCATGCTGAATCCGTATTTACGTCCGAGAATCCGGGCCACGATATCCGAACCTCCGGTCGTCCCGCCAAAACGGAATACGATACCTAGGCCAGCCCCCAGCGTTACCCCCGCGTATAGCGAAACGAGGATATAATCCGTTTGTGTCTCGAACGGCAGGATCCAGCCCCCATGAATCATGCGCTCGAACAGCCACAGAAAGAAGGTCAGCGAGCCGATTCCGACCCCGGTCCAGATAATTTGTCGTCCCCCAAGGATCTTCCATCCGATCAGAAACAACGGGATGTTGAGCAGCAAGTTCGAAAGCGAAGGCGAGATGCCAAACGCATAGTTCAGGAGCAACGTGATGCCGGTGACCCCGCCTTCCATGAGCTGGTTGGGTAAGATAAAATAGAGGAGTCCAAACGCATAGATGGCCGTACCTAGTAAGATCGGCAGCAGCGTTTTGAGAAACCCGGAAAATTTGCTTGAGTTCATGAAAAAACTTCACCTGTCCCTAATGGAATTGTTGTAAATCCTTCGCTAATTGGCAATTGGTTAGATCTGCCTTTCCTAGTATACCTTTTTCTATGCGGTTTAAAAAATGATTTGTTTTCGTCACCTACTTACGATAACATAGGGAAAAACGGGACAATCAGCGGAGGGATCGGTGCTTGGAAGTTGACAAAGAGAAATCTCTTGCGGAAATGCAACGCGAAGTAGACCGTTACATCTCGCAGTTTAAAGAAGGCTATTTCAGCCCGCTCACGATGTTGGCGCGGATGTCTGAGGAAGTGGGCGAGCTGGCCCGCGAGGTCAATCATACCTACGGCGAGAAACCGAAGAAGAAGGACGAACCGGACAATTCCATCGAGCTGGAGTTAGGCGATATTCTGTTCATTACCATTTGCTTCGCCAACTCTCTTGGCATTAATTTGACCGAGGCCCATGATCAGGTCATGCATAAATTCGCAACCCGCGATGCGGATCGTTGGACGAAAAAGGACACCGAATAGGGTCATCCTTCATATGCTGTTAGTATGATCATCCCTACAGTAAAGGGGGATAGCACATGAAGGCGGAGGATTATTTGCAAAGAGCTTACCGAAGCATCTATGAAAACGACTTTGCTCAGGCGTTAAGTTGGTTCGAGCGAGCGCTGGACGTTCAGCCGGATCACGCGGATATCCACTATCGGTACTCGATCACCTGCGCCCGCAGCGGGCAGCTGGATAAGGCGCTTCAACATGCGCGTTTGGCTGCAGCTCTGGAACCTGCGCAGGACGAATATAAACTGCATTACGACCGTTTGCAATCCATGGAATTGACCCAAATGGCCAGACGGCAGCTGGAGAAGGCAGGCAACAAACGGAAATCCGCAGCCGAACCGGCAGCCCGTATGCTGAAGCGCGCCGTAGAGCTCGACCCGTTATCGTTGGATGCGCAGGTATGGCTGGCGATCGCCTACGGCGAACTTGAATGTTACGAACTGGCGCTTCAAGTGGTTCGCGACGCGTCGGCCCTTCCATTGGATGCCGGTGCGGCCGGTCAGCTGAAAGAAATGGAGCAGCGGTTGAAGCACCAAATCAAGCAATCATCATAGTAGAGAATGCGAGGAGATCAAGATGTCGGAACCAATTAAAGTTGCTGTGGCGGGCGCCGCCGGCAGAATGGGTAGAGAAGTGGTGAAGATGGTGCTCCAGGATCCGGAGCTTAAACTGGTAGCCGCCGTGAATCTATCGGATGCCGGCCTCGATGCCGGAACGCTGGTCGGCCTTCCGGCTTGCGGCGTTGCTTTGACGGGCGATTTGGAGAAGGCGCTGAGTGAGGCGCAGCCGCAGGTGTTGGTCGACTTCACGACGCCGCAGTCCGCCTACGCGAACACCGAGCTGGCGATCCGGCTCGGTGTTTCACCGGTTGTCGGTACAACCGGGTTTACGCCGGAGCAAATCGAAGATCTGGACAAGCTGTGCCATGTCAAGGGGATCGGCGGATTGATTGCGCCGAACTTCTCCATCGGGGCGATCTTGATGATGCGTTTCGCGGCGCAGGCGGCGAAATATTTCCCCCACCTGGAAATCATCGAATACCATGGCGATCAGAAGCTGGATGCGCCATCAGGGACGGCGGTGAAGACGGCCGAGCTCATCGCCGAGAACCGGAAGGAGCTGCGCCAAGGGAACCCGAACGAGGAAGAAACGATTGAAGGTGCGCGGGGCGGTTATTATAATGGATTCCGGATACATAGCGTTCGGTTGCCGGGCGTATTTGCTCAGCAGGAGGTTATTTTCGGCGGCTTTGGCCAGACGCTGAAAATTCGTCACGATTCTTATGAACGTGCCGGTTACATGCCGGGGGTCAATTTGGCGATCAAGAAAGTGATCGAATGCAAGGGCATGATTTACGGATTCGAACATTTCATGGAAGATTAAAGGGGACAAAAGCATATGTTGAACATCGCATTTATTGCTCATGACCGCAAGAAAGAGGATATTGTCAATTTCGCCATCGCTTACGAGCATGTATTTAAAGATAAGAGGCTTTATTCTACCGGAACGACCGGACAGCAAATTATGGATAACACTTCATTAAAAATCCATCGGTTCCTCTCGGGTCCGCTCGGAGGGGACCAACAGATCGGCGCATTAATTGCTCAGAACGAGATGGATCTGGTCATCTTCCTGCGTGATCCGTTGATGGCGCAGCCGCATGAACCGGACATCACCGCACTTCTGCGCCTATGCGACGTACACGGAATTCCGGTAGCCACCAATATGGCGACGGCAGAGATTCTGGTGCGGGCTCTAGATCGTGGGGATTTCGGCTGGCGCGAGCTGGTGGAGATGCATAAACCGGGGTTGACGAAATGAGTGAACCGCTGGATATCTTGATCTTCGGGGCGCACGCCGACGATGCCGAGATTGGAATGGCCGGCACGATCGCTAAGCATACCACCGCGGGTTACCGTGTCGGTATCTGCGATTTGACCGAAGCCGAGTTGTCCTCTAACGGCAATCCCACCCTGCGGAAGCAGGAAGCCGAAGCAGCAGCCAACGTGCTGGGATTAGCCGCGCGCGTCAATCTTGGACTGCCTGATCGAGGGTTGACCGGGTCGGCGGAGCAATTGGCTGCGGTCACCGAGGTTATTCGCGAGTTTGCGCCGCGTCTTGTGTTCGCACCGTACTGGGAGGATCGTCATCCCGACCATATCGATGCCAGCAAGCTGGTGGATGCTGCGATATTTAACGCCAAGCTTCGCCGATTTATGCCGGACAAGCCGGCGGTCCCTGCGCCCGAGCTTTATTTTTATTTCATCAATGATTGGAAAACGCCGGATTTGATCGTCGATGTGAGTGAAACCTACGAGCAGAAAGAACGGTCGCTACGGTGCTACCGTTCGCAGTTTGAGGCGGGTTCGCCTGGCGAAGACGTTGCTATAACCCCGCTTAATCAGGGATATGTGGAACGTGTCAAAGCCCGGGACTCGCTGATCGGACAGCGTTCGCTGATTCCATTTGCGGAAGGGTTTATGACGAAAACCGCTTATCCGGTAAATCTATTCGGCTCCCTACGCACATAAGCTGGAAGAGAGAATAACAACAAAGGAGGCCCCCACCATATGGAACCATTTTTGAAAATCGGCATCACTTGTTATCCATCCTTGGGCGGTTCGGGGGTTGTGGCCACCGAGCTGGGAAAATTGCTGGCGGAAAAGGGCCACGAAGTCCATTTCATCTCGCATAGCGTTCCTTTTCGCTTAGGGAGTTACCATAAGAATATCTTTTATCATGAAGTTGAGGTTAGCGATTACTACGTATTCCGTTATCCGCCTTATGATTTGTCATTGGCGACGAAAATGGCCACCGTTGCCAAAGCGCAAGGCCTGGATATTCTTCACGTGCATTATGCGGTACCGCACGCGGTTTGTGCATTCCTCGCCAAGCAGATGGTGGGTGACTCGTTAAAGGTTGTGACGACGCTGCATGGGACAGACATTACGGTGTTGGCGCAGGACGAATCGCTAAAGGATTTGATCCGGTTGGCGATTAATGAAAGCGACGCGGTGACGTCAGTCTCGCGCGATTTGATGCGGGAAACCCGGGAAGTGTTGGACATTACCCGGGATATTGACTTGACGTACAACTTCGTTGACGAGCGAGTATATTATCCAAGGGATGCGAAGAGCTGCCGGATGGATTTTGCTGCACCAGGCGAGAAAGTGCTGATGCACGTCTCCAACTTCCGACCGGTGAAACGGGTCAGCGATGTCGTTGATATTTTTCATCGGGTCAACGAGCAGGTTCCTTCCCAATTGTTGTTTGTCGGTGAAGGGCCGGAGTTGCCCAAAATTCAATGCAAGATCAAGGACCTTGGCCTAGCCGACCGGGTGCATTTCCTGGGTAAACAGGATGATATCGCTCATGTGATTTCGATGGCCGATGTCTTGTTACTGCCCTCAGAGAAGGAAAGCTTCGGCTTAGTTGCTCTGGAAGCGATGGCCTGCGGCGTGCCGACCGTTGGTTCGGTGGCCGGCGGGATTCCGGAGCTGGTGACCCACGGAGAGACCGGATTCTTGGCACCGATCGGCGATACGAAGCAGATGGCGGAGCATTGCATCGCGCTGTTGCAGAACCCTGATCTGGCTGCACGGATCCGCGAAGCTTGCTTGACTCGGGCGAAAACGGAGTTCAGCAGCGAGATGACGACGGCGGCATATGAAGAGATTTATTACCGTGTGCTCAATCGTCAACTGCCAACGTTGAATCCGGCTTGCAGCTAAAGTTGATTGGCGAGAGGGCAGGAATCTAAAGATCGAATCGGCGCAGGGCTTGAGGCCCTGCGCTTGTTGTGCCGTATGGATGACGATAGATTAAAGTTGATTGGAAGGGAGGTGTCCGCAATCGAAATGAATCGTTGGAGTCAGGTCGACCCCCTTATGTTGGCTCAGGGGGAAAATGTGCTGCGCGTATTGCGGGATGGCGGGCACCAGGCCTTTTTTGTCGGGGGCTGTGTTCGCGATGAACTGATGGATCGCCCGGTCCACGATATGGACATCGCCACCTCGGCTAGACCTGACGAGGTCGTTCGGTTGTTCGATCGCACGGTTCCGACGGGAATTCAACATGGCACGGTGACGGTGCTCATGGAAGATCAGGCGTTCGAGGTGACGACGTTCCGCAGGGAGTCGGATTACGCGGATCACCGTCGTCCGGGTTCGGTGGAGTTTGTGGATGCGGTCACCGAGGATTTGCAGCGGCGTGACTTTACTATGAACGCTATCGCCCGGGGGCTGGATGGCGAACTGATTGATCCGTTTGACGGCCGATCCGATATCGAGCGTGGGCTGATCCGCTGTGTTGGCGTTGCCGAAGAACGGTTTGAGGAGGATGCCCTGCGGATGATGCGGGCCGTCCGGTTTGCTTCGACGTTTGGCTTCCGCCCGGTCAAGAGCTTATGGAAGGCGCTCCTTGATGGCCGGGACAAGTTGAGCTGTATCGCGACGGAGCGCGTGCGTATGGAGATGGAGAAGATCGTGCTGGGCCCGGACCCGCTCCGAGGACTCGCCCTGCTGGAGCGCAGCGGGTTGTTCCGGCATGCGAAGGCCGCGCAAGGACCGGCCGCGACGGAGGCGGAGGCGGACGCAGGCGGCGAGGCACCCGGCGCGGAAGCGGCGCTGGCGCAGCGCCTGCTGCACCGCGAGCCGCCACGCCGTGCGCTGCTGGCCGCGCTGCCGCTGCTGGAGCCGGCGCCGCCGGCGCAGCGCTGGTCGCTGCTGCTGCAAGCCCTAGGCGCCCCGGGCGAAGCGGCTTCCCCGCTGCTCAAAAGCTGGACGTTCCCGAACCAGACCGCCCAGGAGGCGGCTGGGATCGTCCGCTTTGACGAAGCGTGGGAAGCCGTCCATGCCGGGGCGCCGGGCGAGCGCGAGCAGCGGCGCGGCTGGATCGGCCTGCAGGTCGCGTTCGGCCGCGAAACCGCCGGGCTGTGGCTGCGCCGTCAGCAGACGGTGCTACAAGCGGCCTCGGGCGACGACGCATGGCGGCAGGCCGGCCAGGCCATGCTGACCCGCGCGGCCCAATGGCACCGCGAGGTGCAAGTACATACGCTGAAGGAGCTTGCCGTCAGCGGCGGCGAAGTGCTGCAAGCAGCTGAACGCAAAGGCGGCCCTTGGCTTAGCGAGTTGCTGCGGGAGTTGCTGCTTGCGGTTGCCGCAGGTGAGCTGCCTAATGATCGGCAGACTCTTCTGGATCATGTCAAAACGGGGGTGAAGGAAGATGGAAGCAAATCGGTTGATTGAGATGCTCCTGGAGCATCCGGGGCAATATATATCCGGTGAGGAGATCAGCCGCCGACTGTCGATCAGCCGGACGGCGGTGTGGAAACAAATCGCCAAGCTGCGCGAGGAAGGTTATGAATTCGAGTCGGCGCCCCGGCGGGGATACAGACTGATCCGTCAGCCGGACAAGCTGAGTCAAGCCGGCTTGCTGCATGCGCTGCAAGGGAACCGCATCTTCGGACGAAGACTGAAGCTGTTGGAATCCACTCCTTCCACTCAGGAGGAGGTACGCAAACTGGCGGAGGAAGGGGCGCCTCACGGTACGCTGGTCCTCGCCGAGGAACAGACGGCCGGGCGCGGGCGTCAAGGCCGGCGCTGGTATTCACCTCCCGGCAAGGGGATTTGGATGAGCCTGCTGCTGCGTCCGGAACGGCAGCCTTTGTCGATCGCGCCGCAATTGACATTACTTGCGGCCGTTGCGGTATGCCGCGCCGTCCGCAAAGTTGGCGGCGTCGATGCCGGAATCAAGTGGCCTAACGATATTTTGGTGGGCGGACGGAAGTTATGTGGCATTATCGTCGAATCGGTCGCTGAAGATGAGTTGATCCGTTTTGCCGTGGCAGGTATCGGCATTGACGTGAATTTGGAGGCGAACGACATTCCGCAGGAGCTATCGCCAATCGCCACTTCCCTTTCGCTGGAGAGCGGTCGGCGGATTGATCGGATCACACTTATTGGCGCTGTTTTGACTGAGATGGAGCAGCTTTACGAGCTGTATACCCAGGAAGGTTTTGCTCCGGTGAGTCATTTGTGGGAGGCGCTGTCGGTTACACTTGGCCGCGAGATTGCCGTTCATACCCCAAACGGGGTGCTAAAAGGAACGGCAACCGGATTGGATCCCAGCGGTGCATTATTGCTCCTGGATCAAGATGGTAAACATTTCACGATTTTCTCTGGAGAAGTACAACTTGGCGGATGAAAAATAGAACGTAATTTGTTATACTGAGCACAGGAGGCGGTATCGGCCAAGATCCGAACTGCACTCCGGGCGCTCGTCGGAGGTATGTAAAGTGAGTGTTCAACCGTCGGAAGACGACTTGAACAACCACGATCAAGTTGCGTTGGATTCTGCTCTGAGCCGTAAGAGGGACCGAGACAGAAGAACGAGGAATGAACTCTTCTTTGGACTTCGGACCTTTTTAGTGCCAAACTAAAAGGTTTTTTTGTTGTGCGCGTTTTTTCAAGGTTCGCACGTTTCCAAACCGAAGGAGATGGATCAAATGGCAGGTAAACAAGCGTTAAACATCGTAAAAATGAAAAAAATGAAGCAGGACGGCATCCCGCTGGCCATGATCACCGCATACGACTATCCGTCGGCCCAGTTGGCCGAGGAGGCGGGTGCAGATCTGTTGCTAGTCGGAGACTCGTTGGGCAATGTAGTTTTTGGGTATGATTCGACGATTCCCGTGACGCTGGACGATATGGTTTACCATTCCCGTTCGGTTGCGCGCGGAGCGCAGCATACGTTTATTGTCACCGATATGCCGTTTATGACCTACCACGGAAGCATCGATGAAACCCTGCGGAACGTCCGCCGTTTGATGCAGGAAGGTCATGCTCATGCCGTCAAAATGGAAGGCGGTGCAGAGATTGCCGGTGCCGTTCAGGCCATCGTACATGCGGGTGTTCCGGTATTGGGTCATATCGGTTTAACGCCGCAGTCCGTCAATCAGATCGGTGGTTACCGGGTGCAGGGCAAGGACGCTGCGGATGCCAAGCGGCTGATGGATGATGCCAAAGCGCTGGAACGTGCCGGCGCCTTTGGTGTAGTGCTGGAGCTGGTCACCGAAGAGGTGGCAACGGCGATTTCCCGGGAGTTGTCCATCCCGACCATCGGTATCGGGGCAGGGCGTGGCTGTGACGGCCAAGTACTGGTCTACCATGACGTCTTGAAATATACCGCGGATTACCGCGACAAACGATTCGTCAAAACGTATGCCGATCTCGGTGCGCAGGTGCGCCGCGGCATTACGGAATACGTAGCCGACGTCAAGAATCGCTCGTTCCCGGCGGAAGAGCATGTCTTCCGTGCGGATCAAGGCGTACAGGAATCTCTGGGTACGCTGTACGGCAAAGGAAAGGTGGAAGTCCGGTCATGATGACCTTTACGAATATACGGACGCTTCGTGAACAGTTGAAGGAAACGCGGTTCACAGCGGCCACAAAGGGCAAACAAATCAAAATTGCGCTCGTTCCGACGATGGGATTTTTGCACGAGGGGCATGCCAGCTTGCTGCGCAAAGCGCGGGCAGAGAATGATTTAGTGGTGCTAAGCATTTTCGTGAATCCGATCCAATTTGGCCCTAATGAGGATTTTGAGCGGTATCCCCGCGATCCTGAGAAAGACTTGGCTTTGGCTGAGCGGGAGGGCGTAGATTTTGTTTTTCTGCCCAGCGTTGAAGAGATGTACCCGCAGCCGACGCGAACAGGAATTAAAGTCGCCGACTTGACGGATGTCTTGTGTGGAGCGTCACGTCCGGGCCATTTCGATGGCGTTACGACCGTTGTCGGTAAGCTGCTGCATATCGTGCAGCCGGATCGGGCTTATTTTGGGCAAAAGGATGCCCAGCAGGTGGCGGTCATTGCGCAGATGGTGCTGGACTTGAATTTTGACGTTGAAATTGTGCCTTGTCCGATCGTACGTGAGGCCGACGGACTAGCGCTTAGCTCCCGCAACGTATACCTGAGTGCGGAAGAACGTCAGGCCGCTCTTGTCCTGTCGCGCAGCTTACTAGCGGCACAGGCCAAGGCAGATACGGTAGCCAATGTGACCGCAGGAGAGGTGCTTGCCGAATTGCGTGATTCGATTGGCGCTGAACCGCTGGCTGTGATTGATTATGTGGAGATTGCCGAATTTCCGGGGCTTGCCCCGGTGGCTGGCGGAGATCGTATTGACGTTTCCGAACGCCGGAGCGACGTGCTGATTGCCGTTGCCGTAAAGTTTGGCAATACCCGGCTGATCGATAACGTTATCCTAACGAAGAAGGTGAACGACTGATGTATAGAACAATGATGAAATCGAAAATCCACCGGGCGACGGTGACAGAAGCAAATTTGAATTATGTCGGCAGCATCACGATTGATGAGGAATTGATGGAGGCTTCCGACCTGTTGGAGAATGAGAAAGTCCAAATCGTAAACAATAATAATGGTGCTCGCCTAGAGACTTATGTGATTCCAGGACCTCGCGGGAGCGGCGTCATTTGTCTGAACGGCGCGGCAGCACGGCTTGTACAGCCGGGGGATAGTGTCATCATCATTTCTTATGCCCAACTGTCGGCGGAAGAGGTACGCAGCCATAAACCAACGGTTGTGTTCGTTGACGAGAACAATAAGCCGGTGGAGAAGGCGCATCAAGAGCTCCACGCCATGATCCGCTAATATAAGGTAGTTCAAAAAGTCATCTTCGGATCACGAAGTGGACTCGGGATGGGGGCTCGGCGTCGAATCTTGAATTCAGCCGGGCCCTCCGTGTTGCTCACGTAGCCTCCAGCTACGGTTCGCACCTCGTCAAACGTCGCATCGCGACTTGTACTCGATTTTTCGCATACAATTATTGGCCGCTGTATTCGCCGCCTTGACGATACTCCAGCTTGTGAATCCGCCACCACGGGAGCCCAAACTTGACGGCATCTACCACCACCGCGACGAAACACAAACCTAAAGCACACTGCAAAAAAGTGTAATTCCTCCCTGCGGGAATGAAATCGGTCCCCGAAACAAAAAATGATCGTAAGGCTCGGACTGATTTCATTTTCGTTTGGGGGGATGCGAATGATGTTTCAGCATGTGTTTGCGGAAATGAATGAGATGTTGGACGAAATCACAAGGAAATACCCCTTGGCCGGCAACGCCCAGAAGCTGGAGCTGGCTAAGAAGTGGAGCCTGCTTCAGCATATGAGTGACGGCATCATCGAGGAGTGGCTGTGTTTCGAGGAGAAAATGGGTTATCTGCGCCATGCGTTTGGGAGCATGGAATCGAAGGAGACGCCCGATCTTCCTGAACTGGATGACCCCATCTTTATCAAGGGACAAGGGTATTACAAGCTCCTGATGTTTCCCCAGGCTTTATCCCAATTTGAGCAGTCCATGCAGCAGTTCCCGGACAGTGTGCTCGCCCGGACCTACCTGGGGATGTGCCATCTGCATCTGGAGCAATCCGACAAAGCCGTGAAGCACTTCTGGCTGGTGCTGGAGAAGGCAAGTAACAAACGGCTTCGTTCGATCATTTATAACGCGCTTGGATGCATTGAAGCGCAAAAAGGGGTTTTTGCCAAGGCAAAAGAGTACTTCAAGTTGGCTCATCACAGCGATCCGTCCTTGCCCGAGCCACTCGCCAATTTGGAGGCCTGCACGCACAGCACGGGGAAACTGCATTACGGCCCAGAGTTGACTTCCTTGTTGTAGGTCATTTATTGTAGATCTCATTCGATTGATCTCACTTGTTTACGGTTTGATTGATGAAGCGATGCGAATTTCCGCTTAAAGCGGCGCATCGCTTATTTTGTTTTGTGATTTTTATTACAGATCCCGTTTGTATTAATTTTCAAATCGGTTATCTTCTGTTATGCTGTAAAGAGACTGGAATGAAGGGACAATTAATAGCAATGAAATACGCAGTGCTTGATTTTGAAACGACGGGTAACCAGTCCTCCGATGAAATTATTCAAGTGGGACTTGCCATTATAGAACCGGACAAGACAATATCGCAGGTGTACCGTTCCTTTGTCAAACCGGGAATTCCGATCCCTCCCTTTATTACGGGATTGACGGGAATTACCGAGGATGACGTCAAGGATGCGCCTGAGCTGGACGAAGTGATGGTGGAGATGGTTCCGCTTCTGAACGACGTCGTCTTGGTCGGGCACAATGTTGCATTTGATTTTAACTATTTACAGAGCGCTTTGGACAAAACAGGTTATTTGCCGTTTACCGGGCGCATCCTGGATACGATGGATTTCTTGAAAATCCTGTTTCCTTCGCTCACCTCCTATCAGCTGGGTCAGGTGGCGGCGGAGTTTGAAGTGGAACATGATCGTCCTCATCAGGCGGACAGCGACGCTCTGGCGACGGCGCTCATTTTTCTGAAATGTCTGGAGGAATGCGCGCAGCTGCCGCTCTTGACCTTGCAGCGTCTTTCCGATTTGTTTGCCGGTGAGGACAGCGATCTGGGTTGGTTTTTTGATGCGATGGTGCAAGAGAAGGAACGCGAGGCGATGCCAAGCGAGGATGGCTTTGTGTATTATCGCCAATTCGCCTTGCAGGCGGAAGATTGGCTGGACATCGCAGCGCCAAGGGACAGCGCGGACCGAAATCCGCTTGCTGACGTGTCCTTCGAGCAATTCATGGAGCAGGTCCGGGAACGGTTGCGGGAGCGTTTGCCGCAATACGAGGAGCGAGAAGCCCAGAACATGATGCTGAACGAAGTCATGCGGGCTTTCGAGGAAGACAAGCATTTGCTGGTCGAAGCTGGAACCGGAACCGGCAAATCCTTGGGGTATCTTCTGCCGGCCATTTACCACAGTGTGAAGAACGACGAGAAGGTGATGGTCAGCACGCATACCATCAATCTGCAGGAGCAGCTGCGAGAGCGCGACGTGCCGCTGTTGACGGAGGTCGTGCCTTTTCCTTTCCGCGCTGCTGTATTTAAAGGAAGGCAGCATTATTTGTGCTTGCGCAAATTTGAACATAAAATGAATAGGAAAGATTTCGCGACACCTAAAGAAGAGGTGATGACGGCCGCGCAAATGGTTGTGTGGCTGACACAAACGGAAAGCGGCGACGATGAGGAGCTCAATCTCGGTAACCGCGGCGGTGACTTCTGGGAGACGGTAGCCAGTGAATCGGAATCCTGTCTAGGCCGTTCCTGCCCCTGGTTCCGCAAATGCTTCTATCATCGTGCCAAGCACGAAGCCGGAGTAGCGGACGTGGTCATCACGAACCACTCTAAATTGTTTACGGACATCCAGGCCGGTCATCAACTGCTGCCGGGCTATGAGCGTCTAGTCATCGATGAGGCGCATCATTTGGAAGATGTGGCCGGCAAGCATCTAGGTATTCATATGAAATATTTTACGGTCGTCCATACGCTAACCCGCTTGTTTAAAGACAGCAAGACAGGCCAGTTGGCGAATCTCCGGAGCTCTCTTGATGCGTCGTCCGCGGAGAAGAGTTCGGAGTGGTGCGCAGTGATTGATGACATCTACCCGACGCTCGTGGATGTGAAAGAGAGCTGGGACAAGCTCAGCGAGCTGCTGTTCAGCTTGATGCCGGACCGCAGTGACGCAGCCCCCGGCGACCCGGGGCAATTCGTATACCGGTTGCTGCCGACCCGCAAGCCGAAGGATTGGGAGATACTGACCGCCCTCGAGAACCAGATTTACGTGGGGCTAGGGGATGTGCTGCGCAAAGGGGATCGTCTCTTGTCCGAGATTCGGGAGGAGCAAGACGACTATGCTGCGGAAAGCCTGCTCACCGATATTAGCGGTTTGTTTAAAGATTTGGCGGGTGAACGGGAATCGCTGCGGTTCTTCATGAAGCTGGAGAGCGAAGACACGGTTTATTGGATGGAAGCCAACGGGAATTACCGCAGCCGCTCGCTGCAAATGTACGCGGTGCCGATCGACGTCAGCGCTCAGTTGAAGGAATTTTTCTTCGATCGGAAAAAAAGTGTGGTTATGACTTCCGCGACATTATCGGTCGATAAATCGTTCCAGTATATGATCGAGCAGTTGGGCTTGACGGAGGCGGCGGAAGAGGACCAGTTGATCACGTCGATGTTGCCATCTCCATTTAATTATCGGGACCAGGCACTCTTAGTTATTCCGCGTGATTTTCCGAGCGTGAAGGGCAGCGTGGGAGATGATCATTTCATTAACACGCTGGTACAGTCGTTGGCGGATTCCGCGGTGGCTACGAAAGGCCGAATGCTGGTGCTGTTTACGTCGTATCGGATGTTGAGACAGGTGTATGACCCGCTGAAGGAGTTGCTTTCGGCACAGGGGATCACCGTCATTGGACAAGGGATGGACAGCGGCAGCCGTACCAAGCTGACAAGGCGCTTCCAGGGTCAGAACGCTTCGGTGCTGCTGGGGACGAGCAGCTTCTGGGAAGGGGTAGACATCCCCGGCGAGGCGCTGACGAGTTTGGCGATCGTGCGACTGCCTTTTCAACCGCCGAACCACCCGCTGGTGGAAGCCAAGAGTGAGAGACTGCAGCGAGAGAAGAAGAATCCATTCATGAAATTATCCGTCCCGCAGGCGGTTATCCGCTTCAAGCAAGGATTCGGGCGGCTCGTCCGTTCGTCACAGGATCGCGGTATCGTAATCGTGTATGATACCCGTATCCTGGAATCTTATTATGGGAAATATTTCTTATACTCTTTGCCCGGACCGAAGATGGAGCATATGCCAATGAATCAAATGGTACCGCGTATCTCGGAATGGTTGAATCCCGAAGCCTAAACCGCTTCATTGATCGCATTGAAGAATAGGGGGAAACGAAGCATGAAGTCAGAGAAAATTTCGGACGCCGTTGTCCGCAGACTACCGGTTTATCTGCGTTTCTTGAACGAACTCAGCCGCCGGGAAGTTCCGACGGTATCCTCGCAAGAGCTGGGCCAGAAGCTGGTTCTGAATCCTGCGCAAATCCGCAAGGATTTGGCGTATTTCGGGGATTTTGGCCGGAAGGGGATCGGTTACGACGTAGCTTATCTAATCGAGAAAATCCAGCAAATTCTCAACCTGGACCAGCAGATTAACGTGGCGCTTGTTGGTGCCGGTAATCTGGGCCAAGCCCTTTCGAATTATAATGCGTATTTGAAGGATAATATGAAAATCGTCGCCGTGTTTGATGCATCGCCAGCAAAGATCGGTACCCAAATTAACAACATCACGATTCAACCGATTGAGGAGCTGGTAGATACAGTACGAGCGAATAATATCCGTATCGGGATCATTACGGTACCTGATACAGAAGCCCAGCGCGTGGCGGATGAACTGGTTAAAGCCGGCATCGGGGCCATCTTGAACTTTGCTCCGACGATTCTGAAGGTACCCGCAGAAGTGCGGATTCATGCCGCCGATTTCACAACGGACCTGCTTAGCTTGGCCTATTACTTGGAGGACGGAAAGGAACAAGCCAACGTATGAGTCGTAAATGGTTAATCAAAAACGGGACATTTGCCGTACTGGAGACGGATCGTCCCGTGATTCAAGGATATATGCTTGTTGAAGGTGATTCGATCACTTATATCGGTGAAGAACGCCCGGAAGGCGTGGAAGGCGCAGAAACGTTTGACGGCAAAGGTCTGTTATTCTTGCCGGGTTTGATCAACACCCATGGCCATGCGGCGATGTCGCTGCTGCGCGGCTACGGGGATGACATGGTCCTGCAAACCTGGCTGCAGGAGAAGATGTGGCCGATGGAAGCCAAGTATACCGCCGCCGACGTCTATGCTGGAACGGCGTTGTCCGTACTGGAAATGCTCAAAGGCGGTACGACCACGTTCCTGGACATGTATGATCATATGGATGAAGTAGCCAAGGTTGTGGAGGAATCCGGCATTCGCGCTGTGTTGATGCGCGGGGCGATCGGGTTGTGCTCGCCGGAGGAGCAAGATCAGAAGCTGAAAGAAGCGATTGCATTTGCTCAGAACTGGCAGGGCAAAGCGGAAGGCCGCATCACCACGATGATGTCGCCGCATTCACCGTACACCTGTCCACCCGCCTTTATTGAGAAGTTCGTGCAAGCTGCCCATGATCTTGGCCTGCCCATGCATACGCATATGTCGGAGACGCGCACCGAGGTGGAGCAGAACGTGAACGATTACGGCGTCCGCCCGGTAGAGCATCTGCGGAAGCTGGGGATGTTCTCCCGTCCGACGCTGCTCGCCCATGCCGTACATTTGACGGACGAGGAAATCGAGGTTTTGGCTTCGCATGGAGTGACCATCTCACATAATCCGGGTAGTAACTTAAAGTTGGCCAGCGGTGTAGCCCGTGTACCAGAACTTTTGAAGAAGGGTGTAGTGGTGTCACTGGGAACGGACGGACCGGCCAGTAACAACAACCTTGACATGCTGGAGGAGATTCGGTTGGCCGCGCTGATCCATAAAGGGGTATCCGGCGATCCTACCGCAGTGCCAGCGCTGGAAGCCCTGAAGATGGGAACGGAATACGGCGCGAAGTCGGTCTTTTTACCGAATACCGGGAAGTTAGCAGCTGGCATGAAGGCGGATTTCATCGCCTTGAATACGGAGCAAGCTCATTTTCTGCCGCGAACGGACTTCATCTCGCACACTGTGTATTCGGCTGGACCCAAGGACGTCGAGCATGTTTGGGTGAACGGTAAACAGGTTATCAAACATGGAGCTTGCCTGACACTTGATGAGGAACGCATCCGGCACGACGCTCAAGCAGCGTTCGAAGGACTGCTGGCGCGGTAATACGCCAGGATAGGAAAGGAAGAGAAGGTTGAGGAAGCGAACCCAATGGATTCTGCTCTCCATCGTGATCCTGTTGATCGTGTTCCTCGGTCTCCACCGGTTTTATATTTACATTCATGAAGATACGTGGAGAGCCGAACGAGCCGCCATTCAACAGGCGAAGCAGGAGACGGACCTGGTCCAGGGCGACGAGGTGTGGAAGTCGGTATGGGATGAAGTCATCTGGGTCGTGCAGGGAGAAGACGAATCCGGACGTAAAATGATGGTATGGCTGAGGGAAGGTCAAGAACCTGAGGTGCGATGGCTGTCGGAAGGGAAATCCGAGAGTCAGGTTCGAGCCATGATCAAGGAGACCTTACCTGAGATACAGGTTGTCCGTTTGATGCCGGGCATCTATAATAACCAACTGGTCTGGCAGCTGTTCTACAAACAGAAGGACCATCATTATTATCGGTTCTTCAGTTTTACGAGCGGCGAGCCGCTGCCGGAAGTGTTTACCCTGCCGAATCGCTGACGGGTCGTCCGTGAATAGAAGAATGACTAGGAAAGAAACGGTTTCGATGTTTAGGCGAAAGGCCTGAATGGCGGAACCGTTTTATTTTGTTGGGAGGGAATGGGATGGAGCTGCTCGATCGGGCGGGGCAAGAGGATAGAGTGTGGGAAGACTTGAAACATGCGTTTACTGATTATTTCTCCGGTCCAATTAGACAGTCTGTTCCTATAAGAAGAGGTTGGCTCAATTATAAATGGCGAATTTCCACGGATCTCGGAGATTTTGTACTAAAGCAATATAATAGGGAGCGATTTAAAGCGTACCAACCAGAAACATTGCAACTGGCGTTATCCCAGCAAATGCGGTTAAGCGAGCTTGGTTTTCCATGCCCGCCGCTCCTTTCCTCGAACGGGAAACTGATGCTGGATTCGGCTAACGGCGAAAGGTTTATTGTGATGGGTTATTGCCAGGGAGATCTAGTACCTCCGGGACAAGCCAACATCGATCAAATCTATGATTTGGGACGGATCACGGGTCAAATGCATCAGATTCTGAATGATGGGAAGTTGGGGCGTAAGGAATCCGCCTTGTTTACTCCTCCAGCTCGTGAGGAGCGCTTGGAGCATTGGATTACTCTTCAGGAACAAGCGGTAAGCTGCGGCGACACCGATTTGTCAGCCCAGATTGAAACACAGCGCATCGCAACAGAACATGTTGAGTTGGAGCGATTTGAAGCTATTGAAACAGGCTGGGCGCATCGAGATCTTTGGGCGGACAATTTGCTGTTTGAGAAGAGTTCTGTAGCCGCGGTATTGGATTTCGATCGGCTGAATTATGATTTTCCCCGGCTGGATGTTGCTCGTGCTGTAATGTCATTTGCATTCAGGGATCATTTGGATCTAGCTTTGGCTAGTGCATTTATGGAGGGATATAAGCAGGAAGGGGTACGCACTACAGAAGAACGATATTTAACGACTTCGCTGCAGATGCTGTGGTATATGGAAAGCGTCTGGTGGATTCATAGGCAGATGGATTTACATAGCGCACCTCCCGTACGATTTGCCAAAGAGATGAAGTGGTTGGCTGAGAATATCAACCGTCTACCCGATCTACTTGAGAATTTGTAGCATTTCGGGGTAGAACTACTAGCTTCAAATTTTAAATATCTTCACACTTTTCTTCGATATTTGATATACGATGTGATATACTCATATTTGTAGTTTTGATAGACGAACTGATATACTTTACAGATGATTACTATAGATGAGGGGGACATCACGTGAAACTGCGTATTGGACCAATTGCTGCAAGCATCGCTATTTCTGTCCTTGTGTTGTTTGGTGGATGGTTCCTGTATCGGCAATGGGCGATAGAGCGTCCGTTGGAGAATATCGTGAAAAGTGTGGATGGTGTCAATCAAGTCAAAATGGATATCAAACCTGACGAGTTGGCGCTCAAGCTGAGTTTAAAGCCGGGGACCGATCTCGGCGCATTAGTTCGCCAGATTGAACAGAACGGGAAAGAACAAATCGGCAACCGTACCTTAAAGCTGGACGTGGAGGATCATTCTTCTCCGGCTCTGGATCAGTTGTGGGAGAACGCGTTGTTCACCGTCGCCCAGGCGATGGAGAACAAGCAGTATACGCAAATTACCGCTGCCCTGAAGCAAATGGAGCAGGAAAATGATCAACTGACAGCTACAGCGGAGATGGATGAGAAAAATGTCTATATTACCTTGACGGACGGAAAACACAGTAAATTTGTTATTTTACCGCGAACGCCGGAACGAATGGGGGTATGGCCAAATGCGTAGATGGATGATTGAAGCTGCGATAGGCTTCGTACCGGTCCTTATCGTCTTCTTGGCGGTGACAGGTGTGAACGTGGTACCGTTAGTTGTAGCGATGGTGCTGTTTGGCGCATTGTTTGCGGCGATCAAAATGCGCGGCGGCGGGATTACGATTGGAGCTGCCCAGGAACGGAAACGCAAGAAGCGCGGACCGGCGAAGCTAACGTTCGAGCAGATCGGCGGACAGGAAAGCGCGAAGCAGGAGCTTCGGGAAGCGCTGGATTTTATGGTGCGTCAAGATGAGATCAGCAAGTTCGGCATTCGTCCGATGAAAGGGATCTTGCTAACGGGCCCTCCGGGAACTGGGAAAACGTTACTCGCCAAAGCGGCGGCCCATTATACCAATTCCGTGTTTGTTGCGGCCTCGGGCAGTGAATTCGTTGAAATGTATGTTGGTGTTGGGGCGAGTCGGATTCGTGATCTCTTTAAGGAAGCGAGAACCCGGGCGGCCAAGGAAAACAAGGAAAATGCGGTCATTTTCATTGATGAAATCGAAGTGATCGGCGGAAAAAGAGAAGGTGGACAACAACGTGAATACGACCAAACGTTAAACCAGCTGTTGACGGAAATGGACGGCATTTATTCCTCCGATACGCCGCGGATTCTACTGATCGCCGCGACGAACCGTAAGGAGATGCTGGACAGCGCATTGCTTCGCCCGGGTCGTTTTGACCGGCATATCCAGGTCGATCTTCCGGACAAGAAGGGACGCCGTCATATTCTCGAACTGCATGCAGGTAATAAACCGCTGCAGCAGAGTGTCAATTTGGACAAAATCGCCGAGGAATCGTATGGTTTCTCTGGTGCCCAGCTGGAAAGCGTGATGAATGAAGCAGCGATCTACGCGATGCGGGATGGGGTTGATCAAATTACCCAAGGGCATTTGTCAATGGCCATCGATAAGGTGTTGATGGGTGAAAAGACAGACCGACAAGCAGCCGAGGAAGAGAAACGGCGGGTCGCTATCCATGAGTTGGGTCATGCGATCGCCGCCGAGGTTGTGGCCCCGGGCAGTGTGAGCCAAGTTGCGTTAAGTCCACGCGGTAGAGCGCTTGGGTATGTTCGGCACAATCCGCAAGATGAGAAATATTTGTACACCAAGTCGTATCTTGAAGGTCAAATCATCATTGCCTTAGCAGGCGCTGCTGCGGAAGAAATCTATTACGGAGGCCGCAGTACCGGTTCGAGCAATGACTTCGAGCAGGCTTTGAAGATCGTGCAAACCATGATGACCTCGGGCTTAACCTCGCTAGGCATTGTCAATATGGACATGGTGACCACCGAAGTGCTGATGAATGAGAACACGCGAATTTTGGAGGAGCTTGCCGCCAAAACCAAAGAACTATTGCAACAGCATTCAGCGGTATTCGACAAATCTCTTGATATCCTTTTTAAAGAAGAACGCCTTTCCGGCGACCAATTCCGTTGTCAATTTCGTGACAGCCTGCATTTACCGGCATAATTCATGATGCCGGTTATTTTTTTTTACTTTTTCTTCGTGCTAAGATATTATTATATGTTGGGTGTAAGAAGATGTATGATTCGACATCTGGGAAACCATATTATGTACAGATCATGAAAGGATGGAGCGAGAGGACCATGAACTACAAACGAATTGGTGTCATCGGCGGCGGCACAATGGGTCAGGGCATCAGCGAAATGCTGGCGGCTAAAGGGCTGGACGTGTTGCTCGTAGAGGAGACAGCCGATAAATTGGAGCATGCGTACAGCATGATTGAAACGAGTCTGGATAAACAGCTCGAGAAATGGGCAATTACGAAAGCGGAGAAGAAACTGATCTTATCCCGTATCCATAAAGTTACTCATTTTGCCGAACTCGGAACCTGCGATATGGTGATTGAGACCATTTCGGAGGATTTGAATGCCAAAAAAGAGGTATTCACGCAGCTGGATCAGGTATGTCCAAGCAACATTATTCTGGCAAGTAACACCTCGACGCTCAGTTTGACCGAGATCGCGGGCGGAACGAAATATCCTGAACGCGTGATTGGCATGCACTTTATTTATCCTGTGGCCAAAATCAGTCTTGTGGAAATTATTCGCGGCCTGAAAACCTCGGATGTGACGTTTGAAGAAACAAAACGGTTTGTGGAAGAGGTTGTGGAGAAACGCGGTATCATGGTTTATGAATCCCCGGGCTTTGTTACTTCCCGGATTATTTGCGTTATGATCAACGAGGCGCTGCATGTACTCGGCGAAGGCGTCGCTTCCGCGGAAGAAATCGATGAAGCGATGCGCGTCGGCTACCAGTTCCAATATGGACCGCTGGAAATGGCGGACCGCTTTGGTTTGGATTCGGTGCTGGCTGCTTTGGAACGGATGTTCCGTGAGTTCGGCGAATTGAAATACCGTCCTTCCTTCGTGCTCAAGAAAATGGTTCGCGCCGGCAGTTTGGGCGTAAAAACAGGCGAAGGTTTCTTTAAATACGATAAGGACGGTGACCGGCTGTGAAACTGTTAGTCATTAATGCGGGAAGCTCATCTCTGAAATACCAGCTTTATGATATGACCGACGAATCGGTTCTGGCCAAAGGTTTGGTCGAACGGATCGGCATGGATTCGTCCATTTTGACGCATAAGCCGATCGGCAAAGAGGAAGTAACGGAAGTCAGCGAAATTTTGGAGCATACAACGGCGATCCGCAAAGTGCTTGAGAAATTAACGGACAAGGAACATGGTGTTCTGGCGTCGGTTAACGAGATTCAAGCGGTGGGTCACCGCGTCGTGCACGGTGGAGAGGCGTTTAAAGGCTCCGCCCTAGTCACGCCGGAAGTCAAAGCCGAAATCCGCCGTCTGTTTGACCTGGCGCCGCTTCATAACCCGCCGGCAATCATGGGGATTAATGCCTCCGAAGCCAATATGCCGGGCGTTCCGAACGTGGTGGCCTTTGATACGGCTTTCCATCAAACCATGGATGAGAAAGTGTATTTGTACCCAATTCCGAGAGTTCTGTACAAGAAACACCGCATCCGTCGTTATGGCGCACACGGTACCTCACATCAATATGTTAGCCGCATGGCAGCGGAATATTTGAACCGTCCGATCGAAGAACTGAAGATCATCACTTGCCATATCGGGAATGGCGCAAGTTTGACCGCAGTCAAAGGCGGTGTTTCGGTGGATACTTCGATGGGTCTGACGCCTTTGGAAGGCTTGATGATGGGGACGCGCAGCGGCGACCTCGATCCGACAGTGGTCACCTTCGTCATGAATAAGGAAGAATTGTCCATCAGTGAAGTGAACTCGATGTTGAACAAACACAGCGGCCTGCTTGCCATCTCCGGCAGCAGCAGTGACATGCGGGATATTACCGACGGCTGGGAAGAGGGTAAACCGAATGAGACATTGGCCTTCGAGATGTACGAATATCGTCTGCGGAAATATATTGGATCGTATGCAGCAGCAATGAACGGTGTGGACGTTATCGTCTTTACAGCTGGCGTTGGTGAAAACTCGGCAATCGTCCGCGAGAAAACATGTGAAAACCTGAGCTACTTAGGCGTTGAGCTGGACAAAGAGCTGAACAAGATCCGTTCCGGGGAACCACGTCGGATTTCGACCCCGAATTCCAAAGTTGAGGTTTTGGTTATCCCGACCAACGAAGAGTTGATGATTGCCCGTGATACGCTGAGCATCGTGCAGGAATCGAAGTAAAGCGCGGCGAATTTATATCTTTGAGTATTCAATATAGTTATCGTTAGAGGAGAGATAAAGGCATGGCGGTCAAAACTGTGATTCGTCAAGTGAATGAGCATGTCGGGGAAACCGTAGTCATCGGCAGTTGGCTCAACAATAAACGTTCCAGCGGCAAAATTCAATTTTTGCAGCTTCGCGACGGGACCGGCTATATCCAAGCAGTAGTCGTCAAGAGCGAAGTGTCCGAGGAGACGTGGAACAACGCCAAGAGCTTAACTCAGGAATCGTCCATGTACGTTACGGGCGTGATTCGCGAAGAACCACGAAGCCAATCCGGTTATGAGATGACGGTAACCGAAGTCGAAATCCTTCATTTGACCGAAAACTATCCGATTACGCCAAAAGAACACGGTGTCGATTTCCTGATGGACCATCGCCATCTGTGGCTTCGTTCCTCGAAGCAGCGGGCAGTTATGGTTATCCGGGCTGAGATCATTCGCGCCGTACAGGAATTTTTCGACCAAAACGGGTTTACTCTGGTCGACCCGCCGATCTTGACGCCAACATCTGCGGAAGGGACCACCAACCTGTTCCATACGAAGTATTTCGAGGAAGACGCTTATCTGACGCAGAGCGGGCAGCTTTACATGGAAGCGGCCGCAATGGCGTTAGGTAAAGTGTATTCCTTTGGCCCCACGTTCCGGGCCGAGAAATCCAAGACCCGCCGCCATCTGATCGAGTTCTGGATGATCGAGCCGGAAATGGCGTTCACCGATCACGAGGAGAGCCTCAAGGTACAGGAGAACTTCATCACGCATGTCGTACAATCCGTGTTGAAGAACTGCCGGACTGAGCTTGAAGCGGTGGGCCGTGACGTGTCCAAGCTGGAAGGGATTCAAGCGCCGTTCCCGCGGATCAGTTACGATGAAGCGATCGAGTATCTGCATACGCAAGGGTTTGATATTCCTTGGGGCGAGGATTTCGGAGCGCCGCATGAAACGGCGATTGCTGAACGTTATGAGAAGCCGGTATTCATCACGAATTATCCGGCAGGGATCAAGGCGTTCTATATGAAGCCCGATCCGAATCGTCCGGAAGTCGTCTTGTGCGCCGATATGATTGCGCCGGAAGGCTATGGAGAAATCATCGGCGGATCGCAGCGGATCGACGACCCGGCTTTAATGGAAGAACGCTTCAAGGAGCATAACCTGTCACAGGAAACGTACCAATGGTACCTGGACCTTCGCAAATACGGCTCGGTGCCGCATTCCGGATTTGGCCTTGGTTTGGAACGTACGGTCGCCTGGATTTGTGGCTTGGATCACGTTCGCGAGACGATTCCGTTCCCACGGACCCTGTACCGGTTATATCCTTAATTGGCTTTGAAAGGTGAGCTTTATCTATGGCCATGAATGAGGGCAACAACACTTGGGCGAAGGGAATCGCTTTCGGGATGGAGACGGGGACGGTAAACGTCCCTTTCTCGCTGCTGGCCCATTACCGTAAGCTTCAGTTAAGCGATACGGAAGCGATGCTTCTGATCCAGCTGCTTGCTTTCAAACAAGTCGAGCGCAACGATTTTCCGTCGATGGGGCAACTGGAATCGCGGATGGACACGGCGCCCGGTACGCTGGCCCCGGTCATTCGCGGTTTGTTGAAGGAAGGCTGGATCAGCATCGACGAAGCGGTCGACGAAACAACCGGTATCCGTTCAGAACAATACAATTTGAGCGGCATGTATGAGCGGTTGAGCCAATGGTTGGCTGCGCAGCAACCTACAGCTGCTGGACGTAAAACGTCAGATGCGGTTCCCGAAGCGCGGGAAGAACTGGAACGGAACCTGTTCGTGATTTTTGAGAAGGAATTTGCCCGCCCGCTTTCGCCGATGGAATGCGAGACGATATCCGGTTGGGTGGACCAGGACCGTTACCCGGAAGAGCTGATTCTACTGGCGCTGAAGGAAGCGGTATTTGCCGGAAAAGTTCACTTCCGGTATATCGACCGTATTTTGTTGGAATGGAGCCGCAACCGCGTGCGTACGGCAGAGGACGTCAAAGCTTATGCGCAGCGGTTCCGCGGAGGGATGCGTTAAATCGTAAGAATGAAGAGAGTGCCTGTTTCATAGGGCACTCTCTTTTTGATGTATATGCGCGAATTTTACATGAATCTCGATTTGAAATCATATTCGCTACGAACAGGTTTCGTACACTGAGGGGAGAACGTTCATTTCTTTGATCTAAATCCCCGGGAGGACGATACCGATGCAAGGTTGGATTATTTATAAACACTCCGCAGCCGATGTGAAACCGGAAACCTATGAATTGAAACGGCTGATGGAAGAAGCGGAGAAGCAGGGGATCGAGGTGAGGGTATTCGCTCCAGAGCAATTCGAGCTGCTAGTCACCCGCGATGACCGAAAGAGCGTGATGGTAGGCGGCGAAGTGTTGCCGCTCCCTGATTTTGTGCTGCCGCGAATGGGTGCGGGGACGAATTACTTCGGATTGGCCCTGATCCGCCACTTGGAGCGGTTAGGTGTGCAAACCTTGAATACGGCACAAAGCATCGATACCGTTAAGGACAAACTGTTCACGTTGCAGATTTTAGCTCAATATAATTTGCCCGTTCCTAAAACGATGTTGATTCGTTCCAAAGTAGACGTTGAATTGGTGGACAAGCATTTGGGGTTCCCGGTAGTCGTTAAAACGATCTCAGGTTCACAGGGCAGCGGGGTTTTCTTGGCGGAAAACAGATCGAATTTCATTGATTTGTTGGAGATGATTAACGCCTACAAAGAGAACGCCACGATGATTTTGCAGGAATTCGTGGCGTCCAGTCGCGGCGTGGACTTGCGGGTACTGACTATCGGCGGCCGAGCCATTGCGGCGATGAAGCGCAGCTCAGGCAATGACAGCTTCAAGGCAAACTACTCTCGTGGTGGTTACGTGGAACCGTACGAAATGACTCCGGAGATCGAATGGCTGGCCCTGGAGGCTGCTCGATTGTTAAACCTGGATATCGCCGGTATCGACTTGTTGTTCGACGGGGAGCACTTCAAAATTTGCGAAGCCAACTCTTCACCGGGCTTCGAAGGGCTGGAGTCCTGTTGTCAGGCGAACATCGCGGAAGAAATCTACAATTTTCTGCGGGTGCGGTTGAACGCGTTCGAGTAGGGAGCTCTTTGAATGACGGGGGGCATCTTTGCATCTATTTCGCCGTTAAGCATAGAATCGACCGAAATAACTGCACGTTTGCAGGTATTTATACATCCGGCACCTCATGTAATGAGTACGTCTATTATTCTACTCCTTACAGCCTGTACTGGTGATAGATATTCTTGAATGCCCGTCTATCAGCTTTGAATCGCGGAGAGCACGAAAATCACCCAACCCGCGAGAAAGCAAACGCCGCCAAGCGGAGTGATGGCGCCCAGTTTGCGGATGCCCGTCAGGCTCAAAGCATACAGGCTGCCGGAGAACAAAACGATCCCGGCAAACAAGAACCAGCCGGCGAGTACGATTAGCGAGTCGCTCCCGAACTGCGCAGCGGCTAAACCAAACAGAATCAACCCCAATCCGTGGGCGATATGATACTGAACCCCGGTTTGATACGTTTTTTGCCGATCTTCGGTCAAGCGATTCTTAAGGGCATGCGCGCCGAAGGCGCCAAGAGCGACAGCAAGGAACATCATAATCCCACCTAAAGTAAGCAGCAACGTCATTGTTGGATAACACCTCCCCCCCAAATCTTACCGATTCCCTCTAGGCTCGTCAATCGGACAAACAACAAAGCAGCGCGTTCGTAATGAACGCGCTGCTTGGCACATGGAGTTCTACTCTTTATTTGGCCGGAAGCTCGATTTGGCCGTAGCCAACCGTGGTGAACCAATTTTGAACCGTATCAAAGTCTTTGGAGAAGGACAAGCACAGCAGCAAGAGAATTCGAGCATGTGCCGCATTCAGGTTGTCGCCGGCGATAATGCCGTCGCCGCTGGAGTAGTTGCTGCCCGAGCCGGTCCGAGTGGTCGTGACGAATACGACGCCTTTCTCGATCGCGGCCTTGCGCTCCTCACTCATCGCTTTGGAAATACCGCCCGCTCCGGTGCCTGCAGTAACGATCCCTTTGGCTCCATTTGCGACAAACCCGCTGATTGCTCCTGCGCCGGCTTCTTGATAGGAATAGGCGATTTCAACCTTGACCAAGTCCTTTTTAGTGATTTTGCTCAAGTCGAACGGGGTGGCCCAGGTCGTGGCTGATTTCAAAGCGCGGAAGGGGGCGCGGTATACGCGGATCGTTTTTTCATCGATATAACCCAAAGCGCCGATTTCCGGAGTGATAAACGTATCGGTCCGGTAGGAGTTCGTTTTGGTGACTTCGCGTGCGGCATGGAATTCATCATTCAACATCAGCACGGTACCGAAATACTTGGTTTTCCCACTGGCTGCCAGCTTAATTGCGTTATACAGGTTGGCTGGAGCGTCCGTACCGATGACCGTCCAAGGCCGCATCGAACCCGTGATGACGACCGGTTTCGGGCTGCGTACGGTGAGATCGAGGAAATAGGCGATTTCCTCCATGGTATCCGTGCCGGTGGTGACAACGACCCCGTCCTGGGTTTTGAGCGCTTCATCTACTTTCAAGGATAGATCAAATAATTGCTCAATCGTATAAGCGCTGGAACCGGAGTTGCCGAATTGATAAGTGGAGACCTCGGCAATTTGATCTTTATTCGGGAGAGAAGCTACGAGATCGGCAATCGGCAGTGAACCGGCTCGATAGGTTTGGAAGCTCGTTTCATCCGTGGATTGCCCGGCCAGGGTACCGCCGGTGGCGATAACTTGCACTTTCGGCAGCTTCTTTACGGCTTCAGTCGAGTTCACGGTACCCGTAACGGTTTCGGCTGCGGAAGCCGGAGAGAGATATAGATTGGGGAGCAGTGCGGTCACGGCGAGGCCGGTGACCATTAAGGCTTTCAAACTTCGAGATGTCCACTTCTTCATTCCATCAACCTCCAAGATGTTATTTTGAGTTAACGATATGTAATATAACTTAACGCAAAATTCGTTAACTTGAGTGAAATTATAGTTTGATGTCATGTATATTTACAAACACACTTAAGGTCCGTTAAAGCGCTTAAATACTATGATATCAGTGAATTTCATTGTTATAGTCGAAATTAAGAGTAGTTTCAAATCATTTAATATATTCAAATTTGATGTTATATTAGATGACATTTTAAGATTTTTTCGGGAGAATGTAGAACTTTGGTCACTTCAAACGTTCAAACAAATAGTGCAGGGGCTGGACGGACAACCCACGTCTATTATTTGGGGAGGAGGAGAGAGTCATTGATGAAACGTCGTTTATTCTAAGATTTCAGCAGGGAGACCGCAGTGTCTTCCCGTGGTTGGTTCGGGAATATGGGACCTATGTGTACCGGGTAGCGCATTCGGTGCTGCATGACGCCAAGGAAGCGGAGGACGCCGCTCAGGAAACCTTCCTGCAAATCTATAAATCTCTCCCGGAGTATCGCTCCCAAGGGTTTAAGACCTGGATAACCCGCATCGCCGTCAATAAGTCGATCGACATTAAACGGAAGAGGGATCGGCGAAAGGAAGAGCAATGGGACCCTGTAGATTTGGATCTGCAGTTGTCCGATTCGGAAGAGGATCATATGTTTGGATTAATCGACGCTGAACGGAGTACGGAAGTGCGCCGACGAATCGCCGGTCTTCCAGCGGGACATCGCCAGATCGTTACGGAATTTTACCTGGAGGGCAAAAGTCATGAGCAAATTGCCACAGAGCTATGCGTGGCGGTGAAAACGGTCGAATCGAGGCTGTACCGCGCAAGAGCCTATATTCGCGAGCATTGGTCAAAGGAGGAATGGGGATGAGCCGTCAACCGCAAGATGAACTGGAACTATGGCGGAGCTATATTCGCGGCAGTCTGGATTCCATCACAGAGGCGCGATTAGATGCGCTGCTGCAGAGGGATGAAGGCGCCATAGCCACTTATACTGCCGCACTTTCCTCCTTAGAAAGTGAGCTTCCATCTCCGGAGGATGAGGCAGCCTATTTAACAGCGATCATAGAGAAGCTTCCGCAAACGATACGGAGCAAGGAGCGCAGCGGCAGCCGAAATTCCTGGACCAGACATCCGCTGCTGCATTACGTGATCGCGGCAACCTTAACGGCTTTGCTGCTGGGCAGCGGATTGTTCGATAGGTTTGCCACGGAGACCAATCAACTGATGAATCAGGCGGATGCGTCATCCTTGAGCGAAAGAATGATGGAGGCGACGACCGGCTGGTTGGATGGCTGGAAACGATAGGGGTTCGCTTGTTATAGAAAAGTTGAAGGAAAGGAAGATGGAACATGCCGTTTGAGCGCAATCGATTGCTGGCATTACTGTTAAATTTCATCCCCGGAGTGGGGCATCTGTACTGGGGCAAAAAAGGGAGGGGGATTACGTACCCGATCCTGTTCTTTGGCGGGCTGTTGTTTGGCATTGCCGTTGCGATGGCTGCGGATATCGGAGAACTTGCGATGGTGACCTTGATTGCAGCCATCATCTTATGGTTGATATCGATGTTTGATCTGCTCATTATGATGCTTCGCGAATCGCCGGAGGAACGGGCTTACCGGGAGCATGTCCGGCAGATGTCCGGCGAAGGAAGAGAATCGGAGAAGTTCTTCACCATCCTGCTGTCGTTTGTTCCTGGCTTGGGGCATTTTCAACTGGGTCTGATGCAGCGGGGGTTATCCTTTTTGATCGCCTTTTTCGGCTTGATTACGATGATGTTTTTCGTCACAGGCATTACGCATGAATCGGTATTTTTGCTGTTCCTAGGTTTGCTGCCGATCATTTGGCTGTACAGCATGTTTGATGCGGTGCAGCTCGTGCATCGGAAGTTGGCGGGGGAACCGCTGGTGGATCGGACCCCATTTGACGATTGGGAGGCCGGTAGAATCGAAGGTCGGCGCAGCAAAGTACTTGCGACGCTCCTGTCTGCCTTTCCCGGGGCGGGTCAAATGTATCTGGGCCTCCAAAAACGGGGTCTGCAAATGATGGCCTTGTTCCTGGGTAGCTTCTATGTAATCGACGTGCTGCGGCTTTCCGTGTTTCTGTTCATCATCCCGATCATCTGGTTTTATTGTTTCTTTGACGGACTGCAGCAGACGAGCCGTTACGGGATCCTGCCGATGGAGGATCATCCGCTGATTCAAACTCGCGGCGAATACCAGCACTGGCTGGGTATCATGCTTATTGTGTTAGGGGTGTATTTCGTCGGGATGGAATTGATCGTTCCGGTGCTGGACGCGAACTTCCCCGATCTTCGCTTGCACCTTCGGATTGAGAAATATCTTCGGCCGACGATTGTGGCCGTCCTTCTGATCGGAGGAGGCATCAAGCTGCTCGCCCGGCCGAAGCGGCGGGATGTGTTCTGGAGTGACGGGGATATTTAACCTTTACAAGTTGACTAGAGAGGTAACAGCTTCGCGGCTGAAGCCTCTCTATTTTATTTCCGCAGTCAGAGTTTGTTACAATGCTAGGAGTAGGATGGGTGAAAAGGAGAAACGGACATGTTCAAAATTTTTATCGTTGAAGACGACAAGCTGCTTGTAGAGCTGCTGGAACAATACCTGCACCGATTTGGTTACGATACGTTGGCCGTCGCCGATTTCGGCGAGGTCAAAGCCGAGTTTGAGCGTTACGCGCCGCACCTCGTGTTGTTGGATGTGAATCTGCCGAAATATGACGGGTATTACTGGTGCCGCCAGATCCGCAACTTATCGACCTGCCCGATCGTATTCTTGTCGGCGCGCGAAGGGAAAATGGACCAAGTGATGGCGCTGGAAAACGGGGCCGATGACTATATCACCAAACCGTTCGATTACGATATCGTGATTGCCAAAATTAAAAGCCAGCTGCGCCGGGCTTATGGAACGTATGCCGGAAGCGGGGACGACCGCACGATTTCGGTTACCGGGCTGCGTCTGGACCGGGATCGGCTATCCCTTAGCTTACGGGACGAGCGGATCGAGCTGAGCTTAACCGAGGTCAAAATTCTGGACGAATTGATGGGCAAAATCGAACAAGTCGTCAGCCGGGACCGGCTGCTGGAGAAAATTTGGGATGATCAGGCATTTGTGGATGACAACACCCTCAACGTTTACGTGACGCGGGTGCGGAAGAAGTTGTCCGCCCTCGGGATCGACGATGCGCTGCAAACCGTCCGAGGCCAGGGCTACCGGCTCGTGCCGCGCTGGGGGGAGTGAGCCCCATGCGATTATTCTTGCGGGATCAACGTCCGTTCATTCTGGCTTATATGCTGCAACTGGCACTGATCACCCTGGTGTATTGGCTTGACGGGTATCGCCACGCGTCGATTATGATCTATGCCGCTTTGCTCAGCACCTGCATTTTGGCGGCTTTTTTGATGGTCCGCTATTGGACAAACCGGTCGTTTTACCGTCGATTGGAGGAAGTGCCGGATTCGCTGCGCGCTTTTGCCGACGTTAAACCAGGCTCACCGCTGGCCGACTCCCTGCAGCGGCTGCTGAAAGCGCAGTACCGTCTGTATTTGCAGGAAATCGGCGAGCAGCAAAGTAAGATCAACGGACATCGCCATTTTATGAATCAATGGGTACATCAAATGAAGACGCCGTTGTCCGTGATTCATCTGATGGTGCAGCATGAAGACGATCCTCGGTCTGTGGCGATTGGCGATGAGCTGGATCGGCTGCGTAAGGGGCTGGAGATGGTGCTGTACGCAGCGCGATTGGATACATTCGAACATGACTTTGTGGTCGAGATGCTGGATTTGGGGAACCTGTTACGTTCGGTGACTTCGTCGCAAAAACGGTTGTTCATTCGGCGCAAGGTATATCCGGTGATGGAGATACCCGAAGGTCTTGCGATAGCCTCAGATGAGAAATGGCTGTCCTTTGTCATCACTCAGCTGATTACCAACGCTGTGAAGTATACCGTGAAGGAACGGGCGAATCTCCGTTTCCGCGGCTTTACGCAAGGGCGGGAGACCGTGCTGGAAATTGAGGATGAAGGCGTAGGTATTCCGGCCAGCGATCAGCCGCGGGTGTTTGACGCTTATTTTACCGGGGATAATGGTCGCAGCTTTCCGGAATCTACGGGTATGGGGTTATATCTGGCGAAGGAAATCTGCACGAAGTTAGGGCACCGGATTGAGCTCGATTCACAAGAAGAGATAGGCACGACCGCACGGATTATTTTTCAACCGGGGCGCTAAAGCTTACAACGAAGTAAGGTAACTGTAAGATTGAGCCATAGAGCGCAAGCTGGCGGCTTGACTATAATCAGAAGTGTTCAGGCGAAATGCCGGGACGTAGACGGACTGAATTGAAGGAGCGCTTGGACGGCATGGCGGTATTGGAAGTGAAGGCATTAACGAAAATCTATGAGGGGAAAGTCGCCACCAAAGCTTTGGATGGCGTAAGCTTCACGATCGATGAAGGGGAGTTTGTCGGCATTATGGGACCATCGGGCAGCGGCAAAACGACGTTACTCAACGTTATTGCTACGATCGACGAGCCAACTTCGGGCGGGGTGAGCATAGGCGGACAGGATCCGCATCGGATGAACCGGGAACAGACCGCATTGTTTCGGCGGCGGGAGCTGGGGTTTATTTTTCAACATTTCAACCTGCTGGATACGTTGACTGCGGAGGAGAATATCGTACTCCCGTTAACACTGGATGGGGTTCCCGTCCCGGTGATGAAAGCTCGGGCGCTGGAAATGGCACGGAGGCTCGGGATCGAAGGCGTTTTGCCCAAGTATGCCTATGAGTTGTCGGGCGGACAAATGCAGCGGACCGCGATCGCTCGCGCGATGATCCACGAGCCATCGCTTATCTTAGCCGATGAGCCAACGGGGAATCTGGATTCTAAAGCGTCCCGGGATGTGATGGAGGCGTTTGCCGCAATGAATGAGTCCCATCGGGCGACAATCATGATGGTGACTCACGATGCGCTCGCCGCGAGCTTTTGCCATCGGGTGATTTTTATCAAGGACGGCAAATTGTATAACGAAATTTATCGCGGGGACAACCGGCAGACCTTTTTCCAGAAAATCATCGACATGATGTCGCTGCTGGGAGGGGACAGCCATGACCTTTCGTCAATTCGCCTATAACAACGTCCTGCGGAATAAACGAACCTATGCCGGCTATTTTCTCAGCAGCTCGTTTTCGGTCATGATTTTTTTCGTTTGCGCGCTGTTTCTGTTCCACCCTGGCCTTCGGGCAGAGGTCATGTATCATTCGGCAGTGATGGTGTTGTGGGCGGCCGAGACCATCATGTATGTGTTTGCCTTCTTCTTTGTGATTTACTCGGTAGGCTCCTTTCTGCGCTCGCGTAAACGCGAGTTTGGGATTTTGCTGCTGCATGGCATGACCGAACAACAGCTGCGTAAACTGGTTTTCCTGGAAAATGTGGGGATTGGCGCAGGATCATTGATCTGCGGCATCGGTGGAGGGCTATTGCTGGCGAAGCTGTTTCTGATGGTAGGCTCCAATCTGCTTGGTGTACCGCAGCTTGTGTTTCATGTGCCATGGCAAGGCCTGCTGCTAACGGTGGGGGCGTTCTCGCTGCTGTTTGTGTTGATTTCGCTCTGTACGACGTTTCTGCTCGGTTCACACCGATTGATTGAGCTGTTCCAAGCCGAGATGAAACCCGCCCGCCCGCCGCAGGCTTCGCTGGTCTTATCGCTGCTGGCGGCGGTCCTGCTGAGCACAAGCTATTTGCTGGCGGCGACGGCTACAGCATCGAACGTGTTGATCCGCATGCTGCCGGTTACGGCGATGACGATTGCGGGCACGTATTTCTTCTACACGCAGTTGAGCGTGTTCCTGATTGGGCGGGCCAAACGGCATTTGGCTTACTATTGGAAAAAAACCAATTTGGTCACCGTTTCGAGCCTGGCATCCCGGATGAAGGAGAACGCGCGAATGTTCTTCCTTGTGACGATCATTTCGACGGTCACGTTCTGCGCGGTTGGCGCGTTCGCTTCGGTGAATCGTCTGGCAGGTGAATTTGATCTGGACTATCCGGTCGAGATCGCTTATGTGGCTAAAGGGGACGGGGGAACCTCAGACGGACATCTACGTGCGATTCGCGCCGAGCTCGACTCGCTTGGGATCGCTTATGATACGGTGAGCGTGCCGATTCCTCTCGTAGAGGTAGCATCCTCCCATCCTTCCTCGACGATGGAACGTTTGCCGCTGATCTCGTTCACGGACTACAAACGGCTGCTGGCGGCGGCGGGGATCGAGGTTTCCGAGAGAGAGCCTGAGGACGAAGAGGCGCTGCTGCTGCTCGGCTCGGAGCGGGAGAAACCGCTGCTTGCACAGCGGCGACCGGTAACCTACACATTTGTAGGCGCGCCGGAGCTGTCCGTCCGCGAGATTGGCGTCACACAGCATGTGGCGATCCCGGAGAACCTGACCCTCACCGCCGGTGACGATCGGGAGGGTTCGTTCTCCGGCCTTGTCGTCAGCGATTCCTTGCTGGAACGGCTCATGACAGTATCGACGGAAGAGGGCAACTCGAATTCCATGGATGGGTTCACCGGGTTTTATGTAGAGGATCCAAGGCTCACCCGCGGCCTAGCAGCGGAGCTGACGGATAACGGGAGAATGAGTTATGAGATGGACCAACCCTACGCCATGACCGTTAGCGGTACCTTGTATGAGGTGCAGCGGACGACGTACCGGGCATTGCTGTTTTTTGCTTTGCTGGTGGGCACCGTCTTTTTTATAGCGGCGGGAAGTTTTCTCTATTTCCGGCTGTACAGCGATTTAGCCTATGACCGGCGCCAGTACGGGGCATTGGCAAAGCTGGGCCTCACTGAACGAGAACTGGCCAAGGTCGTCACGCGTCAGGTTGGACTGCTGTTTTTCGTACCGATCGCACTGGCGATTGTGCACAGTTTGTTCGCTTTCAGGGCGATGCAAAGTTTATTTAACTTCTCCGTCGCTTGGCAGACGGTATTGATACTAACCAGCTTCCTGCTGGTACAAGTGGCCTATTTCTTCTTTATCCGGGCCCGATACTTACGTAACGTAAAAAAAGCGATTCGCTAAAAATACGGGAGGTTCAACGTGGAGAACTGGATTACGGACTTTATGGAGCAGTTTGGCTATTTTGGCGTCTTTTTGCTCATTGCTCTAGAAAACGTGTTTCCTCCGATTCCGTCGGAAGTGATCTTAACGTTTGGCGGATTCATGACCACCTACACGAGGATGACGCCGGTAGGGGTGATCGTGTTCTCTACTCTGGGCTCGGTGCTGGGAGCCGTGATCCTGTATGGGATCGGATATCTGGTTAACGTCGACCGCTTGGAAGGGTGGATCGCGCGTTATGGACGGTTTCTGCGTCTGAAGAAAGAAGACATCCGCCGCGCAGATGCCTGGTTCGACCGGTACGGGTATTGGACGGTATTGTTTTGCCGGATGATTCCGTTGATCCGCAGCTTGATTTCCATCCCGGCCGGCATGTCCAAAATGAAATTTGGCCTGTTCCTATTATTTACGACCATCGGGACGCTCATTTGGAACGTAGCGCTCGTGTTGCTTGGCGCCGCGGTAGGGGGGTCCTGGGAAGAGATCGTCGCCTTTATGGACGTTTATTCCAACATCGCTTATGCCGTTATCGCTTTAGGTACGCTGTGCGTGGGCGTACTCTGGCTGCGCCGGAGAAGAAGCGGAGCGCGCGGGAACATCAAAACAGAGGAATAAGGAGCAAGTAAATGAATTTGTTGGAACTGATAAAAGCAATTATTCTTGGCCTGGTGGAGGGACTCACGGAGTTTGCTCCGGTATCCTCCACGGGGCATATGATCATCGTTGACGATATGTGGCTGAAAACCGGGGAACTACTTGGTTCCAAATATGTGGCGAATACGTTTAAAGTGGTCATTCAACTCGGCTCGATCCTGGCCGTTCTGGTCGTGTTCCGTCATCGATTTATCGATTTGCTGGGACTGTCTCGCTGGATGCCGGGGAAGGCGAGGGGGGCAGCGGTTACGGTTCGACAAACAGGGCCGCGTTTGAAGCTGACGCAGGTCATCGTCGGATTGATCCCTGCCGGGATCCTCGGCGTGTTGTTTGAGGATTATATCGATGAGTACCTGTTCTCAACAGCAACGGTACTGATCGGTTTGGTGGTGGGGGCGTTGCTGATGATCGCCGCCGATCGGTTCGCGCCAAAGCGGGCGAATGTAGAGACCGTCGATCAAATTTCGTACAAGCAGGCGTTTAGCATCGGCTTATTCCAATGCCTGTCGATCTGGCCGGGCTTCTCGCGTTCGGGTTCGACGATTTCCGGCGGGGTGCTGCTGGGTTTAAGTCACCGCGCGGCGGCTGACTTCACTTTTATCATGGCCGTTCCGATCATGGCTGGAGCCAGCTTGATATCGCTGGTGAAAAATCTGGAGTATTTCACGATCGATGCGCTTCCGTTCTTTGTGGTGGGCTTCATCAGCGCCTTCGTGTTTGCGCTGTTGTCGATCCGGTTTTTTCTGAAGCTGATCGATCGAATCAAGTTGGTTCCGTTTGCGGTGTACCGCATCTTGTTGGCGATTGTCATTTGGGTGGTTTATTTCTAATTTCTAAATCGCAAATACTGCATAAAAAGGCAAGAGATGCTGCGACACGGCAGCATCTCTTTTGG
>NZ_JALPRK010000020.1 GCF_023195895.1 Paenibacillus mellifer
AAGAAGAAAGAGCACTGCCGTTGATTCGGTAGTGCTCTTTCTGTATTCCCAAGTGAAAACCGGCAAAAGTGCAGTTATCATTGAGAAACTCGCCGATAAAGCAAAGAACACCGCCGAATGAACGGAAAGCTCTTGCTGGAATCGGTCGTATTTTGGTTTAGTTCCCAAATCATGATGCCGCCTAAGTTCTCTAGGGCGTATTGCGTCTTCTTCTGAATCGTCGAAATCCCATTATAGTGGGCTTCCATTCCGTTAATCATCGAGATGTAGGTATTGTAAGCGTTGGGGCTTGATAGCAATATCGCAGCATAGGAGGCCCAGGAAGGTCGGCCATAGAAAGGAACGCCCAACACGTTTTTGTCTGCGGGCATTTTTCGCGTATCCTTCCGATATTTACCGCAGAGCACCGCGAAATCATAGGTGGAGTGTTTATTCCCATCACCACCGTCATAGGCCATGACGTTAAACCAGTCTACGGCGCGGATGACGTTGTCGGTCTGGTCTGCCGAGTCCCAATAAGTGACGCCTTCCGGTGTCACACCGCTGAGGACTGCGGCGGTTAACAGCATGTTTTGCTTCTTCAGCTCCACGCTCAAGTAGACCATCCAATCCTCATATTTCTGTTTGCTTGGGCTGTCGTTTCTCGGATGCTCCCAATCGATATCCACGCCGTCGAAACCTTACTGCTTGGCCATCGCGATGATAGCGTTGCCAAATCTCTTGATCTTCGCCGGCGTATTGGTCGCTGCCATGAAGGTACTTTCCAAAGGGATGTCATTGTAGGACGAGCCGCCTACCGCGAGCAGCGCCTTCACGTCATTTGCATGAGCCGTCCGAATGATCTGGCTGGCCGTGTCCGGATTGCTCAGCGGTAGGAGCGAGCTTTCGCTGATAGGTATCGCAAACGCATAATTAATATGCGTCAGGATATGATACTGGTTTTATCATCCCACCCTTACGGAGAGACCTTTCGTATTCCTCACCTCCATACATAGAAAAAGCAGGAAATATATATATTATCTACTTTGTACATTGTGCTAGTGATTTCCAGTGACTTTTGATATATTTACCATATCTATCAAGTTAGTGGGTTGATTGGGCAAGGAATCTAGTTCTACCTGGCCGAATAAGAGAGAGTAGGTAGGGAATATTCCAGAGGAGGTCCTTCATGAGCGAAACTTTTAATGAAAGAAACGAGATGAAGCGTAGGCTCGAAGTCTTGTTCAAACAGCTGAAAACATACCGGAATGAGTTGCTGACGGTAGTAGAAGAAGTTACGGAGGAGGAGGCGGACCTTATACCCGAAGGGTTTAACAACAACATCCGCTGGAACCTTGGGCATGTGCTGCTGGATCAATACTTGTGGATTCAAGTGTTAACCAAGGAAGAGCATCCGCTGCCGGCAGCTTATAACGACTGGTTTGGGTTCGGAACGAATCCTTCCCACTTTACCGTCGAAACGCCCAGGCTGCAGGAATTGCTCGGCTCGCTGCGGCGGCAGCCTGACGATATTCTGGAACGGAATCGGTTTCGTTTGGAACAGGAATTTCCGTCTACCGACATGGACATGCATACCATCGAACAAGTGCTGGTCAGAACAATATTTCATGAAGGCCTGCATCTGGGTGCCATTCAGGCCATAAAGCGGAGGCTTCACGCCTGAATGACGGCTGCGTCTTCCACCGGCGTACGAATTCCGTCACGCATATTTCCATCTATTTCATGTACAATAAGAAATGAAATTTTCACTAGGATTTGCATGGGATATTACAAGAATGAGATAGATGGAGGTAGCTGAGCGGAATGAAGCCGATACTGGAAGTGGCTGCATCCTTTGGCATTGCCGAAGAGGATGTAGAATTGTACGGACGTTACAAAAGCAAATTGGATCCCGGATTAAGAGAAAAACTACGTGACCGTCCCGATGGAAAGTTGGTACTGGTGACGGCGATGAATCCGACGCCGGCCGGCGAAGGAAAAACCTTAACGACGATTGGCCTAGCGCAATCGCTAAATGCCATCGGTGCGCCGACGATCGCGGCGCTGCGGGAACCGTCGCTTGGGCCCTGCTTTGGCATGAAGGGCGGTGCTACGGGCAGTAATAAAGCACAGCTTCTACCTTCCGAAGATATCAACCTGCATTTTACCGGCGATCTACATGCCATTACATCGGCGCATAACTTACTTGCGGCGATGCTGGATAATCATATTTTTCATGGGAATGCACTGCAAATCGATACAAATCGAATCTTGTGGAAACGCGCGTTGGACATGAACGACCGGAGCTTGCGACAAATCGTTGTCGGACTCGGCGAAGGAAACGGGAGCGTGCACGAATCCGGATTTATGATCACGACCGCCTCAGAAGTTATGGCGGTGCTGTGCCTTAGCGAAGATGCGAGCGATCTTAAGCAACGCTTGGGCCGGATGGTCGTTGCCTACAATATGACCGGGGAAGCAATCACCGCAGCACAAATCGGCGCCGTGGATGCAATGACCGTACTTTTGAAAGAGGCGATCAAGCCGAACCTGGTGCAAACGGCCGAAGGAACCCCGGCGATCGTACACGGCGGACCGTTTGCGAATATCGCCCATGGGTGCAGCAGTGTGATCGGAACGAAGACCGTGCTCAAGCTGGCAAAAATCGTCGTGACCGAAGCCGGCTTTGGGGCTGATCTGGGCGCGGAGAAGTTCTTTAACATCAAATGCCGGCAAGCCGGCTTGAAGCCGGATGCCGCGGTGCTGGTCGTCACGGTAAAGGCGCTGAAATATAACGGCGGAGCGCCCAAGACGGGGCTGGATCAACCGAATTTGGAAGCGCTGCGGGCCGGACTTCCTAATATGAAGCGGCATCTGGAGAACCTTCGGAAATTCGGGGTACCGGTGATGGTTGCGTTAAATCATTTTATCAGCGATACGGAAGAAGAGATCTCGCTCGTGAAAGAGGAATGTGCCCGGCTCAGCGTTCAGGTTGAGTTATCCGATGTTTGGGCCAAAGGCAGCGAAGGCGGTAAAGAAATGGCGACAACTCTGCTCGGCATCCTGCAACAGGATACAGCACGGTATGTGCCCCTCTATACGGATGATCTTGACCTTAAGGCCAAAATAGAGACGGTCGTAAAAGAGATTTACCGTGGGGATGGCATCAAGCTGAGCGCCAAAGCCGCAGCCCGAATGGAGGAGCTGGAACGGCAAGGCTTCGGCCGGCTGCCGGTGTGTATGGCGAAGACGCCGTATTCGTTCTCCGACCAGGTGAATCTTCTGGGAGCTCCCGAAGGGTTCACGGTACAAATCAAGGATGTTACGTTATCCGCAGGGGCCGGCTTTATCGTAATTCATACCGGTAATATCGTCACGATGCCCGGACTGCCGAAGATTCCGGCCGCTGAGCGGATCCATCTCGACGAGCACGGGGAAGTTGCAGGTTTGCTATAATTAATGCGTTAGAGGATAACCATTCGATGAGAAGAGGTGGGTTTGTGGAGATCCGATCATTACGAGTCGAAGAATTTGACGCTAGCTTGAACTTGTCTGAGTATGCATTTCAATACAAGGTCGAGATGAAGGACAGAGAAGAGCAACGTAAGTTATTTATTCCTGAACGTTCCTGGGGAGCGTTTGAGAACGGCGAACTGCTCGCTAAGCTGATGCTTCTTCCGCTGCATTTGTACGTGCAAGGGCGCCCTATTCCCATGGGAGGCATCGCCGGTGTGGCCACCTGGCCGGAGCATCGGCGGAGCGGGCTCGTGAGGGAGCTGCTGGCTGTCGCACTCCGCCAGATGAATGAGCAAGGACAAATCCTGTCCTGTTTGCATCCTTTCTCCATCCCTTTTTATCGGAAATTCGGCTGGGAGGTCCACACGGATTACAAGAAATATACCATGAACATCGATAGTTTTCCCTCTAAAACGCTTACGACGGGTTCTGTCAAACGGGACATAAAGAATATTGAGCTGCTGAACGAGATCTATCATTCCTTTGCCCGGCAATACAACGGAATGCTGGTCCGTGACGAAGAGTGGTGGAAGCGCATGGTATTAGGTGAGGAGGGCCATACCGCTGTTTACTACGCTGAATCGGGGCAGCCGGAAGGGTACTTGCTCTACCAGGTGAAGAACAGGGAGCTTGTCATTAGCGAATTCGTATTCCTAAACGAGACGGCACGTCAAGGCTTATGGACGTATCTGGCCAACCACGATTCGATGGTGACTCAAGTGGTCTTCGACCGCGTTCCGGCGGATGATCTGCTGCCTTTTCTGCTGCGCGACCCGCGATGTAAGCAGGAAACGGTGCCGTATTTTATGGCCCGGATCGTTAATGCGGCGGCATTTGTTGCGGAATATTCGTTTGCCGTGCCAGCTGCGACCAGCCCCATTCGCCTTAGCTTACGGATTGAAGACGGGTTTGCACCCTGGAACGAAGGGAATTGGCAGCTAGCGGTGTCCCCGGAAGGGAAAGGGAGCCTGACGCCGGCGAATCCAGCAGATTTCGGGCTGGTTTGTGACATTCAAACGCTGACGGCCCTGCTGCTCGGCTATAAGCGGCCGCGGGAGATGTTCGCCTGCGGCAAATTAAGCGGCCCGGGAACCGATGCGGAAACGCTTGAACGGTTGATTCCCTTGAGCCAAACTGCATTACTGGACTTCTTTTAAATCACATGATTGGCATTTTCGGTCGATTCTCCGCTTCTTCAAGTGGGGGATTGGCTTTTTTTTGTCTTCGATCAGAAAAATTCCAACCTGAAATCGCAAAATTGCCTCCTCAAAAACCGAGTCCGTTTTAGCTAGACTAATAGTATAAATTCGGATGCAGGAAAGGATTTCACCGCAATGAAGAGAAGACAATGGTTGGCTGTTCTACCGCTTGCCGCCATGATGATTTCTTTGCTAGGCGCTTATGGCGTAATCAATGCGGCGAATAACGAGGAGAATCAAGTTCCGGGCATGTCCGAAGGCAGTCAAGATTATCCCATTGAGCTGACTTTCTGGGCGTTGGGGAATACCCATTACGCGACCCTGGCTCAAGAGTATATGGCGGAGCATCCAAATATTAAGATCAACATCAACATCCAAACCGATATATTTACACACCATAACCGCATGGAGTCTGCCTTGTCTTCTAGATCGGGTGCACCGGATATCTTCATGCTGGATCAGGAGTCTATGGAGCGTTTCGTGAACGCACAGGACCAATTTTATAACCTATATGATTTCGGAGCAAAAGGCATCGAAGTGGACTATCTGTATTGGGCTTGGAAACAGGCGACTTTGGTGGACGGCTCTTTTCAATTGGGCTTGCCGGCCGGTATCAGTCCGACCGTTGTATACTACCGCGCGGATTTAATGGAGCGGGCGGGTCTTCCGGCCGATCCAGAGGAGTTTAGCGCCGCGATTAACAAATGGGACAAATTTGCCGTGGTGGCGAAGTGGTTCACGGAACAAACCGGACTCCCGTTTGCCGATTCGGCAGATTTGGTGTACAACGGCCTTCGGGATCAATCGACAGACCGGATCTATTTCAATAAAATCGACGGATCCTTCATCGGAGATACCAATCCGCAGGTGAAAAAAGCGTACGATTTTACGGTAAAAGGCATTCAGGAAGGGTGGATCGGCAACTGGACATTGGGGTCTCCAGAGTGGGAAAAAGCGATCCGCGAGGGTGACCTTGGCGTCATCCTCGCCCCGACCTGGATGGAAGACACGATCCGCAGCGCTAGTGACACTACGGGAAAATGGCGGATTGCCCAAATTCCGGAGGGTTCCGGCAGCTGGGGCGGCTCCTTCTTGACGTTGCCAAGGGAAGGGAAACATCCGAAGGAAGCCTACGATTTCATCACTTGGCTGACAAACAAAGACAATCAGTTGGAAACGTATAAAGCGAGCGGGCTGTTGCCCTCGATCCCGGCGGTGTATAATGAACCTGAATTTCAAGCCGATCAAGATGATTTTTTTGGAGGTCAGGTGATTTCAGAGGCCTATGCCCGTTCTGCGCAGCGCGTAAAGCCGGTTTATTACGGGCCACGATTTGAGCAAGTGGATACCTTGATTAAGAATGCGTTCCGGGATATTGTTGAGAACAAGGCGGACCCGCAAAGTGAATGGGATGACGCCATGAAACGGGTCGCAGACGCGGCTTAATCATAGATCTTGAATGGATACGATAAACCTGATTCGCAAGGGGGCTAGCCCTCTTGCGAATTTCGCTTTGTTACGATGCAAAGGAATCTGTCGTACCATGAAGAATAATAGAGTAGGAGATGCATAGGAGGAACGAAATGAAGCTTCGTCGAAAAATCTTGCTGGCTATTATTCTTCTCGTCTTTATTCCCGTCATCCTGATGGGTTCGATATCGTATTACAGCTTCTCACGCGCCATGGAGAACAAATCCAACAATTTCTATTGGGTCTCCTTGCTCGAAACCGATCGTAAGCTGAAGTTTGCGCTGAACGAAGTGACGACCGTCTCTAACTCGGCGATCGCGCAGCCGTTAATACAGAAGCTGGTTAAGCAGCCGAATTTTACGGTGACCTATGAGCAAAAACAAGACATCAATAACCTGATTAACCACCCGATGATCACCTCCTTCGGGTTGTATTCCAAGGACAAGCTGCAGTACCAATTCAATGAGGCAATGTCCTTCAGAGAATTGAAGCAGCAAAGCTGGTACGGAGCCGTGAAAGCCGCCGAAGGCCGTCCGGTATGGGTAGGTCCTGGAGAGAATGGCTCCGCGGCCACAGGGAAGCCAGTTCTGATCCAAGCCCGTCTGATTAAGGATTACTATTCGCTAGAGGATATCGGCGCTTTAATTATTTATGTGAAACCCGATATTCTGGACCAGGTTTTTTGGGATGCCGCGACCTTAAAGCAAGGGGATATTCTACTCGTCAACAAGCTGGGGAACATCGTGTTCGACAAGTCCGGCACACATATCGGAGAACGCACAGAATTTCCTTTCCTGACCCATGACGAGCCGGAAGGAAAGGGCTACTATACGGCCAAATATCAAGGTGAAAAGTCGCTGATCACCTACTTGCCTTCGCATAACAAGGATTGGTACCTGGTGGCCATTACTCCAAGCAAGCTGATCGCTTCGGAATCGAACTCCATCCGCAACATCGCGGTTGTGCTGGTGTTAGTATCTCTAATCTCGGCCTTCCTGTTCGACCGTTTTTTTGTCCGTCGCCTGGTGCGCAGTATTATCGGTGCAGTTAACGGGATGAAGCGGGTGCAGCAGGGGATATTCGTACCGATTACGTCCGCGGTCCGCAGCGAAGACGAGACGGATTTGCTGGTCGATGGCTTCAACCGGATGAGTACGCAAATTTCCGAGTTGATCGAGCAGGTGCAGACCGAGCAAGCGCGTAAGAAAGAATTTGAGCTTCAGGCGCTAGTCGCCCAAATCAATCCGCATTTCATTTACAATTCGCTGGAGTCGATCAATTCGCTGGCCGTCTTGCAGGGGAACAAGCAGATTAGCAAAATGGTGGTCTCGCTCGGCAAGCTGCTCCGCATCAGTATTAGTGAGAACCAGCAATTAATCACGTTATCCATGGAAATGGAGCATGTACGGCATTATCTGGACATTCAAAAATTTCGCTTTGAGGAGCAATTCGATTATCATATTGAAATCCCCGAGTCGTTAAAATACTTCTTGACCCAGAAGCTGATCGTGCAGCCGATCGTAGAAAACGCGTTGTACCATGCGATCGAACCGATGGAGGAGAAAGGGCTGATCTCAATCACGGCCAAGGAGGACGAACGGGATATTATGATCGACGTAACGGATAACGGGCCGGGCTTCAGCTCGGATACGTTGATGAATCTGTGGAGCAAGGATGGGAGTCCTAAGAATTACCGGGGGACCGGCGTCGGGCTCAAAAATGTGCATGAACGGCTGCGCATCCGATTTGGCGCCCGTTATGGCATCCTGATCTGCTCTTCTCCCGGACACGGCTCCACCATTCGCATCCGCATTCCGAAAATTCTCCACGAACCGGGAGCGGCCAAACGATAAAGGCGGACAAAGGAGGCGGACAACATGAAAAAATGGTTCTTAAACTGGGGTTGGATCGCCGTTTATGCTGTAGTGCTGGCGATATCCGTACTGATTATCGCTGCCGACGGACACGAGCCGATCGAGGAGAAACAGGCGGAGAAGGTCACGATAACCTTTCGCCACTTCTGGATCAAGGAGCATGACCGGCAGATGCTAGATATCGTTGAGGACGTCGTCGCCAAGTTTCAAGAGACGCATCCCAACGTGAAGGTGAATTTTGAGGGGATGGACCAGACCGTCCACCGTGAGCAAAAGCTGAAGAGCGAGATGGTGACCGGGACACCCCCCGATATGTTCGTATTGTTTGGAGGCGCGGAAATTGAACCGTATGTCCGCTCCAGTCGGTTGATGGATCTGACCGAATTCGTACAGGAGAACGGGCTGAAGCAGGAATTTCAGGACTTGCACTTGTGGACTTTCGACAACCATATTTACGGCTTGCCGATTGAGGGGAACGCCGAACCTTTATTCTATAACAAGGAGATATTCCGTGAACTGGAGTTAGAACCGCCGCAAACGCTGGAGGATTTAAATGAAGCCATTCGCGTTTTGACCGCCCACCAGATCACGCCGTTTGCGCTTGGGAATGAGGAACGTTGGCCGGCGGCCATCTTTGCGCATTACTTGATGGACCGTTATGCCGGTCCGGGGCTGATCGAAGAGCTGGTACAAGGCGACGAGTCGCTAAGCTTCCAAAACCCGTCTTATTGGAAAGCGTTTAAGCAGTTGAAAACCTGGATCGACGAGGGTGCCTTCTATGAGCCGGCAAATGACCTGTCGACCGAAGAGGCCATCGAGCGGTTCACCAGCGGCGAAGCCGCGATGTACCTGAACGGGAGCTGGGATATCAACCTGTTCCACAACGAGAAGGCACCGGCCGGGTTCCAAAATCAGGTCGGAGTCCTCCCGTTTCCTTCGCAGACGAAGGGAGGCAATCAATCGATCGCCGGAGGTTACACGATCGGGATCGGACTGTCCTCTAATTTGGAGGAAGCAAAATGGGAAGCAGCACAGGAGCTGCTGAAGGCTTTTTATACTGAGGATGTGCAGCGGCGTATCGTTTACGAGGCCTTACGTATACCTTCAATGAAGATTACGTATGATTCAGAAAAAACGGGGCCGGTCTTTGCTCAGGTCGTGGAAATGATGGAGCGAAGCAGCCAAAGCTTTGTGCCGTATGACAACGTGCTTCCGCCTGAGGTCAACAAGACTTTCCTGAAGGTGTTGGAGGAAATGATCGGCAAGCAGGCGACGCCCGATGAGGCGCTGGAGCAAATCGAGCAAACCTCGAAAGAGTACTGGCAGCTGCGGAGAAGCTCATTGCCTGACGGAACGACGGGAGGTGCAAGATGGTAGCAAAAGGGGAGAAATACCGAGTCATTCTAGTGGATGATGAACCGGTTATTCTGCGAAGCTTGAGAGTAGCCGTGCCTTGGGAAGAGCTGAACTTGGAGATCGTCGGAGAGGCACGGGGCGGCGAAGCGGCTCTGCAGCTCGTGCACGAGCTGTCGCCTCATATGATCATCAGCGACATCCGCATGCCGGGGATGGACGGGATTTCGTTGATGAAGGAAGTGCTGGCGGAGAACGCGAATCGGCTGTTTATTTTTATCAGCGGTTACGGGGAGTTTGAATACGCACGCGAGGCGCTGCGGGAAGGCGCATTTGACTACCTGCTGAAGCCGATCGACCACGACGAGCTGATCGAGATGATCCGCCGGGCCAAGAAAACGTTAGAGAAGCAGATGGAGAACGATAAGCTGCTGCATTCGGTGCAGGTGTTGTCGGTTCTGGCGAGGGAGCGCATGTTTGCCGAATTTATCGAAGGCAACCAGAGTCAAACCCATCTGCAGCATATGCGCTGGCTGGAGAACAGCGAGCTGATGCAAGACTATTTCATGGCCGTGATCCAGTTGGACCACTTCATGAAGTTGAATGAGCAATGGTCCCCGGAGGAGCGGCGGCTGTGGTTGTTTGCGGTTCGCAATATTCTGGGAGAATGGTCGATGGCGCGGGGGGCGCTGACGATGTTTCCTTTTCATGGCGGGGAGTGGGTTCTGCTATTTCCAAGTACACTTACGAGCCAAAAGGAAGAGCTCGGGAGCGATGCGATCCGGCAAATTCAGCTCTACACCAAATTGTCCTGCTCGATTGGGTTTAGCCAAACGGTAGCCGGAATGGAGCGATTGAGCGAGGCGTACCAGAGCGCTGCCAAGGCGTTGTATCAGCGGTTTTACAGCGACAGGGCGGGCGTGTTCATCGATCAGCCAAGCCAAGAGCCTGGGGTTGTTGACCGAGAGGCGAAATATCCGAAGCACCTGGAAGCAGTGCTCCTGGACAGCATCCGGACGTTAAACCGGGAGCGTTTGCTGACTGCATTGGATGATACGAAGCAGTATATTGAGGAGCAAGCCTTTTCGAAGGAAGCTGCCGAGCGCATCATCGTAGAACTGACGGTGGTGATGTTCCGACAATACGAGCAGATGAACCTGCTGTCGGAGTGGTCGCTGGAGGGCTTGCTGCAGGAGTTGCAGTCTTTAGAGACGTTGCATGAAATGATCGGACTGCTCAAAACGAATTTTAGCCGGTGGATTAGCGAAAGCCGAGACAGCCAGTTCAAGGACAACGTGCAGACGGTGATCGCCAAGACGCAGGAATACATTCTGAGCAACTACCATAAGGACCTTAGCATGGAGGAGGTCGCGGAGCGGGCCGACTTGAGCATCAGCCACTTTTGCTTGCTCTTTAAGCAGGTGACCGGCTACACGTTCCTTGAGTATTTGACGGAATGCCGCATCGAAAAAGCCAAATACATCCTAAAGAACAGCCATGTCAAAGTGTTCCAGGTGGCCCCGATGGTCGGCTACCAAGACCCGCGCTACTTCACCCAGGTGTTCAAAAAGGTGACCGGCATGACGCCAACGGAATTTCGGGAGGAAGGGGCGTAGGTGCTCGGCTGGGGGACAAAAAAACCTGCATAGGATGCAGGTTTTTTTGTGGTTATAGAGGAGGGGATCACGCGACTCACCATCTCCGTTGCTAGGAAGTAAATGTATGCGAAAAATCGAATAGAATTCAGCGTCATCTGCGATTTCAACGGAATGTATTCGAAATTTTATACATATTTGCGCTATAGGAGGACGTAGACAAGGATTCTGTATGAAAAACCGAATACAATTCGGACTTTTCTCCGTTTCCACCATTTTATATGCGAAAAATCGATACATTTCAGCGCTAGAGTCTCTTGCGGCGGAAGAAATTCCGGAATCACCGTGAGCGAGCAGACGCTGACTTACGCAGCTTATGCCGTGGACGGTGGGAAACTGGATGAATTTACGCTGACCCGTTAATGACGGATGCTTTCTGCGCTGGTCATCGGCTGGACCGCTTCCTGCGGTTTTTCCTTGGCCGGACGGTTCCGTCGCAGCAGGAGTCCCAGCACGGCGCCGCCCATCGCTACGAACATCATGATGAAGAATGTGTCGTCGAACCCTTTAGCGAGCGCAGTCGCCGCTGCTTGGTGCATGGCCTCGGCCGATCCGGCTGCCGCTTGAGTTAAGTCGCCAGCGGATTGGGCAGCCTGCGCCGCGGCGGCTTTCATTTCATTTCCGCGAAACGTGGCTCTGGAAGTCAGAAGGGTCACCAGCGTGGAAATCGCCAGCGAATTGATGACCTGCTGCATGGAGTTCGTCAGCGACGTAACACGGTTGATCAGCGGCTTAGGCGCCTTGTTGAGCAGATGGTTGTTCATCGGCATCGTCATCATGCCCATCCCCGCACCGCACATGATCAGCGGTATGATCAGCTGATGGCTTTCGGTCGTCAGGTCGACATGCGAATATTGGAACAGCGCGCCGGAGACCAGGCTGAGTCCCAGTACAACCAGCCAACGTACGCCGATCCGGTCGAACAGGATCCCGGCGATCGGCATGATTAGTCCCGAGGCAATCGCTTGCGGCAGCAGAGTTAAGCCGGTGTCAAACGCACCGAATCCGCGAGCCTGCTGTAAGAACTGGGGCAGGAGGAACAGCGCCCCGTATAAACCGAATTGGCCTACCCATTGGACGAAGATCCCGGCACTGAAATCAACCGATCGAAAGATCCGTAGCTCCAGCAACGGAGTGTGGGTTCTCAGTTCGGCAATCACAAAGGCGATCAAGGCAACGCCGCCGATGACGAGGCCAATAATCGTTTTATTGGCGCTCCAGCTTTCCGCCCCCTGGCTGACACCATAGGACAGGGAAGCAAACGCCAGCGGCCCGAGGATCATACCCCATTTGTCGATGCCGGCGACTGGATTGCGCTCCACCTTCGGCAGCTTGAAGATCCCGATAGCCAGGCACAGGATCCCGACCGGAATGTTAATCAGGAAAATCAAACGCCATGTGTGATACTCTACCAGCCAGCCCGACAGGACAGGGCCGATGGCCGGGGCGAACAGCACGGGAATGCCCATGATGCCCATGACGACGCCCACTTTGCTGGCCGGGCTTAATTTATACACGTACGCCATCGCTACCGGCAGTACACAGCCACCGCCCAAACCTTGAATGACTCGGAAGACGATCAGCCATTCCGCCCGGTTTGGTGTCGCGCATAGCAGGGAGCCGACAGTAAACAGTACAACTGCGCTGAGAAACACCGTTTTCGCTCCGAAACGGTCGGATAACCAGCCCGATAACGGGATGACGGAAGCTTGCGCCAGCATGTAACCGGTGACGACCCATTGCAAGGTCTTCAGATCGGTGCCAAAGTCGGTGGCGAGCGTCGATAAGGCGACGTTCATCGCCGTGTTGTCTAGCACGACCATGAAGACCCCCGCGATGATGGCGAGCAGCGGCACAAGGATGCTCTTTAATTTGAAATTCGCGTGGGATGGAAGCGTCTGCTCCATGATTTTCTCCTCCTAAGCGGCCGGCCAGGGGGGGCCGTTACGATACGGGAAACTGTTATCGGATTGCCCCTCGGCCGGTATCTCTGTATAATGGTAATATAAGATGCGGACAATTGTCCGTTTAAATCACGTTACCTAGTTTACGGACAATTGTCCGTTAAGTCAAATGTGTTTTTGGAATGACGCAAGCAAGGAGGAAGGAAAGCGATGAATCAGGACAGGCGGGAGACTGACCTTTACCGGGAGCGCATCCTGAAGGCAGCTCGGCAGTTGTTTCATGAACACGGCCTGGACGGAGTCAGCATGTACATGATCGCTCGCACGGCGGGGATCGGACAAGGCTCCCTATACCGGAGATATGCGGACATCGGCGAGATTGGGTCGGACCTGCTGCGAGACAACACGGAGAAATTGCTGAGTGGTCTGGAAGCATTGGCAAATGAGCCGATTCGGCAATCGGATCCAGAGGATCGTACCGAGAAGAAGGGACGTGATGGGAGGAAAGATTCGTATCTGGCGTACCTTCGAAGCGCGATTTCTCAGGTTGTCGATTTCACAGATGAACATGCCGAGCTGCTGCTGCGGATCAAATCCGAGTTTACGGGTAAGAAGCAGCTCACCCAATTCGAGCATCCGATCTTTGAGAAACTGAACGGCATCTTGACAGACCTGTTCCGGCAAGCCGTCCAGGCCAGGGAGATTCGCGAGGTAGAGCCGCCGTTTATGGGCAGCGCCTTAACCGCCGTATTAAGCCCCGATTTGTACCTGTACCAGCAAAAGGTTCATGGCAGCACCAAAGCGGAAATTCGGCAGGGCATCCTCACTCTCGTCGACGCACTGGCCATATAATAGCACAAAGCCCTTCGGAACCACGGATGATTGATTTTCCGTGCTCCAAAGGGCTTTGTTTGTATGAAGGGCTAAGCTGCTGAGCAGGGCTTACACCGGAACCTGCCCATCCCGCACCCGCGTGCCGGCTAATTCCGGCAGGGGCTTACGCTCCGGCTCCGCGCCGCAAAGTCCAGCGCATTCACGGAAAGCGAAATGACGGCAGCCCCGGCACTTATCGGCGTTAATGATACCCAGTGCATGCGTCAGGGCTTCACCGGTGTTCTCGAAGAAGTTCGCTTCGCCGATCGTCTCATAGCAACCGGTTTTGTCCATCAGTTTATGCGGCTGCACGCGAAGGCCGGAGACCAGAACCGTAATGCCGGCTTTATGCAGTCGCTTCACCAGGGCCATGAAATTGGCTTCGCCGGTCGTATCCATAAACGGCACCTTACCCATCCGGATCAAGACGACTCGCAGCCTGCCGTCTTCAATCTGCGAGACAAACCGGTCAAACGCCTGTGAGGCCCCGAAAAACAACGGCCCATCAACAGTAAAGATCGAGACTTGCGGACAATCGTGATCTTCGGTCACCATATGAGGTCGAACCTTTTCCTTGCCGGAGCCTAGATCTGGCAGTACTTTATCGACGGTGAGCAGCTCGCCCATCCGTTTGACGAACAGTACCACGGCAAGCACCAGGCCGACTTCGACAGCGGTCGTAAGCGTAGTGAACACCGTGAGCAGGAAGGTGACGAGCAGCACAATCGTATCGCCGGTCCGCGTCTTCAGCATTTGAGCGAACGCTTTGCGCTCACTCATATTCCAGGCGACGACCATCAGGATCGGCGCCATGCTGGCGAGTGGGATGTTGGACGCGTAAGGGGCGAACAGCGCCACGATCAGCAGCACGACGATGCCGTGGATGATGCCGGAAAAGGGAGAGACCGCCCCGTTCTTGATGTTCGTCGCCGTCCGGGCGATCGCACCGGTCGCAGGAATACCGCCGAACAGCGGCGCAGCCATGTTGGCGAGGCCTTGCCCGATCAGCTCGCGGTTGCTGTTGTGGCGGGTGCCGGTCATCCCGTCCGCCACCACGGCCGAGAGCAGCGATTCGATGCTGCCGAGCAAGGCGATGATGAGCGCCGGCTGCAGCATCGGCACGACGCTGCCCCAAGACAACGTCAGCGGGTGGAGGCTGGGCAAGCCGCCGGGAATTGCCCCGTAAGCGGAACCGATCGTTGTCACCTTACCCGGGAACAGCCAGGCGGCAGCCAGTGTGGACACGAGGATGCCCACCAGCGAGCCCGGGATTTTCGGCAGGAACTTCGGTGTCAGCAGCAGCGCGGCCAAGCAAATGGCTGCCGTCAGGAGACTGTAGAAGTTTAAGGTGTGAAACTGCAGGGCAATCTCCTTCATATTTTCATGAAAATACTCATGCCGTTTGATGCCGGTCAAGCCAAGGAAGTTGCCGATCTGTCCGCTGAAGATCGTCACTGCGATACCGGCGGTAAACCCAATCGTGACCGGCCGCGGGATGAATTTGATCAACGTTCCGAGCCGGAGCAGCCCCATCAGCACCAGGAAGATCCCGGCTAGGAAGCCGGCGATCAGCAGATTTTCGTATCCGTATTGCAGCACGATGGCGAGGAGAATCGGAATAAAGGCCCCCGTGGGACCGCCGATTTGGAACCGTGATCCTCCCAACAGCGAAATCAGAATCCCGGCGATAATCGTCGTATACAACCCATATTCCGGTTTGACGCCGGACGCGATCGCGAAAGCCATCCCCAGAGGAATGGCGACGATGCCGACGATACACCCCGAAATCAAATCTTTGCGTAAAGAGGCCGCGTTATAATTACTGAACCTTCCTGTCCACTTCATCCGTTAAACCCTTCTTTTCTTAGAAATCTGCAGCTCATGCAGCATGATCCATCCCGGTAAACAAAAAAGATCCCCCGCAGCCCGGCGGGGAAACTTGGGGTTCCTCATTGTTGTTTGCGGATCCCTTGCAGTAAAGATATCGATTCAACCAAATGATTATCGAAAATTTGCCGGGCTACTGCGAGCAAATCCTTCAGCAGCGGATCTCGCAGCGAATAAACGACCGTTGTGCCTTCTTTGACCGTGTTGACAAGATTTTTGGCGCGAAGAACGGCTAGTTGCTGGGATACGGCTGACCCTTCCGATCCGAGAATCGCTTGCAGCTCGTTGACATTCCGCTCGCCTTCGCTCAGCACCTCCAGAATACGAATTCGCATCGGATGGGCGAGAGCTTTGAAAAATTCCGCTTTAAACTGTTGCAGGTTCGCGTCCATCGAGTAAACTCCTTAGAATCTGAAATTTCATATCTCTGAATCTTTGCATATTTAACACTATAGCATAACGCTTGCGAAGGTGCATAGGGAAAAATGTCACGTCAGTAGTCGGCAGCCGTGATCGAGGCCAAGGCGTGCAGAGTTTTTCCAATTGAGCTTAGATGGTGAAACATGTTATACTTAATAATGATAATCATTATCATTTATATGATAGCAACTAACCTCTTAGAGATAGTTTGGAGACTGCTGTCTTTGATATAGAAGCGATCCTATGACGGGATGGTATAGAAAAGAGGATTCGGACACGATGGAACATCTATTAGAAGTGAAAGATTTGGCCATCTCCTTTAACACCCGCGAGGGAGAGGTGCAGGCGATCCGCGGCGTCAGCTTCCACGTCGACAAGGGGGAGACGCTGGCGATTGTTGGAGAATCCGGTTCGGGCAAAAGCGTGACCTCTCAAGCTGTCATGCAACTGGTTCCCTGGCCGCAAGGCAGATATAAGCGTGGGGAGATTTGGTTTGATGGACAAGAACTGATCGGCAAGACCGAGAAGCAAATGCAGCGGATTCGGGGCAAAGAGATCGGGATGATTTTTCAAGATCCGATGACTTCCCTTAATCCCACGATGAAGGTGGGCAAGCAAATCACTGAGGTACTCCATACGCACGAGCAGATGTCTAAAGACGCTGCGTATCAGCGGGCTGTGGAACTGCTGGGCTTGGTCGGAATCCCGTCACCGGAGCGGCGGTTCCATCAGTATCCGCACGAGTTTAGCGGCGGGATGCGGCAGCGTGTGGTGATCGCCATCGCGTTGGCCGCGAATCCGAAGCTGCTGATTGCGGACGAGCCGACGACGGCGCTGGACGTGACCATCCAAGCGCAGATCCTGGAGCTGATGAAGGAGCTGCAGCGGAAGATCGGCACCGCGATTATATTCATCACACATGATCTGGGTGTTGTGGCCAAAATGGCTGACCGCGTGGCGGTGATGTATGCCGGGCAAATCGTTGAATCGGGGACGGCGGAGGAGATCTTCTACGATCCGCGCCATCCGTACACGTGGGGGCTGCTGGCCTCGATGCCAAGTCTGGATGGGCATGACGGCGGGAAGCTGTCGGCGATCCCCGGCACGCCGCCTGATTTGATCCGCCCGCCGAAGGGCGATGCTTTCGCGCTGCGGAGCTCGTATGCGATGAAGATCGACTTCGAGCAAGAGCCGCCGTTGTATCGGGTATCGGATACGCATGTGGCGAAGTCGTGGCTGCTGCATCCGCAGGCGCCGGGCGTTCGGCCGCCGGCCGTCGTGAGCGGGAAGCGCCGCCAGCTGCCGGGGGTCTATGACGCGCCGGTGTTGGCGGAGGCGTAACAGGGGCGAAGATACTATTTTTCATAGGGAGGAACCGGCATGTTTGTGATGACAAGGACGATGGTCATTGAGAAAGGGAACAGCGACAAAGTGATCGCGCGTTTTAGCGCGGAGAGCCCGCTCGATCAGATGGAGGGCCTGGTGGACATCAGCGTGATGGTTAACCGGAAAAGCCAGGAACAGGAGGAAGTTGTCGTTGTGATTCGTTGGGAGTCGCAGGAGGCGTGGAAGAATTGGGAGAAGAGCGACGCGCACATCCAAGGCCACAAGAACAGCCGGGGGCAGCAGCCGCCCGCGTTCATTCTGAGCACAACGGTTCAGATGTACGATGCGCAGGTTGTGAAGAAGGGGAAGGCTTTTTTGAACGGTGCGTAACATGGTACACTTAAGTCAAATCGCTAGATGCTAGATTGAAATGCTAGATTTCCAGCGGAGATTCGTGACTACTATAAGGCAAGGAGATCTGAAATGAAGCTGGTTTCATGGAATGTGAATGGTTTACGGGCCTGTGTGGGCAAAGGGTTTTTGGACTATTTCAAGGAGACGGATGCAGATATTTTCTGCCTTCAGGAGACGAAGCTGCAGGAAGGGCAGATTGAGCTGGATCTCGGCGGTGATTACGAGCAGTATTGGAATTATGCGGAGAAAAAAGGCTATTCCGGCACCGCCGTCTTCACGCGGATCAAGCCGTTATCTGTGCGCTACGGCATGGAGGAGGACTCCGAGCCGGAGGGGCGGATCATCACGCTGGAATTCGAGGAGTTTAACCTCGTGACGGTGTATACGCCCAACGCGAAACGCGATCTCTCTCGTCTGGACTATCGGATGGAGTGGGAGGACCGGTTCCGCGCTTATCTGACGGGGCTGGATGCGATCAAGCCGGCACTCGTTTGCGGCGACCTGAACGTCGCTCACATGCCCATCGACATCAAGAACGCGAAGTCGAACGAAGGCAACTCCGGCTACACCCTGGAAGAACGCGGCAAAATGACCGATTTGCTGGCGTCCGGGTTCACCGACACCTTCCGGTTTTTGTATCCGGATCGCGAAGGGATGTACAGCTGGTGGTCGTACATGCCCAAAATTCGCGAGCGGAACATCGGTTGGCGGATCGATTATTTCCTCGCGTCCTCGCGGTTGGAGCCGCGGCTGCAAGATGCGGGGATCGATTGCCACATCCTGGGCAGCGACCATTGTCCGGTGTCGTTAACGGTGGAATGGTGATATAATCCTAGCTAGACGAAGGACGTCCTTATTCCCGCACAAGTTGCGGTTAGGGGCGTTCTTTTTTGGTGGAAACTTGTGCCCACAAAAAAACACCTTCAAGGCGGCCTACGAGTCTCTATAGTGACATGGCCGAAATGTCTTGAAGGTGTTGTGTTTTGGATATCATGTGAAGGAAAACTGCTTTATTGAAACTCCCGAGGGTGACGACTCATCAGTTCGGGGATCGCCTGAGCGCGTCCAGTCTCCCTTAAGCGTTGAGCATATTGTTTGAGCTGTCCTTTGGCGTGGTAGGGTCCGCCTTCCTTCATTACAGTCCATAGCGGATCCGTATCGTGAGTCATGGTGCGCATCATCTGATCATGCCATTTATTGAGGAGATAGACCGCTTCGCGGCATACATCTGGATGAGTAACAGCAACATTTACCTGTTCATGCTCGTCCTCTTGCAAATTGAATAGCATTTCGGTATCGAAAAGATGATAGCCGTCATGATAGGTGCGTATATACAGCCATTCGTCAAAACGGACACTGCGTTGGCAGACATGGGCACATTGCGAGAGAACTAAGTAATCCCTGCCACACTCCTTGCCGGACCTTAGGGCAGATGCATAACTTTGTCCGTCCCAGCTTGGCATTGAATTCCTACCCATCAAATCTGCTAATGTAGGACCTAGGTCTAAATGATAATGTAAGCCGTGATCTACATGGTTCTGCATCATGCCTGGGTATCGGATGATCATCGGAATCCGGCAGGTGCCCTGGTCGGCGGTACCGTGTTCTCCGTAAATGCCAAGCTGGCCCATGTTCTCTCCGTGATCTGCCGTGATAATAATCACGACTTCATCCATCACCCCTTGTAATCTAAGTGCTTCAAAAATTTGACCGATATGTTCGTCCATGTAACGGATCCCGCAGTCATAACCATCGATCATCTGTTTGAGATCAGACATATCAGCGATCTTTCCGGGAAGCCGTGGGTATTCTTCTTGCACTTTGTCGTCGAACATATTAATCTCGTTCACACTATGAGGACCTACTTTTTGCTTGTGGACTTCCAATACTTCTTCTGTCAGCCAAGCTGGCAGCGGTTCATCGGCAAACGGGTTACCAAAATCATTGGGAGCTCTATAAGGCGTATGCGGGTCCCAATAATTTACATATAGCATCCAATTATCCTTATTTGCATTCTTTTCGAGCCAGTCCAGAACGATGGGCGTGACCTCCTCGGCGGATTCCGCACCGCTTCGGCCTGTATTGTGTATCTCATTGAATCCGGCATAGAAAGGCCAGGAGGAGTGACGCTCACCGAAAGGACTGATCAATGCGGTGTACATGTCCTCCGCTCTAAACAAAGCCGGAAGGGATTCTTGGGTTAAACGGCTTTTAAATTCCCGTTGCTCCCCTTCATGACGCATATCTGCCGCTGTTCCACCGTGGCCGACGACACCGGTGTGAATGCCAAAGCGACCTGTCATGAGAGCTGTACGTGAAGGAAGGCAGGGCGCATCAGAGGTATAATAATTCGTAAATCGCACACCTTCCCGGGCTATTTGATCTATATTGGGCGAAGTATTGCGTTGATAACCGTAACATCCAAGATGGCTTGGCGATGTTGAATCCAAATCGAGCAGCAAAACTTTCATATGGTGATCCATCTCCTTCAAAATATCGGTGTGCGCAGCAACAAGCAGCTGATTCTATTCTCTAGTGCAGGGAAGGGGTCAACCTTTGACAGCGCCGGCCATTCCGTCTACAAAATACCGTTGTAACAGTATGAAAATGAGAATGATCGGGGCGAGAGCAATCGCTCCTCCAGCAGCAATTCCGGTCCAATCCACGATATTCTCTCCCCTCAAGGCGTACAGGCCAACTGCCAATGTACGCAGACGAGGCTCGCTCAAGGTTAACACAAGCGGCATCAGAAACGAATTCCAGGTCCAGATAAATTGCATGATAATGACACTGCCCATCACTGGCTTGGAAATGGGCAGGATGACGCTGGAGAAAGTGCGAAAGAATCCTGCACCGTCAATGAGAGAAGCCTCCTCCAGTTCCTTGGGTACTTGTCGGAAAAAGCTGACGAACAGCAAAACGAATAGCACGTGTCCGCCACCGGCTTCCGTGAGAATAACGCTAGTTCGAGTACCCAGCAAACCCATATTTTTGATTAGCTCAAAGACAGGGATGACCGAGAACTCAAGCGGCACAAACATACTGGCGGCAAGTACCAGCATAATTGCTGTTTTGCCTGGGAATTCATAGCGTCCAAGAGCATAGCCGCAAGTTGCTGTAATGAAGAGGACAATAATGATGACGGTTATGGTAATGATAACTGTATTGAAAAAATAAAACTGGAAGTTCCCCACATCCCAGGCTCGTTTGTAATTGTCCCATTCCCAAGAAGCAGGGAGCAGGTTCAGGCTGTCTGTGAAAAACTCATTAGTATCTTTTAATGATGCTGATACCATCCAAATAAATGGGTAAACCCAGATGACTCCGAATAAAAGAAGAAGCACATGTATCGGCAGTCGGAGTAGTGTCCGCATTAGGCCACTCCTTTCGTATCTCGGCCTGAGGCGAGCTTGCGAACAAGCGCTTGCAACAGGCCAACCAGAATGATGCTGAAAGCAAAGAAGATACCCGCAGCCGAAGCGTAGCCAAGACTAGGAAGTCCCATCTCGCTTGAGAAGGCGTAACGGTAGATATAAGTGGACACCACATCCGTGGCATAAAACGGACCTCCATCGGTCATCGTTTTCACCAGGTCGAATACCTTCAATGCCCCGGCGGTGTTAAGCAGCAGAATAACCAGTCCTATCGGCAAAATCAGGGGGAGCGTAATGGAGTAGAAGGTTCTGGCTGGACCCGCTCCATCAACCCGAGCAGCCTCGTACAATTCGCGGGGAATACCCTGCAGCCCGGCAAGCCAATAGATCATGTTCATCCCGATATTTTTCCAAACATAAGTAACAATGACCGCGATCATCGCCATCCCCGGTTCACTCAGCCAATTGATCTCATGCTCAATCAGATGCAGGCGGGTCAACAAAAAATTAATCGGACCATCAGAACTCCAAATAAAGACCATGATAATGCCGATAACGGAAGTCGTGGTAATTACGGGAATAAAGAATAGCGTCCGGTAGAACTTGGCTAAACGCAGCAACGGGTTGTTAAGTACGACGGCCACCAGTAGCGATAATAGCCATAAAATCGGCACGGTGCTGACCATAAACAGAAAACTATGGCCAAAGGCCTTCCAGAAATATGGGTCCGCCACTAGATGCCGATAATTGTCCAGGCCAACAAAGGTTTTATTGGAGCTGATGCCCGACCAATCAAGGGTGGAGTAATACCAGTTGATCACAATCGGCCAACCTTGAAACAAGGCATAGAAAATCAGGTTCGGCAGAACAAACAGATAACACCACCAAAGCGTGCGTTTTTTTTGATTTATGTTCCTCTGAGTAGCAGGGCTCGAAAGTCCTGCAGTTGATTTCGTCATTTGGTAACCCCCTAAGTAAAAAAGACGGAGTACTCGAATACGGAGGCCTGCCCAAATAGATGCAGGCCTTGTATGGGATTCCGTATTTGATGATTGCAATTATGGAAGTTGGGCGTAATTCTCTGCAGTGTAGTTCTCCATCGGTTTCCAGTTCGGAAAGATGAAATCCTCGGCCTTCACCTGATTTCCTGCGTTCTGAGCAGCTTCGATGGAACTGGACCACGCCATGTCTACCTTCTTGGAGTACTTGTCGAGTTCCTGAGCATAGTCCTTGATGGCGCCTGCGACAGTTCCGGCCAGCAGTTGCCCTGGATCGGGCTGAATGTCTTTATAATATTCAAAAACAGAAGTTGCCGATGGATTGCGTACCGCCGCGTCAGGAATCAGCTTGCCATATTGCTGGATGATATCGTAGTATTCTTGGAGCTGAGGTACATTAATATTCGCTTCATTAATTCCCTTTACAATAGAGAAACTGTCCCCTGAAGCCACGCGTGCTTGCTGATAGTAATCGCCAAGATAGAGTTCCTGCAGATATAAAGCGGCTTCCTGCGGATGTTTGGAGTCAGCGGAGATGCCCATCCAGGCCCCGCTAGGTCCAATACCGATAGAGCCCTTGATTCCGGTATCCGGTACGGGAGGTGCGATTACTCCATAGTCTAACTCCGGATTTTCCTTGTTCCACACCCCGATACACCACGAGCCCTGAACGATAAAAGCGGCTTGACCTTGACCAAACAAAGCTCTAGCTTCCGGTGCGGAGATGCTCATCGTTTTGGGGTGAAAGCTGCCATCCTCGGCCAACTGCTGAAACAGGCTATAGACTCCCAGTACCGCTTCAGAATTATAGGTCGGTTTGCCATCGGCAAGACTTATAGGGGAATTTCCATTTAGCCCCGCTCCGGCCAGAGAGGCCCAATCCCGCACCGTGATCAGCCAGCGATTTGCTTGTTTACCTCCTTCCACGATACCGTAATACTTCCCTTTGCCCGCAGCGGTCACTTTGGCAGCTGCTTCCCGGAACTCGCTGTAATTAAGCGGTTGTTTCGTGACATCAACACCGGCCTCCTGAAGCAATTTCTTATTGTAAAAAATAAGACTGGAAGGAATTGAAGGGTTTTCAGGAATGCTGTAAATTTGATTGTCGAACATTGTAATTCCGTTCTGGAATGTACCTTCAACAAAATGATCCTTGAAGTCGTCCTCTACATAAGGATCTATAGGCTGGAACCAGCCTTCGTTAACGGCCGTTGCCAGCTTTACGGTCGATGGAATCGGGAACAAGTCAGGCGCATTTCCGCCCTTGATCGCCGTCAGAATGGTGTTCTGAAATTGATCAATAGTTAATTGGGTATATTCGATTTTGATATGAGGATATTTCTCCATAAATCGCTTGTTGAATTCTTCGCGAATTTCCTTGACGCTGTCACTCCAGTCCATGATTTTCAAGACGACCTGTTCTTCCGAAGAGTTTCCCGGGTCTACTGAAGCCACCGGATCTGGGCTTTCTCCTTTAGAACTGCAAGCTGCGAGTGATACAACAAGTAGTAGTAGGATTGCGACTTTAGAAAACACATGGTATCGTTTCAAATTAGTTCCTCCCTTTTGGTACGATCATTTTTCTGTAACCGTTTTCTTTCTGCGCAGTGTCAATCTTAAGATCGCTTTCATTATAGAATTGGGAAGGGAAACAAGTCGATGTATGTTATTCCGATTTGGTGTACAATTCTATTATTATCTAGAGAGGAACCTCTAATAAAACCAAGAAGACACGGAGTATAGCCCATATATTCCCATGTACTTTTTCCTAGCTAAAAGAGTGTGAAATAAAGGAGGGCAAGGGGTGTGTTTCAGGTAGATTCGGTTCATCATGATAAAATGATTCCGGGTTGGTGTACGTCGCAGGAACGCATTAACTTTAATGTACTTGTGCTTGTCACCGAGGGTAAGGTCGTCTATGAGGTAGACCAAAAGCGGCTTATCGCGGAGAAAGGTGATTTACTGATTTTACCCAAGCTAATTACCCGTGCCGGGGTAAATCATGAAAGCGGTCCTCACCAGAAATACACCATTTTGTTCACCTGCAACAAAGAGGAGACGCTGCTTCCTTTTCTTCAATGTTATGAACAAACATTGATCAAACCGCGAAATTTTGAATCGTTGAGGAGACGTTTCGAGAAGTTACTTCTTGAGATGCGGGGGGCCAGAAGCTTTCGTTCTATGATTTGTCAAGGGATCCTTCAGGAGTTGTTGGGTATCATTGCTCGTGAGTTGGAGCAACCGGAAATGGCTCCGATGAAGATCAAATATGCACATACCATTCAGAATTACCTGGTTGAGCATTATCGTGAGTCAATAGAGATCGGACAACTGGCCAAACTCATCGGTCGCTCGGAGAACTATACCATTTCGATCTACAAAGAGGTAACGGGACAATCGCCTATTAAATACTTGCATCGACTCCGAATTATGGAGGCTTGCTACTTGTTGCTCAATACCAAAACGTCGATAGCCAGCATTTCTCAATACTTAGGATACTACGATACTTCCTATTTTTTTCGCATGTTCAAGCAGTTGACTTCCATGTCGCCAAGTGAGTTTATTGCCATGGGACAACCGCTGGATAGTGAAGTTTTTTGGGGAAGCTGATCTTCTCCGGAAAGGATTTGGAGGTTGAAAGTGGGAAGGAAAAGGCCGCTGGCACGCAATAGATAGCGCACCAGTGGCACTTAAGAACCGTCGGGAATTCAATTAAATATGAGTGATTACTCACTTGACAATTTGAGTGCGAAGGGAGTATCTTTATCTCATCAACAATAGTGAGTAATTACTCACTTCACACTAATCTCCCACAGAGGAGTGAACCCGAAAATGAACAACAAACCGGAAATTTGCATCCGTACCCAAGAGGTCACACGGGCTTTTGGCGGCAAGGAGGTGCTGCACGGCATCAGCCTGGAGGTCCGGCGCAGCGAGATCTTTGGGCTGCTGGGGCCGTCGGGCTCGGGCAAGACGACGTTCGTGAAGATGATCGCCGGAATCGACGAAGCGACCCGCGGCGAGGTCGAGGTGCTGGGCACGCGGATGCCGAAGCTGGACATGATGAATCGCATCGGCTACATGGCCCAATCCGACGCGATGTATGCCGAATTGACAGCTAAGGAAAATTTGGAGTTCTTCGGAGCGTTGTTTGGTCTGCGCGGCGCAAAAATGAAGCGGCGGATGGAGGAAGTCATGGCGCTGGTGAATTTGACGGATCACCTCAAACGCCCGGTCGGCGCTTATTCCGGCGGGATGAAACGCCGTCTGTCGCTGGCGATCGCGCTGATGCACGAACCTGAGGTGCTGATTCTCGACGAACCCACCGTCGGCATCGACCCCGTCCTGCGCAAGTCGATATGGGACGAATTCGAGAGCCTTAGCCGCCAGGGCACGACGATCCTGGTGACGACCCACGTCATGGACGAAGCCGACAAGTGCCACCGGCTCGGCATGGTAAGGGATGGCAGCCTGATCGCCGTAGGTACGCCGGAGGCGCTCAAACAGGAAACCGGGAGCGTTACGATCGAAGAAGCTTTTCTGCATTACGGAGGTGTACGCGCATGAGAATCCGGGCATTGATTGTTCGCATAATCCGTCAATTCATTCACGATAAACGGACGATGGCGTTGTTGATCGTGGCTCCGCTGCTGGTCTTATCCTTGATGTATCTCGTGTTTAACGGCGACGCTTATCAGCCGAAAATCGGCACGGTGCAAATCCCTGCCGCTCTTGCCGACCAATTGAGTAGCGCCGATGCCGAAGTGACCGCCTTTGATACGGAGGACAAAGCCCAAGCTGCTTTGGCCGACCAAGAGATCGACGCGGTGATCCGCCTCGATCAAGGCGTACCGCATATCGTGCTGGAAGGCAGCGATCCTTCCAAGAACCGGGCGGTCATGCTGCTGATCCAAAAAACGCTGCAAGGCCAAGGCGCTACAAACGCAACGCCACCGCCCCCGGATCAGAGCGCCAACTCCGCCGCTGACCCTGGCAGCCCGGCAGCGACAAGTCCGAACAGCGCTTCGGCTGGTCCGGGAGGCGCGGCGCAGCAACAACCGAAGTTGCAGGCACCGGTGTTCGAATATTTGCACGGAGGGGCGGAGATGTCTTCCTTCGACAGCTTGAGTCCCGTGCTGATCGGTTTGTTTGCCTTCTTCTTCGTATTCCTGATCGCCGGTGTTTCTTTTCTGAGGGAGCGAACGAGCGGCACGTTGGAGCGGCTGCTTGCAACGCCGCTGCGCCGATGGGAAATCGTCGTCGGCTACATGGCGGGCTTCGGCATCTTTACGAGTCTGCAGGCGGTGCTGATCGCCGGGTTTACCGTGTATGCGCTCGGCAGCCTGATGGTCGGCTCGTTCGGGTACGTGCTGCTGATCATGCTGCTGCTTTCGCTCTCGGCTCTTAGCTTCGGCACGCTCCTGTCGGCATTTGCGAATTCGGAATTCCAAATGATTCAGTTCATCCCGCTCGTCATCGTGCCGCAGGTGTTCTTTTCCGGGTTATTTGACCTGGAGAGCATTTCGCCGTGGCTGCGCTGGATTACCCACATCACGCCGCTGAAATACGGTGCGGACGCGCTGCGCGGCATCATGATCCGAGGCGAGGGCTGGAGCGGGATCGCGTTGGACGTCTACGTGTTGGCAGGGCTGTCCCTCGTATTCATGTTCGCCAATGTCCTCGCGTTGCGCAAGCACCGCAAAATATAGTACGCTGGACAAAGAACCTTAAGATGCGAAGGGAAAGGGGAGAGGCCTCTATGTCGGACGAGAAAGAGCAGTGGCTGGAGGACCTGATCCGGTTGACGGAAGAAGAGGACACGGAGAAGAAAACGGAGAAGCAGATCAAAATTTTGGAGGCGGCGACGGAGATTTTTGCCGAGAAAGGGTATGCCGCCACTTCCACCAGCGAAATCGCGCAAAAGGCCGGAGTGGCCGAAGGAACGATTTTCCGTCACTATAAGACGAAGAAAGATCTGCTTCTGTCCATCGCCGGACCGATCGTCATCAAGCTGGCTGCGCCGTTCTTGCTGCGGGACTTCGCCAAGATGATCGAGATGCCTTATGAGCGGGCGGAGGATTTTTTTCGTGCGTTGGCTAAGGATCGCCTGAAATTTGTCCGTGAGAATATGCGGATCATCAAAATTTTGATCCATGAGGTGCCGTTCCAGCCGGAGCTGTTGGAGCAGGTGAAAAATTTGGCATCCGAGATCGTTTTTCGGCGGATTGAGAAGGTCGTTCTGCATTTTCAGGAAAAAGGTCAAATCGTAGATGCGCCGCCATGGCGGATTGCGCGAACCGGAGCCAGCATCGTGATCGGCATGATTCTGGTGCATGTGTTAATCCTGCCGGATTTTCCTTTTGACGAAGAAGAGGAGATCGAGCGTACGGTGGATCTCCTCATGTACGGCATCGCCGGCCGCTCTCGATAACGATCAAGGGTAATAACCCGCCTGGGCATTACGCCCGGGCGGGTTTTTGCCGTCATAAAGTCAAGCAGCCATGGGCAAGGGGGAGACGGTCTAACCCCGGTCTGCCCCGAAATGATCCGGACGGCCGTTCGGACCGACCAGTCCATAGAAAAGCAGGCTAGTCAATTCTTTGATCAAACGCTGGTTTTTTTCTTTATCCATAGACAGATCGATTTTCGTTCTCGCCTCGTTAAGAAGATTCAGGTAGAGTAAGAAGGTTTCGGCCGACACGTCTTTGTTGATGTGACCCTCCCGTTGTCCTCCCTCAAAGAAATCCATCATCTGGGGGAGATACCGCTTATAGATCTCTTCCGTCATGGTTAAGATTTCCGGATTGCTGGACATCATCGTCCTTAAAAATTCGGGATCGACCTTATTCGCAAAATCCGCCGTCTCAAAGATCATCTTCTCGATTTTCTCCAAAAAAGGTAAATCGCTGCGGAGCATGCGAAGTCGCTCCTCCCAAGCCTCCTCCAGCATTTCGGTTACGACTTTGGCGAATAGCTCGTCTTTCGTGCCGAAATAATTGTAAATCGTTACGGGCGACACGCCGGCTTGCTTCGCGATTTCTGCTAGGCTGACTTTGTCGAAACCGTAAGCCGTAAACAACTCTACGGCGGCGCGTTTGACTTTCTCCCTTTTCTGCTCCGTGCGGCGTTGATATCCATTCATTGACGTAATTCACCTCTATGCCAAGAATACGTTAAGTTTTGTATATTTTCAACTCGATTCATTCAAAACATCTTGACTTCCTCCATCAATCAATGTACATTATGAATGAAATGAACATATATTATTCAAAACATTAAATGAGAGGTGTCCTTCAAAATGAGCATTCGCATGGAAGGATTGACGAAGAGATTTTCCAACGGAAAAGGGATATTCGACCTGACCTTTTCCGTTAAAAAAGGAGAGGTCCTGGGATATTTAGGGCCAAACGGTGCCGGTAAATCGACGACCATCCGCCATTTGATGGGTTTCTACAAGCCGGACCGCGGAAAGGCCACGATCGACGGCTTGGATTGCATGCGGCTAAGCGCGGAAGTGATGAAGAAGGTGGGTTATCTCCCCGGGGAAATCTCCTTCCCGGACGGCATGAACGGACTGCAAGTGCTTGAATTGCTGGGAGGGATGCGCGGGATGAAGGGCACGGCCCGGCGCGATCAATTGATCAAACGGTTTCAGTTCGATGTGAAGACCCCCATCCGCAAAATGTCCAAAGGGATGAAGCAAAAGGTAGGCATCTTCGCGGCTTTTATGCATGATCCGGCTATTCTCATCCTGGACGAACCAACCTCCGGCCTGGATCCCTTAATGCAGCAAGTGTTCGTTGATCTGGTGCTCGAAGAGAAGGAACGCGGCAAAACCGTGCTGATGTCCTCCCACATGTTCGAGGAAATCGAACGGACCTGCGACCGCGTCGGCATTATCAAAGACGGAAAGCTCATTGCCGTCGAGGGAATCGAAACAATGAAGGCGGCGCAGCGCAAGATCATCGCGGTCACGTTCCAATCACAGGAAGATGCGGACGCTGTGAAGCGCAGCGGGCTTGACTGCATCAAAGAGGAAGGTCCGAGGCTGCATTTGGCCGTGCAGGGCAATTATGACCAATTGATCGCGGCATTGGCCGGCCGGGAAATTTTTAATATGGATATGGAGTCGCAAAAACTTGAGGATATTTTTATGCACTTTTACGGTACGAAGGAGGCCGCGCGATGAACCGGGCATTATTCGTTTCGACTTACCGCCGGAATTTGAAGCTGTTCGTGGTTTTTTTGGCGATTACAATCTTTTATTTTCTGGCGACGATGGGGATGTTCACCGGCGGCGAGTCCGATCTGTTCGCTGCAATGCCGGAAGCCATGCGTAACGCCTTCGGGATGCAGGAAGGGATGGAGTCGTTGACCGGATTCATGGCGACGGGATTTTACGGGGCGACCTTCATTATGTTTCTGATGATCTATTGCGTCGTCGTTGCGAACGGTCTAATGTCGCATTTAGTGGACCGCGGTTCGATGGCCTATCTATTGGCAACGCCGGTTTCCAGAAGGAGGATCGCAGTAACGCAAGCCGGGGTCCTTATCGTTAATTTGTTTCTGATCTCCTTGCTAACTTCGGTAGCGGGTTTGGCATTGGCCCCGGTACTGGTGAACGATGCTAAGCTGGATACGTCCGCTTTCCTGCAAATCAATTTGCTCGGATTTTTGTTGTTTTTCGTCATCAGCGGTTATGCGTTCCTGTTCTCCTGCCTGCTGAACGACAGTAAACATACGTTGGCGGCTTCCGGGTTGCTGTCCGTCTTCTTCTTCATCGCTCAACTCGTGGCGAATATGAGCGGGGAGATGGAATGGTTGCGTGGATTGACGGTGTTGAGCGTTTTTGAGCCGATCCAAGTCGCTACAAGCTCGTACGACGTCCTCCCGGCAGCTTTGGGTCTTGGGGCGGCGGGGCTGGTGCTGTATGGAGCGGCCGTATGGATTTTTTCAAAAAGGGATTTGCCGTTATAAAGGAAGGACGTTGACTGTACGCCCTGTAAGTTCATCGGATGCCCATAGTTATCTATGGGTATCTTTTTTTTGTCGTAATCCTTTCGTAAGGCTTTTCTAAGGGTTTCGTAATCGGTTCGTTCTTGGATGGTTAGCATTATTCGTTAAGATAATAGGCGAACGAGTCCAAATGACGAAAGGAAGAGGAACTATGAAGAGAATCGGAGTTATTGTGTTGCTTGGAACCATGCTGACGTTAGCGGCCTGCGGGTCCAAGAACAACGACATGAACAAGGAGAACATGAACGATGGAGCCAATGCCTCGACAGAAATGAGCGGTACCGCCGGGAATAGCGAGATGAAGGATGGCGAGATGAGTCGGGACACGATGGGCGAAGAGATGAAGGATGGAGAAATGGGCAGCCAGGATATGAAGGACGGCGAGACGGGCAAGTAATACTAAGGTCGTATCCTAGCCTATAACGCGATATAATGTGACTAATAAAACAGGAAGGACTTTCCATAAGCCAGGGGGCCGTGCGGTTGAGCGCCAAAATTGTAGTTGCCGACGATGAACAAAATATTACGGATGTCTGCCGCCGTTACTTGGAACGCGAAGGCTGGACGGTTTGGGTTGCCTCAGACGGGGAGGAGGCGCTGCGCCACTGGGACCAGCATCATCCGGATTTGCTGGTGCTGGATCTCATGATGCCGAAGCTTGGCGGCTTGGAGGTATGTGACCGGATTCGGCGGCAGGAGGATACGCCGATTATCATGTTGACGGCCCGCGGCGAGGAAGCCGATCGATTGCTGGGCCTCACCATGGGAGCGGACGATTACCTGACCAAACCGTTTAGTCCGCGCGAGTTGGTGCTGCGCATCAAGAATATCTTGCGGCGGTCCGGCGTTCAAACGGGAGCAGCCGCAGCCGCTTCATCCCGAAGTTTGACCGGCGAAGAAGGAGAGGGGCTGGCGACAATTGCGTTCGATGACTTGGAGATTTTTCCTCGTGAGCGTCGGGTATTGATCCGGGGAGCGGAAGCGGATTTGACGATGAAGGAATTTGATCTTCTGCATCTGCTCGCGAAGTACCCAGGCAAGGTGTTCTCGCGCAGTCAGCTGTTGAACCAGATTTGGGATGTGGCGTATGACGGCGATACGACGACGGTGACCGTTCACATCCGCCGGCTGCGCGAGAAAATCGAAGCCAACCCTTCCGCCCCGGATTGGATCAAAACGGTGTGGGGGATCGGCTACAAGCTGGAAGCGAGGGGGCAGGAGCGATGAAGTTGCGCTCTTATCTCCTGCTGGCGAACCTGGTCAGCATCGCAATGATCATTTTGCTGTTGGTGGCTTTTTATCGATATATGCTTCTGAACAGGGAGCAATTTGTCTGGCTGACGATCGCCTCGATCGGCGCGGGTCTGGCGTCGGCGCTGTTGCATTTTGTGCTGGTGCGTCCGCTGGAAGCCTCGGTCAAGCAAATCGGCGAAGGGGCAAGGCGTATTGCCGGAGGCGATCTGAAGGCTCGGGTCGAGTACACGGGGTTGAAGGAGTTCCGGCAGTTGGCTGACCAGTTCAACCATATGGGCGACAACCTGGAGTCTAGCTTCAAGCAGGTGACGGCGGCGGAAGCCGCTCAACGTGAACTGGTCGCCAACATGGCCCATGACTTAAGAACGCCGCTGTCTTCGGTTCAGTCCTACGTCGAGGCGTTGGAGGACGATGTCATTCAGGATGAGGCCGCGTTCCGCCGATACTTAGCCACCATACGGACGGAGACGGTACGGCTGGGGGAGTTGATCCAGGATTTATTCGAGCTGTCGACGCTGGAGTCGGCAGGACGGGAAACGGAGGAGTTCCGGATATCGATCGCGGAAAACGTTCTCGTCGAGCTGCTGCCGCGTTTCGCCAAGCCGTGCGAAGCCAAGTCGCTGCAGTTGAAGGTGCAGTTGCCCGATCGTCCGCTTAAACTTTGGATGGCGCCCCGGCACTTGGAGCGGGTGCTGCAAAATCTGCTGGAAAATGCCGTAAGGCATTCCCCGCAAGGCGGGACGATTTCGTGCACGGCGATGGAGACTCTCGTCGGTCCGGCGGACAGGAGGATTCGGTTTGCGATTGTCGATCAAGGACCGGGCGTTCCCCTTGAAGAGAGAGGGCGAATCTTCGAACGGTTTTACCGTTCCGATCGTTCCCGCAGCCGGGATAGCGGAGGCGCCGGTCTGGGGCTTTCCATCGCGAAGCGGTTGGTGGAGCAATACGGCGGAGAGATCGGCGTGGATGAAGCGGAGGCGGGGGGCAGTGCATTTTGGTTCACGGTGCTGGAGACCGACGATGGCAGGCAAGCCGAGGGGGATTCAACGAATGAGGAGGCGATGGTGGAATGAAGGGAATGCTGGAGCGTCTGCGCAAGGACTATGGTCGAAAACTCGTCGCCCTGCATGCCTGGAACGGCTGGATCGTCGTGATCCTGGCCCTGACGGGGCTGCTGCTGGTCGGCGGGTTCTGGCGCGGTTTGTTGGGGGAGGGCCGGGTTTGGCTGAAATGGCTGCATATCGCGGTAGGCATCGCCTCGATCCTCCCGGTCGTTTATTACTTGGTGTTAGCGGGGAAGCACTGGAAGCAGCTGCGGCAGAAGCCCTGGCAGCGATTTAACGTTATCGTAGTCCTTGGGTTGCTGTTGGGCTGGTTTGGCTCGGGCGTGCTGCTGTGGCAGTTCAAGGCGGTGGGGCCGAGGGTGTCCAATGCGGCGTTGACCGTGCATGATTTATTGACCTGGATCGGCCTTCCGTATATCATCTACCATTCCTTAACCCGGACGAAATGGCTGAAAGAACCGGCTAGACGGTCGATCAAACCTGAGGTACGTCCTGCCGCCGCAGGCAAAGAAGAGAAGCCAGGAGCCAAACAACACCAAGGCCCATCGTCTCCCCAGCCGGTCTATACCCGCCGGGCGTTTATCCGCGGGGCGATCGGCGTGGGGCTGGCGGTAACGGTCGGCCCAACCTTTCTCAAATGGCTGGGCAGTTCTCTCGGCAGCATCGGCGGAACGAACACCGTTGATCGGCTGCTTGAGGAGAACGCCAATCGGCTTGTTCCTAATCCGGTGCCGCAGCCGGCCTCCGCACAGGTTGTTGGCGGCGGGGCGCAGGGACATTTTCGCGTCTATACGGTGACGGATATCCCGTCCTTCTCCAACGAGAACTGGTCGTTTACGATCGACGGTTTGGTGAACAACAAGTTTAAGTGGGGCTGGGAGGACTTTCTTAAGCAGGAGCGTACGGTGCAGGTCAGCGATTTTCACTGTGTCACAGGCTGGTCGGTGTACAAGAATACTTGGGAAGGGATTCCGCTGCGAGTGCTGCTCAAGAAAGCCGGGGTGAAGCCGGGTGCCCAAACGGTGAAGTTCTATTCGGGGGACGGCGTCTACACCGATACGCTTACCTTGGAGCAGGCGGATATGGAGGATGTCATGGTAGCGGTGATGCACGACGGTAAGCCAATTCCGAGTGATTTGGGCGGTCCCGTAAGACTGATCGTGCCTAAAATGTATGCTTACAAGTCGGTGAAGTGGCTGACGCGGATCGAGCTGATCGAAGGCGAGCATGTCGGATATTGGGAGCAGCGCGGCTATTCCAATGATGCATGGGTGGGACTTAGCTGATAGGTCGTCGTATAGGAAAAAGAAGCCGGATACTCCTTTCAGGGGTCCGGCTTTCATTGATTTCATCTATCCGTTCCCTTCTTTTGAGGATTATCTCGTTGCATCAGGCAACAGCCTCGTACTCGATCCCCCCCCAATTCTGAACGAAAGGGATAATCGTGCAAAGGAGGTGTGAGAAGATACTGTCCGCTCAGTAATTGACAATGATAATCATTATCAATTATACTTCGGTTATCAAGTCACGTCGCCTGGAGGGAGTGGGAGAGATTGAGCAAAATCATCATCGTCTATGCGAGCTTGACCGGCAATACGGAGGAAATGGCCGAACTGATCGCAGAGGGCATCCGCAACACGGGAGGTACTGCGGATCTGAAAATGGTGAAGGATTGCAACGCCGTTCGACTGCTGGAATATGACGCCTGCTTATTGGGGGCTTATACTTGGGGAGACGGGGAGCTTCCCGATGAATTTGCCGATTTCGTGGATGAAATGAAGGGGCTGGATTTGGCAGGCACCCGGGCTGCCGTATTTGGCAGCGGGGATACCTCCTATCGTCTGTATTGTGCGGCAGTTGATGAATTGGAGCAGCATCTGCGGGAATTCGGAGCGGTCATCGTCCAACCCTCCTTGAAGGTGGAATACGGTCCAAGTCCGGAGGAGAAGGGGCTGTGCCGGGAATTCGGGGCTAGTTTCGCACAAAGTCTGGGAGCGCTGCATCAGTCATGACGAAGCGTATTGTTGATTATGAACTGGAGGAATGGCTGCGCTCGCTCACATTGGCTTCGGAAGGTTCGGTTGAGGCCGGCGGCCAGACAGAGGGCGTGCCTCGAATCACCTGGCAGCAGCGTGTACAGTACGCCGTGGGTCACGCCATCAACGACTACTTTACACTGATCCCGGCAGTCCGGCTGCATACCCCGATCCAGGTTCTGTTGAACCGACGTTGGCCGCGGAATCAGAGTGATTTTCCCGATTCCTTATCTTACTGGCAGGTTTACAACCGGATGGTATCTGAACTGACATTAATTACAGGGACTAGGATTTACGAGTATCCCGTAGCCTTATATGAGAAATGGGGAACGCACGCGGCCGGGCTGGATGTGCATTTATCCGTTATTTTTCAGACGGTATGGCAGCAACGAGGGAACCCGGATCGGGTTACGGTGCAGAAATTCCTGGTAGAGGAGAATGAGAGCGTCACGCAAGCCTTTGTCCATATGGTCAACGTGTTTTGGCACAGCGCATTTGGATGTCCGCCTGGCGAAATCGAGCTGTATTCGTTACTGGAGGGTCGGAGGCACATTGTTCTCGGGGAAGCACTAAGCTTGCAGGTGTCGCTGGACTACGTATTGTTATTGCAGGACGCGTGGGATTGCGAGTGCCGCAATCGGGAGATGGAGGAGGAACCGGACGGAGGCGAAGCCAAGCGTAACAGAGGTTGTGAGTCTTGGAGGATTGGGGTGTCCTGAACGAAAATAAAAGTTGGAGCAGCACCCCGCGATGCGGGGTTGTTTTTGTGTGATTCAACAAATTTTGGACCCGGCGCTTTATGTTCCGGCTACGGACGGCTACAATAACAGAAAAGAGAGCAAGCGACAAGGAGTGCAAGAGCCATGAACATACAGGAGCTGCGGGAGCACCGCCAATATCCGGACAATATCGGACATGAAAATAACCGCGCCACCTTCGAACGCGACTATTCGCGGTTGATCCATTCCCCGACCTTCCGCCGGTTGCAAGGGAAATCGCAAGTGTTTGGGGCGGGAACGGGCGATTATTACCGCACCCGGTTGACACATTCGCTGGAGGTTGCGCAAATCGCCCGGGAAGCGGCACGAAGCCTGCTGCGCGCCTATCCGGAGCTGGCCGTTGATCGAGCCGGGCATCCGGGCCTGGTCATCGATCCGGAGGTGGTGGAATGCGCCGCGATTTGCCACGATTTCGGGCACCCGCCATTTGGACATAAAGGCGAAGAGGTGCTGGATCAAATATTGGAGAAGCTCATCGAGGAGAAGGTGCGGACGGCCCTTAAAGGCAAACAACCAACTCCGGAAGAAGAGAAGCAAACCCGGGAGGCACTCCGGCGAAAATACGAGCATTTCGAAGGCAACGCCCACAATTTCCGGCTGATGATGTTCCTGGAGAAGCGGGAAAACATCGACGGTCTGAACTTATCCGATGCAGTGCTGCTCGGAACGAATAAATATCCCTACCCCGGTACGATCAACAAGAAGGGGCTTTATCTGCATGAATGGGAGTACATCTCCTCCATCCGCGACCGTTGGGGCATTCCAGAGGGCAAGAAAACGTTCGAAGCGCAGTTGATGGATCTTTGCGACGACATCGCCTATTCGGCCCATGATCTCGAGGACGGCATCAAAGCGGGAAAAATTGAGGTGCACGAGCATTTTCTCAAGGATTCGAATATTCAGCGGTTAATCGTCGAGAAGATCATGACTTTGGAGGATTCGTTCTGGGTGGGATGGATGCCGGACAAGGTTCAGGTTAAGGTGGCTGAGGTCCTGGACGATTTTCTGCGGATATGGAAGACTAAAATGCCGATTTGTGATCAGGACTACTCCCGGACACGCCGGGAGGTGAAAGCGTATTGGGTCAGCCTGTTCGTCGGTAGCTTAGGCGTTATTGATGATGGCGATTGGCAGAAGGTCACGTTCGTTAAAGAAGGGCAAGAGGATCAGGACATGCTGCGGACAGTCAGCGTGCTGAAGAGCTTCGCTTGGGTCACGATGATCCGCGATCTGCGGGTGCAGCGGCTGCAGAAGCGCAGCGCTTGGGTGATCAAGCGGCTGTGGGATGCCTTCGTCGATCCGGAGACGAGCAAGTCGATTATTCCCGGCGACTGGCTGCGGAGGTTCGATCGGGATCAGGCCAAGGTCAAGCCGATCTGGACCTGGGAGCATATGATCATCGATTATATTGCCGGCATGACCGACGCCTATGCGGAAAAAATCTACAACGAGCTGTACGGCCTGAAGGTCGGCACGATTTACGATATGGATTAAACGGAAAAACGGACCGGTATTGACCGGTCCGTTTAGCTTTTGAACGAAGTTACAGCGGCGGGTTGGTGTGGCATTTGCGGCACACCGGATAATAGGACTCGTTGCCGCCGATTTGGATCTGTTCGCCAGTGTAAACAGGTTTGCCGTTCTCCACCCGAAGGTTCATCGTTGCCTTGCGTGCGCAGAACCAGCAGATCGTTTTCATTTCCTCGATTTTATCCGCATAAATGAGCAGCAGACGACTGCCCTCAAACAGTTGGTTCTGGAAGTCGTTCTTCAGCCCGAAAGCCATGACGGGAATGTCGAGCTCGTCAACGATCCGGACCAGCTGTTTGATGCTGTCCTCGCTGAGAAACTGGCATTCATCCACCAATACACAGTACAGGCGCGGCGTATGATTCTTGACAATTTCGAAGAGGTTTGTGTCCGGGAATATAGGAATCGCCTGCCGCCGCAGTCCGATCCGCGAAGAGACAAAACCAACTTCGTCGCGATTATCGATCGCCGAGGTAAAGAGCAACACCGGCTTATTTTGTTCCTCATAATTATGAGCTACTTTTAAAATTTCGATGGATTTACCGCTGTTCATTGCCCCATATTTGTAAAATAATTGTGCCAAACGATGACGTCCCCTTCTGTGAGTTCTATCTCAACCATGATGCTCTTTATTCTAGCATATTCCGGTTCGGTTGTTGGATAGGCAAACGCGAAATTTGGAGAAGATCATCGTTTGGCAAATCTTACATAGCTGCTTCCACCGCCCGGCTTTGTGCCTTGCGGATTTGCATTGCCATGACCGCAGCCACGAAGCAGACGAATCCGGCGATGACGAAGGCTTGAGAATAGCTGCCCAGCCAGTCTCTCAGGACACCCGCGCCGTAGGCGGCCGTGGAGGCGCCGATCTGGTGGGCGACGACTACCCAACCGAAGATCATGCCGGATCGCTCTTTCCCAAACGTTTCGCCAGCCAGCTTGGCAGTTGGCGGAACGGTAGCGATCCAGTCGAGGCCGTAGAAGACGGAGAACACGACGAGCATGGCCGGAGATGCTGAATTAAGCGCAAACGGCAGGAACAGTAGGGAGAGTCCGCGCAGGCCGTAGTACCAGAACAGCAGCTTGCGGCTGTCGAATCGGTCAGATAACCAGCCGGAGATCGTTGTGCCAAACAAATCGAAGATGCCCATCATCGCAAGGAGCCCGGCGGCGGCGACCTCCAGCATGCCGTGATCCCCGCAGGCGGCGATCAGATGTGTCCCGATAAGGCCGTTGGTCGAGAAACCGCAGAAAAAAAAGGTGCCGGCCAGCAGCCAAAACGTCGGATGCTTCATCGCCAGCCGCAAATTTTGCAACGGCGCAATGAAGATGTTGCCCCGGAAAGGAACCGGTTTAACCACCTCGGTTGAACCATAAGGGGCGGCGCCAACCTCGTAGGGGTGATTGCGCATCCAGATCGCGACGGCAACCAAAACGACGACAATGCTGGCGACGGCAACGTACACGGCATATCGCCAGCCTAGATCTGAAGTCAGCTTGGCGAACAGCGGGAGAAACAGCAGTTGACCGGTTGCGGCGCTGGCGGTGAGGAGCCCGATGATCAGGCCTTTCCGCTTGACGAACCATTGATTGCTGACCGTGACGCCAAGAACGTTGGCCATCATCCCGGTGGCTAAGCCTGAGACCAGGCCCCACAGCAGCTCAAATTGCCATAAAGCATGGATGAGCGGGGTCAGCGCCAGGCTCAGTCCAAGCACGGACAACGAGCAGATCAACACCTTGCGGAAGCCAAACCGCAGTAGCAAGGAGGCCGAGAAGGGCCCCACCAGGCCGTACAGAAGGATGCCAATAGAGATGACGCTCGAGATGCTGCCCCGGCTCCAGCCGAATTCATCCTGAAAGGGGAGGAGCAGCACGCTTGGCAAGGAGCGGATCCCCGCGGAGACGAGCAGGGTAACAAACGTGAGCAGGACGATAATCCAGCCATAGTAAAAACGTGATTTTGGCCTGATTTCAGGCGAGAGGTTCATCTCATTCATCGTAGGTTTCTCCTCTATTTATAATTTTGTTTGTACATACAATAAATTAAGGTGAGGAACGACATTACCGTTCCAATTGCTCGCTCGCCTGTTCTTGCTGTGACGTTAGTAAGTCGGCCAGCTCCTCGCCGAGAACGGCTACATACGAGGCTTTTAGTTGTTTAGAGGCCTGACGTAGGGAGGGCTCAAGAGCACGGCCCTTTTCGGTAGGGTAGACCAACACGGTTTTCCCTTGGACTTGGCGTTCCACCATTCCCTTGGCTTGCAGCTTGTCGATAAAACGCGTCAAGGTAGAAGGCGTGATGTATAGCTTCTCGGACAGCTCCTTCTGCGTGATGCCGGGTTTTACGATGACCAGGCGGATCAGATAACCGTAAGCGGGGGCCAGCCCGGTCGTTGCAAAAGCTTCATCGGCGATCCGTGTGATCGCCCGGCTAAGACGGTTGGTGGTAAAGTACATGCAGCTATGCAGGAAAGCGTCGTCCGCTTCGGCAGCGGCGGCTGAGGGTTTCGGTTCGTTTGCCACGAGAAAAGCCTCCTTTTGAGGATCACACTGGGTAATATTTATTTTGTATGTACAACGAATATATTAGATTGAGAGCTCACTGTCAATCCCTCAGTAAACCGATGGATGGAAAAAATTCCTCGATACAGACGAAACTTACCAGGCCCTGACTTTCAGGTGTATAATGGGAATGGGTAAGATGCCCAATGAAGGGAGAGATGGAAATGTCCGTTCATACGGAGAAATCGCTGCCTAGACAAAGCCTGAAGGAGCTGGGAATTTCGGCTCGGAACGTGATCGACTTTTTGACATATTTGAAAGCGCATTCTATTGAACTGCATAGTTTGATGTTGGTACGGCATGGACAAGTTGCGGCGGAGGGCTGGTGGGCGCCTTACGGGCCTGATCTGCCGCATATGTTGTTTTCCCTTAGCAAAAGCTTTACCTCCACCGCTATCGGGATGGCCGTGCAAGAAGGCAAACTGAGTGTAGACGATCCGGTCGTCTCTTTCTTTCCGAAGGACGCACCAGAAGTGATTTCGCCGAATTTGGCTGCGATGCAAATCAAGCATTTATTAATGATGGGCACGGGCCACGCCTTCGATACGATGGATCCGCTCGCCAGAGCGAAGGACGGGAACTGGGTGAAGGCATTCCTGGAACAACCCGTAGAACATCAACCAGGGTCGTCCTTTTTGTATAATACGGGAGCTACCTACATGCTGTCCGCCATCCTGCAGAAAGTCACCGGGGAAACCTTGCTGCAGTATTTGCAGCCGCGCTTGTTTGAGCCGCTTGGCATCGTGAATCCGACTTGGGAGAACTGTCCGCGCGGCGTCAATACCGGCGGATTTGGGCTCAAGGTAACCACCGAGGATATCGCTAAATTTGGTCAACTGTACTTGCAGAAAGGTCTGTGGGGAGGGCAGAGGTTAGTGGAAGAAAGCTGGATCAACGCCGCGACCTCCAAGCAGATCTCCAACGGCGACGGCGGGGACAGCGACTGGGCGCAAGGGTATGGCTACCAATTCTGGCGTTGCCGCCACGGCGTTTATCGGGGCGACGGGGCGTTTGGACAATTTTGCATCGTCCTGCCGGAGCATGAGGCGGTTCTTGCGATGACGTCCGGCACTAACGATCTGCAAGGTGTATTAAACGGGGTATGGGAGCACCTGCTTCAAGCTTTTGACGAGGAGAAGGGGAACCTGACCGAAGAGGATGTGGCGGCGGAGAAAGAGCTGCAGCATATACTTGAGGGGTTATATATAGAGCCGCCCCGGATCGAGGCTAACTCTGTGCGGGAAGCGGAGTTCGGTAACGGCAAGAATTGTCTGCTGGAGCCCAATGACTTGGATTTGCAAAGCACGAGAATCGAGATCCACGGGGATACGGCCGTGCTGGAAATCCACGATAAACGCGGCGAGCATCTCGTTGAACTCGGACGGCAGGCTTGGCGATTGGGGCGGACGACGTTGTTCGAGGAGGAGGAGCAGATCGCCGCTTCTTTCACTTGGAAGTCGCCGGAAACGCTGCTGTTAAGCATCCAGCGGATCGAAACGCCATTCCGCCTAGGCTTCGAAATCGAGCTGCTGGAGGATGGCATTGAAATTCTCAACACCGTCAACGTTTCCTTCGGGGAACCAACTCCGGCGCCAATCCGGGGCCGTCTCCAGTAGGAACCCAGTCTCACTATCTCGGAGAGCGCTCGGCCAGTAGTCGGTTCACCAATTCGCTCATCCCCTGCCATGAGTCCCTCATGAGGAATTGCTTTTGAATCGGGGCGTTCCACGGGCGGGGGATCCCGATGGTTAACCTCCCGGCCTCTTTGGCGGGCAGAAGATTATGCGGCCCGTCGTCGATCAAGAGGTCGAAGTTCAGCAACGTTTTCCGCTTGGCGACAAAGAAGTTCTCGAACGGGATAAACGGCATCCAGCGTTGCAGCCAGGTCCATTTCTCCGGAACCGACGACGGTCTGGCGGCCGTAACGATGATCACATCGTGGTCCTGTGCAATCTTGCGCACTTCTTCTACGGTATGTTCATCAAAGATCTCGAGCTCCTCATACAAGCCGGGGCGTCCGAAGAATAAGTCCTCATTGCATTCGGGATGCCAGATCTTCGTCATATCAAAGCTGATCATTTGGTCCATGGTCAGCTGGCGGTCGGGGAATTGCAAATTGTGATAGTGAATGGCCTTGGGCACGAGGTGGCAGATGGTATCGTCCATGTCGATGGCTACGATGTGTTTACGCATAGTGAGTATTCTCCTGATTGAAGTTGGATTGAAAAGCATGACTTATTCTAAGATATCAGAAAAGTGCGGTTTTGGGGTATAGGTGACTCCATGAAAAAAGCCCCGGCTCCGTTGATCTGCGGAGCCGGGTCTTTGGTGTAGCTGCAGGGGCGGGTTAATTCTTGACTTCATCCCGCCAGAAATGAACAGGCTGCCAGCCGAGCAATTGTTTGGCCTTCTCGTTGCTGAGCAGCGTTTCATGCGCTTCAAGCGGTGCACGGAAATCGCTGACGCCCGGATAACGGGCAGCCATGAGTTCACGGCTGCGAATCGCCATGCTGGAGTCGTCCGCGGCAATGTTCAGGGCCACTGCACCGAGACCCTCCGCTTCAACAGCTAGCCGGCAGGCGGTCGCTGCGTCGCGCGTGTCGATGTAACTCCACAGGATACGTTCCCGTTCGGCCGGGTCGTGGATGAAGGACGGAAACGTCGCATATCGATCCGGGGGAATCACATTGCCGAGGCGAAGCGAGACAATCTGCATGCCGGTTCGGCGTTGGAACATGTCCGCCGTCAGTTCATTCACCACTTTGGACAAGCCGTAACTGTCCTCAGGGAGCTGCGGGTGCGATTCATCCACCGGCACATACTTAGGGGCGGGCGGATGAACCGCGAAGACGATGCCATATGAGGATTCGCTTGAAGCGATCACCGCCTTGCGGATGCCCAGTCCTTCCGCAGCCTGCAAAATGTTGTACGTAGACATCACGTTATTGCGGAAGGTGACCTCCGGCGTGCGGATATGGGCGGCCGGAATCGCGGCCAGATGCACGACCGCATCCGCTCCGGTAAGCGCGCTGTAACATTCGCCAAGCTGTTCCAGATCGGCGATTAACGTCGGGCAGACCGGGTCTTCTGAAGGCTTAACGTCCACGTTCAGCACCTCGTAACCCTGCTGGACGAATTCACGTACGACGTAGCGCCCCAGCATGCCGCTCCCACCGGTAACGACGACTTTAGCCATAATGGCCTTGCCTCCTTATTTCAGAATGTCTTCAATTCGCGTCAGCACGTCTTCGCTGAGCTTGATGCCGGAAGCTTTGGCGTTCTCGGTCACTTGCTCTGGACGGCTGGCACCGACGAGTGCGCTTGCTACATTGTTTTGAAGCAGGATCCAGGCCAGGGCGAGGTTACCCACGCTGATGCCAAGCTCGGAGGCAATGCCTTCCAACTGCTTCACCTTTGCGATGTTCTCTTCCGTAATCCCCTTGCGCACCCATTCCAGCTTGGCAGCACGGCTGTCTTGCGGAATGTCGGTGGCCGACGTGTATTTGCCGGTCAACAACCCTTGAGCCAGCGGGGAGAAGACGACTTGGCCGATACCGGAACGTTCGCTGACCGGGATGACTTCCTTCTCGATGTAGCGGTTAAACATGTTATAAACCGGTTGGTTGACCACGATGCGATCCAGCAGATAACGATCCGCCAATCCGACCGCTTCTGCAATTTGCGAAGCCTGCCACTCGCTGACGCCGGCATACAGGATTTTGCCTTGGCGGATCAGGTCGTCGATGGTGCGCAACGTTTCGTAAAGCGGCGTCTCAGGATCGTGACGGTGGCAGTAAAAGATATCGATATAATCGTGACCAAGCCGCTTCAGGCTCGCGTGCACCTGTTCCGTGACATGCTTACGCGACAAACCGCGGTCGTTCGGACCGTCACCCATTGGCCAGAATGCCTTCGTTGCCAGCACGTAGGATTCACGCGGATATGCCTTGAGCGCTTTACCCATCAATTCCTCCGCAGCACCTCTTTCGTACATATTGGCAGTGTCAAAGAAATTGATCCCCAAGTCGTAAGCCGTTTTTATCGATTTCTCGGCGTTCTCGCGTTCAACGTATCCGCCGTAGGTCAGCCAGCTTCCCAAGCTGATTTCGCTTACTTTGAGGCCGCTTCCGCCTAATCTTCTATATTCCATGGTTCATCATCCTCCTGATTAATTGTTTTGTAACCATTTTCATTCTAATAAAGTTCATATACAATTTAAAGAAGTGAAAACTGCTTCACTTAATTATATCCATGATACTTGCTATACATAATATAGCTACATCCATAGGGGAGGTTTGACGGATGACTACCGTACGAAAGGCCAGCAATTATATTCCGAAAACGCCGGAGCATATCGAATGCAATATCGAGAAAACGCTGGATGTGCTCGGAGGGAAATGGGCGTTTCTTGTCATACGGGAGCTATTTGGCGGAACGCTCCGTTTCGGGGAGCTGCAGCGACGAATTCCCCAGGTGAGCCCACGTGCGCTGACCAGCACGCTGCGCCATCTGGAGGAGAAGGGAGTATTGGAGCGGACGGTTTACCCGACCGTTCCCGTGACGGTTGAATATACGCTCACGCCGAAGGGCATGGACCTTCACGTCATTTGCCATGAAATGAAGGTTTGGGCTGCGCGGTGGACCTAACGGGTTGGGGGCGGGGGGCCATGCTTCGATTGATCGGCAGAAGCATCCGCGATTTCCGCAAGTACTCCGCCAAGTTGCTGCTTTTTCAATTGCTTTACATGCTTGTCACGAGTGTGGTTATCCTTCCGGTTACCACGCTGTTGTTCAACCGCGTGCTCCGGGTGGTTGGCTCGGGCTCCCTGCTCAACGGGGAAGTGTACCGGCTCGGGCTAAGCTATAAAGGCTTGGCTGGACTGAGTCTCATCGGGATGGTTGCCTCCTTTACGCTGTTGATCCAATTGCTGGTACTAATTGTTCTGATTCAGCAGCGCTTCTTCGGCAAGGAGATCGCCATCGCCGACGCGGTGCTGACCGTACTGCGCAAAACGCCAAAACTGTTCGGGTTTGGCGTGTTCCAGCTGTTGCTGCTGTTGCTGCTTCTGATCCCGTTTCTGGATTCGCCGCTAACGGCTTCCTTTTACGCGTTGTTCAACGTTCCGATCTTCTTGAATAACCAAGTGTTGGATGCTTCTTTCACTATGACCGCCGCTTATATCGTGCTGCTTGCGGGTTTGTTGTATACCTTACTCCGGTGGATCTTCGTCCTGCATTGCATCGTACTGGAGGATATGAATCTGCGGCAGGCGGTGCGGCAAAGCCATATCCTGACGCAAGGCCGGCGTTGGCGGCTGTTTGGATCGCTGCTTCTGTTTAACGGTGCGGTGCTTGGGGGCACCTCTGCGGTGGTGTCCGCACTCGGTCATATCCCTACCTGGTTGAATCTCGATGTTCTTGCACTCGTGTCCCAACACTATTCGCTCACGGTTTCCACCGTGCTGGCCTACTTGCTGGAGCTTCTGTTGTTGCCGATTAACCTCTTCGTGTTAACGAGACTCTATTATGCGTTTGGCAGGTTAAGATGGATTCGTGCAAAAGATCAGCTTCAGGTTAGCCGCAGCAGGTTAGGCCGCATCGAAAAGCGGGTTGTCGTCTGGTGGAGAGGTCTGAAGTGGAAAAGGACGGCGTATGCCCTGGGTGCTGCCATCTACATCAGCCTGGCAGTACTTATCGGTTTGCGGGCGAATGATAGTCTGGTCTACGCCAAATGGAACGTGCAGATCGCGGCCCACCGAGGAGATACGTCGAACGCCCCGGAGAATTCAGTGCCCGCCCTGATCTCTGCGATCGACAAAGGTATCCAGGTCGCTGAGCTGGATGTGCAGATGACCAAGGACGGGGTTGCCGTGCTCAATCACGATTCCGATTTGAGACGGATGACGGGAGTACGGAAGCGGATCGCCGATATGACCTTCGCGGAGGTGCGGCAGTTATCCATCGGTCGGGACGCGAATGGATATCCGGTACATATTCCTTTGCTGTCCAGCGTGCTCGCCGAGGCGCAGGGGCGGATCAAGCTGTTGCTGGATCTGAAGCCGAACGGCTCCTCCAGCGAAGCGCTGGCGGAAGAAGTCGTTCGCCTCATCAAGGAAGCCGGAATGGAGGAAGAGGTGAGGGTGCAGTCGTTTGACGGTGTCGCGCTCAGCCGAATTCGGGAGCTGGCCCCCGAGATCAAGATCGGGAGAATTCTCTTCTTTGCGCTTGGCGACCTGTCGGCCCTTGACGTTGATTTCTACACAATTGAGCAGATCATGTTAACTGATTTCTTGCTCAATAAAGCCCATGCCGACGGTCGTGAGGTATGGGTCTGGACCGTTAATACTCGGCGGGATATGAAGGAAGTCCTCAAGTACCCCATCGATGGGATGATTACGGATATTCCCGAGACTGCACAGTCTCTCGTGGAAGTTGATTTGTAAGCCCTGAGACGAAACAGTACAAGCGTCATCCCGCTGATTTAAGGGATGACGCTTTTGATTTATTGCTGTTCGGCTATTTCTAAAGTGCTTGGGAAGCTTGAGCCAGCAAAGAGGAGAGCAAGGCGTAGTCCGGAGTGACGCCTTCCTTGAATTTGATCCATTTACGTTCCGGCGGTCCTTCGAAGCCCTTCGGCACTTCCAGCCCGTCGGCGTTCATGATCATGAAGGCTATCGCGTCTTTCGATGGCGAAATCACCGCTGCGTAATGGCCGTTCTTCAGGAAATGGGGTTTCTTATATTGAATTCGCTCTTCTACCGAAGGAATGGTTTGGTGAACCATCTCTCTCAGTTGATGGGAAAGTTCAATTTGCCAGGGTGCCCCTAATTGGTCAATAAAGGTGGTAACTTCTTCGTTCATGGTTATCGATCAGCTCCCGCCGTAATTTTTTTCCACAAAAGGAATATACAATGGGAGGAATATTCTTGTAAAGGTATTTAAAATTTTATTCATTCTCCGCCTGTTTCGATCGGATTCTCTGGGTAAGAAATCCAATCGCTCCAGCTGCCGGCGTACAGCTTGACCTGCGTGTAGCCGAGCCGATGGAGGGCGAGTACGTTCGGGCAAGCGCTCACGCCGGAGCCGCAGTAGACGATGGCCTCGCGGCCTTCGTCCAATGCGGTAATGACCGGCGCCAGCTGCTCGTGCAACTCGCCTTCGCTCTTCCAGGAGCCGTTGTCGCCTTGTACCTGCTTCCAAAAACGGTTAATCGCCCCCGGAATATGGCCGGCCTTGATGTCAAGCGGCTCCTGCAGTCCGGCGTAGCGATCCGCGGCGCGCGAGTCCACGAGCAGGACGCCGGGATCGCCCAGCGCCCGGCGGACGTCCTCGACGCCGGCCAGCAACTGCGGCCGGAGCGAGGGGGTGAAGGCGGCGGGGACGACGGTCCGCCGCTCGGCCGTCACGGGATAGCCGCCGGCTTGCCAGGCGGCGAATCCCTCCTCCATGACGTAGACGTCGTCATGGCCCAACCAGCGCAGCAGCCACCATAGGCGGGAGGCGTACATGCCTCCCTGGTCGTCGTAGGCGACCACCCTGGTGGCGTTGCCGATGCCGGCGCGGGCGAAGCGCGCGGCCAACACGTCTGGGGCGGGCAGCGGGTGGCGCCCGCCGTGTTCGGTGACCGGGGCCGATAGATCCTGTTCCAGATCGAGATAAACGGCACCGGGAATGTGCGCGGCGTCGTAAGCCGTGCTCCCGGCCTCCGGCCGGCCCAGCTCGAAGCGGCAATCGACGATGACGAGATCCGGTTCATACTGGCGAGCCAGCAGCCATTGTTTTGAAACAATCGGATTCATAGAGAGTACCTCCATTATAGGGATGGATTGCGGCCGATTCTCAGCTTTACGGCCAGGTTATCCCCAATGTAGCACAGGGGTGAAAGGGCGTAAAGAAATCAATTGAGCAACCGCCTTAACTCCGCTATAATGAAGTGGTTTGCAACAAGATTGGAACGATAAAATTAACGGAAAGCTGGGACCCTTAAACCATATGCATACCAACACCAAGTCCATGGGCAAATATGAAATTTTGTACGTAATTGGCATTATCGCCATCTCGTTTTCTTCGATTTTCATCCGCTGGTCCAATGCCGAAGTTTCGGTGATCGCCATGTACCGGATGTATCTGACTAACTTGCTGATGTTGCCGCTGTTGTGGAGCTATCGTGGGGAAATTGCGCGTCTGACCGCAAAGCAATGGGGGCGCCTTATGTTCTCCGGGCTCATGCTGGGGCTGCATTTCCTGCTGTGGATGGGGTCACTTCGTTTGACGACTGTAGCGAGCTCCACGGTCATTCTAACCTTGGAGCCGATTATCGTGATGTTTGGGTCGTTTTTTCTGTTTGGCGCCAAAATCAATAAAGCGATGATACTCGGCGTTTCGTTAGCCCTCATCGGCTCAATCGCCATTGGTTCCGGGGATTTCGCCTTGTCCGGCGCAGCCGTTACCGGCGACTTGCTGTCCTTGCTTGGCACGGTTGCGGTCGCGGTGCATATCCTGGTCGGCAAGCAGTTGCTGCAAACGATCAGCGCGTTTGTTTATAATTTTCTTGTATTCGCGGTGGCAGGAACGTCGATGGCAGTATACAACCTTGTCGCCGGCATCCGCTTTACCGGCTACGAGCCGCGCGAATGGGGGATATTCCTGCTGCTCGCGATTGTCCCGACGTTGTTTGGACATTATCTGTTCAACTGGCTGATGAAATACCTCAGCGCTTCGGCCGTGTCGATGGCCGTCCTCGGTGAGCCGGTGTTTGCTTCATTGTTGGCTTGGATGCTGCTGAAGGAAAGCTTGACTCCGCTGCAGCTGTCGGCAGGCGTACTCATCTTATGCGGCGTGTGGATCTTCATTCGTTATGGCAAAGAAACGCCTGCCGGGATGCCGGAGAACGCGGAGGTTCTGAATGCGGGGCAAGAGGGAAAGGCGAGTTAAGGGGAGAATGAATTATTTTCTCAACTCGAAAAATTGGCATTCCCGGCGTGGATGATAGGAAAGCTCGCTTACTCCAGCTTGGGTGATAATGGTGTCGTCCGTGAAACGGATAATGATACTGCCGTTGTCGATCATATGATCGTCACGGAAAACGCGGATGCGAAGCTTGCGGTCCAACGCTTCCTGGAAATCCGCCTCGGTAAACAGTTCTCTGAGGGTAGGCATGATCGCGATATCTCCTTATGGGCTCAAAATGAGTCTAAACGACTCTAGTTATTGTACCCGGAACCCCGCTGGTTGAAAAGAGAACGCCTGGGGCCTAAGATTCCCCCTTGCTCGGAGCTTTACACAATTATCCCCTTGGATCAGATCGTGGTGAATCAAGCACGAACATGCTCGGGAGAAGAGAATACGAGTGAAGGAGTTCCCTTAACAAAAGGGATAATCGTTCAAAGAGCTATTTAAATAAGGGCTAGGGTATCGTAAAAAGTCGATCAGGATGTGACTCTCCTGATCGACTTTTTTGTCATAATGAGTCCGGTACGCCCCAGCGGAGAATCAAGCCAGCATGGGTTAAGCCGCTGCCGAAGCCGTACAGCAGCACACGGTCACCGAATTTCAGCCGGCCCGTGTCGACGCCAACCTGCAAGGCCAGCGGAATCGAAGCAGAAGATGTATTGCCCATGTCCTGTACGCTTTGCAGCGTTTTGGCGAGCGGGAGGTCCGCTTTCTCGCAGATGGACTCGATCATACGCAGATTGGCGCTATGCGGCACGAACCAATCGACGTCCTCCCGGGTGAGCTCAGCCTGCTCCAGCAGCTGCTCGATTCCGGCGGTGACGGTACGCACGGCCCATTTAAACACCTCGCGGCCATTTTGTACGATTTTGCCCTTCCCTTCGAGCGTTTGACCGTCCATCTGATCCGCCAGTCCGGAACGATAGACGTGAATGCCGCCGGCCCCGTTCGTTCCGAGAATAAACGATTCGAAACCGGGGTCTTCGGGATCGGCTTCGACAAGCACGGCCCCGGCCCCATCCCCGAAAAGGATGCAGGTGCTGCGGTCGGTGTAGTCGGTGATTTTGGACATCGTTTCGCCGGCAACAACAAGGATTTTGCGATGCAGGCCAGAGCTGATCATGCCGTTCGCCAAATGCAAGGCATAAGCGAAGCCGGCACAGGTCGCGTTAAGATCGATGGCCCCGGCCCGCTCCATGCCAAAGTGTTGCTGAACCCGGCAGGATACGGTCGGAAATGAGAAATCCGGCGTCGTCGTCGCGGCGATGATGAAGTCGACGTCGTCCAGCGTGACTCGGTACGTATCGAGAAGGCGCTCCGCCGCCCGGATGCAGAGATGCGAGGTAAATTCGTCCTCGGCAGCGATATGCCGTTCCTTGATGCCCGTGCGTTGTACAATCCACTCGTCGCTTGTATCAACGAGCCGCTCTAAATCCTCATTGGTTAGAATTTTCTCAGGGACATAGGTCCCCAGGGCGGTAATGCGGGCCTTGGAAAGGGATTTCTGTGTGGTCAACCGTATCAGCTCCTTTATTTCATTATTTTTAGTATCAAGTATTAGTACCAGGTGTTAAAAATAGTATACCATGATAATTACTAACCTTCCAATGTTCTATACAAAACATGCACCTGGTCAATGCTATAATAGTTCCGAGGAAAGGAGTGTTCGAACGAACTTATGAAGACGTTGGTATTAGCGGAGAAGCCGTCGGTCGCAAGAGAAATTGCGCGAGTAATCGGCAGCCGAGATAAGCATAAAAGTCATTTTGAAGGACCCAACTACGTGGTGACCTGGGCGCTGGGGCATTTGGTCGGGTTGGCGGAGCCGGAGGATTATGACGCGAAGTTCGCTACGTGGGCGTTGGAGGATTTACCGATTTTACCCGATAAAATGAAGCTGAAGGTGCTGCGCGAAAGCAGCCACCAGTTCAAGGCAGTGCAGCAGCTCATGCGGCGCCAGGATATCGGCGAGATGATCGTAGCCACCGATGCTGCTCGCGAGGGCGAGCTGCTCGCCCGCTGGATTATGGATATGGTCAAATGGAATAAGCCGTTTCAGCGGCTGTGGATTTCCTCGCAAACGGATAAAGCGATCAAGGAAGGCTTCGCGTCGCTGAAGCCGGGGAGCCAATATGAACGTTTGTACCATTCGGCACGCTGCCGGGCGGAAGCTGACTGGATGGTAGGCCTTAATGTCACTCGGGCGCTCACGACCAAATTCGGCGCACCGCTCTCGGCCGGACGGGTGCAAACGCCGACGCTGGGCATGATCATGTTGCGCGAGAACGAAATTCTCCGTTTCCGTTCGGAGGAATACAACATGCTACGCGCTGACTTCGGCAAGTTCGAAGCGGTATGGCGTGGTGGAAACGGTGATGCTCGTATTTTTGATGCAGAGCGGTTGAACGCTCTGAAGCAGAAACTCGAAGGGGCTTCCGGCAATATCGCCAAGCTGGTTAAGCATGAAAAAACGGTGCCCCACCCGCTGGCTTACGATTTGACCGAACTGCAACGAGACGCGAACCGTCTGCTTGGATTCTCGGCCAAGCAGACCTCAAATGTGCTTCAGCGGCTCTACGAGCAGCATAAGCTGGTGACTTATCCGCGGACGGATTCGCGGTATCTGACGTCGGACATGACGGAGACGCTCAAGGAACGGCTGACCAGCGTAGCGATCGGCCCTTATGCTCCTTTGGCCCGGCCGCTGCTTCGGGGCTCGCTGCAGCTGAGTAAGCGGGTGGTCGATGACAGCAAGGTCACTGACCATCATGCGATTATCCCGACGGAGCAAGTAGTACTGCTGAACGCGCTGAGCGCGGACGAACGCAAGCTGTACGATTTGATCGTGCGGCGGTTTATCAGTTTGTTTTATCCGCCGGCCAGATTCGATCAAGTCAGCGTAACGGTGGAAATTGCCGGCGAGACGCTTCACGCCAAGGGTACGACGATCAAGGATGCCGGATGGCGTGCCGTTTATGACGGGCAAGCGATGGAGGACGAAGAAGGCGGCGAGGACGATGCCGAAAGCGGTTCGGCGCTGCCGGAGCTGAACCAGGGCGAGGCGGCGAAAGTGCAGCGCTGCCGTGTGACGCCGGGGCGGACCCAGCCGCCGAAGCGATACACGGAAGCCGCCCTGCTGACCCAGATGGAGAAGCATGGGCTGGGCACGCCGGCAACGCGGGCAGACATCATCGAGAAGCTGGTCAGCTCGGATACGATCGAGCGGCAGGGGAACTCCCTGCATCCGACCGGCAAAGGCAAGCAGCTGATCGAGCTAGCGCCGGCCGATTTGCGCACGCCGGAGCTGACGGCCCGCTGGGAGGCGGAGCTGGAGCGGATCGCGCGCGGTCAAGGCCAGCCGGGGCCGTTCCTAAGCGGCATTCGCGAAATGGCGGTCAGCCTCGTGCAAGGCGTAAAACGCAGCGATGCGACGTACAAACCGCATAATGTCTCGAATAGCCATTGCCCGGAATGCGGAACGCGGCTGCTCGAGAAGAAGACCGGGCGCGGACTGATGTTGCTCTGCCCCAGCGAGGACTGCGGTTATCGCCGTTCTGGCGAGAAGCGCTTGTCTAACCGCCGCTGCCCGCAATGCCATAAGAAGATGGAGCTCAAGGAAGGCAAAGCGGGGATGTATGTACAGTGCATCTCCTGCGGCATTAACGAGGTGCTTGGGAAAGACAAGGATAAGCATATGAACAAACGCGAGCAGCAGCGGCTCGTCAAGCAATACTCCCAGCCGCAGGAATCTGGCGGGGTGAATCTCGGCGAGTTGCTAAAAGCAGCACTAGAGAAGAAGGGCGACGATTAATCGGCTCCGGTAAACGGATCATAGGCTCGCATAAATCGGCAGCCTTTACGGGACGCTAAGTACCGGAGGTGATAAGGGTGCCGCATCACAAAGCGCGGAAGACCGAGAACCAGCAGAACAAGTCGAGGCTGATGGAACCAACCGTGGCGGCCAAGCCGAAGAAGCAGGCCGATTACCCGCCCAATCTGAACGAGATTCCGAAGAATGAAACCTGATGATTTTTACGGTTGAGGCTCCCCTTGCGGGGAGCTTTTTTACATAGAAGTGAGTGGGCCAATAAGATGCTGTTGCTCCGCTGTTGAGGTATAATAGAGATAGAAACGTCAACATTCGAACGAAGAGAATCGAAAGGGGGCGGCGAAGACGAAAACGGGTTTGCTGGTATGGTTTCTATTTATCAACGCTGTCGCTTATCTGGTCATGTCCGACGACAAAAGGCGGGCCAGGCAGAGGCGCGAACGTGTTCCCGAGAAAACGTTGTTTTTGCTGGCTGCGCTGGGCGGTGCATTAGGCATCTTGGTGGCCATGAATACGAAGCGTCATAAAACAAAGCATTTCAGCTTCCGGGTGGGCATTCCATTGTTGCTTCTTTTCAACGCCGTGCTTTATGGGTATTTCTTAATATAAACTCTTGGGACAAGTGAGGTGCTTTCCATGCTGTTTAACAAAATTCTTGCCGCGTACGATGGTTCGAAAGCGGCGAATAAAGCGCTGGACAAAGCCATTGAGTTGTGCAAATCAACGCCGGGAGCCAAGCTGGAGGTCTTGCATGTGTACGACTTCCCGCGGTTTTATGTGGCCGAGGGCTTTGCGCCGGTACCCACTTCAATGAACAAGGATTTCTATGAGCTGGCGGAAAGAACGGCGGAGGAAGCCAAGAGCCGGCTGGCGGCCGCGGGGCTGGAGCCCAGAGTCGAAATGGACCAAGGGGCGCCGGCGGAGACGATTCTGGAGTACGCACAGAAATACGGAGCGGATCTCATCGTGATCGGCAGCCGTGGACTGGGCGGCATCCGAGAATTCGTGCTTGGCAGCGTCAGTCACAACGTTGTTCAGCATGCCCGAATTCCAGTGTTAGTCGTGAAATAAGAATAGAGCTTGTTTGTTAAAGCCTGACCGAAGCGATTCGGTCGGGCTTTTTTTGCGAACGCAGGAAATTTGTCCAGCGGGGGCCGTATTTAGGGCTAACGTTTGCCAGAATGCTTATTAAGGCGAAAAGAAGGGAGTTGAAATTCTAACGCTGACCAGCGTGCTTATATGAGCGGAAGCCACCCCTTTTGGGGTGGAATTCGGGAAATAGGCTCCCCCATAGGCGTTACAATACGAAAATCCCGGTTTTGGTGCAAATAGCGTTTAATACAAGCGTTAGAGTTCCGATGGAGTTTCCTCGATGATCGCCAAGGAAGATTGCTGTGAGGAAAACTGACGCTTGTCCGATCAAATCGGCGATAGAAGAATTAAATTTTGGGCTATTTTCGGGATTGCACGTAGGATCATGTAGTTTTTTATAGTCGCCAAAGTAAGGTTATGTTCAAATGTTACGATTACTCACATTGAAACACAGTAGGTAAGGTCGAAACGGACATCCGAACACAGAAAGGAGGGCTGCCGTTGATCCGATTTCACCAGGTTGATAAGCATTTTGGTCAGTTTCACGTGTTGAAGGGGATTGAGCTGCAGGTCAAGGAAGGGGAAGTCGTGGTGGTCGTTGGTCCATCCGGTTCGGGTAAAAGCACGATGCTGCGCTGCATCAACCGGCTGGAAACAATCACGAACGGCGAACTGACGGTTGGCGGCCTCCCGGTCCACGACCGCAAGACGGATATCAATAAGCTGCGCCGGGATATCGGGATGGTCTTCCAGCATTTTAATTTGTATCCGCACAAAAAGGTGATCGACAATATTACGCTGGCGCCAATGAAGGTGCTGGGCATTTCCAAGGCGGAGGCCGAGCAAACGGCGATGTTCTATTTGGAAAAGGTGGACATTGCCGACAAAGCTTCGGCGTATCCGTCCCAGCTGTCGGGCGGTCAGCAGCAGCGGGTGGCGATCGCCCGGGGGCTTGCGATGAAGCCGAAGATCATGTTGTTTGACGAACCAACCTCGGCGCTGGATCCGGAGATGGTTGGCGAAGTGCTGGACGTCATGCGGACCCTTGCTACGGAGGGTATGACGATGGTTGTGGTTACGCACGAAATGGGGTTTGCCCGGGAAGTGGCGGATCGGATTATTTTTATGGACCAAGGGCAAATCGTGGAGGAAGCCGGGCCGGAGGAATTCTTCGCAAGTCCGCGGGAAGAACGGACGCGCACCTTCCTCAGCCGTTTGTTGAGCCATTGAACCTTAGATGATATTGAAAGGGAGGAACAGAAGATGAAGAAACGTTGGAGGTTAATCAGTATTGCAGCGGTATGCGCATTGGCAGTATTAGCGGGTTGTGCCAATAACGGGACGGGCGGAAATACAGCCGGCGAGGGCGGGAATGCCGCTCCGGCAGCTGGGGAGAGCGGGGCCGGGGCTTTGGGCAAAATCAAAGATCGCGGCAAGCTGGTGGTTGGCGTGAAATACGACACGAAGCTGTTTGGTTTGAAAGACCCGGCCAGCGGCAACGTGGAGGGCTTCGACATCGATATCTCCAAGGCGATCGCGAAGCATATTTTTGGCGATGAGAAAGCCTTAGAACTAAAGGAAGTCACCTCCAAAACGCGGATTCCGATGCTCAATAACGGGGAGATCGACATGATCGTGGCAACGATGACGATTACCGAGGAGCGCAAGAAGGAAGTCGACTTCTCCGACGTCTATTTCCAGGCGGGGCAGTCGCTGCTGGTGAAGAAGGGCAGCCCGATCACGGGCATCGAGAGCTTAACCGCTGATTCAACGGTATTGGGCAGCAAGGGCTCGACTTCGGTGAAAAATATCCGCGAAAAGGTAGAAGGCATCAAGGTGCTGGAATTTGATAACTACCAGGATGCGTTTAACGCCCTGAAGGCAGGGCAAGGCGATACGCTGACAACGGACGATGCGATTCTGTACGGCATGGCTGCCCAGGATCCGAATTTTGAGGTGGTTGGTAAGCCATTCACTGACGAGCCTTACGGCATCGCGGTGCAAAAAGGGAATGGGGACATTGTGCAAGCCGTCAATGATACCTTGAAGGAGCTCCACGACAGCGGGGAGTACGACAAGATTTATGAGAAGTGGATCGGTAAGAAGCCGGGTGAGTGATCGTGATGGACTTTACGATTTTGACTGACTATTTCGACGTATACCTGGAGGGGTTCCGAGGAACGGTCCTCTCCAGCCTGTTGGCGCTGGTCGGCAGCTTTCTTCTGGGGGCGTTAATCGCGGTATTCCGCATCGCCCCTGTCCGGGTTCTGCGCTGGTTCGGGACGGGTTACGTGGAATTTATCCGCAATATCCCGTTACTGCTCGTCGTATATATTTTTTATTACGGACCGTCGGCACTGGGTTTACCGTTGGATGGATTTACAGCCGGGACGATCGGGCTGGCCGTGTATACGTCATCGTTCATCGCCGAGGCGATCCGCGCGGGTATCCTGGCGATTCCGAAGGGGCAAACGGAGGCGGCGCGTTCCTCCGGGTTAAGTTACGCGCAGACGATGTTGCATATTATCCTGCCTCAAGCGATTAAGCTGGTCATTCCGCCGCTCGGGAACCAGTTCATTAACTTGATCAAGAACTCGTCCGTGTTGACGATTGTTGCCGGGCTGGACCTGATGTATTTTGCCGACATCGTGAATACGGAGACGTATCGGACATTTGATACTTATCTTTTTGTGGCGTTGTTTTATTTGGTGTTGACCTTGCCTTTGAGTTATGGGGTGAGGGTGTGGGAGCGGAGGCTTGAGAGAAGGTATTGAGGTTGGGGAGGGATTTGATGGACTTTGCGGGTGCGTACAGTGCGGAGAATTTGAGTTTTCTGGCGGAGGGGTTAGTGGTGACTTTGATTGTCGCCGGGGCGTCGATCGTGCTCAGCTTCCTGATCGGCTGCGTTGTTGGCATCATTCGCTATACACAGCTGCCCGTGTTGTCGCCGATCCTGCTGGCGGGCGTTGAGCTGATCCGCAATTTACCGCTGCTCTTGATCATCTTCTTCATGCGCTTTGCCTTGCCGGAGATTGGGATTAACCTGGGACTGGTGGCCGCAACGGTGACCGGGCTGACGATCTTTGAAGCGGCGATGATCGCGGAAATCGTTCGCGGCGGGCTTGCTTCCATCGAAAAGGGGCAAATCGAGGCGGCCCGATCGTCGGGACTCGGCTCCTTGCAGACGTTGTGGCATATTGTGCTGCCGCAAGGGTTGCGACGGATGGTGCCGCCGCTGGTCAGCCAGTTCATCTCGCTGCTCAAGGACACATCGCTGGCAGTTGTCATCTCCTTGCCGGAGCTGATGCATCATGCCGGCATCGTCATCGGACACGGCTATACTTACACCATTCCAATCCTGCTGCTCGTGGCGTTGATCTATTTCTCCGTCAATTTTGTGTTATCGGTGATCTCCAGACGATTGGAAACCCGTCACGTGTAGGCATCATCTAACATGTTGCTGACATATTATGGAATGCATGGTATAGGCACCCTCTCTCAAATGTGGTACGATAAGGGGCAAAATAACTCACAGGACCGGGTGAGCGGGGATGGGGAACGTTCTTGTTAAGTCCTTTTATAGATCCACCTACGTTCAGATTGGAGTCGTGGCAATTGGGACGGCCTTAGCCGGGGAGTTAAAGATCAACCCGTTTGATGGAGATATTTTTCGGATCGGGCTGGGGAGCAGTGCATTTCTGTTATTCTTGTTGTTGCTGCGGCGGTTGCCTTATCTCGTCACGGGTGTCATTACCGGCACTGGGGTGTTGTTGTTTCGTACGGGGCTGGATCAGGCGCTTGGTAACGGCTTGACCTTGGCCGATAGCGTGACAAGGCATGGTTCTGCGGCGGTGTATTACATCGTATTCGCTTTCGGGATGAGTCTGATCAAACGGCGTCTGGACCGCTTCTACCCCTTGGCGCTGGGAGCAGTGACGGCGGTGATCGACCTGGTGTCCAACGAGGCGGAGTTGCTGACTCGGCTGCTGGTGACCGGTACGGCAACGTTTAAGCTGAACGAGTGGACGTTTCTGATGGCGATCGCGATGTTGCGTACGTATTTCGTAACCGGGATTTACAGCAGCATATCCGTCAGTCGGATGCGGATCGTACAGAAGGAGCAGAATCGGCGGATCGAGCAGATGCTCAGAATTAGCTCCGGCTTGTACGGGGAAGTATTTTACCTGAAGAAATCGATCGGTACGCTGGAGAACCTGACCCTGCAAAGCTACGAGCTGTACCGTCAGTTGTCCGACAAAGGTCAGGAGGCGCACAAGCAATATGTCTTGGGGATTACGCAGCAGATCCATGAGGTGAAGAAGGATTCGCAGCGTATTTTAGCCGGGTTGATCAAACTTACGGACCGCGAAGTTCCGGGGGATATGCCATTGTCGGGTTTGGTCCAATATACCGTTCATAGCAGTCAGCAGTATGCCGAAATGTTGGGGAAAAGAATTGTTTTCACGCAGAAAATCACCCTGGACTACGCCACCGCCAACTACATTCCCTTGCTTACGCTGTTGGGTAACCTGACGGCGAATGCGGTGGAAGCCATCCAGGATCGGGGTCAGATTCACCTCGAGGTTCGCGAGCAAGCGGGATGGACCTTGTTGATGGTGAGTGACAGCGGGAGCGGCTTTGCGCAGGACGAGCGGGAGCTGGTATTTGAACCGGGTTTTACGACTAAGTTCGATGAGGAGGGCGTCGCAGCGACGGGGATTGGTTTATCTCACGTGCGAGACATCGTGGCCCGGTTTGACGGAGAGATCTCGCTTGATACGGCGCCGGGGCTAGGCGGGGCGAGGGTCCAAATTCGCATACCGACTCGGATGCTGCGAAAGCCGACGAGTCCGACGTAAACGCTACATACCAAACGTTGAGGAGGGTGTACCGATGCCTCTCTCTTTTTGTATCGTGGACGATGATGCCAGTGCGCGAAAGATGCTGCAACACATTATCGAGGACTGTGGGCTGGGCGAGGTAACGGGGACGGCCGGCGGCGGAGCGGAGGGCGTCCGGCAAATTTTGAGCGAGTCGCCGGACATCGTGCTGATGGATCTGCTGTTGCCTGACCAGGACGGAATCGAAGCGATCGATTCCTTGCGCGCTCAAGGCTGCAGCTCGCGGTTTGTGATGATCTCCCAGATCGAGAACCAGGATATGGTCGGACGGGCGTACCGAAGTGGAATTGAATTCTTCATCCGCAAGCCGATCAATCGGTTCGAAGTGGAGACGGTGCTGCGGAAGGTCAATGAGCGTTACGCGATGAGCCATTATCTAGATGAGATAAAATCCAGCCTAAAGAAACTGGAGGGCTTGCGCAACACACCGTTGGCCGGTCCGGGAAAACGGCCGGTCCGGGAAGCGATTCAGCCGATCCTGATGAATCTAGGTTTAATTGGCGAGAGCGGCAGCCGGGATATCATCGCGATGATGGAGCTTTTGCTCGGACAGGGTGACGAAGTCGGCGGCAACTTGCCACCCTTGAAGGAGCTGTATCGCCAGACCGCGGCCACGTACAAGACGAGGCCCGAAGATATCGCCAAAGAGGTCAAGGCGATCGAGCAACGGCTGCGGCGCGCGTTGACGGCGGGGCTGACGAACCTGGCCTCGCTGGGACTGACCGATTACGGAAATCCTCGGTTTGAGTATTATGCCCCGCTCTATTTTGACTTTGAGGATGTAAGGCTGAAGATGAAGGAGATCGAAGAAGGTCGGGAGCCGGTTAATGGGAAGGGGAAAGTGAACATCAAAAAGTTCCTGCACGTGCTGTTTATCGAACTGCAAGAGCAGTTAGGAGCATGAACATGGGGGAGATCACCTAGTCGGGTTACCGGGCTAGGTTTTTTTTGTCGTTAGGGAAGGTTGCTTGATTAAGGGGTATTGTTCAAAAACGAACATTCGGATTTTACAGTCATTTAATGTTCGGATTTGAGTTGACACGTCGTGTCTGCCATTGGTAAACTAGGAGGGAGAAGGCGGTTCGCCGCCGAACATCATAATCTCGTATAATGCCGGGGATAGGGCCCGGAAGTTTCTACCCGAGAACCGTAAATTTTCGGACTACGAGCGAATACGTGATGAAGGTAGGGCTACTCCGCACGGAAGGCCTTCTTTTTATGAGCCTGGGCTTGGATGCACCGGGCTTTGCGTTGCCGTCGGCGCGATTGTCGCTGCCCGTACGCAGGTATCGTATTCCTCAGGGTCCGCGAATTTCGGGAAATCTTCGTCATTTTCCAGAAAGTTCGGGGGCCCTTTTCCGTATTCGGTAATCTATAAATCGCAAGCTGAGTTGTTGAACTACTTCTAAAGAAAGTGGGTTGAAGCATGACAGCACAAGTCGCAGTAATCATGGGCAGCAAATCGGATTGGGAAACGATGTCCCATGCCTGTGCCGTTCTGGATGAACTGCAGATTCCTTACGAAAAAAATGTCGTATCCGCGCATCGCACCCCGGATTTGATGTTTGAATTCGCGGAGCAAGCAGCAAACCGCGGGCTAAAGGTCATCATTGCAGGAGCAGGCGGGGCAGCTCACCTGCCGGGCATGGTGGCGGCCAAGACAACGCTGCCGGTCATCGGTGTGCCGGTGAAGTCGGCCGCGCTGAACGGCCTCGACTCGCTGCTGTCGATCGTGCAAATGCCGGGCGGCATTCCGGTGGCAACAGTGGCGATCGGTAAGGCCGGAGCGATTAACGCCGGGCTGCTGGCCGCGCAAATGCTGGGCGCGTTCGACCCTGAGGTGATGCGCCGGGTGCAGGAGCGCCGCGACCGCATTCAAGCCGAGGTGCTGGAGAGCGGCTCGGAGCTGGGAGCGACCGAATGAGCGGCAGACCGATGGGCAACGGGAGCGGGAGCAGCGGTCATGGTGCTCCGGTGATCGAGCCCGGCGCAACGATCGGGGTGCTGGGCGGCGGGCAGCTGGGCCGGATGCTGGCGCTGGCCGGGAGCCATCTTGGCTACCGGTTTGTCGCCATGGATCCAACGCCGGATGCGCCCTGCGGACAGGTAGCGGGGCAGATCGTGGCCCGCTACGACGACCAGGCCGCGGCGCGAGAGTTAGCGCAGCGCGCGGACGTGATCACGTACGAGTTCGAAAACGTGGACGCGGGCGTCGCCGCGCTGTTGGAGGAAGCGTCGTACGTGCCTCAAGGCAGCCGGCTGCTGTACACCACGCAGCATCGGCTTCGCGAGAAGCGAGCCATCGAAGCGGCGGGCGTCAAGGTAGCGCCGTACGCGGAGATCGGCAGCGAGGAGGAACTGCGTACGGCCGTGGCCCGGCTGGGCCTTCCGGCCGTGTTGAAGACGGCCACAGGCGGCTATGACGGCAAAGGCCAATGGGTGATCCGCAGCGAAGACGAGATTACGGCGGCTTACGCCGAGTTGAGCGGGGCCGGGACGGAGCTCGTGTTGGAGCAATTCGTCCCGTTCGTCAAGGAGCTGTCGGTCATCGCGGCGCGCAGCCCGCGCGGGGAGATCAAGACGTTCCCGGTAGCGGAGAATATCCATGTGGATAATATTTTGCATGTATCGATCGTACCGGCCCGTGTCGAGGAGCAGGTGCAGCGTGAAGCCGAACGGTTGGCGGCCCGGATCGCCGAAGGTTTGGAAGCGGTAGGGCTTCTGGCGGTGGAAATGTTCCTGACCGCGAATGGCGAGTTGTTCGTGAACGAACTGGCGCCGCGACCGCACAATTCGGGCCATTACACGATGGAGGCCTGTACGACCTCGCAATTCGAGCAGCATGTGCGGGCGATCTGCAATTTGCCGCTGGGTCCGGTGGAACTGTTGACGCCAGTCGTGATGGTCAACGTGTTGGGCGAGCATTTGGAGGATGTCCGCAAGGCGGTCGTGACCGGCACTTGGAACAGCGAAGGCGAGAACAATGGGGCAACTGGATTCCCGGCGATCCCCAAAGTACACTTGTATGGAAAGCACGGAGCCGCTCCGAAACGGAAAATGGGGCATATCAACCTGATCTGCCGCGACGTGGAGGACGGGCTTCGTTGGATAGAGCAAACCAACATTTGGAGGAATGAACGCAAATGATCGAACGCTACAGTAGACCGGAAATGAGAGCGATCTGGACGGAGGAAAACAAATTCAAAGCCTGGTTGGAAGTGGAGTTATGCGCTTGCGAAGCTTGGGCTGAATTAGGTGTAATCCCGAAGGAAGACGCAGCAATGCTGCGCGAGAAGGCTTCGTTCGATATCGATCGGATCTATGAAATCGAGCAGGAAACTCGCCATGACGTCATCGCGTTTACCCGTGCCGTATCAGAAAGCCTGGGTTCCGAGCGGAAATGGGTGCACTACGGCCTGACGTCCACGGACGTGGTGGACACGGCGCTGGGCTATTTACTGAAGCAGGCAAATGAGATTTTGGAACGAGACATCGTGAATTTCATCGAGATTTTGAAGGATAAGGCCTTGGCCTATAAAGACACCCCGATGATGGGCCGCACGCACGGCGTACATGCCGAGCCAACAACTTTCGGTCTAAAGATGGCGCTATGGCACGAGGAAATGAAGCGGAACCTGGAGCGTTTCCGCCGCGCAGCGGATAACGTCCAGTTCGGCAAAATCTCCGGCGCCGTTGGCACTTACGCCAACATTGATCCGTTTGTGGAAGAGTTTGTTTGCCGCAAGCTGGGCACGAGCCCGGCGCCGATTTCGACGCAAACGCTGCAGCGCGATCGTCACGCCGAGTACATGTCGACGTTGGCTCTGGTCGCAACGTCGCTCGACAAGTTCGCTACAGAAATTCGCGCCCTGCAAAAGAGCGAGTTCCGCGAGGTAGAAGAAGCCTTCGCCAAAGGGCAAAAAGGTTCGTCGGCGATGCCGCACAAACGTAACCCGATTGGCTGCGAGAACATCTCCGGCTTGTCTCGCGTGATCCGCGGCCATATGATTTCGGCTTACGAGAACGTCACGCTGTGGCATGAACGCGACATTTCTCACTCCTCGGTGGAACGGGTGATCCTGCCAGACGCTACGATGTTGCTCAACTATATGCTGAATCGCTTCGGCAATATTGTGAAGAACCTGACGGTATTCCCAGAAAATATGAAGCGCAACATGGGCCGCACGTACGGCGTACCGTTCTCCGGTCGCGTGTTGACAAAGCTCATCGACAAAGGCTTCAGTCGCGAGCAAGCGTACGATACGGTGCAGCCGCGGGCGATGCAGGCGTGGGAAACGCAACGCCAGTTCCGTGACATTATCGAGGAGACGCCGGAAATTACCGCGGTCTTGAGCAAGGAAGAGATCGACGACGCGTTTGATCCGTCCTGGCATCTGAAGCATGTGGATACGATTTTCCGGAAGCTTGGATTGATTTAATCGAGTTGAGTTTTGGATGGGGGAGGAGAGCTTTCATGGCGGTACCGGCAATTTCCACGGCGGCGGATTTGGTGAAAGCCCCGTTGTTGTACAAAGGCAAGGTCCGGGAGCTATACGACCTTGGTGAATTTTTCTTGATCGTAGTCACCGACCGAATCTCCGCGTTTGACTACGTGCTGGAGCCGGCGGTTCCGGACAAAGGCAATGTGTTGAATCGGCTGAGTGCGTATTGGTTCGATAAGACGGGGCATCTGCTGGAAAATCACGTCATCCATACGGATGTAGATCGGCTGGGTGATGTGATTCCGGCGGAGCATCGCGAGGTGTTGCGGAACCGGATCATGGTGACCCGAAAAGCAGAGCGCATCGACATCGAATGCGTGGTGCGCGGTTACATTACCGGCGGCGGTTGGCGGCAATATGAGCAAAGCGGCGCGATTAACGGCATTCAGCTGCCGGAAGGGCTGCGCAAGAACGCGAAGCTGGCGGAGCCGATCTTCACCCCGGCGGCTAAAAACGACGTCGGTCACGACGAGGACATCTCGTTTGCGGAGATGGCGGATAAAGTCGGCCGCGATTTGGCCGAACAGCTGCGGGACCGCAGCTTAGAGATGTACGCCTTCGCCCGTGACTACTGCGAAGAACGCGGGATTCTCCTCGCCGACTGCAAGCTGGAATTCGGGCTGGTGGACGGGAAGTTGATTTTGATCGACGAGATCTTTACGCCGGATGCTTCCCGGTTTTGGGCCAAAGAGAACTACGCGCTGGACATCGAGATCGACAGCATGGACAAAGAGCCGGTACGGGCTTATCTGGCCGGTTCGGACTGGGATAAGAACAGCGCGCCCGATCCGCTTCCGACGCATGTCGTCGAAGAGACGACGCGGCGTTACCGCGAGATCTACCAACGACTGACCGGAGCGGAGTTGGCGTAGGCGTAGGTTGCCCGCCTCGCGCTAACGGACCCCACGGCCATTATTGGACCGAATATTCGGGGATGACCGGCGTAACGGACCGAGGAGACCTTATTTAGGTAATGTAGCCTGATTAGGAGTCAAATGAGACCAAATAACGTCTGTGGAGTCCGTTAGCTGGGGAAATACCCGGGAAATGAGCAAATAACGTCCCTACGGTCCGTTAGGAGTTCGAGGGTTGGCGGAAGAGGCCGTTTGCCATTTGCCAATGCGCCCAGTGCCCCAAGGCCCAGCAGATCCATAAGCAGTTATGAGAATCCATTCAGAATCAAGCGGCCGTGCCGCACAAGTCCAAACTTAGGAGGAACACGAGGAACATGATGAAAGCGAGCGTTTATGTCACGATCAAGCAAAGCGTACTTGACCCACAGGGGGTAGCCGTTCAGGGAGCGCTCCATTCCATGGGGTTCAGAGAGGTGGACAGTGTCCGCATCGGTAAATATATGGAGCTGACGCTCGACACGAACGATCGCTTCGAGGCGGAAGCCCGAGTCAAAGCGATGTGCGAGAAGCTGTTGGCCAATACGGTGGTTGAAGACTACCGCTTCGAATTGGAGGACTAAACCATGAAATTCGCGGTACTCGTATTCCCCGGTTCCAACTGTGATATCGACTGTTACAAAGCGGTGGAAGAGACGCTGGGCGAACCGGTCGACTATGTGTGGCACACGGCCACCGATTTGTCCGCTTACGATTGCATCTTGGTCCCCGGCGGTTTCTCTTACGGCGACTACTTGCGGTGCGGGGCGATTTCCCGCTTTGCGCCGGTGATGGCGGAAGTGGCCAAAGCCGCGGAGGAAGGCAAATATGTGCTGGGCATCTGCAACGGATTCCAGATCTTGACGGAAGCCGGATTGCTGCCGGGTACGCTGCGCCGCAACGAGTCTTTGAAATTCCGTTGTCATGACACGGAGCTGCGCGTGGAGAATAACGACAATCCATTTACGTCGCTGTATGCGCCGGGCGATGTGATCACGATTCCGATCGCGCACGGCGAAGGGAACTATTATTGCGATGAAGCAACCCTAGAGCAGTTGAAGCGGAACAATCAGATTATTTTCCGATATGTTCAAAATCCGAACGGCTCGGTGGACGATATCGCCGGCATTTCCAATGAACGCGGGAATGTCGTCGGCATGATGCCGCATCCGGAGCGGGCGGTAAGCTCCTTGCTTGGTTCTGAGGACGGCAAGAAGATGTTTACATCTATTTTGAAAGCTTGGAGGGATCGGCATGAGTCAGCAAGTGTCCGCTAAGGAACCTAATGCAGAACAAATTGCAGAGCAGAAAATTTACAAACAGATGGGCGTTTCCGACAGCGAATACGAACTGATTTGCGGATTCCTTGGGCGCAAACCCAATTATACGGAAATCGGTGTGTTTAGCGTCATGTGGTCCGAACACTGCGCTTACAAGAACTCCAAGCCGCTGCTTCGGCGGTTTCCGACCAGCGGCCCACGCGTATTGATGGGCCCGGGCGAAGGCGCCGGAATCGTCGATATCGGCGACAACCAGGCCGTTGTCTTTAAAATCGAAAGTCATAATCACCCCTCAGCGGTGGAGCCGTACCAGGGTGCGGCGACGGGCGTGGGCGGGATTATTCGCGATATTTTTTCCATGGGATCCAGACCGATTGCGCTGTTGAACTCCCTTCGTTTCGGCAAGCTGGAAAGCGACCGGGTGAAGTATTTGTTCGAGCACGTCGTGTCCGGGATTGCGGGATATGGGAACTGCATTGGGATTCCGACGGTCGGCGGAGAAGTCGTGTTTGATGAGAGTTACGATGGCAATCCGCTGGTGAACGCAATGTGCGTAGGGCTGATTGATCATGACAAAATCCAGCGCGGTGTCGCTAAAGGCGTGGGGAACCCCGTGTTTTACGTGGGTCCGCCAACCGGCCGCGATGGTATCCATGGCGCTACGTTCGCCTCGGAAGAGCTGACGGAAGAATCCGAAGCGAAGCGGACCGCGGTGCAAGTGGGCGACCCGTTCATGGAGAAGTTGGTGATGGAAGCCTGCCTCGAATTGATTGACACGGGCATCGTATTAGGGATCCAAGACATGGGCGCGGCGGGCTTGACCTGTTCCAGCGCAGAGATGGCCAGCAAAGCCGGGAACGGTCTCGAGCTGTATCTCGACGAGGTACCGCAGCGCGAAGAAGGCATGACCGCCTACGAAATGATGTTGTCAGAGTCGCAGGAGCGGATGTTGTTCGTCGTTGAGCCGAAGGATGAGGCGCAGGCGCGGGAGATTTTTGAGCGTTGGGGCGTCATTTGTGCAAAGGTCGGTAAAGTGACGGATGACGGCCGTCTGAAGTTGTTCCATCACGGGGATTTGGTTGGCGACATGCCGGTTACGGCGCTCGTGGATGAATGCCCGATTTACAACAAGCCGTCGGAAGTGCCGGCTTATTATGAGCAAAACGCATCAGTAGATACAACTCGTTACGAAGAGGTTCGCGATTTGGGCGCGGCGCTGGAGCAGGTGCTGGCATCACCCTCCGTTGCGAGCAAAGCGTGGGTATACAACCAATACGATTACATGGTACGCACGAGTACGGCCGTTCGTCCGGGTTCGGATGCGGCGGTGGTGAAGGTTCACGGCACACGCAAGGCGTTGGCCATGACGACCGACTGCAACGGTCGGTTCGTATATCTGGATCCGGAAGTTGGCGGACGGATCGCGGTCAGCGAAGCCGCGCGGAACATCGTCTGCTCCGGTGCGGAGCCGCTGGCGATTACCGATAACCTAAATTTCGGCAGCCCGGAGAAGCCGGATATTTTCTGGCAAATGGAACGTTCGGTTGACGGGATGGCGGAAGCTTGCCGCGTGCTCGATACACCGGTCATCGGCGGGAACGTCAGCTTGTATAACGAGAACACTAAAGGCGCAATTTACCCGACGCCAGTCGTGGGGATGGTTGGCTTGGTGCATGATACGGATCATATTACGACGCAAGGATTTAAATCGGCGGGGGACATCGTGTTCCTCTTGGGAGAAACGAAAGCGGAGCTGGGCGGCAGCGAGCTGCAAGCCGTCGTGCATGGTGTCGTGGAAGGTCGTCCTCCGCAGTTAGATTTAGATGTGGAGAAAAAACTGCTTGGTGCGGTGCTTACCGCGATCCAAGGCGGGCTGGTGCGTTCGGCGCATGACTTGTCCGAAGGCGGCCTGGCCGTTGCTTTGGCCGAATCGTGTATCAGCGGCGGCATTGGCGCCAAGGTGGATGTCGCAAGCGAGCTGCGTTCCGACTTTGCGTTGTTCAGCGAATCGCAGTCCCGGATCCTGCTGTCGGCTTCGCCGGAGAAGGCGGAGGCGCTGGAGAAGCGGCTCGCGGAACGAGGCGTCCCTGCGGCGCGGATCGGGGTCGTGGAAGGTTTGGAACTGAACGTTGCCGTAAACGGAACGGGGGTTCTGAACAAGCCGGTGGAGCAGTTGAAACGCGTCTGGGAGGATGTCATTCCATGTCTGATGCAATAAGACCAGCGCAGAGACTTTGGACCGGAGACTACTACAACGAAGGGTCGGGGCACGCGGATCCGTTCGACACGTTACGCGAGGAATGCGGCGTGTTTGGCGTATTCGGCCATGCTGAAGCGGCTTCCCTGTCCTATTACGGATTGCACGCGTTGCAGCACCGGGGGGAAGAAAGTGCGGGACTCTGCACGACCGACGGCGCGGACTTTCATTATCACCGCGGCATGGGACTCGTTAAGGAAGTGTTCGACCGCGACAAGTTGTCCTCGCTGCGCGGCGATCGTTCGATCGGCCATGTCCGCTATTCGACAAGCGGGGACAGCAAGCTGACGAATGCGCAGCCGCTGATTTTTAAATACCGCGACGGTGATTTGGCGGTGGCGACCAACGGCAACATCGTGAATGCGCCGAAAATTCGCCACGAGTTAGAGCAAAGCGGCTCGATCTTTCAGACAACTAGCGATACGGAGGTCATCGCGCATCTGATCGCCCGCTCTCCAAAGGATTTCGTCGAGGCGGCGAAGGATGCGCTCGGGCAACTGGTCGGGGGCTTCGCCTTCCTGCTGTTGACGAACGACAAGCTGATCGCCGCCAGCGATCCCAACGGTTTGCGGCCGCTGGTCATGGGGCGGCTTGGCGACGCGTACCTGTTCTCGTCCGAGACATGCGCGTTTGAGGTCGTTGGCGCGGAGACGCTCCGCGAAATCCAGCCTGGCGAAATGCTGGTATTGGACCGGGACGGCCTCCGCGAGGAGCGTTACGCTGAACCGCAGCGCAAAGCGCTTTGCGCGATGGAGTACATTTACTTCGCGCGTCCGGACAGCGACATGAACGGCTCGAACCTGCATGCCAGCCGCAAGCGGATGGGGCAGGTGATGGCGCAGGAGTCATTTGTTGACGCGGATGTGGTCACCGGCGTTCCGGACTCCAGCATCTCCGCGGCCATCGGCTATGCAGAGCAGACCGGCATCCCTTACGAGCTGGGTCTGATCAAAAATAAATACACCGGACGTACGTTCATCCAACCGAGCCAAGAGTTGCGTGAGCAGGGCGTGAAGATGAAACTGAGCGCGGTGCGCCGCGTCGTGGAGGGCAAACGCGTGGTGATGATCGACGACTCGATCGTTCGAGGCACGACCTCGCGGCGGATCGTCAATCTGCTGCGCGAAGCCGGTGCGACAGAGGTGCATGTTCGCATTACCTCGCCGCCGTTCAAGAACCCTTGCTTCTACGGCATTGATACGCCGGACCGCGGCGAGCTGATTGCCTCCTACAAAACGGTGGAAGAGATTTGCCGGGAGATCAACGCGGATTCGCTGGAGTTTTTGAGCCCAGAAGGGCTGATCCAGGCGGTGGGCGGGGAGAACGCCAAGGATTATAAAGGCGGCCTCTGTATGGCCTGCTTTGACAACGATTATCCGACCCGGACGGATTTCGACGGGGAAGAGAAGTTTGGCTGCACTTGCTGACGGTTGCCGGCGATCCAATGCCGGTTCGACTTATTTCACCTCATGAATTGTTTGTTTATGTTTGGAACTACCTCTAATCCAAAGGAGTGGGTCTCTCTCGTGTCTGAAGCATACAAGAAAGCCGGCGTCGATATCGCGGCCGGGAATGAAGCGGTTGAGCGGATGAAAAAACACGTCAAACGGACGTTCCGCCCGGAAGTGATGACCGATCTAGGCGGATTTGGAGCTTTGTTCGGATTGAACAAGGACAAATACGCGGAGCCGGTGCTCGTGTCGGGAACGGATGGCGTAGGGACGAAGTTGAAAATCGCCTTTGCCATGGATCAGCATGATACGATCGGCATCGACGCGGTGGCGATGTGCGTGAACGATATCGTCGTGCAAGGCGCAGAACCGCTCTTCTTCCTCGATTATCTGGCGTGCGACAAGGTAGTACCGGAGAAAATCGAGGCGATCGTCGCCGGTATCGCCGAAGGCTGCAGTCAATCGGGCTGCGCGCTGATCGGCGGAGAGACCGCGGAGATGCCGGGGATGTACAGCGAAGGCGAATACGACATTGCCGGCTTTACGGTCGGCGTTGTCGATAAGAGCAAAATCGTGAATGGCAACCGTATCGCTCCCGGCGACACGGTGATCGGACTCGCGTCCAGCGGCGTGCATAGCAACGGGTTTTCGCTTGTCCGGAAGCTGTTGCTGGAAGAAGCGGGTTACGCGTTGACCGATAAGCTGCCCGAGTTAGACGGGGAGGTTCTGGGTGACGTCCTGCTCACGCCAACCAAGCTGTATGTGAAGCCGGTGTTATCCCTGCTGGAGCAGGTGGACGTGAAGGGCATGGCCCACATTACAGGTGGCGGATTTATCGAAAACATCCCTCGCGTATTGCCGGAAGGGGTAAACGTGGAGATTACGTACGGGTCCTGGCCGATTTTGCCGATATTCGACTTGCTGCAGAAGCGAGGGAACGTCAGTCCTCGAGATATGTTCACAACGTTCAACATGGGAATTGGGTTAGTGATTGTCGTGGCTGAGGATCAGGTGGAGCAGGCGGTCTCAGCGCTGCAGCAAGCAGGCGAAACGCCATATGTCATCGGTAAAGTGACCGAAGGACAACGGGTAGTGACCTTTGCGGGGGCGGACGTCTAATGGGCGCCGCCAAGTATCGGATCGCGGTATTTGCCTCGGGGCAGGGCAGCAATTTTCAGAATTTGCTGGACGCTTCGCGATCGGGGGAGCTGGATGCAGAGATCGTACTGCTCGTTTGCGACAAGCCGCAGGCCTTCGTCGTCGAACGGGCTCGTCAGGCTGGTGTCGAATGTTATCTGTTTGATCCGAAGTCGTACGTACGCCGCGAGGATTATGAAGCGGACATTGCCGCCGAGCTGGAGAAGCGCGGCATCGATTTGGTGGTGCTGGCCGGTTACATGCGGCTGCTTACCTCCGTGTTGGTGGAGCCTTATGCAGGCAGGATGATTAATATTCATCCGTCATTGCTGCCGGCTTTTCCAGGCAAAGATGCGATTGGTCAGGCTTGGGAATACGGCGTGAAAGTAACGGGGGTTACGGTGCATTTGGTCGATGGCGGAATGGATACCGGGGCGGTGATTGCGCAAGCGGCGGTGGAGATCGCGCCAAACGATTCATTGGAGTCACTAGAAACCAAGATTCATGCCGCGGAGCAACGCTTGTATCCGCAGGTCGTGTCGTGGTTCGCTAAAAACCGGGTGCGTGTGGAAGGCCGAAAAGTCACCATTCTGTCGGAATAGAAACCGCTGAAAAGGGCTTGATTGCAGGATTTTCGGGAAAATGGGTAATGGGAGCATGACGTGCAGGGGTTTCGATATTTCCCGAGAAATATCGGGGGCATGATTCGCCAAAATAAAGGAGGAGCCGATTGTGAGTATAAAAAGAGCGCTCGTGAGCGTGTCGGATAAAACGGGCATCGTGGATTTTTGCCGCGAGCTGTCGCAGTTGGGTGTGGAGATTATTTCGACAGGGGGTACGAAAAACCTGCTGGCGAAAGAGGGAGTGCCAGTCATCGGAATCTCCGACGTAACGGGATTCCCAGAAATCCTCGACGGACGCGTCAAAACGTTGCATCCTGCGGTTCATAGCGGACTGCTGGCGGTGCGCGACAGCGAGGAGCACCAAGCGCAGATGAAGGAGCTGGGATTGGATTATATCGACCTGGTGGTTGTGAACCTGTATCCGTTCCAGGAAACCATCGCCAAGCCGGACGTCACCTATGAGGACGCGATCGAAAATATCGACATCGGCGGACCTACGATGCTTCGTTCGGCCGCGAAAAACCATGCTTTCGTCAGCGTCGTTGTCGATGCAGCGGATTATGGGACGGTACTGGATGAGGTGCGTGCGGGCGGCGATACAACGCTTGAGACGCGCAAACGGCTTGCGGCCAAAGTTTTCCGACACACGGCTGCTTATGATGCCCTGATTTCCGACTATTTGTCAAAGGTGAACGGCGATCCGTTGCCGGAGCGTTATACCATTACTTACGAAAAGATTCAAGACCTGCGCTACGGCGAAAACCCGCATCAAAAAGCGGCGTTTTACCGTAAACCTCTGGCAGCAGCTGACACCCTGACAGGCGCAGAACAACTACACGGGAAAGAGCTCTCCTACAATAACATCAACGATGCTAACGCGGCACTGCAAATCGTCAAGGAATTCGAGGAGCCGGCGGTCGTCGCAGTCAAGCATATGAATCCTTGCGGCGTTGGAGTTGGCGCGAGTGTGCTCGAAGCCTACCAAAAAGCGTACGAAGCCGATCCGGTTTCGATCTTCGGCGGTATTGTTGCGGCCAATCGCATCATTGATGCGGATACGGCGATGCTGTTGAAGGAAATCTTCTTGGAGATTATTTTGGCGCCGGGTTTTACGGAAGAAGCGCTGGAAATCCTCACGAAGAAGAAGAATATCCGCCTGTTGAAGCTGGGCGGCCTGGAATTAGGCGCAAGCCGCAGCAGCCAGTTTGTCGTCACTTCGATTGATGGCGGCATGGTTGTACAGGAAAACGATGTACATTCGCTGAAGGAAGCCGACTTGACGGTCGTGACTGACCGTAAGCCAACCGAAGAGGAGTCGAAGCAGCTGCTGTTCGGTTGGAAAGTAGTTAAGCACGTGAAGTCTAACGCGATCGTATTGGCGAAGGACGATATGACTGTTGGAGTCGGCGCGGGGCAGATGAACCGCGTGGGTGCGGCCAAAATCGCCATCGAGCAAGCGGGCGACAAGGTGAAAGGCAGTGTTCTAGCCTCGGATGCCTTCTTCCCGATGGGAGATACAGTTGAAGCGGCCGCTAAAGCCGGGGTTACCGCGATCATCCAGCCGGGCGGCTCCGTGAAGGATGAGGAGTCGATTAAAGTCGCAAACGAATACGGGATTGCGATGGTCTTCACCGGCGTGCGCCATTTCAAACACTAAGCCGGAGTCAGACGGCAGACCGCTGCGGCGGCCTGCTGTTTTTCGCAAGTGGAGGAACATGCTGCTGCTAACCAATTAACGGTGATACCTACCGTTAATTCAGGGGTAACACTAGGTTTTGCCGATTTAGCTGTAAAACCTACCGTTAATTCGAGTGAAAAGGCCGCCAACCAGGTAATGAGCATAATTTAGCGGTACTTTTTCCAGTTAATTTAGATCCAATGCGGATTGGCGACAAAATTAACGGTAGAAATTCCAGTTCGTTCGTACGGATAGGGTTGAATGAGTAACTATACAAGTGGGGCCCTTGAAACGAAGGAGGAGACAATGGATATCTTGGTGATAGGCGCCGGAGGGCGCGAGCACGCGATTTGCTGGAGTTTGGCGAAGAGCCCGAAGGCCGGGACGGTTTATTGCGCCCCAGGGAACGCGGGGATCGGGGAAGTGTCTGAGCTGGTACCAATTCAGGTGAATGAATTCGACAAATTGGCTGCTTTTGCCGTGGAGAAGCAGGTTGGGTTGGTTGTGGTCGGTCCGGACGATCCGCTTGCGGACGGCATTGTGGACGTATTTGAGGCCAAGCAAATTCCGGTCTTTGGTCCGCGCAAAAACGCCGCGCATATCGAAGGCAGCAAGACCTTTATGAAGGATCTGCTGAAAAAATACAATATCCCTACTGCTGCGTACGAGAAGTTCGATAACTACGAGCAGGCGCTTACTTATCTGCAAAGCCAGCCGGTGCCGATTGTCATTAAGGCAGACGGACTTGCGGCAGGTAAAGGCGTCACGGTTGCTTTCACCCGCGACGAAGCGGAATCGGCGCTGAAGAGCATCATGGTCGACAAAGTATTCGGCGAATCCGGCAGTCAGGTCGTGATCGAGGAGTTCCTCGAAGGGCAGGAGATGTCGATTCTGTCGTTTGTCGATGGGGAAATGGTCCGTCCGATGGCCGCAGCGCAAGATCATAAACAGGTTTATGATGGCGATAAAGGCCCGAACACCGGCGGCATGGGCACCTATTCCCCGTTGCCGCATATCGCGGACTCGATCATCGAAGAAGCGATCGAAAGGATCATCAAGCCGACCGCCAAGGCAATGGTCGCCGAAGGACGTCCGTTCCGCGGTGTGCTTTTCGCCGGGCTGATGATCGCACCGGACGGTAAACCGAAGACGATCGAGTTTAATGCTCGCTTTGGCGATCCGGAAACCCAAGTCGTTCTGCCCCGGTTAAAGAGCGATTTGCTCGACATTTTTCTGGCAGCCGTAAACGGGACGTTGGATCAAGCGGAGATCGAGTGGAGTGACGAGGCGGCGGTCTGCGTCGTATTGGCTTCCGGCGGTTATCCGGCTTCGTATCCGAAAGGCTTGCCGATCCACGGTTTGGAAGAGGCTCGCGCTGCGGGTGCGTTGGTGTTCCATGCGGGCACGGCCAGGGGTTCCAACGGGGAACTGGTCACGAACGGCGGGCGCGTACTTGGCGTTGTGGGTCTCGGCAAGACGATTGCGGATGCCAGGGACAAAGCATATGAGTCGGCGGGCCATATCGCATTCGAAGGCAAGCATCAGCGTACGGATATCGCGGCGAAGGCGCTCGTATAGGTGTTGGATAAGTTGCCATACAAGGATAAACTGCTTCCGATTCGCGCATGTTAAGGGATATTGGGGATCAATGAACGTATTCCCCGCAATTCTCTATCGGGAGGCGGCATCATCATGAGCGACAAAATGAAGGAAATGCTACCGGTCTCACGCGAAAAAGTGGAAGTCGACGGTGTGTACCGGGACGAGCTGGGACGCGAGGAGTATTTGCAAAAGGGCGAGGAATTCCCTTCCGACCCAGTGTACGGCACGATGGAATGGGAGCTGAGCGAGCTGTCTCAAGAGAAAAACTCCAAAGGCCATACCGACGATCGTTTAATACCAAAGAAATAAACCTTGACCGAGCGCCCTTCCACGCGGGAGTCCACCCCCGATGGAGGGGCGTTTGGCTATTGCCATACAAAATAACTTGAACCGGAGGCGGTTTCAGGTGTAACTTTAGTAGAATGAGAGAACCAAGTTAAAGCGAGGAGAAATAGATGAATCAGGCGGAACGACAAACGGTTGGCATGGAAGATATCGTCAAAGCACATCACGTATTGAAGGAAGTGGTGATCCGAACGCCGCTCCAGCTCGATGCAACCTTATCGGCCAAATACGAATGTAACGTTTATCTAAAAAGAGAGGATCTTCAGGTTGTCCGGTCTTTCAAGATCCGCGGGGCGTATAACATGATTCGCAGTCTGCAGCCCGAGGATCTGGAGAAAGGCATTGTATGCGCGAGCGCCGGTAACCATGCACAAGGGGTGGCATTTTCCTGCAACGCGCTAGGGATTCAAGGCAAAATCTATATGCCAAGCACGACGCCAAACCAGAAGGTCAAGCAGGTCAAACGATTTGGCGGCGAACATGTGGACGTCGTTCTGATCGGCGACACCTACGATGACGCCTATGCGGAGGCGATGAAAGCTTGCCGGGAAGGCGGTATGACGTTCATTCATCCGTTCGACGACCCGAAAATCGTTGCCGGGAACGGGACGATCGGCATGGAGATCATGGAAAGTCTCACGGCACCGGCCGATTACGTCTTCGTGACCATTGGCGGCGGCGGATTGGTATCTGGCGTCGGAACGTATTTCAAGACGGTTAGTCCGGAGACGAAGGTCATCGGCGTTGAACCGTCCGGTGCGGCGTCCATGACGGAAGCCTTGAAGCAGAAGCGAGTGGTGACGCTGGAGTCGATCGACAAATTTGTCGACGGGGCGGCGGTTAAGCGGGTCGGCGACTTGAATTACGAAATTTGCGCCGAAATTCTGGACGACATCATTCAGGTGCCGGAAGGCAAAGCTTGTACTACGATCCTGGAGCTGTACAACGACAGCGCCATCGTCGTGGAGCCGGCCGGGGCGTTACCCGTATCGGCGCTGGACATGTACCGCGATCAAATCCGCGGGAAGACGGTCGTATGCGTGATTAGCGGCGGCAACAACGACATCGACCGGATGCAGGAGATGAAGGAGCGGTCGCTGATTTACGAAGGGTTGAAGCACTACTTCTTGATCAACTTCCCGCAACGTGCCGGAGCGTTGCGCGAGTTCCTTGAAGAGGTGCTCGGTCCCAACGACGACATTGCGCGGTTCGAGTATACGAAGAAGCATAATAAGGAGAACGGTCCCGCTTTGGTGGGCATCGAGTTGAGCGACAAAGCGGATTACGAAGGGCTGGTTGGCCGCATGACCGCCAAAGGAATTGCCTATACCGAGCTCAACCGGGATTTGAATTTGTTTAATTTGCTGATTTGAGGATTAGCGAAAATAGTGTGGCTCGGCAGCCCTCTTCGACTTCGGTCGGGGAGGGCTTTTTTGGTGTGCAGCTCCGTGTATAACGGAACATAGAGACCTTATTTGCGAGGAATAAGCCCCCGCCGATATTTAACGGAACTCAGAGACGTTATTTAGCTCCAAAAGAGGCGGTTATGCCCATTTTAATCCCAATAAGGTCACCTCGTTCCGTTAGCTTGGGAAATCACGCGGGAAATCGAAAATAACGTCACTACGTTCCGTTAGCGTTGACGGAGGTTGTCGAGTCGCAGTTGGGGCGGGCGGATCAGAATATTTTTTTCAAACAGGGCTTTACAATACCAACACACTAGTGTACTATTTAACTATGACACCAATACAATGAAGGAGTGAATGAAATGAACGTGCAGCTTCAGCACATGGAAAACACAGTGCCTGGCTTGGACGCGGCGGGTAACCTGCCGGGACGGGAACCGGTCGTGTTATCAGTAAAGCAGGTTACGAAAAGAATCGGCAGCAAGCCGATCGTTGATAAGTTGTCTTTTGATATCCGCCGGGGAGAAATTGTGGGTCTGCTGGGACCTAATGGCGCCGGGAAAACAACAACGATCCGCATGATCGTGGGCCTGATCGGCATGACGGAGGGCGATGTCCAAGTGAAAGGCGTCAGCGTCCGGCAGCAATTTTCCAAAGCGATCGCCCATGTTGGCGCAATCATTGAGAATCCGGAGTTCTATCCGTATATGACCGGGTACGATAATCTGAAGCAATATCAGCGGATGAGCGAGGGGATTACAGAGGAGCGGATACAAGAGGTCACCCGGCTGGTCGGCCTGGAGAAGGCGATGAACAAACGCGTCAAGGCCTATTCGCTGGGCATGCGTCAGCGTCTTGGCATCGCGCAGGCATTACTGCATCGTCCCTCGATCCTGATTCTCGATGAGCCGACGAACGGACTGGATCCCGCGGGGATCCGGGAAATGCGCGACTATCTGAAACGCATCGCTGCCGAAGAGGGCATCGCCGTCCTTGTGTCCAGCCACTTGCTGGCCGAGATGGAGTTGATGTGCAACCGCGTAGTCGTCATACAGGAAGGAAAGTTCGTAACCGAACGCACCCTTGGCGAGGCGGCGGAGAAAGAGAAGGCGGAGGAGCGGGTGAACGTCACCTTCCGAGTATCCGATGCCGAAGCAGCGAAAGTAAGACTCGTCCGAATGGAGGAGATCCGCTTGTTGGGATTATCTCCGGAACGGAAAGAGGTGACGATCTCGGTGCGCGACAACTACATCCCGCGTGTTGTAGGCGCGCTCGGCGGCGAAGGGATCGCCATTTATCGAATTGAGGAAGTGAAAGCGTCGCTGGAAGACGAGTTCTTGAAATGGACGGGAGGGAACCAAATTGCGTAGTTTTACCAAGCTTGTCGTAAATGAATGGTTGAAAATGTCCAAGAAACGCAGCTTTCTAGTCCCCTATGTGCTAATCGCCGCGTTTATCGCCGGTATGCTATATATGATGTACAATTACTCGGATCAGTTGCCGTCGTTCCTTGAATTTGCCGGGATGGTGATATCCAGAAACGGTTTAGGTCAAATGCTTACTTTGCTGGTTATCATCTGCACGGCGGGCATCGTGGCGAAGGAGCACAGTCTCGGAACCATCAAGCTGCTGCTGATCCGCTCGCAAAGCCGCAGCCGAATTTTAGCCTCTAAATACGTAGCCGTGCTGTTGTTCATTCTGTCGATCTTCGTCTTTACGCTTGCGGCAGCTCTGCTCGGCGGAGGACTGGTTTTCGGATTCGGCGGTTCGCTGGAGACCGGCTGGAACGATGTCCTAAGCGGAGCCTTATATCAAGTCATTTATACGCTCGTCTATGTTACAATCGCTTTCCTTGCCAGCATCTTAACGCGTTCATCGGGAGCGACGATCGGCATCGGTATGTTCCTTGTAGTCTTGGAGGAATTGGTTGTCGTCTTGCTATCGAGATATGAGTTCACGAAATACCTGATCTTCGCTAACGCCGACCTGTCGGTGTATGTCAACGGGAATCCACCGATGCCGGGTATGACGTTGACTTTCTCCTCCGTGGTGATCGCCGCATATGTAGTCTTGTTTCTCGCAGTCAGCTTTGTTACGTTTAAGAAACGAGATGTCGCTTGATCAGGATCATCCCTATCATCAGCGACATCCGGCGGAAAGGAGCCATGGAATGTGAGCATCGAATTCGACAATAATCTGCCGATCTATCTGCAAATTATGAACTATTTAAAAAGAGAAATCGTGACCGGCAGATTGAAGGCCGGCGATAAAATCCCATCCGTACGCGAACTTGCAGCTGAGCTGCAGATCAACCCGAATACCGTGCAGCGGACTTTTCAGGAATTGGAGCGTGAAGCCGTCGTGGAAACGAAACGGGGACTTGGAAGATACGTGACAAGTGAGGAATCGAAAATTATGAATATTAAGAAAGAAATGGCCGGCGAGCTGCTTGACCGTTTTATCGGGGGAATGCAGGAACTGGGTTTTACCAATCAAGATATTGCGGCGCTTGTCGCTGACGCTATGAAATCGGACGATCCACACTAGAGAGGAGGACAACCATCAATGGAACAGTTATTGGAAGTGCAAGGCCTATCGAAGTCGTACGGCAGCAAAAAAGCGTTGCACGGAGTGTCCTTCAGCATCGGTAAAGGGAAGATCGTCGGCCTGCTCGGCACGAACGGCAGCGGAAAAAGCACGTTGATGAAAATCGCCGCCGGCCTGATCCATCCCTCTGGCGGTAAAATCACGGTAGACGGAACACCCGTAGGGTTAGCGACCAAATCGCTGGTGTCCTTTATGCCCGATCGTCCTCTAACGGAATCCTGGATGAAAGTACGGGACGCCGTGGGATTTTACCGGGATTTCTACCCGGATTTCGATGAACAGAAGGCTCGCATGATGCTGGACTTCATGAACTTGCATGAGAAGGAAAAGATCAACGCCCTATCCAAGGGCATGAACGAGCGGCTTCAACTGACGTTGACGTTGTCGAGAAATGCGAAATTGTATTTGCTCGACGAACCGATCGGCGGGGTGGACCCGGTGGCTAGAGCTAAAATTTTGGACGCCATCGTGGAGTTTTACAATGAGGAGAGCAGCCTGGTGATTTCCACCCACCTCGTGCGAGATATCGAGCGGATTTTCGATGAGGTGATTTTTATCCGGGGCGGCGAGATTGTCATGCAGGAGGAAGTGGAGAACTTGCGGATCCAATATGGCAAAAGCGTCGATGACATGTTCAGAGAGGTGTTTGCGGAATGATGAAATTATTGAAGTACGATATCAAACAAAATGCCAATACCTTGTTGGGGTTGGCCGCTGTCTTGGTGATCGTACAAGGCTTCCTATCGATTGCAGGTAACCTTCGTCATTGGGACGGGGAAATCATCTTCGTCTTAACCCTCGTGCTTTATTTAACGGCTGCCATCATCATGATCGTTCAGGCATGCAAAACGTTCGCAAACAACATTAAGGCTTATCATCGCCGGTTGCTCCCGCTGCATCCCATCTGGACGATCTTGTCCTCGCTGCTGTTCAGTTGGCTTGTGGGGTTGATGATCACGGTTATAATTGCCGTTCATGCGTCGCTGTATCTCTCACTGGCTAAGTTTCCCCTTGATTTTGTGAACATTGAGTTGGCGGGGGCCAAGGACGTGATCTTGATGATCTTTAGTATCATCTGGGTGTATACGTTGCTGATTCTGACGATCTTTACCTCCATCACGATTGGCGCCAGCGTGAGCATCCAGGGCAAAGCCGGAACATGGGTCGGCATTATCTCCTTTTTCTTGATCCAGAACGGGATCTCTTGGCTGGAAAACCTGCTGTTTGGGGAGAACGATACAACCATGCTGAATTACGGAACGATTCATTTCGGAACCTCGGAGGAGATCCGTTCGGGAACAGCGGAGGCGGTGAACATCATGTCGCTGGGTTCGCTCCTGTTCGAGGTTGTCCTGGCGGGTTTGATGATTTACACCATCTCTTATCTGCTCAGCAAACGGGTCCAAATTTAAGGTTTATGAAAAAACCGCAGAAGTCGCGCCATCCCTTTGAAGGGATGCGGACTCTGCGGTTTTTTGATGGGATTAGCTCTTCGAGCGGCGTCCGAAGAAGAAGATTTGCCCGGCTAAGCCGACGGCAAATACGATCAGGCTGTCCCAAGGCGATACGGTGAAGGCCGGCATAATTCGGTTCAGCAGGGTGCCAACGATGATCAGCACGGCCGCAACGGCGATATAAGTGCCAAATGCACGGAGGTTGAATCCGCCGGGACCGGAGGTAGGCCCAGCTCCCGGCGTCCCGGATCCCTCCTTGCCGTCTCCAGTTTTGGCGTTGTTACCCAAGAAGCGGGTGACAAGCTCGATGAGCACAATCGACAGGCCGGCGATAATCAGCAGCGAGGAGCTGCTGATCTGGGTATATTCCAATTCTCCACCAAACCATTTGCTGAAAAAGCCGGTGATCATATAAATAAAGAAGACCCAGGTCAAAGCTACCCAGGGGATCATTGTATAATATTTGACTTTGTCCTTCAGGGTCCGGGGCTTCCGTCTCTGCACGTCCTCTTCTAGCTCCGCGCAATAAGTCTTCGGATCGGCTCCGAAAAGTTCTGTCGCCGAGACGCCCTTGGCTTGGTTCTTGACGATTTGCCGGGCCAGGTCCAGCAGGATCTCTTCCCCTTTGGCTTCAGTAAGCGAGCTTGCGCCGGAACGGAAGTACAAGACCATCTCCCCGAAATACGCTTCGTTCTCCGGCGTCATTTGTTGTCGCAGCCGTTTGGTTTCGCCGATCATTTCGTGGATATACATGGTAGTATCTCTCCCTCCCAGTTTCTTCCGTAGTATACTGCATAGTTTGTCTGATTCGCAAGGGACCATGGCAGGGCTGATGCGCCAGTAGAACGGAACTAATGGATTATGAACATTCCTTGAACAAGGAATAAAAAGCGTCTCTTCCTCCAAAAACTACAGCATAAGTAAAACGGCAGGCGCCGGCAAATAGGCTGCATTTAAGTCGATTAGCGGCCTGTACACTAACGTTGCGGGAGGCAGAGCCAGTGGGAAAATATGAATCGGAGCTGACCCGGAGGTATTTGCTGAACAGCAACTCCCGGGGCAGCCTGGAAGAAGTCGTGACGAATGATACCTCTGAGGACGGCAGCATATTGTGCGGAGATGACGAGGCCTGCGACGAAGGTCATATGGGCAACCACCAGTTTATGAAGGAGTGGGAAGGTCGAGTCACGACGCATGCGTTGTTCCGACAATCCTACGAATAGAAAGTTGAAGGCGCCCCCCTACGCGATCCGAATTGACACTCTGGCACCGGTGATGATAAGATAAGTTTAAATCATATTAAACTTATCGGATTTAACTGATATTATATCGTGACCGGAGTACGGGGAGGAGACGGGGATATGGAAAGACAGATTATCATCAATCATGGAGAAGAACAGCTTGCGGCCAGCATACATTACCCGGCCGAGAACAAACAAGGGGGGCGCTGCAATCGCGCTCCCCTGGTCGTCATCTGCCACGGATTCGTGGGCAGCCGCATCGGCGTCGACCGTCTATTCGTCAAGACCGCAAGGGAATTGGCAGCGGACGGTTTCCTCGTGCTCCGTTTCGATTACCTTGGCTGCGGCGAGAGCAGCGGGAACTACGGGGAGCACGGCGTCGAATCGATGATCGCCCAGACCCGGTCGGTGCTGGACTATGGTCTCGGGGCTCTCGATATCGATCCGACGAGGGTGACGCTGATTGGGCACAGCCTAGGCGGGATGGTTGCGCTCTTGACTGCGAACCGTGATCGGCGTGTGAAGAACCTTGTCTTATGGTCGGCCGTAGGTTATCCGTTTAGCGATATCGTCAAGATTACCGGGCGCGAGTTATACGATCGGGCGGTGAAGCACGGGGCCGCGGATTACCTGGGATTTGGTCTGACGCCGAAGTTCTTCGATTCGCTGGGAGAATTTCAACCGCTCCAGGAAGCCGTTAAATTTACCGGCGACGTATTTGTCGTGCATGGAACCTCGGACGATACGATCCCGGCGGATTACGCTTTCTTGTATCAGAAGGTATTCTGGATGCGGCCGGAGGGGCGTTGCGATAAAGAGATTATTTTCCAGGGGAATCACACGTTCTCGTCTGGCGAACACCAGAACCTGGTCATCCGGAAGACGAAGGATTGGCTCGGAGGTTTGGAAGCCAAGCAAACCGAATGGCAACACTGGATGATCTAATGACCAGAGGAGAAGGAGACCGCTGCAACCCGATACACAAAAACTGGTAAAATCCTTCTAGGATGGATACAATGAAGATGTAACCATTTTTTGGCGTAGGGAGGTTTGGGAGCTGATGTCTCAGCCTGCATTGTTTATTGCACACGGATCGCCTACTTTGGCCATTGAGCAAAACGCATATACGGAATTTCTTCGCCAATTGGGCCAAGAAACGCTGGAACTACCCAAAGCCGTTGTGATCTTCTCCGCCCACTGGGATGATCCGGTACAATGGGTCTCGACCGACACGGCACATACGACAATGCACGACTTCTACGGGTTTCCGGATGAAATGTACGCAATCGAATATCCGGCTCCGGGCAGTACCGAGTTGAGCGGGGAAATCGAGGCGATCTTCCGAGCGCATAATCTGCCATATAAGCCTTCGGTGGGGAGAGGTCTCGATCATGGGGCTTGGGTGGTCTTGCAACTGTTATTTCCATCCGCCGAGATCCCGGTAGTGGCTCTATCCGTAGACGCCAAACGCGAACCAGAAGAACAGTATGCCATCGGTAAGATGTTGTCCGAGCTGCGGCATCAGAATATCCTTGTGATCGGCAGCGGCGGATTGGTTCATAACCTTCGCCTGCTCGACTGGGAAGCGGGGAAACCGGAGGCATGGGCGGTTGAATTTGACGATTGGGTGGGTCAGCAGCTGCAGAGTTGGGATTTGCGGCAGCTGTTTGATTATGATCACAAGGCTCCACATGTGAGAATGGCGATTCCTTCTTACGGGCGAGAGCATTTCGCGCCGCTGCTGTACGCTATGGGCGCTGCGGATGACGAGCGCCGGGCGGTGAAGTTGTTTCAGGATTATCAGTACGGCAGCCTTAGCTTGAACTGCTGGAAGTTCGGCGGCTCTTGATGGGCGGAAGCTTCTTTCCGGTACATGATAAAGCCGGTCTAAATAAATAAAGCGCAGATCCCAAGGTTGGGGTCTGCGCTTTTTTCTGGCTGGAACGAGGTTAACGCCGTCGTCCGAAGTTCTTACGGAAGTAAGGCTGGATGAAATAGTCCAAACCGATCCGCCCGGCATTCGAACCGGCCACGACGATAAAGATTTGAAGGAGCAGCAGCAGCGGGTTCGAGCTCACCGTCCCCGAGAACAAAAAGGCGAAATTCATGACCATGCCGAAGAAGGCAGCCAGCCAAGTAAAGGTGCCAAGGATGAGGCCAAGTCCGACAAGTACCTCTCCATAAGGTACCAGGATATTAAACAAGCCGACATTCGGTACGGCAAAGTGTTCAAGGAACGAAGCCCACCAGCTCGACACGGCCGGGTGTTCGCCGCCGCTCTTCGCCAAGGCCCCCGTCAGAAATCCAGCGGCATCAAAACCGCCGGTCACCTTACCCCACCCCGAGGTCAGCCATTCATAACCTACGTAAAGTCTTACCAGCAAGAGCAGCACGGATGCAATCGTACTCTCCCTTAACCATTTTACGATCATCTCTACATCTCCTTTCCGCTAACGCGGTGACAGTGTTCGTTCTTTTTCGTGGAAATATTCTCCTGTCCCTTAGTATTCATATTAGGGACAAAATTTAAAACATTCAATTAATTATTTTAAATTTTAACCATAATTTTACCTAAGTGATGTTCTGGCTTCCCCCAGGTCCGCGGTTCAACGTATAATGTAGAAAACTCAGGAATTATGACGGAGGATATGCCTTTGAATTCATCGAAGTTAAGTTGGCTGCTGCTTGTATCGCTGCTCGTCGTTTTGCTCTCTGCCTGCGGAAAGAATGGGGAGGCTGCTCCTCCTGCGGACGGCATCGCTCCGCCGCAAACGGCGGTTCCGGAGGAGACGGCTCCGCCTGAACCGGAGACTCCCGCTTATACCGCCCCGCTGACCGGGCTGCCGCTGGAGGAGCCGATCACCCGCAGACCGCTTGCCATCATGATCAACAATGCCCCGGCGGCCCGCCCGCAATCGGGGTTGATCGATGCGGACGTTGTTTACGAGGTGCTGGCCGAAGGCGGGGTCACGCGATTGGTCTCGATCTTTCACAGTCAGGCGGACAATGCCAAGATCGGTCCGATCCGCAGTATTCGCCCCTATATGATCGATTTAGGCGAGAGCTATCATGGGGTGCTGGTGCATGCCGGGGCAAGCAACGACGCTTACGCGATTCTGCAAAGACAGCATAAGGAGGATCTGGACGAGATCACGAATGCCGGGTCTTTCTTCTGGCGGGACAAGTCCCGGAAAGCGCCGCATAATTTGTACTCCAACGTGGAGAAACTCCTGGAAGGTGCCGCCAAACGAGGGTATGCGACGGAGGAGACGGCCGTGCCGGGGTACTCTTTTTATAAGGAAAACGAACAACCCAATTCCCTGGAATCGGCCAACAATGTGGAGATTAAATTTCAACTAGACAATTACCGGGTAAGTTACGTATACGATGCTGCGACTGGACTCTACAAGCGCTCCATCAACGGTGAGCCGCATACCGATCTGGAGAGCGGGGAACAAATAACCGCTGCGAACGTGATTGTGATTGGGGCGGACCATCAAGTATTAGATGACGTTGGCCGGCTGGAGGTCGGTTTGTCGCTTGGCGGTGAAGCGGTGGTGTTCCAGCAGGGCAAAGTGACTCGGGCTGAATGGATCCGCAAGGACGGGGACATCATTCGGTTCATCCAAGATAATGTGGAGCTGCCGATGGTGCCGGGCAAGACCTTTATCCACGTCGTCCCCAATACTCCAGATTTCGCCAGTCATGTTAAGGCAGAGTAAAGCCGCGGAAGGCAGATCTTGTATTTTTAGGGCGATGGAAGGATAACTCTGGGAGAATAAGGGGAAATATAAGCTTATGTTCGTGAAATGTTTGCGACATTATTTCCTATCTGTGAAGCAGTTGTGATAAGATATTCAAGGTTGTGTAAAACCAGCCGCAAGAAATACCTTATGGAGAGAAAAGGGGATACTGATGCGAGTGAAGAAGAAAGATATCTTTTTCCAGACGTTAGAGGATATGGCGGATACGATCGTGCATTCGGCGGACTATTTCGCCCAGCAAGTGGCGGAATTCAAGGACGTTGAAGCGTTCGCCAAGAAGATGAAGGAATACGAATCCAAATGCGACGAATACACGCATACGATTATCGTGGAATTGAACAAAACGTTCATTACCCCCATTGAACGGGATGACATCATGCATCTGATCACGGCGTTGGACGATGTGATTGATGGTTTGGAAGCTTCGACTTCCCGATTCTTCATGTATCATTTGACCGAGCCGGACGAATATATCGCCCGTTTCGCAGAAATCCTGCGCAATTCGGCTTACGAAATCCAAAAGGCAATCCATTTGCTATCCCAGAAGAAGTTGCTTGCGATCCGCGAGTACACGATCCGTCTGAACGACCTGGAGAATCAAGGCGACGAGCTGCTTCGCATTTGCATCAAGGAACTGTTCATGAAGGTGACCGATCCGATCGTGTTGATCAAGAAGAAAGAGATTTACGAACGACTCGAAACAACGACGGATGCCTGCGAAAAGGTAGCCAACATGCTGGAATCCATCATCATGCGTAATTCTTAAGAACTTCACTCTATATTTGATATTCGGGAGGTTGGAATTGCGCGGATTTACATAGAGAGAATCATCTGTGCAAAAGAGCTATGGATACGAGTTTATTGATTATTCTCATCGTGATCATACTGGCGTTGGCGTTCGACTTCATTAACGGGTTTCATGATACCGCTAATGCGATCGCAACCTCGGTATCGACGCGCGCGCTGAAGCCGCGGACGGCGATCTTGATGGCGGCTGTAATGAACTTTCTGGGCGCGATTATGTTTACCGGCGTCGCCAAGACGATCGGGGGCAGCGTGGCCGATCCGGCGAAGCTGGATAACGGCCTGGAAGTGTTGATCGCTACGCTGCTGGCGGCAATCATTTGGAACCTCATTACGTGGTGGTTCGGGATACCATCGTCATCTTCCCATGCACTGATCGGCTCTTTGGCTGGGGCCGTGTACGTGGGTGCAGGGCCGGACAAGCTCAACTGGAGCGGGTTCACGACGATCGTGGAAGGGCTGGTATTCTCTCCGCTGATCGCTTTCGTAATTGGTTATATCGTTATGTTGGTATTAAAGTGGATCTTCGCCAGACGAAGCCCGCATACTGTAAATAAAGGCTTTCGGTCGTTGCAGGTCGTGACCGCGGCGCTGCAAAGCTTCACGCACGGCACGAATGATGCGCAGAAAGCCATGGGGATTATCACGTTTGCCCTGGTGACGGCTGACTTCCAGGATCATATGGAAGTGCCGCTATGGGTTAAGCTCGCCGCAGCAACGGCGATGGCGCTGGGAACCTCGATCGGCGGCTGGAAGATCATCAAAACGATGGGGACGAAAATTTTCAAAATCGAGCCGATCAACGGCTTCGCCGCAGATATCTCCGCCGCTTCGGTTATTTTCGGGGCGACGCTGATCCATCTTCCGGTCAGTACGACGCATGCCATTACTTCGGCAATCCTCGGCGTAGGTTCGGCGAAGCGGTTCTCCGCCGTTCGTTGGTCGATGGCCGGACGTATCGTCATTGCCTGGGTCATTACGATTCCGATCGTGTTTATCATGGCCGGAGCCATCTACAAACTCCTCTTCTAGAGGAAGTTCAAAAAGTCGTCTTTTGATCACGAAGTAAAAGCAAGAAGTTTATTCGGCATCGAATCTTGAATTCAGCCGGGCCTTCCGTTGCTCACGTAGATCTGTCTACGCTCCGCTACTCAGGCCCTAGCTTCATCCAACCTTCTCGGTGCTGAAAAGCCGACTTTTTGAACCTTTATTTAAAGAAATTGAACCCCTATCCTAGGGGATATCGACGAAAGCCAATCTGCTGAGGATTGGCTTTTTTTGAGGAGGCGGCGTATTATGATCAGGGTCATGGGGATGACGCGGGACCATCAGGTCTTGACGGACCTTCCGCTGGAACGGATCAAAGACGGGCAGTTCGTATGGACCTGGGTCGATTTGGACGCCCCAACGTCGGAGGAAGCAGAAGTGCTGGCGAGCTTCTTCCACTTCCACCCGCTGGCGATTGAAGATTGCCTGCATGTGCTGCAACGGCCCAAAATGGACTATTATGATGATTTTCAATTTCTGGTGCTGCATGCGATCGATGAAAATACGCTGAATACCGTAGAAGTGGATCTGTTTATCGGGGACGACTGTCTGGTTTCGTTCCACCAGCAGCGGCTGGACGAAATGGATGAAGCGTGGAACAGTATGCTGAAACGGGCCCATGACCGCAAGGTCTGGGTACACGGGCCGTATTCGGCGGCCTACATGGTGATCGACAGTCTGGTGGATCATTATTTTCCTTGCGTTTATGGGATTGAGGATGAACTCGATGAGTTGGAGAGTAAGGGCAGCCGCGAATCGGTTGAGCAGTTGATGAATCAGGTGTTCGATCTGCGGAGCCGGCTGCTTAAGCTGCGGCGGACGATCGTGCCGATGCGCGATCTGATGTACCGCATCCTGAACTCGCAGCATGTCCAAGGCGACAAGGAGCCGCGCGCCTATTATTCAGACATCTACGACCATTTGCTCAAGCTGTCGGAGATGATCGATGCCGACCGGGAAATGACCGCGGATTTGCGCGACTCCTATATTTCGCTGAATTCCAATCGGATGAACGGCATTATGAAGACGTTGACCGTCATCACCACCGTCTTTATGCCGCTGACGCTGATTGCCGGGATTTACGGGATGAATTTCGTTGATATGCCGGAACTGAAGTGGAAATACGGGTACTTTGCCGTCCTTGGGCTGATGGCTGGACTCAGTGGCTGGATGATTCTCTGGTTCAGTAAACGGGGCTGGTTTAAGTAAGTAAGTCGCCTCGCCTGTGTGCAACGAAGAGCAAAGACGCCGCCGAGTTAACGGCGGCGCTTGCCCGATTTGCCGGATTTGCCGGTCGACGAGCGTTTTCCGCTGCGGTTGGTTCCGGTACGGCTCCCGCTTTTCTTGCGAGTTGATTTGCTGCGGCGGGGGCGGTAATCGTCCTTCTGGCCGGCACGGCCGCCGGCGGATTTGCCTTTGCCGCCGGGCAGAAACGCGGTGAACAGCTTCGCCATCGGGGCGAATTGCTGCACGGTTTGCATCACCTTCTGCACCTGGCCCATCGTAGCCAAGATGCCGTCGATTCCGCCCATCCGGTCGACGATGCCTTTCAGGTCGCCTAAGCTCGGCAGCGATAATCCGCCACCGGATTTCGGCGTGGCCTTGACCGGCGCCTGGGTTGGTGCAGGGGACGGCGGGGAGTAAGGGACCAGCGAGGAAGCCTCCGCTTTAATTTCATACGGATTCACCCCCGGGTAGTAATGGGTGTACGGATAGAACGGGGGCACCGGACCTTGGCGTGAATCATAGTTCTGGGGCATGGTATCACTTTCCTTTTCGGATATTTTGTCGGGCAGGCAGATCAGAAGGCCCGTTTCCCTCTTGTCCGCCCTTCCGAGACAAGACCTAGGTTTGGATCGGGATACGCCGCATGGGACCCGCTCGTTGGAGTCGGCGTTATTTTCCCTAGCTAGGCGTTTGGATACTATACTGTATGTGCCCGCCGGGTCTAGCGTATGGACGAATGTCCCGGTTCTGGTGGGCGTTCGCGGATTTTGGGCGTTCTTTCTGTGATGCGTGAAACCGTTAATGCTTGAAAAGGAGTGCGCCACTCGGGTACAATGGGGTTGTGGTTACAGTAACAGTAGGGGATGATAATTCAGTGCAGCTGAAGAAGTTAAACGACAAAACAATTGACCAATTATTCGAAGCCATCTTAACGTTAAAAGACATCGAGGAATGTTACGTTTTTTTTGACGACTTATGTACCGTAAATGAAATTCAGTCTTTGTCGCAACGTCTGGAAGTGGCCCGTATGTTGGGCAAAGGCAACACATACAACCAGATCGAAGCTGAAACCGGCGCCAGCACGGCGACGATTTCGCGGGTGAAGCGCTGCTTGAACTACGGTAACGACGGCTACAAAATGGCGTTGGATCGTTTAGGGCGTTAAACCTATGACAGAGGAAATACAAGCACAGTCGATGGTGCAGGAGGAGGGGCGGAAGGTTGTCCAAGCAGAAGTCTTGCGGAATCCGGGCGTATTGGTAATTAGCCATGGTTCCCCGGACGAGCATTGGGTGGCCCTCGTGGAAGCGGCAGTAGCGGAAGCGGCGAGTGATTTGCCTGCCGGACTTCCTTTGGCTTGCGCTTTCCTCGAAACCGTGGAAGGCCGCCTCATCCAGGATGGCATCGATCGGCTGGAATCCCAGGGAGTGACGGACATGATCGTCATTCCCTTGTTCGTGTCCTCGGGGAGCACGCATATCGATGAGATCGCCTATGCGCTGGGCGTGAAGGATACGCCGGAGAAGGAAACCGACCTGGAACGTTTTCGGGTTTCCGCTCGGGTGTTATTTGGCGATCCTATCGATGACGGTCCGCTCATCGCTAAGATGGTATGGGACAAGGTGAAGGGGTTGTCGGTGCAGCCGGAGCGTGAAGTGCTGCTACTCGTTGGGCATGGCAGCAGGCATCCCGGCTTCTTGCAACGTTGGGAGCGCGGTATCGCTTCGCTGGCGGCACAGTGCGGGGAACTCGCCGGACTGGCTGGCGGGGCCGATTACGCGCTGCTGAATCCGGACAGCGTCCGTTCGAAGGTGCAGTATTGGTCGGAGCAGCGGGGGCTGGACGTAATTATCGCGCCGCTCTTCTTAAGCGCTGGATATTTTACGAAGGTCACGATCCCGTCGCGGCTGGAAGGACTGCCGCATCGCTATTCAGGAGAAGCCTTGCTGCCCCATCCTTTGGCGGCTCGCTGGATGTCACAGCAAATATTGAATATAATGGGATCATTGACATGTTGACATTATGAGATCGGGTGGCGTTTGTAGAATGAAAAGAGCTAGGTTGATTTATAATCCCACCTCGGGAAGAGAAGAGATGCGGCGCCTTCTGCCGGACGTGCTGGAGCGTCTGGATCAGGGCGGTATCGAAACGTCCTGCCATGCGACGACCGGGGAAGGTGATGCGACACGTGAAGCCGCCTTGGCGGTGGAACGCGGATACGACATCATTATCGCGGCCGGCGGTGACGGGACGCTGAATGAGGTCGTCAACGGCATGGCCGGGAAGAGCGACTTGCCGCCGCTGGGGGTGTTCCCGCTGGGCACGACTAACGATTTCGCCCGCGCGATGGGAATTTCCCGGCGTTGGGAGGATTATTGCGACCTGGTCATCGAGAATCAAACGAGACCGATTGATATCGGCCGGGTGAACGGCCGGCATTTCATCAATATCGCCGGCGGCGGCTCGCTCACGGAGCTGACGTACGAGGTACCCAGCCGGCTTAAGACGATGATCGGGCAGTTGGCCTATTACATGAAGGGCATCGAGAAGATGGCCAGCTTGTCGCCAACCACGCTGATCATTGATGCAGAAGGCTACGAGGTGATGGAAGGCGAATTCATGCTGTTCCTGATCGCCAACAGTAACTCGGTTGGCGGCTTCGAGAAGCTGGCGCCGGGCGCACGCATCGACGACGGGCTGCTGGACGTAATTGCCGTCAAGAAGTGCAACCTGGCGGAATTCATCCGCTTGGTCACGATGGCGCTGCGCGGCGACCACTTGGGCGACTCGCATGTTGTCCACTTCAAGACGCGGCGCATGGAAGTGACCTCGCCCGGCCGCGTGCTGCTGAATCTCGACGGCGAGCTGGGCGGCGAATTGCCGGGCGTGTTCGAGATTTTGCCGCAGCATTTGCAGATTTTTGCTTAGGGTGATTGAGGTAATAGATTAAAGATGTAGGTTGAGATGATCCCCCGCCGGGGTTGGCGGGGGATTTGGCTTGGTGGGGCATGTGCGGACGATGGAGAGGGTCGGCGGTGTACGTTGAAGGTTCAGGGGGAACTTGTTGGATGAGGTGTGGAGTATCGCATGGGGTTCGAAATGAATGAAGTGGAAATTCTACAGTTATTTGATGAGTCGCCGAGGCTCTGCGAGAATTAGATGGAAATCGTACAGTTCATTTCGGGGGTTGAGGCGAGAATAGGCTGAATGCGTCGAATGAAGTGTAGGATTTCCAGTTATTTTTGCGAAATCGGGCCAAACGGGGTAAATTAGATGGAGGATATACAGTTAGTTATTTTATAGATCAGCTCCATCAGCTTCAGGGAGGACGAACGGATGCGCTTCTCATAATGCTGAGGATTAAAGGATATAGGTGGAGCCGGATTGGATAGATAAAGTTATTGAAGTGACTGGTTCACTTGATCATAGAAGGAGAACGTGATGAAGAAACAACGAAGTAACCGTGGTCGCCCTAGCGGCGGACGAATGAATGGGGCCCCTGGAAATGGACCAAAGGTGGCTAGCGGCGATTTAAGCGGTCGTGGTGGGCGAGGAGAAGCTGGCGGGAAATCGCGGGGGCGTACAGCTGTGGCTGAGGCCTTAATCGCCGGCCTTCCTGTCGCGAAGAACGATGAAGTCGTGATCGACATCATCGGGATGAACCACGATGGGGAAGGCGTCGGCCGGGCCGAGGGCTACACGCTGTTTGTGGCAGGCGCCTTGCCGGGCGAAAAAGCCCGGGTCAAGGTGCTGAAGACGAAGAAGCAGTATGGCTACGCCAAACTGCTGGATGTGGTTGAGGTAAGTGCGGACAGGGTGGCTCCGCCCTGTCCGATCTACGACAAGTGCGGCGGCTGCCAGCTGCAGCACATGAGTTACGACGCGCAGCTCGCGTGGAAGCGGCAGCACGTCGTCGACGCGCTGGAGCGGATCGGCAAGCTGCGCGTGGCGGGGGGCGCGCCGGAAGCGGGCGCGCCTGCGGGCGGCAGCGGCGAGGAGCGCGCGGACGGCGACCACGCCGTCGTCGTGCGGCCGACGCTCGGCATGGCCGAGCCTTGGCGCTACCGCAACAAGGCGCAGGTGCCCGTCGGCGTCACTGATGGCGCGCTTGTCGGCGGCTTCTACGCACGCGGCAGCCATCGCATCGTCGACATGGAGACGTGCCTCATCCAGCACGAGAGCAACGATGACGTCGTCAGCCGAGTCAAAGCGATCGGCCGACGCCTCGGCATCACCGCCTACGATGAAGAGACGGGGAAAGGCTTGCTCCGTCATGTCGTGGTGAAGGTCGGCTTCCGCACCGGCGAAATGATGCTGGTGCTGGTTACGAACGGCGACCGGATCCCCCATGAGGACGAGTGGGTCGCTGCGATCCGCGAAGAGATGCCGTCCGTCGTCAGCATTTGCCAGAACGTCAATACACGGCAGACGAACGTCATTTTCGGCGACGTGACCCGCGTTCTATGGGGGCGCGAAGTGATCTTTGATTATATCGGGGACGTGAAGTTTGCGATCTCGGCGCGTTCTTTTTACCAAGTGAACCCGCTCCAGACGGAAGTCCTCTACGGCAAAACCGTGGAATACGCCGGGTTGACCGGCCAAGAGACGGTTATCGACGCCTACTGCGGCATCGGCACCATCTCCCTGTTCCTGGCGCAGCATGCCAAGCGGGTGTACGGCGTGGAGATCGTCAAAGAGGCAATTGAGGACGCCCGCGTCAACGCCGAACTGAATGGGATGAGCCATGTTACCTTTGAGGTGGGCGCCTCCGAAGACGTCATCCCGGCCTGGAAAGAGCAGGGCATCGAAGCCGACGTCATCGTCGTCGACCCGCCGCGCAAAGGCTGTGACCCACGCCTGTTGGACACCATCCTCGAGATGAAACCTGAGCGCGTGGTGTACGTATCGTGTAATCCCGCGACTCTGGCTCGTGATCTGCGTATCCTGGAGGACGGCGGGTACCGGACCGTTGAGGTCACGCCGGTGGATATGTTCCCGCATACGGTGCATGTCGAATCGGTGGCAAAGCTATACCGACAAGAATAGATTCATAGATTCAGTAATAAACTTAATTTAGGGGTGGGTATTCTGAGAAAGCAAAAACCAATGTCAATGGACGAACTGCTGAAGGATTTACAAGGTCAAAGAACGATGGAGGAAGATCCAAGTCATATTTCATTAAGCAGTTTGTTTCATGAGTCGTTTATGCGACAACATTCAAACCATAATAGCTTTGAAGCGTTTTTAGAAAAGGGCAATTTCCAAGCCGAGACACATGAAGACATCAATAAGATCAATGATGAACTCTTAAATCGTCATGTAGTTAGGGAGACAGACTTTGCAAGTTGGAGCGCAATGCTGGACACAGCGACTAAAGAGTATTCGAATAAGTAAAGGAAGTGCCGATAGGTGACATCAGGCCCCTACAGGGTAAGGAAAAGTTGATGCGACTGCGAGTGGGTACATACAGGGTTATTTTCCAAGTAGGATGTTGTTCTCGAAGTTTGTTATGAGGCTGGTCCAACAGGGTATGACTTGTATCATTGGATCACCCGAATGGGAGTGAATTGCGAAGTCATTGATCCTTCAAGAATTCCCGTCCGTGCAGGGGACTCCATTAAGACAGACCGCCGGGATGCCGAGCGGCTGGCTCAACTGCATCGTGCTGAGAGTTAACCTCTATCCATGTGCCGACACGAGAAACAGAAGCTTTACGGGATCTTGTTAGAGCACGTGAAGATGCAAAAGAAGATCTTCATCGGGCTCGTCAGCGTGTCATTCATTTTCTGCTACGTCATCACATCCATCCCACCACGCCTCTTAACAATGCGTATCACGGTGGGCCTTTCTATTTATTGGGATAAGGACAAGCAAGGCACCCTAAGCCAATTCCTGTAGAGTGCCCGTATCCCTACAAAATTAGGGAGATCCTCAAGAACGCTCAGATATTACGAGCAGGTGGGTTTGTTAAAAAGCGAGCGTCCGCCCTTTGAGAAATACCGCTTTTATGACAGCGAAGCGATCAACCGGTTGCAGCAAATTTTGGTGCTGCGGAAAATGCAAATTTCCATTAAGGACATTTTGCGGATTTATCAAAATTAGGACATGGAGACTATAGTGCAAAGCTTTGTTAAGCGCATGGAGGAAATTGATGTTGAAATCAGCACACTTTCCCAATTAAAGGCCTATATCCATGACTTCTTGAACGCAATGATTGCACACGGAATTACACAGATTTCCGCCTTACCCCTGCTCTATGAAATGGCGGAGACAGAGCTCGTATCCTCACCCAAACCGGACCTATCCATGGAAACACTGAACAACATTACGGATAAGATGGCAAGACCGCTGGATACGGATATTGTAACGTTGCCATCAATGGAAGTGGTTACATCTGTAAGATCAGACAACGGTAAGTCAGAGACCGAGAGCTTTTGGGACTGGCTTTCCGCCAATCAAATCCCTTTTGGAAAACCGGGAAGTCGTACGATGTTTGAGTACCAACGCGATGAGGAACTCGTTATGATGCAGAAACTGCCTGATCACATCTCTGCCTTGGTTCAATTAAGCGATTCGGCAGAGGATCTCCCGTTTGAGTGCAAAGAGTTTCCGGGCGGCTTGTTTGCGACTTCATCCGCGTATGCAGACGAAGATTTAGGTTCCTTACAATACCGGATGCTGCAAAGCTTTGACGATAACCCCAACTTTGAAGTGGATTATCTTCACAATGGTAGCTTGCGCCATGAAGCATTAATCGAAGCTGTATTATCCCCTGAAAATCATCGAGAACGGATCCATATTTATATCCCTGTACGACAGCGCAAACCCAATTTTGTGGATTATCCTGATTTTGAAATGACAATGTGGATCTCATATGAAGAAATCGAAAAGGCTAATCCGATTCTACGAGAATATAAGGTGATTTTCGCCGATCTACGGCCCCCATTTTAAAGTTTTGGAGAATGGCGAGGCTGAATTTATCGCATGGATTTCCGAAAGGAAGCTGGATACCAATGTGGCCGTAAGACTCCCGTTTCGGATTGACATGGAATTTTGGGCAGAGGAAGAGAGTGAAGAGTACCTTTGGGGAACAACCGAGGGTTGCCTCTGGTTTTCCCATGGAGGTTGCACTTACACCATGAATGCCGACAACTATGTCGATAACGCTTTAAAAAAAACATGCACTTTCCTTTCAGCAGCCTGTACTAGAGAATGCATTCTCTTATCCGCAAATCGGGTACTTTCCTCATAATCAATATAACAAGCTGACGTGGATCGTGGGGGGAAACACTTTGCGGTTATTCTAAACGGCGAGGTCCGCTTTTGCGGCATGCACTTCCCTTATATGGATATGAACTTACACTTGCAAACGCCGCAGACGATTGTGATTGGAACCAACGGGCTAGGGAAAAAGCGGTTCCGCTCGATCCGAATTTCACAACTGAAAACCTCAGCGAAAACCAATATCACGAAGAGGGCGTTAAAAATGAATGTGAAGCAGAGCAACAACACACTGCCTCATGTAAGGCAGATCGTTCATCCCGAATACGGTCAGAATTATTGGTTCAACGGCTGTGCGGAGTATGTGATGGAATGTCTGGGCGAGAAGGATTTCGATTATTGGTTTTTTGCGGGGCTAACCGGAGAGAACTTTACGCAGATTTTTTCCAAGAATCATTTTCGAGGAGACGGCGCAGTGATTATCGCCTGAGCGAGCCTGGGAACCATAGCTATGTTGAAGAAATCTTTGAAAAATGCGGCTACGCAAGCACTTTTGTTCCACTGAAGCAAATCCTGTCCAATCGTGATATGTATGTGCAAATGCTGATGGCGTATATTGACAAGGGCATACCCGTCATTTTCAATGATTATGGAAACAACCCGTATCACCGTCTTGGCTGGGGTGTGCTTGTAGGGGATGCTGATTACGGAAAAACCCTGCTCTATATGGGCGGTTTCGGAACAGAACCGGATTCCATTTCAGTTGAAGATTTATTGCCAAAGGGATATACAGAGCAGGATAGCCATTGCCATGGTTGGTTATTTGTCGGTGAACAACAGGATCGCAAAACCTTGGCTAAAATCTATCGGGAGCGGATCTTATCGCTGCCTCAACTTCTTACTTATGATAGCGAGAATTACTGTTTTGGGGTAAAAGCGTTCCGTGCATGGGCAGATCGTATTGAATCTGGCTTTTTTGAGCATATCACACTGGAGAAACTCGATAACTGGGGGATGCACACCGTTTATGTTTGTTGCCTCGCCACCAACAGCGGCGGCTGCGAGGGCTTTCTAGAAAAGGCGCTTGCCTTAAATCCTAACATGACATTTATTAATACCATCATCGAGCTTTACGGCCAAACAGGCCGCTATTGGAATGATGACAACGGCACAGATTTAGAGGCTTTAGGCGGTGGCTTTAATGTTACGTTAGAAGCTTTGCAGGATAAAGGAAAGCGTAAGAAAATAGCTGATAAGCTTAGATCCTTCGCGGATCGTATGGACGAAGTTTCGGCTGTTATCACTTGATAAAAACACCACAAATCGTTTCTCCTGCTTCTGAAAATTCTGTTCCAGCAATATCGCCATATATTTCAAATGAATTGAAACCTATAGGCTGGATTTCAGATATCAATGCTTCTTTCGTGAAAAAATGATCCCAGATATGATAACAATTGATCGTATCTTCAGTGATCACAATGGACTGTCTTAGTTCAGTACGGTCTTCATCATCATATTGATAAACCGAATCCAAGCAAAGATGGGGCTTTTCGTTCCAAAATCCCCCCGCTTCGCTGTAATACCATGAGCGACCTTCTGCCTTTCTTATAAGATTTGTAGACACATCGAAAATGAATTTCCCGTTGGGCTTTAATGCTTGATAAACTTTTCTCAATAGGATCTGTCTATCCGTAATGGATAACGGTGCATAATCACAATAAATCAGAGTGGCTACGTCAAACTGTTCTATATAATCTATTGTCAAATAGTTTTGATAAACGTACTGGATATTGCTTTGGTTAAGTATCGTTTGTTCTTTGGCATATTCGATGGAACGCTTTGAAAAGTCAACCCCAGTTACCGCATAACCTGCCTTACGAAAATGTTCTGCATAAATTCCCGGTCCGCACCCTAAATCCAGTAATTGTGGATATTGTGCAGGTTGAGCAATTGAAGCAATCCAATGGACTGATTTTTCAACGAAATCATGTTTTCGGGTTGCCGCTTCCCAATCAGGGTTGAGATGTGCCTCAAGCATTCCTTTCGAAATATGCTCATCATCCCAGAAACTACCTGTACTTGGGGCATAAAGTTCCGGCTTGATTAAATAATTTCTTAATACGTTGAACATCAGTCAGTTCCTCCCTTGTCTCATGATCAGCTCCCTTCAAGATGTTACTTTGATTATAGTTGTTAGCAAGTTGTTGGTATATAGAGAGAATAACTATAGTGAGAAATTCCTCTCCGTTGGTAAAAGAACTGAGCAAAGTTCAGGGATGCCTGGGCGTTGCTCGGTTTTTTATTATCAGAAATCTTTTGATGCCGGGTCCGGAAGAATGGCCGAGTCAGGCGATACCCTGGTGTTCGATACCTCGCGTACCAGATACACCACGGAGGACAAGCTGAATCATCAATCCCAGCTCACCATTATCGTCAATACCTCAAATATGAAGGTAACCAACGATCTGGGGCGCTTCCAGAAAAATCATGTCAGCCACTCTTTTGATCAATATGTATTGTTCGATATTGGCTCGCAAGTGCTTGTGGATCATGGAGATGCCTATCCCCGTTCAGTGGTTCTTCATAAGGGCAATGGAATGAGTTACAGCGAGGCGGATCTGTTTAAGATTCCAGGCAAAATCGGAGCGAATGAGACTGGGGATTCTGTTGGTGGGGTCGGTGATTTCGTGTTGCAGCGTCCTTCCCACCGAACGTCCCGTCGTCTTCGGTAGGCATCAAATTTTTTTCGATCGCATAGGCAACATACTCCTTAGCCCAATTAGAAACTGTGGGATCATCCACTCCTAGCGTTGCCGTGGCCTCCTTTTCCTTTCCCAGCCCGCGAATCAGAAACGTAGCCAACTGCTCCTTGGTTACCTTACCTGAAGGATCATAGATACCTTCTCTATAGCCATCCGTGATCCCTGCGGCTTTTACCGCTTCGATGTATGGCACCGCATATCCATATGCAGGATCATCGGCTTTAACGTCACTGAATGAAGATGTCTCTAAGTCCGTATCCACCTCCAAGTTGAAAATCAACGCCGCAACCTTAGCGAATTGCGCTCGGTTCATTTCCTCATTAAGGCCGAATGTGCCTTCAGACACGCCGTCGAATACACCCGCGGATATCATCGCGTCGAACTTGGCTTTCGTTATCTCGTCCAGATCCTTCAAGTCCGTAAATTTGGCTGAAGTCTTCGTAGCAGAAGTTGCGTGATTGGCCAAGTAATCGGCGGAAATGAAGCAAAGCAGCAAGGTCATCAATACGCCGACAACTTTTTTCTTCATCGTTTTTTTGCCCCTCCTATTGTGCGATAAATGTTATTGATTTTTTCTGCTGTCATTTTATCACGTGGGCATGGCCTGCAAGTGAAACTTAAAGAAAACTTTAAACTCGCGCTCTAGTTCATGGTGAGGCCATGCCGTCATGTTTTCATTGGAGGAAACTGGGGATGCTATCGTGAGGGGGAGCTATTATAATAGAGTATTAGGTACAACGAGAAGATAGGAGTTTGCATATGACGAATAACTTTTGGCGTGATTTACCGCGACCTTTTTTTATACTTGCACCAATGGAAGATGTAACGCATGTTGTGTTTCGTCACGTCGTAAGTAAAGCTGGGAGACCGGATGTCTACTTTACGGAGTTTGCCAATACGGAGAGCTATTGTCACCCGGAGGGGAATCATAGCGTACGAGGGCGTTTGCTCTTTACCGAGGATGAACAACCGATGGTGGCGCATATATGGGGCGATAAGCCTGAATTTTTTGCAAAGATGAGTATCGGGATGGCGCAGCAAGGCTTCAAAGGGATCGATATCAATATGGGATGCCCCGTTCCGAATGTGGCCTCCAACGGGAAGGGGAGCGGCTTAATTCTCCGCCCAGAGGTTGCCGCTGGCATCATCCAAGCCGCCAAGGCAGGGGGGCTCCCCGTAAGTGTCAAGACGCGACTTGGTTTCACGGAGGTGGAGGAATGGCGGGATTGGTTGACCCATATTTTGCAGCAAGATATTGCGAATCTGTCGATCCATTTGCGGACACGAGACGAAATGAGCCAAGTCGATGCGCATTGGGAATTGATTCCTGAGATTAAAGCGCTTCGCGATCGGGTGGCCCCGCAGACCCTCCTTACGATCAATGGCGATATTCCGGACCGTCAGACGGGCTTGAAGCTGGCTGAGCAGTATGGGGTGGATGGGATCATGATTGGACGAGGGATTTTTAAGAACCCGTTTGCTTTTGAAAAAGAGCCAAGAGAACATAGCACTGCCGAATATCTGGATCTGTTACGATTGCACCTGGATCTCCATGATCAGTATGCTGGACAATTGGAGGCGCGGCCATTTAAGGCGCTACAGCGCTTTTTTAAAGTTTATGTCAAAGGGTTTCGAGGGGCAAGTGAATTGAGAAATCAATTGATGAGCACCGCGTCTACCGATGAAGTTCGCGCGCTTCTGGATGCATTTGCGCATCAGATGGAAGAGACGTCAAACAGTTAAATCAGCGGATTCGCAGCTTCATAAAACGAGTTTCGGTATTGGACCGGCTCGTTTTTTTGTGTGCGGGATTCCTCTGTCCATAAGTTCAATAAAACTTCAAGAAAAGCAGGGCCTAGGAACTATTGGAATAATTTTCATATTTTCGTATGATCAGAACTGTAAGATATTGTTTTAATTCGTCAACATATGAAAGGTATGGAATATAGAGCGATTACAATTTTGTGGTTCGTCTCTTAGATGAGCCGCAGATTATTAATATGAGGAGGTATAAAAATGACTAGCAGAAAAGTCTCTATGAAAGCCACATCTCTTTTGGTCGTTTTAGCCGTAATCCTGTCTACCTTTCTAGCAGTTATTCCAGCAAGTGCAGCCGCAAGAGGAGCATGGGCTCCAAATACTTCATACGCAGTAAACGATACCGTAACTTATAACGGAAGCACTTATACTTGCATTCAGGCACATACTTCCCTCGTAGGTTGGGAACCTGCTGTTGTTCCGGCTTTATGGGGATTAAGCAGCGGTGGCGGAACGAATCCAAACCCCAACCCAAACCCCAATCCCAATCCCAATCCAAACCCATCACCAGTAACAAAGCCTGGGGAAGTTCCGAGTCACATCTGGACCTATGTCATGAACGCGGACAATGCTTATGGTAAAGGCGGGGATTTTGCCTTATTGCTGAGCGCCGTGATCAAGAAGGAAAGCAGCTTTGGCGCAGGTCTACCGGGCAGCCCTTCGGCCGGCGACGGATTGATGCAGGTTGAACCCAACACGCGGAATGCGTATTTGTCTCAATTTAGCGCCAAGTTTGGTCATGCCTATAACCATAGCAGTGAACAGGATCAAGTATACATGGGCGCACTGATTTTGAACGAGAAGATGAATCGATTCGGCAACATCTATAACGGCTTGTTGCACTATAACGGTGGCGATTACTGGTATCCGGGAGCCACGGATTCCTATGGCCGTCCGATCTTGGCGGATCAATACGCAAATCAAGTATACGCTCAGTATAAGAGCTACGGCGGCAGATCCTAAAGAGTAACTAATACACAAGATCCACCAATCGTAAGGTTATGGTGGATCTTGTTTTTTGCCTGCTTTGTTGTAAGCCATAATTGTACTTGATATCGGTTGGATGTAAAGTAGACGTATGGAGGTGAGGTTATGCCTTTGGGAGTCAAGGTGGATCTTGAGGTTCAACAGTTTAAAGCCGTCCGATTTATTGGTCAAGAGGTCGTCGTTGGCAAGACCAACCCGGTACCTGAGTTATGGAATCGAATCTTGAATGACGGAACCAACGATTTGCTCCAAGGTTTACCCGATCGCGTATCTCCCAAGGGAGACACGATTGGGTGGATGGGGGAATACAATCCTCAGACCCAAGAGTTTGTTTATATTGCCGGGATCTTTGCTAAGCCGGAGGCTGCGGTTCCGGAGGGTTTCTCTTACCGAGATATTCCCGATTGTTTGATGGGGGTCGGCTGGATCCAAGGAATGACGCCTCATCTAGAGAAAGGTGCGCATGGGAAAACGGAGAAGGTCATGCGAGCTCATGGGTATGAGCCGGATTACTCCATGGTCGGGATATCAATGGAGTATTATTCCTTCGAGAAGTTTGCCAAGATCGAAGAGGACGGAAAGAACCTCTTTACGTTTGGCTATTATTTGCCCTGCAAAAGGAGGGTTTAACCTCAACCGAAACTAACTAGACTGGAATAGTAGCGAGGGGCAAAACGCCCCTCTTTTTTTGCGTTCTCTTCTCACTTTCCTGCTCCTCTGCTGTATCGAGATTTTTCACAGACGATCTTAATATGAACAGCGATTTCCATATTCATGCAAAGGCAGGCGCGGAACGGTTGTTCCATCCCTGATCGAAAGGTATAATGACCGAAGGAGCTTGAAAGCTACCTATCTATGAACGTTCAAAAGGGTCAGTCATCATGAGCATGGAATTAAACGAAATCCAGAAGCAAGCGGTCCTTCAAACCGAAGGACCCTTGCTTTTGTTAGCTTCGCCCGGATCGGGGAAGACGACAACGATCATTAAGCGCATCGGCTATTTGATCGAGGAGAAGGGGATACCCCCGAGAAGAATCAAGGCCGTGACCTTTAGCCGTGCTTCAGCCCACGATATGAGGGAACGCTTTAAAACTCTCTATCCGCAGCTAACGCCTGTCGATTTCTCCACGATCCATAGCTTGGCTTACGAGGTGGTGCGGGAGCATTTCCGCGTGATCCAGACTCCATTTCAAATCATTGAAGGGGAAGCTAACTCTGCCGAGCTAGAAACCATAGATTCAGAACAACAACCTTTGCATAAGAAGATCATTTTGCGGAATCTCTTTAAAGCGATTACCGGAGAGAACATCACGGATGACCAGTTAGATGAGCTCACCACTTACATCAGCTTTATCAAAAATAAAATGATCCCCTCCGAGCAGTGGTCCACGGTAAAGGTGGAGGTGCCCCAGGCTGAACGGATTTTGCGGGATTACGAGCTCTTCAAGCAATCCGGAACCCGATCGCTGCTTCTGGATTATGACGACATGCTGGTGGTTTGCGAGCAGATCCTGGCGGGGGATGAGAGCTTGCTTCGCAAATATCAGGAGCGTTATGATTACGTCCTAACGGATGAGAGCCAGGACACGTCCAGGGTTCAGCATGCCATTATCGAGAAGCTGGTGCAGCGGCATCATAACCTATGCGTCGTCGCCGACGATGATCAAAGTCTCTACAGCTGGCGTGGGGCCGATCCTGCCTATTTGCTGAACTTCAAGCAGGTCTACCCGGATGCGATGATCTTGTTTATGGAGCAGAATTACCGTTCATCCAAAGAGATCGTGGAGATCGCCAACACGTTTATTCAGCGAAACCAAGATCGCTACTTGAAAAATATGTTTACCCAGAATCCTCCCTACAAGCCGATTGAGATTCGAAGTTTGGACGATTACGGCAACCAGGCCAAATATCTAGTTCAGGAGATTCAACAGCTCGAGAATCTTACCGAGGTAGCCGTCTTCTATCGAAATCATTCTTCATCCATCGCTTTAATGAATGCATTTGATCGTGCAGGCATTCCTTTTTATATGAAGGATGCGGATAACCGCTTTTTCTCCCATTGGGTGGTTGAGGATATCCTCAATTTCATGCGGATGACGTTCACGGATAAGCGTCCCGATATTCTGGAGAAGATTCATCTGAAATTCAATGGATACATTAGCAAGCAGCAAATGGCAGCCTTGCTCGAGATTCATAATGACGAGTCGGTATTTGATAATCTACTGAACCGGGTACCGGTGCAGGATTATCAAGTGAAGCAGCTAACGATGTGCAAGGAAACGTTTCAGCAAATGAAAGGAATGCCGCCCCTGCATGCCATTCATGTCATTCGAGATCGGCTGGGTTATGAGAAGGCCCTTGAGAAGATGTGCGAGCGGCTTGGGTTCCGCAAGGAATACCTGATCGGCATCCTGAACACGCTGGAGGAAATTGCGGCGGGGTTAACTACAATGGAGGAGTTTGCAAGCAGGTTAAAGTACTTGGAGTCGGCGTTGAGAACCTCAAGGTCGAAGAGGGGGCAGAATGTCGTCACCTTCTCCACAATGCACAGCTCGAAGGGCTTGGAATTCGAAAGAGTGTATATGATCGACCTAGTGGAAGGGGTCCTTCCGTCCAAGGACGATAAGGAGAACGCGGAAATGATGGAGGAGGCCACCCGATTATTTTATGTGGGGATGACCCGGGCGAAGAAGCATTTGGAACTGATCACTTATAAGAAACGGGATGGGGCGGAGGTGACAGAGTCACGGTTTGTGACGGCTGTGAGGAGCATTCAGAATCCGCCAAAAGAGTCTGAAACATCGCATCCAGCTACCGTTGAACCCCCGATCAATCCGAATGCGATCCGGACAGCTACCGAACTCATCGAAGGGGAAACGGTTCAACACAGGGCCTTTGGAGCAGGCGTTATCGTTAAGGTGAGCCATGAACGCATTCATATTCAGTTTCAGGCAGGCGAAAAGGCATTAGCGATGACAACCTGCCTTGAAATGGGGCTATTAGAGCGGAAAAATGGGGAATAAAAAAGACGCTGAATATTCAGCG
>NZ_JALPRK010000021.1 GCF_023195895.1 Paenibacillus mellifer
AGCTGCCCCAAGGGGCAGCTTCTTTGCGTTGCTGCGCGGGGGTGGTGCGGTTGCGGTGCGGTTGCGGTTATGGAATGTTGCAATAAGTGCAACATTATTCGCGCAGCCCTCCGGGTTTCAGTCGATATGCTGCAGAAAGTGCAACATTTCGGGGCTACAGCGCCTTGGAGTTCGGGAAATGTTGCTTAGAATGCAACATTTCCTGGATATTCAGGCGATCTGGGACTGAAATCTTGATTAAAATGCAACATTCCGACAACCGACAAGGCTGCGGGAAAGCGGTCGGCTCACCGTCTGCGCCTATGCGGCGTCGATAAACCCTTTGCGGCCGGCGGCGTAGCCGAACAGGGCGGTTAAGATCGACACTCCGGTGATGACGGCAAGCGGGGTGTCCCAACTGCCGCTAAGGTCATGGAGGTAGCCGAATAGCGTTGGGCCGAACGCGGCTAGGATGTAACCGACCGATTGCGCCATGCCCGACAGGGCGCTGGCCTGCTCCGTCGTTCGTGAGCGAAGTGAGAAGAAGACGATCGCTAGGCCGAAGGTTGAACCGGAGCCGATCCCAAGCAAGAGGATGAAGAGGGCGGCCAGGGATACCGGCCCTGCCCAGATGCCGCCGAAGCCGATCACGCATAAAGCGGCGGTGGCGGCGGTCAGCCATTTCTGGCTGTCGGACCGTGCGGCCAGCAGCGGCATCACGAACGAGCCGGCCATACTGATCAGCTGCATGAGCGACAGCATCCAACCGGCTTGTTCGGCACTCATTCCCCGTTCCTGCAGGATGTCCGGCAGCCAGGAAATGCTGACGTAAAACAGGATCGACTGGAAGCCCATAAACATCGTTACCAGCCATGCAACTGGTGAGCGCCAGATGCGAAGGCGTGGAACAGCGGTTGTTTTACTCTGGGTGGATGTAGGGCTTGTCCGGTCGCTGGATACCGCCGCTTCTGGGATGCGAGAGCGGCTTGTAGCCTCCGCGGCTTGGCCCTTGCCGCCGGGCGCTTTGGCACGCCGTGGCAATAGAGGTAGCCAGACGAGGGCGCCGACCGCCGTTAAGGCAACCCAAATGGTCAACGCGCCGCGCCACCCGAGCGGTCCTTGGGACAGCGGTACGCTGATCCCGGAGGAGATCGCCGCCCAGAAGGTCAGGCACGTGGTGAACAGGCTGGTCATCAATCCGACTTGCTGCGGAAAGTCGCGTTTGATCAGCCCGGGCAGCAGCACGTTGCCGATGGCAATGGCGATGCCGACTAGCGCGGTACCGGCAAATAACGCGGTCACGGACGGCAGCGAACGGACGAGAATACCGCCGGTCATCAGGATCATGCTGAAGAATAACGTCCGCTCGATCCCGAACTTTGCGGACAAGCCCGGCGCAGCCAACGCGAACACCGCGAAGGCGATTAGCGGTAGCGTCGTCAGCATACCCGACAGCGTATGCGACAAGCCGGTGGTTGCTTCGATTTCGCCGATGATGGCACCTACCCCGGTGATAGGGGATCGCAAGGCCGCAGCGGTTAGCAGAACCGCGGTGACCAACAGCCAGGTGGAGGCGCTGCGGGCAGGGTTCAATGTGGGGGCGATCGATTTATTCATAGTAGAGGAAGCCTCCTTCGCTCATTACCTTAGTTAGTTTGGAAGTGGGAAGTTTATTTTATGTAGTGAATTGATCATGAAGTGATGTAATACGTCAGACGCAGACCAGTATACTTCAAGTTACCTTGTGCAGCAACTCAGACGTCTGCGTGGAGAACTGCACTTATGGGCAAACTAACTAATGGAGAAGTGGAAGAATTTCGCAGGCTTGTGGTAGAATGGGACATAGACAAGTAAATAATTCGTGAAGCACACGCCTATTGTTGTCGGATGAAATATCCGCGACGGAAGGCGTTTTTATTTTTTCTACGGAGGAGGTTATTGAGATGGGATTTCAGGAGACGCATGCATTGTGGCTTAGCGATCATTTGAGTCGTCGGGAAGGGGAGAGGGAACGGAGACTACAGGAGGGCCACGGGCACGCGGAAAAGGCATTTGTCGAAAAAGTGTGGTGGCCCGCCTTCGGGCATTTCCGCCATCTTCATCCCGAATATGAAGTGACGGACTTTAAAGATGGGATGCGCTATCTCGACTTTGCTTACCTTCGCTCGGGAGTGCAGCTGGCGATCGAAATCGACGGGTTTGGCCCCCATTTGCGAAACATCAGCCGCGACCGCTTCTCGGACCAATGCCGGCGGCAAAACGACCTGATCCTGGACGGTTGGAAAGTGTTGCGCTTTACCTACGATGACGTCAGCGACAATCCTAGCTACTGCCAGCAGACACTACAGCAGTTTATGGGGAGGTGGTTGGGGGAGGGGGAGACTTTATTTCAGGCTAACTATCATGAGAAGGAGCTGATTCGTCTGTTCCTACGGTTGGGAAGACCTCTAACACCGGGGGATATTTGCTTAACGATGGGAGTGGAGAACAAAACGGCGCGTAAATGGTTACGACAAATGGTGGAGAAACAGTGGATCCAACCAGCTAGTGGAAGCGTACGAGTGCGTACTTATCAACTTTTGCTCGACGCCAAACGGCTTATCCTGTAACTTGAGATGAAATAGCGCCGTTTTATGGTCTTATTTGACTCGCCAAGACAATTTCCGGGGAAATAACGGTAAAAAATGTCCTTATTGCTGGTGAGAAGTCGCGATCGACGCGAGTTTTGACTTCACATCGTAAAATAACGCCATAATATTCCCTTATATCGGTGATGAGGTGTGAATTTGACGAAATAGCGCCCTTTTTACCGTTATGATAAGTTGTTAGTAGTTAGGGGGCAGAGCCCCCCTAACCTCACCGGAAATTCGGACCGGTTACACCGTCCTCTAAGATTTGCTTAGGCGGGCGCTCTGACGGCGCACTCTCAGGACGTCCGCTCTTATTGCTATTGTTAGAGTTACCGCCACTAGCCGCCCCCCCTTTGGTATCGTGCACGGCGATCACCGTTGGCTGTGCCGGGTACGTGTCCTTGGAGATCAGCGTGCGCTCGACTGTGCGCCCATCCACCTTCTTGAGGCGATACGTTTCAACGATATACCCCTGTTTCCCGCGTACCAGCACTTGACGGCTCCCGACGGGGAGCGAAGTGTTTGCGACATATTTGTTGGGCGGAGGGAGGATCTCCGTCGTGCGGGATTCAAGCGAGTAACTGATGTTCTCCGGGATGTCGCCGAACAGCTTAACGGTGAGTTCGCGATTCTCCACCGTAGCGCGGATCAGGAGATGGTGGCCGGAGGTGTTCTTGAAGCGGAAGTTAATGTAGCCCTTGGCGAACGTGGCATCTTGACCTTTGGGCAAGTAGCTGACCGGCAGGGAGTGATTCCGCCGCTCCACGATCGACAGCCCGGCGCGAACCGCTGCATTGTAGAGCGTGCTCGACACCTGACAAATGCCGCCGCCGACCCCGGGCACCAGTCTGCCCCCGAAGATCACCGGGGCTTCCTGGAACCCGAACGTCTTCTCGGCATATTCGATCGCTTCGCCGTAATCGAAAATGTCACCCGGGGCCAGCACGATCCCATCAATACTGCGGGCCGCCGAGTCAACGTTATGCACCCGCCCGACCCCGCTGGTCCGCAGACTGGTGGAGAATTGGACGATTTTGCGGCGGATGCCTTCTTTTTTGAGCAGATCTACGGTGACCTTGGGCTGCACGGTTTTCAGCGGCACGGTAAATCGCAGCGTTGGAAGCTGTTTCGACAAAGACAAAGACAACGTTTCCTGTGTCGGCATTGGTTCATGCCATGAATTCTTTTCCAACCGACGTACTTCCTCCCCAAGCTGCTTTGGCACTGTCTCCAACAAGCGATCCCAGTCGATACGTTTCACTGCGATCCCCGGCTGGTAGCGGATCTGATCCTGGGGCGTAATCGTCCGTACGGCGTTAACCGGAGAACCAAACAACGATTTTTCCCATTCAGGAGTAAACACCGCCTGCAGTTTCCGAGGATCAAAGGTTAAGGTAAGCATCCACTGTCGATCAAAGTCTCTTCGCGTTCGCACCCTCTCCCACAAAGATCCTTCGCTCAGTCGACGCACCTCCTCGCGAAACGGCTCGGCTCCAAACGTCACCCCGGCTTCCGCCCAGGTCATGGTTTTCACACTGCCGTCCACCGTAAACACGACCTTCTTCTGGCTTAACGCGGCAATCTCTTGGTCAAGCAGTTGCAGGGCTTCCTCCCGATGGCGTCGGCCTAGCTCCAATCCGGCCACAAGGGTGCCTGGAGGCAAGCTGTCCTGCGAAACATATAAAGTTAACGCTCCCCAAAACGCCGTGCCGAGGAGCCCAACACAAAGGAAGATCATTGCCAAATGTTTCTTTTTCATAACCGGCTCCTTTATCTAAAGACCTATATTTAATAGAAAAGAATGTTGTACAACCATATGTATGATCAAATTATCGAAAACTTTCGGGTACTCAAGAGGTAACATCTTTGTTACAATAAAAATCGGACTTCAAGGAAATTACTCAGGTTTTAAAGGAATTGGCAGGAACATGTCGAATGTAAAAAAGGGTCATCTACAGAACGGAATCATAGATCTAGGACGTGATTAAGTGATAGAAATGCAGGATGTCTGGAAGACATATCCGAATGGAACCCACGCCCTTAAAGGCGTTTCGATCAAAATTGATCGTAATGAATTCGTATATTTGGTTGGTCCCTCCGGCGCAGGGAAATCGACATTTATGAAACTAATTTACCGGGAAGAAGTGCCCACGAAAGGGCAAATTTCCGTCAATGGTTTTAATATTGGCAAGCTCAAACCTCGCAAAATTCCCTATGTGCGCCGAAATATCGGGGTTATTTTTCAAGATTTCCGACTGCTTCCGAAGCTCTCGGCCTACGAAAATGTCGCCTTTGCTTTGGAGGTCATCGAAGCCCCTAAGAAGATTATCAAGAAACGCGTGATGGAAGTGCTCGACCTTGTCGGGCTGAAAAATAAAGCCAATCGCGATCCTTCCCAACTTTCCGGCGGAGAGCAGCAACGTGTGGCAATCGCCCGGGCGATCGTTAATAATCCGTCCGTCATTATTGCGGACGAGCCTACGGGGAACCTTGATCCTGAGACCTCCTGGGGGATCATGCAGCTGCTGGATGAAATCAATTTCCGCGGAACCACCATCGTTATGGCTACCCACAACAAAGAAATCGTGAACACGATGCGCAAACGCGTTATCGCGATCGAACACGGCAACATCGTGCGAGACCAGCTGAGAGGGGAATACGGTTATGAATATTAGCACCTTCTTGCGGCATTTTCGGGAAGGCGCAAAGAGCGTATTCCGCAACGGTTGGATGTCGGTGGCGTCCGTGACCTCGATCATCGTCTCACTGCTCATCTTGGGCGTGTTTACCTTGCTTGTGTTGAATGTCAATGCGTTTGCCGATGAAGCGGACAGCCAGGTACAGATCAAGGCCTACTTGAACTCGGATGTGACGGAAGCCGTACGAGATCAGGTGTACAACGACATTGGCTCGATGGAAGAAGTCAGCAAAGTTACCCTGATCCCCAAAGCCGAAGGGTTAAAGGACTTCCGGGAGAAGCTTGGCGAGGAAGGCAAGGACTTGCTCGAGGGCTACGACGAAACGACGAACCCGATCCCAGACACCTTCGAGGTTCAAGTGATTGAGCCGACGACTGCCCCTTATGTTGCGAGCAAGATTACCGCACTTAACGATAAGTACGAGGAGAAGCCGATCTATAAAGTCAATTACGGTCAAGGCACGGTGGAGAAATTGTTCAAAATCACCCGGGCGATCCGCAATATCGGATTCGCTTTCGTGGCCGGACTAGGCTTGATGGCGATGTTCCTCATCTCCAACACGATTCGGGTAACGATTCTGGCCCGTCGCCGCGAGATCGGCATCATGAAGTTGGTTGGCGCGACGAACACCTTTATTCGGTGGCCGTTTTTCGTGGAGGGCGCGTTGATCGGCTTGATCGGGTCGTTGATCACCGTAGGCGTGTTGTTCTTCAGTTACAACGAGCTGGTGTCTTCGGTGAAAGCCGACGTCACGTTGGCCATTCAGTTAGTTCCATTAAGTGAGATCGGCCTGGAATTGGGCGGCTTGCTTGTTGGTTTAGGATTCCTGATCGGAGTTTGGGGAAGTACGATGTCGATCCGGAAGTTTTTGAAGGTGTAGTGCACCGCGATCAAAAGCCGTAATTTTTAACTACCTTATATGAAGGATGGGGAAACGAAGTTGAAGAAATGGATAACCACGATCACCGTTGTCGCATTAGCCGCTTTAATCTTCCAACCTACCGAAGGTTTCGCTAAAACGAAAACCATCAGCCAGATCGATAAAGAGCTGAAGCAGCTTCAGGAACAGGCCAAACAAGCTAAAAAACAACAGGAAAATGCTGCTAATCAGAAGCAAGAAGCGCAGCATTACGTCAATAAAAACACTAATTACCTGAAACAATTGATGGGACAGATCGAGGTCGTCAGCAACGAGTTGACTCAAATTTCGCTGGACATTGATAAGACGGAGCAGGACCTGCACACGACCGGGGAGAAATTGGACCAGACCCAGGCGCGAATCGAGGAACGTTCGCATTTGCTCGACACCCGCGTTCGGTTGATGTATACGGATGGCGTCGTTTCCTATCTGGACGTGCTATTGTCCTCCACCAGTTTTACTGATTTTCTGGAGCGGGCTGACTCCCTTCAGGCCATTGCCAATCAGGACCACGTCCTTCTGGATGAGCACAAGCGGGATAAGGAGCTGATCGTGCAGCAACAACAACAGCTGGAGCAGGATTATGCGAAAGTGAAGCAGTTGTATGCAGAAGCTGAATCTCGTAAAAGCGATTTGGAATCCAAGGAAAACGAGAAGCAGCAGCTGATCGCGAAATACAATGCCGACATCGAACAATCCGAAGATATCAGCGAAGAACAAGAAGCACTCCTGATTGAGCTGGCAACGAAACGGGCTGCGTTGGAGCAAGAGAAGAACAAGGTGAAGGCGGCTCAGGTTTACAAATATAAGAAAAGTTCTAACGGTTCGGGCGGATTCAAAGGCAACGGCGGTTCGTTTGGATTGCCGGTGGACGGCGCAAGAATTTCTTCCGGGTACGGTACGCGGATCCATCCGATTACCGGCGTGAAGAAAAAACATACCGGCGTGGATTTCGCGGCCCCTCAAGGCACGGATATCCATGCGGCGGAGGATGGTGTCGTTATCGTCGCGGAATGGTGGAGTGGGTACGGTAACACGGTGATCATCGACCACGGCGACAACGTATGGACGCTCTACGGCCATATCCGCAACGGCGGAATTAAAGTAGAAAAAGGCGAGCAGGTCAAGAAAGGCGAAAAAATCGCCGAAGTGGGAAGCACCGGAAACTCAACTGGGCCGCATTGCCACTTTGAAGTCCGGATTAACGGAAACCCGGTAGACCCAATGCCTTATTTGTAATAAAATAGCTATAGTGTTCGAACGAAAACGGATACCGCCTCTTTTGAGGCAAGGGTCCGTTTTCCCTGTTTGGTCAGGGTTAATTAGCCCCAAGAAGGTTGGATGAAGCTAGAGACTTAAACAGCGGAGCGTAGTCGTAGGCTACGTGAGCAGCTGAAATGTTTCCGCAGGAAACATGCTTCGGAAGCACACGCTTGGACTCGGCTGAATTCAAGATTCGATGTCGATTAGGCTCCTTGATAGTGCATCGTGATAAGAAGCCGATTTTAAAACAACCTTATATTGTAAATATTTCTCATGGGCGGGACATATACTATGGGACGTTCAATTCGGACGGGCCGGGAGGTTCCCCGGCACGTTTATTTTTCGGAGGCGGTGATCAAGGATGTATAAAGGTCGTACGGTAACCCTGCTCGTTGTCGCAGCCATGCTGGTCAGCAGTTTGTTGACGTTAACACTGACAGGGGAATGGAGCTTTGCCGGTACAGGACCGCTGCGTAGTGGAAATTTTGCTGACACAGCCAGCACCGGCTCAAAGCAGGATATCAAAAAAATCGAGACGGCGCTCCAGCTCGTCCAGAAAAACTACGTCGAAGACGTGGATACGAACAAATTGATTAACGGCGCCATTGACGGAATGATGAATGCGTTGGAGGATCCTTTTTCCTCCTACATGGCGCCCGATACGGCGCAGCAATTCTCGGAGCAGATTGAGGGTTCTTTTACCGGAATTGGGGCGGAGGTCTCCATGGAGAACGGCAATGTAGTCGTCGTTTCTCCGATCAAGGGCTCCCCTGCGGAAAAGGCGGGGATTCAGCCCAAGGATATCCTGCTGTCGGTCAACGGCGAATCGTTCGAGGGCTTGAGTCTGAATGAGGCGGTCGCGAAAATCCGCGGCCCGAAAGGCACGACGGCCACAGTGAAGGTCAAGCGGGCAGGGACAGCCAGCACCCTGGAATTTAAGATCGTCCGTGACGACATCGCGCTGGAAACGGTGTATGCCGAGATGAAGGAAGGCAAGGTCGGAGTTATTGGGGTAACGGAGTTTTCACTAAATACGGCCGATCGCTTCAAAAAAGAGCTGGACGCCTTGGAGAAACAAGGCATGAAGGGTCTGGTGATCGACGTTCGGAACAATCCGGGCGGGGTACTTGACGTCGTTGAGGCGATGTCGGAGGTATTCGTTCCGAAAGGCAAAGCCATCGTCCAAATCGAGGATAAGTACAAACGGCGGCAGCAGTCAGTTTCCAAAGGAAGCGGCAAATCCTATCCGATCGTTGTCGTCACTAATAAGGGCAGCGCAAGCGCCTCGGAGATCCTAGCCGGAGCGTTGCAGGAGTCCGCGGGGGCGAAGCTGGTTGGCGAAGCCACCTATGGCAAAGGAACGGTGCAATCGAGCTACAGCCAGGAGATGGGGGACGGCAGCCTGCTGAAAATCACCATCGCCAAATGGCTGACGCCAAACGGCGAATGGATTCACAAGAAGGGGATCAAGCCGGACATTGCGGTGTCCCAGCCGGACTATTTTACGGTAGCCCCGATCAATAAGGAAAAGACGTACAAATTCGATATGCTCGGCGAAGATATCAAAAGCGCTCAAACGATGCTGGATGGACTTGGATACGCTCCGGGCCGGAAGGACGGGTACTTCGATAAAAATACCGAGAAGGCGTTGAAGAAATTCCAAGCCGATCAGAAGCTCACGGCGAACGGCGTGTTGGATACGAAAACGGCCGAGGCGTTGGAGAGCAGCGTCATTAAGCAAATCCGCGATCCGAAAAACGATGCGCAGTTAAATCGCGCACTCGAGGTTGTGCGGAAGGAAATCACCTCGTAATTGTCGAATCCCTTAGAGGGCTGAAATCCGGCCCTCTTTTTTTCTGATTAGCGGAAGAACTTAAGTTAACATAAAGGAGCGTGAGTACCTCTTGGATCTCATTCTGGAAGGATTATGGAGTCTGGCGGAAGCAGGGATGCAGCTGTTGCTGCAGCCGTTTTACTATATTTCGATCATCGTCGTCCTGCTGATCTATCGCAGGCAGGTAGTGCTGGAGCGCCGTCTGTTTCATGTTCGCCTGCACAGCTGGGGCTTGCAGACTTGGCGAACCGTTCTAGCCGGCTTGTTGGCGGGTCTGGCGGTGTCCGTCGTCTTCGTATTCCTGGGAATGAATCTGACGATGGAGGGGATCCTCTGCCTTTGGGCGGTTACGATCGTGCTGATGTTGTTCCGCATCCGCTATTTATGCCTGGCCTATTCCGTGGGCATACTCGGCGTGATTCAGTTCGGGTTGAATCTGTTCCCGGGATTTGCGGGCAGCGGCTTTGTGAGCGACGTCGTGCGCATCGTCCGGGAGCTGGACATTCCGGCGCTGCTCTGCCTGGTTGGACTGCTGCACCTGGTCGAGGGCCTGCTGGTACGGTGGCAGGGTGCGTCGTTTGCCGGACCGTTGTTTTATGAGGGCAAGCGGGGGAAGCTGATCGGCGGGTATCAGATGCAAAGCTTGTGGCCGGTGCCGCTGTTCCTGCTCATTCCTGCGCAAACGACGGGCGGGGTGTTGCCATGGACGCCGTTGTTCGGCGGGGATGCGTGGCAAGGTGGCTTTAGCTTGATGGCGCTGCCGATTGTGCTCGGGTTCTCGGAGATGACGATGGGACTGTTGCCAAAAGACAAAGCCCGCGTCTCATCCGGCCGGCTGCTGGGTTACGGTGCGGTCATCACGGTACTGGCGTTGCTTACCTCGTGGTGGAGTCCGTTGCTGCCGGTAGCCGCACTCGCGGCGTTTGCGCTGCACGAAGCGCTGATTTGGCTGAGCCGCTTCGAGGAGCAGCAACGCAGTCCGCTGTTCGTCCATCCGCAAGGGGGACTGAAGGTGCTCGCGGTGCTGCCGGGCAGCCCGGCGGAAGAACTGGGCATCCGGGCCGGCGAGTCCATCGTCAAGGTCAACGGCGTGCCGGTGCCAACCAAGGAAGATCTGCATGCGGCGCTGCGGATCAACCCGGCTTTTTGCAAGCTGGAGGTGCTGAATCTCGCGGGCGAGAGCAAATTCCTCCAGCGCGCCATCTACGCCGGCGACCATCACCAGCTCGGCGCGATCCTCGCGCCGGATGAGCTGGCGCCGGCGGCGGTAAGGCTGCAGCCGCTGTCGCTGCTGCAGCTGCTGCGCCCGCGCACGAGCGCCCGCGCGGTGCGCGGCGCTCGGGGCGCCACGCCCGCGCCGCAGCGCGAAGCGCGGACGGGCGGCGGTGCGCCCGCGGCGGCCGACGGGCCGGCCGCCGAGGCGTAGGGCGCGCGCTAATGTTCAGACCAATCCCCTAATGAGGTGGTTTCACCATCTCATTAGGGGATTTTTTTAGCAGAGCTGTCTCTCTAACGGAACTAGGAGCCCTTATATAGCTCGAATCGAACCTATCCAGAATGTAACGGAACCAGATGCTCTTATTTAGTCTTATCGTGTGCAATAAACAGTAAAACACCTTGGATAAGATCCGTACGTTCCGTTAAAACGGGAAATCATGCGGGAAATATCCAATAAGGTCCCTACGTTCCGTTAGAGCGCTGACGATCCCTTGAGCACCTACTCAACTAGATGATAACTGCGATATCGAGCTTTCCCTTTGGCGACGGCGAAGAGGTTCTTCTCGATTAACCCATGCAAAATATTTCTGGCATGGCGAACAGAAACCCTGAGATGTGTTGCCAGCTCGTTGGGCGTAAATGGACGATAAAGACGACGACCGAAGCGAACGGTTTCTGCTTCCAGCCAATTCAGATCAGCCATCAGGTTCGTTGTGATGAACCTCCCAATAAACGACAAGACCAGCTGCTGACATTGCTTCGGCTCCTCCACGATAGACAAATAAGCGATGGGGAGTAACGTCCAACCCTCTAACGCCAGTAAGCTGTGCCGCCAGCATAAATCCTTGAAGCGCCGTACGTCCAGATCTCTTGCATGGGGGCCGTAGCCTTGAATTTCAATAGCCCCTTTCACCGTTCCTGACCCAGGGAGATAAGCGAGGTCCAAGTATCGGTAACCGTTGTTGAAGTCCCGCACCTCCCATTCCGCGTATAAGTGATCGAATTGACCTACGGCAGGGTACCAGACGAGCCGCAAAAATTCCAGGGTGCCATGTCCTAATCCCTTTGTGAGGAGCTCCAACCGTCTAGGGTTCTTCTCTTCCTCCAATTGGCGTACCATCCACGCATTAAAAGCTTGATCAAATTTCATCTCAACCCAACCTTCCTCCAGCTGGTGAAAACAAAAACGCCGCCCCGATCCCATTCCACCAACTAAAGGTAGAAGGATCAAGACGGCGTGTGCTTCACGGCCTGTTTGAGCATAGTTTAACGCTTTTATCGTCTTCTGGCAATGTTCCGGCGGTTGTTACTACTCACTGAGGATCGATAACGGACTGAGTGGCCCTTATTTAGTCCGTACACATCAATTGTTGATTTTAACGGACCCCAGAGACGTTATATGGAGCAAATTCAACCGTTAGCGCCGATGAACTAGCCAATAAGGCCTCTCCAGTCCGTTAGCTGGGGAAATGGGCCGGGAAATAGCAAATAGCGTCATTGTGGTCCGTTAGAGCTAAGCATGCGGGTAAAGAGCCCTGACATCGCTGACATCGGCATGGGACACAAGCACGCAGATAACGTCTCGCTAGCTTCCCCTACTTCTGCAACTGCCTTAGCACCGTGATCTCCACCCGGCGGTTCTTCTGGCGGCCTTCGGGCGTGTCGTTGTCTGCAGCCGGGCGGGTGTCAGCGTAACCGGCGTATTGGAAATGCTGAGGGTCCAGCTTCTCCTTATCCACGAAGAACCTCAGGACCGACAGCGCTCTGGCCCCCGACAACTCCCAGTTGTCCTTGAACTCCGACGCATAGACGATCGGCAGACTATCGGTATGGCCTTCGATGCTGATTACGGTATTGAGCTGCCGGAACAAGCTGGCCAGCTTGGCTAGCGTCTTGGCCGAACCGCTCTTCAGATCGGCTTGTCCGGTGTCAAACAGGAATCGGTCGCTTAACGTGATCGAGATGCCTTTCGGTAAGTCGGTCACGCGGATTTGATCCTCGAGTGAGTTGTCCTTAACATAAGCCTCAATCAGTTTCATTAAATTCGCGAGTTCTTCCTCTTGTTTGCGAAAAGCGAGCTCCCTCTCCGTCAACGGCCCTTGACCGGTACTGTCCGCTTGCCCCGTAGTGCCTTCCCCTTCGCCTTGTTTGCTGCCGTTATCGGCTGAAGCCGGCGGATTCTTGTGGTTGGAACGGCCCTCCGTTCCCATAATGCCGCTGCCCAGCTCCAAGATCGAATCCCCCCCTTTAAACGTGTGCTGGAGGGAGGAGGTCACGACTTCATATTTTTCCACGTCTAACCGGCTCATGGCATACATCATCACGAAAAAAATCAATAACAACGTAATCAAATCCGCATAGGTGATCAGCCAACGATCTTTCGTCTCGTTTCGCTCGGCACGGCGTCCGCGCCTGCGTGGTTCTCGCGGCAAACGCTCCGGTCCGGTGTTCTTGCCCGATTTGCTGGACGGTCTCATCGCTCATTCTCCTCAGAGCTACGAATACGGGAGTCAATTCCAAAGCCAACTGGTTTCTCCGGTTCGCTGACAGGCAGAAGTCTTGTGGTTTCCGCGGTAAAAGACTCCAACTTCCGCCTCACGAGCAAAGGATGGTCGCCGTTTTGGATCGACAAAATCCCTTCAAGCATCATATCCATCCGGTCGATTTCGTCGTCGCAGCGCGCTTTGATTTTGGAGGCGATCGGAAGAAAGATCAGGTTGGCACTGGCCACCCCGTATAACGTCGCCGTAAAAGCAAGCGCGATCGAAGGCCCCAGCGCGGTCGGTTCGGACAAGCTGCCGAGCACGTGGATGAGCCCCATCACGGTGCCGATAATCCCCATCGTTGGAGCGTACCCGCCGGCCGATTCGAATATTTTGGCGTAGCCGTCATATTTTTTCGATACGGCATCGATTTCGAGCTCCATGATTTGCCGCACCATCGCGCGGTCTGTACCGTCCACCACCAACTGAATACCTTCGCGTAAAAAAGGATCCCGATGCTCAGCGGCCTTTTTTTCCAAGGCTAATACGCCTTCGCGGCGGGAGATCGACGACATACCGACTATCTCCTCGATCACGTCATCCTGTGCAGGAGATTTGCTTATAAACGCAAGAGCCAATGCCTTGGGTACCGTACGCAGCTTGGCGACGGGGAAACTGATCAACACTGCGGCGAAGGTGCCGCCAAACACGATTAAAGCGGCGGTGATTTGCAGCAAACCACCCAATTGACCGCCTTCCAGCATAAATCCGCCAACGAGGGCGGCGAGTCCGACAATGATGCCTATCAGCGTTGCAATATCCATGGATTGTGTACAACTCCTATTCTCGACTTACCGTTTGCATCTATAGGATGAAAAAGGTATAATACATGGGAACACCCATTCCTATTTTGATAAATTTAGGAAGGGCTCAAAGGTTAAGCTTGGTTTATTCATCGGAATGATGACGATCCTAGTTTAGATGAAGAAACGAACATCTTGAGGAAACCATCTCATGCATAGATAGAACGAATACCGGAGACGCCTCTAGTATTCCATTTTAGACGATAGGGTGATGTTGGACAATGAGTGAAATCGTGGTTAGCGACAATAAATTCGAGCTGATCTCCGAATATACACCCCAAGGGGACCAACCGGAGGCGGTGCGACAACTGGTAGAGGGTACAATCGCTGGAAAGAAGCACCAGACGTTACTCGGGGCGACCGGGACAGGAAAGACGTTTACGATCGCACATACGATCGCGAAGCTCGGACGGCCCACCCTTGTTATCGCACACAACAAGACATTGGCGGCGCAGCTGGCCAGCGAGTTTCGCGAATTTTTCCCCAATAACTCGGTTGACTACTTCGTTAGTTACTACGATTACTACCAGCCGGAAGCCTACATTCCTTCCTCCGACACCTACATCGAGAAAGATTCCAGCATTAATGAAGAAATCGATAAATTGCGTCACTCGGCCACGAGTTCGTTGTTTGAGCGGAGAGACGTCATCATCGTGGCGAGCGTGTCGTGTATTTACGGTCTCGGTTCGCCGATGGAATATCGTAATTTGGTGCTATCACTGCGGGTGGGGATGGAGAAGCCGCGCAACCAGATTTTGAGCCGACTGGTAGATATCCAATATCAACGGAACGATTTGAACTTTGTACGCGGGACGTTTCGGGTGCGCGGCGATGTGCTGGAGATCTTCCCGGCATCCCGGGGCGAGCAAGCGGTGCGCGTGGAGTTTTTTGGCGACGAGATTGAGCGGATCACGGAAATTGATGTGTTGACCGGTGAGTTAGTCGGTGAACGTGATCACATCGCGATATTCCCAGCGTCTCACTTCGTTACTCAAGAAGAGACGATGAAGGTCGCCATCACGAACATCGAACGTGAACTGGAAGAACGGCTGGAAGTATTCCGTGCGCAGGGGAAACTGCTGGAAGCTCAGCGGCTGGAGCAGCGGACACGCTACGACATCGAAATGATGAAGGAGGTCGGCTTCTGCTCAGGGATCGAGAACTACTCGGGTCCGTTAACTTTCCGGGAGCGGGGGGCGACGCCGTATACGTTGATGGATTATTTTCCGGATGATATGCTGATCGTCATCGACGAATCCCACGTCACATTGCCGCAGATCCGGGCGATGTACAACGGTGACCAAGCGCGTAAAAATGTGCTGGTAGATCACGGTTTCCGTTTGCCGTCGGCACTGGATAACCGTCCGCTCCGGTTCGAGGAGTTCGAGGAGAAAGCGACGCAGCTCATCTACGTATCGGCTACGCCGGGGCCTTATGAGCTGGAGCATTGCCCTACGATGGTACAGCAAATTATCCGTCCGACAGGCCTGCTGGATCCGATTATCGAGGTACGCCCAACGAAAGGGCAGATCGACGATTTAATCGGAGAAATCCGCGACCGTATCGCTAAGGATGAGCGCGTACTGGTGACGACGCTGACCAAGAAGATGTCAGAGGACTTGACCGATTATTTGAAGGAAGTTGGTATCAAAGTCAGGTATCTCCATTCCGATATCAAGACGTTAGAACGGATGACGATTTTGCGTAACTTACGACTGGGGACATTCCACGTACTGATCGGGATTAACTTGCTGCGGGAAGGCCTCGACTTGCCGGAGGTGTCGCTGGTGGCGATTTTGGACGCCGATAAGGAAGGGTTCCTGCGCTCGGAGCGTTCGCTGATTCAGACGATCGGGCGGGCCGCGCGGAACTCGGACGGCCGAGTCCTGATGTACGGCGACTCGATCACCGATTCGATGGATCGGGCGATCAAGGAGACCGAACGGCGGCGCGGCATCCAGATCGCTTACAACGAGGAGCACGGCATCACGCCGCAGACGATTCGTAAGAAGGTTCGCGACGTGATCGAGGCCACCAAGGTAGCGGAGAGCAAAGCCGATTATCTGGCCGACGCCAAAGGCAAGATGTCCAAACGCGACCGCGAAGCGATGATCGGCCGTCTGGAAGTCGAGATGAAAGAAGCGGCCAAGAATCTGCAATTCGAGCGCGCCGCGGAGCTGCGTGACGCGATTTTGGAGCTGCGGGCGGAGTGATGGCTGCGGCGTGCTGCCCCCTTCTAAGAGGGAGGAGCCTGTGGCCGCGAGTCAGTTGACGTGGGCAGCTTCGTTGAAGGATTCGAGCTGAGAAGACGGGCCTTGATCGCTAGGAGCGGGCGCCGGCTTCTTCCGCCGTTGTTGGCTTCGGCCGGGGGCGCGGACCATTGTAACGGAACTGAGCGACCTTATTTGCTCCAGTGAACACAGCCTTTTCATTCTAACGGAACGAGGAGATGCTATTTGGCCGAAAGAGACCTAAAACGTAGAGATTTATGCCAAATAAGGTCTCTGGGTTCCGTTAAATCGGGAAATAGCCGGGAAATGGACAAATAACGTCTCTACGTTCCGTTAGATTTCAATCAAAGTTTAAAAATCGGGTTTTCAGCACCGAGAAGGTTGGATGAAGGAGAGAGGGAGTAGCGGAGCGTAGGCAAACCTATGTGAGCAACTCAAATGTTTCCGCAGGAAACATACTTCGGAAGCATACGCCTCGACCGACTGAATTCAAGATTCGATGCCGAATAGGCTTTAGAACTTTGCTTCGTGATCAAAAGTCAATTTTTGGATTACATCTAAAAAGGGAGATGAAGTTGTTGGGTAGTGAGAGTATCGTCATTAAAGGCGCTAGAGCGCATAATCTTAAAAACATAGATATCACGATACCGCGCGACAAGTTTGTCGTGCTTACAGGGCTGAGCGGCTCCGGTAAGTCCTCGCTTGCTTTTGATACCATTTACGCGGAGGGACAACGTCGTTACGTTGAGTCGTTATCCGCCTATGCGCGGCAGTTCTTGGGGCAAATGGATAAGCCGGACGTGGATTCAATTGAAGGATTGTCTCCGGCCATTTCCATTGACCAGAAAACGACAAGTCGTAACCCTCGTTCAACGGTGGGTACGGTAACGGAAATTTATGACTATCTTCGTCTCTTGTTTGCTCGGATTGGGCATCCGCACTGTCCAGAGCACGGCATTGAAATCACGTCCCAGACCGTGGAGCAGATGGTTGACCGGATCATGCAATATCCGGAACGGACGAGACTGCAGATTCTAGCCCCCGTTATTTCCGGCAAAAAGGGTGAGCACAAAAGCTTGTTCAGCGAAATCGCCAAGCAAGGTTTCGTCCGGGTTCGGGTGGATGGCGAACAACGCGATTTGTCGGAGGATATTGAACTTGAGAAAAATAAGAAGCATACGATCGAGGTCATCGTCGACCGGATTGTCGTAAAGGAGGATGCACGCAGCCGCCTGGCGGATTCCATCGAAACCGCGCTCAAGATGTCCGGCGGACAAATCCTCGTCGATATTATCGGCCAAGAGGAGCTTCGCTTTAGCTCCAACTATGCCTGCCCGATTTGCGGGTTTAGTATGGAGGAGCTGTCGCCGAGGATGTTTTCGTTCAACAGTCCGTTTGGGGCTTGTCCGGAGTGTGATGGACTTGGCGTGAAGATGATCATCGATAAGGACCTGCTTGTCTCCAATCCGTCCAAGTCTATCGAGGAAGGCGCTTTTGAGGCGTGGGCGGGAGGCACTTCCAACTACTATCCACAGTTTCTAAGATCAGTTTGCGAGCATTTTCATATTCCGCAAAATGTACCGGTTTCCGAGTTAACGGCGGAGCAGATGGACAAGCTGCTGTATGGAACAGGTGATACGAAGGTTCGGTTCCGTTATGAGAACGACTTCGGGATGAGCAGAGATGCCTATGTGACATTTGAAGGGGTCATTCCAAACTTGGAACGGCGTTATCGCGATACCGCTTCGGAGGGCATTCGTGAGTTCATTGAGGAGTTTATGGGCTCTAAACCTTGCAGCACCTGTCACGGTGACCGGTTGAAGAAGGAAGTCTTAGCGGTTACGGTCAACAGCCAGAACATCGCGCATGTGACGTCCTTGTCGATTGGTGATGCAAGAGAGTTTTTTGATAACCTGGAGCTCACGGATAAGGAAAAATCCATTGCTAACTTGATCTTAAAGGAAATCAACAGTCGGCTTGGTTTCTTGGTGAACGTCGGTCTGGAATACTTGACGCTAAGCCGGGCGGCTGGCACGTTGTCCGGCGGCGAAGCGCAGCGCATCCGGCTGGCTACGCAAATTGGTTCCAGTCTGATGGGCGTCCTGTATATCCTTGACGAGCCAAGCATCGGACTGCATCAGCGGGACAACGATAAGTTGATCTCGACACTGAATCACATGCGTGACCTCGGGAATACGTTGATCGTCGTCGAGCATGACGAAGATACGATGCTGGCGGCGGATCATATCATTGATATCGGGCCTGGAGCAGGCATCCACGGCGGCCAAGTGATCTCGCAAGGCACGCCTCAAGAAGTCATGGACGATCCGCGTTCTCTGACCGGTCAGTATTTGAGCGGCAAGAAGTTTATTCCGGTGCCGGCGTCGCGGCGTAAACCGGACGGCCGTTGGTTGGAAGTCAAAGGGGCCAAAGAGAACAATCTGAAGAACATCAACGTGAAATTCCCGATTGGCGTATTTTCGGCAGTGACCGGAGTGTCTGGTTCCGGCAAGTCGACCCTCGTCAACGAAATCTTGTATAAAACATTGGCTCGAGATTTAAATCGGGCAAGAGTACGTCCAGGGCAATACAAAGAGATCAAAGGGCTTGAGCATGTAGATAAGGTTGTCGATATCGACCAATCCCCAATCGGCCGAACCCCACGTTCCAACCCGGCTACGTACACCGGGGTGTTTGACGACATTCGTGATCTGTTCTCGCAGACGACCGAAGCCAAAGTGCGCGGTTACAAGAAAGGTCGCTTTAGCTTCAACATTAAAGGCGGCCGCTGCGAAGCTTGCAAAGGGGACGGAATCATCAAGATTGAAATGCACTTCCTGCCCGACGTGTACGTTCCTTGTGAAGTCTGCAAAGGCAAACGGTATAACCGGGAGACATTGGAAGTGAAGTATAAGAACAAGAGTATTGCCGACGTGCTGGAGATGACGATCGAAGATGCGACGGATTTCTTCCAGAACATTCCGAAGATTCATCGCAAGCTGCAAACCTTGCTGGACGTTGGTTTGGGTTACGTGACCCTGGGGCAACCGGCTACAACGTTGTCTGGCGGGGAAGCCCAACGCGTGAAGCTGGCTTCGGAATTATATCGCCGCAGTACGGGTAAAACGATCTACATTCTTGACGAACCAACGACCGGGTTACATGTCGATGATATCGATCGTTTGCTTACCGTACTTCATCGCCTGGTCGACTCCGGAGAAACGGTCCTTGTCATCGAGCATAATCTGGATGTGATCAAGACGGCGGATTACCTAATCGACTTAGGTCCCGAAGGCGGCAGCGGCGGAGGAACGATAATTGCTACCGGTACACCGGAGGACATCGTAAAGGTTGAGAATTCCTACACCGGGCGTTACCTGGCTCCAATCCTCAAGCGGGATGCCAAGCGCACCGCAGAATTAAGTGTAGAGGAAGAGAAGGATCGGGAAGTCGTTTAGAAGATAGAAAGAAGCAGTCTCTTTAAATTGAGGCTGCTTCTTTGGCTATTAATATATTCCAATAATGGTATAATTATGATTATCTTCGGTGCGCTTCATATTGCACTGATCGGGCTGATTGTTACGATCGTCATGGCACTGAACCAAAGCAAAAAGAAATAGACCGCCCCGAACAAGGTACCGGTCTATTTCAGTAGACAAAACCGTTCACAGTCAACCGCCCTTAAAAGCGGCTGTTGCCGAGTGGAGATGTTCGCGCATCTCCGCTCTTTTTTAATGTATCCTTCTAATTCCCATAATATCACAACTCTTGCTTCAAATAAAATGAGATTACGAGGCGATTCCCGCCTCTAAGATCTGGCTTAATTGCTCTTGGAACGCCGGGACACCAACGCGAAGGACGAAATCATGGAAGGACTCGGAGGCATTCCGATTTGATTTATAGAACAGCAGCAGTTGTTCCAGGACGTACGCGACCTGATCCCCTTTGACGCGGCCTTTGAGCGCTTGGTTAAACTGGGCTTGTGGACCGTTCGCTCCACCACCCAAGGTACCGCCTACCGCAATGTCGAACGCATCGACCATGCCTTCCGGCGTTTTGACCAAAGAACCCTGCAATCCGATGTCCGCGATGTGCTTTTGTCCGCAGGCATTCGGGCAGCCGATAAAATGGATCCGAACCTTCTCATCCAGTGACACATGTTGGTCCAGGTACTCCGCCACTTCGATCGCACGTTGCTTCGTTTCCACAATGGCCAGGTTGCAAAATTCATTACCCGTGCAGGAGACAGTCCGGCTCATAAAATGCTTCGGAAACGGAGTTAACCGTCGGAGTACCGGCGCCTGGAGAACTTCCTCCACTTTGTTGTCCGGGATGCCGCTAAGCAAAATGTTTTGAGACATGGTGGTACGGATTTTGCCGTCGCCGTATTGATCAGCCACGTCCGCCAATTGCTCCAGCTCATCGGCATTTAATCGACCCACCGGTACGTTGAGACCGATATAGTTAAGTCCTTCCTGCTTCTGTGGATGTACTCCGTCAAAGTAGGCTGCTTGCCAGCCGACGGTTTTGTCTTCCCCGCGAGATTCCAACTCGCCAACCAACTCGACGAGTTTGTCTTTGAATTTCTCCGGTCCCCAGTCGGCGACCAGAAATTTCAGGCGAGCTTGATGACGTTTCTCCCGGTAACCATAATCGCGGAATATCGTGGTGACCCCAATCGCAACCTTCAGCACTTCCTCCGGTCTTACGAAAATGTCCAGCGACTTGGCTAAATGTGGTTTTGCGGATAAACCGCCGCCGACCATAGCATGAAAACCGATAACTTCCTTGCCATCAATTACTTTGACCGCTGGCGTAAAGGCCAAATCATTAATTTCCGCTTGTGCGTTATTATAGATGTTTGCGGAGATCGACATTTTATATTTTCGTGGCAGATTCGAAAAGTCCCGATTCAACAGGAAAAACCGGTTGACCTCTTCGACGATCTCCGTCGTATCGATCAATTCATTCTTGTCGATCCCGGCGAGCGGATTGCCGACGATAGTCCGCGGGCAGTCACCGCAGGCTTCGTACGAATACAAACCAACCTCATCCAGCCGCTTAAAAATATCCGGTAAATGCTCCACCCGCAGCCAGTGAAATTGAATGGCTTGACGTGTCGTCACATCCACCAAGTCGCGTCCGTATAAGCGGGCAATATCCGTCAGGGCACGCGCCTGAGCAGTGGTCATGATACCTGTATTAATGCGCACGCGCATCATGAAATGACCGTCTCTTGGTTTTTGCTGATACACGCCGGCCCATTTGAAACGGTCCATATCGTCCGCTGGAATGGAATCAAACCCTTTATCCGCATACTCTTCAATTATCGTACGGATTACGTCCAGGCCGTCTTTTTCCAATTTGACGAATTCAAACTTGTTTAGTTTCTCCGGCTCTGCGGTCCATATCGGTTCATACGCCATGCGATAACCTCCTCTTGATCATTAGCTAGTTAATTCCGACAACAAAACTATGAATAATGTTAATTTTCATGGTACCATAGTTGAGAAATAGCGTAAATAAAGAAAGGGGCTTTCGGACATAAAACTTCCTTATGAACAACCAAAGATCTGGTGATAATACATATGTCAATGACCTCGGGCACAAAATAAGGGTTGGATCCGGTGAATTAAACCTGTTTTTAGCGAAAAGTTTGACAAAAACTTGTCTTTCCTCTTGCATCCGAACGGGAGGGAAGATAACATAGAAGAAGAGTTGTGATTTCGTGGATTTCAAGAGGAGGTTTCGCGATGTTGCTCGAAGCAGCGCAAGAAACGGCAAAAACAACGACATTTAACGGGTTCGATATTTTTATGATTTTGTTTACGATCATCATTTTGATCGGCGTCATCCGCCTGGTAACTGAACGCCCGAAGAAGAACTTGTTCGCGATCGCTTTCGGGATCATCAGCCTGTTGGTCTTTTTGGCGTCCGATGCGATTATGATCAAAACTTGGTTTAGCTAAGCCAGAGTGAGGGATACATATTTCATCATATGAAATAAGCTGAGACACTTTATTCCTGATGGAGGGATGGAGTGTCTTTTCAATTTACAGGATATGGATTATAATAAGTGGCAGGTGAAGCACACCTTGACATCATTCCGATGGCGAGGTGTGTTTTTTTTGTTTGTGATAAATGGATGAATTTATCAGAAAAGCAAGAAGAAAGGAGGTGTATGGATGAGGGTAGCGAATTAGTGAGGATACATATTTTTCCTGAAGGATGCTATTTGCGGGCAAAAGAAAAAAGGATGGCTCCCACCGCCGCAAACGTTAGGGCAACATCCTTTTCCGGGAGGGGCGAATGTGCCTCGTCCCTTCCCTTCCCTTCTTTATCCTTATTATATCCCAGGAAAATTATGCAAGCAATGGGGAGTGTGATAGGGACTATTTCAATGAATGGGTGAAGAAATAATATTTCATGGGAGTGATGGAAGTGAAGAAAAAGCTATTAATTGGTTTGTGCAGCTTCATTCTGTTTGGGTTGAACTTTGGACAAGACACAAATGCGGCATCCGCAGATATTCCAAAGGTAAAAAACATGTCCATCGAGGTGCTGATTGATGCACGCAGAGTCGCTTTCCCGGATGTCCGGCCACAAATCAAAAATGGGAGTACATTAATTCCATTGCGATTTGTAACGGATAAACTTGGCGGCAAATTGACGTTAACCGGAAAGAACATAGCGATAGAAAAAGGTGACCGCGAAATCGCCATGACGATTGGAGGGAAAACAGCAACCGTTAACGGGGAAACCGTCACTTTGGATACACCATCGGTTGCCGTCAACGGGCGAACGTTGGTACCGCTTCGTTTTGTCAGCCAAGCTTTAGGCGAAACCGTAAAATGGGATGGCGTAAATCAATACATATGGATCGGCAGCACAGAAGTCCCTAAATTGGAGGATGTGGCGAAGCCGGTGTCGATTGAGCCGTATTTGGATTTGTTCAAGAAGGGCGAATATGTTCTGAAATTTGGAAATATCACTTACTCTCAAGTTCGAATTCTAAATAAAGATGATTTCCCGATACAGTTCGAAAATGAAATTATTTATCGGATTGATTATGCTCAGTCAGCTGATGGAATGGAGTATCTTAGATCTATATCTGATAGTAAATCAATAACTGGGCTAACCTACTATTTGCTACAAAAGGGTCAACCTTTGAGATATAGAGGTGAGGTAAATGTTTTCCGAGAAAGGGTTAAGCAAGATAGTGATTTGAGAATTAAGTATCATAGAATTATTGCTCGTAAAGATGAGGATATTCTTGGTGATAGAAATTATAAGAGCGTAAAGTTCAAAGACTTGGATTTTGTTGGGCTGGATGTAGACTCGGATGCTGCAGTATTTATTAAGAATGATTTTTTGATATAAGTAGGTGAATGTCGACATTGTTTCAGCGAATAGGGTTGAAAACATTGTGCTTGGTACTCATTTCTTTAATAGCTGTAGCTTTGTTCTCGGAAGAAATAAGAGGAGCCACAGGTTCTGATTTTGGAAATGCTCATATTACTCCTTATAAAGATCCGACAGGCGATCCCAACAAGCGATATGCTGTTGGATTTATGTCTTATGAAATTTGGTCAAATTCCGCAGGACAATGGACTACAAAGGCGCCTGGAGATTACGTTGGAAGCAATGAGTTATATCATACCTACAGTTTTCCTTTCCCTGGTCGAAAAGTAAAAGATGTTACAGTTACAAAGTTCTCCGCGAATAATCCAAAGCATATTGAGTACTTTCGAAACTCAAGAGCCGGTAACTTAAATGAATTGGAGGGATACTTCTCCCAAGTAAACTCCGTAGGAACACCTGAAGGAATATCGGGTGAAGGTACTAGTAATATTTCATTCAGATTAGGTGTTCAAGGGAGACTATATTCTAACGATCTTTATGATGTGATTGAGCAGGAACACAGCCCCGGCGAATTCGGAGCCGGTGTTAAAGCCTACCGCTATTACTTCCCGATTCTATTTGAATTTACGTTAGAGCCCCAAGAAGGAGAAGCCGTAATCAAGTATTTCACCACCACAGGAACTCCGCTGGATGGGGTAGACGGTTTTAAGAATGAAACGCATAAACTCGTTATGAATCAACCTTTTCAAGCGGAGCATAGACAGAATCCCCCACCAAACTATACATACAAAGGCTATCAAAAAAGGATTGATAAAGAACCGGAGGGAGGTCCGACGGAAGCTGATGGAGACCCGACAGGGTTCAAGTATGAAGGAAATTTCTCAACTTATTACGTCTTCTACTATTATGATAAACAGGGATCGCCGCCCGGCGGAGATCCGGGTAATCCTACCAGCGGCTGCACCTCCCCTTCACCCAGCGGCAACTCCATCGACGTTCCGCTAAACGATCCTTCGGTCAGTGCGGTTATTCGGGCGGATAGCCGCGGGAGTGAGCGGTTTAATGTTTTGGACGGAATCCCGACAACGGAGAGTCTCTATGGGAATGTTCTTGCAAAAAGTTACTTATCCAAAAATAAATTTGTGGAAATGAGCGGAACGTGCAGCTTTGACATTACGGTAAACCGTACGTATGAACTGACTTGGGATCCCGGGAAGGAAGTTACGGACGAGAAGGGGAACAAGCACACTGAACCGGATCCGCAGTCGGCCAGCGAGACGGTGACGAAGTCGTATACGATCGAGCGGAAGTATTCCTTCTGGGTCATTGATAACCTGGAGGTTTACAAAATCAACGAGGCGGCGCTGCAGAATTACGCTTTTGAGGGGAATGGTATACGTATTTCGCCTAGCGGGTACTCGTCTCCAAGCTACGCCGCTACGAAGTCCAGCGGTTATACTCCGCCATCGCCGCCGAGCACGGTAGAAGCGCCGTCCGGAAGCAAGTCGGGCGGGAAGACGAAGCCGGACGTTAGTGGAGAAAATCTGAAGACATATGCCGAGGACGCCGTAGATGAAGTCAAAGTCAAAAACGACAGCCTCATCTTCAACGGAAGTACGGTGATGAACGGCTCCCAAACGGAACGTGCTGGGCAACGGCCGGGGCAAATCCCTGCGGCAGCGCAGATCTCCAATAACGTGCTGTACAGTCCGGGACATGTCATTCCTACCAGCAAGACGAATAAAGCGGATCAGCCGAGCACCGGAACGATCTATTATGGGCTCATGAACGGCAATATCAATGGCGGCTCTGACAAAAGCTACCCCATCTACGGCATCAACAGCGTTACTGTACATACGCCCGTGGTGATGTACCCCGGCGTCTCCGACGATCGGGCTCATAATCAGAAGACGACACCGGCGGCGGGGCGGTCGGCGATCATTTTGGATCGGCCTTTTACGGTCATGATGCCGAATAGTGGACAACATACGAATGATCTGGGTTATGGCAACCGGGACTATCTGAAATACATCGGCAGCAAGCAGGTTCGATTCCCGTTTGATGTCTATGAAGGGACGAAGGCGGCCTTTTATCCGAAAAACACCTGGATCGAAGTGGACAAGTCTCGGGAGCAATTTGCTTTCTACCTGCCCGTTTGGGTGGACGAAGGGTTCTATACCGTCGAGTTCCGCTCTATTGCACATAACGCGCCTTCCGGAGCCACGGAGCAGACGAACGCCAACCTGAACCTCAGCCATCATATCGCTTACGGAACGGTGCCGGTTGACGTGATTGGACGGGTGTATGATTTTCAGGTGACGGATATCGCCGATTACAACTGGGAAGGCGTGTTTCGGACAGCAACCGGAAGCCGGACGCCGACAGGGAACGCTTATTGGGTGGGACTAAACGGTATTGATGGGGCGCCAAGAGGGAATACAATGCAATACACGCTGCCGATTCGCCCGGGGAGTCATCCGCTGTACAAAAACGCCGTCATCAAAACCGGGTACCATTTCAAATTCGACCTCAAAACGAAAGGGAATATGTTTAGCCCATTGGATCAAATCGTGATTACTCCTTCGTTTGACTTCATCGACGCAACGAACGGTAACCGGCAGCCCATCGATCTGTATTACCATACCGGAAAACGAAACTACGTACGGATCGGTTCGGCAGCGGACCAGGTGCAGCGATACGTGATTCTAAACGATCGACTGAGAAACGTGCCTGTCGAAGAGCTGACGGATACAGCGCTCTATCAATACGATCACGAGTATACCTTTAACCAAGTGGCTGGAATTGGGCGCAGTCAGTTTGTGCAGTGGTTTATCCAGAAGCCATCGTTGAAAAAAACACCGGTCGGCAGCTTCAGCTTGCTGCGTTTACCGGAAGGGGTGCGCACTCTGATTGGTCCGAAGACGGGGATTCCCTCCGGTGTTGATCCGGCGCGGGTGAATGCCGCAGTGCAACGCTGGTACGGCGAATACAGCCTGCCTGCCGAATTGTACGCCGTTCCGGCGGGCACGAGCGTGGCCGAGTATGGACGAACGCATGGGGGGCTGACGGATCGATCGGCGATCTTTTTGAAAAAAGGATATATCGTCGTGAACTTCAACATCGAAACGGTTCGGAACGGGGATACCGGGAAGCCGTATCTCCAATACATCCGCGCGCCGCTGATGAACCAGTGGGCCGGGATGGAAGGGTTCGCGCGGAACGTGATGGATCCTTATGGACGCCGCTACGTACTGAAAGACGGAGATGTGGCATTTTATCATGCGGATTTGTCGAGCTGGGATGACTTTCGTCCGCTGGTGACGCACTAGCCGAAGGCTATACAGATAGGGGAATTGTGTTGCTCGGAACCATACCCTGGTTCGGACGACACGGTTCCTCTTTTTTCGCTAACTTCTCCCCACGATTCTGAGAATTCTATGTTACAATGTTCTAGTCTATTTTTTCAGGCAAGTGAGATTTGGGAGGACCATCAAGTGAAGAAGCCATGCCCGTTTATCGCCGTGGAAGGCGCCATCGGAGCCGGAAAAACCACATTAGCTACGATGCTCGCCGAGCGGTTTGATTATCCCCTGTTGAAGGAGATCGTGGACGAGAACCCTTTCCTGGATAAGTTCTATCAGAATATTGAGGAATGGGCCTTTCAACTGGAAATGTTCTTTTTGTGCAACCGGTATAAGCAATTAGAGGATACGGTGCAAAATTATGTGTCCCAGGGTTTACCGGTCGTGTCGGACTATCATATTTATAAAAACTGGATTTTTGCTCAGCGCACGCTGCATGGAGACAAACGGGAAAAATACCGGCAGATCTATCATCTGCTGACTGACGATCTTCCCAAACCCAATGTGATTGTGTACATTCATACAGAGCTGGCTACCCTGCTGAAAAGAATTGAAAAACGCGGGCGCAGCTTTGAACAGGATATCGACCCGGGTTATCTGGAACGGTTGATTGAGGATTACGAAATGGCGATTACGCAGCTTCGCACGCAGGAACCGGATACGGTCATTATTACGATTGACGGAAATGAGCTGGATTTTGTTGAACATCCAGAACATTTTGAACAGATCGTTGCCAAGATAAAGGAGCACTTATAGAGATGAGTCATGAACTTCGCATCCCCCAGGACGCTTTGATTACGGTAGCGGGTACCGTCGGCGTTGGTAAATCCACGTTAACTACCGCGCTGGCCTCCCGACTCGGCTTCCGTACCTCGCTGGAGAAGGTTGACACCAATCCGTATTTGGAGAAGTTCTACCACGACTTCGAGCGATGGAGCTTCCATTTGCAAATTTATTTTCTGGCCGAGCGGTTTAAAGAACAAAAGGCGATCGTCGAAGCGGGCGGCGGATATGTCCAGGACCGTTCGATTTACGAGGACACCGGAATTTTTGCCAAAATGCACGCCGATCAAGGTACGATGTCGAAGACAGATTATGAGACGTATACCAGTTTGTTTGAGGCGATGGTGATGACGCCGTATTTTCCGCATCCGGACGTGTTGATCTACCTGGAAGGGAATCTGACGTCCATCCTGAACCGGATCCAGCTGAGAGGCCGGGAAATGGAGATTCAAACCGATGTCTCCTACTGGGAGCATATGCATGAACGGTACGCGAACTGGATCAACGAGTTCAGCGCCTGTCCGGTGCTGCGACTGAACATCGATGATTACGATGCGACGGACGAAGCGTCGCTCGACAAGATCATCCGCCAGGCGGCGGAGATCATTCAGACTTCGCGGGCGCAGCGGGGCAAATAATTCATGGAGAAGCCGATGGGACTCTTGCGGGTCTGGTCGGCTTCTTTTTTGCTGGGCGGGTTGGGGTTGGGGAGTGACATAACGGAATCTACAGACCTTATTAGGCCCGGTGAGGGGATACACGGATTGTAACGGAACGAGAGGCCGTTATTTGGCGCTCCAGAGGTCGATTAGCTGAGAAATGTGCTGGATAAGGTCTTCTGGTTCCCTAAGCGCGGGAAATGGCCGGGAAATAGGCGAATAAAGTCATCTCGTTCCGTTAGCATACAGCTAGTATGCGGGGTACCCATGTTTTTCCTTGCGAATGGATGGAAAAGCTAGAGTGCACGGGCAATGTCTGCTAGAATATATAAGTTGGTTGACACTTTAATTTTGAAATTTCCGAATCAAGTTGAATAGATGCCGGCGCTAGCCGGTTTGGGAGGACCTATATGAGCAAGACAACGTTAACGCGGCAGGATGTAGAGCTGCTGGCGCCGGCGGGCGATTGGGATTGCATGCGTGCGGCGGTGGCGAACGGGGCGGACGCGATCTTTTTCGGCGTGGAGAAGTTTAATGCTCGGGCGCGGGCGAACAATTTCCGGATGGACGAGCTACCGGAGATTATGGCATTTTTGCACAGCTATGGGGTTAAAGGTTTCCTGACGTTCAACATCCTCGTATTTGAGGACGAACTGCGGGATGCGCAGGAATTGATCGAGGCGTGCATTAACGGGGGCGTGGATGCGGTGATTGTGCAGGACCTCGGGTTGGTGAAGTTGATCCGCGAATTGTCGCCGGACTTTCCGATCCATGGTTCGACGCAGATGACGATCACGTCGCCGGAAGCGGTGGAGTTCGTGAAGCCGTGGAATATGGAACGCGTGGTGCTAGGCCGTGAAAATAACCTCAAGCAAATCAAGGTGATCGGGGAGCAAGCCAAGCTGCCGATGGAGGTATTCGTGCATGGGGCGCTGTGCGTGTCCTATTCGGGTCAATGCTTGACGTCGGAGATGTGGGGCGGACGCTCGGCGAACCGGGGTGAATGTGCGCAGGCGTGCCGCTTGCCGTACGACCTAATGGTCGACGGGGAACAGAAACCGATGGGGGATGTGGCCTACCTGCTATCACCGAAGGATTTGGCGGCGATCGACATCATGCCGGAGTTGATCGAGGCCGGTGTGACATCCTTTAAAATCGAAGGTCGGATGAAAAGTCCGGAGTACGTCGCCAACGTAGTGAGTAAATATCGCAAGGCGATTGATCGTTATTTTGATGGGGACGATACGCGTCCGTCGAAGGAAGAGATCCGTGAGCTGCAGCAGAGCTTCTCGCGCGGTTTTACGCATGGCTTCCTGGAAGGGACGAATAATAAGAAGCTGCTGGACGGGACATTCCCGAAAAGCCGGGGTGTGTACCTGGGCCGCGTAGAGAAAGTGCTGCGCGATGGTGTGGTCTGCAAGCTGGAGGCGCCGTTAAAGCGTGGGGACGGAATTGTGTTTGATGCCGGGGATCCGACGCAAAAAGAAGAAGGTGGCCGCGTCTACGATCTGCGCCGTCAAGGCGTGAAGCAGGAAGGCGAAGCCGGAGAAGGCTGGATCGTGGATATTGTGCCGGGCCGCAATGACGTGGATTTGCGCCGTGTGCATGTCGGCGACCGGATCTGGAAGACCAACGATCCGGCGCTCGACAAACGACTGCGCCAGACGTATGAGACCGAGAAGCCGTACCGCGTCTTCCCGGTGCAGGTGCGGGCAGTGGGCCACGCCGGCGGGTTGTTGTCGACCTTCTGGACGGATGTACAGAAGGGGACGATGGTGCAAGTCGACTCGGAGCTCGAGCTCGAGGTCGCGCAAAAACGGCCGATGGACGCTGCCCTGCTCGAAGAGCAATTCGGGCGTCTCGGCGGCACGGTGTTCCAGCTCGAGAAGCTGGATGCGGAGCTCTATGGCGACGTGATCCTGCCGATGCGAGAGCTGAACAGCATCCGCCGGCGGGCGGTGGAGCTGCTCGCCGCCGAGCGGCCGAAGCCGCCCGTGTGGACCCGGGCGGACGCTGCGGTTGCGGGGCAACCGCAGCAGGCGCAGCGCCGCGGCCCCGCGGCGCCTGTGAAGCGCGGCGGAGCGCAGCTCGCCGCGTTGTGCCGCAGCCTGCCGCAGGTGCAGGCTGCATTGGAAGCCGGCGTATCCCATATCTACGCCGACTTCGAGTTTATCAAGCAGTTCCTGGCAGCGGTGGACGCCGTTCGCGCTGCCGGAGCCTGGATTGCGCTGGCGACGCCGCGCATCCACATGCCGGGCGAAAACGGCTACCACAACAACATCCTGCGCCTCCAGCCCGACGCGGTGCTGGTGCGCAACACCGGGGCGCTGTATTACTACCTGCGCCACCGGCAAGAGAACCCGTCGGCCGTGCATCCGCAATTGATTGGCGATTTCTCGCTGAACATCGCCAACCACAAGACGGCCGAGCTGTTCCTGGAAGTCGGCTGCGACGTGGTAACGCCGTCCTACGACCTGAACATCCAGCAGATGGTCGATCTGCTCCATGTCAGCCCTACAGCTGACATGGAGGTCGTGATCCACCAGCATCTGCCGATGTTCCACACCGAGCACTGCGTGTACTGCACCTTCCTCAGCGAAGGGACCGACTACACCAACTGCGGTCGGCCATGCGAGGAGCATCGCGCTTCCTTGCAGGACCGGATCGGCATGTCCCATCCCGTCCGCGTCGACGAAGGCTGCCGGAATACGGTGTACAACGCTATCGAGCAATCGGGCGCGGAGTACTTGAGCCATTTTCTTGAGCTAGGCGTATTCAAATACCGCGTCGAATTCCTCGAGGAAACGCCGGAGCAGGTGCACGAGGTCATTGAACTCTATAACAAAGCGCTTCGCGGAGAAATCAGCGGCACGCAGGTCTGGAAGACACTTAAAGCCACCAACCAACTCGGCGTTACGCGCGGACAGCTGGTGAAGTAAGGACTTAGGGAGGGAGCCCTATCGGCAGTGGTTTTGCCGTGAGGGCTTCCTTTTTGCATTGTGTGAAATGCAATAACCGCCACTGCCAACGTACCCCACTTCTAACGGACCGTATCGACGCTATTCGTCTATTTCCAGGACGTTCCGTATCGCGTCAAATAAGGTCTCTGGAGTCTGTTAAAATCCGCAGCCCCAAACTTTAAGCAAATAACGCCCCTCAGATCCGTTGCCTCACCCCCTCCCATCACGGCTCCTTTTCCTTCTTTATAACGAACAAAACCTACTTACAAATGTCCTCCCTAGAAGGACGGCTACACCCCATAAGGACACCTGTATTCCTATCAAATACAACTTGTGGAAGGTTTGTGAACTCGTTATTCATAGGGGTGATAACCGATCTTTATCGGTTATCAAAAAATCGATGATGTGTTATAATGAAAGCGTAAACAAAGTAGATGCGAAGCGGGTTTGCTAGTATAAAGGATATCGACGAAAATGCCCGTTTCAAGCTTCGATCACAAACTTTTAGGAGGGTGAAAGTGATGTTTGAAGGATTCCTCGAGATGCAGTCGGTCGTGACCCGTGTACAAGGACGGCTGGAAATCGGCGGCGAACAAGAATATCGTAGAATTGAGTTCGGCACCGAACGTTTCCTGCACACGCCAGAACCGGGTAGTCGGATTCGCAACGAGGAAAAACTTCCTCAGCGCTTCACATGGCGGAAATTCTGGATCCAGTAAATCCGGTGTGCTAAATCGTTATTAACTTACTTATAACTTCAGTAGGACTTCGGGGGTAAACCTCGGGGTCCTTTTTGCGAACCATCGGCAGGGATATGGTATAATGACACCAGTGAAATTATTCTTGGAACGAGGGAGTCATGCTTTCATGAAAATCCGCAAAGCGATTATCCCTGCAGCCGGCTTAGGGACGCGGTTCCTGCCGGCAACGAAGGCGATGCCCAAAGAGATGCTGCCGATTGTCGACAAACCGACGATTCAATATATCGTGGAAGAGGCGGTTGCTTCGGGGATTGAGGATATCATTATTGTGACGGGGAAAGGCAAACGGGCGATCGAGGACCATTTCGACACCTCTTTTGAGCTGGAATATAATCTGAACGAGAAAGGGAAATATCAGCTGCTGGAAGAGGTGCGCAAATCCTCGGAAATGGCGGACATTCATTATATTCGGCAAAAAGAACCCAAAGGCCTCGGCCATGCCATCTGGTGTGCACGCAAGTTTATCGGCGATGAGCCGTTTGCGGTGCTGCTCGGCGATGATATCGTGGAATCCAGCAAGCCGTGCCTCAAGCAAATGATCGAAGTGTACGACGAGCAACAGGCTTCCATCGTCGGAGTTCAGCCGGTAGGCTGGGATGAAGTATCCCGATACGGGATCGTTGATCCCGTGGGGATTCGGGACCGCGTCTACCAGGCGACACAGCTGGTAGAGAAACCGGAAGTCGGCAAAGCACCGTCCAACCTGGCTATCATGGGCCGTTACATTTTAACGCCGGCCATTTTTGATATCCTCGAAAACCAACGCATCGGCGTAAATGGAGAGATCCAGTTGACCGACGCGATCTCGCAGCTAGGCGAAACGGAACGGGTGTTGGCCTACCACTTCGAAGGCACCCGCCACGACGTCGGCGAGAAATTGGGTTTCATCAAGACATCCATCCACTACGCCCTCGAGAACCCCGAGCTTCGCGACGAACTGATCAAATACATGTCGGAGATTATTTTGGATAGCTTGAACTAGAAAACGGCCTCTCCTTTGGGAGAGACCGTTTTTTTGATTAAAACGTCAGATTAGCTAATTGCTCAATTGAATCCTTCTCGGACGGATCGACTTGCAGTAACCGGTCATATACAGCTTGGTCGCTGGCTCCAGTCTTCTGTAGGGCTGCCAGATACCAGCGTGCAATCTCGCGGTTTGTCCCGTCGGTCAGATCATCCTTAATTCCAACTTTGAAGATCTCCACGGCCTTAGCGGGATCATTCATCATGAATTGCATTTTGCCGGCATTCAGAACCATCGGTTGCGTGATCTCAAACGGATTCCCTTGCATTTGCCCCTTAGGCAATGTCTTCAGGTGCTCCACCCCATCCACAACATGCTGGTAGGCAGCCAGCCCGGTTTGGAAATATTGCTCCTTCTGGGCGACATCCTGTTCGCCAAGCTTCTGATACCCCAGCTCATAGGATTGAACGATCAAGTTTTCGTACCAGTTCATATCATAAGCGTAACGATCGGCGTTATCGCGGTATACCGCAAAAGCCTTGTCGTATTCGCCTTTGGTCTGATAAAGCTTAATCAGCTGTTTGTACATATCCTTGTTGAAGGCTTCTTTTTTTAGCGCATTCGTCAGGAGAGTTTGTTCCTGATTGGCGAACGCTTCATCTTTCGTTTGATCAAAGCCGGCCTGCAAAAGAGAGCTCAGATACAGTACCGCATCCGGTTGACCGCTGCGTTTCTTTAATGCTTCATCCAGCGGAGCTTTGATTTCTTGGAAGTCCGTACTGGTCGTAATCAGTTCTTTGCCTTTAGCCGCAGCTCCGGCCGCTTGGATGTTCCGGATCGATACGAAGATCAAGATCAAAGACGCGACCACCATCAACGTGCTGTACAAACCACGCATCGTACCTGGCTTAACGGAGAACTTTTTGACGGGACGATTGTCCATGGCCGCTGCCATACCTGCAAGTCCCAAGAACACCAGGATGCCCAGAAAAACGTAACTCATGTTAAAGTCCATCAAACTGTGCATCAGGATGGAGAGTACAATGATGAAGTATACAAAATAGGATTCCCGATTTTGTTCATCTGCCTTGATATAACCACGGATGTATTTATAGATAATAAAAGCCAAGAAAGCGATCAAAACGAGGAAGCCCAGAACCCCGACTTCAACGAGATACTGCATCACAAAACTATGCGCTTGACGGCTGGTGTACGGGTTGTTCTGGTATTTCTCATAGATCGAAGCCCAGGCACCGCCACCAGCTCCGATAATTGGATAATCTTTAACTACTTTCGCGGCATCCTTGTAGAAGGTTAACCGTTCTAGTAAGCTGTGCTGTTGGAGGTTAATGTTCTCCAAACGTGCTCCGATATCCCCCGGTAGAACGTGCTTCAGATTCGTCGCAAGTAGGAGGAATGCCAGTATGCCTACCGCAGCCACTGAAGCCAATGGCAGCCACAAGCTAGACAGTCTCTTGCTGGCCCATCTTTCTGTGCCATTATCCAAACGAGGGGAAACCATGCTCTGAATTAACCAGGCTAGAGCTGCAACTATGACAGAAACAACCAGAACGTAGATCCACCCTTTGGCCGGGTCGCCAATTTGTCCTAGATGGAATTGCTGCCCAAGTTCCGTTACCGGTTTTGCAATTGCAAGCGTAGCGATACCAGCAATTAAACAGTAGATAATCCAAAGGATTTGTTTAGCCGGCTTCAGGAACAGCAACAGGACGATAAATACGATCGGCAGAAAAACTAAACCGCCGCGTGATAAAGTCAGTAGCAGCGACAGCACAATGGGTACTAACATAAAGCCATGGAGAGCTTGACCGTACCATTTTTTCGAACGAGTAATCGCAAATACAGCCACAAAGAAAAACGCCATTAAGAATGCTGCATACGTATTCGGATACTGGAATACCGAAGCCAGACGCGGTCCAATAGCATCCACCCAAACTGCTTGGGTATATTGCCCATTTACTACCGTTCCGGTAAACCAACCGACAATAGCTGACACCGTTCTTCCTTGTCCTAACCAATTGAACAAACCGAATAGGACAATCAAATAAGCAACAGCGGTTATAGTGATTTCAATAACTTTGTTCGTCTTTCGATTCTGTAGTAAATACAACCCAATAATGAACAAAAAAGCATAAAGTGATTGAATCAGTACCATATTGGAAGCAAAGTACTGGCTTGCTGCCGAAATCAGTGCGATAATGTAAGTTATGGGAATTATCAGAACGAATAAGGCCGACCAATCACGCTGATCTTCTAACTTGATATTCTTAAAGAAAGCACCAACCCAGGCTAGCATAAGCAAACTGCCTATCAGTACCGCCCAATACATAGGCTTTTCGAAATCAAGAACAAGCCCATTAAACAACCCAGCCTGGAACGGAGCCCAGACCAAGAACAAAATTAAACCGATCAACAACACCCAAAGCGTCACAGGTAACTTTTCCCCATTTCTCGACGCTTCGGCCATTTTCCCGTATACTGGTTTCGACACGTGTTTATCTCCTTTGCTAATAGATACGACAATAATTTTAGCATAGTAGACAGAACGGAGCTAGATTTTTGAGAAGAATTACAAATAATGGATTCTTTTGGCGGTGATTGTTATTAATAGCAAGGTGTATCGATTTTTATACAAGTTAGCGATTCTATGTAAACCATTGGTTTCAAACATTGTTCCTAAAAAAATTCAAAAGCGTGTTAGAACTGTATTGACGAATCAGGCTGTTAACACTCCCAATATGGCAGTATCATCATACAATCGGAATTTTAAGGAAGGAATCAATCTTGTTGGTTATTCTCGTGCTGAGATGGGAGTAGGTGAGTCTTGCCGTGCGGCAGCAAGGAGTCTAAATGCGGTTGGAGCTCCTTTTGGTATTATGAATTTCAGAGGAACTAGCAGCGCGAGAATGGCAGACTTAACATGGAAGCATAAAGAAGTTACAGGACCTGAGTATGGTATTAACATTTTTCATATTAATGCTGCGGAAATGAAAGACGTCTATACGTATTACGGCCCTTCACTTTTTGAAGGAAGGTATAACATAGGTTTTTGGCACTGGGAGCTTCCAGATTTTCCAGATGAATGGTTGGTTAACTTTAGCTTTCTCCAGGAAATATGGGTACCATCAACATTTGTGGCAGAATCAATTTCTTTTAAAAGTCCAATACCTGTGGTAAAGATCCCTCATTCGATTGAAGTTGTTATCAACGAAAGTCGAAGTCGAAGCTATTTTGGCTTGCCTAAGGGTAGTTTTTTGTTTCTCTCAATGTATGACAATAAAAGCTTTCAAGAAAGAAAGAATCCAAAGGCAGCGATCGAGGCTTTCAAATTATCATTTCAACCGGATGACATGAGCGTTGGTTTAGTAGTTAAAGTTAACAACCCTGGTGGGAAATCGACTGATCTTGCGGAAATCGAGCAGTTGGTCGCTGAATATCGGAATATATACTTAATTGATAAAACTATCAGCAGGAATGATGTCAATGCTTTAATCAGTATAACGGACTGCTTTATCTCCCTTCATCGTAGCGAAGGTTTTGGTTTAGTTATTGCGGAAGCTATGTATTTAGCGAAGCCCGTCATAGGAACAAACTGGTCTTCAACAACAGACTTTATGAACCATAAAAACTCTTGTCTCGTGGATTACGATCTAGTTAAGCTTGGCGAGGACCATGGTCCCTATAAAGCATATCAACATTGGGCTAACCCAAACATTTCTCATGCAAGTGAATATATGATCAAACTAGTAAATGACAAGGGGTACTATCAAATGTTAGCAGATGAAGGAGAACGTTATATCAAGCTATACCATTCTCCTGAAAAGATAGGTAAGTTGATTTGTGAAAGATTGGGTTATATTAAAGGATTTAAGTTTGGAGGATGACATGAAAACAACTTGTTTGATATTAGCAGGAGGAAAAGGTGAACGTTTTTGGCCTAAGAGTCGAACTAATTTACCTAAACAGTTTCTGAATATTTCCGGAAATAAATCAATGATTCAGCAGACCGTGCATCGATTGCAGAAATTTATCCCTTTGGAGCAAGTTTTTATTATCACCAACGAATCTTATGCCGAATTAATAAAGGCGCAAATACCTGATTTGTCAAAAGAAAACATTATTATTGAACCCGTTGGGCGGAATACAGCCCCTTGTGTTGGACTAGCCTCTATTATCATTGAGGAAAGATATCCAGACAGCTCAATGATTGTCCTTCCATCGGATCATATTATTAAAAACGAAGATGAATTTGTAAGTATATTAAAGGCTGCAGTAGTTGTGAGTCAACAAGACGAGTGTCTTGTGACACTAGGTATCGCCCCAACATATCCCGAGACAGGTTATGGTTACATTGAGAGCAGTACAACTAAATTTCTAGTAAATGACCACTATGCTCATAAGGTTAACCAGTTTGTTGAAAAGCCTGATGAGGGGCTTGCTAAGGCTTATGTTGAGGCTGGAAATTATTATTGGAATAGTGGAATTTTTGTTTGGAGGACATCGGTTATTCGCAAGTATATTCGTGGGCTTATGCCTCAAATGCACGATTTACTAGAAACGATGAAAATATCATTCCGAAATGAATCAAGAGATAAAGTGATTAAGACAGAGTTTCCTAAAATGCCCGATCAATCTATTGATTATGGAATTATGGAGAAAGTCAATAATATCTATGTTATCCCGTGTGTTTTGGGTTGGGATGATGCCGGGAGTTGGACTGCGTTAGAAAGAATTAATGATCTTGATGAAAATGGGAATGCGATTAATGGGAATATTCTAAGTATAGATACTAAAAGGTGTATTATTGAAAGTAACGGTAAGTTAATAGCAACTCTGGGTGTCGAGGATTTAATTATTGTAGAAACCGATGATGTTACATTGATTTGCAAAAAGGAAAAAGCCCAAGAGGTAAAATCATTGATAAAAGAGTTGAAGGTTCAGAAACTAGAACAGTACCTATAGATGGGTAGTTTGCGCAATAACCATGAAAAGGAGATATTTTTATATGACTAAACGGGCATTAATTACGGGAATTACAGGACAAGACGGATCATACTTGGCTGATCTTTTGTTAGAAAAGGGATATAAAGTATTTGGTTTACGCAGAAGAACTAGTGTGCCTATTTTGGAAAATATTAACCACTTGATCAATGAAATTGAATTTATTGATGGGGATTTAATGGATTTAAGTTCTCTTATTCATGCGGTAAAGGTTTCTGATCCTGATGAAGTTTATAATCTTGCAGCACAGTCTTTTGTAGGCACCTCGTGGGATCAACCCATTTTGACGGGTCAAGTCACTGCACTAAGTGTAACTAACATGCTGGAAGCCCTGCGGATTGTTAAACCAGATGCTCGATATTACCAGGCGTCCAGCAGTGAAATGTTCGGTAAAGTGGTTGAAACCCCACAGAAGGAAGCAACTCCTTTTTACCCAAGAAGTCCATATGGAGTAGCTAAAGTTTACGGGCACTGGATGACGGTGAATTACCGAGAAAGCTATAATATGTTTGCTTGCTCGGGCATACTGTTTAATCATGAATCGCCACGGCGCGGGATCGAGTTTGTAACACGAAAAATTACTGATGCAGTAGCAAAAATCAAACAGGGCCGCCAAAGCGAACTTAGATTAGGCAATTTAGATGCTTTAAGGGATTGGGGCTATGCAAAAGATTACGTTGAATGTATGTGGTTGATGTTACAGCAGGACAAACCAGATGATTATGTCATTGCAACCGGTGAAACTCATTCAGTTAGAGAGTTTTGCGAAATTGCCTTTAGTCATGTTGGTTTAGAATATCAGAATTATGTGGTTACTGATCCGAAGTTCTTTAGAGCAGCCGAGGTTGATTTGCTTCTGGGTGATCCAACAAAAGCAATCAACAAGCTGGGGTGGAGTCCACAGAAAACAACATTCAAACAATTGGTTCATCTCATGGTAGATTCAGATATGGAGAGGGTTAAACGGATTAGTAACTAATTTATCCGTAGGATGTGATCAATTGAAGGCTCTAATTACTGGAGTTACCGGTTTTGTGGGGAGCTACTTATGTCGAAGGTTACTTGATGCTGGTTGCGAAGTAGTTGGTCTGGCTAGATCCATTAAGACTGATGATAATGAAATTCGGCTGATCTCATGCGACGTCACGGACGAAGCACATTTGCGTAAAGTGTTGAAAAAGGAGAAACCCGATCAAATCTATCATTTGGCGGGTTCCGCCTTTGTTCCATTTACCATAAAAGAGCCGAGGGTTACCTACAACACAATAGTTAACGGAACTCTATCTTTATATGAAGCTTTGAGAGGGCTGGATGTTGCACCAAAAGTTCTTTTCGTAGGTTCAGCCGCAGTTTATGGTGAAGGATCAGGAAGTGCATTTAAAGAGTCAGATCTAATGAAACCTGTTAATCCGTATGCTGGAGCGAAGGCTTGTGCAGATTTAATAAGTGAGCAATATGCAAATACCTATGAGATGAACATTATTAGAGTAAGGCCGTTTAATCATACCGGACCGAGGCAATCGCCAGCATTTGTATGTTCAAGCTTTGCAAAACAGGTGGCAGAAATCGAAATTGGTGCAACTAGTGAATTAACTGTAGGCAATTTAAATGTCAAAAGAGACTTTTTAGATGTTAGAGATGTAGTTGACGCTTACTTTTTGCTTATGGAAAAAGGGGTAAGCGGAGAAGTATACAATGTTTCTTCCCAACAAGCAGTATCTGTCTCTGATTTACTTGACTTATTAACTCAACTTTCAAAAGTCAAATCACTAAATATAGAAGTAGACCCCAATAAGTTGAGACACAACGAGACACCTGTGAAATTTGGGGATAGCTCAAAGATTAGAAAAGAGATAGGCTGGGAGCCAACTCATAAGATTGAACAGACCATGTCTGACTTGCTCGACTACTGGAGAATGTTCATAAGGGAGGGGAAGGGTTGGAAAGGGCAATAATTATCGGTGGAGGTGGCCATGCCAAAGTAGTGATGGACATCATCCAAAGGATGGAGACTTGCGAACTTGTTGGATTTACCGATAATGAGGAGCACCAAGAGATGTGCGGTGTCCCTTACCTGGGGAATGATTCTGTTCTGCCTAGCCTTTTTGATAAAGGGATCACCCGTTTTTGTATTGGAGTTGGAGACAATCGAATTAGGAAGAAGCTATTTCATAAACTGCTTTCAATTGGCTTTACTCCAGTCAACGTGATTAGTCCAAATGCATATATCTCGCAATATGCAAGATTGGGGCAAGGGATCGTCATCATGCCTGGTGCAGTAGTGAACCCTCATTCGGTCATAGCAGATAACGTAATCATAAATACGTTATCCGGTGTAGATCACGACTGTAGGATTTGCTCGCATGCACATATAGCACCGGGTGTCTCTCTTACGGGAAATGTTACTGTTGGTGAAGGGGCGTTTCTAGGCACCGGCAGTAAAGTCATACCTGGTGTGAGCATAGGAGAATGGTCTACGGTCGGGGCTGGTGCTGTAGTTCTCTCAGATATTCCTCCGGAGACTACAGTTGTAGGAGTACCTGCTGATAAACTTATTAATAGGGGATGAAGTGATGAAAGCTATTCAGAGAATTACTTTAGCAAGTCCTGTACTGAATGGGAATGAGAGAAAATATGTCCTTGATTGTATAGATACAGGTTGGATATCCGCAAACGGAAAATACGTAACACAATTTGAGGAGAAATTCGCGGATTTCTGCGGGACAGAACATGCGATTTCTTGCGCCAATGGGACTGTAGCTCTTCACTTGCCTTTATTAGCTTATGGAGTCGGTGAGGGGGACGAGATCATTATTCCTACGTTTACTTATATCGCCACTGCAAATGCTATTAAATATTGTGGGGCTACCCCGGTGTTAGTAGATAGCGAAAATGACTCGTGGAACATAGATCCTTATAAAATCGAAGAGAAAATCACGCCCAAAACAAAAGGGATTATCGTAGTTCATATCTACGGGCATCCAGTAAATATGGATCCAATCATGGAGATCGCTAGAAAACACAACTTATTTGTTATCGAAGATGCAGCAGAAGCGCATGGTGCGGAGTATAAAGGGAAAGTCGTGGGGTCTATTGGAGATGTTGCTACATTCAGTTTTTTTGGTAATAAAGTTATTTCTACCGGCGAAGGCGGTATGATCACTACCAATAATCGAGATTTGGCAGCAAAGATGCGGCTTCTAAGAGGACAAGCTATGGATCCCAACAAGAGATATTGGTTCAATGAAATTGGGTATAACTACAGAATGACGAATTTGCAAGCAGCGGTTGGTTTAGGACAGCTTGAAAATATTGAATGGCATTTAGAACAGAGAAGAAGAGTTGCAACTCAATATATAGAATCTTTATCGCAGTTTAACGATTTATTTACCTTGCAACCTGAAATGTCTTGGGCGAAACATACGTATTGGATGGTTTCGATCTTGCTTAATGATAAGGTGAAAGCAAGCCGAGACGAGATGATGTCCTTGTTAGAAGCAGATGGAATTGAGACACGTCCATTGTTCTATCCAATGCATCAGATGCCACCCTATTATGAAGAGAATGCCAATTATCCTATAGCTGATCAGGTTTCTTCTCGCGGATTTAACATTCCTACAAATGCAACGCTAACTAATGATGAAATCGATTATATTTGTAATCGACTTGTCTACCATTGCCAGAACAACCTGTAGGCTGAGAGATAGATTTGGAGGTAACACGTTGAAAGTCATAATACGGAAGATCTATCAAACCAGATACTTTTGGTCACATCTGGTTCGAGCGGAACTGAAAAACAAGTTTAGACGATCCAAACTGGGTATTTTATGGACGTTCATGAATCCGTTGCTGCTTACAGCATTGATGTCAACGGTTTTTGGAACTGTCTTTAATATGTCATTTGCTGATTATGCACCATATGTACTTTCTGGGCTAATTGTATGGGAGCTTATTAGTAGTTCTTTTATAGGTGGAGGGTACTCGATTATGACTGGCGAACAATATATTCGTCAGTTTAATCACCCCGTAATTATCTATACCTTAAGGTCAGCGCTTGTCTTCACAATTACGTTTGTGATTGCGATGTTGTCCTTAGGGTTCTGGATGCTGATCGTTAGTCCCGCAAATGTGATTTTGGGACTGATCACCCTTCCATTAACTACCTTATTATATTTCTGTCTATCTTGGGCTATTACAACTATTGCTGGCTTTACTAATGCTAAGTATCGGGACTATCCTCAAGTGATGGCTTTAGTGATACAGGCTGTATGGTATGTATCACCAGTATTTTTTAAAAAAGATATGTTTACCACAAATCCAACACTAGAGGCACTTTTCAATTTGAATCCAATAACTCACATACTAAACTTAATTCGAGATCCATTCTTGAACGGTGTTATGCCCACAATCACAGATTACCTATACACTTTAGGGACAATACTTGTATTTTCATTATGGGCTGGGAGCATATACAAGAAAAATAGCAGAAAAGTTATATTTTATTTATAAAACATTTGAGGGAAAACAATGGATAAATACTATGTTCAAATGGAAAATGTAAATTTATATTACCCTTCGCATATTTATAATGCAACGACACTAAAACAAGAAGTGTTTTCGTTGCTGAAACTGCAAAAGAAAAAAGAAAAATTAGATGATGTGCACGCCTTAAAGGATTTTAATTTGTATATTAGAGAAGGCGAAAAAGTTGGAGTGATTGGTCATAACGGCGCAGGAAAAAGTACATTGTTGAAAACGATAGCAGGGATCTACCCCATTAAGTCGGGGATGCTCGAAGTTAAGGGAGAGATTCGATCTCTATTTGATTTAGCGTTGGGATTTGATCTGGAATCCACAGGTAGAGAGAATATTATGTACCGTGGTCTATTGCTTGGAGAAACCCCGAAAAGGATAAAAGAACAAGAGCAGAAAATAATTGATTTTGCTGAGTTAGGTGAATTTATCGATTACCCCATTCGCTCGTATTCTTCTGGTATGCTTATACGTCTAGCATTTGCAATTTCCACATCGATAGACGGCGAAATTCTTCTTCTTGATGAAGTAATCGGTGCGGGAGATGCTTCTTTTGCTGTTAAGGCCAAAGAAAGAATGATGGGATTGATGGGGAAGGCCAAAATATTGGTTTTGGTTTCCCATGATTTGAATACAATTGAAGAAGTTTGTAATCGCGTGATTTTAGTTAAAGGTGGAAACATCTTAATGGATGGGGAACCACAAGAGGTTATAGATTACTATAAAAACTCGGTGAGATAAACATCAATTTTGGGAGGACGAAAATGAAAGAAAAAAGAATTTTATGGTTGTTAAACCATGATACCTTAAGTAAATTTGAACTCCCATTAATAAGAGATTTGGGATTTGAGATATTTACACCGAAAGTTGTTTTAAAGGAAATATTACAAGCTAGTGGATCGATTACTTACGAATATGACTGTACATTAACCTTACCCGATGAAGAGTTACAAATTTTGAATAATTATGATTTTACCTCTGAATATGAAATGCCGCTCCAAATATCAAATATCATAAATAAATATTTTAGCACTGCGATAACATATACTGATACCTCGTTCTCGATATTAAGAAAGTTAATCCATAATTTTAAAGGCAACATCTTTTTTCGAGCTTTTGGCGTAGGGGCTTCAAGATTTAAGAATTATTCTGAATTAATCGATTGTTATTTTACAAATAGTGACAAATATAAACTTCAACAAATTAGAGGGAGATTTTGGTTCTCACAATGCTATCCTAACTTGGCTGATGTTGAAGAAAATATTTATAAAGAAAATGCGGTATATATGCCACTCGGTCTTCCAAAAGAATTTTATGAGGTTGAAAATAAGTGGACAGGGGAATGGAATAAGCTACTATTCTTTTGTACAAGAATAAATTATGTTCCTGAAGCCAAAAAAATCTATGATCAATTTATTGAGGATTTTAGAGGTTTCGATTATTTAATTGCCGGTAATCAGCCAGTTCCAGTTGAGGATGAGAGGGTAACAGGTTTCCTTGAGCGAGATGAACTTAATGAATTATATACAAAGTCAAAAGTTATGTATTACCATTCAACTGACACAAGACATCTTCACTATCATCCATTAGAGGCAATGATTGCAGGCATGCCAGTTGTTTACATGGAAGGCAGTCTCTTGAGTTTTTTGGGAGGAGAACGTCAAACAGGCCGATGCAAAGATGTTAAAGAAGCTAAAAGAAAAGTACAAAGGATACTACAAAACGATACTGAATTAATAGAGGGTATCATTTCAGATCAAAAAGTTATACTTGATAAATTTTCATACACGTATAACAAGATTTTATGGGAACAAAACTTCCTGCCGATCATAAAGGATTCCAATTTTAGTATTGAAGAACATAGGGAAGTTGCCGTTTTCATGCCGCATGAGCTAGAAAAGGGGCATATTGTCAATTATCTTGATTTAGCAAAGTCGCTAAATGTAGGACTTAAAATGATAAATGAGAATTACAACATGGTACTTAACATTTATAAGAATGAGTTTACATTTAGTGACGATTATTTGGAGATACCTAATGATAATATCTCTATTAGAGAGTATGATTTTAAGGTGGTTTCCGCAAGCAATACCTCTAATTCCCTAGATTTGATGTTTAAAGATAAATCACTATGGTTTTCAAAATATATTATGCCTGTAGACTATGCTAAAAATTTTGTGGACGCGGACATGTGGTTATTTCTTTACGGTCAACTTGAACATCCTATAGCTCCGATAAAACCATATGGATTATATATTGAGAATATTGGTGAGCGTTTTTACAGAGCAATATCTCCAATTGAAATTTCAAATTTAAAGAATGCTTCCTTTATATTTACCCACTCACAACAAGTAAAGAAAGAGTTGGTAAAACATATTGGTATAAGAGAAGATAAAATTTATTTAATTCCATTTGTAGCATCAGAGAAAAAAAATAATACTTATTTAGAGTTGGATAGTGATTTTGTTCTTGTGGAAATGGATTTAAAAAAACCTGACTTAGTAACAAAGTACTTCAATGATATATGTGACTATTTTAGACTCGTTAATAATGGACATAAAATTAAAATATATTTAAATAATATTAGTGCAAATCAATCTAATTATAAATTGGTTGATGATTTAAACGAATTTGTACAATCTTCTGAGTTACTAAAAAACAATATTTATTTGTATGTAAATCTTGATAAGGGGACATACGAAGCTCTTTATGCACGAGCTTCAATGGTAATCTTCCCGTATAATATCGAAAATATATCCTTTAAAGTCTCATTAGCAGCTAACTATTCTAAAAAAATCTATTTACATGACTTTTTATTTTATAGGGATATAGAAAAAGAACTATCGAGTACCCTTTTTAATTACACTAAATTCAATTTGAATAAAAATGTTATCGCTGAGGTATTAATAAAAAATGATAAAAACGAGAAAATTGTGTCGACTCTAAATATAGAAATGCCAATTAGTGATGATATAGTAGCAAATATATGGAGGGAGTTGTTATGAAGAAGATAGGTATTTTTTTGGGGTTTCAACCTGGCTCCAACCTTACAACTGAAGGTATTGGAAGACTCCTTGCATTTATTCTTAAAGAAAGTAAAAAAGATAGTATAACAATTTTTTGCCCTAAGTGGCTAAGATATTCAGTTGAAAAATTGTTTGAAGATAATAAAATTTCGTTAGATCGCTTTGAAATAGTTTCTACTCAAAATGTTCCTTTTGGAGTTAAAGTTAAAAATTATTTAAAAGAACGACGCACTCCCAAAGTTCAATTCTCAAAAATTAGTCATTTAGTTAATAAACTAAAAAGAAAGTTTATTGATTTTGTTAGGAATATAATCTCGAATTTTTTTAGTACAACTTCAGTTTGGTTATTATTAATTAAGACCATCCTATTAGTTGTATCTTCAGTTGTTTTGTCTCCTATACTAGTATTGTCGGGGATTATTTGGTTTATATTTTCATTTTTATCATTTATTGGAAGAAGAATAAGAAAAACCACACCTGTTAATAGGATAGCCAAAAAATTAAAACAATCTATTGATATTATAAAGGGTTCTGTATATCAATTGGTAATCGATAACGAATTAAATCGAGTTGTAGGAATAATTAACAGAAGGAAAGATATAAGGGTATGCTTCATTCCTTCAATGATTTGGCCCCAAATTGTTAACTTGAATTGCAAAAAGGTTCTTGCTGCACCTGATATAGTATTTTATGATTTTCCAACTCAATTTATAGGAGTAGGGGAAGTTCATGATCGTATTAGAAAAAGCATTGCTGTAGCCGACCACTTGATTTGTTATAGCGAACAAGTGAAAAATGATCACTTGGTTAATAAATGCGGTGTAGACCCAAGTAAAGTGACTGTTATTAAACATGCAAATATTGATATGTACGAGCACATCAAAGTATCTAAATCGCTTCAACGTTATTATTCTGAAAAGCAAAACGCTAAACAAATCATTAATAGATACGTTACTTCCACTCTCTCGACAGGGCACGTACTTTATAATGTGGATATAGAAAATCTGGACTATGTCATATATTCATCGCAATTTAGACCACATAAAAACATTCCTAATCTTATCAAATCAATAAGAATATTAAATATTGATTTGCAAACTAACATTAAATTAATAGTTACCGGTGACTTTCGTTTCGACAGAGAATTGGTTGACTTTTGTAGAGATAACCATTTGGATAATGATATTTTCATCATAAGTAATATGAGTTCCGAATTACTAGCAGCATTTAATTGTTTTGCAAAAGTAGCAGTAAATCCGACATTGTTTGAAGGAGGCTTTCCTTTCACTTTTTCCGAGGCTTATTCAGTTGGGACTCCTTCAGTTATGAGTAGTATCCCAGCAGTAATAGAAGAAATTGAAGACGTTCAGTTGCAAAGGAAAATGCTATTTGATCCGTATGATCCGTATTCCATAGCAACTAAAATTGAGTGGGCTTTCCAGAATTCAGAAGAACTATTTTTTTGTCAAAGTTCACTTTATCAAAAATTTAGCAAAAGAAATTGGGAGCAGGTTGCCTCGGAATATAACAAAGTTTTCAATAAATTAATGTAGGTGATTTGATGAAAAAAATATTCTTCTGTTCAGTGATTCTCTATATTTTTTTTAACACCATCACGGCCAGTGCATCCGCCTCAGCAAATGTAACTATTTCAGTTAATTCTAAAAGTCAATATAGTAAAACATTTACTGCCGATGTTAATGTGTTATATAAAAATAAGGAATTGTATAATGATAATGTTTTTCTATCCTATCATGTTTTTGATAGTAATCATCAGTTGATTCGTTGGGAAGGGGAGAGATTTCCCTTCAAGCTAGATTCAAAGAATGATGTAACAGTAAGTTTACAAGTTGATATATCATCAGACTTAAAACAAATGAACAAACAAGAAGCGTATGTCGAATTTGATTTGGTTGATGAAGAGCATGCCTTTTGGTATTCAACGAAACCAGAAATTAATCTATATACTGAACAAATAAAATATAGTAATAATATTTACTTGGAATTTTATTATACGTTATCCAACGCATATAATGAAAATCGTGTGATATTTATTGGAAACTTAATTTTTTTAATCGTATTAATGACTGGATTATTTTATTGGAGAATGAAGTTAAATCGTTGACTGCAATGTATAAGGAAGGCGGTACATGGGCCCGAAAGCATGATCTTGTACACATCAACGAAATTAGACCGGGGGGGACTCTTGGTCTTTTCTCATACGCTGAAATTGACGGGAAAAAAGACTTATTAAAACTCATATGAAAGGCACCACCTAACGTAACAATTTATTGAAAGAGATTAATATCCTAAGAGTCTTGTATGGAAATATTCTTTATATTGCTCAAGAAGATATCCAAATTGGTGAGGAGAAACAAACCTTTTTAATAACATGCTAGATTCAATGTACGAATCATCACGGTAGTATTGAACATTCAATATCGCAAGTTGAATTGATAATACAGGATAAAGGGGCATCGTTAAATGAAAGCCATCATCCTAGCCGGCGGGACAGGCTCCCGCCTATATCCCTTAACTAAAGTCACCAACAAACACCTTCTCCCCGTGGGGAAATACCCCATGGTTTTCCATGCTGTCCATAAGTTGAAACAAGCCGGGCTCACCGATATCCTCTTAGTTACCGGTAAAGAGCATATGGGGGATGTCGTAAGTTTACTCGGCAGTGGCAGTGAAATGGGGGTTTCATTCACTTATAAAGTTCAAGATGAAGCGGGTGGGATAGCCCAAGCCCTTGGATTGGCCGAGCAGTTTGTGGGTGAGGATCTAATGGTCGTTATCCTCGGTGACAATGTGTTTGCTGATGATATCACTCCGTCAGTAAATCATTTTAAACATCAAAAGACAGGAGCAAAAATCCTACTTCAGAAAGTCCCAGACCCTACTAGATTCGGGGTACCTGAACTTGAAGGAGAGCGAATCGTCTCCATTGAAGAGAAGCCCCAGAATCCTAAGTCTAATTATGCGGTGACAGGCATCTATATGTTTGATCATCATGTATTTGAGATTATCCGATCCCTAAAGCCGTCTGCCCGTGGAGAATTGGAAATCACGGATGTGAACAATGCATATATTAAACGTGGGGAGCTCACTTATGACATCCTACAAGGCTGGTGGACGGATGCTGGGACACATGAATCCTTGGCGCGAGCCAATGAACTCGCCCAAGATTTAATGTTTGGTGAAGAGTTTGGCAAACTCAAACGGTAGAGCAGGAGGGGCGGGATATGAGGATGAGTCCGCTTAAGTTGAAAGGCGCGATGTTGCTGGAACCGGTGGTACATGGGGATCACCGGGGTTTTTTTATGGAAAGTTATAATCAATCCGAGATGAAGAAACTTGGATTAACCTTTGATTTTATCCAAGATAATCAGTCATTGTCCGCTGAACCGGGAGTTCTGAGAGGTCTGCATTATCAATTGCAGCCTAAAGCTCAAACGAAGCTAATCCGAGTATTAGCTGGAGCCATTTATGACGTGATTCTGGATATACGCCGGAGTTCGCCGACGTTTGGTCAATGGGTGGGGGTTATCCTTAGCGAACATAACAAACGTCAATTATTGGTGCCAAAGGGCTTTGCACACGGGTTCTGCACCCTTGTGCCAAACACCCAAGTTTTCTATAAAGTAGACGAATACTACTCGCCGGAACATGATCGAGGCATATTATGGAATGATCAGGCTTTAAACATCGATTGGCCGGTTAGTGAGCCGTTGCTTTCGGACAAAGACCGGAGGCATCCGACATTCGTGGAAGCGGAAATGAATTTTGATTAGGAGGATTCCTTTCATGAAACTTCTCGTTACAGGTGGTGCCGGGTTTATCGGCAGCAACTTTGTTTTATATATGCTGAAACAGCATCCGGAATACAAGATGGTGAATGTGGATGCACTTACTTATGCCGGAAACCTGGAAAACCTGAAATCAGTGGAATGCCATCCGAACCATACCTTCGTGAAGGCGGATATAACGGACACTAAGGCAATGGATGAGTTAATTGGCCAAGACGTTGATATTGTCGTCAACTTTGCGGCTGAGTCGCATGTGGATCGTAGTATCTTGGAGCCGGATATTTTTGTGAAGACGAATGTGCTGGGGACACAAGTACTGCTTGATGCGGCGAAAAAGCATGGAGTCAAGAAGTTCGTTCAAGTATCTACGGATGAGGTTTATGGAACGTTGGGTGAAACCGGATTGTTTACGGAAGAGACGCCGCTTGCTCCGAACAGTCCTTATTCGGCAAGCAAGGCCGGCGGGGACCTGTTAGTTCGCGCATATCATGAGACCTTCGGACTTCCCGTAATTATCACGCGCTGTTCCAATAATTACGGACCGTATCAATTCCCGGAAAAGCTGATTCCGTTGATGATTTCCAAAGCCTTGTCTGATGCGCCGTTACCTGTTTATGGCGACGGACTAAATATCCGTGACTGGTTGTACGTTGAGGATCACTGCAGTGCGATCGATCTCGTCATTCATCAAGGACGTGATGGCGAAGTTTACAATATTGGCGGAAATAATGAGCGAACCAATCTGCATATTGTCCGTACGATTCTGGAGCAACTCGGCAAGCCAGAATCTTTGATTAAACATGTGGAGGATCGCCCAGGGCATGATCGCCGTTATGGTATCGATCCGACGAAGACGATGAAGGAGCTTGGTTGGAAGCCAAAGCACTCGTTTGAGTCTGGAATTAAGGAAACCATTCGTTGGTATCTGGACAACAAGGAATGGTGGACCCAAATTCAAACAGGGGCGTACCAGGAGTATTACGCCAAACAATACGGCAACCGTTTGGGTGAGTCATCATGAGAGTGCTTGTCACTGGTGCAGGGGGGCAGTTAGGCAAAGATGTGGTTCGTCTCTTTGATCAGGCGGGACATCAGGTGCTTCCTTGTGATCGTGATACACTTGACATTACTAATGGCGAGATATGTTTGGTGAAGGTTGCCGAATTTAAACCGGATGTTGTGATCCACTGTGCGGCCTACACTGCTGTTGATCAGGCGGAAACCGATATAGATACGGCTTACGCAGTCAATACGGTGGGAACCCGAAATATGGTTCTGGCTGCCGAGAAGGTGAAAGCTAAGTTTTGCTACATCAGCACGGATTACGTTTTCGATGGAACTGCTAGTTCCCCTTACCACGAATACGATAACACTAACCCCCAAAGCGTCTATGGGAAGTCGAAACGAGCCGGAGAAATTTTGGTTCAGAGTTTGTCTTCTGCCTTTTTTATAGTGCGGACTTCCTGGGTGTATGGCTTACATGGAAACAACTTTGTGAAAACGATGCTTAAGCTTGGCCAAGAGAAGTCACTGCTCAACGTAGTGGACGATCAAAAAGGCTCGCCGACCTACACCCTCGATTTGGCCGGATTCCTATTGGAGTTGGTCCAGACAGAGAAATATGGCATTTACCATACTTCTAATGCTGGGGAATGCACCTGGTATGAGTTCGCGAAGGCGATTTTTGCAGAAGCTGAAAATATATTAGGAACTTCCTTTTCTGTGAAGGTAGAAGCTTGCACCACAGAGGATTTTCCGCGTCCTGCCCCTAGACCGCGAAACTCCGTGATGGAACGTCTGTCCATTCGGACCAACGGCTTGACTGACTTGCGGCCATGGATGGAAGGGTTGCAGGCATTTTTGCACGAATGGAAGAGATCCGAAATAGCAAGGCCCGAAGCATAAAAATCGCTGAAGCCATTTTAGGCTCAGCGATTTTTGCTTTTGATCGCCTTTACGAATCTGATCTCCCAAACCCGATACGAAACACGCGAAACCATAACGGAAATAAGCAGCGATACCCCGGTAAAACCCACCCACAACACGTACGAATTGAGATGCTCTAACCCGAACAGGGGAATCAGCCTCTTAACGGGAAACATCACAACCGTATGCCACAAATACAAACTATAACTGATATTCCCTAAGTATTGAAATGCCCGGCTTTTCATTAGCTTTGTAAGCGCGCCTTCTTCACAAAGCACTGTGAAAAAGAACAGGAAGCTGAAAATCAAAGAAAGCGACAAGCTCCAGAAATTATTTGGATCATAAACCAAGAACGAAATCAGCAAAAAAATAACACCATTGAGGAAAAACCAGGATTGGTACTTGTATCTTATTCGTACGGAAATCCGATCGAAATATAAGCATAATAGAATCCCAACAACGAAGTAAAGCATGACCGGATGTTTATAAATCAAGAAGATAGATGCTACAGCGGCAGAAGATAGGCATAAAAATTTCATCAAAGTCGATGTGGTCCGGGCTCCAAAATAAAAAACAGAGATAATTATATAAAAAGCAAACTCAAAGCTAAGCGACCAAGCGACGATCTGTGCCGCTGGCAGATCGAATATCCCCGGCAGCATGAATAAGTTCGAAACAAAGTGGAGGATATACTGCGTTAAAGTGAGATCCGTCAGCCATTCATAGTGAATGATGGGCCCAACGGTGAATATGAATAAATGGATGACTAGAAAGACGGGATATATCCGCAGCACGCGATGAAGTATAAAACGTCTGACGTTGCCGCTCCGAATCAAGCTTTGTAGAATCAAGTATCCGCTAATGATAAAAAATATATTTACTGCAAATGGACCTGCGTACTCAATCTGGGCAAAAGGGATTTCCTTCAGGTAATGGGATGTCGTCATTCCCGTGTACCCATGGTACAGGACCACAGCTAAAGCTAACAGTCCCCTTAAACCATTGATGGTCAGGTTCCTACCTGAGTTCTTGCTGTATAGTGATTCAATGGTCAACATCTTCACTCCAGTCCAACCTAAGTGGATTTCCGCAGGACTATACCTTCCCTACCCAGATCTCACCCACTGTGATTTTCATCTTACTTAACCAAATGGTTAAAAACAAGCTAATGGATGAGCACAACACAAAGGAAACCACCGATTGCGAGAACACATCCAGCATACTTAGGTAATCGACAGCCAGATGATTGGTGAAACGCAAAACAAACGCATGAATGAGGTAAGTGCCAAAAGAGTATTTTCCAAAAAGATAAAGCAATTTGGTGATTTTTGTTTGCCTATGAGAGATCCGCATTACGACTGAAAAGACGAGTAGGATCATAATTGTAATGGTCACCAGCATTAACGGTTTAAGCGGAGCGGTTACGTTCGCGCTAAAGAGGTATCGATTATCGGTTGCTCCGCGATTGATATGAAGGATTTGGTTAACAATCGGGTAGAAGCAAACCAACAAAACTGCGATCCCGATATATTTGGATTTATTGATGAATTTTTTCCACACCTCATAATACAGCCCTGCCAAACCGCCTAACAAGAAGTAGAAAATCCAGAATAGAAAATTACGATCCAAATAGTCAAATATAAAGCCGAGCTGCCGGGTATCCGAAGTAATTAAACCCTTGGACAAGCCATAGACCAAGAGTAAATTCACACCCCAAAAGGCCAGGACAACAATGAGGTTGGTTGATCCCTTTCGATCTTTTGAAATCAGGACTCGAAATAAGGGGAATAATAGATAAAAAGGAATAATCATGACCATAAACCAGAGATGGTATGAGGCTTTCCCCGTTAAAGAGACCTTGATGAGGTTAAGGAGCTCATTCCAGGTTGTAGACGGTGCAACACCGCTTAAGAAGCTGACCCATACGTAATAAAATAGCGTCCATGTCAAGTAAGGAAGAACGACTTGGTAGAATCTTTTACGTAGAAAGCTTACATAGTTCAACTTCCCGTCATAGTTATAAAATAACACCAACCCCGTAATAAAAACGAAAAGCGGGACGGCAAAACGAGTCAATCCCAGAAACGTTGTCCCCATGACCATAGCTGCGGGGGTTACGCCCGGTTGATAAAAAACACCGGCAATCACATGTTGAAGGACCACGGCTAAAAAGGCGACGCCCCGCAAAATCTCGATGTCTTCTAATTTAGCTTTTTTCAGCATACTAGCTCCTCTGATATCCTATTTACTAGGAACACCATAATGAATAACCGGCAGTTCGTCAACTGTGATGTACGTGATGGATGTGCTTTGCTATAATTTTTATAACTCATTAATAAAAAGGAACGTATGCTAATGACCCCAGTTCATTCTGTTACCGTACAAATCGTAACTTACAATAGTGCCGAGGATATCACGGATTGCTTGGACGCTGTTCTGAAACAGACCTATCCAATCGACCAAATCCTCGTCATAGATAACGCATCTAAAGATGGGACGGCCGATCGGGTCTCTTCATACATTAAGGACCTAGGCCAGCCAAGGGTTCAGTTTGTTCCCAATCTTTCCAATTCCGGTTTTGCCCCTGCGCATAACCAAGGCATACGCATGACACAAAGCGATTATGTGTTGGTGCTGAATCCCGACGTAGAGCTGGGGGCTGAATATGTGGAGCGGATTGTGAAGTTGATGGATCGCCATCGGGAGGTTGGCAGTGCCACAGGGCTGCTTCTATTAAAGTCTTCCCCCGATATTGTAGACAGCACCGGTTTGCTGATGAACGGGATCTGGCGTGCGGTGGACCGCGGGGCTGGTGAACCAGCCACTAAGTGGGGGGAATCCGGAGAGGTGTTTGGTGTGTCTGGAGCTGCCGCAGTGTACAGAAGGGCCATGATCGAGGAGATTTCGATGCAGGGAGAGTTTTTTGATGAAGACTTTTTTGCGTATAAGGAAGACGTAGATGTAGCCTGGCGAGCGAATTTGCTGGGATGGAAGGCTTATTATTGTGCGGATGCGTTGGCAACTCATGCACGTGGATGGAAGAAAGGGAGCCGAAATCAACAGCCTCTTGCCATCCGCCGATATTCTTACATCAATCGCTACAAAATGATTTATAAAAATCTGAGTGGTTCCCATTGGGTTAAACACCTGCCGAAATTGCTGGCCTTTGAGATCGCAAGTAACGCTTATATGCTGCTAAGGGAGCCCAAGGTGCTAGGTGCTTGGACGGGATTTATTCAGCAACTTCCTGAGCTTCGTAAGAAGCGGCGGGAGATTATGAAAGGACGGAAGAGCAAAAGTTAAATCTCAGATATGTGAATATATGGCGTGCGTCACGATACTCTCTTGTACCCTGCCGATTTTTCCCTCTCTCACTCCACTTCTGCGCGATATGCTATAATGTCGATAGATTACACTATTTGTCGGAGGCGTTGCAGGTGGATTTAAGTATAATCATAGTCAATTACAACACGTGCCGCTTGACGACGGATTGTTTGCGTTCGGTATTTGCTTCAGAGACGGGCTACCTCTACGAAGTGTTTGTTGTAGATAATCACTCAACGGACGATTCGGTCGAAACGATTCGCCGCGAGTTTCCAGAAGTAAAAATGGTCGTAAATGAGACGAATACGGGATTTTCCTATGCGAATAACCAGGCAATTAAAGTATCCTCAGGACGGTATGTGCTTCTCCTGAACTCGGATACGATTATTCAAAAGGATACGCTGGATATCATGTTATCCTTCATGGATCGCCGCCCTGACGTGGGGGCTTCGGGCTGTAAGGTTATTTTACCGGATGGTTCGCTGGATAAGGCGTGTAAGCGGGGATTCCCGACTCCTTCAGCATCCTTTTATTATGCCTTCGGGTTTTCCAAGTGGTTCCCCGATAACCCGAAGTTTAACCAATATCAACTGGGTTATCTGGATCCGGATCAAGAGTATCCGATTGACTGTTTAGTTGGGGCGTTTATGTTGGTACGCCGTGAAACGATTGAGCAGGTTGGTTTGCTTGATGAGGATTACTTCATGTATGCAGAGGATACGGACTGGTGCTACAGGATTAAACAAGCGGGTTGGGTGAATTATTACTACCCTCGGACGACCATTGTCCATTACAAAGGTGGCAGCGCGCCGCGTCGACCTCTCAAGATTATTTATGAGTTTCACCGTTCGATGATTCTTTTCTATCGCAAGAATTATCGCAAGAATTATAACATATTGGTGAGTGCGGCCATTTATGCAGGGATTGCCGTGCAATTTGGGATGGCATTAGTAAAATCGGCTCTAGCCCGCCCGGCGAAGCACCCCGCCACTTCCCCGCAAGATTTCGGGGAGGATGTTGGCATCAATGGCTAATACGATGTCGAATAATTTATTAGTTGAGTTAGTTTTAGGGAGTGTGGAAATTGAACTCGTCCGTTTCAATGAATAATCAGATGAAAGCGACCAATCTTCTAATCGCTGAAAATATTTCTACCTACAAGAAAAGAACGGTACGGTTGGAAAGGGTCCTCAATGTCATTCTCATAGGGATCGAGTATTTGTTGTATGTCATCAGCTTCTTGGCATTATTCTCCTATCGGGTACTTCCTGATTACGATATGAGAAGCTGGGCGGAGCTGTTCCGAAATTTGGAGACGCTGCCGATCGCTGGAGATTACTTGATCCTGCTGGGAGTCATCTTTGCAATTTACTCTCTATACAGCGCCCACAACGGGTTATACAAGTGGGATCGGGACATTAAATTGATTGATGATACGTATACCGCGGGCAAAGCCGTATTTTTCTCGTTTCTAATTGCATTAGGTATCATCTTCTTTCTAAAAACAGGTACGGTATATTCCCGTCTGGTTATCTTATCCTTTGCCGTCTTGATCGTCGTCTCCGCATTTCTCTCCCGCTTACTTAGATTGGGTATGATGCACCTACTTACACGGGCAGAAATTTACAGCAAGAATGTGCTGGTTATCGGAGCTGGGCGTGTAGGAGAGGAAATCCGCAGCAACTTATTTGCCAGCAAAGGGAATGGATACCGCTTCGTGGGCTTCCTTGACGATTATAAATCGGACGGAGAACATGTTATCGGTAGCATTAATCAGGTAGAAAAGCTGCTGCAACATTATCAAATCCATGAGATTTACATCACGATTCCTTCAGAGCGAAATGTAATCAATGAGCTCATCACTAAGATCCGTAAATATGACGTACGCATCAAGATCATCCCCGAAATGTACGAACTAGTGACTTCCGGCGTCGTATTTGATCAGGCTTACGAATATCCTTGCATCGAGATCGTCAAAACCCCACTGAGGGGATTAAACCTTTTCTTGAAAAGAACGGCGGATTTTGCGTTATCCATATTAGGGTTAGTTGTGATTTCTCCGTTTTTTGCTGTAATCGCCTTATGCATTAAGCTGGACAGCAACGGACCGATAATCATTAAACAACGGCGTATCGGCAAGAACGGGGCTCCCTTCCAAATGTTTAAATTTCGTTCCATGGTAGAGAACGCTGAAAGCTTAAAGACTCAACTGGAAGAACATAACGAAGCAGACGGTCCAGTATTTAAAATAAAAAATGATCCACGGATCACGCGGGTGGGCCGTTTTATTCGAAAGTACTCTCTTGACGAGCTGCCGCAGCTCATTAACGTTGTTCTTGGACAGATGAGTCTGGTCGGCCCGCGTCCTCCACTCCCGCAAGAGGTTGAACGTTACACGGACTATGAGTGGCGGCGTCTCGATATTCGCCCGGGGATCACGGGACTATGGCAAATTAATGGACGAAGCGATCTGCCCTTCGACGAATGGGTAAAGCTGGATCTCTATTATATTGAGCACTGGAGCCTGGGGTTAGAATTAAAAATTATCTTCAAAACGATTCCGATTGTCATCAAAGGTACAGGCGCGTATTAATGAAAAACAAACTTCTCTACAACCTCCTTCTCCTCTTAGGCATCGCGCTGCTGGCGCTGAGCTGGCTGCCGGAGTGGCCGGACACGGAGAAGCAAGGCTTTACGGCCCATCGGATGGTGGCGCACGCCATGGGCGGGATCGAAGGGCTAACGTATACGAACAGCTACGACGCTTTTGTCGCGAACTATGAAAAAGGCTTCCGCGTGTTCGAAGTCGATCTGCTGCTCAGCAGCGACGGTAAGCTGGTAGCGCGCCACGAGTGGGGCGAGGGGTTCACGAAGCAGCTCGGCGAGCAGGACAAGCTGGCGGCGGATCGCCAGGGTGCCGTCCTGACCCATGCCGAGTTCAAGGCTGCAAAAATCCAAGACATCTACGAGCCGCTAGATTGGATCGATGTCCTGGAGTTGATGGAGCAGTATCCGGATGCGTATATTGTCACGGATACGAAGCAGTCTACTTCAGAAGAGATCCAGCGTATCTTCAAGCAGATCGTTGATGAGGCAATGACCAAGAATCCAGAGCTCTTGGAGCGCATTGTGCCGCAAATCTACAACCGGGCGATGTGGGAGCCAGTCGAGCGGATCTATCCTTTTGATTCGGTTATCTTTACGTTATACCAGACGCATGAAACCGATGAGGAAGTGGTGGCCTTTGCCGAGGAAAAGGAACTTGCCGCCATCACCATGTCCGATACGCGTGCCAATGCCGGATTGATTCAGGAGCTGAACCGAATCGGCGTGTCCTCCTATATCCATACGATTAACGATCCCGAGACCATTGCCAAGTTTAAAAAGATGGGCGCTTATGGGTTCTACACCGACTTTTTGACGGAAGCGGATTTGGCAAAAAACACGGGGCTTCTGTCTTTGTTGAACGGATACGTTTTTGCGCGATAAAAACGTATCTTTTTTTGTGTTCGCATTCGACGCGAACATTGACAGGGTACCCCGGGTAACATAGACTAGAAACAGAGAAATAGAACTGGAAATCTAGTCATCTTCATGACTTTTATATCAGAGGGACAAGGGAGAGCGGGGCGGAGCAGCAAGCCCCGTTTTTCGCGGTCCATCTGGCGAAATCGCCGTTGGAGGAATAGAAATTGAAGCAGAAGATACCTGCCTGGCGGCATGTGTTTAAGCTGGATCCGGACCGTAACTTGGATGATCCGGCGCTGGAAGCGGTTTGCCTGTCCGGAACGGATGCGATCATGATCGGTGGATCAAGTGGGGTGACCTATGAGAATACCGTAGAACTACTATCAAGGGTACGACGTTTTGAGGTGCCTTGTGTGCTGGAGATCTCCGATCTAGAGGCGGTCGTGCCGGGGTTTGACCTATACATGATTCCGATCGTGCTGAACGCAGGACATCCCGACTGGATCCTCGGTCAGCATGCTCGGGCAATCGAGCAATACGGGTACCTGATCCCTTGGGAGCTGCTGGTGCCGGAAGGGTATCTGGTGTTGAATCCGGAGGCGACCGTAGCCAAGGTGACGGAGGCGCAAGGCCCGCTGGAGGCAGCGACGGCTCGGGCGTATGCCCAGGTGGCCGATCGTTTGTTGCAGCTGCCGATCGTGTACCTGGAATACAGCGGCCAAACCGGCGACTTTGAGCTGGTGTCCGATGTGCGGAGAACCCTAGATCAAGCACGCCTGTTTTATGGCGGCGGGATCTTGGACGCCGAAACTGCACGCCGGGCGGCTGCCGTGAGCGATACGGTGGTGGTTGGCAACGTGGTTTACAGCGATCTGGATCGGGCGCTGGAGACAGTAGCGGCGGTGAAGGGCGTAGCTAAGAACTAGAAGCAATGAAGAGGTGGCGGAACAAACAACACCGCCATTTTCGCAGTTGGATGATAACGGACCCCAAGGACGTTATCTATCGGTATAACGAGACCCGTAGCAGCTAACGGACTGAGAAGACCTTATTTGTTCGAATTCATACCCTCTCGATTCGGTTGGGGTGAAATAGCGTCGTCTGAGTCCGTTACATCGGGAAATTCTCGGGAAATGAGTGAATAACGGCTCTGGTGTCCGTTATTAGTTTTGGCGAAGACAAAGAGATGTTTTTAATAAGGAAGGAGCAAGTTTTGATGCAACCTGTGAACATACAAGAGGCGGTAAGCCGCCTGAATCCGCAGCAAAGACAAGCCGTAGAGGCGACCGAAGGGCCGCTTCTGATTATGGCCGGCGCAGGCAGCGGCAAGACGCGCGTGCTGACGCACCGCATCGCCTACCTGATCGCGACTCGCAAAGCGCCGCCGTGGGGGATCCTGGCGATCACCTTTACGAACAAGGCCGCGCGCGAAATGCAAGACCGGGTATCCCGGTTGGTGGGCGGTTCGGAGGGACGGGACATTTGGGTGTCCACGTTCCACTCGATGTGCGTGCGGATTTTGCGGCGGGATATCGAGCGGATCGGGTTCACCTCCAACTTCTCCATCCTAGATTCAACGGATCAGTTGTCCGTGATTCGGAACTGCATGAAGGAACAGAACATCGACACGAAGAAATTCGAGCCGAAGGCGGTTCAAGCGGCGATAAGTACGGCGAAGAATGAACTGATCACCCCGCAGCAATACGAGCAGAAGATCGGCGATTATTTCGAAGGTATCGTGGCCAAAATTTACGCCATGTACCAGAAGCGTCTTCGCCAAAATAACTCCCTAGACTTCGACGACCTGATCATGAAGACGATCGAGTTGTTTAAGGGGTCGCCGGACGTGCTGGATTTTTATCAAAAGAAATTCCAATACATCCACGTCGACGAATATCAGGATACGAACCGCGCGCAATACATGTTGTGCCGGATGCTGGCGGACAAGCACCATCGCATCTGCGTCGTTGGGGACAGCGACCAGTCGATCTATCGCTGGCGCGGGGCGGACATCAGCAATATCCTGAACTTTGAGAAGGATTATCCCGAAGCGAAGACGATTCTGTTGGAGCAGAATTATCGTTCGACCTCGACGATTCTGAACGCGGCGAACGAAGTGATCGGGTTGAACACCGGACGCAAGCCGAAGAAGCTGTGGACTGACAAGGGCGACGGCGACAAGATCAAGGTGTATCGTGCCGATTCGGAACATGATGAGGGGTATTTTGTCACGACGGAAATTCATAACAGTGTAAAAGGCGGGCGCAACTACCGCGATCATGCGATTCTGTACCGGACCAACGCCCAGTCGCGGGTCATAGAGGAAATCCTGATTAAGTCGGATATCCCGTACCAGATCGTCGGCGGCATCAAGTTCTATGATCGCAAAGAGATCAAGGACCTGCTCGCCTACCTGCGCTTGCTCTCCAATCCGGACGACGACATCAGCTTGACGCGGGTGATCAACGTGCCGAAGCGGGGTATCGGCGATACGACGGTGGGTAAGCTGGCGGATGCGGCTGCTCAGCGGGGGACGTCCATTTACCGTGTGTTGGAGTTCGTGGATGATCTGGGATTTGCCGGACGGACACGCAATGCGTTGGTTGAGTTCTTTGACATGATCAGCGGGCTGCACAAAATGGTAGAGTTCCTCTCCGTCACGGAACTGACCGAGAAATTGTTGGAAATGACGCAATACCGGTTGGAGCTGCAGAATGAGAACACGCTGGAATCCCGCTCGCGGCTGGAAAATATCGACGAGTTCCTGTCGGTTACGCTGGAATTCGAGAACAATAATGAAGACAAGTCGCTGGTCTCCTTCCTGACCGACCTGGCACTGATCGCCGACATCGACAGTATGAACGATAACGGCGATGCCGAGAAGCCAAATGACGATGCGGTTGTGCTGATGACGATGCACAGTGCGAAGGGTTTGGAGTTCCCGGTCGTGTTCATCATCGGCATGGAGGAAGGGGTCTTCCCGCATAGCCGGGCGTTCCTCGACAACGAGGAACTGGAGGAAGAGCGCCGACTGGCGTATGTGGGAATCACCCGCGCCGAGGAGAAGCTGTTTCTCTCGTGCGCGCAGATGCGCACGCTGTTTGGCCGCACGACGGCGAACCCGCCGTCCCGGTTCCTCGAGGAAATCCCCGAGGAACTGAAGGAGGACGGCGGCCGCGTAGCGCGCGACCGCTACGGCCGGGGCGCCGGCGCGGGCGGCGCCTACAGCGGCCGCGGCTTCGGCGGCGCCGGCGGCGGCAACTTCGGCCGCCCGGCCACGGACGCGGCCGGCGGCCCGGGGGCACGGTCCGCGGCTGCGCCTAGCGGACCGGCCGGGCGCGGCAACGCCGCTCCGATGCGGAGCGGCGTGACCGTGACCGGCGGCGCGGCCTCCGCCGCCGCCAAGACCGCCCTCGGCGATTTCAGCGCCGGGGACAAGGTCGCCCACGCCAAGTGGGGCGTGGGTACGGTCGTTGCCATTAAAGGCTCCGGCAACGACACGGAACTGCAGATCGCTTTTCCGGCCCCGGTGGGCGTCAAGCGACTGCTGGCCGGGTTCGCCCCGATCACGAAGGTGACCGACGGCGAATAACCGGGTATAATTGCGCTAAACCGGGGAAGGTTGAGGGTAGCTGGGGATGGGTTTGGCTCCAGCGGCACAAATAAGGGTAAATCATATCCTTATTTTCATTGAGTCGGGCCCCCATCGTGAAATAAGACCATATAATGTTCTTATTTTGCCCGGATGGCACTGTTTTGCTCTGATTGGCTACGAATAACGCCATTTTTTACCCTTATTCCTCGCGAACTAGAGCATTCCCATCAAATAGCGGTATAAAATACCGTTATTATCGTGGGCGGCGGTGCATACCGGGTCTACGTCTTACGAATCACGCGCGCCGCCGAGTATCGCCGCACTTGCCTCAAACGATCTACAACACGGAGCGAACCCATTCGGGTTCCTCCATCTCTATACATATCATACCTACCCAAAGGAGGGTTGTCCCTGCATGGATGCGATGCAACAAATGGAGCAGCTCGTCGAGCAGCTGAACCGGTACAACTATCATTATTACACTTTGGATGAGCCGCTCATTAGCGACAAGGAATACGACCGGTTGTATGATGAATTGACCGCGCTCGAGGCGCAAACGGGGATTACTCTTCCGGATTCGCCGACGGGACGCGTGGGCGGCGAGTTGCTGGAAGGCTTTAAGCCGCACCGTCATCTGGCCCCGCTGTGGAGCCTCGACAAGGCACAAAATCAGGAGCAGTTGCTCAATTGGAACAACCGGGCTCTCAAACTGATCGCCGACTACAACAGCAAAAACCCGAACACACCCCTGCCAGATCCTACTTATGTGGTTGAGCTGAAGTTCGACGGGTTAACGCTGAACCTGACCTATACCGACGGCCTGCTTGTTCAGGCTTCTACCCGTGGGAACGGCGTTGTGGGTGAGGGAATTCTACCTCAGGTGAAAACGATCAAATCCGTGCCGCTGACCATTCCTTACCGGGATGGGACAATTGAGGTCCAGGGTGAGGGGATCATGAATTTGTCGGTACTGGCCAAATACAACGAGACGGCGGCCGAGCCGCTGAAGAATGCCCGCAACGCTGCCGCCGGTGCCCTGCGCAACCTGAACCCGCGTACGACGGCGGAGCGGAAGCTCAGCGCTTTTTTCTATAATGTGGGGTATTCGGATCAGCAGAAATTCCAGAATCATCAGGAAATGATGGCCTTCCTTAAAGACAACCGTTTCAAGGTGAATCCTTATGTGACGTATCACGACAGCTTTGATAAGGTGATCGGGGCGCTTGATGAAATTGTGGAAAAGAGACCTACCCTTGATTACCTGATCGACGGAGCCGTCATCAAAATCACCGACATGCGCACCCGCGAAGTGCTAGGCTACACGGATAAGTTTCCGCGCTGGGCGGTGGCTTTCAAATTCGAAGCAGAGGAGACAACGACGATTCTCGAATCGGTCTCCTGGAACGTTGGACGGACCGGCAATAAGTATATTTTTACAAACAAAAGTTATAAACCCGAATTATTGTTGAAACAATGTAGTTAATAAGGGCGGGGGGACTTTTGTTTATAAAAAGAAGAAGTAAACGAAATGAACGATATAAATACCTTTTCTAAGATGACTTTTGTTTAAGAAAATGGAGGTGTAATTGTTATGAATGTGAGAGAACAGATTGAGAAGTTAAGAACACAGGTAAGATATCACGATGAAAAGTATGATGAGAATCAACCAGAAATAACTGATTACGAATATGACCAGCTTTATAAGGAGTTAGTAACTCTTGAAGAACAATATCCGGAATTTATGAGTGAGGATTCCCCTACTCAAAAAGTATGGGGAACAGTTAAACGTGAGCTGAGGAAGGTAAGACATGATGTACCCGTAATAAGTCTACAAGATGTATTTGAAAAAGAGGAAATATACAATTTTGTAAATAAAGTAAGCTTACAGGTTTCAAACCCTAAATTTGTAGTTGAGATGAAAATTGATGGTTTGACCGTTATGTTAAGGTATCACAATGGCAAATTAACAGAAGGAATTACGAGAGGGAGAGATCAGGTTGGTGAATCGGTTTACGAAAATCTCTTAGAAATAAAGTCGATTCCTAAAGAGATTCCAACTAAATTACCTTATTTAGAGGTTCGCGGGGAAGTTTATATGTCCAATGAAACCTTTGAAAAAGTAATACAGAAACAAAAAGATGTAAACGGTAAAAAATATAAAACACCAAGGAACTTAGCGGCAGGTACTTTAAGGCAGTTAGATTCAGGAGTGGTTAGAGATCGCAACCTGGATATATTCGTTTTTAACCTTGAAATATCAGAAGGTAAAGACTTCACTTCACACAGTGAAACGTTGAAGTGGTTAGAGAATCAAGGTTTTAAAACAATCCCTGATTATAAAGTTTGTACAACAGCAGAAGAAATTTGGAAGTATGTATCGGATATAGGGGAGAAAAGATCAAGTTTATCCTTTGGTATCGATGGAGCTGTTATAAAAGTTGATGATTTGAGCGACAGAAGAGTATTAGGAATGACAAGTAAAGTTCCGAGGTGGGCTGTAGCTTTTAAATATCCACCTGAGCAAAAGGAAACGGTTATTAAAGACATTAAAGTACAAGTAGGTCGTACGGGCAGATTAACGCCCTTAGCTCTTTTAGAGCCAGTTATATTAGCAGGCACTGAAGTTTCTAAAGCGACGTTACACAATCAGGATTTTATCGATTCTAAGGATATACAAATAGGTGATACTGTTGTAATACAAAAGGCAGGAGACATAATCCCTGAGGTTGTTAGAAGCATTCCTGAGAAAAGACCTAGCAATGCGGTTAAGTTCACAATACCACAAATATGTCCTATTTGTAATTCTCCTACTGTTAGAGATGAAAACGGAGCGGATACCCGCTGTGTTGGAAACGAATGTATAGCCCAATTGAGCAGGGGAATTACCTATTTCGCTTCTAAAGATGCGATGGATATAGAAGGGTTTGGACCAAGTTCAGTCGAGTCTCTCATGTCTGAAGGATATATAAAAAATATCGCAGATATTTATTATCTTAAAGAACATCGTGATGAGCTAATTGAGAAAGGGATAGTGGGAAGAGAGAAGTCGGTTGATAACCTGCTGAATGCGATTGATAAATCAAAGGAAAATGATTTGGACCAGTTAATTACAGGGTTTGGAATAAAAAATGTAGGAAAGCAAACGGCAAGAGCATTGACTTCTAGTTTTGCAGACATAGACGAAATTAGTAACGCAACCTACGATCAATTAATTATGTTACCGGATTTTGGTGATACAGTTGCCAATAGCGTTTTGGGTTTCTTTAGTCTTAACAGTACGCATGAATTAATTGAAAAACTGAAAAATGCAGGTGTTAATACCCAATCAAAAGTATCAGAAGTAAGCAAAGACGACAGATTCACGGGGAAAACATTTGTTATTACTGGAACGCTTCCAAATCTAAAGAGAGACGAAGCTACCCGATTAATACAAATGCATGGTGGCAAAGTATCGGGTAGTGTTTCCAAGAAAACATCATTTGTTCTTGCGGGAGAAGAAGCAGGAAGTAAATTAACAAAGGCAGAGGAATTAGGCGTTAAAATAATTGATGAAGAAGAATTCAACAATATGTTAAAGTGAAAAAAAGACAACTCAGAGCGGTCATGAAGGTGTGTATACTTAATAAGTGGCACACCTTTTATATTTACTTTATGCTAATAATAACTAAGGTTAGATCAAACGTAAGCGAGGTGTCTGGTGTGCTCAGATGGTTAGACCAAAATGAAGGAACAATGCTCAAAATAGTTAGCGTTATATTTTTAGGATATGGGACTGGTCTACTCCTCGTTAGCGAATATGCCCAGGCGTTGGAAAGTGGGTTGATTGGAATCTTGATTTATGGAATATATCGGTTTGGCTCAAAGTTTGAAGAACATTTGAACGATAATAACGATCCTAATTGAATATAGGTTGTGTGTCTATGAAAATAAAATGGCTAAAACTATACCGATTTATTGAGGATAACCTCAATGGTGGACTTGATGGTTTGACAGACTTTGAATGTTTGAATGACGAGTACAATGGCTTTCAATATAGATTGTACGTCCTAAAGGATGGTTTTGATGAAGGAGATCCTAAATTAATTACGGCTGTTTTAGGAATGTACGACATCGAGTCTGAATTCGAGCACGAACCTTCGATATTCCAGATGCCAAGCACTATGATAAACAGCGTACATTGTTTTGTTAATAGGGGAGAAAGGTGGGATACAAGAAGCGGTATGTCATAAGCTTTGTGATCGTGTATTACAGAATTTTGAGTTGACCCAAGTAGACTTTTGAGGGATGGGTAAACTTCAGTAGACCGCATTTTAGAGTATAGTCTACTCAGTAGACTAATATTGGTTTCCCAAACAGGTAAGTGTTGATGGGAAATCTGGAATTTTGTAAAGCGCAGACTTAGTTGCATCGTTGATGTCGCTCGTGGAAAGTATTTAGACGGTCGATTATACTGCCGTTTAATACCCTATTCATTCGCATGAATCGGGTGCAACAACCCAGCACCTTACAACAGGATAACTCACACAGCCGCGGACATTATGTGCCAAGGAGTAACACTCTAAGATTCCTCGAGTTAGAACGATGGAGGGGCAGACCCAATTGGAGCTCTGCTCATTTTTAATTTCTAGACAGTACCCCCATTACTATTGTTTCATATAAATAGTCCCCCAAAAACATTCAACTTTCTACAAGTAGTAACTATTAAACAAAAAGAGTCTCGAGAGGTGCTTCCTCATCAAGACTCTTAGACCGATGCTTTCGGATTTGTTTTTATATTATACTGGAGAAAGTTTCATGTCAATAGGGTATTTTCAAGTGTTAAGGATACCGCAAAGAGATAATCATAGCGAGCAAATCTGACACAAGAACGGCATTATTGACGCCAAAAAAGGTGGTTAAATTTGATAGATAACGAATCACTATACTTTGTTGAGGTGGATGGAGTCGCTCGGCTCCTTGCTTTAGATGTCAACGTGGCTGAAGAATCGGGAAAAACACGATTAACATACTTTGATACCAATCGCGATAGAACTTTCAACGGTAAAGTCATTGAGGAAAATCCATCTGGCTTTACTTTCGTATCGGAACATAAACAAACACATCACTTCCGTCTGGCCACAGCTTCTGAGTTTGACCGTGATTGGCGTATTGGCGGAATCGAGGGATCAGCACCTAACTTCAATACCGATGACGAACTTCACGCTTGGTATCGCAAAATATTTTTAGGATTGTAGTGCTGGAGACAGTCGGGATATTAGACCAAGTTGCCCTCGAATTAAACAACAAATTTCACAAAACTTGGTGTCCGTAGAAAGCTAGACTTGGTAAACACTGATACTTCACACGTCAACGAATGGCGGTATATTTGATTTTTGCAAAAGCTAATATCGTACCACCCAAGGCGTTGGTACCAATATGAAAACGTTAGAAACAATCAAATTTAGCAGTAAAAGATTTTTTCGGGAAGAGGATGATGATAATGTATTTTTGCAAAGAATGCGGCGGAATGCTCTTCGTCGTGGATATCGAAACCCCACCAAAACATTTGCCCAAACATGAAAAGTTAATTTATGATCGGCTTTGCAACGTAAAGTGCCATGATTGCGGCAAAATCTATTATTCGCAACCATATGACCTCGGTAAAACTATAAATCCTGTCAGGGATATTTCCAATAACAAACCCAAAAAGTCCTGATTCGTCAGCTGCTCCGCCTTCCTAAATCAGATTAAATACCACCGTACAAGATCCTGTACGAGTTGCTCACTTCATGTACATCGCTGCGTTTTCGCAGCGATTTTTAATTTAATATTGCTTAATCGCAGCGATAATGTTATTCTAAAGTAGGGTGATCATATGTTCGCATTAGGCGAGCGGTTGAAAGAAAGTCGCGAAAAATGTGGCTTAAGTCTGAAAAAAGCATATGAATTAACCGGAATAACAGATTCAAGACTTAGCAAGATTGAAAGAGGGCAGATTAGTTGTACACCTGATGATTTAAAAAAACTTGCAAGTTTATATAACATACAATTGATACCTCTTTATGTATTAGCAGATTACCTGACTGAAGAGGATGTAAAAGAATATCAGTTTGTGTTTCGAGGAGTTTCTTCACTTGATAAGGATGAAATGCAACACATCCAGGCACAAATCGATTTTCTAAACAAAAAAAGGAAGGGTGATTTGATATGACTTTTAGGCTTGGGGAGTTATTTTGTGGTCCGGGAGGTATAGCTTGGGGGGCCATAAATGCGAGTGTTGATAATGACGATTTTAGAATTATTCATCAGTGGGCAAATGACTATGATGCGGATACTTGTGAAACTTATAGATTTAATATTTGTCCCGATGCACCTAATACTGTCTACCATGAGGATATACGGAAACTTGATATGTCAAAACTAGCTCCGATTGACGCATTGGCCTTTGGTTTCCCTTGCAATGATTACAGTGTTGTTGGTGAACAAAAAGGTATGGATGGAGTTTACGGTCCTCTATATTCGTATGGGGTCAAAGCTTTAAAAATTTTTAGACCACAATGGTTTTTAGCAGAGAATGTGGGCGGGCTCAGAAATGCAAATGATGGTAAGGCCTTTACTGTGATTCTCAAAGAATTGAGAGAGGCCGGCTATAAGGTCACTCCTCATCTGTATAAATTTGAGGAATACGGTATACCTCAAGCAAGACATCGTTTGATTATTGTAGGCATCCGGAACGACATCAACGTTGAATACAAAGTTCCGTCAACTGTTCCTTATATCGGAATTGATAATACTTGTAGAAACGCAATAGAAAATCCCCCCATTCCAGAAGATGCCTTTAACAATGAATTAACAAAACAATCAGCAACAGTTGTTAGAAGACTGGAACATATCCTTCCTGGCCAGAATGCATTCACTGCAGACCTGCCAGAGGATTTGCAGCTTAATGTTACAGGTGCGAAAATAAGTCAAATCTACAAAAGACTCGACCCAACAAAGCCTTCCTATACAGTTACAGGAAGCGGCGGAGGCGGAACACATATTTATCACTGGGAAGAGCCGCGTGCATTGACTAATAGAGAGCGGGCAAGGTTGCAGACTTTCCCTGATAACTATAGATTCTTAGGAAGTAAAGAAAGTGTACGGAAGCAAATTGGTATGGCAGTACCTTGCCGAGGTGCGAGGATTATTTTCGAGGCAATCTTGAAGTGCTTTGCTGGAATTGAATATGAAAGTATTACTCCAAGTATAAAAGAATAAAAAAACAGTTACTTTGTTGGAAAGACTAAAACAAAGTAACTGTTTTTTTATACATGGAAATCCATAAAGTATTGCTCGTCATCAATCTTGTAAAAGGTAATATCTGTCCTTCCATAATTCAGCAGGTCCTGCTTCGTTACGAACGCACCGTTTCCAAGACCTAGACGGTTTCGAAAATATTCACCAAGTTGAGCATTACTAAGGGGTGTAGTAATTGCCTTATTGTTTTGTTGCTCTACCCTTAAAAGGAGTGTGTGACCATCATCTGTTATTACAGTGAAATGTTGTTTATTAAGTGGGAAGAAGTCCGTTTTCGCGATTCGTGCAGGAAGATGTATATAGGCTTGGTTTCTATTTCGCCCCGAACGCTGTCCCCAATTTAGACCGGACTTTTCTCCAACGTCACCTTTATTCGTAAGAAGAGATAGTGTAGTAGAGAAAATACCCTCCCCAGCCAAGGTGGTTATAGGCTTGTTTTCTGCATCTAAAATTTGATGTGTTGGGCGGAGAACGATATGTTCTTCAACCTCTGAATGGTTACAATAGATAGAATTCGCTTCAATATTCTCAAAAAATTTTAATGCTTCATCTGGGTCACAGCACTCCATGATTTCTTTTCGTGATGAAACAAATGCGTTTTGTACAAAATCAGCGGAACCTGTATAAGCCAGCATTGGCGTTCCATCCTTTAGCCAAATGTATAAATTGGCATGGACTGGAGGGTTTTCGCAAACATAGCTGCAGGTAAAACTCTCCACGGCGTTTGGATATGCCTTACCATGGAGCTCTTTAAATCCCTCATGTATAGGAACACTAAGCCCGTCGTAAGGAGCCATGCCTATCAGCAATGAAATATTTACAGAAGACATACTCTGTTCTTGAAAACTCTTTATCAACCATGATGCCATGTTTGGAGTAGCATATCCACTTAATATCAGTAAAGTATCTGCTCCCTGAAGAGAAGGAGCAAATAAGATTCTTTGCGCTATATTATTAGTGAACATACCTGACTATCCTCCTACACTTCCGGATCATCTTCAACCACATCATAATACATGGTATCATGAGGAAGTTTAATATTGGGCACCCAAAGAGCCTTTCCGCCCCATCCCTTAGTTCCCGTGACTTGGTACATGGTAAGGACTACTTTGTTGAGGAATGTACCACCTAATTTCCAGTCGTTGGGGGACAACAACGCACCTGTTCCTTGAGCTACATTTCTTTCTCTACGAACTATTAAGATACCTTGTCCTGCAGGTTGCTCGGAAAGAATAGTATCAATGACAGAAAGGAATGCATTCAGCTTAAAATCTGGACTGGGAATAATATGTGACAATATCTCTTTAATAAATCTCAAGTTCACTTGATAGTATTGCTCATCATCGGAAAAAGGTTCTAATAGTTTTGAAATACCTTCGATCGAGTCATTATCTGGATAAAACGGATAGTAGTTTGTTCCCCCCGAAATAATCTCAACATGTTTATTATCAAGCACATTCTTTCTTGTTGGATTTATTCCAATTGGATAATAGATTTTTATAGCATCAATGCCTTGCTCTATCTGAGCGATTATGGAATTGTTTGTAGCGTTAATATCCGAAAACAATTTATAAAGTTGTTCTTCTATAAAAACTTTCATCATGCCGGGATCCCTGTCGTAACCGAACATTCGACTATGTTGCCACATAGTGTCAGCCTGAGGGTTTTTACTTGTTCTTGTATAGTAAATTGTCTGCAGACCAGGGAATGTGACACCCCTGCCAAGGGTATTTCCGCCGATGATAAAATTACATCCTCGTTCATATTCTTTGCTTTCAACGTTTGTCTTACCGTTCATGACAAGGACTTTTATACTTTTATTTTCCAGCAATTCCTTGGTAATCTTGTAGATATCATTGAACGGAAGTTTTCCACTTTTCTCGGGTGCTAAAGAAGCATACTGAACTTGTAGTTCTGATATAAAATCACTATTGATGTGTTCAACACACCAGCTAAGTTCTTTTATTACATCGTCTGCGAAACTCTGGTGGACAGCTTGCCGCACACTTGGATGTAAAAGGCAATTTGATATTTTTCCACCAGCTGCCAATATCTGTGCAGAAACAACAAGGTGGCGAATAACAACATTCCTCGTTGGTCGTGTAATTGTATCCAGATAGTCGATGCATTCGGGCTTACCGGCATTCGGGAAGAAAAAATCTCCACCCAAATAGCCATCACCTGGACGGAAGTAGTATGAAAAATAAGGGTGCCACCCTGAAGCAAGCGTCTGTAGTAAAATAGCTTGAGGGGTAGCAGTGACTTGTAGATACAAACTGCTTGATGAACCATTCTTTATAGAATCCAAATACTTATTAATCGATGACTGACTATTTCTATTTACAAGTGTGTTCAATGATGCGGCATCTGCCTCGTCGTCTACGATGAAGAGCGGATTACCCTTCATAAATCCCGTAGAATTAAATACATTTGCCCACAGTCTCAGCACTCGTGCATTTTTCTTTAGAACAACAATTACTGGCTTGAGTAGACTATTCTCAATAAACAACCCTGAATCGTTCTCGCCGCAAATACAGAAACCGTCCAAATCGTTCCTGACACGTTCCAAGGTTTGTTGATGTAAAACAACATTGTCAGTTGTTAGCAAGATAAATGCTGGTAAACCTAAGTCTGTTGCTTTACATATGATGCCAAACATTTGGCCCGTTTTTCCTGACTGTACATTCCCGAACAACAGTCCAATCTCATGACTTGTAAATGAAAAATTACGAATATATTGATCACCAATATCTTCAGCAGTTTTAGCGATGGACTCTGCCAATTTTATATTGCCTCGGTCTGTAATCTTTCTAAGGTATGTTTTTAAGTATTGCATTGCCGCGTGGCACCTCTCAATCATTCAAAGCTATTGTTTCAAACGTAAAATCCACACATCAAGCTCAGAGCCGTCTTCGTCCAAAGCCTTTTGGTCTGTTTTGGAAAGTACAAGGGTATCGCAGCCGTATGTTTTCAACATTTCTTTCGTAATCATTCCCTTTCGGTCTATATCAGCTTGGGTATCGTTAACAGGTGTTACAAGTCCCGCGGCCGCAAGTCTACCTTTAATCCAACGGCCAAGAATCAGTTCATCACCAACGGCGCTGAACTGTTTATTGCCGTCACTTGTGGTATGAGCCTTAAACCAATAGCCATCATCGGTAACAACAAAAAAAATTTTATTTTTTTCAGGGTATCCTTCGGAGCGAGTAATCTCTTTACTTACGGTCAGCTGGATCTCATACCAATCACGGGATTTTCTCTTGCTTCGTGGTGCTGCATAACAGACGTTAATATTTGATTTCGTATAATGTTTACCATCATCAAAATGCCGTTCGTCATAAGCCGGGACTTTTAAAGGCAACACAAATGAAATTTCTGTTTTATGTTTTTCATAAAGCTGTACACCAGTTTGAGGGATTTGTGTTACTCTATCGATGCCGCTAAGTGATGTATTAACTTCTCTAATTAGTGGCATACCTTCTATACAGGCAATGTTAGAAGAGCAATTCTGTTCTCCAAGCTTTTTAATAAACTCGGCGATTTCTCTGCACTCGGCAGAATCGACAGTAATCGATGAGATTTCATATTGTCGGCGATTACTGGCCTCCATTTTGATTGCTCCTAAATTTGCGGAACCAATGATCGCGGAAAAAGGTTGACCTTCATGATAAAAGCAGTATAATTTGCCGTGATACTTAAATGCTTTTACAATCCTAATTTCCCCAATTCCGGCCTCTTTCCATTTCCTGTTCAGTTCAAGCGCAGCATTATATGATCCTTCTGGCATTCCTTCTATGAAGTACATGCCAATAGTAAGAGATATACTCGATATATTGTGTTTTCCAACTAGGAAGTCAAGTTCTTCTAATGCGGCACGTGACACATATCCAACCGCAATTTCCACACGATCTGATTTTGCAATTTCCTCATTAAAACAGCCAATAAATGTTTCTTGATCTTCGGGTACACCAAGGGGCAGTATATTAGAATATAACAGTTTCATTCGAGTACTCCTTTGCGCTTGCTATGATTTTTCATATTTCCGTTACGTCAACTAAATCGCAATTCAAAACGACATAATATACGAAGCAGGACATCGGTTCTATATTTGTATCTCATTGTCGTTTATTTGGGTTAATCATTATCTTAGTAGTTGGATTCGACAATCAGGGTCGAAAGTCCTTGTAGGCAAGGGGAGATTCTCAACACTTGGTTCTGCATTCTAATGCAAATTCTATACTTGATGGCAAAAACGATATTATTTTGGGGGATTTTAAGTGGATATGTTTTCAAAAGAACAACGTTCAAAAAATATGAGGGCAATACGTTCTACGGGGTCTACATTGGAAAGCAAGGTTACAAAGGAATTATGGAATAGAGGGTTCAGATTCAGAAAAAACGTTAGAAAGCTCATGGGTAACCCTGATATCGCTATCCAAAAGTATAAAATAGTTATTTTTATTGATTCTTGTTTTTGGCATTCATGTCCAGTGCACGGAAATAAGCCTGCTTCAAATGAAGAATACTGGGGAAAAAAACTTCAGAGGAATGTCGACAGGGATAATGAAGTTAACCAATACTATTCAAAATTGGGGTGGACGGTATTGCGGATCTGGGAACACGAAGTGAAAAAAGACTTTGAGGGTACTATGGTGAAAATAACAAATTCCATCAAACAGTCTAGTCGTTCAAGTGTTGTGACTAAAGGTGGGAAAAAATTCCCTCAGTTATGAAAGCGTATAAGACTAAAATCGATAGTTCCTTTAGGCAGGTGAAAGTCGCTGTTAAACCCAAGGTACCTGTCTTTTTCAAAGAGGAGAGTACTATTACAACACACAACAATATACTTATAATGCTACCCTTCAGAACAAATAAGTCTGAAGGGTTTAGCGTTTTTAGACCCGAATATAGACGGGAATTTGACTAAAGCAACGCAGTATAGGGAAGGGAAAACGCTCGATTTGTCGAAATAGTACTTTAAGTTTAAGTCTAAATATTCACAATGGGTAGATGCGAATCGGGTGAAAAAATACACAGACGAGGAAATAAGAAGCATATCCAAAATAACTTGCAAGACTGTAGCTGATTACCTTGGCATCGCACCCATGGCTGTAAGCATAGGCATGAGAAACGACCGCCTGCAGTAGGGTTTGCAATTCATAATGAGGATCGTTACTCCGATAGACCTGAAATGTGTTTATGAAAAGTCCTTTGAAATTGAGAAGGAGGTCGTCATGATGGCCGAGGAACAACCTCAAATCCTGTCTCGCGAGCAGCTTTATTTCGAGGTGTGGGAGATGTCGCTTGCTGGCGTGGCCAGGAAGTACAGTGTATCGTACGGCTTAATATATAAGCTTTGCAAAGAGGTTAATGTCCCCATACCCCCTTCAGGATATTGGACGAAGCTAAATTTCGGAAAGTCGGTATCGAAAACACCTCTTCCAGACTCCTCTATAAATGAAGTTGCTATTCCTCGTGCGAAAGCGCAACGGATAAAAGAGCAGAAACTTGATAAGGGTATGACAAGCATTTCGGGTGCAAAATTTGAGGCCGCGCAACAGAATGAAGAAGCGATAGACAATACTGATGTCGGTCTTGATGATGTCTTAAAAGCAGGATTGGATACTGGCGCATTGCCACTATCGAAATTAAGTAAAACTGAAAAATATATCGACAATCGAAAATATTTTGAAGCTGTTCGCAATCGTTTTTTAAATAAGTTGGCATTTCTCGTCGAGATTGAAAGGAACAAGGTTTTTGATATAGCGAACCGGATACAGATTCCGCATGAAAAGGCCAAGCTGCACCCCAAAATTGCTGCACATAAGAATGATGTCTGTGAATGGAACAAGAACGAAAAAAAAGAAATTGGCGCTCAAAGAAGCCTTCAGAACTACAGTTCGTATAAGTCCAGTCCTCCATTTCTAGCAGGCGTGATTTCGAAAGAGGCACTTCCGCGTGTATACCGAATCCTTGGGGTACTTATTCATGCTATAGAACAGTTGGGAGGCTCAGTGACGGATTCTCTCACATTTATTGTTCGGAATGAGTCGGTATCCCTAGAGATATATGAAATGCAGGATAAAGTCGATCATGTTATAACAAAGTCAGAAGAAAATCAGCTCCGTAAATATGAGGAAGATAAAAAACGGTACTCCTGGGCTTCGAAACCGAATTTACGCAAATATGATTATGTGTTTAATGGGCAGCTGTGCATCAATATAAATCATACTCAAAATAAAAGATTTCGTGATACCAAATCTTCCATTGTGGAAGACCAATTAGGAATTCTTCTGATCGAGATGTATGAAACATCTGAAAATATTCGAATAGAGCGAGAAGCGCGCGAAGAAGAGCGTCGTAAACGCGAAGAAGCAGAGAGATTGAGAGAAGAACGCCGAGAACGTTATATGATTGAGGTCGAGCGCACAGTTGCGTTAACAAATTTGGCTCAGGATTACGCGATGGCGTGTAAGATCAGGGCATATGTTTCAGCTTTGGAATCGTCCCGTACTTTGACAGGGGAAAATATACATTGGATCGATTGGGCAAAGAGGAAAGCCGACTGGTATGATCCGATAATAGCTAGAGAAGATGATTTTCTTGGAAAACGCCAACACGAGAAAGGAAAAGACTTGAAAACTGAACATTCGTGGTGGTAATAGCTTTTCAGGAATTCTCAAAAACATTGTTTTCTCTGAACATTTCACCAAGGTCACCTCAAGGTCACCTCAAGGTCACCTCAAGGTCACCTCAAGGTCACCTCAAGGTCACTTCAAGGTCACCCTAAGGTCACCCAAAGGTCACCTCAAAGACCTAGACCAATTTATAGGATTTTGGTAACCGGTGGGTGAGTATATGGACGATCAAAAAGCACTATATTATTCTATAGTGATTTAAGAGAAGCGAATTCCACTTCCAAAGGGAAGAGGAATCGCTCTTTTTTTTTTGATGGATAAAAAAATAACTATTCAAGTTTAGAAGAGACATCAATTGATTTGAAAATCTCCCTTGTTATCTTATGGATCATCTTCACGTCTTCGCTTTTTTTCTCGATTAGAAATTGGTAGTGGACTTCAAGGATAGTTCTGGTCTCAAATTCCTGGGAGTCTGGGTTGATTTCTCGAAAATCAAAAAGATCCCCTGGCTTTATGTTAAGAGCGTCCATGATTTTTTCCAATGAATCAATGGATAGATTTCTTTTTCCAAGTTCAACTTCGGTCAGATATGAAGTTTGCTGTCCCGTTATTTGACTTAATTGAAGTAAGGTCAGATTTTTTTTATTACGTATGCTACGTATTTTTTCGCCGATCAGTTTTTTTAAATCAGACATCGATTATAGCCCCCCTGCTTATCCTAAGGGTAAGTGTTTTAATCTAAAAAATATATAACGATATAAGTGATAAATATTGTTAATGTCACTTAAAAGTGATATTATTCTGTTAATATAACCAGGGGGGAGTAAAATGATTCCAAAAGTCAGATCAGTGGAAACACTGATTCTAACGAATCAATCGTCTGTACAATTTGCAGTTCGATTTCGGAAAATTATATTTCACAAAGACGCTCAATTCTTGATCATTCAGCGGGAAGAAGAACAACACGTGATAAAAATTAAAAGTTGTAACGGCAGAGTAAAACTAATTGTACCAACTAAGGAAGAGTACGCTGAATTAATTGGTTTTCTACCCGAAGGATATGCAGAGACTTTGTCGGACCCTAACTTTGCAGAAGAATTCTGGGTTGTGGGGATAAGCTTCAACAAAGCAGAAAATAATGACGAATATTCTTCTGAATTTAGGATTTCAGACCAGAAGCCAATTGATATTCTTCCTTATATTATCCAGACGGGGGCTGAACATGTGTTCTTTTCATAATGATGCTTTGAATTTTATAACTAATGGCAGGGTTACTGTAAGGGGGCTTTCGCAATTAGGGCTTATCCCTAAAGGGCAGTGTGTGATTCCTAACCAGTTTTACGAGGGAGGCTGGGGGAGATGGCTTCCTATGCCGAATATTACGTTATTACCCTACTTTAGTGTTTCTGTAGCAAGCGGATTTAACTGGGCAGAAACAGTCGGCTTTATGGAGAAAAGGGTCAAACCGAACACGTTTATTGACCTAGGTAATAATGGGGTAGATAAAAGGAATCATGAGGATGATGAGGTTCAGTCTTTATACGAGAGGGAGACTGAAATTGAGCAAAAATTACAGATCAATGGACTTCTGTATCCGAAATCGATAGTTGACGTTATTGATCTATATGTGGCTTTGGGATTGGCGTTCAAAACCGAGGATCAGCAGGGAAAGTGGTGTCTAGATATGATTATACGTCCACTTTGTAAAATTGATGAGGTGCTAATCAATTAGCACAAGATGAAATGATGGACTGTCTTCCTGCGTGAGGGCGGTCCATTTCTATATCTGAAGTATTTCCAATGCCTGGAGGAGTGATAAAATGACATTATTGAATGACACAGAAAAAGTGCAATTGTTGATCGGTTTGTTTGACAACCATATGGCAAAACTTCCGAACGAGAGCTCATTTAGAAACTACATCGAATTAATTCAAAGCTTCTTAAAAACCGGTGATTTAATTCTTCAGAAAGCGGCAATTTCTAATAGTATTCTGTTTTTTGAAAACTTAGAACAATGTAATCCCGAAATTGACTCTATAATTAGCTGTTTTGAAAGGTACTTGGAAGAGCTGAAAGCCGAACTGCAAGGGGATCTGCAAAATGAATTCTTGAAAGGGAAAATCAAAGGAATTAAGCATGCATTAGTGATCGCTAGAATGATGAGACATGGCCGTGGGTACCAAGGTGAAGGAGTAAATATAATAATTGATTGATGCTGGAGGGGGAAGATGATCAGATGAAAATAACTCATACCCAAGCAATTGGTTATTTAATTGCAGCAGTCGAAAAAGTTCAATTCCCGGAGGCAATGGATGCTGCATACGTCGTCCTAACATTTGAAGAGCTACTTAACGAACTAAGCAGCGAAGAAGCTGAAAAGATCTATAGGGAAGTGTGGCTAACGCATAATCAGGAATAATTAAGGGGTCCTAATTATGGGAAGGATGACTAGCCAGCGAACGGTGTATAAACATTATGCTTAAAGGTCATTGCTGAACTGCAACAATTGGGTTATTTTAACGGTAGGGCAAAGGAAGTTTTTCTTCGTCACTACAAATACATGAAACGAATCGTCGAGCTAGAACCTAGGAGGTTCTGCTTTGATCCCTGTATTCAGAGGGAGGAAAGTGATTTATATGATGAAAAATATCCAAGTATCAGACCATTTGATGTTTGCTCCGTATCAATACAATTGGATAGAAGAAGACGGAACAAAACATGAATGGTCCTTAATTTCAATACGACTAAATAGAACAATGATTCGATTGACCGATTATCATAAGTATGTTGGTGCGGTTAATGGGTCTAAATACGCTTATTATATTGATAACGATTCTGTCAGAAGAGTATGCAATTTTCTTACATATGCTCTTTTTAAACATTATGGCAGATATAAAGCAAAAAGGATTATAGATATACCGTTTCAATCTGCTGTGGACTATTTGAATGAATATTCTAAGACGAAAAATTCCATGGGGGATTACCCAAGTAGACAATCTGTTGAAAAAGAGAGATATGCTATTTGTCATTTCATGAAGAATCTAAAAGAAAAAAGATCTGAATATGATGAGCATTATTATGTTAAGAAGGTTTTAGTAGAATCAACTAGTGCAAATAAATTGGTAGGTAAAAAGAGAAGCAGAGCTGTTTGGGAATATGAGATACCGGCTACATATTTAGGGAATTCGAGTAAAGGTTTAGTAAGGGATATTCCACAGAAAGGGATACCTATCCTTCTAAGAGCAGTAAAACGAGAAGAGCCAGAGTTGGTATTAGCCGTTTTGCTTCAGCTTTGTGCAGGCATTAGAGAAGGTGAAATAGTAAATATTCGTAGAGCGAATAGTATTTACCCTAATGGAATCCGCTATGTAAAAGAAAATGGAAAATTCACAAGTTTTGAAATCGATTTAACTAAGGAATACGTATTAAGAAGTGACGGAAAGAAAACTGGTAAAATTAAAATTAAACGCAAACAAACTGTCTATCCAATTTTCCTTGAAGTAATACAGGAAGCATATGAAGAGCACTTGAAAATGATAAATGAAAAATACTTAGAGCCAGAAGCTCCGTTGTTTGTTAATAGTAGCGTAAATGCAAAAAATGGGAAAAGAATGGCTATTTCTAAACAGTCATACTGTAAAAAGATTGTTAATATTATGCGAGAAAATGTTCTTCCTGAATTACTTAGATCCGACGATATTGAGCTAAAAGTGTTTGGTATGATACTTAATGAGAGCAATTGGGGGTTACATGCATTTAGGCATTGGTTTACAGTACAGCTTGTATTGAACGGTGAAGATATAAACGGAATTGCTTTCTGGCGTGGTGATTCTTCTCTTGAAACGGCATTTGCATATTTACAAAATAAAGGGGAAATAATGCGTCTTTACGAAAAAGCAAGTGAAGAGGTTGGAAATGATATTATAAACGCTATTAATAAGGAAGACTTTTATGGATTATAAAATGATTGATGAAACTGAATGTATTTCAATAAATATGTCATCGGAACATTTTGATATTTCTGCAGAAACATTGAAGCGTAATATGAAGGCAATGGGAATCAGTATTATCAAGTATCAGAATGTGACTTATATGTCTAAAGTGGAGTTTGAAGAAGCCGACAGATTAGATAAATCAATGATTGGCTTAAAGGATGTTATAGCAGAATGTATCAGCGAAAATGAAGACATTACGGTTGATTTTACAAGTAGAGAGAGCCACGCGAAATACAGTGAACTTCATTCGTTTTTTACAGGGTTGAATTATTTCGGGATTAAAGTAAGACACAGACTAATATCAAAACCATATAATCCAATAGTAGTTTATATAAATATGGACGATAAAGAACAATTCAAAAGCAAAATAGTTTTAAAACTAAAATTATATAATAAAACAAAAGATGAGAAATTGAGAATTCTTCTAGAAGATGATTTCTTTAGTAGTAATCATAAAACTAAGACAGCGTTGATCAAACTTGCGAAGAATAGCCCGTCCGATATGGGGAACGGCATTAATGAACTAGCCAATTTTTTAAGATTAACCTGTAAAAAAGAATTAAGTCTATTTAATGATGATGAAATCACTACATATATGGAGTTTGCAGCAGATAATATTACAAAGAATGCCAATATACTATTCTCAAATCTTATTTTTAATATTAGCCAAACGGAATCGTGTTCATTCTCCATCATTAACCAGTTCGATGGACATGTAGGTGCAATTAAAAGAGATAATAGTGCTTATGATGATGCTGTATATTTAAAATTAGCATACATGGTTTTTAACGAAGGATATTGGAAAGAAAAGGACATGTTGATTAAAGCAGCAGATAGTAAACCTCTAGCAACAACGTGGTTATATCATGCAATGCATTATGCTTGCGCTTGGCGTTCGGCGGATATTGTAAATAACATTCCTCATATAACATTAAGTGTTGAGCCGAAAGAAATAATTAGAATGGTCAAAGAGCATGATTATAGTGAAGCATCTTGGATTCCATATGTTAATGAGTTAGTAGTAAGGGTTGGGTTTGAAAGTAAAAAACCACGAAAATCAAAAAGGCATCAGAACTCACCTAATTTAAAGATGTATATCCCTGAAGGCTTAAGATCGACAATTGGCATGCTTCTAGCATTATGCGAAGCTCATTCGATATTGGAGGGAAAAGGGAGCCCCATATGCCGGCACCCTAATAATGTCAAGTATGCCGTTGAATTGTTTGGAATAGATTATACTAGTATATTTGCCGGAAGATTAATATCAAATAGAAAAGCTAATAAGGCATATATGGAAAGAATCATGGAAAGCGGTGACAAAAATAATAACAATGGTTATTTGCTAGCTTCCTATGCCAGAAGCCATAAGGGAGGCTTAGGGTCATTACCAGAAGTAACATCTAAATATCTCAAAGCAAAGATGGACGGGTATTCTGTTGACGATATTACGAGAATTCTTTTTGAACGAGGTGTTTGTAGTTTTGTCCCTTATTTACTTTGCAGTGCTTTGTATAATAATGAATTTGAAAAAAAGCATATAGACAAACAAACAGAAACCATAAAAGAGCTTGGGATGATACCACATGAAATAGAGTTGCTTCTGCAAACAGACGAAAAAGTCGAATTAAAAGCAAAACAGACAATATCGGAAATAATTATGTACATAAATGATGAAAATGCAACAGAGATTGTGGGAAATGCTTTGAAGGAAATTGCTGATGGTAGATGCGTAGGGAAGAATGAAGATGTATATTGCATTAGAAAGGCATTTGGAGAAGAGTGTAACATGCCTAATAGGGAACATTGCATAGGTTGTGGTTCGGAAATGTATTTAAAAACATTCCTGAGCGATCTTCATAATGAAATAAAAGTGGATAGAATAAAATTTGAAAATGCAAAAACAAAAGCGGGAAGAATAAAATGGAAGGCGATTTTGGAAAACAAGTTGTATCCTGCTGCCTATGAAGTTTTAACGTCAATGAAGTATATCTATAAACAGGATATAACAGAATATCAAAAACTTTTCTTGGGAGAGGATTAAAGGCGATGTTAGCATTAATCACTCAAAATAAAAATATTAACCGGCATAAAGTGGTTTCAACAATAGGCACTGAAGAGAAGAAAATTGCCTTGGAAAAATTTGAAATTTATCAAAAAGGCGGTGTTATACAAACCGAATTTAACGATGATGCATGGATTCTATCTGATGAAAAGGATTCGGTGATTTTAGATTTTACTTTTGATGAAGTGTATGTAAAAAAGTATATGAATCATTATTCTGTAACGGAATTCAAAGAAGTATTCAAATGCTATATTTGTTTTTGTATAGGGCAGTACGTTATAGGTACTTTGCAGGGAATGGTGTATAACATTAAAGAGTTGTTATACAATACGGAATGCTTATCGAAAATCCCTACAAAGCGCTACTTACTATTTAAAACGGGGATTCAAGATTTTATTGAATTAATGCCCTTTACCTCAGAAGATATTATCCATGAGGAAGAAAGATATAAATATAATTATGTAAAAAGAAGAGATTTAGCAGAATATCAGAGTTATTTTTTATTTGGAAGAATATTGGAAGAATACTGGAAGAGCAATGCGACTATCAATGAAAAAGTATTCTATTACCCGATTTATTTATGGTGGAATATCACCATGATACTTCCGGTACGAGTCACGGAGTTTACCTTAATACCAAAAGAATGTGTAGAGGGCAAAAATGGGGTTCAGTATCTTAAAATAAGAAGATCAAAAATGAAAGGTAACGCAAGTAGAAATAGAAATATAACTTATAAGATAGATGAAGATTATAAGATTTATGAGTATGCTGTTTCGAATGAAATAGCAGCAATGATTTTCGATTACAAAAAGCTAGTAAAAGGTTATAAAGAATCAAACATAGATTCATTGTTTGTTAATGAAATATATGTAAATGCAAATAACAAGCTTAAAGATAATGGTTTTTTTCATACAAACCATTTTTCTAGATTGTTAGATGTTTTTTATTGTGATGTTATCGAGAAACATTATAACTATAGAGTAATTCCAAAAGATAAATTAAAAGAGACAAATTTTGTTGGCGAGGCATATAAATTAAAAGTTAATGAAATAGTAAAGATTTCACTAGGTGATTCTAGACATATAGCTATGCAGAATATGCTACTTAACGGAGCCAATATTCTTATGGCAAAAGAAATTACAGGTCACGAAAATGTAGATATGATATTTCACTATTCAGGCAACATGAAAAACCTCATAAAATGTAAAGCGTACAGCTTATTTGAGTTGTCAAAAAGAAAAGAAATTATTGTTGAATCAGTAGCTGGTAACGGCAAGGATTTTATAATACGTGGAGGCGAATTAACAAACTTCGTTGAAGTTGACCAAGGGAAATGTTTTTCACCATTATTTATTCAAGGTAATATGGGAGATTGCTATAAGGTTGCGGGCAATTGCGAGATATGCAATTTTCAAGGTAATAAGAACCGAAAAGAATTGATAAAAAATCAGGAACTAAAAGTGGAAGAAAGATTGAAAAGACTTAAAAGGTGGATATCTTCTGAAAAGGAATATAGAAATACGGATGAATATGTGATTTTGAAGAATCAATTAAAGGCGAGTGTTGAAAATTTGATAAATGCGTATGTTGAAGAACTGGGGGGAGGGGACATGCATGACAAATAAAATGGGAAGACCTAAAGCTTATGCGACAGAAGAAATAAAGAACATAATTGACTCGTATTTGGCGTATACGGGAGGAACAGTTTTCTTAAACGCCTCTAAAATTGCTAAATACGCGAATGACGAACTGGACTTACCCAATTTCAAGTACTACGTTATTAACAGGGATCCAGAAGCAAAAGAATATCTAGAGGGTCTGAATGCGAGAATAACAGGCCTTTCTAATAAGAAAATACCAATTACAAAAACTGTATTTACTCAAATTGATATAAACAGTTATCTTTCTATGAAAAAGGATGATTTGAAGGTTGCATTAAATAACCTTAATGTTTTGTTGGAAGATATGTCAAATGCAAATACTGAGCTTATTAAAGAAAATCTAAAATTAAAAACTCGGGCTCAAGAAAAGGATACAGAAATAAGAAGAATGAATAAAGAAAATACAGAAAAATATACCGAATATCAAAATGCCATGGTTGCGTATAAAGAATTACTGGATGATCAAAAACAAAAGATACAGGAATTAACCATAAAAGTGAAGCAGCAAGACGATCTAACACATATCTTGTGGGATAGGGAAGCTGAAAATATATTAAAGAAAAATGGTGTCTTTGAAGATGATGGCGTTGAATTAAGTCAGGATAGGGTGATTTCAGATGCCGATGCTGACATCATAGAGGTAGTAAAAGATACCTTCCCTAAAGTTGAAGATGATAAAATAAGTTATGAGTTAATAAACAGAATTAAAAATATATAGGAGTTTAACATGAGTTCGAGGAAATATATAGTAAATGACTACCTGAATATATCCAGAGAGTATATTAAAGAGAAGAATGCAGTTCCTGTGGAAGAAATATATGTCGGTTATCCGGTTCCCGTTTGGTGGAAATGCGAAAAAGGCCATGAATGGCAAGCTTTGGTTAAAAATAGGACAATTCGTGATCATGGTTGTATCTATTGTACTGGCCAGGTACCGATAGTTGGAGAGAATGATTTTACAACCACAGACCCTCATTTGGCAAAAGAATGGCATCCTACGAAAAATGGGCATTTTACACCACAGATGACTATGCGCGGGTCTTCTAAAAAAGTATGGTGGGAATGTAACAAGGGTCATGAATGGGAAGCCGTAATATACTCAAGAGCTAGCGGAAGTGGATGTCCGTACTGTTCTGGTAGACTACCGATTAGGGGCGAAAACGACTTTGAAACTTTACATAAGGACCTAGCTTCTGAATGGCATCCTATAAAGAATGGTGAATTAAAACCTTATGAATTCAAAGAGAAGAGTAACAAAAAAGTCTGGTGGCAATGTAATGAAGGACATGAATGGAATGACAGTATATGTGAAAGGGTAAGTGATGAAAAAAAGTGTCCATTCTGTAATAACACTGCTGTAATTCCTGATAAGAATAGTTTTAAAGCATTAGAACCGGAAGCAGCAAGTTATTGGAATTATGAGGCAAATGGTGTTTTAAAGCCAGAAAACTATTTTCCACACAGCAATAAAGAGGTTAATTGGATTTGCGGGAAGCATAAATGGGAAGAAGCTATTGGTGCAATGACAAAAAGAAAAGCATGCCCTTATTGTTCTGGGGTAAGAATATCAGAAGAAGATTCAGTATTTAATAAATATCCAAAACTTTTACCCGAATATGATCATGATAAAAACGTTGGGATAAATATAAATTCTATTTCAGAAGGTTCCAGTAAAAAGATTTGGTGGAAATGCAAAAAAGGACATAGTTGGCTTGCTCCAACGGAACGAAGGGTAAAAGGTTCAAAGTGTCCATATTGCTCCGGTAAAAAGTCGATTTATTCTATATAATAATCTTGTGAATATTTCGGCGGCAGAGAGCCATTGGGTTAATCTGTGAGAGCCACCTTGTTAATTAAACAGAGCCATGATGCTAATGTTAAGAGCCACTTGAAGGTCTATTATGAACGGTCAGAATTGCGTAGCAAGTGCTTGAGTTTGTCCAAATAAGATATATCAGTATATAAAGACAAACCACTAAACTCCCTACAATGGAGTGGTTTTCTTTCGGATTCACTTGACCCTTCAGGCTATGGAAGGCTTTGTCATGTGCCAATGCATCGCCATGGGACTCCTGCAACTGATCGCTTTGCGTTATTCCGGCCGTGTTCCTGCTTATTTGCGTCAGTCTATTTTTCTCCTGTTTGCTCAAAATCCGCATTTATCCATAACAAAAATAATCCGATCCAAGCAGGAAACGTTTGATTTTGACGCTAAATCTTTGGTTCTTAAGTATGAAAACTTTTCATTGACCAGTATTTAAGAACATCTGAATACTACCATCCTAGAAAAGTTCTTGACAATTTTTAAGCTCCCCCTTTATAGTTAAAATTAACCAAATACCCCTAGCGACCAAAAACTTATAAAGGCATTCCGAGAGGAAGCCGACAAGTAGGATGCGCGATGGAAAGCTCGGTAAGGTCATTTTTATCACCAAAAATGAACCTGTTCCTTTCTGTACATTACCGCCCCTACCTATGTAGCGTGGTGGTTTTTTGGTTTAATCCAAAACAGATAGAAGGGAATGTTTCTAATGCAATTTCTTAGTACCCTCAATGAAAATCCTGCAAAAGTAAATCTTCAGCCCAGCGGAATCACCGCGCTTCTGGTGGCCCCTACCTCTTCTGGAAAGACAACTGTGACGGTTCAATTTGCTACTTACGGTGCTGCGAGAATTTTGAGACTCGCCATAGGTGATAGTAGCTCTACCATCACAGATCGTCAATTAGTTTACACCAGTGCCCTTAAAGACCATATAATTGTTAGTGTAAAACCCAAGAGTCCGTTTGTCCCACTTCCGGAATTTACGAGCCGAATCACCTCAAAGCTGGTCGAAAGACTCATTCATACCAATAAAAAACTGCGAACAATCGACGTTTCCGAAATTGAAGCCGAAGTTCAAAAGGACCTCGATCGAGCGTTTAACAAAGCAATGAATACCCATGCAGAGTATTCTCTGTTAGAAAAGGATGTCGTCGAGAATGCCGTAAATAGCTTAACGACTCCCGTCGCATCGTTTCTTAAAAAATATGGTATTGAAATTTATAATCATGCAGCCAATGGTCTTGATGTAAATGAAGCAACCAAGAACTCCAAAAAATTGAGAGAAGCGATTAAAGCAAAGCTTCTTCAATTTATACATGATAACGATGATATTCAAATGATATTAGATCAAGTGTACTCCCAGCTTAATGATTCGTTAGATAGGTACTTCCATTCGTATTTTGATCCCGAGAAAAAATCGGGAGACGGCTATTTTTTCAAAATCATTGATCTAAATGTATTACCCGCAGATCGGGAGTTTATCCAGGCATTTTTCTCTAACAACAACGTCCATAAAGGTGCTAGGCTTTCCATTGAAGTACTATGTGAGGAAATTATCATTCATGTTCCCATGAATGATAATTTAGTCGAAATGATTCTAGCGAATAAGATGGCTCGATCCAAAAATACTCTGAATCGATCCGTTTTTGAGGACTTTAACCGAGAGCATGTCAGTATTACACTACTTGATACCCAAGGAATGTTCCATGCAGCGACCGATGAAGAATTAGAGGCAGATCGCTTAAGACAAATGTTGTACAACACTCGCTATGACGCATTGATTTTCTTAACACCCATGTCTGGAAATTCTAATGATGCCAAGTTCCAAACCCTATTAACACACGAACTATCCAAGTATAAAAAGAATGTACCGGTTTTTTTTCTTTGTAATAAGGCAGATGAGTATGCAGATAAACTTCGCAAAGAAGATACAACTTCTTCAAGCGATACACTTGATGACCTTTTCGGGATTAGTGAACCGGCATCCCAATTAAGTGTTCTTAACAGGGTCTTAAATAAGGCAGAAGAGAACACACAACCCTATATCAAGGCCCTCGATGAACGCGATCAAGGTAAAGCAATTGTATTGCCAGTAATGTTCAAAGATCCCGTTCATCAACAAGATAAGGAAGATCTTTATAGGTGCGGTTCAGATTCCGTGATCAAAACCATGGTTGATACAATTGAGGAAAGTCTGCTTCAAGCTGCTACTTTCATCCAATTTAAGTATCACAATGATATGGGTTCGAGCCAACGTCCTTTCGAAGTGAATCAAAATAAATTGGTTCAGTATCTCCTTGAGAGTTGGACAAAAGTAGAGACGAACAATCAAGTAAAGAAACCAGCACTTGAGAATATCTACCATAACCTCGGACGAAGACCACAGGGTAATGGGTTTAACGCTCTCGTGGTACGCTTAAAGAGAGGCGAGGGATGGGATTCCAATATCCGGGCGGATTATTACATAAATCATGATTCTTTTCATATCCGTTTCCCAGCTAATCTCGCTAACCTTGTTTCCCCTGAGTTTCTTGCTAAACTGGTATATGAAGCGATCGATTTTCACGGTAAGTTCGAGGATAGCGATTTAACAAAGATCTTTTCACCGATTAATCATTACTTTATGTGGGGGAAAAACCGGTTTGTTTCTGATGTTCTTTACCAACAGACCTTCGCAAAAGCATGGAGCCGATATTATTCCAATACAGCTGTATTTAATGAGTTCCTTAAAGAATCGGAACAGCTTTTCCTTATCACACCTGAGCAGTTATCGATTTACGCCGATCATTTGCCTTTTGACAATCAAGAGCCTCCTGCTGGCACAGAAGTTCTTCATAAAATCGTGACAGCCCTGCAGCGGCAGCTTGAAGCTGCATTGTCATTCCTTTTCAACATGCATGTATATAAGCAATAGTGTTTCATTAAGGATCAGGTGATACTCACCTGGTCCTTTTTCTGGAATGGCAAATGCAACAAACCTCCATTTTAGTTAGTTTTGTTAGGGTTATATCATGCTTCCTGACTCACGTCCAGTTGATCGGATAGGTCGATGATCTCGCAGAAAGTCTCTGATTTGCGCATGTCCGATATTTCAGAATTATATCGTTCATACAAGGAAAATAGGCGTATGTGTAATAACCACCCACATCATTCTCCGAATATTGCAAGGATGTAGTTTTATGAGCGGTAGCTTTACAATTCAGCAGGTAGCTCGTCCGCGATGATGCCTGTTTTTAGTACGAGAATATTATATAGAAAACTTAAACTATGATAATATTGGAAAAAGTGCGGAACGAGGATGTGAATTATATGCCATTAATAGAAGAATTGATTTCGCTTTTTGAAATCAACAAGCAGAGGAAAAAGTGGGATAATTGGCTTGACGACGAAGCTACTTGGAGGTTTATCAATGCGGTTGGTTCTGATCCTTCTTTTATAAACACTATTGATTCAGAACTAGCGGCTGAGTTTTTGCCTATATTATTTAATGATTTTGAATTCCCCTCGAAAGAAAGTCTTGAGGCAAGCGAGGCGAACAGTTTTCTCCAGCTACTGAGCAAAAATATGCTGAGCAACATGTCCGATTATTGGATCGTACTTCCTTTGCTGAATGCGGAAGCTACGCAGAGCATCAAAATCAGTGATGATATTTCGATATTGGCAGGGAACCGAGAGGAAAAATTCGGGGAATTAACGCAAATTATCGGTTTAGAAATGCATGAAGCAGAATCTCGATTTGTACATACGGAAAAATCGAGGAGTCCTGATTTTTTTAAGGATCCCTTGCTTGTGATAAAAATTAATCATCAGCATAGAATTGTCCACGAAAATGCAGTCGCGATCGCATATTATGCCGTCAACTTCATCAATGTCTTGTACTGGGGCTATGTTCCTCCAACCCACAAAATAAAGAGTTTCAAACTCTTGCTCAATGGCAAACGAGAGCACGTAAATCAACATATTATGATACAAAGCGTAAATGGCTCTAATTGGGGGCATAGACCGCTTAACTTTGAATATAACTGCCATTTCAATTTGGATTGGCTCAATGATAAAGTTCATGGGAAGAGACTGTTAGATTTAATGAGTCTGATTAGTTTTGTGTACGAACAAAACGGGTTAACTGACAGATTTTTAAGAGGAATTCGATTTTTTGTGAGAGGAATTAATGTTAAAAGCGGGAATCGCTTCTTCGATGCAGAGTCGGACGCAATACTGCTTATGAATATAGCAAGTGAGTGTGTTCTTATTAAAAGCCAGGAGGAAAGAAATAAATCACGGAAAATCAAGGGTAGACTCTCTAAGCTGGGTAATATCGAAGAAGTGGACATAGAGTCTCGAAAGCGAATCATTGAGCGCATGAGCAATTTAAGGGGCAGCTATGTGCACGAGGGTCTTTATAATAATGTAAATTCATTCTTGGATGGCGAAGAGAAACTGTCTGAGCTTGAGGCATATAAGAAAATTGTGGCCAGATTCCTCTGTGGTGCGTTTGAGTTGACTGAAAAATGTCGCGCACAAGCTGCTATTGATGGTAAAGATGTGGAAGAAACTTGGTTCGAATCATTTCAGGATTGAGAAACTACTCCGGAATCAATTCGTAGGGTGAAAATAAAATCAAAGACGGAGAACGTTAGTTAAACTGGTAGACGGAGAGTCATTCTTCAATATGATGACTCTCTAACGTCATGGCTCTCACTCATTAACCCCGAAGCTCTTCCACGCCGAAATATTCACTTGCGTGTATAATACAAAGCCTTAATCTAGATGTCTCTTTAAACAAAAGTCCGGAATAGAAAATATGCTTATCGGGCAAGATTACGCCGCTGGCGAAGGTCGAAGCGGTCGAGTTAGCTGGGGTCACCGTGCAAAACTGTACGCTGAACAACATCGGCGACATTGAACGTAAGAACCTGAAGTTTGCTTTGGGCACCCGGGTGTTTATTCGCCGTTCCAACGACGTCATTCCGGAAATCCTCGGCAAAGTGCCTGACGAACCGGAAGGCGAGGAGATCGTTTATCCTGAGATTTGTCCGTCCTGCGGCACGCCGCTGGAACAACGCGGCGCCCATCTGTTCTGCAACAACCGGCTGGGTTGTAAACCGCAAATCGTCGCCCGGATTACGCATTTTGCTTCCCGGGACGCGATGGACATCGAGACGTTCAGCGAAAAAACCGCCGAGCAGCTCCACGATGAGCTAAACCTCCGCGAACCGGCCGATTTGTATACACTGACGTTCGACGATTTGATCAAGCTGGAGCGTTTTGGCGAGAAGAAGGCGAATAACTTGCTGCAGGCGATCGCGGAGAGCAAGGGACGGGATCTCGCTTCCTTCCTGTTTGCGCTGGGCATTCCGAACACCGGCAAATCGACGACCAAGGTGCTGGCCGATCATTTCGGCAGTCTGGACGCCGTGGTGGCCGCTACCGTCGAAGAACTGACATCCTTGCCGGACATCGGAGGAATCGTAGCGGATAGTATTGTCACTTTCTTCGCCGATCCGTTCTATCAGGCGGGCATCCGCAAGATGCTGGAGCAGGGTGTATCGCCAAAAGCCCCGGATAAACCGGCCGCGCCGGTAACCGACTCCTTCTTCTCCGGCAAGACGGTTGTGCTGACCGGTACGTTGCAGCAGTTGAGCCGGGACGAAGCCACCGAACGGCTTGAGGCGTTAGGCGCCAAGGTAACCGGCAGCGTATCGAAGAAGACCGATCTCGTCATCGCCGGCGAGAAGGCCGGCAGCAAACTAGCCAAAGCCCAGGAGCTCGGCATCCCGGTCATTGAAGACGAGGATGAATTAATCCGGCTGTTGAATGAGAACGAGAACAACTAAACCGATAACACTTCTTAGTTCCCCGAAGCGTGGAGCGGCTGTCCGCCTGCGCGTTTGGGGATTTTTTTCTGGGGGTGCCTGCTGAAAAAGTGACGAGGATCATGGCAAGGGGGTGGAATTTTCTCCATCATAAGTCGTTGGACCGGAAGGTCCGTATGTTTTCAATTTGACCATGAAAAGGATGGAGAACACATGAATCACGAGGCGTTACAGTGGAAGCCTTCGCGCTTTAATGCGCAGAGCGAAACGGATGACGGCGGCCTGATGCTGTATAACAGCTATACCGGTGCGATCGCAGCATGCTCGCCGGCCGAGCGGAATCAGGTCTTGGAGTGGCTGGCCCCAGCCGCGCCTGTCCCCGAGCCCGCGCCCCCGCTGTACGAATCGATGATTGAACACGGGTTTCTTGTCTCTAGCGTTACGGACGAAATGCGGCGCGCTTTGTTTCTGCATCAATCGATGCATGCCCAAGATGCGATGCATTTGGTTTTGCTGGTGACGGAGGCCTGTAATTTCCGCTGCACCTATTGTTATGAGTCGTTCCCTCGGGCTACGATGCGCGAGGAGGTGCTTCGCGGTTTGGAGACCTATATGGCCGAACGGGCCCGTACGCTGAAGCAGCTCACGATCAGCTGGCATGGCGGTGAACCGCTGTTAGTCCCGCATGTCATCGAACGATTATCCCGTTCGTTCATGGCCGCTTGCGAGGCAAGTGGTGCTGTGTACGGCGCGGAAATGTCGACGAACGGGTATTATTTAACCCGTGAGCGTTTCAAGCAGATGTTAGACCTTCACGTCGAACGGTTTATGGTGACGCTGGACGGGGAAGGCGAAACCCACAATGCCCGTCGCGGTCTGAACGGAGGCGGGGAAACCTACCAGACCATCGTAAATAATCTGCTGTCCTTGAAGCATGTGGACCGGCCGTTTGAAATCAATTTGCGCGTCAATTTCGATAACAGCAATTTGGATGCCGTATCCGGGTTCATTCCGGTACTGCGTGATTTGTTTGGTGATGATCCGCGGTTTAAGGTGTACTTCCGTCCTGTCGGGTGCATGGGCGGCGAGAACGATCTCAACTTGCCGGTTTGCGATGAGCGGACGAAGGATCGCAGCATTTGGGCTTTCAACGAGCAGGCGATCGTAGAGGGACTTACGGTGAGCTCTTTTATCTCAGATATTTTGCTGCCGACCGGCGCGGTTTGTTATGCGGCCAAACCCAATTCCTTAATCGTCGGATCGGACGGGATGCTGTATAAATGCTCGGTTGCTTTGGAGCAGGACAATAACCGCCTGGGCCGAATTTATGAGGACGGCACAATGGAGTTGGATTATGACAAGCTAGCTTTGTGGACGACTTCCGGCGAGGAGACAGACGAGAAATGCCAGGCTTGCTTCTTCCGGCCGGCCTGCCAAGGGAATCATTGCCCGCTGTACCGGATGCGGACAGGGAATCGACCTTGTTCCTATGAGAAACGCCAGATCAAAAAGACCCTGCGTACCATTTGGCTGCAAGAGCAACGGGAAGCGGAGACTTCGGCAGCCCTATCCTGACGGTTTCGCTGCATTCTTGTCCCTGTACACCCTAGGCAAGGAGGTGATAGGCATGAAGGTCATTCGTTCCGCGGCCCAACCCGCACACGTCAAGACAGGACGGGTATCTAAATCCGTTCCGGGCAATCTGAGTTAGAATGATCAAGGTTCACGTGAAAAAACCGATTCCTGCTGGCAGATCATGCCGCGGCGAATCGGTTTTTTTTACCATAATATGAAACTATCTCTCCTGCTTGGACGTTCTATTCATAGAGTCATCATTAAAAAACATTCATTTGGAGGTCGTAATGAGGAGGAACTGGTTACATAAGGGGATATTGGTTGTGCTGGCCTGTATGGTGTTTGCGGGTTGTACCAGCCGACCAGCGCAGGAGAAGGAGCAAACTTCTAGCTTAAAAGTTATGTTTTGGGATGAAAGGTATTTCTTTCAGGAGTACGGCGATTTGTTTGCCATCGGTCATCCCAACGTGAATATCGAAGTGGTTAGCACAAACAGCATCTACAATAACTCGAATGGCGAGCCGGTCGACTATGAGAAAGCTTTCTCCGAGTTCGTTGAGAAGGAGCAGCCGGATATCGTCTTATTGGACTCGTCCAATTACGATAAATTCGTGACCGATGGAAAGCTGATGGAACTGGACACCTTGATCGAGCGGGATAAGTACGATACCGAGACCATTTATCCAGCGTTGATCGAGATGCTAAAGGAAAAAGGCGGCGGCAAGCTCTACGGCCTGTCCCCGAACTTTAATGAGAGCGCCATCTTTTACAATGCGGATTTGTTTGCGAAATACGGCATTGAAGTACCGCATGATGGGATGACTTGGCAGGAGCTTCTTGACCTGGCGCGGAGGTTCCCGACGGATGGCGATAAGGATACACGCGTATATGGCTTTGGAGCGCAATACGGCATGTCGATGGAGAATCTTGCCTCCTCGATCGCATCGGCCCAAGGGTTGCAGTTCTTGAATCCGGACACGATGAAGGTGACGATTAACACGGATTCATGGAAACAAACTTATAAGCTGGCGATGGACGCGGTGGATTCCAAGGCCGTATACATCCCTGAAGGCAATGGTTTTCAAGGCGGAACAATGGAAGAATACTACAAGAGTCAACTCTTTGTGATGGGCCGGATGGCGATGGCCGTGGAGAGTCTCTATATGCTGCAAGACCTCAAGCAAGCTCAGGATTCGCTCAAAGATTATAAACCGTTTCAAATTGGCGTTGCAGCGGGGCCGGTGGATCCCGCTGATCCGCAATCCTCCCGGAACATCAACTTTAACGAGATTTTCGCGATACGGGCTAACTCGCCGAATGCGGACGCGGCATGGGAATTTATCAAGTTCATTAATGGCGAGGAATTCGCCCGGGTCAAATCGAGAACGATGAATAACGGGTTGCTGTCCCGTATGGGGATTGTTAAGGAGTATAACGGAGTTAACCTAGAGCCGTTCTATAAACTGAAGCCGAAGCTTGATCAGAATGCGAGCCTAAGCTACGAGAAAATTCCAAATGACTTCTATATGCAATACCAGCCGGTTCTTGAGCGGGAGTTGAAGCTTGCCCAGGAGAAGAAGAAATCGATAGATGAAGCGCTGCAAACCGTTCAGGACGAAGCGCAGGTTCTTCTGGACAAGGCGGTGAAGGACGAAGCGGCTAAGAAGAGCTCCGGTGAATCCGCCGATACCGGAACTAGCGGTGAATCCTCCGATGCCGGAACCGATGGTGTCATCGTTATCGAATCCGGTTCAGCGGATGACGCCGCGAATTCCACCGGGAACTCGGGCGAATAAAGAACCGACAGGTTAAACTGATTCACATGAGGGGAGATCCTTGGGTAAGAAGGGATCTCCCCTCTTTTTTGTACAGAATGCTGAAAATTTCGGCAGATTGCCATCATTGACCCCGATTGTTTAGGTGTTGGCGGGAACGTTATATCGTATAATCTTCAAAGAATACAGGATGGGAGAACAATATGCCAAAAACAAAGTGGTTACTAAATACGCTGGTCCTCATTTGCTTCATGGACTTATTTATCCAGCTGCCGGTCATGGGGCCTTTGGCGTTAAGCCTTGGGGCAGGTTCCTTTCAGATTGGGCTTGCGGTAGGAATGTATTCTCTGACGAATATGATTGGGAATATGCTGGCTGGAATTTGGATCGATCGGTTTGGGGGCAAAAAGATTCTGATCACCGGTTTGTTGATGACGGCGGGGATTCTACTCCTGTATACGGTCGTTCGGCAGCCTTCCGAGCTTATGGCGGTTCGGGTGCTGCATGGACTCTCAGGCGGGCTGTTGGTGCCAAGTGTCTTTACGATGGTATCGCGCGTGACCTCGGCCCGGAATCAAGGGCGTTCCATGGCTCAGTCCGGCGCGGCGGTGGGGGTTGCCGCCATTTTGGGGCCGGCCTTTGCCGGCATTATGAAAGCGAGTGCGGGGCTGGATTGGTTATTCGTATCAGCTTCTGCGCTGCTTTTGCTGGGTGGAGGGCTGGCGCTGTTTGGCAAGCTTCGTGAGAGCGGGGGGGCGTCCGATGACCAAGACGCTTCATCGTCTCATGCGAAACAAGTGTTTATCGACACGCTGCGCAACCCATCAGCGGCAACGGCTTATTACGGTGCGTTTGCTTTAATGTTTGCTATGGGGGCACTCACGTACAGTCTTCCCTTAAAAGCGGAAGCGTTGGGTTTACCCGATCAAGCTGCAGGTTTGATGCTCAGTGTATTCGGGGTCGTTGCCATCAGCTTGTTTGTTTTGCCTAGCAATCGCTGGTTTGATCAGGCATCGCCTCTGCGATTATGTGCTGTGGGCGGTGGGATCGTGATCTTATCCCTGTTTGCGTTATCGATGACTGATTTACAAGTGGGGATGTATGGGGTTATGGCGGTATACGGATTAGGATTTGCACTACTGTTCCCATCGTTGAATGCACTGCTTGTCAGTCAGGTCAGACCGGAGCATAAAGGGAGGGCTTTCGGCATGTTCTATGCCTTCTTCTCTTTGGGCGTTGTCGCAGGTTCATCCGGGCTTAGCGCATTTACGGGGGAATATGATTTTACGTTGCGTATCGCTTCTGGATTTCTGCTAGTGACCTGCGGAGGAGTTGGCATTTGGGTAACCTTGAAGAGAAGGCGCGAACAGAAGGCGATAAGCCCTTCTGCGAGTTGACGGCTCCAAGATTGTGACCTACCACCAAGCTGGGGAATATTTCATATTGCAAAATGATGACCGGCGTGATAAATTATTACTTGTCGCTTCGGACGACGCCTTGTAGAAAAGCCTTCAGGATTGTCGAAAAAGAAGTTGACATGATTCGACTGATTGAGTATAATAAATAACTGTTCGACAAAAACTGAATTCGATTCAGAAATTGCCGAATACGCAAGCAAGTTCTTTGAAAACTGAACAAATGGAACACGTCAATAATGAACGATTAGTTATAA
>NZ_JALPRK010000022.1 GCF_023195895.1 Paenibacillus mellifer
CTTCAGTTTGCTGCGAACGGAGAGAAGAGAAAGGTTCGGGATCAGTGAGACGTCGTATTCAGTCGTACGCCGGTTACCCTTGATGTCCAATTTACAATTACGGATTATGGTGCCTCTCAAGACTAAAAAGGCCAATGAGTCGGAGTAAATATCGACCCATTGGCCTGCGGGGACAATACCTGCTTTATTGATCTTCCTGCAGATCCTCGTTAGGATCTAGAGTATCTAATGCATGTGGCTTCACGGACAATCCGTTCGCCTCGCGAATAAGTGAGAAGTAGTGATCGCCACGAACGACTTCAAACTCCGGTCCGAGCGCTTCGCTCATGGTGACAACATCCGATGGCGTCAGACTCCAGGCCAGCAGGCCAAGCGAGACGAATAACGGGGATTGTCCGTCCCAGTTTGCTTTGGCTTCTTCGAGGATGCGCAAGCCGTCCTGAACGGTGCTGATGCCCTGAATCGTCGACACCGGCATAGAATCATTTACGATCTCTACCCCATGACGATCCTCCCAACTCAGGAACAATCCAGGCGCTTTGTAATAACGCTCATAGACTGTCGCATAGGATGAGCCAAGCGGTACATTTTTCCCGTCGATCCGATTCAGTACATACGTGAGTTTCATTCCCGTCTTCTGTAAATATTTATAGGACTTCTTCAGAAAGTCCGCAAACGAGGCTTCCGGCCAAGCTTCTGGGTAGAAATAGCCGGCGCCGGACGGTCCGGCGATAATCAGGTCGTTATCCGTTGCCGATTGCCGGAAATAATTAAGTATGGCCGGGGCGGCATCGTACAACAGCGGGCTGGACGTCCAGTTGATCGGCACCTGACCACGGGCAGGGTCATCCCACAGAATACGCATGCGATGCTGATTGTATTGGAAGTTATCGCCTTCGCTGAACGTATACGTGACATAGATTTTGTTTTCCAACGGCGGTGCGGCGGGTGCCTTGGTCTTGATCTGCTTCGCTTGGGTGCCAGAGAAGACGGTCAGGTTGCTGAACCAGTCGGCAGCCAAGACGTAGACGCCATGGTTGGAGGTGACTTCCACGGAGCTGAACTCACCCGCCACGTCGTTGCTGAACCATCCGAGGTAAGGCGTACCCGGCTCGACGTCAGCCAAGATTTTCTCGAACAGAGCTCTTTGCTCCGGATCATTCACTTCCAGCCAGAACACCATCGCTTTATTGGCGACGGCGTAATCGCGCAGATAACCGTACGGCTCCTTCTGCTCGGAGGAGGGCGGCTGAATGCTGCCTGCGGAAACCTTGTATTGGTTCCACATGACGACGGAGGCTGTCAGTTCCTGGGTGCCTGCCGGCGGAACAAAGCGATAAACGAAATATCGTCCGTTGTCGGTGAAGCGATGTCCGCCATCCCCGGCGGATACCTGGGAGTCCTGCCGATCATAAAGGAACGGCTCCTCTTCCGGCGTACCCGGTATGAACTGGGCGATCGTTTGTCCGTCGGCTTGGACCACGACCTCATGCACGGCTGAACCCCAGCCGTCCTGCGTAAATGCGTCGTCAAAACGTAAGTAGACGGCATCTCCGCCCATAAACGGAGTCAGGTCCAGATCGTAGGTGTCTTTGTTACTGGCATCGCGAATTTGTTCGGTTTCTTCGGCAATAACCTCAAAAGATTCAGGGAGTCCCGGAGGGAGTTTTACGGAGACGTCCGGACTGAGACCAACCAGCATGCGGTGCGTCGTTTGTTTCCATAGATGCTCGTATTGCCAGGTATAAGCGTCCATGCGGTCCTGGAACCGCCCGCGCAAATCGTCAAGCACCTTCAGGCGATAGGGGGAAGCCTTGAGTTGTTGAGCTATTTCAGGGCTTGCGACAACGGCGTTTTTGAGCCCGGCTAAGGTCGTCGCGACGTTGATCGAATCCGGAACCTCCGGATCGTAGATGATGATGCCCTTCACTTCATTTTTGTATTTCTTCACGAGATCCCAAGCCTCGTCATGCAGCTTATATGGAACCTTAAGGTCGTTCAGCCAAGTCAACTTGCCCTCTTCCTCGTTCTCCAGTAAGTAAATGCGAGGTTCGGAACGGTTGATGACACCTTGCAGCGTAGCCAGCAAGATCTTGATATCGCCAGGTGAGTTCACCACATCGACCACATCCAGCCGTTTCACCTTTCCGAAGCCTGGAAGCGCTTGTGATTTAGGCCAGCTAATCGTGTTCTTGGATGCAGTTTCCGTTGAGGATTGAGCCGTTGCAGAGGTGGTGCCAAGGGTTAGGGACATTGTGCAGAATAAAACGAAACAAGTCATCGTTATTTTGCGGAACAAATGCGTTCACCTCGTATCCTCATATTTAGGGCCATCGTTCGTTCAGTTCTCCTCTTGAAAGCCAGATCCACGAATTCCCTCCTTTATCGGCCGGTTGTGCAAAGGTTAACGATAGCACCTGTATAATATGTTTAATATATCCAATAGTGATTGTCAAGCAAGAGTACGACATTTAATGGATTGACGAAATGCTATAAATGATATAATGTGAATATATGGAGAGTAAGAAGATAGGAGAAGTCTTATGCAAAACGAACGCAAACCGTTATATATGCAGATTCAACAGCACTTCAAGGATATGATCTTGCAGGGCATGCTGCGGGAGAACGATAAGATCCCATCTGAGAAAGAATTGATGGAGCAGTTTGATGTCAGCCGGATTACGGTAGCGAATGCGCTGATGCAGTTGGCGAAGGACGGCTGGATCTACCGGATCCCTGGCAGGGGTAGCTTCGTGAGCGAAGGAATCAGCGAGCTGCTGCAACGCCACCAAGGTTCGTCGGCACCGGACGGCGGGCCATGGACAATGCTTGATGGAAACCTGGGGACGTTGGCGCATAACGTCGCCTCTTTTGGCGGTGCTTCAACCGATGCTCAGCAAGGAGGAAGCGAGACGGGGATCCAGGTCTCGGGTCGAAAAACGATCGGACTGGTCATGCCGATGCTGGTCGACTATTTTGCCATTCGGCTGCTGCAAGGGATTAATAACATCATCGCCGACAGTCCCTACAGCCTGCAGATTGTGCTGACATACAACTCCATCGATCGGGAGAAGGAAGCAATCAAAGATTTGATTCGCAAAGGGGCGGCCGGGCTTATCATATTCCCTTGCGACGCGGAGACGTACAACGAGGAAATCTTGTCCCTTAAGATGCGCGGCTACCCGTTCGTCTTGATTGATCGTTACTTACCGGGTGTGGCGACGAATCTGTCACGCAGCGACGGGTTGATCGGCGGACAGCTTGCTATCGATTATTTGTGGGGCTTGGGGCATCGCGATATCGCGATCTGCTCGGATTCACCCCTGCCCACCATTACGGTGGAGGAGCGGATCAACGGATATATGGAGGCGCTCAAACAGAAGGAAGCGATGATTAACCCGGCCCTGATCCTAACCGATTTCAATGTGGATTATAGCGAGATCGACAAGAAACACCCATTGTACCGGTTTATTAAGAACCAGATCGCCACCGCCTATATTACGCTAAACGGACGGCTTGGTCTGCACATCTACTCGATTTGCAAGGAATTGGGACTTAAGGTGCCGGAGGACGTCTCGATCCTCACATTCGACGATCCTTCGCCGGGGCTGCATGAATGGGGGTACTTCTCGCATATCTCCCAATCCGAGATTGAAATGGGGGAAGCGGCAGCCCGAATTTTGCTGGACATTTTCCAGAAGCCGGACGTCAAAGATTCGGGATACACGAAAGTGATCCTTGAGCCGAAGTTAATCGAAAGTCAATCTACCGGACCGCTCCGGAAGCGGACAACGTAAATTAGGACCGTTGGATAGGGCATCTGCTTGCTAACAAGCAGGTGTCTTTTTTTGCGAAAAATTAGCGATAAATGATATATCTAATATCTTGACATAAATGATATAGTGAAATATAGTTAATATTACAAATAGATAAACAACTAACAACCGATGCTTAATCAGTGCACTTCACAGTAAGGAGGGTTGCTTGGACGATGGAAAATGCGGGATTACGGGAGCGGAAAATACCGCTGCAGCGCAGGTTAGGAAGACATAAGGATGCTTTGATTGCCGCCGTTATCCTAGTGCCGATGTTTTTGGTATGGCTTGTGGTTTCGGGTTTCCCCACTTTGTTCGGGTTCGTCTTAGGTTTCTTTGAATGGGTGGGGTTGGCGGATACGCCTAATTTTATCTGGTTCGATAACTTTATCAGCTTCTTCAATAATCCGGTGTATACGGATGCCTTGTGGAGATCGATTTGGTTGGGCGGACTGGTAACTGTCATTACGCTTGGGGCAGGGTTCTTTGCTGCACTGCTGATGAATATGCCGTTGTTCGGCAAGGGATTTTACCGTTCGATCTGGTATATCCCCGCCATCACAGCAACAGTTGCGACCACGCAGGTGTTCAACATTTTTCTGGATTCAAACAATGGGGTCATCAACAACATTTTAAAAGCCATGGGCAAGGAGCCCATCGTTTGGCAGTACTCCGTCGGATGGGGGATATTCTGGATCGTGGTCTACTCTGTCTGGAAAGGGGTAGGGGGGGCGGCGTTAATCTGGCTGGCTGGGTTGCAATCCGTGGATCTGTCCTTATACGAGGCGGCGGAAATCGACGGTGCAGGTCGGTGGAATAAGCTGCGGTACGTAACTCTGCCTGGGCTCAAACCAATCGCGACGTACATCGTCATTACGAATTTGATCGGGGCGATCCAAATTTACGAGCAGGTGCTGTTTATTACCAACGGCGGTCCATATGGGCAAACCGAAGTGCTAGTATTCCGCATTTACCGGGACGGCTTCTGGGACTTCAATTTGGGAATGGCTGGGGCATCTTCGTTGATCATGGCTCTGATCGTTATCGTCGTTACCGTGCTGTACTACAACTGGTCAACAAAATCCGACCGACGGACGACCATCCCGCTGAAGCCGGTCAAATCCGCAGGAAAGGAGGCGCTCCCGCATGCCCAGTCCACTAAACGCCAAGGTTAGCAAGCAGTTTAAGCCCGTTTATTTGCTGGGGCATCTCATCCTGCTTGGCGTCGGGATCATCTTGCTGTATCCGCTCATTTTTATGGTGCTTGCCGGGTTCTTTACCAAGACGGAATTCTCCTCAACGGTGTTGGGCATTTTCCCAATCCCCAAAGCTCCGACGCTGGAGAACTTTAAAGCGCTGATCGCCGGGTCCACAGACGCGGCCGTAGCCACCTATATGAAAAACTCGCTTATTCGTACGGTATATAATACGTTTTGGGCGATTTTGACTTCGTTCCTGGCCGGATACGTATTTGCACGGCTGCGGTTCAAGGGGCGGGACGCGCTCTTTCTGATCCTGCTGGCCACGCAGATGATTCCCGGCACGCTGGCCATCATTCCGACTTACCTTGAATTTGCTCGGTTTCCGTTTGCCGGGGGCAACGATGTGTTCACCGGAGGGACCGGGATTCTGAACTCTTGGTGGGTCTACTTCATCGGCGGACCCAGCATCAACATCATGGGGACGTTTCTGGTGAAGCAGTCTCTGGAGAAGGTACCGCTGGAAATCGACGAAGCTGCCATTATGGACGGTGCCGGGACGCTCCGGTTGATCTTCCAGATCCTGTTCCCGCTGCAACTGCCGATCATGGCGTTTATCGCCATCACGACGGCGCTCGGGACGTGGAATGACTTTATTACCCCGTTCTTCTATACGACCAGCGATAGTTTGCAAACGCTTCCGGCAGCGATCACGCGGATATCCTCTGTTGGAGCTAGCCCGGGTGCCGTGATCAACTACCCGATGATCATCACCTTAAGCTTAGGGATTACGATTCCGGCGTTGCTGATCTTTGCTTTCTTCCAGAAGTATATTGTGCAGGGCTTAGCCAATACGGGCATCAAAGGGTAAGGGTAACCGTCAACACGCTTTGAGAAAGAACAAATAAGGACATTACGGTCCGTTCCGGATCGAATGGATAAACACCCGAGTTGAAACTTGATTTACTGGATACTCACAATGAATCAAATCAAATTTGGAGGGGTTCAAGTATGTTGTGGAAAAAAATGCACGTCATGTTTCTATCGCTGTTAATCATCGCCTTGTTAGCGGCTTGCGGTTCCGGGGGAGGCAATACAGGCGGCAACAAGGCCGCGAACGAACCGAGAACCAACCAAAACCAACCATCCGGTAATGACGGCAAGTCATCGGAGGGAGGCGCAACCATTACGGTGCTGAACGAAGGGGCCGTTGGGGTAGGGGTAGGGGTGCTCGCCGACCTGCTGGAGAAGAACAAGCAAAAGACGATTGCCGACGAGACGCTGAACCCGCGGATTTTAGAAGAGGATTACAATTATACTCCCGGTCAGCGGTTGCAAAAAGCCGGCCTCTTCCCGTACTATTATCAATCGTTTATAAACGAGAAAATGCAAAGCAAAAACATTACGGTCAAAACCGAGGACTGGGGCTGGGGCGAGCCGTTGATCCAGAAGCAAACGGCGGGATTCCTGGCCAAGAACATGCCGGACATCATCGTTGGGGAAACGCAAATGCCTGGGTTTGCCCAACAGGGCTTGCTTGAGCCGTTCCCGGATGAAATGGCGCAGGAAATTCGCGACAATGTCGCGCCTGCTGCCTGGAAGCCAATGGAGTATGATGGTAAGATTTATGGCTTTGCCTCGCAGCCTGGCGTAAGCAGCTTGTTCTGGAACAAGGATTTGGTGAAGCAAGCGGGCTTGGATCCGGATAAAGCACCGGCAACATGGGATGAATTATTGGCCAATGTGCAAAAGGTAACCGAAGCAGGAAAAGGCAAGTTCTATGGCGGCGGGGTATACGCCGGGCCAAACGCCGGGGGATATTTGCGGTATGGTACACTACTAGTAATCAATGGCGGGGGATTCGCCCATGATCAAGGCCAACCTGTTTTTAACTCCGACGCCAATGTGGAAACGGTGCAATTCCTGAAAGAGCTTAACGCAAACCATCCTGCGGGATTGATGGCAAACACGAATGAAGGAACCTATTTCGATGCATTCAAAAAAGGACAAATCGCTTATTTGATCGACGGACCGTGGCGGGCGATCGAAAGTTCGCAAATCGGCATCGAATACGGCATGTCGCAAATTCCGTTGTCCCCGGACGGTCAAGCCGGTAATATCACGATCGGCGCTGCGTTCCATGCCGTTCCGAAGGATGCCAAAAACAAGGAAGCTGCATTTGAGTACATTCGCGCGATGTACAGCGAAGAAATCCAGCAACTGGTCGCCGATACCGGCGTCCGTTCGCCGGTCTTGAAGTCGATCGCCGAAACCGATGCCTACAAAGCTGGTTATCCGGAAATGTATCAGCATTATCTGGCGATGTCTGGTAACGTGCAAGGGCTGCCGACGTTTGCCAAGGAAGATTCGAAGATCTGGCAAATCTTTGGCGAAGCCGTCACTAAAGCGTTAATGACTGAAGGGGATATCCAAACCATCATGGACGAGGCGCAGAAGAAAGCGGAGGCCATTACGAAGTAAACTACATTGAAAGAGTGATGCAGCATGCCTTATGAATCAAATCACATCATGACCCAAAAGGCGAAGCAAAGGCTTGCCAAATTACAAGCGTACATTTACCGCCCGATCGCTGGGCTCGAGGTTGAAGCTTGGGTGACGAAGGAGCCGGTCCCTTATGCCGATCGGAAGAGCGGTCAGCATATCCGGCTTCAACCCGGAGATAAATGGGGAGAGTTGTGGGATTGCGCCTGGTTTCATTTTCAAGGAACCGTTCCGGAAACGGCCGCCGGCCAAAAGATAGTTCTGCTAATCGACATTAATGGTGAACTATGCCTCGTGGACGAAGCCGGAACCCCGCGTCAAGGCTTAACCAACGTGAGTTCCGAGTTCGACTATAGCCTGGGGCGGCCCGGCAAGCGGGTGGTGGACGTCAGTTCCGCCGCCCGGGGCGGGGAAGTCATTGACCTCTGGGGAGATGGCGGCTGCAACGATTTGTTTGGCCATTATCGCAGCGGGACGCTGAAGGAAGCGGAAATTGCAATTTGCCACGAGGAAGCCCGCCAATTGGCTTACGATCTGGAGGTGCTGATCGAGCTGGTCGAGCACCTCCCGGACTCCAGCGCAAGGAAAGCTCAAGTGCTGCAATCCGTTTACGAGGCGGCTCTCCTGCTGGCGGAGATTAATGAGAAGACGGTGCATTTGGCGAAGGAACGAGTGGCCGGCGAATTGGTGAAAAAAGGCGGCGATCCTGTACTGACGGTCAGCGCCATCGGCCATGCACATATCGATTTGGCTTGGCTCTGGCCGATCCGCGAGACGATCCGCAAGGGGGCACGGACCTTCTCGACTGTGCTGCGCAACATGGAGAAGTATCCGAGTTATGTGTTTGGCGCAAGCCAGCCGCAGCTGTACCAGTGGATGAAGGAGTATTATCCGCAGCTTTATGCGGAAGTGAAGGAGCGAATCCGTGAGGGCCGCTGGGAGGCGCAAGGCGCGATGTGGGTCGAACCGGATGCGAACATTTCCGGAGGCGAGGCGCTGGTTCGTCAGATCCTGTACGGCAAACGGTTCTTCCGGGAAGAGTTCGGTAAGGACATGAAGGTGTTGTGGCTGCCGGACGTCTTCGGCTATACGGGCAGTTTGCCGCAGTTGCTCAAGAAATCCGGCGTGGACTACATGATGACGCAGAAGCTCTCATGGAGCACCTACAACACCCATCCGCATCACAGCTTCTACTGGGAGGGCATCGACGGGACGAAGGTGCTGACGCATCTGCCGCCGGAGGATACTTACAACAGCCCGGCTGCTCCGCGGTCGCTGGCCAAAATCGAGCAAGCCTACTTAGACCGGAACGTGTCGGAGCACGCGCTGATGTTGTTCGGAATCGGCGACGGTGGCGGCGGACCTGGGGAGGAACATCTAGAGCGACTCGAACGGGAGCACAATCTACTGGGACTTCCGCCGGTCGTTCAGGAGCCTTCGCTTGCATTCTTTGAGCGATTGGAGCAGGAAGCTTCCCGGTTCCAAACCTACCGGGGCGAACTGTATCTTGAGAAACATCAAGGGACTTTGACGACGCAGGCACGCAACAAGTGGTATAACCGCAAGCTGGAAAAAGCGCTGCGCGAGCTGGAATTCGCCGCTTCGCTGCAGCTCGCGCTTGGCGAAAGCCCGGCGGCGTACCCGACCGCTCGGCTGGAGGAAATTTGGAAGGAAATGCTGTTGTATCAATTCCATGATATTTTGCCGGGTTCGTCGATCACACGCGTGTACGACGAGTCGCTGGAGCGTTATGCCAAGCTCCTTGAGGAAGTTCGGGCGATGACCGCCGAAGCCTATGGGCGTGCAGCGGGTAGGTCCGGAGTTGCTGCCGACGAGACCGTCCTGTTCAATTCCTTGCCGTGGGAGCGGCGGGAATGGGTGGAGATGGACGGCAGCTGGCAGTATGTGCAAGTGCCGGCGATGGGCTGGCGTGAGTTGAAGCAGGCTTCTGCGGAGATCCTGGCGCCGGAAAAGGTGCTGATCGCCGAGGAGCTCCGTCTGGAGAACGAGCGCCTTGAGGTTCGTTTCGCCGAGGACGGCAGCATCGTGTCGTTATACGACAAGGCTGCCGATCGAGAAACGGTTCAGCCGGGCGAGCGGGCTAACGTGTTTACGATCTATCATGATGATGGCGATGCTTGGGACTTCCCGCGCGACTATCGCGACATGATCGCGGGGACGATGACGCTGGAAAGCCGGCGTGCTTATGTCTCCGGCCCGCAGGCGATCGTCGAGCAGGTCTATCGCTTTGGAGAATCGACGTTAAAACAGACGATCCGCTTGCTGCAAGGCGAGGATCTGCTGCGATTTGAGACGGAAGCGGATTGGCAGGAGAAGGGGAAGATGCTGCGGGTTGCTTTTCCAGTGGCGGTTGTAAGCGATCAGGTGAACTGCGAAATCCAGTTTGGGGTATTGAAACGACCGACGACGCGGAACAATGCGATCGAGTTCGCTCGCGACGAAATCTGCGCTCATCATTATCTCGATCTGTCCCAGCCGGATTACGGCGTAGCGCTGCTGAACGACAGTAAATATGGACACCGCGCGGAAGGTGGCGTATTGGACCTAAACCTGCTGCGCAGTCCAGGATATCCAGACCCGCAGGCCGATCGGGCGGAGCATCGCTTCACCTACGCCGTGTATCCGCATGCGGGCGACTTCATCCAAGCGGGGGTATATCGCAAAGGGTATGAGCTGAATATTCCGCTGACTCTGGCGGAAGCGATCCCGACGACAGCTCAAGCTGACGGAGCGGCTGATAACCATACCCAACAGTCGTTGCCGCTTGTTATCTTTGATCATCCGCATGTGATGGTGGAGGCGGTTAAGAAAGCGGAGGACAGCAATCATCTCATCTTCCGGCTGTACGAAACGGCGGGAGCCGGGGCGGATGGCGAACTGAGCTTCGGACCGGCTTGCCGGACCATCGAAGAGACGAACCTGCTGGAGGAGCTAACCTCGCTGTTAGCAGAAGACACAAATCAAATTCGCTTGCAGTTTACACCGTTTGAAATTAAGACGATTCGCGTGCAGTTGGCATAACCGTAGAGTTGAGGGCTTCTAACGAACTTCTAAGTTGCGAAGGAGGGGCTATAGCGTGACAGGAAGAGCACGGGCGGAAGAGCGGACCGGGTTCCAGGAAGGTAGTAATTACAGTGCTTCGTATGATCTGCAGGCGGATTTCGTGATGGTGTATGGCATTGGAGAAACGATGCCCCAGCGGATTCGCGAGTGGGCGGAACGAGGGTATCGGGTACATCTGATGACCGGGGTGTCCTGGGGAGGTTACCAGGACTACCTGAACGGCAAGACGGACGGTCGCCCCCATTGGGATGAAGCCCAGAAATATCAGGACGGCGAGATGATTATCCATGGAACTTCGGTAGATATTCCTTACATGGTGCCAACGATCAGCTATGCCGACTTTCTCGTGGAACGGATTCGGCCGGCTGTTGACGCCGGTGTGGAAGCCATCCATTTGGAGGAACCGGAATTTTGGGTGGAAGGCGGTTACTCCGAGGCGTTCCAACGCGAATGGCAAAATTATTACAACGAGCCATGGCAGCCGCCCCATTCCTCGGAGGATGCGCAATATCGGGCCTCCAAGCTGAAGGCTTACCTGTACACGCGTTGCCTGGACCGCATCTGCTCGGCGCTCAAAGAGTATTCACTGGTCCGGTACAATCGGCCGTTGCGTTTCTTTGTGCCGACGCATAGCTTGATCAACTACACCCAGTGGCGAATCGTCAGCCCGGAATCGCGGCTGCTCGACGTGCCGACGATCGACGGCTACATCGCTCAGATTTGGACGGGGACGTCGCGGACAGCCAACGTATATGAAGGAAAACGTGCGGAGCGAACGTTCGAGACGTCGTTCCTGGAATATGGAATTATGCAGGAATTGGTGCGTGGGACGCATCGTCGCATGTGGTTCCTGCATGATCCGATTGAGGATGATCCGACGCGAACCTGGGCGGATTACCGGGAGAACTACGTCAAGACGTTGATCGCCTCGCTCTTGCATCCGGCAGTTTCCCGCTATGAGGTGGCCCCCTGGCCTCGGCGGATATTTAAGGGAAGTTACCCGTCAGCCGATGGAAACGACAAAGAGGGGATTCCGGCCGAATACGGGACGATGTTGCTGAACGTGATGCATACGCTGGGGAACATGGAACAGGAGGAGGTTCGGGTATTCGGTAATGCCGCCGTCACCGGCGTGCTCCTGGCCGACTCGGCCATGTTCCAGCGGAAACGGATCGGAACGGTATCGTCTGGGTTTATGTTGAAATACGACGGGACTAACGAAGTGAAGCTGACGGATGAGTCCGCGGTCGAGCTGCTCAATTTCTCGGCGTTTTACGGGCTGACGTTGCCGCTGGTTAAACATGGGCTGCCGGTCCGACCGGTGCAGCTCGATAACGTTCGGCGGTTTCCCGGATATTTGGACGACTACCGTGTACTGGTATTAAGTTATGAGTTTATGAAGCCGGAATCCCCGGATTTGCATGGTGTTTTGGCCCAATGGGTACGGGAAGGCGGCGCGCTCATTTACGTCGGAGATGACAGTGATCCGTATCATGGGGTTCGAGAATGGTGGAACCAGGGACGGCGACATTATGTTTCGCCTCGGGCCCATTTATTCGAATCGCTCGGGTTACCGGGTGAATCCAAGGCAAATACGGAGGGAATTACAAGGGTTGGCGCTGGTTTGATTAGCTACTTGCCGATGCGGCCGGACCGGATCGCGGAGAGTGAGGCAGCGGCTACTCGGTTCCGCAATGCGGTGAGGGAAGCGATGAAGGTGCTGGGCAGCATGAAGGGGGTGGCGGATACCGGCCATTCCACGCAACACGCAGTCTCCGACAAAAGGTTGGGAGGGCCGCCTTTGGTGGACGCCCTTTGCTGGGAACCGAAGAACTACTTCCATCTCCGCCGGGGTCCCTACGTCATCGCGTCCGTCATGACCGAGTCGATCAGCGAAACACCGCTCGAGCTGGAAGGTCAGTTCGTCAACTTGCTCGACGCCGGCTTGCCTGTTATTGAACGGGTTAACGTCCAGCCGGGCCGCCAGGCCCTGCTTTACGATTTGATACACATCGGGCCGGGCGGTCTTGCTAACAACTCCGGCTTGATCGCCGCCTCCTCCCGAATCGAGGACTACCAGGAGGATGAGCGCGGCGTCACGTTTATAGCCAAGGGGCCTCGCCCGTTGCAGGCCGTGGCACGGATCCGCTGCGATGCAAGACCTGCTGCCGTTTCTGCAGAGGAGCTGGATTATGGAAAGGGAGAGGGGCGTGCACTTCCCGCATTAACGCCCTTTGAATGGGATGCGAGATCGCGTACGCTACTCATCCACTACGAGCATGGGGACGGAGGAACTCGCATTACGGTGACGAAGTAGAAAACGATGAATAACGACAGGATCACGATATCCGCATGGGAGGCAGATAACCAATGAATACGAAATTGCGTCCACCGGCAGTACCTTTGGTAACCATTGATCCTTATTTCAGCGTCTGGTCGATGGCGGATCGTCTGACCGATGACTTCACCCGCCACTGGACGGGGCGCCGGCAGGCGTTTACCGGATTGATACACATCGACGGCGTGGCCTGGCGGTTTGCCGGGCGCGTCGAGTCCAATCCGGAGCGGTATTATACGGAGCCGGAGGCGATGAACCAAACCGGACTTGAAGTTACGCCGCTCTCGACCCGCTACCAGTTTGAGGCAGGAGGGGTCGGGCTGGACGTGATCTTTACAAGTCCGTTGTTACCGGACGACTTGGAGCTCTTGTCGCGGCCAGCTTCCTATGTTTCTTTCCGCGTTCGCTCTCTCAACGGACGCCCTCATCAGGTGCGCCTCTATGTAGACGTAACCGGGGAGTGGTGCGTGAACGAAACCGACCAAGCGATCATTTGGCAGCAAGAGGTGCAGGGAGACCTCACGGTGCTACAGGTCCGCCATGCCGAGCAGAAACCGCTTCATGTCTCAGGCGACGACCAGCGCATCGATTGGGGCACCTTCATGTTGGCCGTCAAGCAGTCGCCGGATGTACGGACTTATCTGGAACAGGCCCAGGTTCGCAAACAGTTCGTCCGGGAAGGCGATATCCGGCTTCATGAAGATAAGGCGCCGATCGCTCAACCTCAGTCGGTTCGGGACGCCGAACTGGTCATGGCTTGCGTGTGGGAGCTCGGTGAGGTTACCGGGACGGAAGAGAAGTCCCAGTTGCTCGTCCTCGCCTATGACGATGTGTACGCAATTGAATATTTTGGTCGGCCGCTGGAGGCTTATTGGAAAAAGGACGGAAAAACGGTCGCAACTCTGCTGGACGAAGCGTTCAGGGACTACCCGGACCTCATGGTGCGATGCGAGACATTTGATGCTAAGTTGCGCGAAGACGCGGTTCACGCCGGCGGGGATAAATACGCCGATATCCTGTCTCTGTCCTTTCGGCAGGCGATTGCGGCGCATAAACTGGTCCGTGATCTCGAGGGGCAAGTGCTGTTCATGTCCAAGGAATGCTTCAGTAATGGCTGTATCGCCACGGTGGACGTGAGTTATCCTTCGATTCCGCTATTTTTGCTGTACCAGCCTGAGCTGGTGCGCGGCATGATGCGGCCGATCTTCAAATATGCCGCCAGCGACGCGTGGGAGTTTGAATTTGCGCCTCATGACGTGGGTCAATATCCACTCGCGAACGGTCAAGTGTATGGCGAGAACAAGCTGGAGGGGCAGATGCCGGTCGAGGAATGCGGCAATATGCTCGTCATGGCGGCTGCAGTTACGTTGGCAGACGGTAACACGAACTTCGTGCTGGAGCATCGTGAGTTGCTTGCGAAGTGGGCTGACTATTTGGTGGAGCATGGGCTTGATCCGGAAAATCAGCTATGCACCGATGATTTCGCCGGACATTTGGCGCGCAATGCCAACCTGTCGGTCAAAGCCGTGATGGGCGTAGCCAGCTACGGGTTGTTGTGCGGGCTGCTCGGCGAAGCGGAAGCCGCGGAGCGTTACCGCCAGGCCGCCTCGGACATGGCTCGGAAGTGGGAAAGCCTTGCAGCCGACCCAACTGATGAGAGCCACACCGTGCTGGCCTTCGGTCAACCTGGAAGCTGGAGCCTGAAATATAACCTGGTCTGGGACGGCATCTTCGGGACCGGTTTGTTCGGGGAAGAGACGATCCGCCGCGAGGTTGTCTGGTATGTGGGGAAGCGGGAACGGTATGGCACACCGCTGGACAATCGGGCGGCCTATACGAAGGCGGATTGGCTGGTTTGGGCCGGAACGTTGGCGGAAAGTCGCGAGGACTTCGAGCGAATCATAGCGCCGCTCTGGACGTTCTTGAATGAGACGCGGGACCGCGTCCCGTTCACGGATTGGTACGATACCAAGACGTCGGCGCAAATCGGTTTCCAGCATCGGACCGTGGTTGGCGGCTTGTATATCAAGCTGCTGAAGGATCGCGGTTGGGAACGGGCCTAGGGTTCGATGAATCTAATCGATATTTCAGATAGAATCTTTGCCTTGGGCCGGCTTGGACGTAAATCTGTTCGTTTTTTCGCATACATCGGATATGATATCCTGAGAGTACATCTTCAAAAGGAGTGTTCATATCTATGGAGCAAATCATTCCGGAAATTACGTTAAATGACGGTTTAAAGCTGCCGGTGGTTGGGTTAGGCACCTACACGCTTCGCGGCAGCGAAGGTGTGCAATCGATTGTTAATGCGATCCACTCCGGGTACCGCTTGCTCGATTCCGCCTATAACTATGAGAACGAAGGAACCGTCGGCGAAGCCGTAAGGCGCTCTGCAGTACCAAGGGAAGAGCTCATCCTTGCGTCCAAGCTCCCCGGCCGCTATCACACCTATGATAAAGCGGTGAAGGCGATCCAGGAATCACTGTACCGCGCGCAGTTGGATTACTACGACCTGTATTTGATCCACTGGCCCAATCCGATCCAAGGCCATTATGTGGAAGCCTGGCAAGCTTTGATTGACGCGAAAAAGTGGGGGCTGATCCGCTCCATCGGCGTCAGCAATTTCCTGCCCGACCACCTGGACCGCCTGGTGGAGGAAACCGGCGTGACGCCAAGCGTAAACCAGATAGAACTGCATCCGTTCTTTAATCAGGTTGAGCAGCGCAAATATCACGAAGAGCACGGGATCGTCACGGAATCGTGGAGCCCGCTGGCTCATGGCAACGACGTCTTGAATCACGAGATCATCCGGCAAATTGCCGAACGTCACGGGAAGTCGGTGTCCCAGATTATTTTGCGTTGGCATTATCAACTGGGAGCCGTATCGATTCCAAAGTCGGCTTCCGCCGCTCGTCAACTGGAGAACCTCTCGATCTTTGACTTCGCCCTGGACGAAGGAGAAATGGGACAGATCTCCGGCTTAACCCGCCCGGATGGACGGTTAAGAGATCAAGACCCGGCGGTATACGAGGAGTTTTAATGGAGCAATAACAAAGCGAGCCGCAGAGAGATAACCTCTGCGGCTCGCTTTTCTAATCCTTCGGATGAAACGTGATTTCACTTTCGCGGTCACATCGATGGACGACAGATATCAATCGGGACCTCTCCAGCCGGTGGCATCGGCATTCCAGAATGCCAATTCCGTTCGCCGTGTCCTCCGGTTCCTGCCGGTAAACGGTCGAACGGTTCAGATACATCAGCAGCTCCCCTTGGATGGCGGCGCACTGCCGACTCTTGATTCGCACCGTTTGGGTGAAGATCCCGCCTTGTACCGGAAGCTTAACGGCTTCGAAGGCGGACAAGTAGGCGATGACGGAATAAAGGGCCTGCAGAAAGCCGAAATGACAACCCGCACCGATCAAGATGAGGCAGTTCAACAGCAGTAAGAGACGTTCCGGGGACAAACTGCGATATTGGAGCTGGTTCGCCGCTTTCTCCGCAATGTCCAGTGCCCCTCCAAACCGTAAGGATAAACCAAGCCCGAATCCTAAAGATACTCCCCCGATCAACGCCGCTGGCAGCGGCTCGTTGATTAGCGAAGGGTAGGGATGGAGCACGAGCGTCCCCAGTGAAAACACCAATATTCCGATGACGGTGAAGATCCCGTAGGACCAATGTATATTTTTGCGGTAGAGAAATAGGAACGGTAGATTAAGCAGAAACAGGAACAACCCCAGCCGCATTTCCGTTTTTAACGCTAGCAATGCGGATAAACCTGTCATTCCTCCAACAACGATGCCATGGGGCATTAAGAACAGCTCCAGGCCGACGGAGGCAAGAAGTGCGCCTACAATGACGCCCGCAGCACGGCCAAACGGCGGAATTAGGTACTTAAAGCCGCTGCGGGATTTCCCGGAGGAATGAACTCTCATTTGATGTTTCAAACCGACCCCTCCTTACTGGATAAACCCATGATCAAAGGCAGGTGGTTCTAAAACTGGCAACGATTGGAGCCTACTTCCCACTCAATAGGATCTGTCGGATTTGCTGTTGATGGAGCCGCTCGCCAAGCACGACGACCAAGGCCTCGGACGTCAGCATCAGATCGGCTCCGGGACTGATGTGTTTTTTGTGGTTTTTCTCGATCACGGTGATAATCGTAGCTCCAGAGCGTTGACGAATTTTGAGCTCACCGATCGTTTTGCCAATCGCTTTATAATTCGAATCTAATTTGTACCATTCAATGATCAGATCACCCAAAGCTACCTCAATGTTCTCCATAGCTGTCGGTTTGTAGGTCGCCCCGCCGATAATGGCCGAAACGTATCTCGCTTCATCGTCGTCCAAGGTCACCATAGAGACGCTGTCGTCCGGATCATGAACATCGAAGTGAGAGAGCTCACGCCGACCGTCATTATGGATCATGATCGATAATTTATCGCCGCTGCGGGCTTGAATGAGAAATTTTTTGCCGATTCCCGGTAGATCGGTTTCTTTAAGATTCATTTAAAGTCAGCCTCCAGTTTTAGAGTCGTCTTACCCCTTTTGGGTATTGCAAAATAAGCCTCTGTGATTTCCGTGTTTGTGCAAACGTGAATGCGGGGAGGCCAAGTATCTAAAGAGTTACTACATTAATTAATCAACAAACATGGTTGTAAATTTGACGGGCATAAGAAGAAGCCGCTTTAACAGCAAGCCAAATAACGGGCGGAAACTTGCCCATGGCGCCAGAAGCAAAAAGCTGATCAAAGCAGGGACATGAATCCATGGATGCGGGGTTCTGTCGATAAAAAGCTTGCCGTGGGTCGGCGTGTTGTTGAGGCGAAGCGATACCAAGTGGTGTACGTTGCGATAATCGGTTTCAAGCGTTTCTTCTCCGTTGGCCGTCGCTTGGACAGGGGAAGAAATAAAGGAAGGGAGGGATAGAACCAGGAACAACGACATAATAACGACAACCAACCAGCGAAGCCCTGATTTTTGCGTGTTCATGCGTGATCCCTCCCCTTGGACATCGATTTACTTATCTTAAGGATAGCATATCGACGTCTTTCTTATTAAAAGAAAGAGTTGTCATGGATAACCATTAGCTCGATTAGATTAAGAAATATCGGAGTAGAATATACCCGCTGGAAACCACGATGGACAGGAGCATCAGCAGGAAGCCGTATTTAAGGAAGCGCATAAACGTAATCGGCTCCCCTTCCTTCGCAGACATCCCCGCGGCGATCAAATTGGCGCTGGCTCCAATCAGCGATCCATTGCCCCCGAGACATGCGCCAAGTGCCAAACTCCACCAAAGCGGCTCCAAGTTGCTGATTCCCATGGCCCCCATATCCTGAATCATCGGGATCATCGTAGCAACGAATGGGATATTATCAAGGAACGAAGAGGCGATTGCGCTAAGCCACAGAATCAGCATGGAAGTCGTTAGCGGGTCCCCTCCGGTCAAGTCGATCGCCCACTCGGCTAACCGCTTAATTGTGCCGGTATCGATCAAACCGCCGACAAGAACGAACAACCCGATAAAGAAGAAGATGGTAGGCCACTCAACGGAGCGGAACGCTCTTTCCATCACATGCTCCCCAGTGAGTAATAATAGTAGGAAAGCACCGGCTAAAGCTACGGTAGCCGACTCCAAATGCAGCGTTTGGTGCATGAAGAAGCCCAGCAGCGTCAAGCCCAAGATAGTCAGGCATTTCACGAGAAGTTTCCGATCCGTGATCAAGCCTTCCAGGCTGATGTTCATAATGTTCTTCTGATTTTTTGGCGTTGACTTAATGCTCTTGCGGAAAATCATGACGAGAAGTGGTAAGGTGGCTGCCAGAATCACAACGACAATCGGCGCCAGATTTTGCAGGAAAGCAACAAAGGTCAGTTCCTTCACGGCGCTGCCGATCATGATATTCGGCGGATCTCCGATCAAGGTTGCCGTACCACCGATGTTTGAGGCAACGACCAGTGAGAAAATGAAAGGAAAAGCCTTGACCTTAAGCTGACGGGTAATGCTGAAGGCGACCGGCACCATTAGAATGATCGTCGTCACATTATCCAAAAATGCGGATCCAACGGCCGTGATCAGCGCGAGCAACCAGAGGATCGTTACAGGATTGCCTTTGGCCTTCCGGGCCGTCCAAATTCCTATATATTTGAATAATCCCGTTTCCGCTGTGGTATTTACGATAATCATCATGCCGATCAAGAGACCCAGCGTATTAAAATCAATGTGATGAATCGCAGACTCCTGATCAATGATGCCGAAGACGATCATCAGAACGGCGCCAAACATAGCCAGCAGCGTCCGATGGATTTTCTCCGAGATAATAAGTGCGTACGTTAATAAAAAGATGATGATGGCCCAGATTGCTTGTTGTTCCATAATAATTCTCCTCTCCAAGGTTGCCGTAATTCGAGGTATCTTTAGATTGCCATGCAAGGGCAGAATTATGCCATTCTATTTGAAAAAAAGGCAAAAAGAGCCCGCAACGTGGCAGGCTCCTCCGATAACTCTCATTTTCTATTGTTTGTAAATGCCTACATCATTATATTATTAGTCATTTTAAAAGTAAAGAACTTACTGCTAGGATTACCGTCATCGGTTTGTACCCTTGGGCTGAGCACATCCTCGACTTAGGTCTAGGTTGAAAAACCGTCCGTAGTCCGTTTTGGAAAGCCTGTAATCCACCTAGAATAGAGACATAAGGTTGATCGAATGAGAGGCGGTGATAAATCGATGAAAACAAATCGACCGAAAGTATTCGCTATTGTATTAATTGCCCTTGGTGCTTTGATTCTGCTGGGCAAGTTGACTCCCTTCCTGGGCAGCCTGTTCGGCTTGGTGATCGCGATCGTCATGATCGGTCTCGGTTATTACGGAATTCGCCGGGGGAACGCCTTCTTCGGATGGTTGGTCCTGATTTTCGGGGTCATTTCCCTGATTTCTAAGCTGGCCTGGCTGATCGTCCCGCTCTTGGGTATCGGATTAATCGTATACGGTATCTCTTCCTTAAAGGGAAGACGGAGTTACTGATTTGATAGCATACATGCAAAATAACTTGAAATGAGGACCGAAAGGTTAGGAGGGAAGGGTGTCATGAGTGTATTTCGTCGGGTACGAGATATTACGGTAGCTACTTTGAATGAAAAGTTAGAGCAATCTCAAGATCCGGTCAGATTGATCGACCAGTTCCTGATCGAAACGCGACAGGAAATCACCGAAGCCGAGAAGCTGCATTACCAATACAGCGGTCATGCCAAGCAAATGAAGCAGCAGGTGGATCAAGCCAAGGTCATGCGCGACAAACGTGAGGAACAAGCGCTGCTCGCTTTGAAAGCAGGCGAGGAGCACTTGGCTAAGCTGGCCTTGCAGGAGAAGATGCTGTATGAGGAAAAGGTGGAGCAATACACCGAATTGTACTCGCAGAGCTTGGAATCCCTGCAGGAATTGGAAGCTCAGCTGAACGAATTGAAGACCGAATATCAGGTTGTGTATAGTAAACGTCAATATTACTACGCAAGAATGGAGACGCTTCGTTTACAGCAGCGGATGAACCAGCGGATGAGCGGTTACGGCGTGCAGGATGTGCCGAAGATGTTCCATCGCTTGGAGGATCGGGTATCCGATATGGAATGGGAAGCCCGCAGCCTGCGTGATTTGCGGAGAGCGGGTACGGATTTCGTGAACCAAGCCGGCTCCGCCATCCAATCTACTCTGGAACAGGAGCTCTCCCGCTTGAAGCAGAAGCTGAATAACAAGGGAGAGGAGTAAGATCGATGGGAAGACCTTTGTATCGTTCCAGACGGGATCGCTGGATTAGCGGTTTGATCGGTGGATTGGGCGAATATTTCGGCATTAACGTCGGCGTGCTCCGGCTGATCGCTTTTCTCAGCATCTTCTTCACCGGCGGGACGACGATATTCATCTACCTTATCGCCACCTTGGTTATCTCCAAGGAGCCGTATCCGCCTCACGATCCATACTATAACGGCGGATGGCCGGGCGGAGGTCCACAGCCGGGTTACGGCCCCAAACGCCGGGACTTCTATGAGGATCCCCGTTTCGGAGCTCGCCCGCCGTACGGAAATCCAAACGGAAATACTTACGGAACCCAGCCGCCGCAATACGGCGCGGGCGCTCCGGGAACCGGATTCCAAGCCTCCCCGGGAGCTTCCAATCTGGATTCCATGATGGAAGATATCGAGAAGAAAGCGATGAAAAAAGAACTGGATGAGCTGCGTAAGAAGCTCTCCGACTACGAGAAGGGAGAAGTGTAAAACATGGGAGTATTCAAGAGAATTAAAGATATTACAAAGGCATCGGTTAACGACTTGCTGGATAAGGTGGAAGACCCAATCGTCATGCTCAATCAGTACCTGCGAGATATGGAGGCTGAAATTCGCGACGCCGAAGTGACGGTGGCCAAGCAAATGGCCAACGAACGCCGGATGAAGCAACGCCTGGACGAAGCGGCTCGCATCTCCTCGCAACGGGAAGCTCAAGCTGAAATTGCGCTTCGCAATGGCCAGGAAGAAGTAGCTCGCAAGATGCTGGAAGAGAAAATCCATTATGATCAAAAGCAAACGGAATTCGCCGAGCTGCATGCTCAGTCTGAAGCTCAGGCGGCTGAACTCAAACAGCAGCTTCACGAGATGAAGGACGAATTCTACAAACTGCGCAACAAACGGAACGAGCTGGTGAGCCGTGCGCAAATGGCGAAAGCCAGAAAACAAATGTCGCAAATCAGCAGCCTGCATACGATCGAAAGCGGCAATGCTTCGCTCGGATTCCATCGGATGGAAGAGAAGATCATGCAGTTGGAAGCCGAAGCCGAGGTAGCTGGCGTTGTGTACCGGGGTACTTCGCCATCCACGTACATCAGCCCAGCGGATGCCGAGAAGCAACTGAAAGTGGATGCGCAGCTTGAAGCGTTGAAAGCGAAGCTGAACCCGTCCGAGGTTCGCGAAGAAGACAAGGAATAACTACACGTCCGGTGGACATTGTGATATTCTAAATATTGGTGAAGCCATGCGGTATGGGGTCCCATACCGTTATGGCTTTTTACAACTCTATGAACCTGCAGGGAGGTGCGGCATATGGATACACGAAAAAGGTTCTTAGCCATCGCTTTGATTGGATTTGGGGTACTGTTGATTTTCGGGAAGTGGCTGAGTTTCTTCACCATTGTCGCCCTCTTGCTTCTTATATTCGGCATTTATATAATCCGGCAGGGGGAGCAGGTCAAGACCGGCTATATCTTACTTGCGATCGGCGGTGGAATGATTCTGCTCGACCATTTCATGCTGGTCCTGGCAATTCTGATGATCTCGCTTGGTTATTACTACGCGAAAATTCGCAAAACGCAGCCTCAGGGCAATTACGTGCAGAAACAGAATATCACCTCGAGTATCCGTTGGGATCGCGATCCATGGAGCTTGCGGAATACGAGCATGTGGCATGTGTTCGGGGAGCTGGACATCGATTTGTCGCTGGCCATGGTGGAAGGGGGACATAACGTCCTTATGTTTCAAGGGATCGTCGGGGATGTCGATCTGGTGATTCCGGAGGATTACGGCGTGGAGATCGAAGCGTTTGTGTTGTTTGGGCAAATCGACTTCAGCCAAGACAAAGAAACGGGCATGCTCAATCGGCTGTATTGGAAGTCGCCGAACTATGAGCTCCGTGACCAAAAAGTGAAAATCATCATTTCCTATCTTGTAGGAGATGTCGATATACGATTAACTTAAGACAGGAGGAACATCCCGCATGAAATCGAAAAAGCCGAGCAATATGGTATCCCGCAGCATGCGCGGAGGGATTCTCCTGTCTGTCATTATGATGGCAGCCACCTTTTACGTGCTGTATACATACGGGTATTTCCACCCCCAAACGTCTTGGAGGACGGGCATCAAGGCCGGGGTTACGTTACTGTCGCTGCTTGTCATCATCGGTGCGGCTTACGGTTTAATACAGGGATATCGTCCCAAACGCCAAATCGACGGACTACGTGAAGCGCTCCTGCAATGGGAGAAAGGCAACCAAACCGGGAGCGTTCCAAAGCTTGGCGAAGACGAACTCGGCCGACTGGCGGAGCAACTGGAGCGGATCGGTAAACGCTGGGAGGAGCAAGTGTCCTCCCTTCAGCGATTGTCGACGCATAATGCCCAATTAGCCGAGCAAGCTCGAGTTTCGGCCATTGTGGAGGAGAGGCAGCGGCTCGCACGAGAGCTGCATGATGCCGTGTCCCAGCAGCTGTTTGCCATCTCGATGACGGCCACGGCCGTAGGGAGAACACTGGATAAGGACTTTGACAGGGCGCAACGCCAGGTGGAGTTGATCGAAGAAATGGCTTCGGTCGCCCAGTCGGAAATGCGAGCGTTATTGCTTCATTTGCGGCCGGTCTACCTGGAAGGCAAGGAGTTGTCCCAAGGTTTGCGCGATCTGGTTAAGGAATTGAAAACCAAGGTCCCGATGGATTTAACGCTTGAGATGGACGAGGACTTGAGCTTAGGTAAGGGCATCGAAAACCATCTGTTCCGGATCATTCAGGAGGCGATGTCCAATACGTTGCGGCATGCCAAGGCGGACAAAATGGAGATTCGGATTCACCGACGGGGCGAAGCGGTCAAGGTGACGTTGCGTGACAATGGCATCGGCTTCGAGCTGGATGATAAGAAGCAAGCCTCCTATGGTCTGTCCAACATGCAGGAACGCATCCATGAAATCGGCGGATCGATTCAGTTTATCACGGCGCCCGGCAAAGGGACGCGCATTGAGATTACCGTTCCATTAATTATTGAAGAAAGCGGGGAAGAGGTCAGCCATGGAGATGGAAGACAAGGAGATTAAAGTACTGCTTGTGGATGATCATGAAATGGTGAGAATCGGCCTGGCGGCGGTACTTGGCACGGAAGACGGCATCGAGGTCGTCGGAGAGGCCAGCAGCGGAGAAGAAGGAATCCGCCTGGCACAGGAATACCGGCCAGATGTCGTGCTGATGGATCTCGTCATGGAGGGGATGGACGGGATCGAAGCCACCCGGCAACTGCTCGCGCAGCATCCGGATTGTAAAGTGATCGTCCTCACCAGTTACCTGGACGACGAGAAGATGTACCCGGTTATCGAAGCCGGGGCTTTCAGCTATTTGCTTAAAACTTCGCGGGCATCCGAAATCGCCGAGGCGATCCGGGCAGCGGCTCGCGGCCAATCGGTCTTGGAATCGCAGGTCGCTTCCAAGATGATGAACCGGTTCCGTCAGCCTAAGGTGGAGGCGCCGGCTCACGAGGAGTTAACCGAACGCGAAATGGATGTTTTGCGGTTATTGGCTCAGGGCAAATCGAATCAGGATATCGCCGATGATCTGATTATTGGGATCAAGACGGTCAAATTCCATGTCACCAATATTTTAGCAAAGCTGGGGGTTGAGGATCGCACCCAGGCGGCTATTTATGCTTATAAGAACGGTTTGGCGGAGTAACCAGCTCCGACAAACCGTTTTTTTACCGGTTCAGCAATTTATAGGAGGAGGAATGAACGAGGTTCATTTCGACCTGGACCTCGTCCAGTTCCATCAAGGAAATTAGCGGCTTACCACGCGACATTAGCTCTTTCCAACGCGCATGCTCATCACGGTACAGCTTCTCTTCCAGGTTGTAGAGATCGATTTGTTTGGCCTTCGCCGCATCAAAGGAACGCCGGATGTCTTGTTCAATTTTCTTCTCCGCCAGCTCGTCGATCGTGGCGGCAGAGACTCCGCTGGCCGTTCCCGCCTCGGTGATATAGGCTTTGATCCGTACTTGGATACGAACCTTAGGGTATTCATCATTAGCGCGGACCCCGACGTCCGATTTGCTATGGATAATGCTCAGCGTTACCGGCGTTCCGTCTTCCAAGGTTAGTGTCAATGGAAATATGATCATTCGATTGAAAGCGATATATCTGGCGCCCTGGAGCATCGCTGAATTAACGAGTCCGCGGTTCGCTCCTTGCGCAATGGCATAAGCCCCGACAAGCTTCACTTGGGAAACGGGCTCGCCCTCCCCTTTCCAGACCTTGGTCGTACAGCTGATCAATGGCAATAGTGCCGTAACGGCCGGTTCCTTCACGCCGTTCATCAGATTAATGACTCGAATTGGCTCAATGAAGGAGTATTGCCTAAATATTTCCTCGGGATCAAGCAGCTCCGAATTTAATACTGATTCATTAAGAAGGGATATGCTCGAGAAAATATCGGGAATGTTCTGATAGGTGCCAAATACCCAAGGCGTATACCGAAGATCGCGGTTTTGGATTAAGCCATTGACGGCTTCAGTCAAGTGCTTGTCGAGTAGCGCCTTGGAGAAGACGATCGCCCTAACATGGGTCCAGAACGTTCGCTGCTGCGAGGCGGGATAGAGGGAGTTCAACGCCTCATCGATCGTTCTCCCCTCGCCCTGGCCGATCCACACTTTACCGTTCCCCGTTTCAACGGTGCCTTCCTGTTTGGCAATTTCTGCAAAGTCCAGTAATTGGCTGTAGATGATATAGCGGCCTTCCTTATAATCGACTCCCAGCGCGGTGATGAAATTGATGTTTTGCGTTTCTTTCATATCCCAACATCCTGTCAGCAGCAGGCTAAACACAAGTACTAGGATCGCTAATGAGGCTCTCAAGGTTTGTCCCTCCTTGCGGTTTTGTCGAGTGGATGAAGGATGCGTGGCCTCTTCTTGATCGTGTCCGACGGATTCTTCAGTACGGCTTTGGCAAAGTCGGTTTTTACAAACGGGGAGAACGGGGACAGATAGGGTACGCCATAGGACTCCAAGGAGGAGAGGTAAAGAGCCAATCCGATAAAGCTGACCAAGAATCCAAACATCCCGAAAATGGAAGACAACAGCAGAATGCCGATCCGAAGATGGGACGCCGTACCGCTTAACGTCTGATTCTCCAAGGTTGAACTGGCCACAATTGCGATCGCTACAGTAACGATGATCGTCGGAGATGTGATCCCAGCACGAATCGCGGCATCGCCGATGATTAAACCGCCTACCACCGTAATCGTTTGTCCCATGGCTTGAGGCAATCGTTTACCCGCCTCGTTGAAGATTTCGAACAGAAAGAGCATGATGAAGGTCTCAAGCGGGACGGGAAAAGGTAAGCCGTGCCGGGAGTTACTGATGGTCGCCAACAGCGGGACGGGAATTTGCTCCAGGTTGAAGCTGGTTAACGCCACGTAGAAGCCCGGCAGAAACAAGCCGATCGTAAGTCCGACAATTCTTAGCACCTTCTGCACGGATACGATATAAAAAGGAGTATTGGCATCCTCCGGAGAAATCAGCAGATTCATGAGCGTAACGGGAGCGACGATGGCGATCGGGTTCCCGTCTACCAATACGGCGAAGCGGCCTGCCAGCAGGGTATCACAGACGTAATCAGGCCTTCCTGAATAATCGGTTAGCGGGAAGATCGCTCTTCGATGTGGACCGGCTATGACAGATTCCATATAGGAGGTGCCTATGATGGCATCGGTATCGATCCCGTGCAGCCGGGTTTTCGCCTCCTCGAGAATATCCGGATTGATGATATCCTGGATATAAAACAGAGCAATTCGCGTTTCTCCCCGCGTCCCCTTTAGGAATTCCTCCACACATAACGTGGGCGTACGAAGCCGTTTTCGAATCAAGCCGATATTGGTCGTTAGATTCTCCGTAAATCCGTCGCGTGATCCTTTTACGGCTGCTTCTGTACTGGCCTCTTCGGGAGAACGACTCGGCGGGTTCGAAATATCTAAGCTGTAGAAGGCCTGGTTCTCTTCGAAATAAATGACCAGCTTGCCGGAGTAAACTTGCAGCGAAAGATGATGCAGCAGGTCCGGTCCTTCGATCGGGCTCAGCGGCAAGTAACGATTCCGTCCGATCGTCTTGATCCCGGGTTCGGCCTGGTCCCGAAACAGATTGGCGAGACGCGGAAAAACGACGTCGTTGAGCTGCTTCATGTCCGTCATCGGTTCACAGTAGATTAAGGTGATCGGATGGTCCTGTCCCGCGTCCGCATCGAACCGGCGGATCTTCACGTCGGCGGAATGTTGAAAGTAGTGGTCCAAGAACGGGATATCAATAGGTCCGTCCTGCTGGTCGGAGGGCCGGTCGCTCGGATTCATGTGGATCGTCCTTTCTTGCGTGGTCTAAACATGCTGACAGCGGCTAGGATAAGTGTCATTCCTAAGATAAAGTAGGCGTCTATTGGGAAGATGTATCGGATCATGAGATGCTGGAACGTGACATCGGAGAAGGTATAACAGCTTAGCGGAACGAGAATTACAGCAAGGGTGATGAGCAAAGACGGCCTCCAGCGAGCGGCAGGTACCCTCCACATATCGGCGATAACGATCAAGGCAAAGGAAATGCGAATGCAACTCCCGGATAACCATTGATAGATGGAAAAGAAGTCCGTTTGCGACACATATTTGCCGAAACCTGCGATTCTCCATTCCTCGTAAGCCGGATATCGCTGGACGGCCGCCTCAAACGGGTTGAATTCGGCGATGGCACCGGTTAATGGACCCAAAGTTAAACCAAAAAGAATGAACGCGAAAATGAAGAGTTGCTTCTTGTTTAAGGGGGCCTTCAGATACGGCTGTAGAAAAAAGATAAAATAATATTCAAATAACCCGGAGCAGGTGTACAAGACACCTCGGATTACCGGGTCCCAACCCTGCTCTAATAGGGGGAACAGCAGACTGTAATCTTTGAATTCCACATTTACGATGGCGACATAGAAGCCAAGCAGCACAACAAGCGGCAGCAGGATGCCGGAGGTGATGGCAATTGTCTTCATCCCCTTCAGGGCTCCGCCCAGGCATAATAACATGAGAACCAAAGAGGTAGCCAAGACGGGGGTATACGGCAGGAATGTCACTTTCATCCACATCACGGTATCAAATAAACTAAACCACGCGGTTGCGAAGAAAAATACCGTCATAACACATTGAAAGAGCAAAGCAGGAAATCGCCCGAGCCGTTGGCGAATCCATTCGGGAAGCGCCTCGGTTCCGATCCGAGATGAGGCGAACCCAATCAAGCACACCACGATCGCAAACGGAATAGCAGCAAGGAGCACGGAGAACCAGGCGTCGCGTTTGGCGATTTGCAGCAGTGCAGGTATGATGAATACATGGTTCGTGATCCCTATGGTTAGCATCAAGGTCATGATGGCCTGCAGTTTCGTTGGTTTCGGTGAGCGGATCATAAGCTACTCCCATCTGATAGGTTCTGGCTCTATTCATGGTTTTATTATTCGCAGAGGAGGTTCGTGGCATGCAAAACCGTAAGTTATGGAAGATCGGTTTGTTGATCCTCATTTGCGCCATGCTGCTGGTGGGCTTACAGCGCTTGAAGGAAACCGGTCGTGAAGCGATAGCCCCCGGGCCAATTGACGCGGCGGAGCAGCAGTTGGCTGCCCTGTATTCGATGGGCCAAGCGGTGACGCCGGATCCCTTCCAGTTGACGTTGAAGTGGCAAGGCGAATGGAGTTCGCTGCTCGCTCCGGAAGAAGCCGCCGGGGTGTTGGCGAGCCGGTTGGGGTTGCCGGTGCCGGAAGCAGGGACCGTCCAAGGACGCGTGGTGTATGAGGCCAAGGGACAGATCGAGGGCTTTCCAGCCGAGTTGGAGCTGACTACCCTTGAGGAGGGCAAGCACTACGCGATGCTTCGAATGGAAGCGGTAGGTGATGAAGCCGCCGCATTGGAGCGTCTGCAGGAAGCCCAGCGAATGGCGGGGGAGTCCCTGGCGGACGAAGGCGTACAGGCCGAATGGAACGCAGCGGTTCAGGGCGTGGCCTGGCCTGCCGCCGCAGCTGTTGGGAAGACAGCATCCGGTAAGCGCAAACTCGATGTCACGTTTGATAAACTGGAAACCAAAATCAATCAACTCCCAAAGCTCAAGCTGAAACAGGCGGAAGAGTTTGCGGATGAACTAACGGCTAGCCGAACGTATTCGGTTGACGCTTTACCGATAGCCGTCCAAAGCGGTGGGCATCGTGTGGCATTGCAGCTTGCGGTACACCGCAATAGCGGTACCGGCATGGATGAGATCACGATCGGCACTCCGCTGCTGACTGTGGAATACTAGAGAAGATCAAGGAGGCGAGAGGCAGGTGCGACGTCTTCTGCAGCAAGAACGAAGCCGCTACTCGGAAATCTCCGTCTATGAAACGGACGAGCTATATGGCGAACGCGGGGAGTTTCGCGTCCTGCAATTCGCCAGCGAGGCAGTACAAGGCGCCATGGATATGAAGCGGCCCAAACGGATCATACTAGAATATCCGCGTGCGATGCTGTATTTACTTCAGCGCCATGTTACGGAGCTGTGCCGGGTATTCATCATCGGCCAGGGGACGGGAACGATCGCTAGACATTTGAATGGAGTTCGTGTCACGGTGGCGGAGATTGATCCGCTGGTGGAGGAGATTAGCCGCACCTATTTCGGATATTCGGGTGGACCGGTGAAAATCGGGGACGGTCGCAGCCTGCTGGAAGAGGAGCAGCCGGGAACCTTCGACGGCATTATTGTGGATGCTTTCTCCGAACAGGGAACTCCGGCCCATTTGACCTCGTTGGGATTCTTTCGGCTTGCCGCAGAGAGGTTGGATCGAGAAGGTTTACTGCTTCTGAACGTGTTCGGCCGAGGAGCCGACGATGGATGGGTTGCCGCACTGACCTCAACCTTGCGGGAAGCGATGACCTATGTGCGAGTCTTTACGCTGCCGTCAGATCAACCTCATGCTCTAAGGAATATGATTATCGCAGGCAGCCAGAAGCCGATAATGTATGAATTACACGGCATGGCAGGTTTTGGAGAGATTGAGCCTCGAGCAGGGCATCTCATCCATGAACGGACACCCTAGAAAAGTTTGCACAAGTTTCTGAAAAACGTTTGTTTTCTGAAATTTATATGATGGCATCGAAGAGGCGAATATGCTAAAATGGCATCACATCCCGTGATGCCGTGTAAAGACATGTACTTGATCGGGAATTGAAATGAACGATCACTAATCTTACATAGAAAGAATGAGGAGCCATGGCTGAAAATCTAACTCAGGAAACTGTTCGGCCCCCAGGGGCGGTATTTTTCATTTTTGGAGCCACCGGAGACTTGGCGCGCCGCAAGCTCTTCCCGGCCATTTATTCCTTATATCGCGAAGGCAAACTGGCTGAGGATTTCGCCGTGGTTGGCGTTGCCCGTCGTCCGCGTTCGGACGAGGAATTTAAGGAGGATCTTTATCGTTCTATCGAGGAATTTTGCCGTTATAAGATCGGAGACAAGGAGCAATGGGCGAGGTTTGCCGATCATTTCTCCTATAAATCGCTGGACATCAATAACGTTGATGGCTATCGTGAGCTCCGAGAGTTAACCGAATCCGTGGAAACGCGTTTTGGTATTCCCGGAAACCGTCTGTTTTATCTGGCGCTGGCACCGGAGTTGTTCGGCAGCGTATCCTTTAACCTGCAGAAGGGCGGTATGCTGAATACCAGCGGCTGGCACCGTTTGGTGATCGAGAAGCCATTTGGTTACGACCTGCAATCGGCTCAGAAGCTGAACGAAGAATTGAGCCAGGTGTTTAAGGAAGAAGAAATCTACCGGATCGACCACTATCTCGGCAAAGAAATGGTCCAGAACATTGAAGTGATTCGCTTTGCGAACGCCTTTTTTGAGCCGCTGTGGAACAACAAGCACATCGCCAACGTGCAAATTACGCTCAGCGAAACGGTTGGCGTAGAGGAACGCGGCGGGTATTACGATCATGCCGGTGCGCTGCGCGATATGGGGCAGAACCATATGCTGCAAATGCTTACGATGATCGCTATGGAGCCGCCAAGCCGCTTGTTCCCCGAGGACATCCGCGACGAGAAGGTGAAGGTGCTGCGGTCGCTGCGGCCTTATGATTCGGCACAGGAAGTGAAGGAATACGTGGTGCGCGGTCAATATACCGAAGGGGAAGCGAGAGGCAAGAAGCTGCCAGGCTATCGCCAGGAGGATAAGGTTGACCCGAACTCCAACACGGAAACGTATTTTGCGGCCAAAGTGTTCGTGGACAATTTCCGCTGGGCGGGCGTGCCGTTCTATATCCGCACCGGGAAGCGACTTCCCGTGAAGACCACAGAGGTTGTCGTCGAATTCAAACAGATGCCAACCAACGTTTATCTCGGCCAAAAGCATACGCTGGAACCGAACCTGTTGGTCATCCGCGTGAACCCGATGGAAGGGATCTACATCAAGATCAACGCCAAGAAGCCGGGCTCGGAATCGCAAATTGAGCCGTTGGCAATGGAATTCTGCCAAAGCTGCCTGGTGGGCATCAATTCGCCGGAAGCTTATGAACGCTTGATTCATGACGCGGCTCAAGGGGATTCAACCTACTTCACCCGTTGGGACGAAGTGGCGACGGCGTGGGCTTTCGTTGATCGGATCGCAGCGGCTTGGGCGCAAAACCCGTCCGATATCAGCACGTACCCTGCCGGCTCCTGGGGGCCGAAGGATGCGGATGAGCTGCTCGCGCAGGACGGTTTCCACTGGTGGCCGGTGAACGGTCAGGAAGAAGACAATGTGATCTGGATCAAGCAGAATTAGTACAGAGCGCTCCGTCACCTGCAAGGGCGGCGGGCGAATAGAATAGGGTTAGCTGGAAACACCTTTATGTCCCGGCCAGGATATAAGGTGTTTTTGCTTAACGGAAGGACAAAATATGTTACAATAGAGAACGTGAATTTGTGGAACGAGAGGAAAGTGAGCATGAACAAAGCATTGGACCAAGTGCTGCAGCAGGAAGTGGACAAACGGCGCACGTTTGCGATCATTTCCCACCCGGACGCCGGGAAAACGACGTTGACCGAGAAACTGCTGCTGTTCGGCGGCGCAATTCGCCTCGCCGGATCGGTCAAGGCGCGCAAAGCGAGTAAACACGCGACAAGTGACTGGATGGAGATTGAGAAGCAACGGGGGATTTCCGTCACTTCTTCCGTCATGCAGTTTGATTATAACGGCCATCGGGTGAACATTTTGGATACACCGGGTCACCAGGATTTCTCGGAGGATACCTATCGTACGCTGACGGCGGCGGACAGTGCGGTCATGCTGATTGACGTGGCCAAAGGCGTCGAGGCGCAGACGATCAAGCTGTTCCAGGTGTGCGCGAAGCGGGGGATTCCTATCTTCACCTTCATTAACAAGCTAGACCGGGAAGGCCGAAGTCCGTTTGAGCTGATGGAGGAAATCGAGCAGGTGCTGGGCATCCGCTCGGTGCCGATGAACTGGCCGATCGGGATGGGCCGGGAGTTGTCCGGTGTCTATGATCGAATGAAGAACCAGGTAGAGTTGTTCCAGGGCGACGATCACTCCACGATCCAGGTGAAGAAGGTGGACGGCTATAATGATCCCGTGATCCGTGAGATGGCCGGCGATTATCTTCATGATCAGCTGTGTCAGGATCTCGAGCTGCTGGATGTTGCAGGCGATCCGTTTGATTTGGAGAAGGTCCTTAACGGGCAACTGACACCGGTATTCTTCGGCAGTGCAGTCAACAATTTCGGCGTGCAGACGTTCCTGGAGAACTTCCTGCAGTTGGCGCCTAAGCCGGAACCACGCCGCAGCACGCAAGGTATGATTGAACCAACAAATGAGAAGTTCTCGGGATATGTATTCAAGATCCAGGCGAACATGAATCCGGCGCACCGCGACCGAATCGCTTTCATGCGCATTGTGTCAGGCAAGTTCGAACGCGGGATGTCTGTTAAGCATGTGCGTGCGGGGAAGGAAATTAAGCTGTCCCAGCCTCAGCAATTTCTGGCCCAGGATCGCGATATCGTTACCGAGGCCTACCCGGGGGATATCATCGGGTTGTTTGACCCGGGAATTTTCCGGATTGGCGACTCGCTTAGCCAAGGCAACGAAATCGTATTTGACGAGCTGCCGACGTTCTCGCCGGAGATTTTCGCCAAAGTAACGGTGAAGAACGCGCTGAAGCATAAGCAATATCAGAAGGGCATTGACCAATTGACCGAGGAAGGTACGATCCAGGTGTTCACGACGGTTGGCTTCGAGGACACGTTGCTTGGAGTGGTCGGGCAGCTTCAGTTCGAGGTGTTCGAATACCGGATGAAAGGCGAATACGGCGTAGACGTGCAACTGCAACGGATGCCGTTCCAATTCGCGCGCTGGATCGTGAGCGACAAGATCGATCCATCCAAGTTCCGGATCAATTCAACGCTGGTGAAGGACAAGAAAGGCAATTACGTCGCATTATTCGAGAACGAATATGCGATGCGGACGGCGATGGAGAAGAATCCGGATGCCAAGTTCCTGGAGACTGCGCCTTAATCGGAAAGACCGCCCTTAGACAGGGCGGTCTTTGTTGTAGCGGGCAACTCTATTTCAACGGTTTGAGGCTGGCCTGATCCACTTGCTGCTTGAGCACGGATACCAGTTCGTTTTGTTCGGACGTATCGATATGCTTCCAGATCGTTTCGAAGACAACACCCAAGCCAGGCAACGCAGCTTCCTGGGCATCGATCGAGCCCTCGATCATCGCCCGCAGCCCCTGCTCATCTTGGCCGTGGATTTTGTGCATAACCGCTTGACGCAGGTCGAGTGTAATGGATGGCACGGTTTTTCCCTCCTTGAAATATGTGACTTGCCCGGTGTTAATTTGCCCGATCGGTTCGGTGAACATACAAGCACCTCCCTTAACGAAAGGGATGAGGGGAAGAAGCAGTCATCCGGAGAAAACTGCGAATGAAGATTGTGGTATACTAATTTGGATGAGAATTATGTTATGGGTGGTGAGAGCATGGCAAATACAGCCAAAAAACAGTTTGCCGTGATCGGTATGGGCCGGTTTGGGTTAAGTGTGGCAACGGCACTCAGCAACATGGGCTTTGATGTACTGGCCATCGATGCCGAAGAGCATCATACGCAAGCCGTTGCGAACCAGGTCACTCACGCGGTATCCGCGGATTCGACCGATGAAGATGCGCTGCGCGCACTGGGGATTCGTAATTTTGACGTCGTCGTTGTGGCTATCGGTGAAGATATCCAGGCCAGTATTTTAACAACGCTGATTCTAAAGGATATGGGCGGTCCGCTCATCGTCGTGAAGGCGCAGAACGAATTGCACGGCAAGGTACTGCAGAAAATTGGTGCTGATAAGGTTATTTTTCCGGAACGGGATATGGGACTTCGGGTGGCGCATCATCTGACCTCCCCGAACATTTTGGATTACATCGAATTGTCAGAGGAATACAGTATTGTGGAGATGCGCGTCAGCTCGCAGATGATCGGCAAGAATCTGAAGGAGCTGGATATCCGCGCGAGGTTTGGTTGCAACGTGATGGCGATCAAGCGGGGCAGCAAAATGAATATCTCACCTGCGGCAACGGACCGTCTGACGGAAGAGGATATACTAGTTATTGTCGGTGAGAAAAGCGATCTGACGAAGCTGGAGCTGGCTTACGCGGAGTCTTAAGACAAGCGGTCGAAAGATGAGGATGGAATGGGTATGGAGATATTGTCCGCGCAGAACCCCCGCGTCAAGGAATGGGCGGGACTGCTTGAGAAGAAAAACCGGGACAAGCAAGGCAAATATTTGATCGAAGGCCTTCATTTGGTGCAGGAGGCGCTTGAGGCGCAGGCCGACGTGGAATGTGTCTGCTACGACACTCTCGGCGGTATTCCGGCCGAGCTGCAGGCCGCGGCGTCCGCGGGGCTGGACGTCGATTGGATCGGCGTGTCCGCCGCCGTGATCGCGAAGTGCAGCGACACGAAGTCGCCGCAGCCGGTGTTCGCGGTCGTGCGCAAGGACCGCGGGAGGGTTGCTCCGCTCCTGGACCGGGAGCGGAGTTTGGTGGTGGTGCTGGACGGCGTGCAGGATCCCGGCAACGTCGGCACCATCATCCGCAGCGCCGACGCGGTCGGGGCGGACGGGGTGATCGTCGGCGCAGGCTGCGCCGACATTTACGGGCCCAAGGTGCTGCGCGCCACCATGGGCTCGCTGTTCCATCTGCCGGTCGTGCATAGCGACCTGGCAGAGGTGCTGCCGCAGGCGAAGCAGCGGGGCATTCGCCTGGCCGGCACGAGCCTGCAGGCGGCGGCGAATTGCTTCGCCTACGATTTCACGCAGCCGGTGTGGCTGCTGTTCGGCAGCGAAGGCAGCGGCCTCAGCCCGGAAGTCCGCGGGCTGATGGATGACGGGCTGCTTATCCCGATGCGCGGCAGGGCAGAGTCGCTGAACGTGGCGATGGCCGCGTCCGTACTGCTATATGAGGCGATGCGGCAGCGGCATTTTTCTTAAGGCAGGCCATATGTAAGAGAAAGACCGGAGGAGATCCTAGTTGAAAGGATCGCTTCCGGTCTTTTTTTAGGCCTCCCCCAGCTTCTTGCGGATTTCGGAAGGATAACAGCCATAGTGCTCGACAAACAACTTGGTGAAATGGCGAGAGCTGAAATAGCCAACGCGTTGGGCGACATCCTGAACCTTACAATCCGGCTCGGTCAGGAGCAATTCCTTCGCTTTCAACATACGAATGCTCGTGACGTATTTGACGAAGGTGATACCCTGTTTTTTATGAAACAGAGAACTCAAGTAATTGGGGGTCACCTGAAGCTCTTCCGCTAGAGAGCCGATGGAAATATCCTCTTGGTAATACTCGTCAACATAATCCATGGCCCGCTTTACGAGATCGCCGCTCGCCGCAGCGGCTCCCTTCCCCTCCTGGCTCAGCAGGAGTTCTCCCTGACGCTGGAGGGTTTCAATCCATGCTGCAGGCTGGAGATTCACGTGAAGGGCAGGACAAATCGCTTCCTTCAAAAAAACGGTGATCCGTTGATAGCGTACGGAATCCCCGTGCAACCCAGGCAATTGCTGCTTGCCGAACGCGATTAACTTATTGTGATAACCGACATAATCTCGGTCCAGGTATAAGCTGACAAGTTGATGAACCGATCTGCTGAGGGACGAAACTTCCTCCGCAGCAGTCTCGGCACGCAGCTCGGCCAAGGAATATAACTTATTGAGCATCAGGGAAGCCCTGAGGACCGAAGCTGCATGCAGTTCCTCCAACTGCCCAAACAGTTCGCCCGCCGAGAGACTGTTCTCGCTCTGCAGGACCGTCAAAGGTAAGTATGGAGTCTCCTCTCGTCGCCCTTGCCCAAGGGTCATCATGATCTGACGTCGCAAGTACTGGTTAACCTCGTCGTTTAATACAGCGTCCAAAGTCGGCCAAGCCCAGACAGAGGTTAGATTATCCTCGCTTAATTGCAGATGACCGCAACGAATTCCTTGCGTCAGCGAGTGCTTTTGTGCCGCCTGCTGGAGGTTCAAGGCCAGATCGTTTAATCGGGAAGCCGACGGCTTGCCCCTGTGAACTCCATAGAAGAGCACGCTATAGAAGCAATAACCGTCATAGGCAGGGTCTTGCCGCAGCGGCCCCGTTTGGAACTCCCGGTAGCGATTCGATAACCAGTGTTCGAATTCATAATCAAGAAATTGAGCGTCCCGTTCGCGTCCAATCCTCGCTTCCCGGACGCATCTCTCCAGTTGCTCCGGTTCAGCCGGCTTTAGCAAATAATCGCTGGCTCCCAGCCGGAGCGCCTGCTGCGCGTAATCAAACTCCATAAACCCGCTAAGAATGACCCAACTTGCCTGCGGAGCCAGCGTCTTGCCAATCCGAATGGCCTCGATGCCGTCAAGCTTCGGCATTTTGATATCCACGAATACGAGATCGGGTGTGTTTTGGCGTAATAACTCCAGCAATTCCTCGCCATTTCGAGCTTCTCCAATTATTTGGCACGGCAAGTTCTTAAGCTCCAGCTCCTGAAGCATACTTCTTAAGGTAGAACGAATCAGCTTCTCGTCATCCGCGATGATGATTTTCATAGGTAGTGCTCCTTCGTCGGAATATGAATCGAGATGGTGGTTCCGGCACCCGGCCGGCTCTCTACCTCCATCACGGCATCCGGGTAACTCATGATTAGACGGGTTCGGACATTGGATAACCCAATCTGGTCCTCTGAATTGGAGGCGGAAGGGTCAAACCCCACACTGTCGTCCTTGACCACGATCTCAATGTAGTCCTGCGAGTCCATTTCCCTTCTCTGAGCCTGTACCGACACGGACACCATTTCCTTATCAGCCGGTTCAACGCCATGGATGATGCAGTTCTCGACCAATGGCTGCAGCAGCAGCTTAGGGATCGGGAATGAAGCGGCGTCCGGATCGCAGTTGATCTGGAAAGCCAATCGATCATCGAACCGGAGTTGTTGCAGCATGCAATATTTGCGCAGGATGTTCAGTTCTTTCTCAAGGGTCGTCTCATGGACGGGTTCCAAACTGTAGCGCATCATGTAACTCAAAGAGATGATCGCCGTTTCTAGTTCTTTCGTGCGGCCTTCCCGGTTCAAGCCGATAAATCCGTTCAGCGTGTTATATAAAAAGTGAGGCTGAATCTGCGATTGCAGCGCCCGATATTCGGCATCCTGCTGGGCCAGCTTCGCTAAATATTCCTGGTTGATGAGCTCATCCAGACGAGAAACCATGCTGTTGAGGGAATGACCGAGCTGGGCAATCTCATCGTTTCCGGGTAAGGTATACCGCTCGGACAAGTCGCCTCTCTTTACTTTGTGCATAACGTAATTCATTCGTTTGAAAGGATTCACAATCCAGCGGGTAAAATAAATCAATACGCCAAAGGTGACTAGAAGGGCAGCCGCCGTGAGCAGGAGCGCGACGATATAAATCCACCGAACTTGGTCCTTCTTCTCCTGGTTGGATAGAAACACGACGATTCGCCAGTCTGCGGGACTGATTTTTTTGGAAATGCCTAAATAGTTGTTACTTTCATACCGATCCTTCTGGCGAAAAGAGGATAATTGCTCCTTCAGCTCCTCCGGCACGGTTTGGTTGGCGTATAGGGTGTTCCCGCTTTGATCCAGGATCACGACGATGGAAGAGACGTTAAAGTCGACGTCACTGGCGATTTTCTCCAGCACCCTCTTATCCGCATCCGCCATGATCACGGCTAGTGGGCGTCTCGTGTCCGGGTTCTTAATCAAACGAGCTACCGAGAACGCCTGCGGTACGGTTTCCAGGTTCAAGTAGTCCTGAGGATGAGAGCTGATAAAGACCGCTTGTCCGTCGCCGTTGTAGGCCTGCTGGTACCAATCTTGCGTACGAAAGGCGAAGTCAGGCTTCAAGGAAATCGAACCTTTCGACGTCAAATACGCTTGACCCTTGACGGGTACAATCAGCGTACTCAAGATATCTGGGCGGGTATTCGTCAAGTATTGCGGCAGCGTACCTTTGAGAGCCCGGTCTGTGGTTAATTTGATATAATCGCTGGCGGTATCATACGTATTGTTTGCTTTGATGGATCTGACCCGCTTCAGCGACGAGGAGAAGGATTTGGCCAAAGCGCAAATCAAGCGGTATAAAGAGATCCGTTCTCTGGTTCAGCAGGGCGATATGTATCGTCTGGTCAGCCCGTTTGCCGGGCACGAAGCGGCCTGGATGTTCGTCTCCGAAGATCGGAGCGAGGCCCTGGCGTACTATTTCCAAAGTATTAGCGGAGCCGAATGCGCCGCGGCGTAAGTTACGCTTAAAAGGACTGGATCCTGAGAAGGTCTACAAGGTCGAGGAGAGCGGACTAGTGATGAAAGGGGATCGCCTGATGGCTATCGGGATTATGCTCCCTGCGGAGCTGAAAGATTACTTTAGTTATTCGGTTCGTTTGAAGCTTATCGACTAACCGAAAGCTATTCTTCATCAAGAAGCATAAAACCCCGAAACCATGGTTTCGGGGTTTACTTTAGGTATAGCTTTTGATGGCTAGTTTCGAACAAAGTGCTTTTTTGTTCAATTCCAGGTCTTTTAAATAATTGTTGATTTTAGCGTCCAATTGTTCAATGAGGTGCGAACGAATATCCTCAATCTGCTCCTCCTGGCAGAACGCGGAAATGGCAAGAATACCGTCGGAGTAGTGCTTCGTTTCCTGGATGGCGGTATTTAGCTTCTCTTTATACAGCCGTTTGACCGATCCGGTAATCGATTTGATCTCGTAATAACGATTCGTTTCGACGAGTAGTCTCCACGGTGTTATCCTGGAAGCAAGCTGATCTTTCCTTAACTCTAGGGTGATTTGATACATTGTTTTTGAGCTGTTCATGATGTTGATCCCCTTGTATATTTATACACTGTACTGAATATTATATCACAAATCATGAGAGCTTTTGAAGCTACAATCTAGAACTTTAAGACTAAAAAAAAGTGATACTAGAGAACTATAAGCAATTGGTTGCGAAAAATCAAGTGACAAATCATACAAGTTTCCGTTTCCACCTGCGCGTCCTTCTTTTTTACCTCTGTCCCGCATAACTTGTAGAGATGGAAGTTGAGAACAACCTCTAGGGGTTTTCCCGCTGCAGGGGGTGAAACATGCGGATACGACGACGCGGATGGCGGAGCCGGACAAGACGACCGAAGCGCAGAAGGAAAGTCTGGATCGCTGTCGTGATCATTACGATTATTGCTCTGGTTCAATTTGTTCAGTACGTGGAGCGCCGGATGACAGGACCGATCGTTCACCTAGCCCAGATTCGAGTCAAACAGATCGCCACCGAATCCATCAATGATGCGATTACCGCTCAGGTGGCGAATCAACAGCAGGTTGGGCAGCTGATCGATTGGAAGACGGATGATAACGGTAAAATTACCGGGTTCATGCTGAACTACTCCGCCCATATGAAGGTGACCTCCGAGACGATTCAAACGGTTCGGCACACACTGGACGAGGTGGCCCGGCTATCGGAAACCATTCCGCTGGGGCAGGCTCTCGGCAGTCCGCTCTTGGCTTCCTTTGGCCCGAGTATCCCGATCAAGATCGAGCCCAAAGGGGATGTGAAGGTCGACTTGAATACCCGACGCCAGGATGCCGGCATCAATATGATCCTTGTGGAAGTGTACCTTCGGGTAAAGACGGAACTGGCCGTGGTTGTCCCCTTTGATATGGAGTCACAGGCGGTGGAAACGGAAATCCCGGTCTCCTATCTGCTCGTGGTCGGGGATGTGCCCATGTATTACTATGACAGTAAAGGCAATCCGGTCGGTGAGGGCCAAGCGGATGCCCCGAACATTGCGCTTCCGGCGTTGCCGGGCGGCGATGATACGGCGGAACCGCCGGCAACCAAGGAAGAGACGGTTACGCCGGACGGGGCCAACGGATCAGGGGAACCCGCCGGGAATACAGGAGCAGGGAACACCAGCTCAGAGGAGCCGTCCAACCCAGATATGAATACAGGGGGACATAATTAAAGGGCGCCGGTTATCTGGACGCCCTTTTATTTTTTTTGGAGCGTTCGGCTTGCTCCCATTTCTTCAACAGCGGATAAGGATCAAACGCCCATTCCGTGCTTCCGGTATCTCGGTATATCCCGTAATGCAGATGCGGCGGGAATTTCCCCGAGGTTCCCGGCGGGCCGTAACCGCTGCTGCCAACCCATCCGATGGTTTGACCCGGTTCGACGAAATGGCCGACTTCAATGCCCTTTTCATATCCCTGCAGGTGCGCGTAATAGTGGTATCGGTTGCTGATATCCCGGATCCCGATGCGCCAACCGCCGTAGGGATTCCACCCTTTTGTCTCCACCACGCCGTAACAAACGCTGCGTACGGTTACACCCATCGGGGCGAACAGGTCGGTTCCTTCATGGATGCGCAAACCTCCCCAGCCGCGCCGATCCCCCCAGGTGTCTCGATAGGTATAGATGCTGCGCAGCGGCAGCGGGAATGCACTATCAGTTAAATCCAGCCGACCCCAGTTCTTGTACATTTTCGCGAATTGGCGGATTCGCTCCACGGCGGAATCGTTTTGATAGTAACGCCATAGGGCGATGCGGAAGTCTTCTTCCTTATAGCCGAAGCCGGTTAAATAAGAAGCTAAGGTAAACAAGGCGTCCCGATCGTTCTTCGGATCGGCCGCTCCATCGGCGGTGGCGTCTTTCCCGCTGCCGCCAAACAATTCGATCGTCGCCGGATTCCGGTCCTCGGGATCCGGATTAAACGGGCCGGTCCAAAATGCTTCCCGGAAGCGGAATCCGGTAACTCGCTGCTCCTGCTGCTGTTGCTCCTTCCGCGGAGTGATGGTGCGTTCGTATTGGTCTACTGCGGCAAGCCAATACCAGGGAACCTTCGTGAGCAACTCCATTTCCTCGAATAACAAGCGCCTTTGATCGTAAACACGGGTTACCGCCTCTGCCGTCGATGTTCCTGGGGCGGCCTCGACCTCGGTGGTTATGAACCCGGCTCCCGGCCATGATGAAGTGAGAAACGCAACGGCGACGATACAACAAACCGCTTTGCCGCGGGCAAATCGATAAGACCTCAAGGCAAGCTTCCTCCTTCGCCTTTATTTTGCACGCGATTCGTGACCTCTCTTAGATTGAGGCAAATGATGTGTTTTTATTCCATTTTGCGAAGTAGGTTTTTCCAGTGGTTTCATGATATAATAAATGGCGCTACGGCTTAAATCACAAGAAGGAAGGTCTTGCGCTTTGGCAAAACAAATCCAGGAACCGAAACCGGATTGGATTCGTATCAAGCTGACAACAGGAGATAATTATCAAGACATCAAGCAAATGATGCGCTCCAAAACCTTACATACCGTTTGTGAAGAAGCGCGCTGTCCGAATATATATGAGTGCTGGGCGAACCGCACCGCGACGTTTATGATATTGGGCGATATTTGTACACGGGCCTGCCGCTTCTGCGCGGTAAATACCGGTCTGCCGACCGAGCTTGACTTGCAGGAACCTCAGCGTGTTGCTGAAGCGGCAGAGCAAATGAGTTTGCGCCATTGCGTAGTTACCAGCGTAGCTAGGGACGACTTGAAGGACGGCGGGGCCAGTATTTTCGCTGGAACGATCAAGGCGCTCCGCGAGCGGTTGCCCCTTTGCAGCGTAGAAGTGCTTATCCCCGACTTTCAGGGCGACGAAGAAGCGCTACGTGTTGTAATGGATGCGAAACCAGATATTCTGAACCACAACATCGAAACGGTGGAACGGTTGTCCGACCGTGTCCGGGCGAAAGCGAAATATCGCCGCTCCTTGGAACTTCTTCAGCGGGCGAAAGTCATGAAGCCGGATATCCCGACGAAATCCAGCATCATGCTGGGCGTCGGCGAGGAATGGGACGAGATTTTGCAGGGGATGGATGATCTGCGGGCCGTGGATTGCGATATTTTGACAATTGGACAATACCTGCAGCCTACACCACAGCATCTGCGTGTTGAGAAGTACTACAAGCCTGAGCAATTTGCGGAGTTGAAGGAAGAAGGGATGAAGCGGGGCTTCAGCCATGTGGAATCCGGTCCGCTCGTGCGCAGCTCGTATCACGCCCATGAACAGGTCAATTCGGCCAAGAAACAAGCAGGCGTTCCCGCTTCGTCGTAAACCAGAAGGAGGATGGATCCTTTGATTCAAATCGGGGGCAGAACCTACGAACTGATTCAGAATTATCGGGAAGCTTGGGATCCCGAAGCATTTAAGCAGCGGTACAGCGAGGTCCTCGACCGCTACGACTATATTATTGGGGACTGGGGTTACGAGAAGCTCCGCCTTAAGGGCTTTCTGCGAGACAATCATCCCAAGGCGAACCGAGATACGGCTTATTCCGGAATCACGGATTATATCAATGAATATTGTAATTTCGGCTGCGCTTATTTCGTCCTCCAGAAGGTGAAAGACAACCATAAGGAAAAGGATACCCCTAAGGACAAAGAAAGTGGTAGCGGAAAAAGCGTACAGTTACAAGAAACAGAAACGGCCTCCGAATAATAATCGGAGGCCGTTTCTTTACGTCGAGTGGATTAGTTGATGGATAAGTTCAGAATGCCTTGTTTATAGCTCCAGGTTAGCTTCGGATATTTCTTCTGGAACTCATGTAGTTCCAGATAGGATTCACCATCCACCAATTTGGCCGTTTTGGCGGCCAACGTGAAGCCGGCTTGCTTGCCGAGGGGATCGGTGATGGTTAACTTTCCAATGCTCGAGGTCCAGGCCGGAGTGCCTTGAATCAGCGAGGACAACAAACGGGATGGAGCGTATACTTGCTTGCCGCTTTGGATGACATCGATATAACCCGGGAAAGCCGTTCCGTTAATATTCAACGAAGCAGGTCCGCCGCTTACGCTGACTTTCCGGGCACCAGCCTCATACATTCCGGTAATCAACTGCGCGGCTGCGTTGTTGTTCACCTCGAGGTCCGGCTTCAGGCCGACATGGTTGAAATCCACTTGCTTCGGTGTCAGGTAAGCTTGTACGGTCAGCTTCAGGGAGCTGCCATTGGATAACGGGAAAACGTTCTGGATACGTGCTTTCCCGTAAGTTTGGGCTCCAACGACCTTGGCGATTCCGTTGTCGCGAAGCGCACCCGTTAATATTTCCGAAGCGCTGGCGGAGAGCCCGTTGGTCAGCACGACTACCGGCATCCCAATGTCTTCGCCGCCCGTGATCTCAACGGGCTGTAGTTCGCCGCTTTGGTCGACGGTATACATCAGAACGCCATCCTTCATGAAGTGCTTGGCGATATTGGCGGCTGACTCGACATAACCACCCAGATTGTCGCGCAAGTCCAAGACGAGTGCGCTAATCCCAGCCTGACGCAAGGAGGTTAATTTCTGTGCGAACTCTTCATCCGCCGTATCGGAGAAGGAGGAAACCGCGATGTATCCGACCCTACTGGAAGGAATGACCGATCCGGTGACCGAAGGCAGCGAGAAATGGGCTCGCGTAATCGGATAAACCAATGTCTGTCCGGCCCGGTTCACCGTGATCTTGACCAGGGTGTTCTCTTCCCCTTGAATCCGCGCTACGTCCTCGCTGCTGGTCACTGCTTGCCCGTCTACCTTGGCGATGATATCGCCCGCTTTAAGACCCGATTTGGATGCGGGGGAATTCGGCAGCACGTCGGTGATGTACAGCTTGTCATTATAGAAGCGAAGCGTAACTCCGATGCCCACGAATTCCTGATTAACGCCATTTTCGAAATCCTGCAGATCCTCTTTCGAGAAATAATCACTATAAGGGTCGTCCAGCGAATAAACCATGCCGCGTATCGCATTATCCAGGAACTCCTGGCGTTCTACGCCTTCAATATTGTAGGCTTCCAAATAATTCAATACTTCCTGGAGCGCCTGGAGATCGGATGATGTTTCTGTCGTCCCCAATTGAATGATTGTTCCGGCCTCTGCAGTACTGGCTGTTCCAGCCGCCTCCGCCGCTCCGGCTGCTTGCGGCAAGCCCAGCAGTGAGAGGGATAACATCGGGATTAATGCATACTTGCGGAATGAAGTTAAGATCATATTCGGTTCTTCCTTTACATAATTTTCGATACTCGGGAGCTTGTCTTCCCGCTATCTAATCCAGGAACGCATTCCGCACCCGGTTCCAAAATGGAAATGGCCGATAGCGGACAAAGCTGATTTTTCGGTCGGAAACCTGGCAGCGGACGGAGACCATATCATTCATCGGCAGATTGACATGATCAATCGTCAGCAGCAAGTTCTGTTCTTTGCGCGAATAAATATCGCAGTGATGATGCTTAGGCAGCACCAGCGGTGAGCCCAACGTCCGGAACACTCGATTGTTAATTGAAGCGATTTCCGTGATCTGCAGCGCTTCGATCGTCGGGTGGATCATGGCTCCCCCCAAGCTTTTGTTATAGGCGGTACTGCCGGACGGAGTGGATACGCAAATACCATCACCGCGGAACATTTCAAACATCTGGTCGTTAATATCAACTTGGGCAACGACGGTGCCGTCAACGCCCTTTAGCGTAAATTCGTTTAAGCAGATGTGGGAGGAAGCGCCCGACTTCTTCTGAAGCTCTAGCTCGATCAAGGGATAACGAACGATACGAGGCCTCAGCAATCCGGGATCCGAATGTCCGCTCATCATCTGCACCAGCTCGGGAATTTCGTCCGCTTTCCAGTCGGCGTAGAAACCCAGATGGCCGGTGTGAATTCCGACGAATGCGATGGAAGAAATTTGATCGATAAACGTATGGAAGGCATGAAGCATCGTGCCGTCTCCGCCGATGGAGACGACGATATCCGGGGATTTCGCATCCAGCTCAAGTCCCTGCTCAGCCGCCAGCTTATGGAAGGTTTGGCTTAATTCGACGGATAAGGGGTCCCCTCGGTCAAGTACATAGTATCTCAAGTTGACAAGCTCCTTTTACAGAGGCTGTTCAAATCATAGTCGTTTTGAACACGCGCTTGAATATCCTTTTGTAAAGATCATAATCAATTCGCCAGAAGAACACAACGTTTCATTTTCGCTGCCGTAAGCGATGAATGAAACTGGACAGGAATGACAAAATAAGTAGGATGGCCATCGTCACCAGAAAGAATCGGAAAGCTCCTGGGAGGGCTTGCCAACCATAAAGCACCTCATCTTGTCCAAATTTGGGCGAAGCGATAGCCCAAGCCGGCGCGGACCCCATGAGAGGGTTCCAGATGAGCAGCAGCAGCCCGGCGGATAACACGGCGTGAAGAAAACGGGCCGCCAGAAAAGGGAAATAACGCAGGTCAGCACCATTTAGAATGCTGGCGACCTGGGCATGTACCGATAAGCCACCCCAAGACAAGATGAATGCGGCCGCCGCCGCTTTATACATCAGGGGAATCCCCTCCGGCGCTGCGGCTGCTTTAGCGCCTAAGGTGACTTCAAACAAGCCTCCCATCAGCGGTTCAGCCAGCTGACTGGGCAGTCCCAAAAGCGGCAAGAGATGGCGAAATCCCCCGTATAGTGAGCTCATAAAGCCCGAGGCCGTGAGCACTTCAAGGATGACGGAGAAGAAGACAACCAGCCCGCCGACAACGGTCATTAGCTGCAGGGAAGAGACAACCGCTTGCCGCAGGAGTTCTCCGAGGCGGCGTCCGTCTTGTATCCGGGCCTCATGCATCGCCTGCAAAGCTAACTTCAGGCTAAAACGGCCGGATCCAACGCCTTCTTCGGAGCTTGCCGGCTCATCGCGGTCGGGGCGGTAGAAGCGCATGACCAGACCGATCAGCAATGCCCCTCCGTAATGAGATAACGCGAGCGCACCGGCCAGCTTCGGATTGCCGAAGAAGCCAACCGAGACCGCCCCGATCAGAAAGATCGGGTCAGACGACGTGGTAAAGGAGACAAGTCGTTCTCCCTCTATTCGGGAAACGAGGCGCTGCTCGCGCAGCTTGGTAGCCAGCTTGGCGCTTACGGGGTAGCCGGAGGCAAACCCCATGGCCAATACAAAACCGCCGTTGCCCGGGATCCGAAACACCGGTTTCATTAACGGGTCAAGCAGCTTGCCGAGAAAATGGACAATCCCAAAGCCAAGCATGACCTCGGAGATCACGAAAAACGGAAACAAGGACGGGAACAACACGTCCCACCAAATGGCCAGACCGCGGACTCCGGCTTGCCAGGAGGCTTCCGGGTAGCCGATCATCACCACAGCTAGCAAAAGTGCAGCGATGAGGAATAGAAAAGCCGTCAAGCGTTTGAATACCATGGGTACGCCTCCACATCAAATCATAGTGAAGTGTATGAATTAACTGGGACAAACAGCACAAAAAAATAAAGGAAGCGGTTTCAATAGGGGCTGATATTTCTGAACTTCTATGTTAAAATGATTCTAGAAGACCAATATGGATCTTTTGAACCAGCTATGATCCGATCCTAAACGTGGCAGCAGCCAAATTTTATGGATGGAGTGATGTTCATGAGCATTGTCGCAGGTGTTCTTGTCTGTGCTTTTGTTTATGTTATCCGCGCCTCTCTCGTCCATTCCGGCGAAGAGGATTGGCGCAGCTACTGATAGATTCCAGACCCGCATATAAGTAGAAGCTCCGGTAGGAGCTTTTATTTTTTTTTGATATAATAAGGAAAAACGGAGGCGGTGAACTGATGAATCAAGGCTTAAGCCTATACGACAACCTTGGCGGAGAAGAGACGATACGGCGACTGGTAGAGGCCTTTTATCCCCGGGTTCAACGTGAACCGTTGCTGGGTCCCTTATTCCCGGAGGACATCACCCCGGTGATGGAGAAGCAATTCATGTTCTTGACACAGTTTTTCGGCGGACCTTCCCTTTATTCCGACGCCGTTGGCCATCCGATGATGCGTGCTCGGCATCTGCCGTTTCCGGTGACAACGGAACGCGCCGAGGCTTGGCTGGCCTGCATGCGCGCTGCGCTGGAAGAGATAGGGATCGAGGAGCCGTTGCGTGAATTCGTGCTGGAGCGGTTGTCCGGTCCGGCTTTTCATTTTGTAAATACACCTTAGACGATAACAGATCATCCGCCGAGCGGACCTTTGAAAGGAAGTAGGACAATTTGGAACTTGAACCTCTGTATCAGATCAAAGTCACTTGCATCCATTGCGAAAATGAATTTTCAACCTCGCGCGTACGTCCCAGCTTTAAGCGGGCCACACGCACGGATACGGACTTTTGCGGATATTATCAGAAGGAGAATCCGGATTATTATGTGGTTCGGGTATGTCCCTCGTGTGGATTTGCTTCGACGGAGAATTCGGCATCCCGCTTGACCGACCGGCAGAACGCTTTATTCGAGGACGCGATCGCCAGCCGATTCAACAAGAAGAGCTATGGCGGCCATCGCGATTGGGATACGGCGCTGGAAACCTACAAGCTTGCGCTGATTTGTGCTCAAACCATCGGGGAGACGGATCGGATCATCGCGAGCTTGCTGCACCACATCGCTTGGCTGTACCGGTATCAAAGCAATGTCGAACAGGAGAAGCGGTTTCTGGAATTTGCGCTGGAGGCCTATATCCGCGTTTACGAAAATGAAGGCGTTGGCGGCAGCGATGCGCGCCTGATGTACTTGATTGGCGAGTTATACCGCCGGGTTGGTAATTACAATGATGCGGTCAAATGGTTTGGACGCGTCATCAACGACAAGCGGATTGTGGATGCGGCGATGATCCGGGCTTCCCGCGAACAGTGGGCCCTGCTACGAGAGGAAATGCTTAGCGGGGGGCATGAGCTACCCGAGGAGATGCGCGGCTAACGGACAAGCCTACACGACGATTGTAGCATCAAGAAGGGCCGTCTCAGAGGAAACGGCCCTTCGTTGCGTATCGAATCTCCTAGACATTTTGGAATCCTGCGGCGCTGGATTTACCGAATAACCGTATCGGTTAACAGGTAATCGTTGTCGCAGTCCAGGACATGAAGCTTGTTCCCGCAGCAGGGAAAGACAAGCAGCTTCTTCTTCCCTTCATGAATCGTTTTCAGCTCGCGGGGCTTCAGCGGCAGCAGCACGTTGCTGCTAGAGCAAAACGGGCACTCATGTACATAAACGTCGCCCATGACGACATCATAGGGCCACGACTGATTAAAAGGGATCATTCGGAATCGGCTGGCGGGTTGCCCGCCTCTTCTTTGGCTAGTTCTGCGATTTTTTGCAATAAAATGTGCTGCGGCATATGCATAAGGTGCTCGATCGGCACTTTGAGTTTGGCGGCTAATTTCACGGCGGTATCCGCCGAAATTTGCAAAGGTTTCATGGAATATCCCTCCTATAGTCTGGCAGCTAGTTAATAGTGCAACCCCTAATAGCATACACTGTTATCCCATAAGCCATCAATATGAACGATACGGAAAGGAAGCGAACTTATGTCAAGATTTGCTGAACCGATTCAACCCACTTGGGAACTGGATACCATTTTTCCGGGAGGCTCTGCCTCCACGGCACTGCGCGATCATCTAGAAGCTTTGGAACGGGATATTACCTCGTACCAAACCAAGCTGAAAGATCTGGAGGCTCCATCCACGCTGGAGGAGACAAAGGCCTTGGATGACTTGATCGCGGACCTGCAGTCGGCGGCAGCCCGTCTGTATGAGGCGAACAGCTTTGTCGGCTGTTTGACGGCACAGGATCAACACGATAAGAAGGCGCTGCAGTTGGACGCCAAAATCACTTCTTTAGGCGCTTCATTTAGTAATGTCATGACTTTATTCTGGAACGTTCTTCGGTTAACGGAGGATGACGTATGGGAAGGCTGGATGGCACGGGAAGAAGTTATGCCGATTTCCTTCATCCTTCGCGAGAAACGGGAGCAAGCCCGGGAGAAGCTGGCGCCGGAGCTGGAGAATCTGGTGTCCGACTTGGCGGTGGACGGCTACCATGGATGGGGGCAGCATTACGATACGATCGTCTCCAAGGTTGGCGTGCCTTTTGAAGATCCAAACGGCGAGGTCAAGACGTTATCGGTAGGCCAGGCAGCCAACAAGCTGGATGATCCGGACCGTAGCGTACGGGAGCGCGTATTTGCCAGCTGGGAGGAAGCTTGGACGAAGGCGGAGGACTATTCTGCCGATACATTGAATCGTCTCGCGGGTTTCCGGCTCAAATTGTACGAGAAACGCGGCTGGGAGGATGTCCTGAAAGAACCGCTGGCCATCAATCGGATGTCTCAAGCCACGTTGGACGCGATGTGGCAGGTGATCGTTGAGAACAAGCCGAAGTTCGTTGCTTATCTGGAGCGCAAAGCCAAGTTGCTTGGTGTCGATAAGCTAAGCTGGACCGACGTGGATTCTCCGCTGGGCCAAGCCGCCGGTAAAATTACATATGAACAGGCGGCAGAGGATATCGTCAAGCAATTCGGCAACTTTAGTCCCAAGCTGGCGGAGTTTGCCACAATGGCGTTTAACAAACGCTGGATCGAGGCGGAGGACCGCCCCGGCAAACGCCCCGGAGGATTCTGTACCTCCCTGCCGAAGAGCAAACAGACGCGTATTTTCATGACGTTCGGCGGTACGGTTTCCAATGTTTATACGCTGGCACATGAGCTTGGGCATGCTTATCACCAAAACGTGATGGAGGAGCTGCCGATCTTTAATCAGGATTATGCGATGAATGTAGCGGAGACCGCTTCGACCTTTGCCGAGATGATCCTGGCCGATGCCTTCGTGAAAAATGCGGCGAATGACCAGGAGAAGATTGTCCTGCTCGCTGACAAGGTGCAAAATTCGGTTGCCTTTTACATGAATATTCATGCCCGTTTCCTGTTCGAAACCCGGTTCTATGAGAAACGCCGGCAGGGCGTGCTGGATGCTGCCGAGTTGTCCGAGCTGATGGAGGAAGCACAACGCGAAGCATTCCAGGGGGCGCTGGGCAGCTATCACCCGCATTTCTGGGCGTCCAAGCTGCATTTCTATATCACGGACGTGCCCTTTTATAATTTCCCTTACACCTTCGGATATATGTTCAGCACCGGGCTTTACGCACTGGCGCAGCGGGAAGGCCAAAGCTTTGCGGCCAAGTATGATGCGCTCTTGCGAGATACCGGCCGGATGACGGTGGAAGAATTGGCCGCCAAACATCTTGGCGTCGATTTGACGAAACCGGATTTTTGGCGTGAAGCAATGGCTGTGAATGTCGCCGACGTGGATGCTTTTTTGGAACTGACCAAGTAACCCGTTTTAATCGATAGGTCCTCGAAAGAGGGCCTATTTTGTTTGATGATTTTTGTCGGATAGTGGAGAAAGATTCATTCTAAATAGGTATAAATAACCATTTATGTTGTATATTGTTGATTAGAAGGAAATATTATCCTATAATGTGACATAAGCCCTATATCATAGGTTGCAATCTTTTGGGGGAAAGGTGGGAGGATATTGCTGAGAGCTGAACAAATTTCACTCGTTAGGCAGATCGACTTGGTTTTTAAGGAGCTGGAGGAGGAACTGGCGGGGTTATCTTCGGGAACCGTATTTCTGCAGATCCGGAATAATACCGTCGGTAAGTTTGGCATCCGCCACAATCCGATTGCCGGCAGAAACGGGCAGCTTAGTGAAGATACTCGTGGGTTAAATGCGGAACAGATCCATTCTTTTCGGATGATGGCGATTCAAGCGCTTCAGTTCAAACGGTACTGGACGCATGGCGAGATCAGCTATGAATTTGCATTACGTCAGGGTGCCGTAGTTATCGACGCGGTCATGGAATCGAACTATAACATGGCCAATCTGCTAATCCAACGGTATCCACATAAGGATCACGGTACAAATACATACGGGAACCTGTCTTCCTGAGGTTTCAACCGGGCAAAGGGAAACAGGCGATCTGCTAAGCAGACCGCCTGTTTCTATAGAGGGTAATAGGAGTATGCAAGTTACAGGTTCGAACGACCCGACAATTGCTGCTCCGCCAGTTGAACCAAACGTTTTGTGATGTAGCCTCCAAGAGATCCGGTTTCACGGGAAGTATAATTCCCATAGTAACCGTCTTGCGGGATTTGTACGCCCAATTCCTGCGCTGCTTCCATTTTCATTTGTTGCAACGCAGCGGTCGCTTGAGGAACAACAAGGTTATTACGGCTTCCGCGGCTTTGACCTGCCATGTTTGTCACCTCCTTTGGCGTTAGTGATGTTAGTATGGTTCGTAGGGTGCAAAATATGCGGTGAGATCCAAAGCTAGGGCAGTGGTAATTATTTCTTTCGGCCCGAAACTCGTGTAACGGGGCAAAAAAAACCGCCTTCTAGGAAGGCGGAAATTCTGAAAATAGAATGGGATCATCCGTGATCCGGATAGATCATCTCCAAGGAAAGATGGAGTTCCAGCGTCTGCTGAGGGTTTAACTCGATGAGTCCGGTCTCGTTGGCCGGAAGGTCCAGATTCGGGGCGTCCGGCAGCCAGGTGTAGGGCTCGATACAGAAAAATTGATCCGCTTCCCCCTTTGAATAGATGACCCAAAACTTAAAATGTTCCGGATCGGCTGAATAGCGCAGCCCATAGCCGTCATCGCGCATCATCAGAGCTTCCACCGGTTTGTCCCCGATGCGCAGCATGGTGTCACAATTGACGCCTTGCAGATTCATCCCCGGATTTAGCGCTTCCCACGCTCCTAGCGGAGCGGTCTCCCCGGTAGGGATATTTTCCTCGTCTGAAACGAACAGGTTCGACACCGGCAGCTGCAAATTCCAGCGCTGGGGTTCTCCGTCAATCTTAAACCAGGTATGCAGCCCCAAACCGAAAGGGGCGGGATTATGACCCAGATGGGTAATCTTAAAGGTTTGCTTCAAGCTTGCACCTTGAAGCCGAAGCGTCATCTCCAGCTTCAATGGCTCGGGATATTGTCGAATCCAGTTCGGATCGTCGGAGGTCACGAATTCCGTTGTGATCGCGCAGCCTTCATCATCCTCTTCAATATCGCTCACGCACCAGCTTTGGGTCCGGTGCAAACCGTGGATGTGGTTATCGTTCGCCGTGTTGCGGTCGAACTGGTATTCTTGCCCGGCATACGTGAAATGCCCTCTACGAATGCGCCCGGGGGGAGTTAAGAGCGGGATGCCGAAGTGATATGGCTTTTGCAAATAGAAATCAAGTTCAGTTTCCTCTGGATGACGCAGCACATCGCGCTGCTGGACATTGTCCCATATACGAATGACGTTATTTCCAAGGCGGGGTAGCAGCGTGACTTCAAGTTCGCGGCTATGTAAGATGTACGTATCGTAACCGTTCCATTGCCCTTTGGTCACCTTTTTCATATCGTTGCTCCTTTTCCCACATAATCAAGTTCCTTAAGGCTAGACTAATCATAACACTTTTTCCGTTGGACGAAAAATGGATTTGACACTGCAGCCAGCTCAATTTATGATGATAGGCATAAACGATAATGCGATGATGAGGGAAAGTAAGCGAAGTATTCGTTCTGCAGAAAGCCGGTGGTTGATGCGAACCGGCGGGCGAGCTTGCGCTGAATGGGCCTCGGAGCGCCGGGCTGAACGCAAAGGGTGACGAGCCGTTTGTCAGTAGGCCGGCCGGGTGATCTACGTTACGGATTGATAAGGCCGATTCTTCTTGGGTTGGTGTCCTGTGACACTCACACCCTGCTAGCTCCAAATCGGCGAATGAGGGTGGCACCACGGTCTCACGTCCCTTTGCGGACGTGGGGCCTTTTTGCATTTCGGCGGCCCCTCTCGCATCAGAACCCTAATTCCCATGAATCTTAAACCTATGAAGGAGGAGTTTTTCGTCATGAAAAAAGTACTATCCGGTATTCAACCCAGCGGTAAACTAACGCTTGGCAATTACATCGGGGCGATTAAGAATTTCGTTACGCTGCAACAGGATCACGCCTGTAATTTTATGGTCGTGGATTTGCACGCGATCACGGTTCCGCAGGAACCTGCCGCACTGACGGAGCAATCCGAAGCGGTGGCTGCTCTGTACATCGCTGCTGGGATCGATCCCAACAAGGCGAACGTATATCTGCAATCCCATGTGATGCAGCATGCGCAGCTCGGATGGTTGTTAACGACGCTCACCTCGATGGGCGAACTCGAACGGATGACGCAATTTAAAGATAAGTCTGCTGGCAAGGAATCCGTGGGAGCCGGATTGTTCGTGTATCCTGCCTTAATGGCGGCGGACATTCTGATCTATAACGCAGACCTGGTGCCGGTTGGGGAAGACCAGAAGCAGCACTTGGAATTAACCCGCGATTTGGCAGGTCGGTTTAACCACCGGTTCGGCGACTACTTTACGCTGCCAGAGCCTTATATTCCGGAGGTTGGCGCACGTATCATGTCCCTGGACGATGCCTCTAAGAAGATGAGTAAGAGCAATCCGAATCCGGGCAGCTATATTGCCCTGCTGGACACGCCGGACGAGATCCGCAAGAAGCTTAGCCGCGCGACAACCGATTCGGGCCGTGAGGTGAAATTCGATCCGGCGAGTAAACCGGAGGTCAGCAACTTGATTACGATATACAGCCAGTGCTCGGGGCTGTCCATCGCCGAGGTGGAGCAGCGTTACGAAGGACAAATGTACGGGCCTTTCAAGAAAGACCTGGCCGAAGTTGTGGTGGGCGTGCTGGAACCGCTCCAGCAGCGGTACCGCGAGATTCGCGAGTCGGGAGAGCTGCGCAACATCTTGCGTCAAGGCGCGGAAAGAGCGTCCGAGATGGCGGAGAGAACGTTGCAGGACGTACAACGCCTGATGGGTTTTGTCGGCAAATAAACAGGTGTAGAACGAGAAGGGGTGTGCTTGAGGCGATTGTATTGCCTTGGGCAACCCTTTTTTTGTACATACGGTCTCCATTTATAACAGGGGGACAAAATGATGATTCAGGTACGGTAAATCAACTGCCCCTCTCTGAGGTTCTTGTTGATGGTGGAGCATAATGACATAATCAAAGGACAGGGTAGGTTTTGCGACTTATCCATGCGACGATCCATTTTATGAGTAAGGCGGGGTTCTATGAACTTCTTAAGAAGCCGCACGTTCCGCAGCAAGCTAAAATCGGCTTTTCTCATCGTCATCATTCTTTCCGTACTGATCACCGGAGGTTTCTCCTATTCCATATCCGCACACGTTGTGGAGAAGAACGCGTTACATCTTACGCAGGATACGGTGACTAAATCGGCTCAAATCGTCGATGAGAAGTTGAATAAGCTGATGATTATTATGATGACTTTTATGTTAAGCCAACCTTTTCGCAGCATGCTGAAGGATGCTTCAACCGGAGAGGCGGACCGGTATTATACGCATTTGGCGAATATGGATAACGTTTTTTCACAAGCCCGTATTGCTGAACCTCTGATTCACTCGATCTATATCTCCACGCCGATCGGCGAGTTTTACCCACTGACTATCAACCGGAATCGGCATACTCGTTTTGAGGATACGTTTCTGTACGATAGGGTCAGGCTGGAGAACCAAAACGTTTGGGTGGAGGGCCATGAGGACATGTTATTTTCGGGCAATGACCGAGTGATCTCTCTCATCCTGGAACCGATCTTCGACGTACCGGTCAAGGACGTTTATATCGTGGTCAATATCCGAGAGGAAGGGTTTCGGAATCTGGTGGAAGCCGGAGTTGGGCAGGATGCGGTACGTTTTTTGCTTAATGCCGATGGAATTCCGGTTTATTCGAAAAATAGTAACTTGGTCCAGAAAGCAATCGGAACAGCACCTCTTCTGAACGAGTTACAACAGGATGTGGCTGTTATCGGAAGCGCTTCCTATCGGATTGATCACCGTGATTATCTGCTGAATTACGCCCGTTTGGGGATAACCGACTGGACGATGGTTACGATGCAATCGAAGGATTACGTACTCAGGGACTTGATCTACGTGAAGTGGATGATTGTCGGCATCACCCTGGGGGCGTTCTTGATCACCGCGCTCATTTCCGGCGGGTTGGCCCGTTATCTGCTCTCCCCGTTGCAGGGACTGCAGAGGGTGATGAAGCGTGTAGAGGCCAATGACCTTACCGCGAGATTCGATGGACAAGGGAAAGACGAGTTGGCGCAGGTGGGGTTCCGCTTCAATCGGATGCTGGAGCAAGTGGTTGTCTTGATTGATGAGGTCAAACAGGCGGAAACGAATAAACGGGCCGCTGAGATCAAGGCGCTGTCCGCCCAAATGGACCCGCATTTCTTATACAATACGCTGAACACCGTTTATTGGAAGCTAAAGCTTGGACAAATTGAGGAATCGCAGCGGATGGTCGTTTCCTTGTCCCGCTTATTCCAGCTGGGTCTTAATAAGGGGAACGAGATTACAACTCTGCAGAAGGAGTTGGAACACGTCAAGCAATATTTGGAGATTCAGGCGTTGTGTTACCCGAACCTTTTTCATTATGAAATACGTGGAGGGGATTCACGGTTCGCTTCTTGGCCGATTCCTAGACTTATGCTTCAGCCGCTGGTTGAGAATAGCATTCTGCACGGCTTCAAGGATATGGAAACCGGGGGTCAAATTACGATCGAGATGGCCTATGACCCGGATCAGGAGTTAGGCGAGATTACGGTTACGGACAATGGGCGTGGAATGGAGGAGCATCTGCCGGAACACGGATATGCCATTCAGAACCTGATAAGCCGGCTGCAGTTGTTCTACGGAGATCGCGCCAAACTGGCGCTGGATAGCAAACCGGGTCGGGGGACGATGGTGACTTTAACCTTACCACGGGGAGGAGAGCAGCATGATGAAGGATGAGATACAGGATCCAATCCGTTTATGCGTGATAGATGACATCCGAAGCGTTGTGGCTGGTTTGACGGCGATCGCTTGGGAGGATTACGGGATCTTATTAGAAGGAACCTCGGCCAACGGAAGCGACGGGCTGGAGCTCGTGACCCGATTGAAGCCGGACTTAGTCATCACCGATATTCGAATGCCGAAGATGGATGGTCTGACGATGCTCCAGCATATGCTCGAAACAAACCATCCGTGTAAAGTGATCTTGATCAGCGGGTATGCAGATTTCGAGTATGCCCAGCAGGCGGTTCATCTGGGCGCATACGAATTTGTAGTCAAGCCGTTTACGGAGGAAGATATTCTGGACGTCGTGCTGCGGGCAAAGGAGCAAATTCTGGAGGAACGATCCAAGCTGCATCACCATCACTTGATGGAGTCGAAGCTGCGCGAGAGCATGCCCGTGCTTCGCCAGGAATATGTAAGTATGCTGGTCCACCATCGGACCACCTGGGAGCATGCCTCTGAACGATGGAATTTCCTTGGGATCGAATTGGAACATCACGACTTCATCGTCATGTTGATCGAGATCGATAAATACCGGGAGCAAGTTGCCGACTTATCGATCCGAGAGGCCGAGTTGATCCGTTTCTCCCTGCAAAATATCGTGGAAGAAACGATCCGTGAATTTAGCAGCTGCGTTGTAATTCGTGCAAAAAACAATCGATTCTTGGCGCTCCTGAACGATCCCGCTTTCGGAGACGTGATGCAGATTGCCGAGTCCTGCTGCCGGAATATCAAGAAATACTCCAAATATACCATCTCCATCGGTGTCTCCGGTAAAGTCCTTCAGACCCATCAGCTACCCGATGCCTATCGAGAAGCGGAGCGGGCGCTCGCTTATCATATCTTCAGTGAAGGGAATGCCGCCATCGGGATCGGTGATCTGCCGGAGACCGGCAGTCAGCCTCCGCTGTCCCTGGAGCGCAAGGATGAACTCCTCCTCGCGCTTCGTACCGGCAACGGGGATCGGGCTGTTGAGCTCTTATGCGCTATCTCCTCGCAGCTTCAAGGACTTACGCCGCCGCCCCATCCGGATTATCTGCTCAGCTTATATGATGAGCTGGCGGCTTCCGTAATCCGGGTGTTATATGAGCTGGCGCCCTTCGCTGAGATACAGCCGCTGATCGCCCGATATAAATCGACGCGAGGCACCACGGGGATGCCTTTAAGCAGCCTCGAGCAGCAGCTGTCGCTGTTATGCCGCGAAGGGGCGAATGTGGTAGGCAGCAACACGTTGTCGGAAAGCCAGAAGATCATCTTTCGATCGTTGGAATTTATTCAAAGTCGGTTGGGAGAAGAAGTGACGTTGACCGAGTGCGCGGCTAACGTGCATCTCAGCGTGAGTTATTACTCTAGCTTGTTTAAGAAGGTTACAGGAATGACGGTCACGCAGTACGTCAATCAAGAACGAATTCGATTGGCCAAGACTTTACTGGTGGAAGGCAAATCGGTGCAGGAGGTTTCAGTTGCGGTGGGTTATGAAGAACGGCGTTATTTCAGCGAAATGTTTAAGCGAATTACCGGTATGACTCCCACGGAATTCAGATCTGATTATCATCCTGATCCACCGGAAGAGGCTTGATCGATAAGATCATGAAATCGCTACCCTAGAGAGTGGGTTTGCCCCACTCCTTTTTTATGCGCGTGATTTTATAGTGAAAGAGGAAGACAAAGAAGTCTCAATCCAGAAGGGGGAAATGTCTATGATGAAAAAAGCGATGCTGCTCGGAGTGAACCTGATGTTGATTCTGGCTTTGGTGGCGTGCGGCGGAGGTGGCTCCAATACCTCCAATGAGCCGAAAGAGTCGACGACCAACGAAAAGAATGAGGGGAATACGGCCGCGGCTCCCGTTCAACTGCAGTATTGGACCGACGACCGCCATGACCAAGAATACATTAAAGAGATGGTTGCTAAGTTTAATGAGACAAATGGGGACAACATTCAAGTTGAATTGACCGTGATGTCCGAGAATTATACGCAAAGCGTGGATATCGCGTTCTCCAGCAATCAAGCGCCGGATATTCTGCGTTTGAAAAGTGCGAATACCGAAGCGTTCTTCAAAAAGGGATATCTTCAGCCGATTGATGGCTATCTGACGGATGACATGAAGACGAAGTTCTCCTCGGTCATTATCGATGAGGTAAACCGATTCGACGGGCAGATATATTCGCTCCCGAACACAGGGCTGACGCTGCGATTGGTTTACAACAAGGACCTGTTCGATAAAGCGGGTATTGCAAATCCGCCGGCTACGCTTCAGGAAATGGTCGATGCCGCCAAGAAGATAACGGAAGTCGGTAAATCGGAAGGGATCTACGGCTTCGCATTAAACTTCAAGAACCCAAAGCAGGCGTTTGATCGCTCCGTTCGAGAGATTTTGTCGCTTAGCGGGTATCAGGGTTTAGGGTTTGATCTAAAAACGGGGCAGTTCGACTTTGCACCTTACGCGCAAGTGATTGAGTATTTCAAACAAATGCACGAGGACGGCAGTATTCTTCCAGGAGCCGAATCGCTGGATATCGACCCGCTGCGGGCTCAATTCGCAGCCGGTAAAATCGGGATGTACCTAAGCTTCTCCACAGAACCGGGCGTCTACCAAGATCAATTCCCAACGGAAATCAACTGGGCCGGTGCACTGGCACCAACTCTGGATGGTCAAAAAGGCACTTCCGAGATCGTATCCGCCGGCACATGGCTTGGCATGAGCAAAACCTCGCAGCACCAGGATGCGGCATGGAAGTTCATGCAATTCATGTATGCGGATGACGTATTGACAACGTACCACGAGAAAGGATTTGGGATTTCCGTTGTGCCAAGCATTGCCGAAACCGCAAAAACTCCGGACGTCAAAGGGATGGAAGGTTTCTTAATCGGGGAGAAGGACTCCTTGTGGCCGGTCGCGCCGAACGTGACACCGGAAGGGGCGAATTATGCAGATACCTTCTTTAAATACATGCTGGACGGCGGAGATGTGCAGAAAACCGTCGAGGATTTAAATCAACGTTACAACGACGCTTTAGCAAAATCGGTGGAAAAGGGAGAGGTCAAAGTCACTCCGAATCCTTCCTTTGATCCCGCTAACCCACAAGGAGAATAGTGTTTTAATCGGGACAGGAGCTTTTGTGAGCTGGTGACAAGGCTCCTTTCCTGTCTCCTGACACACAAACATGAAGGGGGAGGAACCGAAATGGAGAAGCTGAAGCGGCTTCAGGAGAACAGTCTGTTTCTGTTGCCCAGCGTTATCCTGACATTGGTTTTAGGAATCTATCCGTTGATCTGGATGCTGCGGTATATGTTTTACGACTACGTTGGATACGGAGAGGCCTTGTTTGTAGGCTTGGATAATTTCAGCAGGTTATTCCGTGATGAGCAGTTTTGGGCATCGGTCGGAAATACGTTTGTATTCGCCGGAGGCAAACTGCTGTTGACGATTCCATTATCCTTGCTGTTGGCGGTGCTGCTTAACGGCAAGCTGCGAGGCAGAAACTTGCTCCGGGGGATATATTTTATGCCGACGGTCATTAGTACCGCGGTAATCTCGGTCGTTTTTTACAACATTTTCAACTCCTACAACGGGATGATCAATCAATTGCTAATGAAGTACCATCTCATTGGGCAGCCGATCGATTGGCTGGGACCGAAGCACGCGATGTTGACTGTAATTATCGTGGCTGTGTGGGGCGCGGTTGGCAACTATATGCTCTTGTTTCTGGCGGGGCTGCAGAGCATTCCCCAGGATTTATACGAAAGCGCTGCGATTGACGGGGCTCATGCCGGACAACGTTTCTGGCATATCACGATTCCGATGCTGGGTCCAGTGATGCAAATGATTATTATGCTGGCGATTATCGCCTCGCTCAAAGGTTACGAAAGCATCATGGTCATTACTGAGGGGGGGCCTATCGGCAAAACCGAAGTGATGTACCTGTACTTATATAAGCTGCTCTTCCCGGTATCAACCGGCTCGCCGGTGACACAGCAGTTTGGTTACGGCAGCGCCGTTGGATTTGCCACGGCGATCATCGTCGGAGCGATTACGGCGGGTTACTATTTCTTAAGCAAGAGAATGAACAAGGTATTCTAGGGGGGGCTAGGAGAGATGAATCAACCATCAATGGCGGAGAAAAAGCCGGCTTTACAAGCCGCAAAATGGATTACACGCCCGATCATGTGGCTGTTTCTGCTAATCACGGTCCTGCTGACCTTGTTTCCAATTTTGATGACGATCCTCGGTTCCTTGAAGACCGGGGCCGAGATGATGAGCGGCGGGGACTTGCTGCCGAAGGAATGGCAGTTTCGCAACTATATGGAGGCCTGGCAGCAAACCAATTTCGCTAGGTTTACATGGAACAGTGTGTTCTTAAGCGTGATAAGTACGGTCGGAACGTTGCTGGTAGCAGCGATGGCGGCTTATGTCGTCGATCGGCGGGATTTCCCGGGAAAAACGCTGTACGTTGGGGTCCAGGCTTCAACGATGTTTATATCCGTAGGCGCGATTGTGCTGCGGCCTCAATTTGACCTAATGGTCAAATTAAACCTGAATTCGTCGCTATGGGGCGTCATTCTGATCTTGATCAGCGCCCATTCCAGTACGTTTTTTATATTACAGGGGTTCTATAAATCGATTCCACGCGAGTTGGATGAGGCGGCCATGGTAGATGGCTCGGGCTTTATTCGCACCTTCTTCAAAATCATCCTGCCGCTGTTGACCCCCGGACTGGGGGTTGCGGGGTTGTTTGCCTTCCGTCATGCCTGGAACGAATACATTTTGCCGCTCGTCTTCACGATGACGAGCCCGCATCTGCAGACGCTGACCGTCGGGTTGGCTAATCTTCGCTACGGCTCTTCTGCGGCCATGCAAATTCACCTAATGATGGCAGGGGCCTGCTTATCGATCTTGCCGATGTTGGTCGTGTATATTCTGGCGAATAAAACCTTTATCCAAGTAACAGCGGGCTCCGTGAAGGGATAATCATTTACTTGAGAGGGGGAGGTTCAACATGAACGAGAAGCAAATCACTTTGCCGGTTCAAACGATTTCGGTATCTTACGATGTGGATGTCTTGGTTGTCGGCGGCGGAGCTTCCGGGATTGCGGCGGCGATCAGCGCGGCCGAAGGCGGAGCAAACACGCTGCTGATCGAACAGAGAGGGTTCCTGGGCGGAATGGGGACGGTGGCTTTAGTTCCGGCGTTCTGCCCGTTTACGGACAAGGAGAAGCCTATTATTCGCGGCATCGGCATGAAGCTGATGGAGCGGATGAAGCAAGCCTGCAACGCCGATTATCAAGCGGAATACCGGGAAACGCTTGATTGGGTGCCGATCGACCCGGAGGTTTTGAAGCGAGTTTACGATGATGCCTTAATCGAGAGTGGTGTCTCGTTGCTTTATCATACCTTCGTTTATGACATCCAACTGTCGGACGACCGAAGCCGGGTGGAGGGTGTGATCATCGCGAACAAATCGGGTCGTTCCTTTATCCGCTGCCGTTACTTGATCGATGCGACCGGGGATGGCGACATGGCCGCCCTGGCAGGTGTGCCTTTTCAGAAGGGAGGCGACCAAGGCGAATTGCAACCGGGAAGTATGTGTTATCTATTAGCTAATGTAAACCGGATGAAGTTTAAACAATATTTACAGGAGACCGGGGATACCGGGCAACTGCACCAAACGGTAGAGCGGGCAATTGCGGAAGGTGCTTTGCCGGAGGGACGTAAATCGATCTCCGGTCTGGCTTGGGTGAACGATTATTTGGTCGGCGTGAACTTTGGTCATGTATTTGGCATCGATGGGACGAAAGCCGAAGATTTGACGCGAGGTGCGATCGAAGGTCGCAAATTGGCTGAACGCCAGGTCGAGTTCTTCCGCAAATATGTTCCCGGGTTTGAACAGGCTCATTTGGTCGCGAGCGGTGAGCAGGTTGGCATTCGAGAGACGCGGCGAATTCAGGGGGATTACGTCTTGACGGTGGATGATTTCATCTCGGCGCGGTCTTTCCCGGATGACATTGCCCGCAACGCTTATTACATCGACATTCATCTGGCCAATCACAAGAGTGAGATGACCTTTAACCACCTTTCTCCAGGGCAATCGCACGGTGTCCCTTACCGGATTTTGCTGCCTGTAGGCATCGAGAATGTGTGGGTAGCGGGCCGCTCCGCTTCTTCGGACCGAGCGGTTCAAGGTTCCCTGCGGGTGATGCCAAACTGCTTTGCGATGGGGCAAGCGGCCGGTACGGCAGCGGCGATGGCTGCGCATACGGGAGCAACTTCACGTGAAATCTCCGTACCGCAATTGCAGCAACTGTTGCTGAAGCAGGATGTCTGGCTCGGTGAGAATTTCTCCGATGCTGAAGGGTGAAGGGTGATGTGTCCGCTGACGATAACGGATTTACCACTCGACGATAAGTGGTTCCACGGTGCGGTTTCACTCCAGCGACTGCCTGATGGAATAAAACCTTGGCGTATTCCTTACGAGGATTACGAAATGTTTCCTCCCGACGGAATCGGAACAAAGGCGGAGATTTGTGCAGGAGCCCGTATACGCCTAAACACTAACTCATCTGCAATTCGTGTAGGGTTTACGCCTTTGACAGAAGAAGCGACCTTGGATTGTCTTTGCGAAGGACAATTGCAGGCTCGGTTGAATTTAGCTCAAGGAGCTACGGAAGCCAATTTCCTGGGACTGCCTCAAGGTCGCAAGACCGTGGAAATTTATCTTCCCCAAAATATCGGCATGACGGTGACACGTCTTTCGGTGGAAGCCGATGCCGTGTGTGAGAGTGCACCGGATTTGCGCCTGAAATGGGTGGCTTATGGCAGCTCCATCACCCAATGCGTGGCGGCAGATGGTCCTTCGTCGACTTGGCCGGCCATCGCCGCCCGGGAGTGCGATTTCCATTTAACCTGTTTGGGGTTTTCGGGCAACTGCCATCTAGAGCCGAGAGTTGGACGGATGATCGCGGATTTGCCAGCTGATTTTATCTCATTGTGTGTTGGGATCAATGTGTACGGGGCAGCGTCGCTGAGTCCGCGAACGTTCAAGCCTGCCTTGATTGGGCTTATTGATTCAATTCGGGCTCAACATCCGGATACACCGCTGCTTGTGATCTCGCCCATTTATGCCACCGACCGGGAAACCAATGCAAATTCCTTGGGTTATTCGTTGACGTCCATGCGTGAGGAGATTCGCGAAACGGTGAGTTTGTTCTGCCGACGTGGCGACAGCCGGATTTATTACGGTCATGGTTTGGACTGGTTCGGAGAGTCTGATCGAGAGCGTCTGTCCGACGGGTTGCATCCAAATGCCGAGGGGTATCGGCTTATGGGCGAACGATTTAAGGAAAGAATGCTGGGCGTACTCGATCAGCGTATTACATTTCATGATAGTTTCTAGATGAGGAGGATAACGTGATGGTCCATCAAGTTCCCCAAATATTAACCTCAAGTCCAATCATTCGCCGTTATGAGCAAAATCCGATATTGGACGCGGCACGTGTACCTTACGATACGGCTCTGGTGTTTAATGCAGGGGTCACCAAATTTAACGGCAAATATGTCATGATCTTCCGCAACGATTATGGTTCGCTGGAGCACCAGACCATTGAACCGCATCATACGACCGATCTCGGTATCGCGTATAGTGATGACGGGCTGCATTGGCAAGCCGGACCTAAGCCGGTATTTAAGCTACATGACGGAGAGATCATAAGAGCGTACGATCCGCGGTTGACCGTGCTAGATGGCCGTTGCTACATGTGCTTTGCCGTTGACACGCAGCATGGTATCCGCGGCGGGGTCGCCGTCACGGACGATCTGGAGCATTTCGAAATTCTCAGCTTATCAACGCCGGATCTGCGTAATATGGTGTTGTTCCCGGAGAAAATCGACGGCAACTATGTCCGTCTAGAGCGGCCTTTTACCGTGTACGGTCGCGGCGGAGTAGATCGATTCGATACCTGGATCACACAATCGCCCGATCTGGTGTACTGGGGCCGGTCTGATCTGCTGCTCGCGGTCGAACAAGTCCCATTCGCTAATGATAAAATCGGCCCGGCCGCTCCACCGGTGAAGACGGACAAGGGGTGGTTGACCACATTCCATGCAGTCGACATTGATCCTTCCCGCGGGAAAAACGGCTGGGAGGCTACTTGGAAGAAACGTTATACTGCGGGAATTATGCTGCTTGATTTGGCCGATCCTCGCAAGATCGTCGGGATGAGCAGACAACCCTTGATGGCCCCGGAAGCTCCGTACGAAACAGATGGCGGATTTCGGAACGACGTGATTTTCCCCGGCGGGATGGTTCTTGAACCGGATGGAGAAGTCAAAATCTATTACGGCGCGGCGGATATAGTGGAATGCTTGGCTACTGCGCATGTAGATGATCTGATCAAGCTTTGTTTGGACAAATAAACACATTATGAATGAAAGCCGCCGGACGTGTCCGGCGGCTTTCGTGTCACTAAATTGTCATAGTTATCCCGCGATATTCCAACGATTGTCAAACACTTCTGCGTTTTGATATGATAAAGTTTATAGCGAGAGGGTTATTTTGTTGAAAATTTTATGAATGTTCGATATAGGTAATACCTAAACTCACCCTAATCCAAATGTAGGAGGATTGAATCGCGCATGGACAAACCATTAAGTGTTCAGGCTTCTGCGGAATCCGCTGCGTTGTCCGTGAGACCTACTCCTCCGGGAGAGACGGCGACTTGGAAAGATTTCATCGCCTTGACGAAACCGGGCATTTTACGCTCCAATCTGATTGCCGCGTTTGCCGGGTTCTGGGTGGCTTCCCGCTGGGAGCTTGATTATATTCAATTAATTGTCATGCTGCTGGGTACGGCGCTGGTGATGGCGTCGTCCTGTGTTTTTAACAATTATTTCGACCGGGAGATGGACACCAAAATGGCCCGGACGAAGAACCGCGCCCTTCCCACAGGGAAATTGTCTCCGAAGACGGTGCTGTGGTATGCGGTGGTCTTGGGCGTTCTAGGCTTGACTGTCTTATTTGCCTTCTGTGGTCCTCTGGCAGGATTGTTTGGCATGGTAGGTATGTTGGTTTATGTGGTCGTCTACACGTTGTGGCTTAAACGCAACTCAACCTGGAGTACCTCGATCGGTGCGATTTCCGGTGCTATGCCGCCTGTGATTGGTTATGTCGCTGCTTCGGGCCGCATCGATCTGGGCGCCTGGATGCTGTTCGCCTTGCTGTTCCTGTGGCAGCCGCCCCATTTTTGGGCGTTGGGGATCCGTCGCACCGAGGAATACCGGGCTGCGGGTTTCCCACTGCTGCCTGTCGTCAAGGGTATTCCACGGACGAAGCTGCAGATGATTCCGTATCTCGTATTGCTTATTCCAGTTCCGATTTTGATGTATGCTTATGGCTATACAGGAGTCTGGTTCTTGGTGATCGGAAGCCTATTATCGGTTGCTTGGCTGATTATGGCCCTCAAGGGATTTCGGGCGAAGGATAACGACGCTTGGGCGAAACGAGTCTTCTTATTTTCGGTCAATTATTTAACGATTGCCTTGATCGTGATGATATTGGATACGGTAAGGCTGTAATGGGGGATGGGGAATGGCGGTCTTGAAGAAATATAAATGGACGTGGATATTGCTGGCCATTTGCGCAGTTTTGGCCGGTTATCTGTTGTGGACGACATATGCCAAACCGAAACTGCCGGTCATTCGTCCCGTCGCCGATTTCAGTATGGAGAACGTAGACGGTAAGACGGTGACGTTACAGGACACGAATGGCAAGGTCCGGCTGTTTTATTTCTTCTTCGCCAATTGCCCTGACGTTTGCCCGATCACGACTTTCCGTCTGAGCCAGGTGCAGGATATTTTGAAGGATAAAGGCCTGTTCGGCCAAGAGGCTTCCATTGTGTCGGTTACGTTTGACCCGGAACGCGACACGCTGGAGAATATCAAGGCGTTTGGCGATAAGTTCAAGGCGGATTATGCCGGTTGGTATTTCTTGCGCGGGGATCAGCAAAAGACGATCGATCTCGCGATGGACTCGTTCAAAATCCTGATTAATCAGGACGCGGATGGGAATTTCGTGCATATGGACCTAATCGGTCTCGTGGACCAGGAAGGCCGGCTGCGAGAAATTTATCGGCCGGAGGCGACGCCGGACGAAATCGCCGCAGGTGTCGTGGACTTAGTTAAGGAATAGCGAAGTTACTTCGCGATCAAAAGCCGTCATAAGAGGCCGGTGTTGAGGGGGATGCGATATATTCCTCCAACCCGGCTTTTTCTAATTGCGCGATCAGATATTCGTCAGGCGTCCCTTCCACGCCGGCATAACCCCGTCTGGTATAGATTTGCACCGCATCGGGAAAAGCGTCCCGCAGCACGCCGCGAATCCGTTTGCCGGAAGGGTCGTTATCGAGGAACAGGAACAGTTCGTCGTCCTTGACTTTTTTGCGCAAGCTTTCGAGCTTCTCATTGTTTAGCGTGCCAAACGTGCAATAAATTTGAATTTCCTCATCCAGCAGGCGCCGCAGCTTGCTGCGGTCATTCTTGCCTTCCACGATGATGCTGATCGACAAATCAAATCCCCCCCGGGCCTAGAAGCTTCATAAACCATGCTGCGGTTGTTACGCTTCTAGTTTATACCCGGCAGGGGATCTCATGCAAAACAGTAAGGATGAAAATGATAAGGGCTGAATTCAGGTTATTTCAGTTCAATTCCGAAACGGGCTCCCGGGTCTCCGACAAACACGATCGTCCCGTTCTCTGGCAGTTTGACTCCCTTGTTACCGCTGACTACAGAGAAACTCACGCAAGCCCCAGAGGCATCATATACCGCAAAAGACGCTTTGGCCGGTACATCGACGGTGATTGTTTTTCCGGCGGCTTTGGCTGGAATGCTAAACCAGCGAGCCTGTTCCGACGGACGCAAGGTCACCGAGGACTTCTTGCCAGCGTACAGTTCCTTGATTTGATCCACGCTCAAGTACAAGGACCCGGCGGATTCCAGGTATTCACTTCCGCCTTGGGTAAAGAAACGGAATTCCGCCGAATCGCGGCTGCCTGTGCCAGGAACTTGATGTTTGCCCATCAGCGAATCGGGACCTGTGATTTGTTTGTCCAGCACGTAGCCGGGCAGGCTGTCAGTACGAGTAATTTGGATGATCGGCAGCGACGCCAAGTAGGCCAGGGAGCTGTATTTTTCCGATACCAGGAAATAAGGTTTACCGTCGCGCTTCTTCCAAGCAGCCTCAACGTCCGGTGAGATCGCGTTCTCATCCAGTTTCTCCGCCGAATAAAAATTAATAGCCGTCTGTCCCAGATCAGGAACGGAGGCGTATTGTCTTTCCCACAGATACGTGCGGCCGTTCTTTTCCTTCACGAAGCTGATCTTCAACGAGCCGTCTTCGCTGACGAAAGTGCCGTCTTTCGTATAAACCAGCTTGGGAAGTCCTAAGGATTCACCAGGTGCAAACGGGGAAGATACGTTGATTTCGCCATTTGCCACATCGATGCGGAACAATTGGTTCGTTGCCCCGTAAAAACCGCTGTACTTGGTTAATTCTTCCGGCATGGCCGCTTTTTCCGGCGTGCCGAACGACTTGGCCGGTTTCCGTTCCTTAATCGTTCCTTTATCCTTTAACGCTTGGAGCAGCAGTTCGTTCGCGAGCAACTGGTTGAGCGAACTGGAGCCGCCGGAGGAGAGGACGGCCGCAGCCATTTTCTGTTCCGGTAAAACGACGAGCTCGGCATGGTACATGAGCGTATCCCCACCCTTGGCCAACGCCTTGATCCCGTATTCGCTAAAAGGGAACAGCCTCATGCTATCCCAACCCAGTCCGAAATCGAAGCTGTTGTCGGCATCTTGCGGCCATACGCCTCGCTTGTATTCCGGTTGAGCCATGGCGTTAGCAGCCTGGTCGGACAGGATATGCTTGGCTTCGCCCGTAAACAAGGCGGCGAATTTCACCATGTCCTCCGCGGTTGAGTAGATGCCCCCCGTTCCGATCACGTTCACCGTCTCGGTCGGCAATTGTTCCGGAACCCCGAGCGCATAAAGTGCGGCAAACTTGCTTGCGTCCAGTTCGTCCTGCGGCGTCAGCGTATGCTTCATGCCCAGCGGCCCGGTGAATTCCTTCCGGATATAGTCGGTAAAATCCTGGCCGCTGACGCGTTCGACCAAAATTTCCGCCAGCGTAAATCCATCGTTGCTATACACCGAATACGCGCCCGGGTTGGCCTTCAGGGATTGATCGGCCAGCTGTTCGAACAGCGTATCATGCGCGTAAGAGTCGTTATCCTCGAACAAAAAGGCGTTAGCGAGACTGGATCCCTGCAAACCCGAGGAATGGTTAAGCAGCATGCGCGGCGTGATCTGCTTATACCGATCGTCCTTCATCTTAAACTCCGCTATGTAATTTACCAAAGGCGTATCCAAGTTGATTTTGCCTTGGTCTACCAGTTTCATGACAGCGGCGGTCGTGAACATTTTGCTGGTCGAACCGATCCCGTAAATCGTTTCGGAGGTCAGCGGGATCTTCCCTGCAGCATCGTTCTTACCGGCTTCTCCGGAGACGATAATTTTCCCGTTGTCCACCAATGCGTACTGGACGCTGGTTGTTCCATAGGTACTGGTGAGCAGTGCGGCCTTTGCGGCGGCGATTTCATCCAAGCTTTGCGGTGCTTTGCCGGTTGGCGGCGCTTCGTCTGCCATGACCCCGGCTGGCATTAGCAGCGTAAACGCAAGGATGATGGCTAGAAGCGCGTTTCGTTTCTTCATCAAACTAAAACCCTCCCTATAATTAGATACATATTTAATACGTTAACGGGGATGGGAGGGTTCATGTTTTTCGGAACATTATGGAAAACATGCCGCGCAGAGGATCGGCGCAGATGCAAAACGGCCTGCCGAAGGGCAGACCGATGTGCAGGGGTCAGGATTGTTTATAGAGATTAGTAAAGAGGAGCACGGAGGATGATTACCAGCAAAATGTACAGCACGAGGATCGTCCCCGTCGATGTCCAGAAACCGTAACCAGGACCCACCGGGCCCGGTCCGCAATTGTCAACGCCGCCCATCTATGTTCACCCCGCTTTCAACATGATCGGTTATCGGTTACTACACGATTATCTTATGTAGGAGCATAACCCGTGCCCTGTGCAGCAGCCTAACAGCCGGGATGAATTATCCGGGGCACCTGTCCCAGATGTCCAAGAGCTTGGCTTAGTGGTGTCCGGTGCCAGCGCCAACCGGGGGCGGGAGGGCTCCGGCGTGTTTTTTGGGCGGGACGATAATGATGGTAAGCATCAGCACGAAGAAGGCTAGGAAGTAAGGCGAATGCGAGCCGTGGATCGCTCCCGCAGCAATCGGACCGATAAAGGAACCCAGCGACATCGCGATCGATTGCAGCGAAAAAACGGTACCGAGCCGTTTCCCCCCGCTCAAATCGATAAACAGGGAGGCGATGGCCGGGAACACCATTCCTTTGGCCATCCCCAAGGCAAACAGCGTGACGGGTAGCGGAATGAAATCCAATGCAGCCATGGCGAAGAAAGATAAGGCGATGCCCAAAATACCGATGCCCGCTCTTAGATAAGGGGAATAGCGGCTTAGAAATAACATCGACAGCGTCACGAGCGCCCCCAAGCTGATAATGGAAAAATATAAGCCCGTATGCAGGATGCCCTCGGTCCCACCGGCTTGCAGCGGCAGCTCGAAAAACAAGATGCCCTGGGAGCAGGCCACGGCAAGCGGCAGCAGATAAAAGCGCAGCGGGATCACGTTGATTTTGACCGGCACCTGCGCTTTGGCGGATCCCGATTTAGCCTGGCCTTCCGCAAGCATCCGGGGAGGTTCCTTAATCGTAAAAATCGCGATGATCCCCGTCGAAATCAGCAGCAAGCCTAGCATCTGAAACGTGATCGTAAAGCCGGATTGGGCGACCAGGAAGGCACCGGCGGCCGGCGATACGACGGAGGCGACCGTATGCATGACCCCATGCCCGGCCATCAGCTTGCCCTGCTGCACCGGATTCTTGGACAGCGAGGCGAGCATTGCCAAGCAAGCCGGGGACAAAAAGGCCAATACGAACCCGCTGATCGAGCGCAGCACAAGCAACTGCCAGGGTTCGGTGACATGAGCCTGAATCAGCAGGATCCCCCCGGCGGTCAGCAGGCTGAAGATCATGTACCTCTTGCTTCCGTGCCGGTCGACGCCCTGGCCGGCAAGCAGATTGCCCGGCAGATGCGTCAGCGCATAGATGCCCATCATCCAACCAATGAACGTGGGTGCGGCTCCGAGCGACAAGGCGAACGGAGTCAGGATCGGGTACTGGGCGTGCAGATCGAAGAAAGCCAGAAACATAAAGAAATACAGCCAGAAGGCGATTTTCACGCGTCGCCCCTCCTTTTCGTAAAATGAACCGTTGATATACTTGTACGCTCCCCAGGACGAACTTATTACCCCCTCGGCTTTTCATCACGAAGCGGATACCCGGAAGCGATTCGACGTCGAATCTTGAATTCAGCCGGGCCTTCCGTTGCTCACGTAGCTTCCAGCTACGCTCCGCTACTCAGTCCTTAGCTTCATCCAACCTTCTCGGTGCTGAAAAGCCTCTTCGGCTTTCCGTCACGAAGCAGTGACCGGGCCGGGGTTAAGCTGACATCGCCTTGGGCCATCATGTATAATGGGATTGAATTAAAATTAAGGAAATCAAAGGTGGAGGTTTCATCATGTTTGATGTACAGGTATGGACCGAATTTCTGCAGGAAAACTGGCTGGTGATCGTCGTCGCCTTGGTCATTCTTTTCCTCGTGTTAAATTTCGTAAGAACGGTTGTGAAATGGGCGTTGGTCCTGGTCATCGCCGCATTTATCATCATTTACAGCGGTATCACGATGAAAGACATCGGGGATGCGGTAACGACGGTTAAGGAACAAGCTCTCGATATCAGCAAAACCGAAGTGTTGAACATGATGAAAAATGAAGCGAAAGAAGCCGAGCTGACGCAAAATTCCGACGGTACCTTTACGATTACAACTCCAAACTTGGAGGTTGTCGGACAAGCGGGCAGCGATAAAGTAAAGGTATCGTTCCGCGGGGTCTCCTTGGGTGAATGGTCGATGAACGACACGTTGGAGGCATTTATCCAGGAAGCCAAACGTAATTCCCAATAAAGAAGACAACGATCACCCAGATTGAACGGAGGATTTCATGAAGCTGGACATGACGACATTACTGCAAACCTTAAGCGAATATAATTGGATCACGGTGCTGCTGTTGGTTGTGTTGCTGGGTTCGGTGCTGCAGGGTTTGGTGCGCGGTGCTTCCCGCTCAGCCGGGCGTCTGTTCGCGTTGCTTAGCGGCGGCGTGTTATCTCTGATCGGCATCGCAGTAGCCATCCCTTTAACAATGTGGGTGTCGCCGAAGGCTCAGGTTTGGCTGTCGGCGCTGCCGCTTCCGGAACGGGAGCTAGCTCGGTGGGAGCAAGTTCTGTATACGCTGATCATGGCGATACGGGATTTTCCGCTGATGCGGTTTGCGGTTGTATTCCTCCTGCTGTATTGGTTGATACGCACCTTGGCAGGATTTGCGATGTTGTTCTTCCGAGGAGGGAGCGGCCTGTTCGGCTGGCTATTCTCCGGTGGGGATCGTCCGGCTTCCCTGCTCAGCCGTTTGACCGGTGCGGGGATCGGGGCGGTTATCGGAGCGGCGCGCTGTCTGATGCTGATTGCCTTGTTGTTTATCGTTGTGACGGTGAACCCGAACAGCGGGTTCAGCCGTTACGTGGAAGCCTCCCCGGTTTACCAGCAAGGGGCGAGGACGGTAATCGAGCCGCTCACCGGCAATTTGATTAAGGAGAAGCTGCCGGTCTTTACCCGGAGTGTAGAAGCGGAGCTTGGCAGCATTCTACAGCAGAAATATGAAGTCATTGATGCCAACATCCCGGATTCCATCGAGTTGGCCGCGGCGGAAATTGCCAAAGGGGCCGATACGGACGAGGAGAAGGCGCGCCGGTTGTACGACTGGGTTGGGACGCGGGTGTCATATGATTACGATAAAGTGAAAGACTATGAGGAAAAGGGGATCTGGCACGAGCAAACGCCGCAAATGACGTTTGATACCAAGCGTGGGGTCTGCATCGATTATTCTCGGCTCTATGCTTTGATGGCCAGATCCCAGGGGCTTCAGGTGAAGGTCGTGACCGGTCTAGGTTACGACGGACAAGGCGGGTACGGGCCTCATGCCTGGAACGAGGTGTTTTTGCCTGAGAAAAATACTTGGGTCCCGCTTGATTCCACTTGGGCCAAGAGTGGCGATTGGTTTAATCCGCCGGCGTTCAACGAAACCCACGTCCCCGACAAACTCATCTAGAGGTTGTCAAAAAATAAGGTTCTGATCACGAAGTGCAGGCTCTGAAGCGTAATCGGCATCGAATCTTGAATTCAGCCGGTCCCTCCGTGTGCTCACGTAGGCTTACCTACGCTGCGCTACTCGGTCCCTGCTTCATCCAACCTTCTTGGTGCTGAGAACCTGATTTTTTGAACTTCATTACAAGTAAACCTGACGAACCCGACGAAAATTACTGGAAACGGGGTGTAACTTCACCGCGCCTTATTTCGTTATGATACTATAGAGTAGGTTGTCAACGAGCTAAATGATTTAAGGGATAGAAAGTAGGGGAACACCTTGAAAAGCACTTATGTTAAAGATCCGCAAGATCAGGAAATTGCTATGCAGCGCCATTTTAATATCCGGTTGAACATGTTTTTCTTTAGTGCTTTTGCCATATTCACCGTGATCATTGTGCGTCTCGCAATATTACAGTTCGTGGAAGGGCCGACATTGTCCCAGCAGGAGAGCAATTTGCGGGTCAAGGACGTGCCGCTGTCGCCAACGCGCGGAACGATTTATGCAGCAGCAGGTGAAAAGTTAGCCTACTCCACGCCGGTCCAATCGCTGTACATCACGCTGCAGAAGGATTATAGCAACGCAACGGAAAAGGGGAAAACCAATCGTCCTGAGGCTTTGGCTTTGGTCAAGGAGCTGAAGGAGGTTTTTGATAAATTCGGTACGGCGGACACGAAAATGACCGAAGAGGAAATCATCAAAGCGATGGACCTCGATTACCGGCAAAATAACGGATTTACACCGCGCCGGATCAAGATCGATCTGACGGCTGCGGAAGTCGCTTACTTCCTGGAACGGAAAAGTGATTTTCCGGGAATCGACATTGTGGAGGAAAGTATTCGCCATTACGATCCCGATACGGTAGCTGTTCAAACGATCGGATATATTAAGAAATATAAAGGCGCCTCTACGTCGCTTGATAAATACAAGCAGATTCGAGAATCGAACAATGATGATCCGGCGATGCAGTACACGGAAACCGAGGACGTCGGTTATGACGGCCTGGAGCTGTATTATCAGGACGAGCTCCGTGGGAAAAACGGGTATAAGAGCGTACCGATCGATCCACGGAATATGGCTACCGGGATCGCTGAAATCACGCCTCCGGAAAAAGGGCATGACTTACACACGACGATCAACAAGAACATCCAGATGACTGCGGAGCAGGCAATTCTCGATCAGATCGAATGGGTGCATACCCATCCGGTATCCGGCAAGGTCCATCCGAACGCCAAAACCGGTTATGCCGTTGCGATGGAAGTGGAAACCGGCAACGTTGTGGCTATGGCCAGTATGCCGGACTATGATACCAACGTATGGCAATCCGGCGGGGTATCTGCGGACAACTGGACGAATATCTCTTCCAATTACCAGAACGGTACGATCACGCCAATCAGTTCCGGACGTTCGGGGCATAACATGGAGTCTGTCATTTTGTTAGGTTCCACCATCAAGCCCTTGTCGGTTTTGATCGGATTGAATGAGGGTTTGTTTACGACCAGTACGTATTATCATGACTCCGGGATCGCTTATTTCGGGCGAAATGATTCTGCTAGCGTGCGCAACTCGCAACGACACGCCTACGGTTCAATCGATCCGGCGAGCGCAATCCGTCATTCCTCGAATACGTTTATGGTTGATATGGTCGGTGAGAAGCTGTATAACAGATACGGTTCAAAAGGAATTGAGATTTGGGATAACTACATGAAGCAGTTTGGCCTGGGGATTTCGACCGGTGTGGATCTGCCAAATGAATATTTAGGCAAACTCGAGTATACAAATGAATCGGAGACGGCATTATCCCGACTTGCCTATGCTTCCTTTGGACAGCAAGGGAAATACACCGCGATGCAGCTCGCCCAATATACGACGACTTTGGCTACGAGAGGGAAACGCATGGAACCGCATCTCGTCAGCAAAATCACCGATACCGACGGCAATATCGTCAAGGAATTCAAGCCGGTGGTTCTCAATGAGGCCAAATTTAACGACGCTTATTGGAAAGAGGTTATCGGCGGAATGGAGACCGAAGTTTCCTTTGCCTTCTCGGGGTTCCCTTATGACTTCGCCAGAAAAACCGGGACCTCGGAGCAATGGGCGGACGGTGCCAATCGCGATAACGGCGTATTTATTGCATTTGCGCCGCGGGAGAACCCGAAGCTGGCGGTCGCTGTCGTCATTCCAGAGGGAGGATTCGGTGCCTACAGTGCCGCGCCCGTTGCTCGTAAAATTTTCGATGCGTACGATCAGGAATACGGCCTGGACGGTGTGCCGAAGAAAACGAAAAACCAACAGCAATCTAGCAACAACCCAACCGGGAATCAATCTGGGAATCAAACCGGGAATCAAACCGGGAATCAAACCAACCCTTAACTGAATATTTGAACAGCAGCGACCTTTTCACATGATGTTGAGAAGGTCGCTTTTTTTGATTCCCGGGGTCCCCAGTTGATCAAGTGGTGAGAGGCGGGAAGGAAATCAGATGAGTAGATACGTTTCCGAGGATCCTCAAGAACAGCAGGCTTCCATGCGGCGTCATTTCCATATTCGATTGAATCTTTTCTTCTTCAGCGCATTTACCATATTCACGATCATCATCGTAAGGCTTGCGATCATGCAGTTTGTGGAAGGGCCAACGCTCTCCAAGGAAGAAACGAGGATGAGGGTTCGGGAGGTGCCGGTGCCACCGGTTCGAGGCTCGATCCTGGCGGCGGGAGGAGAGAAGCTGGCTTATTCGACGCCGGTACAATCCTTGTATTTGACCCTGCAGAAGAGCAACTACGATCCGGCAACCGAAATAGGCCGAGCAAATCTGGCGGAGGCCAAGGCTTTGGCCCATGAGCTGAAGAAGGCTTTCGATACGTATGGGGATCCTGCGAGTAAAATGACGGAGGAAGCCATTCTCGAGACGATGGATCTCCAATTCCGCTTTGGCGGCGGATTTGTTCCCCGCAGGATCAAAAGCGAGTTGACCGAGAAGGAAGTCGCGTTTTTTTTGTCGCAAAAAAGCGAGTTTCCGGGGTTAGACATTATCGAGGATTCGGTACGCCATTACGATCCGGACCTGGTAGCGGTACAAACGGTCGGTTATCTTAAGAAGTACAGGTCCACGTACGATTTGGAATGGTATAAGCCGATCCGGGAGAGTCGGGACTCCGATCCGGCACTGCAGTATACGGAAGACGAATTCGTCGGATTCGACGGTCTGGAGATGTACTATCAACAGGAGTTGCGCGGCAAAAACGGATACAAACGGGTGCCGATCGATCCGCGCAATATGGCGAATGGCGTAGCTGAAATCATTCCTCCGGTGAAGGGTTACAACCTGCATACTACGCTGAACAAGAAGGTGCAGCTGGCGGCGGAACAAGCGATTCTGGACCAAATCCAGTGGGTTCGCCAGAACCCTGTCTCCGGGAAGGTGCATCCTTACGCCCAGACGGGGTATGCCGTAGCGATGGAGGTTGATACGGGCAACGTGATCGCGATGGCCAGCATGCCCGATTACGATACGAATTTATGGCAAACCGGTAGTATGGATACTCGGGAGTTCGAGAAAATCCGGGAGAACTACAAAAACGGGACCATCACGCCATACAGCTCCGGACGTTCGGGCCATGAGTTCGAATCGACAGTCTACCTGGGTTCCACAATTAAACCGTTGTCCGTACTAATCGGGCTGAACGAAAAGCTGTTTACGACCCAAACGAAGTATACCGACCGCGGAGTGGCTTATTTCGGACGCAACGATTCGGCGAGAGTCCGAAATTCCTCAAACCATATTTACGGTTCCATCGATCCCGGGCTGGCCATTCGTTACTCGTCTAACGCATTTATGGTCGATATGGTCGGGGAGAAGCTCTATAACAAATACCGCGCCAATGGCATCGAGATTTGGGACGACTATATGAAGCAGTTTGGGTTAGGCACCTCTACGGGAATAGATTTACCTGGCGAGTATTTGGGGACATTGGAGTACAATGACGAAACGCAAACGTCGCTGTCCCGTTTAGCTTACGCCTCATTTGGACAACAAGGCAAATATACAGCGATGCAGCTGGCGCAATATACGGCAACCTTGGCGAATCGGGGGAAACGCATGCAGCCCAGGCTCGTGCAAAAAATGACCGATGACTCGGGAAACATGGTGCTGGAATTCACCCCCCAGGTGCTGAACGAAATCAAAATGAACGAGGCCTTCTGGGATGAAGTTATCGGCGGCATGCGGACAGATGTTAGCGCCTTTGCTGGGTTTCTCTACGATTTTGCCCGCAAGACGGGAACCTCGGAGCAAGCTTACAAAGATGAGCTATTGGAAAATGGGGTGTTTATTGCGTTTGCGCCGCGGGAAAATCCGAAGTTGGCGGTGGCGGTCGTCATCCCCGAAGGCGGATTTGGCGCTCATAGCGGCGCTCCGGTCGCTCGCAAAATCTTCGATGCGTATGATCGGGAATACGGGTTGACCGGTCCTCCCCCAAAATAATCGATTCGAGATGATGGCCCTGTTCGCTGAGCGGGGCTTTTTTTGCGAGAAATTTTTTTTGGATACCCAGGAAATTTTCCTTGCTTTTTGGTAATCCCTTGCTTAAAATTTGCACTAAGGAAACATTTTTAAATTAAACTAAAAAACAAAGTCTAAGCAAACAAGTGTTTACTTGTACAACATTATTGATTTCTAGGAGGGGAGAAGCGAACATGGATGAGCTCAAGGTGAAGAAAAGCCCGCTAGAGAGGGCCAAAATGACGCTTGGCGTATTGGCGTTAATCGTATTGGCCGCTTGCTCGAAAGTGGAAGGTCAGGCGGATCAAGTTCGGGATTCCGCGGTCGATTCACCGGTACAGGTGGTGGCTACGATCGGGATGATTACAGATGTCGTCCAGGAGGTTGGCGGCGAGCAGGTCGAGGTGAACGGTCTGATGGGTCCGGGAGTGGACCCGCATCTATACAAGGCATCGCAGGGGGATATCGAGAAGCTGGATAACGCGGAGGTTGTGTTTTACGGCGGACTGCATTTGGAAGGGAAAATGACGGAAATTTTCGAGAAACTGGAACACAAGAAGCGGACCGTGGCGGTTTCAAAGGATATTGATCCAGCGGTATTGCGCTCCGGAGCAAATGCCGGCGGCACGCAATACGATCCGCATATTTGGTTTAATGTCCAGCACTGGATTGCAGCTACGCAAACTATTCGTGATACGTTGTCCTCCTACGATCCGGACCATGCGGAAGTTTACCGCCAGAATGCCGAGGCGTACATTGGGGAACTGGAGAAGCTCGATGCGGAAGTGAAGGAACGTATCGCTGAAATTCCTGAACAGGATCGGGTTCTGGTGACGGCACATGATGCGTTTGGCTATTTCGGTGATGCCTACGGGATCAAGGTGATGGGATTACAGGGGATCAGCACTGCAGCGGAATACGGTTCGAAGGACGTCGCCAAGCTTCGTGATTTCTTGGTCGAAAACAAGATCAAAGCCGTATTCGTGGAATCAAGTATTCCCACCAAATCGATGGAGGCCGTCATTGCCGGAGCCGCTAAGCTAGGGCATACCGTCGAAATTGGCGGCGAGCTGTATTCCGACTCCTTGGGGGAAGCCGGATCCGGGGCGGACACGTACATTCATATGGTCCGGCATAATGTGAACACCATCGTTGAGGCGTTGAAATAATCAATCCAGAAAGGGAGAACAGAGATGAACGGATATCCGCTTGAAGTCAACCGCTTAACGGTGGCTTATCAGAAAAAGCCGGTGTTGCGATCGGTATCTTTTCAAATACCGGAGGGCCAGTTGATTGGGATCCTCGGTCCAAACGGAGCGGGGAAATCCACGCTGTTAAAGGCGGTGCTAGGGCTGCTTCCGACTCTGGACGGTGAAGTTAGCATCTACGGTCGCTCCTACCGGGAACAACGCAAGCTAATCGGATATGTGCCCCAGCGCGAATCGGTTGATTGGGATTTCCCTACCCATGCGCTGGATGTAGTGATGATGGGGCGTTATGGCCAGCTTGGCTGGTTCCGCCGTCCGGGGGCCAAGGAGCGGCAGATCGCCATGGAATGTCTGGCTAAGGTAGGGATGGCGGAGTATGCCGGCCGTCAGATCAGCCAGCTGTCCGGCGGTCAGCAGCAGCGGGTGTTTCTGGCACGGGCGCTAGCGCAAAATGCGCAGGTGTATTTTATGGATGAACCCTTTGCCGGCGTGGATGCCACCACGGAAAAGGCGATCATCGCCTTGCTGCACGAATTGAAGGAGCAAGGAAAAACGGTTCTGGTCGTGCACCACGATTTATCCACGGTCAAAGAGTATTTCGATCATGTTCTGCTGTTAAACGGTGAATTGATTGCCGCAGGACCCACCCGAGAGACGTTTACACCGGATCATTTGCATCAGACGTATGGCGGAAGAATCGCTATGCTGGCGGATTTTAGCGCTGTGCCTGCAGGGAAGGTGTGATCAACGATGTTTACGACATTATGGCAATGGATTACCGATCCGAACCTGCAGTGGATTTTGATGGGGTCCTTGCTGCTAGGCTTAGGCAGCGGCGTTATCGGATCCTTCACCTATCTTCGCAAGCAAAGCTTGCTTGGAGATGCGCTGGCGCACGCTGCGTTGCCGGGAATTTGCATCGCGTTTATGCTAAGCGGTGTCAAATCAGTGGGGCTGTTTATGCTAGGCGCAATCCTTGCCGGGATGGCGGCGACGTTTGGAATATCCGCAATCACTCGTTATACGCGGATAAAGCAAGACGCGGCGCTTGGCATTGTGCTATCGGTGTTCTTCGGGATCGGAATCGTGATGTTGACGAAGATTCAGCACAGCGGCAATGGGAACCAAAGCGGCCTGGATAAATACATGTTTGGCCAGGCGGCCTCCATGATGCTCACGGACGTTTATCTGATGGGTACCGTTTCCGTCCTGTTGATCGTAGTCTGCGCTTTGCTCTTCAAAGAATTTAAGTTAGTAAGCTTTGATCCCAACTTTGCGAGGGGCATGGGACTTAAGGTAGCTTTCCTGGAACAATTGCTCTTGCTCATGACCGTCGTAGCGGTCGTCGTGGGGATTCAAGCTGTGGGGGTCGTGCTGGTGGCTGCCTTGCTGATTACACCGGCGGTTGCCGCTCGGTACTGGACCGATGCTTTGGGAATCATGGTCATGTTGGCCGGTGTATTCGGGGCGCTGTCGGGGGTCACCGGAACCTTGATCAGTTCGACCCTATCGAATCTGCCGACAGGTCCGGTCACGGTACTAGCGGCAACTGCATTGTTCGTTGTCTCCGCCGTGTTTGCGCCGAATCGGGGGCTGTTGGCGAAATGGGTGCGCCGCTGGCGCGGCCGCAGCGAGGTACAGCATCCCGCGGAGCTGGCGATGATCCGACAAACGGGGAACATGGTAGAAAGGGGGACGGAATAAATGGCGGATTTTTGGATTATATTGACCGGTACACTGGTGGCCGCAACGTGCGGAGTATTGGGCTGCTTTCTGGTTTTGCGGAAAATGGCCATGGTCGGGGATGCGATCAGTCACTCGGTTTTGCCGGGGATTGCTATCGCTTTTCTAGTAAGCAGCTCGCGAGACTCGTTATTGATGCTCATCGGAGCGGCCGTGCTGGGATTGATCACGATATTCTTGATTCAGGCTTTGCAGCAAAGCGGCCTGCAATCGGATGCCTCGATCGGCATTGTATTTACGGCATTATTTGCCGTCGGCGTAATTCTAATCAGCCGGAACGCCTCTCACATTGACCTGGATCTGGACTGCGTGCTGTTTGGTGAAATTGCCTACGTGCAGTGGGACACCTGGATTTGGAACGGCTACGACATGGGGCCGGTCGCCGTATGGATGCTGGGAGGAACGCTACTCCTCGTGCTGGCGGCAATCCTGTTGTTCTACAAGCAGTTTAAATTATGCGCCTTCGATCCTGCGCTGGCGGCAGCGGTTGGGATTCCGGTCGCATTGTTCCACTATTTACTGATGGGGCTGGTTTCGCTGTCAACGGTCGCTTCCTTTGAGAGCGTTGGCGCGATCCTGGTTGTCGGTATGCTGATCATTCCAGCTTCGGCGGCTTATCTGCTGACCGATCGGCTGAGCGTCATGCTGGGGTACAGCGTGCTGATCGGGGTGCTTAGCGCAGCAGGCGGTTACTACGCGGCCAAATGGCTGGACGCTTCCATCGCCGGTTCGATGGTGACGGTAGCCGGCATCCTGTTCCTGCTGGCGTTTATTTGCTCTCCGAAGCATGGACTGATCGCCCGGTTTGGCAAACGAAATCGACTGAACTCCGCAGCGGTTTAAGGCATCGTAAGTTCAATCGAGCGGAAGTAAACGCGGTTTCCGGATCGAAAGTGACACTTTCTTGTCAAGTTTTTGCTACCAAGTGCCTTCTTCTCCGTATTATTGATATAAGTTAGCCGGTAAGTGAACCGGCAGATCATAACAACTTGAGGAGAGGGATTCATATGGAGGCAGGTACACAGCAACAGCAACATCCAAAGAAAAACACGCCCGTGGGGAAATGGATTTCCACGGCCATTATCGTCATCGTCGTGCTCATTGTCGGTTCTAACAGCTACGCACAGGTGGAATACGGTCATGTCGGCTTGTACAAAACATTCGGGAAATTGAATGACAATACTTTATCTCCAGGGATGCATTTCAAAATTCCGTTTATGCAAACCGTCATTCAGGTGAATACGCAGGTCACCAAAACGGAAACGGACACCACCGCTTCCTCCAAGGACTTGCAGCCGGTCTCCACGCATGTCGCTGTCAACTATTCGGTGAACAAGGATTCGGCTTACAATCTGATGAACAATATCGGCGGAAATTTCGATGTGGTTATCATTAACCCGGCCGTGCAGGAGATCGTCAAGGAAGTGACGGCACGCTACCAGGCTGAAGATTTGATCGCCAAGCGCGACGTCGTAGCGGGGGAGATTAGCGAGCATTTGACCGCTCGACTGGCGAAATATGATCTGATCGTTAACGAAATTAATATCGTCAATTTTAAATTCTCCGACGCGTTTAACCAATCGATTGAAGCGAAGCAGGTTGCTCAGCAGCAAGCCCTGAAAGCCAGCAACGACCTGAAGCGGATTCAGATCGAAGCGCAGCAGAAGATCGCTCAGGCCGAAGCTGAGGCGGAATCGCTTAAGCTGAAGAAGCAAGAGGTTACTGCGGAGCTGGTACAGCTGAAGCAGATCGAGGTACAAGAGAAAGCGCTGGAGAAATGGGACGGCAAGCTCCCGCAAGTCACGGGCGGAGCCACCCCTTTCATCGATATCCAGACGCTGACGAATCAGCGGTAATTGCCTTGGCGCCTCATAAATAATTGAACCGAATCAAGCCGCCCTAGAAGGGCGGCTTTTCCTTTGGTCAGGGACGGTTTCAAGGGGCGTTATGAGCTTTGTCGGAACCCAGGATTATGGTAAAATGGCGGTATGCTGTTTAGAGAATAAGAACTTCAATGTGGATGGGAGAGCTGTCTGTTGTTGAAATACAAACTATTGGCGCTCGATATGGATGGAACGTTGCTCAATGATGAGCATCAGATTACACCGGAGACGGAACGCTGGATTCGTAAGGCGGCAGCCGCAGGAGTCCATGTCTGCTTGTCAACGGGACGCGGGTATAAGGAGGCGGTTCCTTATGGCGATCAACTGGACCTGGGAACGCCAATGATTACGGTGAACGGAAGTGAGGTCTGGAAATCGCCGCATGAGTTGCACCGCCGAGTGCTGCTGGATCGATCATTGGTTTCGCGAATGTACGACATTTCCCGGGAAAAGATGGTCTGGTTCTGGGCTTACGCCGTCGAAGGCAGCTATAACGAAACGAATTGGGAGCCGGGATTATTGGAACGGAATCATTGGATGAAGTTTGGTTATTTTACGGAGGACGACGCCGTGAGGGGCGATATTTTGCAGCAGCTGCAGGAAATGGGCGGTCTTGAAATTACGAATTCGTCGCCGCATAATCTGGAAATTAATCCGAAGGGAATCAGCAAAGCCAGCGGGATTGACACGGTTTGCGGACTGCTGGGGCTGGAGATGTCCGAAGTTGTGGCGATTGGGGACAGTCTGAACGACTTGGCCGCGATCGAGGCTGCGGGGCTCGGCGTAGCGATGGGCAACGCGCAGGAAGCTGTAAAGGAGAAGGCGGATGTCGTAACCACGTCGAATAATGAAGACGGTATTGCTTGGATTATTCGGGATTATATTTTGACGGGAGAGTGAGAAAATGGCGTTGTCCCTACTTGGCTGGATTCTGGTGATTGCCCTGTTTGCCGTGGGTATGGCCGGAGCGGTGTATCCCGTGTTGCCTGGGGTGCTCGCCGTTTATTTTGCCTTTTTCGTGTACGGGTGGTTTTTCTCCTTTGAACCGTTTGGGTGGTTTTTCTGGACGTTACAAACGCTGATCGTCGTCGTGCTGATGGTGGCGGATTATGCGGTGGGAGCTTGGGGCGTCAAGAAATTCGGCGGTAGTAAGCTGTCGGTGTGGTTAAGCACGATTGGTATCATCGTCGGTCCGTTCGTGATCCCGGCTTTCGGTTTGGTATTGGGCCCACTTCTTGGTGCGATGATCGGGGAATTGATTAAGGGTGAGTCGCTGTCGAAATCATTTAAGGTTGGAGTTGGCTCAGTTGTCGGTTTGTTTAGCAGTATCGTCGTTAAGGTGATTTTGCAGCTGGTGATGATCGTCGTGTTCATCATTTGGATCGTCGCATTCTAATTCATATCTCACAGAGCACTCATCAGGATTGCGGGAAAGAAGGAATTGGTTTTGTCCAAGAAGGAATCGTTTGTTAAAGGTACGCTAATATTAGCGGGGGCTGCGCTGATCGCGAGGGTGCTCGGCTTGTTCCAGCGTGTCCCGTTGGAGCACATACTAGGAGATATCGGGAACGCGTCTTATTCACAAGCGAATGCGGCTTATTTCATGCTGTTAACTTTAGCAACGGCCGGCATTCCAAGTACCTTGAGCAAAATGGTGTCGGAACGGCATGCGCTGAACCGACCGGAGGAAGCTCGGCGCGTGTATCAGGCGGCGCTTCTATTTGCAGGCGCTGCGGGCGTTGTTATGTTCGTGTTGCTGTTTGTCCTGGCACCTTATTACGCTGCGGCTTCTGGTGTTCCGGAATCGGTTGTAGCGATTCGTGCGCTGGCCCCAGCGCTGCTGCTGTTCCCTTTGATTGCGATCATTCGCGGTTATTTACAGGGCCGAAATATTATGATCGCGGGCGGGGTTTCGCAGGTAATCGAGCAAATCGTGCGGGTGGCTACCGGCATTGTTTTGGCGTTCCTGCTGTTTAACTGGGGATACTCCGGCGAGCAAATTGCCGCGGGCGCGACGTTTGGTGCGGTACTCGGAGGGGTAGCCGCATTGGTCGTCATGCTGGTGTACAGCATGAAATTATCGCGGAAGGACCAGACCGAAGGGAAAGAGAAAGCGGAGAAGGAATCCGGGAGACTGCCATTTAAAAGGATCTATGCGGAGATCTTCAAGTTGTCGATTCCGATTGTGCTGACCGCACTGGCGGTTCCTGCGGTGAACTTCATCGATAACTCGATCTTGAAGCCGCTGCTCACCGGACAGATTGGCTCCGGACAAGCCACCTACATCCTTGGGATTCTCGGGAACCGTGCGCAGATGATCGCCGGCATTCCGCCGATTCTAGCGATAGCGCTCAGCCAATCGCTGGTGCCGATCATCTCGGCTGCTTACGCTCGGAAGGATCAGGAGCATTTGCAGCGTCAGGTTACGCTTGCGATGCGGGTTGCGGTGCTGAGCGGGATGCCGATCATCCTCGCGCTGGGTACGGCAGCTTATTCCGTGAACGGGCTGTTGTTCAGTACCCGAGACGGCAGCAGTATCGTGGCTTTGCTGACGTTTGCGACGATTTTCCAAATCACCATGATGACCAGTAACTCGATCCTGCTTGGAGTAGGTAAAGCCAATTTATCGATGGTGCATGTGGCGATCGGGATTCTTGTGAAGTTAGCGGCCAGCTATGTGCTTGCTCAGTTCTGGGGGATTTACGGCATTATTATCGCAACCGGGCTCTGCTTCCTCGTGATCACGCTGCTCAATGTGCGGGCAATGAAGCAGATCGTTCCGTTCTCGTTGATGGGAAGCCGCTGGGGTGGGTTCCTGGTCACGATTGTTGCGTTGTCCGGAATCGGCTACGGCCTGAATCAGGCCGGGATCCAAATGGTGGATCTGATGCCGGCGCGTGTCGCCTTCTTCCTGACCTGCTGCATCGTTGGCGTAGCGGTTGTCGCGCTATATCCGATTCTTCTCATTGCGCTGCGCGTCGTCCGGAAGGACGAGCTGGCCGGTTATCCGGCGCCGCTGCGCAAGGTGTTGTCTCCATTGATGCGGTTGCAGAGGGGTGGGCGGCAAGTAGGGTAATGATTCGCATAGCCTACCCTAGCCCCCTCTAGCAGGTTCCCCAATGCCGCCTTTGCACGATTATCCCTTTGGTTCAGGTCAGGGAGTCGTCGTATGGTACACTCATACGATTATCCCTTTGATTCAGGTGTTGGGAGTCGCATGACACATTCACACCATTATCCTTTTGGTTCAGTGAGGAAGATGTTGCTGTTGGGATACTCCAAATTTCCTTAATAATCAGTGCCCTGATTATACGGGATAATGGTGTAAAGGGCCGATCAGAGGAGGCGCCCAAGGCGACCAGGGCGACCCGAACGCCCTGCGGGTCAGTGGTCCTCGACCGCATCGTGCACTAATGCGGTCTCGAGGATGCCGTTCCTGTGCGACCGACTGATGTCGCACAGGAACGGCGCCTTCGGCGCGCTGATGCCGTCCAGCGCGCGAGTATCCTTGAGCCAATCTTCCCGGGAGATTTGCTCATAGGCGGTGTCGCCCCAAGCGCTTAGCAGCTTGGGGCTGTAGAGACGCTGGCCCGGCGGCAGCGTCTCCTGCTCCAGAAGCTCTGACCCCTGCACCTTGGCGGTCAGAGCTTCTTCTAAATTGGCCGTGAACAATTCCGGCCAATAGTCCGCCCGCGAGCCGCTGTGCGGCACGCTCGCGGCGAACCGCTCCGCGCCGCTCCGCACGGCGCGGTAGCCCATCAGCATCGCGTATAGGCTCTTGCCTAACGCGATGCGGGCCGGCAGGCTGCCGAAGTCGGAGACCGTGCGCCCCGCGAGGCGGCGCATCTCTTCCCCGGCAGCCCCCTCCCCCGCCTGTTCACTCAGCGGGAACACCACCTGGTTTAATCCGGTTAGGCTGAACAGGCGAAAGTTCAGTTTACCCGTGACGTGTTTCTGGAAGTAGGGGTGGCGTACGACGCGTTTCTCGATATAATTCTGCTCGTTAATAATGAGGCCAATGGTGAGTAAGGCGCTGCCGCGGTCGATCCAGAATCGTTCCCAAAACGGGCGCATAAACCCGGATACGTGAAAATAAGGCAGCAAATGGAACCGACTGGCGCCAAGCTCCCGGCTCTTCATGTACAACCTTAGCTGCGGATAAGCGTCCTGGAAGATCAAAGCGTTGCTGCGCTCGAGAAACCGATAGGTCAGCCGCTTCTCCTCAGCGTCAACCACATCGGCGATTCGGCTGCTATGCAGATCCGTCATGTTCCAGCCGGCATTCCGCGAGACCATGTGCGCGAGAAAAGCCCAATGCAGCTCCGGGCAGGCTTGGTAGCAGGCGAGGTAAGCCGCGGTTCTGCTGATATTGCTTGCCCCAGCCAAGCGGGTTTCCTCAGCGATGGATTCGGCAAGCCGTAAATCCTCGGCACTGTAGTCCTCCCCTGCCGGCGCGGGTCTAGAAGTCGAGGCGCGCCGCAGCTGCTCTTCGATCTCGGTAATCACCGTTCGGGCAGACGCTTCGTTCCAACCTAAAGAAACCGTCTCTTTCCGCATTCGGGACGAATCGGAGAGGGAGGCGGTTTTGCTTCGGAGCATGGACGATAAAGCGGCGGGCAGGCGGAACATCAATCTCCGCAAACTGATAGCCTTCCCTTTGGTCTGGCGGGGATCACTCATGGTGGTTCCGCCCTCCCTTCTTCCCGAACTGCGAATAATTGGCGGCCCATAAGGCATAATACCGTATTAGTATGTCCGAAACATTTGACTTCCACTCCCGTCTTTGGTTGACTAGAAGTACCTGAAGGAAAGGAAGGGTTGCCTTATGAAAAAAATAACGTCTCCCGCAGAGTTTCAAGTCAGCATCCAATCCAGCAACCTGATCGTAGCGGTGTTCAAAGCCGACTGGTGCGGGGATTGCAAATTTATAGATCCGTTTATGCCTGATGTCGAAGAGAAATACGCGGGGCGGTTAACGTTGATCGAGGTGGATGTCGACCAAGTGGGGGATGTCAGCCAGGAGCAAAACATTCTGGGAATTCCAAGCTTTGTCGCCTATACTGACGGCCGTGAGCTGGTCCGATTCGTGAACAAATTGCGCAAGTCCCGCGAGGAAATCGAGAATTTCCTGAACCAAGCATTAGACGTCTATCACACGCTTCATGATACGCCGGAAACACGGGATACCTTGTAAACATCCGTTATATTCCTCACACCGCCGCCAGGGATTCCCTTGCGGCGGTGTCTATTTTTCAACATTTTCTATGAAAGAGGTTCCATCATCGGTTATAATGAAAGGGATTTATCGATTAACTAAAAGGTGTGAACCGTTTGAATACGAAATATTTGAAATGGCTCAGCTACGCATCCTGTTTTGTTATGTTCTTGGCCACGTTGGGCGGCAGCGTCGTGACCAAGACGGAATCGGGACTGGGCTGCGGCAACGATTGGCCGCTTTGTCACGGGAAATTTGTTCCTGCTCATACTCTTGCTTCAATGATTGAATATTCCCACCGTGCCGTCAGCGGGGCGGCCGGATTGGTCTCATTGGCGGCGTTTGTCGCCTTTTGGTTATATCGGAAGAACCGTAAAGACCTGCAGCTATACTCCTTATTGGCGCTGATCTTCGTAATGGTGCAGGCGGTGATGGGAGCCATGGCGGTCATTTATCCCACCTCATCTGCCGTCATGGCGCTGCATTTTGGGTTCTCGTTAATTGCCTTCGCCAGCTCGATCATGCTGGTGCTGGGCGTTCGTCAGGAGGAACGCGGACAAGCCGGCACACCGTCTCATGCTCATTCCCCGGCGGTCCGTGTATCAAAAAGGTTCCGCAACCTGACTTGGATAGCGACCGGCTATACCTACATCGTTGTCTATATTGGCGCGTATGTCAGCCATACGGACTCCGCTGGCGGCTGTAGCGGATGGCCGCTGTGCAATGGACAGCTCGTACCTGAACTATCCGGAGGGGAAGGCATCGCCTTTATGCACCGGGTTGCGGCTGCATTGCTGCTGGTCGTGATCGCCACGGTAGGTCACTTTGCCTTCCGCAAACATCCAGGACTGCCGGAAATTCGTAAGCTGGGCGTCGCCGCAACGCTGCTGGTCATCATTCAAGTGTTCACGGGAGCGACTATAGTGCTGACATTAAACAATTACCATGTTTATTTGTTCGCGTCACTCGCGCACATTATCGTATTGGCCGCCTTATTCGGGGTCTTATGTTACCTAAGCGTCCGGACTTGGCAACTGAGCCGGACCTCGGCGTGATTGTCATGAATCTGTAGAATGACGGAGGCCCAAGCGGCAGCATGGATAAGGTATACTTTTGTCTATAAGCGAATGTTAAGTGATGAACGGGCGAATACCCCGTCTTTTTCTAGGAGGACAACGAGATGAGTTACAAGAACCTGCGGCAATGGATCGATGCGTTGCAAAAAGAAAACGACCTGGCCATCATCGACGTACCGGTCGACCCCTATCTAGAGTTGGCCGAAATTCACCGGCGGGTGATTGATGACGGCGGTCCGGCTTTGCTGTTTACCAATGTCAAAGGAACGCCGTTCCCCGTGGCAACGAATCTGTTCGGAACGCCACGCCGTGTGGAAATGGCGTTTGGTCCCCGTCCCGAAATGCTTGCTAACCAACTGGTTGAAGCGATACATAAATTGCTGCCGCCGACGCCCAAAGCGATTTGGAACGAGCGCGGGCTAATCCGTGACGTATTGAAGGTCGGTATGAAAACCGTATCTAAAAACGAAGCCCCAATCCTCGAGGTCTGCCGGACGGCGGCGCCTTTGAAGGATCTACCGAAAGTGACAAGCTGGCAAAAGGACGGCGGCCCGTTTATTACGCTGCCGCTTGTGTATACGGAGAACCCGCTGCAGTCGAAGGAAAACAATCTGGGGATGTACCGGATTCAGCTGTATGACGATCAGACGACTGGAGTGCACTGGCAGATTCAGAAAGGCGGCGGGTTCCACTATCACGAAGCCGAGAAACTCGGGGAGCCTTTGCCGGTTTCCGTGTTCCTGGGCGGTCCGCCAGCCATGGTGGCTTCGGCCATTTCGCCGGTTCCCGAGCATTTATCAGAGCTGCTCGTCGCGTCTTTCATCTTGGGAGAAAAGCTACCGATGGCAGAGAACCCGCTGGGCGGCCATCGAATTCCGGCCGAGTCGGAGTTTGCCATCTCCGGGCTCGTACCTCCGCATGAACGCCGACTTGAGGGCCCGTTTGGCGATCATTTCGGTTACTATTCCTTGGAGCATGATTTCCCGGTGCTGCACGTCAACCACATGTGGCATCGGAAGGACGCGATTTATCCGGCAACGATTGTCGGTAAACCGCGCCAAGAGGATTACTACTTAGGCGATTTCCTGCAAAAGCTGCTGTCGCCGGCGTTCCCGATCGTGATGCCGAATGTCCGCTCCCTCTGGACGTATGCAGAGAGCGGATTCCATGCCTTGAGCTCAGCGGTGGTTCGCGAGAGTTACTCCCGTGAAGCCCTCGTATCGGCGTTCCGCATTCTCGGGGAAGGTCAGCTGTCGCTGACCAAATTCCTTATGCTGACGGACAAGCTGATCGATCTTGCGGATTTCCGCCTGCTGCTCAAGACGGTGCTGGAGCGTTTCGATCCGCGAACGGATCTATTTATTCTCAACAACACGTCGCATGACACGCTGGATTATACCGGCCATAAACTAAACCATGGCAGCAAGGCGATATTGATCGGCGTTGGTGATCCTGTACGTGAGTTGCCTCGTGCGTACGAGGAAGGCGAGATCGCCGAGATTCGTTCCATCCAAGTTTTTCATGACGGATGTCTTGTCGTTTCCGGTGCATCCTATGAGGACGAGCCGGAACTTGCCGAACGGTTGCTTGGCCGCCTTCGCGAACGCGGGACTGCCTGGCCGCTTGTGGTTCTGGTGGATAATGCCGAAGCGGCGACCCATGATCAGACGGCGTTCCTATGGACGGTGTTTACGCGGTTTAATCCGGCCAGCGATATTTACGCTGCCTCGGAAATTCGCCAACATCATCTGTCCTATGGCCTGCCGCTGGTTATCGACGCCCGCATGAAGCCGGGTTATCCGGATGAGCTGTTCCCGCAAGAGGACATCGTGTCCTTGGTGGATCAGCGTTGGAAATCCTACTTTCTGTGAAACGAGGAATGCCTATGCTGCGAAGCTTGCTTGGCGAGCCGCCTCGGCAAAACGAGGGCCGGCTGGCCGAAACGATCGACGCGATGGTGCACTCGATCAAGCTGCTGCAAAAGGAAATCAAAGCGCATCAGGATCCTTCGCATGATTTCCGCAAGCTGGAGATTTGGGTACACGGCTTGATCTCTTCGTTGGATGAGCTGGAACAATGTTTTTTTGCTGCCGCCTTTTTCCGCAAAAAGGTGCGGACCGAATCCGTCGAGGATATGGATCCGGTGGAGAGATCCGATTATGCTAGGTACGTCTATTTTTACAAGGATGGCTTCATCCGCGTATTCTCAGCGCTGGACAAGCTGGGGACGGTACTAAACGAGTTGTTTGATCTGAATACGTCGAAGGTAAAGACGCATTTCTCTTATTTTACCGTGCTGCGCCAGTTCTCTTACCTGAAGACCCACACCGAGCTTGGGAACCAACTGTTCGCCATTAAGGAGACCTACCGGGAATCGCTTGGTGTTCTGCGTCGTCGGAGAAACACGGAGATTCATTACATGAACTCGGAGATGAAGGACGACCTGTGGCAACGGCATCAAGCGTTGTTCGGGAAGATCGCTCTAGAGGATCTGGATCAACATATCCGCGAACTGGATCAGGGATACCGCATGGTTTGCGATACGTATTTCACAGTGTTTGACTACATTAATCAGCGTTGGAAAAAAATAACGGCGGTCTAAATCAATCCGCTGTTTATTTTTCCTCTTTACAAAATGGGTAAAACTCTTTATACTCATCAATAGTTTACATCGAACGATAATTTCATATTTTTCTTATCGAGAGAGGCGGAGGGAAAGGCCCGATGAAGCCCAGCAACCGATTCACCCGTGATGCGGAAGTTTGATGCCGCTGAAGTCATGGGACCGAATGTCATGGTGCTAATTCCTTCAAAACCGATGCGTTTGTTAGCAGATGGTTTTGGCAGATGAGAAGGCATTGTCTTTACGTAAAGAGAGCCCTTTGAATCTGCAGGGGCTCTTTCTGTTTTTTCATACGCCGGTCGATAATTGTTCATGCTAGGTATAGGAGGTTAGCCGATTGATCGAACTTAAAGGAATTACCAAAATATATGGCACCAAAAAGACGGCGACCACCGCACTCTCCGGGTTGAACCTAAGCGTCCACAAAGGAGAAATCTTCGGTGTTATCGGTCACTCCGGCGCCGGGAAAAGCACCTTGATCCGTTGTATCAATTTGCTGGAACGTCCGACCGAAGGTGAGGTGTGGGTCGGCGGGGTCGAGCTCACTAAGCTGGGCAAGCGCGAGCTTCAACAGCGGCGCCGCAAGATCGGCATGATTTTTCAACATTTCAACCTGCTCTCCTCGGCGACCGTATACGATAATATCGCATTTCCGCTAACGCTGATCGGAACACCGAAGGCGGCGATTGCGCAGAAAGTCAACGAGCTGCTTGCCTTGGTCGGACTGGAAGAGCATCGCCATAAATTCCCGGCGCAGCTGTCCGGCGGTCAGAAACAGCGGGTGGGTATCGCCCGGGCGCTGGCCAGTGACCCAGACGTGCTGCTGTGCGACGAGGCCACCTCGGCGCTGGATCCGCAGACGACGGACTCGATCCTGAAGCTGCTGCTTGACATCAACAAGCGATTCCAGCTGACGATTCTGCTGATCACGCATGAAATGCATGTCATCCAGAGCATCTGCGACCGAGTGGCGGTCATTCACGAAGGCGGCATCGTGGAGCAAGGTCCGGTAACGGAGGTATTCCTGAAGCCGAAACATCTAGTGACCCGGGAGTTTATCCACCGGGAGGCGGCGGGGGAAGAAGGCTTGAAGCTGGCGGCTTCTGTACCGCATCCGGAGTGGTCCAGGCTGGTGAAAATCACGTTCCTGGGCGCAAAAACCTATGAATCGGTATTGTCCCAGGTCGTGCGGGAAACCGGCGTTAACTTCGCCATCCTGCAGGGAACGATCTCCACGATCAAGGATACTCCGTATGGTCAACTGACCGTATCTTTTGAAGGCGAAGACGACCGGGTGGAGCGCACGCTGTCGCTCTTGCGGGAACGCGATCTTGACGTGGAGGTGATTGAGTAATGAGAGGACTGGACCTCGGAGCCATTGATTGGTCGGAGATGGGCACAGCCACGCTGGATACCCTGCAGATGATGGGGTATGCAACCTTATTCACTTTCGTGATCGGGCTCCCGCTCGGGGTATTGCTGTTCACCTTCTCGCGTTCCCAATCCTTGGTATTAGGATGGGTTTACCGGTTGATTTCGCTGATCGTCAACATTCTGCGTTCGGTTCCGTTCATTATCCTAATCGTCGCGTTGATTCCGGTCACGCGGGCAATCATGGGCGTATCCACCGGCGTGGAAGGTACGATTCCGCCGCTGGTGATCGGAGCTGCTCCGTTCTTCGCACGGCTGGTCGAGACGGCGCTGCGCGAGGTTGACCGCGGTGTGATTGAAGCTTCCCAGGCGATGGGCGCTTCTTCATTCCAGATCATTCGCAAGGTATTGCTGCCGGAGTCGCTGCCAGGCTTGATCGCTGGCATGACAATTACCGTGGTCACGCTGGTGTCGTATACCGCGATGTCGGGCATGGTTGGCGGCGGCGGACTTGGTGACCTGGCGATCCGTTACGGTTATTACCGATATGAGACGGGCGTCATGATTGTATCGGTCATCTTCATGGTGATTCTGGTCCAAGTCCTGCAAATGCTGGGAGACCGGCTGGTGATCTTTTTTACACGGAGATAAGGAAATCCTAAATAGATAAACACATCCTTATTCAAAAAACACTCTTAAGGGGGAGAACCTGCTATGAAAAAATGGACATTATCTTTGCTTACACTCGTTTTGGTGTTGGTGTTGGCCGCTTGCGGCAGCAATAACGCCGCCAATAACGGAGCTGCAGGTAACACGGCCGGAGATACGTCGGCTGCTGAGGGGAATGCGGCGGATGCAGGGAACCAAACTGCGGCTGAGCCAGTGAAGCTGGTTGTAGGGGCTACCGTACCCCATGCCGACATTTTGAAATTTATCGCGCCTAAGCTGAAGGAAGAAGGCGTGGAACTGGAAGTCAAAGAGTATACCGACTATGTGCAGCCGAACGTACAGCTGTATGAAAAAGAACTGGACGCGAACTACTTCCAGCATCAGCCTTACCTGGACGAGCAAAATGCCCAAAATGGGTTTGACCTTGTTTCCGTCGTAGGCGTTCACGTTGAACCGTTTGGCGCTTACTCGAACAAATATAAAGCTACGGAGGAAATTCCAGATGGCGCGAAAGTCGCGATCCCGAACGACCCAACCAACGGTGGCCGCGCACTGCTGCTGCTGCAGAAGCAAGGGTTGATCAAGTTGAAGGATGAGGCTGGGATCACGGCAACGCAGAAGGACATTGTGGAAAATCCGAAAAACCTCAAAATCATCGAAGCTGACGCAGCGATGCTGCCTCGCCAATTGGCCGAAGTGGATCTGGCGCTGATCAATACGAACTATGCGCTGGAAGCGAAGCTGAATCCAACGAAGGATGCGTTGTTTATCGAAGATAAGGATTCGCCGTACACGAACATTCTGGTTGCCCGTCCTGATAATAAGGACTCCGAAGCGATCCAGAAGCTGGCGAAAGCTCTGACTTCCGATGAGGTTAGAACGTTCATCAACGATACGTACCAAGGCGCTTTGGTGCCGGTATTCTAAGTAGTAAAGAAGCAGAAATGTCCCGCTGCGTGTGCAGCGGGATTT